>CBDHDY010000035.1:0-33082 GCA_965261885.1 Dehalococcoidia bacterium
CGGACAGCAGTGCTTCGAGGGCGGTGTCACCGTCGCTGTATCCGCCGAACAGCGGGAGAGAGGGCAGGCACGGCTTGCGCCCGATGAACAGTGGCCGCGCCGGTTCCAGCAGGGCTTCGCCGAGGTCATCCAGCGCCGGGTCGCTGTCCGGCGGCTCCAGGCGGAGGGCGACGGTTACCCGCATATCGGCGTGGTAGTCGCGGTAGCGGAGGTGATTCTGGTATGTTCCGCCGGCCCTGCCCTCAGGACGCCCACGTGTGGTCCAGCTCTGCTCGGTATTGTTGATAGCAGCACTCTGAAAATCCTGCATACCGAGGCCGCCGTGGGATTCGCGGTCGATGCGGGCAGCGAAGACCAGCCGGTCCTGCAGGTCCTGATGGCGCTGCCGCTCAATACGACGCCAGCCCAGGGCGTTGGCCAGCAGGCCGGTCAACATGGAGACCGCCGGGTAGGGCCGTATGACGCCCAGGTTGTCGACGGTCTCGCCGCCAAAGCTCATCAGCGGCGCTTCCAGGTTCAGAATCAGGTGTTTCGCCATCATCACACCGTGCCGTTTCGGATGGCGTCGGCGGCCCACGACGCCAGGTCGTCGAGGTTAAGGCGTTCCGCGCTGGGAATGTCGCAGTCTTCCACCGACATTACGCGCCGAGTCTCATTGACGCCGTAGGCGTTGTCGAGCTTGCCAAGGTAACCGGACAGCGCGCCGGTGGCCTCGGCGAGCTGTGGCCTTGCGGGAGCGCGGTAGGCGTTGGCCAGGCTGCGGGGCTGGCGGATGCCCGCCTCTATTAGCATCAGGTCGGCGCAGGCGTAGGGCGCGGTGGAACCGAGCTTGGCGCCAGGGGAGACGGTGGCGATCAGGTGAGTCAGGTGTTCTGCCACCTTGGCGGCCAGCTCCCGGTCGGCGTCCTGCCAGTCGCCGGAATTGCATCCCTCCAGGTTGGAGACCAGTCCCGGCACGTCCACCACCACGTAGCCGTAGAACAGCCCGGCGGTCAGTTCCATATCGCCGATGTGGGCCGCCCCGGCGTCCTCGTCGTCGCCCTGAAGGTCGTCCACCACGGAGAAGTAGTCGCTCTCGCTCTCCTCCCGGTGTACGGTGAAGGCGTGGGCCACGTGGATGGCGGCCTCGATATTGGCACCGGGGTCGGAGGTCACCATGCGCCCGAACAGAGCGCCTTCCAGTCCGGCGGGCAGTCGGGCACTGTCCATCAGGGCGCGGAAGTTGTTGCCCTCGCCTCGGCGGGCGTTGAACAGGGCGGCCGCGGCGTCGCCGGCAGCCTTGGCGTCGCCGGGGTGTTCGGCGCAGATGGCGGCGGCCCGCTGGTGCAGGTGCTCCACTTCGGGCAGGCCCAGCAGCAGGGGCTGGCGGCCCCGCTCAGTGGCACCGCTGCTGCCGTAGACGCCGACGTTGAATGCGTTCTCCACCGCCGTCAGCACTTCCTCGCTTATTCCATCTGTCCCCTTGAGGGGCGCGATAACCCTGCGCTCGACGATGTTGCGTGACCGGATGGCGGCGGTGCTGCCGGCGATGCTGTGAATGGCGAACTCGTCCTGGGCGGTGCGCCAGTGCCGTTTGAGGCACTGGGAGGATATTCGGGTGCGGACCGAACCGCCGAAGGGCATCCGCTTGGCGAGGCCGCTGTCGTCGCGGTTGAGCAGCGCCGCTGGGTAGGAGTGCAGTGTGTGTATTTGCAGGAACCTCGGGGTGGTCATGGTTGGACTCCTTTCTTCGGGTATGCCTCTATTCGCTTTCGGAATTTGACTGATTGGAACGGCGTTCCGCCCGGTAGTATTCGCGGGCCATGCGGCGCCGGCTTTGCTCGGCCGCATCTTCGTCATGGCCTTCGTTCAGGATGAATTGCGCCATTTCCCGCCAGTTGAAGGACACGCCGGACGAAGCCAGCATACGGAACATACGGGCCAGCAGGGTCCTCAGTATCGGCCCGCCCGCTGTCAGCAGGCGGTTGAGCCTGGCCTCGCTGTAGAAACCCGTAGCTCGTTGCGATTCCCCGCCGAGGAACAGTGCCCTCCCCACTGGCACATAACCGTCATGTGCGCTGCTGTGATTGCCCTCGCCGCTGCCGGTGGGCGTCGTCAGGGCGATCCCGTGGATGATGAGTGCCCATTTCCCTTCCACCGCCTCCCCAACGTCCAGCAGGTCATACTGCGCCATCAGCCGCCAGAAGACCGCCGCGTCCGGTTCGTCGGGATCCATGCGGCGCAGTTCCGACAGGTCGCCCCGGCGATGCTCGACATACTGCGCGATGGTTCCTGCCATGCTGACGGCCCTTTCCGGCCACGGCTGGGTATTTTCACGCTGGCTCTCGGTGCCGGGCGATTCGGTAACTTCCCTGGTCGTCACTCTTGACCCTCCTCATCACGGTCTATGAACAGGTCTGGGAATCCGTTGCCCCCTCGAATCCGCCCCTCGAACAGCCCCTCGGCGGCCTCGCGGGCCTTGTAGTGGTAGATGGAGGGGCAGGGCAGCGAGTCCTCGGCGCCATGGAGCAGTGTTCGGGCGTGGTTGATCACCCCGCTCCGGTCCTCATCATCCAGCAGCCAGCGGTGGCGAATACCGGGGCGGTCGGCAGCATCCGCCTCGAACTCGTACTGCAGGGCATCGAAGAATGTGGCGTCGACGATTTCGTCCAAGCGATTGAGCCACGTGCGTGCGCGCTCCCGGTGCTCCGGGCTGATCCGGTCGTGGTCACCCCTGGCGGCGAAGACCTGGATGGCGTGGCTCAGGATACGCTGGACCCTGCCCACGTCCGCGATTCTTTGTTGAGAAATTGATGCCATTTCATCCAAATCTCCGTTGATGCGGCGCATCATCGCCACCTTGAGCCTGTGTCTCACGGGCACCCTGCGTTCGTGGTAGCCCTCGGTCTTGCCTTGACCCCGCACCATGGCCCGTGCCACCAACTCCAAGGGCTCAGGTGACTGTCTCTCCGCCTCCGTGGGACTCAGCAAGAGAGGACGGCCGTAGTCCGCCGAGGTCAGGAATTCAGCCACTCGCTTGTAGCTGAATCCACCGGCGGGCAGGGTCAGGACCTTGTCGCCCTTTTTGTCCCTGTGGTCTACCAGGGCCCAAGGATCTCCCGTGAGACCGTTTAGGGACTTGGCCTCGACGCGGGCGGCCTTGGAACTGGTCCTCACGGCGCGCAGCTCGCCTGCTGCATCGAGTTGTAACCTTATCCGCCGGCACACCTCCACATACAGCGGATGCAGGCGGTTGAGGGTTAGCGCCTCTGAGGCGTTGCCGTCCCACGGCAGAGTCCATAGCAGGGAGTGGCCAGAGCCGGTTCCAGGATGTTCGGCCTGAATGGTCGGCAGGAATTCCAGGAGGGCCTCAATGTCCCGGCGTACGTGAGCTCCGGGGCTCTGACCGGCTGGAGCGAAGGTGAAGGCGGACCGGTTGCCCAATCCGCCATTCATTCGCGAAATCCCGTAATTCCCGGCGCCCCCGAATCCCTCCATGGTCTGCAGGGTGAGCAGTGCAAAAATCCAGTCGTCTTTGCTCGCCTGCTCTGCCACCTCGGATTTCAGGTCGTGGTTCTTGGAGGTGACCAGCATGTCCAGTTCGTCGGGAGTCGCTATCGCGCTTTTGAAGTCCTTTTCCCGCTCCTGGGAACTGGCCGGCGGCTGCATGAAGGCTGGCTGGGTGATGTCGTCCACCATCAGTTGCCACGGCTCGTCGTCCGGCCAGTCCGGGGTCAGGAAGCGAATGATGCGGCGCCATTCCTCCGTGTCGGTAGGCGGCGTGTCCAGCCCGTCGCGGTGCATGGCCATTGCGCCCAGCTGAACGAGAAAAGCGTGCAAGGCATGGCGCTGGTGCGGGCGCAGGACGGGGAAGGCTTCCACCGCATCAGCGATGAGCGCAGCGTAGACCTCGGGTAAAGACGCGTGCAAGGTCGCTCCGCTGGACTGCCGATAGCGGATCAGGGGCTCCGAGAGAAGGTTGTACATAGGTATCGTTCCGCCTTTTACGATAGACATATCTGTGATCAGTCAGAGGAAATGATGGTGCATTTGCACCGTCATTTCAACGAGAGGCTGTCAGCAATGTGGCCTGCGCCAAGTCACCCCTCGCGGTGCAGGCCGTGCCGGTCGTAGCGAAACCGCAGCTCCCCGATGGCGAAGGCGAAGCCGCCTTCGACCACCACCGGCGTCACGGGGCCATCCGGGGCCGCGCCGCGTAGCAGGTGGGCGGCGATGGTCATACTCCCGATGGTTCGCCCGGCGTTGAAGGGGCTGGCGGGTGACGGGTCGAACTCCACCTCGATGCCCTCGTCGCCCAAGCGGGTGCGGATGCGCTCCTCTGCTCCCGACGGGAAAAGCAGGCCACTGCCATTGTTATTATCGGTGTAGAAGGACTTAGACCGTTGGACGACGTTGCTGCTGGCACCTTGAACTTCTGCTATCGCCTTGCCCTCTACGTCCAAGGCGTGAGCTTTCCAAGCCTCGCCCAGTTCTTCCACAATGGCCTCCAGCGCGTCGGGGTGGGTGCCGCTTTCCACCAGCAGGCGGTTCATCTCAGGTATGCGCCATTCCGGGTAGTCGCGGATCAGTCGCCGGGTGGCCTCGAGGACGCGCAGGTCCTCGTAGACATACCCGTGGGGGCCGAGGCCGGTGCGGTTGGACCCTCCTTGCAGTAACAGTGACAGGTCGCCAGTATCGGGCGTCAGCACCACGCATCGGGGCGATTCGTGCCCGGCAGGCCGGTCGTCCCGCTGGTGGCGATGCAGGCGCCCGATCCGTTGCAGTAGCACATCCACCGGACAGAGGTCGGTAATCAGCAGGTCGGCGTCGATGTCCAGCGACTGCTCCAGTGTCTGGGTACCAACGACGACGAGGCCGCCGGAATCACGAATCCGGCCCAGCCGCTCCTCCACTTTCGCGTCCAGCAGGCGGCGGTCGTCCGGCGCGAAGCGGCTGTGGTGCAGGGTTGCCACATCGTCGACGGAGAACGGCAGCGCAGGGTCATTCCCGGCGGCCTGCTCCAGCGCCTCCTGCGTGGCGACGGCGTTGCTGACGGTGTTGCGGATAATCAACACCTTGGCATCCTGCCGGGCCGCCCGCAGGGCCAGCTCCGCCACCTGCGCATATTCCTGGATCAACGGTGCGGCGGTGATCCCGACGGACTTCTCCTGGCGGTTCTCCCCTGCAGGCGCGACGTGCTCGCCGCCCGGAGCCATGACGCTGACCGCAGGGTAGGGCGCGGTGACGGCCTCGTTTACCGGCGGGGTATCGATCGGCTCGATGCGGGTAGCAGCCAGCCACTGGCGGCGGGCCACCGAGCCGAGGGTGGCCGACATCAGCAGTGCGTAACCGCCTGAGCCCAAGTGGGCGTCCAGCAGGGCCTTCAGGATGCGGCGCATGTATGGGTCGGAGGCGTGGACCTCGTCCACCACCAGCAGGTTGCGGGAGAGGCAGGCGGCACGCATGTGGGAGTGGCGCACCTTGAGCGCGGCCATCATCGCCTGGTCCACGGTGCCGACGGCAATCTGCGCCGCCAGGTACCGCTTGGCACTTTCGGCAGCCCAGCGGCGGCTTCGGGTTGCCGCGTCGGCCTGGTCGTCCCACCAGACCTCATAGTTCTGCAGGTGGTGCCCGCCTACGTCCCCTGCCCTGACGTATCCCGGCACGGCCAGCACCGTCCCCGGCCGGTTTTCAGGGGGAAACATCCGCTCCACGAAACGAGTGACGCGCCCGTGCAGCTGTGTGGCGGCGGCACGAGTGGGCAGCGCAAAGTAGAAGCCGTCCACCAGGCCCGCCTCGTACATGCGGGCGAAGCGCCACAGGGCTGCCTCGGTCTTGCCGGAGCCGGTCTCGGACTCGATGATGAGCAGTTGCTCGTCCAGCGGAGTTCCGGCGGCGGCCTGATGCTGGATGGCGTTGGGGGCGTCAGTATGGGGGAACAGGCCCGGAAATTCGGGCACCCCCGCGAACTGGTTTCGCTGCTGGGTCACATCGAGGCCGATGTCCCTGACGGCTCGGTGGGCCTGCTCCTTCGCCTGCACCATGTAATTGTCGAGCGGCTCGCCGCAGAAGGGGAACCACTCTTCGTTGGACCCAATCCAGTCGGCCAGGGTGCAGAGGCCGAGGAAGTGATGCTGGAACTCCGGCCTGGACGGCAAATACTGCCCGCCGGACTCCCATGCTGCCGGAAACCACCTCCGTGCCAGCTCCCCGATACGCCGCAGCTGGGCGAAGGGGTCGAGGCCGCTGAAGCCGGTCCACAGCCGTGAGTTGTGGTTCAGCCCTCCCTCCAGCTGCAGGGGCTGCCCGTGGTGCGACAGCGCGGCGATGAACAGGGCGCAGACCGTCTCGCCGCCACGGTCGTCCCAGGACTCCGTGGCATCCCACCACCAGTCCAGGCTGCCGAAGAACCTCTCCGTTGTGTCGGTGTTCTGGCCCAACATCACCGGGGCCAGTTCGTGGTAGTGGCCGGCCCGGCCCGGTCTGCGCTGCCCGGCGGGAAAGTCGTCGTCACGCCAGATGCGGGTCTGAAAGCCGACGTTGACCTTGCCTATGTCGTGCAGGGCGGCGAAGAGTGCCAACCGCGCCGCCGTCGCGTCGTCCATGGAGTCCATGCCGCCGGAGCGGGCCAGCCGCTGCCGGATGGTGGGCTGGGCCAGCAGCGCCTCGAAGCAGGCACCAACATCGGCCAGGTGGTGCTCCAGCAGGTGGATGCGTTCCGGCCCCTGCTGCCGGTAGGGCTGCGCCTTGGCCCAGAACTTGCGGGTGTAGCCAGGTCCGTTTTCAGTGGTGACCATGCCCATTCCTTTTGTGCAGAATCTGCCATTCCGGAGCGGCCCAGTCCCCGCTTGCCCCCATCTCCGGGCCGGTTAATACTGGAGGCAGCGACCGGCCTGTCGTTGAGGTGGCGGCGTGACCAACCTGACATTCAATGCCATCGACGTGGAAACGGCGAACTCCGACCCCTCCAGCATCTGCCAGATCGGAATTGTCCAAGTCCGGGGCGGGGTCATCAAGGGGCAACTGTCAATGCTGGTCAATCCTGGAGCGCCGTTCAATGACTTCAACGTAAGGCTTCACGGCATCGACCACAGCGCAGTGAGAGACAGCGATGCCCTGCCTAGCCTTGAGACCCGTTTGCGCCGGTTACTGGAGGGTACGGTGCTGGTGAGCCACACCAGCTTCGACCGCCGGGCTCTCGATGGCGCCATGGAACGGTACGGGCTCAGGCCGGTCCGGGCAAGGTGGATTGACAGCGCAATGGTAGCCCGCCGGGCCTGGCCGCAGAGATACCGGCGGAGATGGAGCCTGTCACTTATCGCAGGTGACCTCGGCATAGACTTTCGGCATCACGATGCCGCAGAGGACGCCAGGGCGGCGGGAGAGATCGTCCTGCATGCCTGCCGGCACACCGGTGTGGACATAGACGGGTGGCTGGAGCGGGCTTGACTCGGCGCGAGGCAGGCGTCATGCCGGTCTGGTGTCCGCGGCTATGGGTTGCCATTCAGTTTCCAGACAACGCCGTCTGGATGCCGGTGCAAGGGAGACTCGTTAGACGCCCGTTTGCGACACCACCGCCAATCTATATGCGGCGGCGCTAAAGTGGACCGTGTGGGCGGATGATTGATGGCTGCGATTATATGGCTGTTGAATCCTGCCAGCCTGCCCCAGAGGTGCCACCTGAGCAGGGCGGTTTTCGGACTAACTTCTGGTCAACTCCGGAGTGGTCTATGTGGATGACTCTCCCTGGCCCAGTGTCACAAACGCGCGTTTGTGACACTGGGCCACAATTCACTCCCTTCAGCTTGTTCAGGTGTGGGTCACAAAGGTATAGTGCAATAAGAGCCAGTTGGAGGGAGAACGATGCCCGAGACCTACGGCTACGTCCGCACCAGCCGTCCCAGGGTCTCCGAGCTGTCGGGCAGCGCCCCAGTGCCAATGGTGTCAGCAAACCGTACCTCTGCAGCGGCAGAATGGCGGCCCACCTGTAAGGTGAAGAGTTGCTGAGTTAGCGCAGAAAGGTGAATGTCGGGGAAGATGTGGAGAGGGCCGATAGTGGCCTAAACGCTGTGCGATTGGCCTAATGGCCGAGAGACGGCAGTCTCTCAGCGGCGCTTGAGCAGGCGTGCGCGCTGTGTTCGAGATCATATAGCGTACAACATTGTCGCAAGGTCGGAAGGGATCCGCACTCCGTAACGGGCTTCGAAATCAGGAACGCCACCAAAGATGGCGCAGAACGACGAAGCGACCAGCACGCCCTTTTGCCTTGCTGTCTCAAAGTCGCTCTTTGCCTCCCCCCAGTCCTGCCGGGCGCACCGTGCAACTGCTCGGTAGAAGTGCCCGTCGCGATCCCCGATCCCACTGTCTCTCACACGCATACGTGCGATTGCCGTGTCAAGATCCTCGATCGCCCGGTCTAGCGCCCCGCTTTCGCGATGCATGTTGCCACGATCGACGAGCGGCGCAACCAGCTCCGGCTTTAGACGCATGGCCTCCTCCAAGTCAGCCATGGCGCGGTCGACATTGCCTTGATCCCTGTACGCGTTGCCGCGGCCGTGATATGCCTCCGGCATCTTCGGATCTCTGTCCAGAGCCTCAGCAAAGTCGCGTATCGCTAGGTCGACAGCGCCCTGGTGCAGGTACGCCTCGCCGCGCCGACAGTAGGCCTCCCCTATCTGAATGGCGTTCTTCTTGTTCTCAATGAGATGCGTGAACAGATCGACGATCTCTTCCGAGTTCAGATCGCAGTAAAAGACTTCCAGTAGCACCGGGTTATGAGAGTTTCTAATGCTGAACTGACTGACTTCGGAATCCTCGTACATCATCCCTCGCTGGTGATAGGCGTGCCGAATGCATTCCAAGTCAACACTGATCCGCTGCTCGTTTAAGTAACGCACCAGGAATCGGACCGTATCGGGACGCGGTCTCGAGAGCGACTCCCGAAACGTGCGCGCATAGCGGCTTCGGCTCGGGGCCTGATGCCTGATGAACCCGTGGATGTCGTTGTAGACAGTCGTCTTCGAAATACCGTGAAAGCGTTCCAAGTACGTCAAGATGCTGCCCTTCAAATCATGTGGTACGAGGACGGTCTCTTGGCTGGCATCCGGTACGATGAACCCTCGTCGCGGGCGAACGAACACGCTTCTCTGTGAGACGATCCTGTTCATCGTATGCTTCGGCCTCAGCACCGATTCAGGCTCGGGCCAGTGCAACACGACTCTCCCGTCTGTCTGTTCGTTCTCGACGCTCGCGAAGAACAAGGCAATGAGATAGTCTTCCGTGAAATCGATCAGGTTTGTCACGCCCCCGAAGTGCTGTATCTCAGTGAGAATTTCTTCGTCGCCTGCCAGCGTCGTGTACCTCCGCGCGTCCGCTACCATCTCCTCCTCAACGCGCGCGATGTCGAACGCTTCGTTCGCTCTGTCAGGACACGCCCGGAACAAGCCGGACGACACTGTGGGATAGCACTCTAGCTCACCGCGGTACACGCAAGCGTCCTTCCGTTTCGACGACTTATCCACGACGTCGGCCATCAGGCCACGGATCCGCTCCAGTTCGGAGCCATCCAGCACTTCGGTCTTGTTGGTCACATGGCCTCCCATCACTACGGGCTCGT
Organism: Dehalococcoidia bacterium; assembly: GCA_965261885.1. Classification (GTDB taxonomy): domain Bacteria; phylum Chloroflexota; class Dehalococcoidia; order Lucifugimonadales; family UBA3495; genus VXOI01. Next base: position 9,596 of record CBDHDY010000035.1, read on the forward strand.
CAATCACCGAACATGTACTCCATCTCCAAGGTTGCGGTAGCAGCAATCGGCGTGGCCGACGCTTGAAGGCGTACCTCGGCGGCGACGCGACGCGCGTCGCCGCCGGTCAGCGACCGCTTCTACGCCATTCCTACCCCCGAACTCGTGCGCCCGGCGACCCACGACGGTTTCTATGAGGGCAGGTCTAAGTTGCAAGACCGCCATGCCGGTCATCCATATGTTAGCGCCGATGGGGAATGAGCGAAATCGCCACAGTGGAATTGGCCCACCGAGGCAGCGCATCGCTGACTATGATCCGCCCCCACGGTCGGCCGGTTCTGAAGGATGGGAACTCTCTGCTTCAGGCTTACGAGCCAGCGATGCGTGACATGACGATCTTCACGCTCGGGCATGTCTGCTAGCGTCTCTCGTATGGCCTCCTCCACACGACGGGCTGGTGTTCGGCTCCGGTTGGCGCCACGACACCGAGTCGGGTAGCTAAATTCGGGGCCACACCCGGGTTTATTCGTTCAACGTTGTTGACAATTGAACCTCTGCTCTGGGTCGCAGGGGTTGTCACAGATGACGGTGTCAATGCAAATTCACTTGGTGGGACCGGCAACTCATCCCGGTTGTCGGGCAGGGCCATTTAGTTAAATTGTGTATAAATGGTGTTTGTTCATGCAGTTAGGTCGCCGTCCTCGTTACTGGCTAAGGGTCCTCAGTCCGGCTGGCCGCGCTGTCTGCCAAATGCCAACCATCCAACTCCGGTTCGTAGGCCGGGATGCTTTTTCATTATCTCAAGTCGATATGACCTGGCCGTGAAGATTTCCGATGTTTTCGGCCAATTGGTGTGAAGTCTGTGCAACGCAGGTGTGATTGTACCGGCTAACCCGCAATTCAGGACCCATTCAGCAGGGCGGGAAGGACGGGAACACCGGCCATCCCTTGCCCCATCGGGCGTTGAGCTAGGCCGGTCTGCGCATCAACGAGAGCCTGGACCTGGACGCGGTGTTCCAAGGGGTCATCGACAGCGACCGTTCCTTCGCCGGGGCCAGCTATGGAAAGATTTCGACCAAGGACAAGGCGGGACGGGACGGGGACCTGGTGGGGATTGCACGAGGGAACTTTGAGTCTGAAAGTTCTCATTTCCGGCGTGTCGGCCAGCTCAGGTGCCTTGGTCTCAGATTCCCGCTGTGGCTCGGAGGGCGGGGTCAGCTTGCCCGAATGGGAACTTTTGGTGTAAAAGTTCCCATATGACAATTCCTCACTACTGGAACCCCCGGCAGGTCGAGCGTTTTCTGGACTCCCTGGCGGCCCTGGGGCTTCGCCGCGCCCGGGTGGCGGCGCTCATCATGTGGGGGTCTGGGCTGCGTGTCGGCGAGACCGTGGCCCTGGAATGGCGGGACATAGACGTCACGGCCGGCTCCCTGCTGGTCCGCCGCGGCAAGGGCGGCAGGGGCCGGACCGTTCCACTGCACCCGGACCTGGCCAGCCTGTTCGCCAACTGGCCCACGTCCTACGGTCCGCGAGACCTCGTTGTCGGTCTGACCAGGGAGACGGTTCTGCGGCACCTACGAGCCGGCATCGAGCATGCCAAGCTTGACCAGGAGTCGCCCGGGACCGGGAGCCAGAGAGCTGGGGCCCATAACCTCCGGTACAGAGCCGCCCGCCACTGGCTGACCACCGCGAGGATCCCGTTGAACGTGGTCTCGCAGTGGCTGGGGCATGCGCCCCCGGAGGTGACGTTCCGCATCTACCTGCCCATCGTGGGCAGTACCCACTCTATGGCGGATGTGCCGTAGGATCGGGGTTCGTGGATGACGTGTTCGAGGGGACAAGGTTCAGTTGCAAGATGCTGGCCATGATTCTTGCGGCGCACAACCTGCAGTAAGCGCCGGCGTCGGCACTGAGGTCGCAGTTCCTACAGGCGAGGTCGGCCACGGTCAGGACCTCAAGAAAGAATGAGAGTTCCACGATAGCCCCTGCTGTACCGCCGTCGCGAGGGCCATCTGTCGCCAGAAAGAGAAAGCCAGGCTGGCTGAGGTCCTTGCAACTAACTCTGAGCAGCGTCATGGCCGCAGGACCATTGTCCTACAGCCGCATGTGGCCGCCCGAGTGCTCAAGGAGCTGGAGGTAGATATCCAGGTCTATGGGGTTGTGGCTCGGGGTTGCAGAAGGTCGAAACCGTGGTTGATAGCGGCTCATCGGGACGATAGGCTCCGGGAGATGGCCGCGGGCTGGTTGGGAGAAGCAACGGACTCAGACGACCCCTGCGTTCCGGGATCCAGCATGGGGAGAAACACAGCACGACGAGCGTGATGCTATCGACGGCACCGTAGTCGTTGTGGTGGTCAGTGACATTTCAGCAGGCGAAGAACCAAACAGAACATCGCCTACAACAAGAACCGGGCCTGAAAGACCTTGAGGCAGTGGTCATAAATGTCCGCGACCATGAAGCTGAGGGACTTGGCTTCCTCTGCCCACGAGGGATAAACGTGGAACTGTTCACCCACCGTTGTCGTGTATTCCCATCCTGCCTTGTCGCTGGCTGCTCCCTTATAGGCGAGCATGACCCCCATCGGATCTATGATCGCCGAAAGCAGCATAGCGTGAATTGTGTCCTTTATCCGCTCCCTTGGCACCAACGTTGGGTGAGCGAAACCGTTGGCCACCCGTATCAGTTCTTGTTCGGCATTGGCCATATATAAGCGGTCCTGCTCCGTGAATCTCTCCGGGAAGTTCCTGCGGCCCCATACATAGTCGCTACGGGCCACTGCGTTGCTGTATTTCTTGTCATCAAGGCCCACAGCCCAGGGGTCCCTATTGTCTTTGTTGTATTTGAATCCGGCGTCGGATAACAGTTGCTTTGACTGTTCAGCAAATTTCCTTGAGTCATCTCCAGCGCCACGGGCTTTTGCCTGGTCTACCATTCCGTGGTGCAACCACAGGAATCCTGAAGGACCGAGTATATCCATGTCGATCATCATAGCTACGTTCTTGGTTTCCGAAATATATCTCCAGTTGACGACCATCGACTCTACCGCGCCCGATGACAGCAATTTCGGCATTTCCCGGGCACGCGTTAGTATCTTGTTCGTGAGGATACTGAGGCTTGCCGCCCTTGCGGTGAACAGGTCTCTGCTCGACTCATGGAAGTCAATGCTGAATGCTTTATCGGCGGCTGATTTCCACTCACCGGATATAGCTATGTAGGCCCGCCACGCATCGGAGACGTCACCAACTGAGGCCTGCAATTCTGCCAGCTCTTTGGACTCCTGCTGGGTGAATTCAGCTATCATCTCATCTACCGTTTTCTCCATTCGATAAACCTCACCCTTCGATAATAGGAAAATAACCTTGCCCGTATTTGTGTATGGGGACGGAGTCCATGAAATCAATCGCAATGACTAACGCGGCGGTAGACTCGACTATAGAATACGTGCAGGCAATGCGGCTGAATAACCCGAATTACCTCGATCGCATCGTCTTCTGCTTTCCGAGAGTTAAGGGCGATATGGATGATGACTGGCAGGATGCGAGCGCTCACATAGCAGCTGCTTCAGCCATTGCCAGGCAGCCTGAGACGGCGAGGGAGCAACCACCACCTGTGAAAGCTATCTCGCACAGGCATCCCATACCCTCCGTGATTGTCCGGTTAAGCGGGATCAAGGACGTGGAATACCACGTCTCACGCAAAAACTGGGAGCGGTTACTTCGCCTGGGAATCGCTGTAATACAACGTGACCGGGACGGATTTTTCGTTCGCACCCCACTGAGCAGCCCTATGTACCACGGGCAACCATACCAATTTGATGTTTCCGAATGAGAAAAGCGCCAACGAGGCAAAGGCAATCTGCGCTCCGCCGTCCGGCGACCTCTCGAGGGTCGCCGGTTCTTATGCTAACTGGAGGAGTCCTGTCTGTTTGCCGGGGTAGTGGAGTTGACAGGTCGTTTCCACGGTCTTCGTTGACTTGAGGGAGTCGTCGGCTTGCCTTGCCCGCCACCTCGCCTTGGCGTCCCGGAGTCCTGCGGCGACGGCCTCGGCCGCACCGCGGTCGCGCTCCGGCAGATCCAGGGTGTTGTGGAGCTGCTGGACGACGGCGAGATCGGTGGTCATGGAGGCCTCGATTAAACTCGTGATAATATATTATCACGAGTTTTACTCATGGTTTTACCCACACCAAACCGGGCCTGAAGTTAGTGCTGCTACCTTCTTGTCGCACGCCTCGCCGCGGGTGATCAGGGCCACCGCCTCTAGGGGTAAAGGCCATGGGAATCCCTTGCTCCTTCCCTACTCCAGAGCAGCGGCGGCTCGTCCCTTTGCTTCCTTGGAGTCCGTTGGGTGGAGATCTGGGGTTCAGTCGGGCAGGGCGATGGTCAATCGTCCGGTTCCAGGTAGACCGGCTCTCCTTCCCGGAGCAGGTCCTCCTAGTTGGCCCAGGGCCCGGTGACGGCGAATCTGGTCCTGGCCTGGTCCACGGCGGTTACGGTTCCCTGCACCTTGACGACGGCCCCGGTCTCCACGGAGTAGCGCAGCACCGCCACCCGGGTGCCTGCGGTCAGGCCGCCGGAGCCCTCCGGGCTGTCGATGGTGAAGCGGGACCCCTCCTGGGTGATCTGGTCGATGTACCCGATGGGGTTCACGTAGGGGATTGTCCTGGGGTTTTACCCGCGAGTTCAGTTCTGTGCAAAATTGGGTCTTGTCCCCAAATGAATTTTGCACACTTTTTGAAATGCAATGTTAGGCTTGGTGAGGCTCTCCGGATGTCGGGGCCCCGAAGGCTGATGCCGTGGAACGTTCCGTGGCCGGGGACACCAGTGCAGGTTGGAATCTCACCGCTTGTGGTGTTCATCCTCAGCTAGCGAGGTGATGAGGTCTTGAAGGAGATTCTTCTGACCGTAGCGTGTCTACCGCCTCCCAAGGACGGGAGCAATTCCATATTCAGCGAACGTCATCGCAATCATGGCCGCGTGGTCGATCTGCTGCGCACTGCGGGACGTGCCCTCATCGGCACGGAGTGGAACCCAAGGGAGGAGGGGCATATTGGCCTTGAGCTCGTCGTGGTCGAGACGCAAGTGGGTTTCCGGGCGGACGGCCTCAACTTACTGGGAGGGGTGGCTGATGTCCTGCAGGCCAACCGCCGTGGCGCGGACCTGTCGCACCTCGGGGACTTGGCTGAGGTCTCGCTCTTCTACGATGATGTGCAGGTCCGGGAGGCCCGTTACTCTGTTGAAGCAGGGGACGCCCCTCATTACCGCGTCCGGGTTTGGTTGCTGTGACGAAGATCAGGTGAAAGACCGGCACAGGTGTTGCTGTGCCGGCCTCCTCGTACTTGGGATTCCTTCCTGTGATTAGGGTTTGGCACAACCTTCCAGATCGGCAGAGCTTTAGAGGGATGGGTTTGTTCCCCCTTGTCTCGCTGTGCTCAGACTGGCGTGGGTTACTGCGATGGCGGTCCCGCCAAGGAAAGCCGTGATGTGTCCCACAAGCGCAGGACCGCCGTTAACGGCGAGAGCCCCGTATACTAAACTAAAGCCAAGGTGGGATGTACATTTAAGTGGCAATGGTGATTCAGCTGGGTTGCGCGGGTGCAATCCCTTTCATCCGTACTTGGAGAATGACCCGGCTCCGTCGTTTGCCCCCCACCATCTGCGCATTTCACCTTGGCTTTAGTTTAGCATCGCGCATGCTGCTGTGGAAATTGCGGCTTGCTCCCCAGAGATTCTGTGCCGTCGTCGGGGCGGGGTGGGTAATCTTCGGGACTGCGGCGGGGTTTTACCCCTGTGCTGTTGGCTGTGCTGGGTTGTGACGCCTTTTGCATTGGGACGGCGGGACGATGTTGCCCACAGGCCCGGAGGCTGCGCAAATACCGGCGATGCTGCCGGTAGGCTTCAGGTCCATCTTGCGCAGGACCAACCCCGGCCGGGCCGCGGGGCAGGAACGGGCCCGGGGCCGGGAGGAACGTACAGGGTCTCCCGTCTGCGGATTTCCGGGGAGGTCTGCGGGCTGTCCTGGGTCGGCTCACATGACGGTCACCACCTCCACCGAGTGCCTGCCGAGCTGGTCGGCAAGTTCCCACCACTCCTCCGCCGTCCTGGAAAGCCGGGCATCGTCACAGGCCAGCACCGCTTCGAAGGGGTGCTCAGGGCCGGCGGCGTCTCTCAGCATTGCCTGAAGCCGGGGCCGGTCCCCGGAGGCCGGGCCGGTGTCAGCGTTTTTTTCGTGCACGTCGGTGCCGAGGGTCCTGGCGTGTTCCCGGAGGATGATGAACTGGGTTTCGACCGAGAGATGGCAGTCCTGGTCGTCCGGTGACGCCCTGGCGTACAGGGCCACTCTCCTGGGCAGGCCCACCTGGACGTCCTCCTTTCGGGGTGACCATGGCGGGATCCCCTGGCTCCGGTCAGCTTCGGAGACGCCAGTACCTGGTTTCGCAGGCCCTGCGCCGTTCCCCGTGGAGGCGTCCCCTGGTTGACCATATATTTCACCTCTTTGCTTCTCAGGGAACACCGCCCTGGACAACCTTGTAGGCCGGGCTCAGCATGTTTTCCGGCCGGTGGATCGCTCCCGGACTCATCCTCATGCTGCACAGCTCGACTTAGCCATATCGGTTTTGCTGTCACCGCCTGTGAGATGCGGCCGGTGTCATGCTACCGGATATGTCCATATCTCTCCCAGAACCACTGCAGGCCTCCGCTGACGGCACTGGTCGGAATCCCGGCGAACAGCTCTTCATACGTCGGCCAGCTCAGTTTGAGGCGGTCTACCCGTTCAGCAATGTCCGGGGGATATTTCCAGTCCGGCCTGTCCCTCTTCCCCAATCGGCAGGCGTCCAGGTCCCGGCGGAGGTTGGCCCTATCGGAGTCATATTCCCGGAACATTTCCTGGTATGCCCGGTATTTGCCGTCCGGACTCTTGAATGTTGCTGGTGTGACCAGTGCAACGAAGACTTCATCGGAATACCTGCCGTCGCTTTGGAAACAAAGGGCATTTTCTATCACTCGGGCCAACTGGTTCCGGTTGGGGTCGTATGTGACACCCGGACTGATGTCGCTGCCCCACTTCATCTCGCAGAAGCATATCCAGGGTTGGGGGTCGTGCCCTAGGTTGATGCCGCTTCTGGAATTCCCGCGTCTGATGATCGAGCCAATTGCCATGTCGACATGGGTGTCTCCCTCGCCGTTCCTGGGTGGCAACGGCAGAGCTTCCAGCCAAATCTTCGAGTCGTCCGGTTGGGGCAGGTCCATGCCAGTCAGGATGTTCGTGAGTTTCGCCAGTCCCTCGGGACCGGATATGGCGTATCCACACCCTGCCAGGAAGGTCCAGACCTGCTCATCCTTAAGAACACCAGAGGTGGAGCGTTCTTGGACTTCGAGCCTGCTGACCAGATCTTCCCAGTGGACGTGCCCCAGGTAAAGCCGTCGTCTTATCTCATTGCCATGTTCTTTGAGCAAATCCGTGAGGGGTTTCATCAATGTCCTCCGGTTGCTTCGCGGCCCTCGGCCACGGTGCTCCGAGCCCTCGGGTAAAGTCTCGGGGGCCAATCATCGCTGGTTCACCTTCCTGTTGCTGGGTTTAACCGGGTAAGGGCGCGTCCGAAGTCGTGATGCGGGCGAGGCCGGCGGCTTAGCGAGTCCGCCGCCGGCCTCCGTGTCCATCGGGCCAGGATCTAGGAAGCCGCCCGTTCTATGGTGATGGTGTAGCTGGACTTTACGCATTTTAAGCAGCATAAGCGAGGGAATCTGCAATACGATGGTACAGAGTGGCGGGGAGTTTCTGTACATCGGAGTTGGCGGTCGATAGTGAAAAACCCTCCGACACCAACCACCAGTGGCTACGCACAAAGGTGATGTCATCCATTACTTTTCCTGGATTTTGCGTAAAGTCGAGCTTTGCTCTCACTGGCGATACTTGGCTCAGGGGTTAGTTGGAGGGCGACTGGAGTTACCTTAATGGGCGATGCGTTTGGTAGCTAACGCGGAACTACGGACATCAAGAAAGTTGGGGACCAAAATCTAAGTTTGAAATTAACGACTGTGCGGCGCATATACTGGCTATAATTGATTCAGGTGAAATCCATGTCGCCAAAAAGTGGACTAATATCCCTGCTAGAGGAAATACTTCCAAAGGTAGAGTTCTACGCGCGCGCGCGCCAATTTTTCCGGCCTCCGGATTCAATCTTCCTAAACTCTGAAGGCTACCGGAAGGATTACGAGCGAGTAAAGTCGGATGCTCTTTGGGGCCGCCGGATGCTCACACCGTCGGACTTTATGAGACCTATACCGGACACTGATCGGTTTCCCGAAAAACAATTCAACCGGCTGTTGGCACTGGTTGAGCAACTGTTGAACCCGTACACCAACGCCGACAATTGCAGATTCATGGCTGTCTTGCCTGCACCTCGGGTCTACGGAGATAACCTTGGGGGAAGCGTTGAGCAATTCTCGAAATCAATAGTCCGTTGTGCTGCCCTGTTTGGCGTCTCCGGGACTGTCGACGCCGTGCTCCGGTTAGTCGAGGGAGACACCGCAAAGTACATACAAGTGATTGTGCTCGATGGCTTGAGCCCGTCTCCTAGAAAAGAGGGCGTCGATTTATGGCCCGGTGCCCGTCTAATTGACTGGGACGAAGCCTTTGGAGATCGTCTGGGCGAATCGACTTTGGGCATCCCGGATGCCGTGATGACACAAACCAGCCATCCAGATACCAACACGTTTAGATTCGGTCGAGGCAACACCTTATTGTGTATCGACCGGACCGGTGGTCCGGTCATAAGGCGCTCAGAAGACGCCGAGCCCGGCCCTGGCGGGCCGTACGTCCCGATCAGTCCGCACCAACTCTCAACAGAGATAGCAATCAGTGCGCTTTCGCTCACCGTGAATCACCCGGTTTTGGAGATCTGCAGCTGGCATTGGTACGATGCCAAGGTGCAGTCTTTGGTGGGGTACCGTAATGAGTTGGCGCTCGACCAAAACATGGGCGGTCCGCAACTAATGCGAGGACGTCTGATAGGAGCAGAGGACGCGCTTCTTGTCCGCAACATCCACGAAGGGATCTCCCAACAAGGGGTATTTGAAAAGCTACGCGTACCCATCCAGAGATGGAGGCGAAGCAAAGCGGCGAGGAACGGCGTCGATCTGGCAATTGACCTGCGGATCGCCCTTGAGTCCCTATTTCTCGACGAAGGCAACAATGTGGAGCTGAGTTTCCGCTTGGCCCTCCGTGCTGCCTGGTATCTGGGAGCTAACGGACACGAGCGCACCAATATATTCGACGCGATTCGAGAAGCCTACAATATTGGTTCTAAGGCCGTACACACAGGAGAAGGGTACGACGATGTGATCCCTGCGAACCTAGCTGCGGCCCAGGACATCTGCCGCACGTCAATCTTGCGCCGAATAGGCGAGGGAGGGAAACCACCAAATTGGAAGAAGGTAGTTCTGGGAGACTAGGTTCTGTTGACATTTCGCTGTTGCGGGTCATTCCGAGGAAATAGCGACGAAGAATCCTGGACTTATCACTCCGATTCAAGGCCATTAGTGCTTTCCTGCACTTGGAATGACATGAAATGGGCCTGCACATCGGTTACAAATGCAAATGTCAACAGAACCTAGTCCCCTGACTTCTGAGAAAGCCTCAGCGGTTGCGACGGCTTTCCTGGCTCCCCACTTATATGCGGTCCTTTTTGCTTTCCCAGCCTCTCCCTCATGGCGGTCCGCCAACGCTGATATCCGCCGGTTTCCAGGATGAACAGGGAGTCGTAGTCGCTCACCCCAAGCACCTGCTGACACCGCCGCCGGGTACGCGGTGAGGGACTGTGCCTGCCGGCCATCAGCAGGGACAGGTGGCCCGGCGATAGCCCGCACCGGCGCGTCAGTTCGTTCTTCGACATGCCCAGATCCTCAAGCAGTTCCCACACCGGGTCCCAGTTCGGCCTCACCCTGGGGGGGGGGCGCGGGATGCTTGCGCCTCATCTCGCCTGCTTCCTCCCCCGGCGAGGGCCGCCGGACGTGTTGGTTGCCCCCCGGCGCCTCCGGCGGCAGCGCGGACCGGGAGACCCTCGTCGGCTCGGGGCGGCGGACACTCCCTCTGCGTGTCCACATGTTCGGCCCTTTATTGGCCCGGTCCTGCAACGGTGAAGTTCAGGGAGTTGGACAGGTTTCCTGCCGTCCCGGGTGCAGATGGCCCCCTGGGCGCCGCAGCGCGTGGTGACCGGCAGCACGACGGCCACATCGGCGTTGGAGCCGGGCCGCACCGTAATCCGCCAGGGGATGTTGCTGGACTTGAGCACCCGCTTCGCTTTCAGCACTTCCCCGTCCGTCAAGTCAAAGGCGTGCAGCTTCAGCTTCTTGTAGCTCAGCGGGAACTCCTCGCTGAACTCGATTTCGAAGGTGAATTCCGTAGATCCATCGTGGATCGCCGGGGCGGCTCCCCTCAGGCTGACGGTCAGAGGCGGTGGCGCCGGCGCCACCGCCTCCGTGGCCGCGCTGGTCAGGACCTCCGGGTTGCAGTCGTCGGTGAAACTCACCCACACCTGGATCGTCAGCCCCTCGTCGTCCTCCGTCAGGGTGTGGCTGGCCCCGGTGGCGTTCGGAATGTCCGTCCCGCCGGCCATCCACCGGTAGGTGAAGACGGCATTCTCCATGCCCTCGGCGTCGGCGATGCCCTAGGTGTCCACGGTCAGCTCCTCACCCACCCGGACCGTGCCGGTGATGGCCGGTTGCCCGGTTGCCCGGTGGCCCGGTTGCCCGGTGGCCCGGTGGCCCGGTTGCCCGGTGGCCCGGTGGCCGGATTGTTTGGCTAGGCCGCGGCCGCCACCACCTCAGTCTCCGCGCTGGCCAGCTTCTCCCGTTTGCCAGCATCGTCGGTGAAGGACACCCGCACCAGGATGTGCAAACCGCGGTCGGCAGACACCAGGGTGTAGGTCGATCCCGTCTCGCCGGAGATGTCGATATACGCACCACCGTCAGTCACCACCCACTGGTAGCTGTAGGAGACGTTGGTCAAACCGTCATCGTCGGCGATGCCCGAGGTGTCTGCCGTCAGCGTCTCCCCCACCCGAACAGTCCCGCTGATGGTCGGTCGCCCCGTGGCGGCAGTGTTCCGCTTGGCGTCAACCGCCTCCGTGGCCGCGCTGGTCAGCGTTGTCTCGTTCCCGAGATCGTCGGCGACGGTGACCCTCACCTTGATGGTCTGGCCCTCGTCGTCGTCAACCAGGGTATAGGTCGAGTCGGTGGCCCCGCCGATTTCGGCGTCGTCGGACAGCCACTGGTAGGCGAAGACGGCGTTGGTCAACCCGTCGGTGTCGGCGATGCCGGTAGTGTCCGCCGTCAGCTCCTCACCCACCCGGGCCATGCCGCTGATGGCCGGTTGCCCGGTGGCCGGACTGTCGGGCTGGGGCGCTGCCGCCACCGCCTCCGTAGCCTCGCTGGTCAGCGTTGTCTCGTTCTCCGCGTCGTCGGTGACGATGACCCTCACCTTGATGGTCCGACCCTCGTCGCCGGCCACCAGGGTGTAGGTGGAACTCGTAGCTCCCGCGATGTCCGTATCGTCGCCCAGCCACTGATAGCTGTAGGTGACGTTGGTCAACCCGTCTGCGTCGGCGATGCCCGAGGTGTCCGCCGTCAGCATCTCACCCACCCGGGTCATGCCGCTGATGGTCGGTTGCCCGGTGGCCGGACTGTTGGGCTGCGGCGCTGCCTCCACTGCGTCCGTAGCCTCGCTGGTCAGCGTTGTCTCGTTCTCCGCGTCGTCGGTGACGATGACCCTCACCTTGATGGTCCGGCCCTCATCGTCGTCAACCAGGGTGTAGGTGTTATCCGCCGCACCAGAGATGTCCGTATCGGTGGCTCCGTCACTGGCAACCCACTGGTAGCTGTAGGTGGATTTGGTCAGACCGTCCGCGTCGGCGATGCCCGAGGTGTCCGCCGTCAGCATCTCACCCACCCGGGCCGTGCCGCTGATGGTCGGTTGCCCGGTGGCCGGACTGTCGGGCTGGGGCGCTGCCTCCACTGCGTCCGTAGCCTCGCTGGTCAGCGTTGTCTCGTTCTCCGCGTCGTCGGTGACGATGACCCTCACCTTGATGGTCTGACCCTCGTCGTCGTCAACCAGGGTGTAGGTGTTATCCGCCGCACCGAAGATGTCCCTATCGCTGGTTCCATCATTGGCAACCCACTGGTAGCTGAAGGTCGCGTTGACCAACCCGTCATCGTCGGTGATGCCGGTAGTGTCCGCCGTCAGCATCTCACCCACCTGGGCCGTGCCGCTGATGGTCGGTTGCCCGGTGGCCGGACTGTCGGGCTGGGGCGCAGCCGGGGTGAAGCCCCGGACCCAGTGGGATTCCTCGCTCACCTCCCCGTGCTCGTTGATGGCCTTGATGCGGTACACGTACTCCTTGTCCGGCTCCACCGTTTCGTCGGTGTAGGTGGTGTCCGCCGAGCCGGTGTCGCCTGTGATGGTGATGAAGGTCCCCACCAGGTGGATCGCCCGGTCGCGCCGCAGGATGACGTAGCCGGTGATGGAGTCGTCCTGCGGGTCGTCCCAGATGAGGGTCACGGTGTCGTGGGAGACGGCGGCAGACAGTCCCGTGGGCTTGGCTGGCGGCTCGGGAGCCGCCACTACTGCCGTGGCCGTGCTGGTCAGCGTTGTCTCGTTCTCCGCGTCGTCGGTGACGGTGACCCTCACCTTGATGGTCTGGCCCTCGTCGTCGTCAACCAGGGTATAGGTCGAGTCGGTGGCCCCGCCGATTTCGGCGTCGTCGGACAGCCACTGGTAGGCGAAGGCGGCGTTGGTCAACCCGTCGGTGTCGGCGACGCCGGTAGTGTCCGCCGTCAGCTCCTCACCCACCTGGGCGGTGCCGCTGATGGTCGGTTGCCCGGTGGCCGGACTGTCGGGCTGGGGCGCTGCCGCCACCGCCTCCGTGGCGGCGCTGGTCAGCGTTGTCTCGTTCTCCGCGTCGTCGGTGGCGGTGACCCTCACCTTGATGGTCTGGCCCTCGTCGTCGTCAACCAGGGTATAGGTCGAGTCGGTGGCCCCGCCGATTTCGGCGTCGTCGGACAGCCACTGGTAGGCGAAGGCGGCGTTGGTCAACCCGTCGGTGTCGGTGATGCCCGAGGTGTCCGCCGTCAACTCCTCACCCACCTGGGCCGTGCCGGTGATGGTTGGCGCTCCCGTGGCGGGCGTGTTGGAAGCCCCCTGCTGCTGGACAGCAAAGTCAACCGCGTCCGTGGCCGCGCTGGTCAGCGTTGTCTCGTTCCCCAGGTCGTCGGTGACGAGCACCCTCACCTTGATGGTCTGGCCCGCGTCGTCGTCAACCAGGGTATAGGTCGAGTCGGTGGCCCCGCCGATTTCGGCGTCGTCGGACAGCCACTGGTAGGCGAAGACGGCGTTGGTCAACCCGTCGGTGTCGGTGATGCCCGAGGTGTCCGCCGTCAGCTCCTCACCCACCTGGGCCGTGCCGGTGATGGTTGGCGCTCCCGTGGCCGGACTGTTGGCTGCCTGTTGCTGGGCGGCAGGGCTGACCGCACCCGTGGCAGCGCTGGCCAGAGCTTCCTCGTTTCCCGCGTCGTCGGTGAAGCCCACCAACACCTGGATCGTCAGCCCCTCGTCGTCCTCTGTCAGGGTGTAGCTGGACCCGGTGGCCCCCGGGGTGCCCGTCCCACCCGCCAGCCACTGGTAGCTGTAGGTCGCGTTGGTCAGACCGTCATTGTCGGCGATTCTCGAGGTGTCCGCCGTCAGCTCCTCACCCACCTGGGCCGTGCCGGTGATGGTCGGCGCTCCCGTGGCCGGGTTGTTGGGCGCCGCCGCAACCGCTCCCGTAGCAGCGCCGGTCCGGGTCTCGGAGTACCCTCCCCTGTCGGTGAAGGCAACCCGTACCTTGATGGTCCGGCCCACGTCGGCAGACACAAGGGTGTAGCCGGAGTCCGTCGCGCCCGCGATGTCCGTGTCCGCGTTCCCATCGCCGGAGACCCATTGATAACGGAACTGCACCCGGTCCAGCCCGTTCCCGTCCTCGATGCCCGTCGCATCGGCCCAGAGGCTCTCGCCGACCTGCGCCGTGCCATGGAGGACCGGCGCCCCGCCGGCCGGCTCGTTGTCCGGCCTGGCCTGCCGGCCCGACCTGAACTGGCTGGTCGAGTTCATGTACAGCATCGCGGACCAGTCCGAGACGCCGTGCCCGTTCGCCGCCCGCACGCGGAACCAGAGCGAGGATTGCGGGTCCAGCCCGCTGATGATCGCTCCCGCTCCGTAGAACGCGATGGCCACGCCGTCGGCGGGCAGACCGGTCCACCCACCGCCCCGGTACTGCTGCACGTCGTAGGAACCGGCGCCGGGGACCTCGTTCCACTCCAGGTCCACGCCGCCAACGAACACCGCGGTCCCCTCCGGCTGGTCCGGGACCTCCGGAGGGCCGGCGGCCGGCGGACCGGGCACCACGAGGGCGGGCCCAGCGGTCAGCGACCGCCCGTCCGCGGTGCACAGCGCTCCCTGGTCGGCGCAGGCCCGGCCCAGCGAAGCCAGGATTGACACCGGACCCGGCCCGGCCGGCTGCACCGTCAGCTCCCACAGGTCGCTGCGGCCCTTCACCGTCGCGGCACCGGTCACCGTGCCGCCGCTCACCTGCAGCGCATGATCCCGCATGTCCTCGGCCGTTATTTCCACAGCGTCGCTGAAGGCGATCCGCAGTTTGAACCCGTTCTCCCCGTCATGCGCCTCCGGCGCCAGGGCGAAGCTCGCCGTGAGGGGCTCCGCCTCCGTCGCTCTCGGCGTCCTGGCCCCGCTGCTGGCATAGGGCCGGTCGGGCAGGTGGTAGGCATCGATCTTGCCCGTCCGGTTGGTGACCCAGATGGTCTCGCCGTCGGACCACATGTCGCCCGGCGGCATGCCGTAGGTATTATTCTGGCTGTTGTACCCCGTTTTTATCCGGATGTCGAACTCCGCGCTGCGGATGCCGGAGTTCAGGTTGTAGGCCCTGAGCCATCCGAGGTTGGTGCCCACCCACATCGTCGTGCCGTCCGACCAGAGGCCGTAGCTGCTGCCGATGTGACCGTCGTAGCCCGGCGCCTCGGCTATACCGGCGGGGCTCCCCAAGCCGAAAGTGTAAACGCCGCCGGCGCTCAAGCCGGAGGACGGCCCGCTGAGCCACACCCGATTGCCGCTCGACCATATGCCGCTGACCGTCAGCGGGCCACGGGACACGTCAATCCCTCCAAGGAAACTGAATGGTGATGAGAAAGTCTCGTCCGCCCATTCGTAGCCTTGACCGTCAGCGTCCCATGAAGTGACGTTTCTGGTTTTGCATTGGGCGGCTACGCTTCCAGTCCGGCTGTACGCATCGAGCGTACCGCTGCTTTCGTTTGCGATCCATAAATCGCTCCCTGTTCCCCACATCACGGTAAGCGACGGGTTTCCATAGCCGCTGGCCCGGCTTCCATTGAAGTGGCACCGGTAGTTGAGCCTATAGTCGAGTTCTGACGCATCAGCCGCGACGTGCCGCTCGATCCGGCCCTGCTTCAGCGCCGACAGCTTGAGCGGGTGGATGCCGAAGTGGTTGGGGTCAACGACCCAGACGGTGTCTGCGTCGGGGTCGCCCCAGAGCCCGCTCGGCCTCCATATATGGCCTTCGGCAACCCCCTCAATTCTCCCGAAACGGGGGCCAGTCTCTACCTCAAATTCCTCTTCGGGCAGTACCTTGTCCCCAGGATCCAATGCGTGCGATCCCTGCGGCACCCTGATGGTGTGGATGTGGTGGTCCGGGGCGTCTTGGTCATCCACATTCACGATCACGCTGGGAACCGTGACGCCGTCAAAGAGGCTGTCCGAGCTCACGGCCGTATGGTTCAGCCTGACCGATTCGTTCGTCGTGTTCGCATCCGTGTCCGTCGACACGGACACCCACTGCAGTTGCCGCCAGTTCGACGGGGTGAAGTTCAGGTTGGTCGGACTCGGGGTCACATTCGTGCCCGCATGCCCGCGAACTTTCACCTGCACATCCACCGCCGGTTGCCGGTTGAGAACCACCGAATAGGAGCCTGTGTTACCTTCCGTCACCGACAGAAGCTGCCGCGACAGCAACACCTCCCCCGGTCGACCGGCCCGAGTCACCGTCAACGTGTAGGTTGCCGTCGCATTGCCGTCCTCCGCCGCCACCACAACCTTGATCACGTTCGGCACACCCTCCCCTAGGTTGACCTGGTGGCCGGTCTAGTTTGAGTCTGCGTCACTGGACAGGTGGGTGGTCTCGTTCTTGATGGACTCGATTGACGCGCCCGGGTTGTTCGTGGTCGGTATCACCGTGACCTGCGAGACCGGGAACCCCACCGACGCGCTGTACTCCAGATGACCGGGGGAGAAGCCCGGGATCAGCACGATGGAGCCGCCGCTGCTCGCGACCTCCAGCTCCAGGTCGCTCAGCGTCGCGTCGGTGGGGGAGACCACCTCGAAGACCTGCGAGAGCCCGTACATCGGGTGCAAGCGGGTCGTGTTAGTGGTGTCGGAGGAGCTGAGGGGGCCGAAGTCGAGACCGCTGCTATCGGGACGGCCGAGGCGCGGATTATTTGCGCCGAGCGCCCGCGAGCTAATGAAATGCGCCGCCGTGCCGTCGTGGTTGCAGCCGGTAACGGGCCAGCCGCCAATAACGGCGGTATCGGGGCCGTCTGTGCCTAACTCGTTCTTGTCGTTGGCCTCGTCGTCCCAGTCCCCGTCGTAGAAATCCGTGTTGTCAACTGCGACCCTACTGCCGTCGAGCCAGTAGATGGGGACGCCGTCGCCGTCGGTGTTGGGGTTGGTGCCGGTGTTGTCCCGTGCATCCACGGCCTCGGTGCAGCCCACCGCCCGGAAACCCGCGCTGTAGTCCTGGATGTCGTCGTGGCCGGCCGCGACGAGGTTTTGGATGAAGGTGTTGTAGTCCGCAATGTCGGTGGACGCGGCGTCGGTTGTTGTGGAGGAGAGGAACAGCAGTCGGAACTTGTCGCCACCGCCCAGGCCGTCCGGCGTGAGATTCCAATCGTCGTCAACCTCGACCTCAGTGGTTGCCTGCGCCTGCAGGGGCGGCGCTACAGACGCCGCGAAGGTTGCCAGCAACGCCAGCAGCACCGCCGCCAGGCCCAGTCCCGCAAACAAGCGGGCGCTCACCCCCCCCCCCCCCCCCCCCCGACTTTTGCAGCCCGCAGGCGGAAATTCCAGCCATCGGGGCGGCGGAAATCCTTGTTCATCATGGTCCTCATGGTCCTCTCTGCGCCGTTATGCGGTGGCCGGCGCGGTCTCAGATATTGTGTAACTGGCACCTTAAGGCGGTGATCTGCCGGACGTTGTACCTGACTACCGCTCGGCACTCCGTGGTGTTCCAGGATGTTCTGCAGCGCCGCCAGAGCATGGGTCGAGAGCCTAAGGAATTGTACTAGACTGATGTAAACTGGTCGTGAATATTTCGGCTGTTTTACTCGATTTATTGTGAGGTCTGTATAACGTTGGTGTGATTGTACCGGTCAGCCCGCGATCCGGGACTCATTGAGCAGGGCGGGAGGGCCGGGAACACCGGCCATCCCCTGCCCCATTGAAGGCTGGAGAGGGGCCCGGAATGACGACCTGCTGCGACAGACCGGGGCCCTGAGGGAACGGCTGTCCAGGCTGAGCGAGGCCGGCCTGCGCATCGACGAGAGCCTGGACCTGGACACCGTGCTGCGTGAGGTGCTGGACTCGGCAAGTGTCCTCACCTTGGCCCGCTACGGCGTGATCACCCTCCTTTTTGCCGCCGCCTTTTACAAACACCAGGGTCGGGGTGATGAGGTCGCAGGGTATCCCGGTGTTCCTCAGGAGCTGCTCCACTCGCCACTTGCCCCGGAAGTAAAGCAGCCCGGATTCCACCGGCGCGCTTGCAACCGAGAAGTGGACAATCCCTCCTACACCCGCCTGGGCAGCCGCCTCAAACAGCAGCCTGGAATTGTCCGCCGCCTGCTCGGAGGTGGTCCGCCGCCGCCCGAGCTGCATCCAGCAGGTGTTGCAGGGGACGCAGGCCCCTTTCATCGACCGGCCCAGCCTCTCCGGGCAGGAGAAATGCCAGGGGAGCAACCGTCCCCCGGTCACCGGGAGGGTCATCCCGGCCTGGGGTTCGGGCCAGAGCCCCTGCCCTGACGCCCCGGTCCGGCAGACGCTTGGCAACGTACCTGCCGGTGCCGCTGAAGGCGCCGGTTCCGATGGCCTGTTCGGGATGGTGCGATGGGTTTCACTCCCTTCTGCCCGGTGCGATGGACAACCCGAAGCACCTGTGCTGGCGGTCAGGGCCGCCCCGGCCTCCCTCGGGCAGGCGGCCCCTCCCCAATCACATTCCCCGCCCTGCGCTCCCCCTCTCCCTCCGTGTCATCCGGGAATCCTCCACCGCCAGCGAGCCTGAGGACACCGTTGCACGGCCCTCAATCAACCGTTTCCTGACACCTGACGACGATACAGGCGATCTGCTAACTGTGTCTGTACGTATAGTAAGTATCTGGAATAGCAATAATGCCTGCCCCGACTCTGCCGGCAGGGAGGGCCGAACCCGCCGGAGCAACCATCACGCAGCGGGTGGGGCCGGTCAGCCCCGGCGCAACGGGAGGGGTACGGGGAGGAGGAGGCACTGCGATGGCACGGCGGGACCCACTCACCAACGAGCAGAGACGACTGTTGAAGATCGCCGCCAGGATGCCCCTGGCCAGCGTGGCCAACCTGGCCCCGGTCCTGGGACTGGACGAGGAGAAAGTAAGGAGGACGCTGGGCGCCCTGCGCCGGGGCGGCTGGGTCGCCTCGGTGGTGCGGGGCATGACCGAGCGCAGGCAGCACCGCTGGTTCCTCACCCGGCGGGCAGTGGACCTGCTCTACGTCACCGACCACCAGCATCCCACGCCCAGGGAGGAGGCCCGGGCCTCGGGGCTGGCCGCCCTCCGCCCGGAGGGCGAACTGCCCGAGGACCACCGGGAGCGGTTTGCCCTGGACCACGACCATCCCGCCCACCTGGAGAGTCAGGACCACTCCCCCTTCGCTCCCGGTGATTCGCCCGGTGATTCGCATGAGGCAGACGGCGGCGGCCCCGGCCACGAGCACCCGCCCTGGACCGCCACGTCGCGGGGCATTGAGACCTCCCTGCGAAGGCTGGCCATGCTGGAGCCGGTCTACCGCCTGGCCCCCGACCTGCTGCGCAGCGGCAGGGTGAGCCGGCCCCCAGGCGACACGGCGGCCTCCAGAGAGACCAGAATGACCGACTTCCGGCTGCTCCGCCACGGCGGCTTCTACCACGCCGTGGCAAGGTACGGAGCCGACCTCTGGACGCCATTCACCTACGCCGGTCTCCACGCCACCCAGCGGGCGCTCCGGCGCAAGGAGCAGCACCGCTTCTGGGGCGTCGACTGCTATTCCCACGGGGAGGACCGGAATATCCGCATCGGCAACCGGGTCTTCTACGAGGACCCGGACCAGCAGGTGGAACCCTCGGCCCAGATCGTGGTGGCCCATGACGCCTGGGCCAGGGAGCTGGCCCGCAACACCCTGCCCAGCTCCACGCCCACGCTGTTCTGCACCCCCGACGGGCGGTGCAGCGAGGCGGTGGAACTCCGTCCCTCCCGGGACCTGGTGTCGGATCCCGCCGGACATCCCACCGTGGGCCGGCCGGAGCAGGTGGGCCTGTGGCTGAGAGACAACCCCGACATGGAGGCCATCGACGGCAGAACCGCCCACCGGCTGTTCATGACCATCTGCCAGTTCCCCGCCATGCGGGCCTCCTGGCTCAGGGAGATCGTCGGCGGCTCCTCCGGCGAGGTCTCCCGCCACCTGGGACGGTTCGTCCAGACCGGCCTGGTGGCGGTGTTCGACGGGCGCCACTACCTCTCGGAGCTGGGCATGAGGCGGGCGGCCAACATGAGCCGGCTGCGGCCCGAGGTGATCCGCAGCCGCCACCGGGCCTACCTGGACCGCTGGTACCGGGAGCACGAGCAGCACCACAACGACGGGGTGAACCGCCTGGTGGTGCGCTTCGCCCGCGAGGGAGTGGACGCCGTCGCCGGCTGGCGGGGCGAGGTCAACGTGCCCAACCTGACCCAGGTGCGGCCCGACCTGCTGCTGCAGGTCAACGGCGGTACCCTGGGCGCCGGGACCCACTGCATCGAGTTCGAGCGGGCCGCCGTCCGTCCCGGCAGGGTGGCGGAGAAGCTGGAACCCTACCGCCGGATGGCGGCGGCGGGCCGCGCCCTGCCCCTGCTGGTGGTCTGCGAGACGGCGCGGGGCCGGAACAACTTCCGGGCCGCCGCTGGCACCCTGCCCATGCTGACCACCACGCTGGAGCAGGCGCTGTCCGGTCCGGTTACCGGGAGGGTCACGGTGTGGAGCAGGGACGGGATCCCGGCGGCGCTGCACTGCCGGTAGACAGGGGCGCAGGATACGCCGGGGCCGGCACGGCCCGTTATTAACAGCGAACCCCGCCTGCCCAGCTGCAGGGTCCGCCGGCCGGACCCGTTGGCCGGGCGACCAGTCCCTTTCCGTTCAACCGGTGTCAAACCGTGCCGGCAACCCCTGATACAAAACCCGGTTACAAAACCTGGATACAAAACCCGGTTACAAAACCCGGTTACAAAACCCGGTTACAAAACCCGGTTACAAAACCTGGATACAAATTCTGCGGCCATCAGAGCAATAACGGCATCAACGACGGTTGAGTTCCCCACAACTATGAAAAACGATGTGCCCAGTCCGGTGCTGGTCAGATGGACCCCCACCCAGATCGGGCCCACCGCCAGCAGCCAAGGGGAATGGGCCCAGCGGGATTCCTCGAACGGGCACCGGAGGACGAAGCCGAACGCCAAGACCGCCGGGATGAGGCCCGCGATGAGAAATATGAACAACCACCAGGACCGGGTTTCGACCGCAACCGCCGCGGCGACATCACCGGCAACCGCAATCAGGACCGCAGAGACGCCGTGGCATGTATGGGGCTTCCCGGCGTTTCCGGACCTCCGCTCATGCGGGTTTATTCAGGTACGCCGACGCTGATCTCCCCCGGTTTCCCAGGATGAACAGGGAGTCGTAGTCGCTCACCCCAAGCACCTGCTGACACCGCCGCCGGGTACGCGGCGATGGACTGCGCCTGCCGGCCATCAGCAGGGAGAGGTGGGCCGGCGATAGCCCGCACCGGCGCGTCAGTTCGTTCTTTGACATGCCCAGATCTTCAAGCAGTTCCCACACCGGGTCCCGGTTCGGCCTCACCCTGGGGGGGCGCGGGACGCTTGCGTTTCATCCCGCCTGCTTCCTCCCCCGGCGAGGGCCGCCGGACGTGTTGGTTGCCCCCCGGCGCCTCCGGCGGCAGCGCGGACCGGGAGACCTTCGTCGGCTCGGGGCGGCGGAACCCCTCCTCTGCATATCCAAATGTTCGGCCCTCGATTGGCCTGGACTGGAGACGGTGAAGTTCAGGGAGTTGGATAGTTTCCTGCCGTCCCGGGTGCAGATGGCCCCCTGGGCCAGCAGCGCGTGGTGACCGGCAGCACGACGGCCACATCGGCGTTGGAGCCGGGCCGCACCGTAATCCGCCAGGGGATGTTGCTGGACTTGAGCACCCGCTTCGCTTTCAGCACTTCCCCGTCCGTCAAGTCAAAGGCGTGCAGCTTCAGCTTCTTGTAGCTCAGCGGGAACTCCTCGCTGAACTCGATTTCGAAGGTGAATTCCGTAGATCCATCGTGGATCGCCGGGGCGGCTCCCCTCAGGCTGACGGTCAGAGGCGGTGGCGCCGGCGCGTCCGTGGCCGCGCTGGTCAGGACCTCCGGGTTGCAGTCGTCGGTGAAACTCACCCACACCTGGATCGTCAGCCCCTCGTCGTCCTCCGTCAGGGTGTGGCTGGCCCCGGTGGCGTTCGGAATGTCCGTCCCGCCGGCCATCCACCGGTAGGTGAAGACGGCATTCTCCATGCCCTCGGCGTCGGCGATGCCCTAGGTGTCCACGGTCAGCTCCTCACCCACCCGGACCGTGCCGGTGATGGCCGGTTGCCCGGTGGCCCGGTGGCCCGGTTGCCCGGTGGCCCGGTGGCCCGGTGGCCCGGTGGCCGGATTGTTTGGCTAGGCCGCGGCCGCCACCACCTCAGTCTCCGCGCTGGCCAGCCTCTCCCGTTTGCCAGCATCGTCGGTGAAGGACACCCGCACCAGGATGCGCAGACCACGGTCGGCAGACACCAGGGTGTAGGCCGCTCCCGTCTCGCCGGAGATGTCGATATACGCACCACCGTCAGTCACCACCCACTGGTAGCTGTAGGAGACGTTGGCCAAACCGTCGGCGTCGCCTATGCCTGTGGTGTCTGCCGTCAGCGTCTCCCCCACCCGAACAGTCCCGCTGATGGTCGGTCGCCCCGTGGCGGCAGTGTTCCGCTTGGCGTCAACCGCCTCCGTGGCCGCGCTGGTCAGCGTTGTCTCGTTCCCGAGATCGTCGGCGACGATGACCCTCACCTTGATGGTCTGACCCTCGTCGCCGGCCAACAGGGTGTAGGTGGAGCTCGTAGCTCCCGCGATGTCCGTATCGTCGCCCAGCCACTGATAGCTGTAGGTGACGTTGGTCAACCCGTCTGCGTCGGCGATGCCCGAGGTGTCCGCCGTCAGCATCTCACCCACCCGGGCCGTGCCGCTGATGGCCGGTTGCCCGGTGGCCGGACTGTCGGGCTGGGGCGCTGCCGCCACCGCATCCGTAGCCTCGCTGGTCAGCGTTGTCTCGTTCTCCGCGTCGTCGGTGACGATGACCCTCACCTTGATGGTCCGGCCCTCGTCGTCGTCAACCAGGGTGTAGGTGGAACTCGTAGCCCCCGCGATGTCCGTATCGTCGCCCAGCCACTGATAGCTGTAGGTGACGTTGGTCAACCCGTCTGCGTCGGCGATGCCCGAGGTGTCCGCCGCCAGCATCTCACCCACCCGGGCCGTGCCGCTGATGGTCGGTTGCCCGGTGGCCGGACTGTCGGGCTGGGGCGCTGCCTCCACTGCGTCCGTAGCCTCGCTGGTCAGCGTTGTCTCGTTCTCCGCGTCGTCGGTGACGGTGACCCTCACCTTGATGGTCTGGCCCTCGTCGTCGTCAACCAGAGTATAGGTCGAGTCGGTGGCCCCGCCGATTTCGGCGTCGTCGGACAGCCACTGGTAGGCGAAGACGGCGTTGGTCAACCCGTCGGTGTCGGCGATGCCCGAGGTGTCCGCCGTCAGCTCCTCACCCACCTGGGCTGTGCCGCTGATGGTCGGTCGCCCGGTGGCCGGACTGTCGGGCTGCGGTGCTGCCGGGGTGAAGCCCCGGACCCAGTCGGACCTCTCGCTCACCTCCCCGTGTTCGTTGCTGGCCTTGATGCGGTACACGTACTCCTTGTCCGGCTCGACCGTATCGTCGGTGTAGGTGGTGTCCGCCGAGCCGGTGTCGCCTGTGATGGTGATGAAGGTCCCCACCAGGTGGATCTCCCGGTCGCGCCGCAGGATGACGTAGCCGGTGGTGGAGTCGTCCTGCGGGTCGTCCCAGGTGAGGGTCAC
>CBDHDY010000036.1:0-42177 GCA_965261885.1 Dehalococcoidia bacterium
GCTGCCTCTCTACCTGAGGAGCTTCGGGTCGAACGCTGGCGGCCGCCATCTGGGGGCTGATTCCAGTTGCACCTTGCCGCCCTGGTAGTACTGGGTCCAGGTGTCCCCGTTGTCGTCGCCCTGCCCCGTCAGGGTGAACAGCACCTTTGGCCAGTGTCTGGAGACCCTTTTCATGTCGTCCTGGTTGTCGTGCCAGGCGATGTCCAGGCCGCTGGTGAGAATCAGCTCCCAGGTGTCCGGGGTTTCGAGGTTCCTCATGACTGCGGGGCGTCCCTGGTCCGAGAGATGGCGGGCAACCTCTTCGGTGGTTGGTCCACCCCCTTGGATGGTGAGTTGAAATACTGTCCTGTAGGACATTCTCTTGGTCTCCTTTCGTGTGAGCCAGGTGGTCTGGAGGTTCCGCATCGTTTCGGGAGTGGTCCCCGGACTCGGTACTCCGGGGCCCGGGGTGTTGGGTGTTTCCGTGGCCAGACGGGTTATTCACCGTCTGTTGACGTCAGTTTCTCCCTGAGGGACGGGCTGTCCAGGAGCATGCGGTCCTGGTCTGCTTGGTCTATCTGTCCCTCGTACCACCAGGTGGAGTTGGCGGCCAGGGATATCAGGGCCTTCTTCTCCTGGTGTGTCAGGTCCTGCCAGTCTGGCGGGTTTTGACACTGGGTGGCATTGGAGATGTGGGCTAGTATTGCGGGCCCGTCGGTGTAGGGCGCCATGTGGTGGTTGTCGCCGGTCTCGACATATATGGGCGTCAGGCCCAGTTTGGCGGCGGCGTTGTCCATGGTTTCCTGGGTGCCGGTGACCAGGGCGGTTACGGTGGTATCCGGGGCTGGCCTACCCTGCTCGGGGCCGCGTTCGCAGAAGACGAACCCTGTTTGTGCTTGGCCTTGGAATATGAATTCCCGGTCTGGGCCAATGCTCTCCAGTGGATGGTATTCGGCGAGAAATATTCCGGCCTGGGGGTCGAGTTCGAGGAACTGGAACTGGGCGACGGTGTTTTCGTCCAGGTTCTTTATGATTGGGATGCTGGCCGTGTGGAGTCTCTGGACGACGCATTCTTGGATGGCATCGGCTGTTTGTGCCACTGTGTCGCTGTTCTGTTTCCCACCGACGGTGATGACACCGGGAAGCCGAGGCCAGTCATGGGCAATGGCTCGGGCAAGGGTGGCGAGCGCGTCGGCCGGGTCGGAGCTGGTTTCGGTGTGAGATTTCGCTGCGCCTGCCTTGGTCTTCATGAGGTAGAAGGCCGCGGGTGTTGCGGCAGGGACAATCTTCCCCCATGCTGCGTCGGGACGGGCGGCGGTCAGGGTGATGAGGACCCTGTCCTCGGTGATCATGGTCCTGCTCACGTCGTAGAAGCGGTCGAGGTGTCCTGCCAGGCCATGTTTGGCACATTCGATGCTGTCTTGCTGCGCGAGATTGTCCGCCATCGTGGTGGCGAGTCGTCTGAGGTGGTCCTTGTTCTCTGTGTGGCTTTGCCAGAGCCCGGCGGGCTTGGTAGATGGGCCCAGGGGGTTGTTGGAGTCGGTGAGCAGCGCCAGTAGCCTGCTGAGCTTTTGTTCCGGGTTTGTCGCCGGGTTTATCGCCGGGTTTGTCCCCGGGTTTGTCTGTGCGGTTTCCAAATCGGGTTCCTCTCATTCGGTTGTCATGGGGCCTGAACGGTGTGCGGCGCCTTGAAGGCGGGGGTTCAATGAAACGGCCCGGCGTTCGGGACGGGCCCCTGCGGCTCTCTCGCTCTGGGAGTGGTCATGTGGCTGGCACCGGTGGTTGGCCGGGTTGCCGGATGAATCCGGGGTTCGGTGGTGCTCAGTGCGTCAAACGAAATTCGTTCATGATGGGTGGGTGACGGGATGGGTGAGTCGCTGGCGTGTGGACGCGGGCATAGGCTGCTTTTGCAGGTTGCGGCGCCGGGTGGCTGCCAGCGGTGCTTTGGATTCCTCCTCAGAAGGTGTCCAGAGGAAGAAGTAGCGGTCTGACTGCGCCATCATGGCGCTGTGGTCGGTCAGGACCATGAGTGCCTTGGGGTAGTTTTCCTGGCCGGTCGGCCGGGAGTCGAGGTTGGTGCGGACGAACTCGAGCATCTGGGGTTGTCCGGATTGTAGGCGGTTGTTACAGAGCCAGCCTGAGCTGGGTGTTCCAATCCGTCTGCTTCCAGCTTTCGCTGCCGTCTACTCCTGCGTTGGGCAGGATCGTACGGCCGGTTCTCCCTTCGTCCGTGCCGGTTTCGCAGCAGGTGTCCCCCTGCAGGGCTGCTGCCAGAGCCTTCGCGTCCGGGAGCGTTACATTGGGGCCAACCGCCCCTAGCGCGCTTTTAAGCAGGTCACGAGCTGCTTCTTGGGCCAATTTCAGCAGGTTGAGCGCGGCGTTTTCGTTTCTTTCGTGCTGGGCTCCGCAGGTTGGGCATTTCCAATGCTTTTCCCGTTTGAGTTGGTGGTTGACGGTGTTGCATCGGTGACAGGTCTTGCTGGAGGGGAAGCTTCTGCTGGCTTCGACTATGACGGTGCCGTACCAGTCGGCCTTGTAGCGGATTTGCCTGAGCAATTCAGCGATGGCGGCGTCCCGGATGGCCTTGGCTTGGAATCTGAGCTTGTCCATGCCGGCGACGTTGAGGGACTCGATGCAGAGGATCTGGTATTTCCTGACCAGCAGTCTGCTGATTTGGTGGTGGAGGTTTTTGCGCAGTCCCAGGATTTTGTGCCAGATGGCGTTGATGCGGTCCTGGGCTTCGAGCCAACCTCCTCTTCCTTTTTGCCTGCGGGCCTGCTTTTTCTGCCAGCGCCCGAGCTGTTTCAGGTACTGGTAGAGTGGCTTTGGATTTTCGTAGTGGGTCAGTTCAGAATCGACTGCGAGGGGCTGGATGCCGACGTCGGCGGCGCCTGCTTCGTGGGTTTTGACCTCGGCGCCTTCGGGCGGGTTCCAGTAGCCCAGGCAGAGTTCCCATTGGCCAAGGTGTTTTCGTATGGTGGCCACGTAGAGTATTCCCCGGGGCAAGCTTCGCTTGAATTTTACAGAGCCCAGGTAAGGCAGGGTGATGCGGCGGTGTCCGTCGTACTTGATTTTGTCCACGCCTGAGGCGGCGAGGAAGGAGCCGGTTCCAGCAGCGTTCTTCTTGTGGAAGGCAGGCTTTGCGGCCTTTATTTCCGGGTCTCTCCAGCGGTTGTAGGCGCTCCGGAAGTCCCGGCAGGCGCCTTGGGCGACGAATTTGCTGACCTTGGTTACGAAGGCCATGCCCAGGGGGCCTTGGTATGTCGGTTCGGACTCCCCTTTCTTCTTGGGGTCTCCCTTCTTCAATTCATTGAAGAGTTTTTCCATTTCCATGGGAGATGGCCAGGGACCGTGGCCGTGGTTTCTGGCCATCTGGTGGGTGGCGACCATGAGGTTGTAGACGGCCCGTGCGATTCCCACGGCCCGAGCGGCGTATTTCTCCTGCTTCTTGGTGAGGCGGAGAGGGATGACGATTCCTGCCGGGCGGTAGCCGTCGGGGCAGGATGATTTCTGGTCATTGCGCTTTTTGTGCATCGTCTTGCTGCTGGCTGGCCTGCAATGCCTTGGCGGCCCGGTTGGCTGCGGATCGCTTCCCGTAGAGTCGGGCACAGAAGCAGGTCAAGATCTCGGTCATATCCCGTACCAGGTCGTCGGGAATCTCTTGGTCGTTGATGACAATGAGTCCGCCACCTCTGGCTTGGAGCATTGAGTCGACCATGTCTGTTCCGAATCTTGCGAGGCGGTCTCTGTGCTCAACGATGACGGTACCCACTTTGGGGTTTCTGAGGATTTTCCTGAGTTTTGGTCTCCGGTCGTTAAGGCCGCTGGCTGTTTCCGAAATTACGGATTCCAGCTTGATGCCGGTTTGTCCAGCGTAAGCCCAGATGCGGTTGGCTTGAGGTTCGAGTTGCGCTTTCTGGTCTTGGCTGGAGACTCTGGCGTAGCCGACAGTGAGGAGTTCTTCTTCATCGGGTACAACCACGTACCAGAGCCTGCCGACGCGTTCGACTTGGAGATGTGGAGGGAGTCTGTTTTCCTTGAGCATTCGCCATGTAGAGACCCGGTCTAGGCCATACTGCCTTCCCCAATCCACCAATCTGATACGTTTGCCTACTGACATAAACTCTAGTATACAGTACTATCAACCTGTTCCAAGGCCTCGCCCTCGTCTTCGAATACGTCCATCGCCTTCTGGGCTAGGCAGCGGGTGTCGGTCATTGTCGCCTTCCTTGTGCAAGGTACCGTGCGGCCGGTCGGCCGGTGTATCTAGGTGTCCATACTGCTCTGGGGGCGTGTGGACGGTTTTCCTCTGGACGATGGTCTGGAGCAGTCTTGGCGCAGCCTGATCTGGTGGCTCGCTTCATCTTGGTTGGTGCCGCTGGGTGCTTTGGCCCAGTGGGTGATTATGCTGTTTTCGGAGTCTCTCCCGGTGTTGGTAATTGCCGGTGTTGGTAATTCCCGGTGTTGGTCAGACTATGTGGGCCAGGAAGCTTGCCATCAGTTCCTCCCTGAGGGGGAAGGACCCGTCGGGTGGGATTTACAGTCGGCGGGTTGCCCTCTCCCGTGAGGCGTCGTTTA
The DNA here is from genome assembly GCA_965261885.1 of Dehalococcoidia bacterium. Classification (GTDB taxonomy): domain Bacteria; phylum Chloroflexota; class Dehalococcoidia; order Lucifugimonadales; family UBA3495; genus VXOI01. Next base: position 4,558 of record CBDHDY010000036.1, read on the forward strand.
TCGCGGAGAGCAACAGGGGCAGTGGCGTGGATTCTCCTGGTCTGTCCTTCTGGGTCCATTTGTTCAGGGTCCATGGCACGCCCTTGACGATGATGGCCATTGTGAGGCTGCGGGTACGGTGACGGTCCGGGGTATGGACGTGGGCTACGGCTTCGAGGTCGGGGGGGTCGCTCTGGCGATCTCCGTGGGGGTCGGTTTCTCTGGTCTCGGTGAGTTGCAGGAGGGTCTTGGAATCCAGGATGGTGGTGAAGATGGTGAACTCGAATTCTGTGATCCTTCTCCACCTTCGGTTTTGCTGCCGGGTGTGCCTGGCCAGTGCCATTACGATGTTGTCGATGATATCCCGGTCTTTGAAGTCCTCGGGGTACGGCCCGTTGACGATCTTCCGGAGGAGTTGGTTCAGGGTCTCGACGCGGTCTGTGGCCAGGGTTTTTGCCGCCTCGTAGAGCTCCCGGACTCCGGTTACCCGGTTGGAGTGTGCGTAGAGGTAGATGGCCGGTTGTGAGTGGGGGTCGTCGGCGCCGATGCGCAGGAGGTGGCCGTCGTCGACGGGTCTGATTTCGATGATCTGGTTTCTGGTGGTGGTGCAGGCGCTGCCGTCCTCTTCGTTGAAATCCCAGGACATCATGTTGTCTGTGGTGGCCCGGGTGAGGGCGGATATGAGCAGCCTCTTCCGGAAGGACCGGTGGCGGGTCTGGTCTTGGGCGTAGTCGAAGAGGTCCTTTGCCAGTTCGGGTGTCAGCTCTGGGTCTGGGTCTGCTTGGTTGGGGCCGGTGGCGGTCCAGATGCTCCCGTCCTCCATGATGTGGTGAGCAGTTTCCTCCTGCTTCAGGAACCAGTCCGTCTCGTCTCGAAAGTGCAATATGGGCTGGTCCTCGGGTTGGAAGACCGCGCCCAGCCAGTGCCTGGACAGGATCTCACCGTGGTCGTAGGCGGCGTCGTCGTCTGGCTCCGGGGCATTCATCCTGAGGTAGGAGCTTGCGGCCCGGTGGGCCAGTGTGCGCCCTGAGTCCGCGTTCTGTTCCTCAGCCATCTGCGTGGCTCCTCTTGGGTGCTAGGTTTTCCTTGCGCATTGTGCGGGTTGACCCGGGTGGGGCCTGTCTCCAGACCTGGATATGGGGGGCGCGGGGGCCTCTCACGACTACCGGTACCAACAGGCAGAGACGCCCCCGTGTGGGAACGTTAGAGGCGGCCCGCCGTGGCGGGTTCCCTCCTCCGCTGGGGTTCAAAGACGGGGTAGTGGACCTGTCCGGGTTCGCAGACGGGATATTCGTCGATTACGAACTTGGGGAGCTGGTAGTGCCGGATGTAGGAGCGGCCGTTGTGAGCGAACACGATCCAGCGGTTGCCGTCCTCGCCGATGCACTCGAGGCTGAACGTGGTTTCGGGCAACATTTCCGAGAGGTTGGCCATGTGTTGGGCGTGGTCGCCCCAGTTGGTCTCCCGGTACTGGTACAGGACTTCCTGGGTGTAGTCGAGGGGCCGGTTCATCATTTCGGCGAGTGCCTCCTGGACGGCCCGTTGGGAGTGGATGCTGGCGTTGGAGGTGAGGTGGTGTCTGGTGTTGTACAAGGTGTGGTCTCCTGAATTTTCAAATCTGGTTTCTGGTGGTCTGCCTGGTCTTTGTCCGGCTTCTGAAGCGTTGAGCGGGTGGTGTCCTCATCGTGGGCGTGGTCACCTTATTGTTTGGGAATTACATACAAGAGGGTCCCCATGGGACCATCGTTTCGGCTGTCCTTGCTCCTTTCAAGACGGCAGGGGAATTCCCACCCTGCTTCTCTGGCCCGAAGGCCCGGTTTCGTATATTCAATGCAGCCTTCAGGTCCCGGTCGATGAACAGCCCGCAGAATCTGCAGCGGTGTTTGTTCAGTACCCGAGTGATCTGTCGCTGTGACGCTCGAGCCAATCGTCGATATCGGGGTTCCGGTAGGCGGGTGCGCCCATGGCATGGACCAGGTCGTGGAGGGGTTCCGGGTCTTCATGGAGTGCGGAGGCGGCTTCCAGCAGGGATGTCAGGGTTGCGGTATCCGGCGTGTCGGGCGGTCCGTTCAGGGCGGCCGTTCCGTGGCGGAGCAGGTTTCCGATGAGTTCGGCCAGGGGCGGATGTATCTGGACTCTCTGGATTGCCTGGGTTACTGCGGCGGCCTGTGCGGGGGTTGGGGTGGGGAACAGGTCGGGGCGGCGGCGCATGTGGCCCTGGGCGATTGCTGGGTTGCCAATTAGAGCCAGGATGGCCCGGGCCTGGGTGATGGGGTCGGGGGTGGTGTGGACGAGGGCGTCCAGGATGGTGTCGAATTCGGCGTCGTCGACGTCGTGCAGGAGCTGGTCCGCCAGGGCGATCACTCGGTTCGAGCGGTCGGTGATCGGGTCGGCGGAGCCGGCGCTGTGTTCCTCCGTGTGGGCCAGCGCGACGGCCGCGTCGTTTCTGGCTATGGAGGTGGCCTCTATTCCGGAGGTGCCCTTGGGGAAGGGTTCGCTCAGGCGGGTGGCGTGGAGCATGCCTTTTACGAAGGGATAATGGGATAATTTTACCCACGTAGCTAAAACTGTGCAAAATACCGGAGTGTTGATGCAGGTGGTTTGCCCAATTCTGCACACAAATGGCTGTCGCCAGATGAGGCAGGTGCGGACGACTACGACGACAATACCGACCTTTCGGTGGACTACTGCTTCCAGCCGTGCAGTGAGTCCATACTGCACATTCACCAGTATGTGGGGCACGCCGATTGGGCTGCTGCCGCGGATTCCTACAGCAACGGCCTGCAGTGCAACGTCGACATCACCTGCAATGAAACGACGAATAAGGTAACCTCCGGCGTGGTTGTCTGGAACTCGAAATATTCGTTTTCCGACAGTTACGCCAACTATCTCTCTCGCCACGAGATGGGGCATATTTTCGGGCTGGCCCACGCTAGCTGCCACACCGGGGGCGGCTACGGTGAGGGTGCATACTACAGCGTGATGGCCATAAGCTGCCCCTACGATGCGAGGGATAAACTGCAGGACCACGACATCGACGACATCGACGACAAATACTGACCAGCCTGGTCCAGTGGTGAAATTCCCGAAACTCAAGCAGAGAGGTGAAGAAATGAACGCGAAGAGGACGTCCCTGGGCATCCTCATCATGGCCGCTGTCGCGCTTGTGGCGTTGGTGCTGTCCGGTTGCCAAGGGACACCTGTCGAGCGGCCCTCGGAAACGGCCGCCGAGACGCCGAACGTGGAGTAGCACACCTCCGGACGTAGGACGATTTCCAGTGACACAGGCTCACCGCTGGCGGGCTACTTCGTGGCGCCGCAAAGCATGCAGGACTTGATTAACCGCCACGACGTGGCCTTCACTGGCACCTTTAGCGCCGTCGGGGACCCGATCAAGGAAAAGCCCTACGACTGGGATCCCGAGCAGGACGCTCATTTTGAGAGCCGGGGGCTTCCGCCCTTCCGGGTGAGGGTGACCTACTACGAGATCACTCTTGGAGAGGTGTTCCTGGACGACGGCAACCTGCGGGATGACGACGGAGAACTGCTGGAGACCGTCCGCCTGCGTTTGTTTGGAGACCACAACCCAATGCGGCCCCAGGTCGGGGACAAGTTCTTCTTCGTATTAGGGTCCAACCCCGACGGTAGCTACGGGGTGAACGCCGACTGGAACCTCATCCACCTGGACGGCGGTGCAGTTCGCAACTTCGACAACAAAGACCCGGGCTACGAGGGGGTCACGGACGAGGCTTCTCTGAAGTCCGCCGCCCAGACGGCGGCCCAGAACAGGGTCAAATTGCTGCCCGCCGACTGGCCAGTGCAGGCACAGTGGCTTGATGATGAAGAAGAATGACAACAACGACTTGAGAGTCAGCGCGGGGCCGGGACGAAATTCCCGGCCTTTTCATTTTGAATGCCCTTTGTCTACAGACCAAAACCTGTATTAGCCCGAATCCACCGATGGGAGGCGTGAAAGCTGGGCAAATTGGTATGAGGGAGCCTACAAGGGAGAGAGCCTTGGCTCCATTGGGACCGATGTGACACGGCAGAGGGTTTTCAGTAGCCGCCCCGGGCCTGGAAAGCGGTCTTTGGAGGCTGGGAATCGCCGGATAGTGAGATCGGACGCAGCGGAATGCACTCGCGGACCGGGCGGACGCGAGTTTGGAGGCGTTGGGTCGGTTGCGGATAGCGCCGTCAGGCTGGGAGTGGGATGGCTCGCAGTCGGGCCAGGGCGAGAGTGGCCTGCTCAGCCCAGGGCCAGCCCCGGGGAAGATGCAAAGTGAGTCTGCGCGCCGAGCGGGTGAGCCGTCCCACCAGACTGAAGAACCGTCGCCGGAGGGTCTTGGTGGTCACGATCTGCTCGCCCAGACCAATTCGCGCCGTCCAGCGGGCCAGGTTATGGGCCATCACCTGCACCGCCAACCAGGCGGCGTTGGCGGCGAAGCGGCCCGAGGGAAGATGGTTGAGGCCCACACCGTACTTCAGGTCTCGGATGGCATTCTCGATCTCGGCGTGGCGGCGATGGTCGGCCTCCAGTTCCAGGGTCTCCCCGTCCCGGTCGGTGATGAAGCCGTGATAGCTGTAGTAGGCGAAGAGGGCCAGTTGGGAACCGGGCGTGGGCTTCACCCGCCGGACGATGAGCCGTACCGGCGCGGCGTCGGGCTCACTCTGGAAAGGGATATAGGTGGTCTCGGCCACATCGGCGGCACCGTCCATCCAGTAGGGGATGGGCGTCCAGTCCGCCTCGGGTATCGCCTCGATGAGATGGCGCAGGTTTTTGTGTTGGCGGATGGTGATGGAGTAGCGGACATCCATCTTGCGGCAGACGGCGATGATGGCGTGGGCATAGAAGCCGCTGTCGGCCCGCACCGTGAGTCGGCCCTGGCGCCGGCGTAGCGCACCCGTCCCACCGTCTCGCGCAGGAAGTGGGCGGCGCCCCGGGCGGTGTTGGCCCGGCCCTCGCGCAGCCTGGACATCAGCACGTCGCCGGTGCCAGAGGCCACGGCCAGCAGCGGGTGATAGCCCCGCTTGCCGGTATAGCCGTGGTGGCGTGCGCCCTCCTTGGCCAACCCGTAGCAATATTATGGCCTTGTCCGGCCTGTGCAGAGGCGACTAACTGGTGAGTCGGCCCAAGGATGTATGCTCATGGCGGGGCGTGTCGTCCGGACAAAGACCGAGCAGACTCTGGTGCGTATTGCCCGACCCGTAGCATGGTCCGGGAGCCTTACGACGGCATCATTGGTGACGCCCCGATCGGGGCGATCCCGTTGGGGAGAGTGGCACAGTCCGCGGCTCCCTCCGGCGACACGCCTACACGGCAATGGTAGAGGCGATGATGAGCAGACGCCAGAGCAGCGCAAAACCGGAAGGGCTGTCCCAGCTGAACCTGAACGCGGCGGGCATTGACGTGGGCGCTACCAGCCACTATGTGGCGGTGCCCGCCGACCGGGCGGAGCAGCCGGTGCGAGAGTTCGAGGCTTTCACGGCGGACCTGTACCGTTTGGCGGACTGGCTGACCGAGTGTGGTGTGGAGACCGTGGTCATGGAGTCTACCGGCGTGTACTGGATACCGCTGTTCGGGGTGCTGGAAGAACGGGGCTTCCAGGTGATGCTGGTGGACCCCCGGCGCATCAAGAACGTGCCCGGCCGCAAGACCGACGTGCTGGACTGCCAGTGGCTGCAGCAGCTGCACACCTACGGCCTGCTCTCGGGGGCTTTCCGGCCCGACGGGGAGATCCGACGCTTACGCAGCTACCTGCGGCAGCGGGTCATGCTGGTGCAGTACGCATCCCACCATATCCAGCATATGCAGAAGGCGCTGACCCAGATGAACGTGAAGCTCCACCACGTCATCAGCGATATCACCGGCAAGACCGGCCTGGACATCATCGAGGCCATCGTGGACGGCCAACGGGACCCGCGACAACTGGCGCAATTGCGCGATCCCAGGATCAAAGCCGACGAGGCAACCGTCGCCAAGTCGCTGCAGGGGCACTGGCGGGAGGAGCACATCTTCGAGCTGAACCAGGCCCTGGAGCTGTACCGGTTCTATCAGGATAAGATTGCCGAGTGCGACCGGGAGATTGAAGCCCAGTTGGAGCGGTTTGAGGACCGCAGCAATGGTGATCCTCCAGCGGCGAAGTCCGGCCGGAGACGCAGCAAAGGAAACGCGCCACGCTTCGACGTTTGGACGCACCTGTACCGTATGACGGGGGTTGACCTGACCCAGATCGACGGTGTGGATGCCTACACCGCGCTCAAGGTGGTGAGTGAGATTGGCGCCGACATGACGAAATGGCCGAGTGCGAAGCACTTTGCGTCCTGGTTGGGGCTGAGCCCGAACAACCGCATCACCGGCGGCAAGGTCATGAGCTCCAAGACCAAGCCCAGCGCCAACCGTGCGGCGGCGGCCTTACGTCTGGCGGCCAACGCTCTGCACCGCTCCGACAGCGCCCTGGGCGCCTTCCTGCGCCGGAAGAAGGCACAGATGGGCGGGCCCAAGGCCATCACCGCCACGGCCCACAAGCTGGCTCGCATCTTCTATTCCATGCTGCGCTACGGTCAAGAGTACGTGGACGCCGGGGCCGAATACTACGAACGCCGATATCAGCAGCGGGCGTTGCGCGCGGCAAAGCGGCGGGCGGCGCAACTGGGCTATTTGCTGGTGCCCATCCCCGATGCTCCGGAACACACAACCTACGCCCCCCCTGACGCGCCAATTGCCGCGTGACGACGTTGGTTAGTGGGGAGGTCTCGCAGATGGTGGAGTCCAGGTCGATGGTCAGCGGCCCGTCGCCGGGTCCCGCACCGGCGGCCCAGGCCCGGGCCAGCAGCTCCCGGCTCACCCGGTCCAGCTGACGGACATGGCCCCACCGGAAGCTGCGCAGGAACGTCCCCAGGGTGGAGGGCGCTTTGACCATGCACCCCAGCACCGAGGAGGTCCGCCCCGCACGCAGCGCATCGGCGTCGTCAATGCAGTCGCCGCCCGCCAGCGCCGAGGCCACCAGCGTCAGCATCTTGTCTCCCGCGTTCGCCCGCCCCGGCGCATCCCCGAGGTCGAGGTGACGGTCAACGAGTTCACGCAGGCCCACGCGCTGGGCGAGAGTGGCCGGCAGGAGCAGGCCGGCATTGGCCACCAGGCGGTGGTCGTCAAAGACGATGCGAATACGGTCGGGGTGGTTGCGTGGTAGCATCAATTGGGTGCTCCTTTTCTGGGGTCGGTTTTTTATTGCAAAACCATTATCCCAGATTCAGAGGAGCACCTTCTTGCAGCTTCAGGACACCAACCTGACGCCCTCTATCGGTGGATTCGGGCTAAGACAAAGTCGCGACCTGCTATAACCTGAGCCTTTTCGAAAATAGGACTATCGGCGCTCACAATTTCACATGGGGTGATGAAATCTCTGACTTTTTCGGACATTGGGCCAGAAATATATGATGGACCGATCGATTTCCAGCTTATGGCGCCCATTACTTCGCTTTCACTTGGTCCATCCATTACGGCAAGTTGAGAGTAATTGTTTGACGTCATTAGCTCAGCGGCTCTCCCTAACTCGTCATCTGGTAATACACTTAAAAGAATTCTCCCCTCGGGAATTAACGATCCGACCGTTGGATTCCACTCCGAGTCAGGGATGGTCTCATCTCCATTCGAAAATTGAGGTCCTATCACTTCGCTCATAGTGGAAGTACCATCCAGTGTTGGCAATGTGGACCCAGTCTCAGCGAGATCAATCAAATATTGAGGGCGGGGCGATCTATGGTACCTAGATTCCTCAAGAGATTGATTTTTACTTCAAGAGCGCCGACGGATTCGCCCCCTCCCCCGACCTCTGTGTTGGAACCTAGCTAGATTAGAAGTTGCAGATACTACCCCCGCAGCGTTGGCACCACCTGCCTGTAGGCCGCGATCGTGCGCTCCACGTCCTCTTCGGTGTGGACTGCGGACGGGTAGTACTTCTGGCCACCCTTCAGCACTCCATGCTCCAGAAGGCCGGCGTTGAGGCTGGCCATCATCGCGCCGTCTCCTGAGAGCAGGTCCCGGTAGTTGTTGACCGGCTGTCCGGTGAAACAGAAGTCGAAAACGGCGTCCTCTCCGCAGCTCTGCACAGGAATGCCGTTCTCGGCGCAGAGCTCGGTCATGGCGTTTCGCAGCTTGGCGCCCGCGCCGTGAACCCGGCGGTAGGCGTCGGGATCTTCGCGCAGCACCTCCAGCGTCGCCAGACCGGCCGCGCAGGCCACAGGGTTGCCGTTCAGGGTACCAACCTGGCTGACGAAAGTGTCGCTGTCCACCTCTCCGCGATCGAAGACCGACATGATCTCGTCCTGGCCCAGCACCGCGGCCAGCGGGTAGCCGCCGCCCATTATCTTGCCCACCGAGCACAGGTCAGGCGTGACGCCGTAGAACTCCTGCGCACCACCATAGGCCAGTCGGAAGCTGGTAACGACCTCGTCGAAAATCAGCGGGATGTTGTAACGGTTGGCCAGGTCTCGCAGCCCCTGCAGGAACCCAGGACGGGGCGCGAGGATGCGCTGCATCGGCTCCACGATGATCGCTGCGATCTCGTCGTGGTGGGCCTGTATGATCGCCTCGGTCGTGGCCAGGTCATTGAACGGTGCGATCAGCATCAGGTCGGCGATGGCCTTGGGGATGCCGCCACTGTTGGCCTCGGACTGCGGAAACTCCAGCGATGCGCTTGGGGTAACGCTCATCAGGGCGTAGTCGCTGCTGCCGTGGTAGCCGCCCTCGAACTTGAGCACCTTTTCCTTGCCGGTATAGGCGCGGGCTATGCGCATGGCCTGAAAGCAGGCGTCGGTGCCGCTGGTGGTGAAGCGCACCTTTTCGGCGCAAGGAACGGCCTCTACCAGCTGCTCAGCCAGCATCACGGCCTTGTCGTTGTTGGCGAAGAACGTGCTGCCCTGCTCCACGGTCTTGATGACCGCCTCCACGACGTGCGGGTGGGCGTGGCCCAGCAGCATCGGCCCGCTGCCCATCAGCCAGTCGACGTACTCGTTTCCACTGACGTCCCAGCAATGGGAGCCCTTGCCGCCAGCGACGAGGAAGTCCTGCTCTGGATTGAAGTGGAGGTTGCCGGTGTTGCCGCCGGGCAGGTAACGGCCCGCCTTTTCCAGCAGGCGTCGTTCTTCAGGACTACGGTTGGGCATGGCGGGCCTCCACGATCTCAAACTGTCAAGATTTTGGAAACGACATTTGGGCAGCGAACGGCATATCGCCAATTATACTCCTGACATAATCAAAACCGGTCCAGTTGTCGAAACAAACTGGACCGATTTGTGATGAGGTGTCGCGGGACTAAGTAATTGGTTTGCCGAAAACGGAATGCCAGGTCTACGCCCTCGCCTGGTTCATGACCTCCACCAGCTCCTGTACACTGGCGGCGGAGCTTTGCAGGGCCGCCTGTTCCTCGGCAGTGAGGCGGATTTCGATGACCTGCTCCATGCCGCCCGCACCCAGCTTGACGGGCACGCCGACACACAGGCCGTTGATGCCGTATTCGCCCTGCAGGTAGGCGCAGGCAGGCAGGATGCGCTTCTTGTCCAGCAGCACCGCTTCGACCATCTGCGTGATGGCTGCGGAAGGGGCGTAGTAAGCGCTGCCCTCCTTCAGAAGCTGCACGATCTCGCCGCCGCCCTGACGGGTGCGGCGTACCAGTTGCTCCACCTTTTCCTCGGCCATCAGCTCGCTGATGGGGATGCCTCCGACGGTGGTATAGCGGACCAGCGGGACCATGTCGTCGCCGTGCCCGCCCAGCACGTAGGCCTGTACGTCCTCGACCGACACGTTCAGCTCCTGGGAGATGAAGGTACGGAAGCGGGCAGTATCCAGCACTCCGGCCATGCCGAAGACGCGCTCGCGCGGGAAACCGCTGGACTCATAGATGTTCTGCACCATGGCGTCCAGAGGGTTGGTGACCGGGATTATGATGCAGTTGGGCGAGTGCCTGACAACCTGCTCTGTGACGGAGGTGGTTATGCGCATGTTCGTCACCAGCAAGTCGTCGCGGCTCATTCCGGGGCGACGGGCGATACCGGCGGTGATGACCACGACGTCCGAGTTTGCTGACTCCTCGTATCCGTTGCTCCCCGTGATGAGGGCGTCAGTGCCGATTACCGGCCCGGATTCCAGCATGTCCAGCGACTTGCCCTGAGGCAGGTCCTCCACCACGTCGACCATCACCACGTCGGCGTAACCCAGCTGGTGAATTCGCTGTGCGGTTGTAGCGCCGACGTTGCCCGCGCCGACCACGGTTACCTTGTTTCGCATCTGGTTGGTGCTCCTCCAATATGGGCAGCTCGCATTTGATGCTGCCGGAGATTAGTAGAGGGGAATCCGTGCGACTCCCCTCTGGACTACATATTGCCTGTCGGCTATTTGCCCCGCTGGCTGAGACGTGCTCTTCAGCCAGCTTGCCTGTTGCTAGATTGCATCCACAATCGAATTGAGAGTGGCGCTGGGGCGCATGGCCTTGGCGGCCATCTCGTCACTGGGGATGTAGTAGCCGCCGATGTCGACCGGCTGTCCCTGGGCGTCGATCAGTTCCTGGAGGATTTTGTCCTCGTTGGCGGTCAACTGCTGGGCAACTTCCTTGAAGCGGGCTTGCAGCTCGGGGTCCTGGGTCTGTTCGGCCAGCGCACTCGCCCAATACAGGGCAAGGTAGAAATGACTGCCGCGAGTATCGAGCTCGTTCACCCGCCTTGACGGCGCCCGGCCCTGTTCCATGTGCTCCCCGATCGCTTGGTCCAGGGTATCAGCCAGTAGTTGGGCTCTCTCGTTCTCGAATGCCCGGGCGCAATGCTCGAAGGACGCCACGAGGGCGCAGAATTCACCTAGCGAATCCCAGCGAAGGTGGCCTTCTTCCAGGAACTGCTGAACGTGCCGGGGCGCGGACCCGCCAGCGCCTGTTTCAAACATCCCGCCGCCCTTCAGCAGGGGGACGACCGAAAGCATCTTGGCGCTGGTGCCCAGTTCGAGGATGGGGAAGAGGTCGGTCAGATAGTCCCGCAACACGTTGCCAGTAACGGAAATCGTGTCCTGGCCAGCCCGGCTCCGCTCCATCGTGTAGTTAATCGCCTCAATGGGAGCCATGACGCGGATTTCCAGCCCGCTCGTGTCTTGCTCGGGCAGGTACTGGTCTATCTTTTTTATCAGTTCAGAGTCGTGGGCTCGGTTCTTGTCCAGCCAGAATATGGCCGGTGTGCCGGTTATCCTCGCCCGGTTGACCCCGAGCTTTACCCAGTCCTGGATCGCCTCGTCCTTGGTCTGGCACATCCGGAAGAGATCGCCTTCCTCGACGCTCTGCTCCATCAGTGTCGTTCCGGACGCTTCCAACACGCGAATCGTTCCGTTGCCGGGGGCGGTGAAAGTCTTGTCGTGAGAGCCGTATTCCTCGGCTGCCTGGGCCATCAGGCCGACGTTGGCCACGCTGCCGATGGTCGACGGGTCAAATGCACCATGCTCCTGACAGTCCTCTATAGCCGCCTGATACAGCGTCGAGTAGGAGCGGTCGGGAATCATCGCGACGGTGTCGTGCAACTCGTTGTCGGGACCCCAGGCACGGCCGCCATCCCGGATGATCACCGGCATGCTGGCGTCGATGATCGTATCGCTGGGGATGTGCAGGTTGGTGATGCCCCGGTTGGAGTTCACCATGTACAGTTCCGGCCGCTTGCTGTACACCGTGTCGATATCGGCCTCAATTTCTGCTCGCTTGGCCTCCGGCAGGTCCCGTATCTTGGTGAGGAGCTCGGCTACGCCATTGTCGGGATCAACCCCGACCTCCGCCAATGCGGCGCCGTGCTTGGCAAACACATCCTCGTAATACACCGAGACGAGATGGCCGAAAATTATCGGATCGGAGATTCGCATCATGGTTGTCTTCACGTGGAGCGAGAGGAGCACGTTGTCCGCCTTGGCTCTAGCAATTTCCTCTGCATAGAAATTGCGCAGCTCCGTTGCATTCATCACCGCGCAGTCTATGATTTCATCGGCCAGCAACGGGATCCCGGTCTTGAGCGGGGTCACGCCCCCGTCGGCGGCCACGAACTCGATCGCAGCCGACCCCGGCTGTGTTACGGTCAACGCCTTCTCGCTGCCGTAGAAATCTCCGCTTTTCATGAAGGCGACGCGAGTCTTGGACTCATCCGGCCAGTTCTGCATCATTCGGTGGGGATTGCGCTTCCCATGCTCCTTTACCGAGTTCGCCGACCGGCGGTCTGAGTTTCCCTGCCGCAGTACCGGGTTCACTGCGCTGCCAACCACCCTGTTGAACCTGGCCCTGATCTCCCGTTCCTCGTCGGTGGAGGGAGTGTCGGGAAAGTCGGGTATGTTGTATCCCTTGCTCTGAAGCTCGGCGATCGCGCCCTTCAGCTGCGGAATGGAGGCGCTGATATTGGGCAGCTTGATGATGTTGGCACCCGGGTCCTCGGTTAGCTCGCCCAGCATGGTCAGATAGTCGGGAATCCTTTGCTCTTCCGTCAGCCTGTCGGGGAAATTGGCTACTATGCGGCCAGTCAGCGAAATATCCCAAGTGTCCAGTTCAATGCCAGACCCCTTTGTATAGGCCTGCAAAATCGGCAACAACGAGTGCGTGGCCAGGGCCGGTGCCTCATCAATTTTCGTATAGATGATCTGGGCCGCTTCTGGCATATTCCTCTCCTCGGTTAATGAGATTTACTGGCCGCTGCCAGTTACCAAAACAGATTTGGCTGCTGAAGCGGCGATAAGATAAAAGGGTTCTTGACTCTAATTTGCCCACTCCTGCTTGCTTGCCGACTATTCAGGCCCCTTGAGCCCGAGGCCGGACAGATGCGGTCTTCCGCTGGGGAGAGGCCGCTGCAGTATTCTCAAATCGTGGACACAACTAAACCACCCGCTTGCCGACGGGCTTCAAATCGACCGAATTATACAACTCTGCGACCTTGTGGGATAGCCCCGCCGTGGCCCGCTGCAGCCGGATCGGCTGAATTGAAGCGGGATCTGCTACGGTATAGACTGTGGCGGGGTTAGCGCTGGTACTGGTACTGGTACTCACATTTCCCATTATGGCTAGGAAGAAAGTAAGATCCTCACCGTGGCTGGAATTATGCCTGAAAAAGCTGTTTTCCAGTTCCGCTGCTGACAGTTCCAAAATGAGGGAGTGGCAGTTCACTACGCCTGCTATAGCTCTTAGAGCCGTTCTCATCTGTGGGTTCCTGATGCCGGTGATGGCGATTTTTTCCCGTCGGCGGACCTTCGGACTGGAGTATTTGACCTCCCTTGAGGGGCCGGTTATCTTTGCTGCCAATCACCTGAGCGTGGCCGACAACCCGGCAGTGCTTCTGGCACTCCCGTGGCGCTGGAGACTCCGAGTGGCCACCGCGGCCTCCCGGGAGGTGATGAGGGGCCGGGGAAGAATCCAGAGCTTCTTTGCAGCTCTTATAAGCAATGGATTTCATTTTTCACAAACTGGGGCGATCCGCAGCAGCCTAGCCTATTGCGGCAAACTGACGGCTGAGGGGTGGTCGCTTCTTTACTTTCCGGAAGGCATTCGCTCAGATGATGGTACCATTGGGGCCTTCAGGCCGGGTATTGGATTGCTGGCTACCGGACTGAATGTTCCCGTTGTACCGGTGCACCTGAAGGGGACGGATAAGGTGGTTGCCAAAAGTGGCAGTCGCCCCCACAGGGGCGAGATCGAGGTACGATTCGGCAGGCCCATGCGGTTCGGCGCGGAAATGGAGTTCCCAACGGTGGCAGAGGAGATCAGGGATGCTGTGGCATCATTGGCGCGGCAAGACTCTGCCTGATATTGTGCAATCCGGCGATCGACTCTGAAAAGGTCGAGAAATATGAGGAGGACGATATAGGTGGCTGAGACCATCCAGGGCGCGAACATTCGATTGCCGCTGCTCAACAAGATGCTGCTGGCCTCGGACCACGTCGGTCTGCAGGCCATCCAGTATTTCAGGCAGTCGTGGATGCTCTTCTTCCTCGTCCCGCCTATAGGGGAGGGCATTGCCAGGGTGCCGGATGTCGAGGTTTTCGGTTTGGCTATTGACGCCCGGGTATTCGCCGCTACCCTGATTGGCGCAGGACGCTTGATTGACGCAATCACCGATCCCCTAATCGGATGGTGGAGCGACCGAACCCGAAGCCGGTGGGGCCGCCGCATCCCGTTTATCCTGTTCAGTACCCCCTTTTATGCTCTTTTCGCCGCCTTGGTGTGGATGCTTCCCAACGAAGGCGCCAGCATATGGAATGCAATCTACTTCGTGATCGTTCTGGAGTTGTTTTTCACGGCGGCCACCATGTCCAGCGGGGCCCTGGAGGCATTGGTGCCAGAGGTAACCCGCGGGGCGGCGGACCGAATGAACCTGGTGGGGCTGATCTTCGTGTTCGCGATATTCGGGGCCCTCATCGGATTGGGCGGCGGCGGGGTGCTGATCGACACCTTCGGCTTTCAGGGGGTGGGCATCATACTGGCCGTCATCGGCGTCGTTTTTCGATACATATCCCTGAGCGCAGTTTGGAAATACGCGCCGCGGGACACCGCTCCGGCGAAGGTCAATTTCTGGCGCGGAATGCGCGAAACGCTGCGCAACCCTCAGTTCGTCTACTACCTGCCCACTTTCGTGATGTTCACAACCGGCGTGGGAGTGATGATGACCTGGGTGCCTTTCTTCACCTCGGAACTGTTGGGAGTCGAGGATGAGGGTGCTCTATCTGCCATGTTCTTTGTTATAGTCATCGCTGCGGCGGTGATCAGCGGCCTCACATCCTGGAGATTGATGAACCGGCGTGGCATAAGCAAACGCCGAATCTATGGATTTTGCCTGATTGCCAGTGGCGTGGCGTTCCCCTTGTTGGCCTTGGTGGGGCTGTTTTCGGACAGCCAACTCGTGGTACAGGGTCTGGTGCTGGGATTTATCGCCGGACTTCCCATGGCAGCTGTATTCATGCTGCCGAAGGGGTTGACTGCGGACATCGCCGACTACGACGCCATGCTCACGGGAGAACGGCGGGAGGCGATGTTTTATGCCACGCAGAATTTCTTTGAGAAGGTCACCTTTGCGTTGCCCCCCTGGATCCTGAGCTTGGTGCTGCTCCTGGGCGACACTACGGAGGACCCGCTCGGAATCCGCCTGGCCCCGGTGGTGGCTGGCGTGCTGGCCCTGATGGGCATCACGCTCTGGCACCGGTACCGTCTGCCAGACACCGTAAGCCGGGATTCCGTTGCCGCCGCGGGGCTGCTTCCCTCGAGCCGTCCGGCTACTGGGGCCGCAGACTAGCAAGCGGGAGGGGCACCTCGTCGCGGCGCCCCTGTGTTGCCAGCCGGATTGATTGCCCTTGGGGACCGTGAAGATCAGCTCGGAAGATCAGTTCGCGGCAAGCTGCGCGGCCAGAGCCTCGGCGTCGGTCACCGGCAGTTGGCAGGCGTAATTCTCGCAGACGTAGGCCGTGGGTTTGCCGTCTACCATTCCGCGCCCTTCCAGCAAAGGCACACCTGATGAAGCCGTGTCGTCCTCTCCCTCAGCCCCCACGATGACGCGGTTGGCCAGGTAGCGTCCGTTTATGGCCCTCAGCAAGTTTGCTGTGCCCGGATCGGAGGATGGCCCGATGACCGCGACCTCCTTGGGAGTCGACAGGTAGAAGTCCAGCGCTGCCAGCCATCGGCCGGTGCCTGCAGGTGCCCGGCCCATCAGCTCAGCCAGTGTCCGCAGCGGGGTGACCGCCTTGGTTGCGTAGTCGTCG
Source organism: Dehalococcoidia bacterium (assembly GCA_965261885.1). Taxonomy (GTDB): domain Bacteria; phylum Chloroflexota; class Dehalococcoidia; order Lucifugimonadales; family UBA3495; genus VXOI01. Next base: position 20,288 of record CBDHDY010000036.1, read on the forward strand.
TTGCCGGTAACCACTGACAGCCTCAGCAGCAGGTCAGAAGCAACGGAGCCGCCGCAGGGCTGGGCGTTGTCGAACACGTCGCGAGGTCGTATCACCAGGTCTTCGTGGTCCCGCCCGGTGTCGTAAAATCCGCCCGCAGGTTCGTCCCAGAACAGCGAGATCATCTCGTCGGCCAGTTCCACTGCGGCATCCAGCCACCGGCGCTCCAAGGTAGCCTCGTAAAGCGCCAGCAGCCCGTCGGCCACGAAGGAATAGTCCTCGAGGAAACCTGGCAGCTTTGCCTGCCCTTCTCGGTAGGAACGCAGGAGGTGACCTTCCGGGCGCAATTCATTCAGCAGGAACTCGGCGTTCCTGGACGCGGCGTCGAGGTAATCCTGCCGTTCCAGGGCTGCCCCCGCCTCGGCGAAGGCCCGGAGCATCAGCCCGTTCCAGGACGCCAGCGCCTTGTCGTCGAGCAGCGGATGCTCCCGCGCCTCCCGGGCCAGGCGCAGCGCTTCCTTGCCGCGCTTGATCACGTCTACCAGCCCATCCAGTGGAATCTCCTGCCGGTCGGCAAAGTCGGCGGCCTTCACTCCAATGTTGAGTATATTCTGACCCTCGAAGTTGCCTCGTTGTGACACGCCAAAAAAGCCGTTGAACAGAGATGCGTCCTCGGGGCCGAGGATGCCTTCAATTTCCTCAGAAGACCAGACGAAGAACTTCCCCTCTTCCCCCTCGCTGTCGGCGTCGGTGGCCGAAAAAAAGCCGCCGTGGTCCCCTGTCATTTCCCTCAGAATGTAGTCCAGAGTCTCCTCTGTGATTCTGCGGTACAGCGAGCGTCCCGTGGCCAGCCAGGCATGCAGGTAAAGGCGCGCCAGCAGGGCATTGTCGTACAGCATCTTCTCGAAATGGGGCACCAGCCAGAAGGTGTCGGTGGAATAGCGATGGAATCCACCGCCGACCTGGTCGTAGATGCCGCCGCGGGCCATTTTCTCCAGTGTGAGTTCCAGCATGGAGAGGGCGCGGTCGTTGTGACCGTGGGCGTAGTGGCGAAGGAAGACCTCCAGGGTCATGGCCTGTGGGAATTTGGGGGCGGATCCCACGCCGCCGTTCTGATAGTCAAAGTTGGTCGCCAGCTGGTTATAGGCGTGATGCAGGATGCTTTCATCCAGCGCGCCCGTGCCGCGGGGCATATTGGCGGTTCGTCCCATCTGCTCGGTCAGCTGGCTAGTGACCCGCTGGATTTCCGAGTGGCTGTTCTGGTAGGCGTTTGCCACTGTCTCAAGCAGCCGCGGAAATCCAGGCATATTGTGGCGGTCGACTGGTGGGAAGTAGGTGCCACCGTAGAACGGCTTGCCCTCGGGGGTCAGGAAGACCGTCATGGGCCAACCGCCGCTCCCCGTCAGCATCTGCACCGCCTCCATATATACCGCGTCCAGGTCGGGCCGTTCCTCGCGGTCGACCTTGATGTTGACGAAGTCGCGATTCATTATCTCGGCGATGGCGTCGTTCTCGAAGGACTCCCGTTCCATCACGTGGCACCAGTGGCATGCGGAATACCCAATACTGAGCAGGATGGGCTTGTCCTCATCTCGGGCCCGAGACAGCGCCTCCTCGCCCCATGGATACCACTCCACGGGGTTGTTGGCGTGCTGCAGCAGGTAAGGGCTGGTCTCGTTTATCAGGCGATTGGGCATTGCTGGCTCCTGAAGTCGTCGAAAATCCTCTCTGCTATTTCTAGATGCTCGCTATGAGATTGATGGAAGTGGATTTCCATTTGATACTTGGGCCACTGTTCACAACTTTGGCGAATCAGATTTACGACTTCCCCTTCCACAGTCTCGAGAATGATGTCTTGCGGTTCCTTATTGATGGTGTGGTTCATTGCCAATTGCATGTTAGGGTCGTCATTCATAGTTTCAATGTCTTGGTCGTTGAGCCGCACAATCCAGACATCGACTGTCAACTCTTCAAGAGGGAAACGACTCCAGAGATATCTGTACTTACTGCTTGGCTTGATGCCGTTGCTCAAGCGGTCTTTGATTGGTATTGTTGCCGCACCCACATAAATGGGCCTTCCGCCGCTAGAAACGATATACAGCTTTGGCCCCCGTTCGGAGAAAGGGGGACCATATTCGCCTTTATCTCTAAAATTGAGATACCCATTATCAATGGTAAAGGGGTACTTGCTATGTCCTGTTAGTTTCATTGGAAGCTCCTTAGCTGATTCGGCAACCCCTGTCCTAAAAATTTGTGCAGCAGAGAAACTCACAAGGCAACCGCCACGACTTCACCGCCTGGAGGCGCTTTGACTCCTAGAGCGAGTTCGTATTGCTCAAGGCCCTCTGGCAGTTGGTCTCCGTGCTCAACCATAATTTCGAGCATCGCCTGTGCTGTGTCTTGGATGGAGTCCAGGACGTGTTCGAGCGGGTAACAGGAGAGAGCGCACCCCGGGATCATCGGCACTTCAGCGAACCAGTATCCATCTTCCTCGTCGTCCGGCTCGACGTTAATGGGCAGGACGTAGCTCTTCATCGCCTGTTCTCGCTCCCCAGCAACCCCAGGAACTCTGCCAGTGGCATCGCGCCGAGGTCGCCGCCTTCGCGGCTGCGGACGGCTACGGCACCGGCCTCTGCCTCTCGGTCGCCGACCACCAGCATGTAGGGCACCTTCTGCATTTGGGCAGTGCGGATCTTCTGGTTCATTCGCTCGTTGCGCCCGTCGACCTCCGCCCGGAAGCCTCCGTCAGCCAGAGTTGAAAGGACGCTATCCGCATACTCGGTGTGCCGGTCGGCGATGGGTATGACAACGGCCTGCACCGGGGCCAGCCAGACGGGGAAGGCGCCGCCGTAATGCTCGATCAGCACGCCGAGGAAACGCTCCATTGATCCGAGGATGGCACGGTGAACCATGTATGGGCGGCTTCGGCCCCCCTGGTCGTCCTGATAGATCAGATCGAAGCGTTCGGGCAGGTTGAAATCGAACTGGACCGTGGTGCACTGCCAGGCGCGGCCCAGGGCGTCGGTGATGTTGATATCGATCTTGGGGCCGTAAAAGGCACCGCCGCCCTCATCAATGGTGAATGGCAGACTTCGGGCCTCTAGTGCTCCCCGCAGGGAGTTGGTGGCGTGTTCCCACATTTCGAGGTCACCCACGTACTTCTCTGGCCGTGTGGAGAGGGCGATCCCATAGTCGGAAAAGCCGAAGGCCTCCAATAGCTCAAAGGTCAGCTCCAGCACGCCGCCCACCTCGTCCTCCACCTGCTCGGGGCGGCAGAAGATGTGGGCGTCATCCTGAGTGAAGCCGCGAACCCGCATCAGACCGTGCAGCACTCCGCTGCGCTCGTAGCGGTATACAGTGCCCAGTTCGGCGAAACGGAGGGGCAGTTCGCGATAGCTGCGCAGTGCCGAGCGATATATGGTGATGTGGAAAGGGCAGTTCATCGGCTTGAGGAAGTACTCCTGCTCGTCCACCTCCACCGCCGAGAACATACCCTCGCGGTAGAAATCCAGATGCCCGCTGGTCTGCCAGAGGGTTGAGCGGCCGATGTGGGGCGAGTACACCACGTCGTAGCCCCTACGGTAGTGAATGTCTTTCCAGTAGTCCTCGATCAGCGAGCGCACCCGGCCGCCCTTGGGGTGCCATACCACCAGTCCCGGGCCGATTTCGTCGTGGATGCTGTAGAGCCCCAGCTGGCGGCCCAGGGTGCGGTGGTCGCGCCGTTCCGCCTCCTCCAGTCGCGCCAGGTGCTCGTCCAGTTCCTCCTGCGACTCGAAGGCGGTGCCGTAGATGCGCTGCAGCATTGGCCGCTTCTCATCGCCGCGCCAGTAGGCACCGGCAACGCTGAGCAGCTTGAGCGCGGGGATCTCGCTGGTGCCGCCAACGTGGGGCCCTTGGCACAGGTCGACGAAGCCGTTGTGGCGATATATGGAAATTACGGCAGAATCGTCCAGACCCTCGATGAGCTCCAGCTTATATGGCTGGTCGGAGAATAAATCCCTGGCCTCGACCCGGCTAAGTTCCTCACGCTCGAAAGGAAAAGAGCCCGAGATGGCCTCGCGCATCAGCCCCTCAATGCTCTCCAAGTCCTCGGGAGTGAAGGGGCGGGATACATCAAAGTCGTAATAGAAACCGTCTTGGGTGGGAGGTCCAATGCCCATCTTGGCTTCGGGGAACAACTTCAGCACCGCGTCGGCCATCACGTGGGCCGCCGAGTGCCGCATTGCATGGCGGTGGGCGTGGGCTGCGTCCGTTGTGTCAAGGGCGCCGTGGTCTAGCATGGTTCAATCCAGCGCGGTCGGGGCCAGCGCGAAAGAAATGAAGGTCAAAGTCATTATAGCCCAACGGTTTCGCAAAGTTCCCGCGCTGCACGATATAATGATACCGGCCTATGGCACGATTCAAACAAGCGGGAGCATCAGTATGGCCACCAGGGAGGACTTGGATGCCTTCGTAACTTCTGTAACCTGCCCGGATGACTTCGACGAATTCTGGGGTGGGATTCTGAAGGGGTTGGCGGAGCAACCACTTGAGGCCTCGGCCACTTACGACCCCTTGCGCAGCAACGACGATGTGAAAGTCTACCAGGCCACCTACAGCAGCCTGGATGGGCTGGAAATATTCGGATGGTACAGTGTTCCAGCGGCTGGCGACGGGCCGTTCCCGGCGATTCTGGTCCTGCCGGGGTACAAATCGGAGCCTGCGCTGCGTCGCGACTGGGGGCGCAGGGGAGTAGCCGTCCTTGCTGTGGCCGTTCGGGGCAAGCTGCCCAGCAGCAGTCAGTTCAACCCCGGTTACCCTGGGCTTTTGACCAGCGGCATTGAAAGCCGTGATACCTACAGCTACCGGGGAGTGATTTCCGACTGCTCACGCGGAGTAGATTTCCTCCTTTCCAGGCCGGAAATCGATTCCGACCGGATATTCTGCTGCGGCAGCAGCCAGGGAGGCGGCCTGACGCTGGCAACCGCGGGACTTCGCCCTGAGATCAAGGGCGGGGTGTCCGGCTATCCGTTCCTGTGCTGCTACCCCGAGTCAAGGCAGATGCTGCGTTCGTATCCCTATGATGAACTGTCGTGCTACCTGCGGGCCCACCCGGATCGGGAACACCAGATGCTGGAGACGCTGCGCTACTTTGATGGAGTCAATTTCGCGTCGCGCATCAAGTGCCCTATGGTGGTGGGCATCGCCCTCGAGGACGAGGTATGCCCTCCTGAAACCAGTTATGCCGCCTACGACCGGCTGGGAGGCGAGCGGGAGTTGTGGCTCTTCCCGGAGTCCGGGCACGGCAATGCCCACGACTACCCCAAGCAGGAATCCGCCTGGCTGGAGCAGCGCATCGCTGCTTCGAAAGCGGAGTGGGCCGTCTCATGACGCCCGCCGAGTTCTGGGAAAGGGTTGAGGCACAACTGGCCGAAACACCCCTCGATCTGTCCATCGAACGGGACGCATTCTACTCGCAGCCCGAGTGGGATGTTTACCAGGTGCAATACAACGGTACTGGCGGCCACAGGCTCTATGCCTGGCTGTCGGTCCCGAAAGATGTCAGCGGCGCTGTTCCCACGTTGCTCCGCATGCCCGACTACGCCAGCGTGCATGACATAATCTACACATCGCTGCGTCACCGCGCGGCAGTTATGAATGTGACCCATCGGGGGCAGCGCAACAGCGATGGGGGATACCGGGCCAGCTACCCTGGCCTGCTTACCGACGGCATCGCGGACGGCGAATCATGGGTACTGGTGGGCGCCTATGCCGACGCGCTCCGAGGCCTCGACGCCCTGCTGGCCCAGGACAAAGCGGAAATCGGAACCATTGCCCTGTGGGGCGTCGGTCTGGGCGGAAGCCTCGCCCTGGGGCTGGCCTCAAGGAGATCGCGAGTGGGCTCAGTAGCTGCCGACACACCCATGCCCCTGGGCCATGCTTCGGCTCTCGAATCTGGACTGGGGTACCCGCTGGGCGAGATCGGCGATTTTCTGCGCTCGTTCCCGGAGCGTCGCACCGATGTGGAGGCAACCCTCGGGCTGCTGGACCCGCTGGGCGACGCTGCCCGAGTGACGGGCCCTGTTCTCCTGAGCGCGGGGCGCTTCGACCGGGGTACCTGTCCCATCACGTTCGTTGAGCGGCTTGCCGAGGCCATTCCGAACTGCGACCTGCGGCTCTACGACGGCGCAGCGGAGGGCGGTGGCCACATTCACGCCGTAGCGCGGACCGCCTGGCTGGCTGACCGGCTGGAAATAGCACAGTAGAACCAAATCTCTTCTTATGGAGGCTCATTAGCCATGGAACAACTGAAGCAGAATCTCGCAGCCCTGTCCCACAAGGTGGCGTCCGTGGTGGAGCGTCTTTGACCTCGCCGGCAAGGAACTTCAGATAGCAGAACTGGAGAAGGAGTCTGCCGATCCGGACTTCTGGAACGACCATCGGTATGCCCAGGACAAGATGCGGACATTGGGTCGGTTCCGTGATACGGTGGCCCTCTGGAGAGACTTGGAGAAGCGCAGTGGAGACCTTCTGGAACTCACCGAACTGGCTCTCGAAGAGGGTGATGATTCGTTAGAGGAGCAACTGGAGGCGGACGCGGAGACGCTGAGAGATTCTCTGGCACGGGAGGAGGTCAAACTGACCCTCTCCGGGCAGTATGACGAGCGTTCTGCGATCATTAGCATCCACTCAGGTGCGGGAGGCACAGACTCCCACGACTGGGCGCAGATGCTGCTCCAGATGTACGTGGGCTGGGCCGAGACCGGGAGGCGGTCCGTGGAGGTGATGGACTTGTCCTATGGCGAGGAGGCAGGACTGCGCAGCGGCATTCTCGAGGTCGGTGGCGACCACGCCTTCGGCTACCTCACCGCCGAGCAGGGCGTCCATCGGTTGGTGCGTCTTTCGCCCTACGATCCCAATCACCTGCGCCATACATCATTCGCCAATGTCGAGATCCTGCCCGCGGTTGAGAGCGAATCGGACGTGGATATCCGGACCGAGGACATCAAGATGGACACCTTCCGCTCCAGCGGACCGGGTGGTCAGAACGTCCAGAAGGTGGCCTCCGCAGTGCGTCTCACCCACCTGCCCACCGGGATAGTGGTTACGTGCCAGACCGAACGCTCACAGCACCAGAACCGGGAGTACGCGATGCGCATCATGCGCGCGAGGTTGCTGAAGCGCCAGGACGACGAACGTGCGGAGGAGTTGGCAAAGATTCGCGGTGCGCGGTCCAATCCTGAATGGGGCCACCAGATTCGCAGTTACGTCCTGCATCCCTACAAGTCGGTCAAGGACCACCGCACCAACCTGCAGAGCACCAACCCGGACAGCGTGCTGGCCGGCCAGATAGACCCGTTCATCGAAGCGTACCTGATGCACATGCTGGGAGAGAGGGACTAAAGTCAACTGACGCAATGTCAGTCGAGCCGCCCAACCCGCCATTCTTGCGAAAGTGGGAATCCATGACCTCTGCTAACCCTCGGGGCAATAGCAGCAGGTATATTCGAATTCGAGGCAATTGCCGATAAGCAACTACTGGCCCGGAATCGGAGATAATGAAGTGGCATGGCGGACTAAGGGTTGTCCAAAAGCAAGGAGCGGTCGCATTGACCGCTCCTTAATACGTCTGGCTTTCTTTGGGGCCTTTTGGCAAGGACTAGCAGTTGCCCAGCAGGTGCCCCATTCGCTGCTTTTTGGTTATCAGGTATTTGCGGTTCTCGTCATTGATCGGCACCTCCAGGGGGATGCGGTTCTGGATTTCGAGGCCGAAGCCCGAGAGCCCCACAACTTTGCCAGGATTGTTGGTCAGGAGGCGCAGCTTGGAGACACCGAGGTCGAGGAGAATCTGCGCGCCCGCCTCATAGTGCCGCATATCGGCATCGAAGCCTAGGGTCTTATTGGCTTCCACCGTGTCCAGACCGTGATCCTGGAGGGAGTAGGCCTTGATCTTGTTATGCAGGCCGATTCCTCTGCCCTCCTGACGCATGTAAAGCAGCACCCCAGCGCCCTCTTCAGCCAGGGTTTTGAGAGCCATTTCAACCTGCTCGCCGCAGTCGCATCTCAGGCTGCCGAACACGTCGCCGGTCAGGCACTCGCTGTGGATGCGGACCAGGACCGGGTCATCAGATTTCCATTCGCCGGTGGTCAGGGCAATGTGCTCGCCCTGGTCGAAGTAGCTGCGGTAACCGATTGCCTTGAATTCACCGTAGCGGGTGGGGAGCCGTGTCTCAGCGACCCGCTCTATCAGGCGCTCATTGTGCCTGCGATGAGCGACGATCTGAGCGATGCTGAGAATATTGAGGCCGTGAACGTCGGCAAACTCCTCCAGCTCGGGAAGGCGGGACATCGAGCCGTCCTCGTTCATCATTTCGCAGACGATTCCGGCCGGGTACATGCCTGCCAGGTTGCACATGTCCACGATGGCCTCAGTGTGCCCGGGACGAGCAAGCACGCCGCCGGGATAGTAACGAAGTGGGAACAGATGCCCGGGCCGCGTAAACTCCTCACCGCTGACTGACGGGTCAATCATCGCCCTGACTGTTTCCGCGCGGTCGAAGGCGGAGATGCCTGTGGTGGTGCCAACCTTGTAGTCTACCGAGATGGTGAAAGCGGTCTGATCCTTCCTCCCGGCATTCTCGCTGATCATGAGCGGCATCTGGAGTTCATCCAGTCGTTCACCAATAATTGGCATACAAAGTAGACCCCGGGCATACTTCACGATGAAGTTGATTGCCTCCGGGGTCACCGTCTCCGCCGCCATAACGAGGTCTCCCTCGTTTTCTCGGTTTTCGTCGTCTACAACGATAAGCAGCTTGCCCGCTTTCAGGTCGTCCAGTGCCTCTTCCAGACTACACAGGGGCATATTCCAGTCCTTCTCCTGGCCTCGCGCATCGCCGCCCGGGTTCACCGCTTGAGGAGGTTTTCAACGTATTTGGCCAGTATGTCGGCCTCCAAGTTTACCCTTGTGCCGACTGATAGTGTTTGCAGGTTAGTATTGCGGAGAGTATATGGTATCACAGCCAACGTGAACGAGGAAGTGCCTACTTTTACCACGGTTAAACTTATACCGTCAACTGCGATGAACCCCTTCTCGACTATGTAGGGCATCATTCTCGAGGGAGCCCGCACCCGATAAATCACCGAGTCACCGTCTTCCTTGGTAGAGGTCACACGGCCGGTTCCGTCAACATGGCCCTGGACAATGTGCCCTCCCATGCGGTCGCTGGCGGACAGGGCCCGCTCGAGGTTGACGACGCCGCCCGCTGACAGGGCACCCAGTGAGGTCCGGCGCATTGTCTCTGGCGACAGGTCAACCGAGAACCGCGAGTCCTCAATTGACACGGCTGTCAGGCAGGCGCCGTTTACCGCGATGCTGTCGCCCAGTTTCAGGTCAGACAAGACCTTTTCGGCGCGTACCGTAATGCCGTTATTGCTGATCTCGGCTACGGTGCCGACCTCCTCAACTATACCGGTAAACATCCGTATTGCTCCTTCCCCCTTCGGAAAGGGAAAACTGCGGGTAGCCCGTGACCAGCCAGTCTGTGCCGACCTGACGGATCGATGTGCTTTCCAGCCGGTGCGTGTGGGCCATGACGTCGGCGCCAACCCCCTCCACCGGCGAGGCCGCGCCGCTGCCCCCGATGATGACCGGGGCGATGAAGGCTTGGACCTTGTCCACCAGTCTGTCGTCGAAGAGCGAACCGAGCGTCTTGCCTCCTCCCTCAACCAGGAGGTTGACTATGCCACGTCTTCCCAGGTCCGCCAGAACATCCCGCGGGCTGACCATTCCCTCGCTGGTGGTGCTGACCGGCACAACGTCTGCCCCCGCCCGCAGGAGACCGCCGACGTTTCCAGCGGGAGCTGCGTCAGTGGTGTAAACCAATGTCTGACCGGGCTGGCGCAGCAATTGGGACCGTACAGGCATCCGGCACTGGCTGTCCAGGGTTACCCGGACTGGTTGCCGGGACAAGGGCTGGTTGTCCTCACCACGGGCGGTCAGTTGCGGGTCATCGGCCAGGATGGTGTTTGCGCCGACCATGATGGCGTCCGTCTCGCGTCGCATCCGCTGTACCACGGCGCGGGCCTCCGGTCCGGTCACCCACTTGGAGTCACCGGTGTGCGTGGCGATCTTGCCGTCCAGACTCATGGCGTATTTGGCCAGAACATAGGGCAGGCCGGTCCCGATGTGCTTGGCAAATCCCTCGTAAAGCTCCCTGACCTCATTGCAGGAGGCCATGCTCTGATAGAGAAGGGATACGGCAATACCTGCATCCCGCAGTTCCGCGATACCGTTACCAGCGACGACAGGGTTGGGATCAGTAACGGCAACCATCACCTGTCCGACCCCAGCCTCAATGATGGCGCGAGTGCAAGGGGGAGTTCGGCCCCAGTGGCAGCATGGCTCCAGGGTGACGTAGAGTGAAGCTCCTCTGGCCTCCCCGCCGGCCTCCCCGAGGGCAACCACCTCGGCGTGGTCCTGGCCCGGCGGTTGGGTTGCTCCCTGTCCCACCACCTGGCCATCCCTGACCAGGACGGCTCCGACAGCGGGGTTGGGGCTGGTGGATCCCAACGCGGACCTGGCCAACTCGATGGCTCGGTCCATGAAGCTCAAATCGGGGCCCACTAGCTGTTGTGTCCGGGAATACCGGGGCCGTCGAATTCCTGGGAGAAGCGGCTTGCGGTGGGCTCGGTCTGTCCCTGGTATTTGCTGCCAAGTCCTTCTGAGCCATAGAGGCGGTCGGCGGGAGTAGTGAGGCGCAGGTAGGAAATCTGGCCGATTTTCATCCCATAGTAGAGCGTGATGGGCAACCGCGCCAGGTTGCTCAGCTCCAGGGTTAGGTGGCCCTTCCAACCTGGGTCAACGAAGCCGGCAGTTGAGTGAATAACCAGACCGATCCGGCCAAGGCTGCTCTTTCCCTCCAACCGGGCCACCAGGTCATCCGGAAGCTCTATGTGTTCCAGGGTGCTGCCCAGCACAAATTCGCCCGGATGAAGGATGAACGGGATCCCGTCGTCGATCTGGACCGTTTCTGTCAGGTCATCCAGGCTCACCTTCACGTCTATGTGAGGACGCCTGGAGTTGGAAAAGACCAGGATTTGGCGGTCCAGGCGAAGGTCGACGCTGGCGGGCTGGATATCGGCAGGGTCCAGTGGTTCGATGACAATGCGGCCCTTTTCCAGCTCTTCCTTTATCGTTCTGTCGCTAAGTACCATGGGGTAATTCTGTCAGTTTCCAAACTCGTAAAATCGTGGCTGAATTCTAGCAATGCTGCATCTGCCCGGCAAGGGCAAAGAGGCAAGGAGGCCGTGAAGGCTTTATCGGATATCGATCATTCCGTTTCAGGTTCGGCAATCAGGTAAATCCCGTTGACAGAGACGGAAACGTCCAGTTCCCCCGCCGATATCGAGGTATCCGCGGCGGACTCTGAGGCAAAAGCCGCGCGAGCAAAAACAGGTTGCGGGGGTATGTAACCTGAATCCTCCTGCAGATGCACAAGCCGGCCCAGGGCGACGCCTGCCAGTTCGGCCATCGCCTCGGCCTTTCGCTCCAGTTCGGCCATTGCCTCGTTCCTGGCCTCATCCTGCAACGCTTCGATGTCTTCGATGGTAAATCTGATTCCATTTACCCTGACCAGGTCCCCGGCCGCGTCTGTTACCTGGTCGATTATTGTCCCGGCCTCGTTCAGGTTGCGTATATTGACGGATGCCTGATTGTTGACAGCATAGCCGACCAGTTGCTGATCCCAGAAGGTGGTGCAGTTTTCTGCGTCATCCAGGATTTTTTCCTCTGTGTCCTCGTCGTCGTGGCACTGTGTGACCCTGACGCTCTGGTAACGGGGGCTGATGTTGAAGTGGTTGGTCTGGATATCCCGGTCCTCGATCCCAGCCTCTTCCAGAACCTCCATGACGCCAGCCATGGCTGTCGCGGCCATGGCCCGGGCCTCAGATGCCGTATCCTCCACCGACTCGACGCCCAGGCTGATTACGGCGATGTCGGGAATCCCTGAGGCAGTGCCTGTGGCCCTGACCCGTAGGCCCTGCTCCTGATCGTACGGGGCGACTGAGGATCCCGTACCCCGGAAGGACATGGAAGGCCAGGCGGAACCGCCATCTGTCTTGTCCATCAGGGTCGATCCATTTTCGCCTACCCCGTTGGCGTACGACCCCATGTACGCTCCGGCCCAGCATCCTGTGCTGAGCAGCAACGCCAGGGCGGTCAGCAGAACAAATAAACGAGTTCCCTTTGCCCCAGTCAGCCTGACCATGATCTATCTCCGATTGCAATAGGTCCTTTAGCCCTGGAAGTTCACCCTTCCGTCCAGCAGGGCGCGAGCCATTACGAACTTGTGGATTTCCGACGTGCCTCCGCCGATGCGGGCGTGGCGCAGCAGGTGATACCAGTGAGCGATGGGCAGATCGAGAGTCTCGCCCGTACCGCCGAACACCTGCATGATCTTGTCGATGCTGCGGTGCCCCCACTCCCCGGCGCAGTACTTGATCATGGACGCCTCCACCCGGACGTCTTCGCCCGAGTCAGCGCGGGCCGCTGCCTCTCGGGTGGCCGCCCTTAGCGTCATGATGTCAATGTATACGTCGGTCAACATCCACTGTATGGCTTGACGGTCAGCGATGGGGCGCCCGTAGGTGACCCGTTGCTTGGCCCACTCAATGGCCATTTCCAGGGCGCGGCTGAGGATGCCCAGGGCCATTGAGCCCCGCAGCAGCCGGTCGTGATGAACCAGCCATTTCTGTCCCAGGGTGAAACCGCGGCCCACTTCGCCCAACACCTTGGTCTGAGGAACGCGAACGTTGTCCAGGTTCACGGTGTGCTGCTGGTTCTTGTGGGGGTTGATCCAGATGCGGATGGGGTCAAAGGACAGGCCGGGACTGGGGTTGTCCACGATGAACATAGTGATGCCGCCCCGCTGTCGCAGCTCAGGGTCCGTAACGGCCTGCACCAAGATGTAGTCGGCGCTGGCGGCGCCCGATATGAATGTCTTGGTGCCGTTGAGCACCCAATCATCGCCGTCCAGTACCGCCCGGGTCTGCATCATGCCGCCGGGGTCGGACCCGGCTTCCGGCTCTGTCTGGCCGAAGGCGTAGTGCAGATCGCCCCGGACGGATGGCATGAGGTATTCCTGCTCCTGCTCGGGGGTGCAATTGCCTATCATCATCATCGGCACGGGCGAGGTGGGCAGCTGGACCATGCTCTTGTGCACCTCCTCGTCGAGCACCACGTGGCCGAGGGCTCCCATGCCGCCCCCGCCGTACTCTTCAGGGACGAAGGAAGTGTAGATTCCAGTGTCCTTGGAGATCTGGTTGAGACGAGCCCACTTCTCGCGCGGCAATGTACCCAGGATACCCTGGAGCGCCTCGGCGATGCCCCTGGGGGCGCCATCGTCCAGGCCCTCCTGCGTAGGGTTGGCCAGGTATTCCGCCTCCAGGGGGTAGCACTCGTCCTTGACGATCTGTCGGATGGTCAGTTTCAGGGCCTCCAGTTCCGGGGGCAGGCCCGCTTCCCCTGCTGTCATCTGGTCCTCTCCTCTGGCATCTCGCCCTGGCTCGATTTATTGAAGTGAAGTATGGATAGATCGGAATGGGGATCGAAATTCCGGCATTTAAAAGGCGCGAGCTGGCCCGCGCCTAGAATATTCCTGTTTTCCGTTGCCGACGGCAAGGTGTTCAGTGGAGAGGTCAAACGAACTTGAAAGCCGACACGGCTGCGTTTTCGCCGTCGTTTGTCGCCTGCTGCCCAACCGCGGCTGAAGTTGTGCTGGCCTCCCCCAGAGCTGAAATCCCAAGGGCGAAGAAGGTCGCCGTCAGGAACAGAATCACGGCTACAGTTGCTAATTTGGCTCGCATGCGCCGGTCCTCAGGAAGCCAGTCAGGACAGTTCGCCAGTCAGCGTAGATGGATGGAACATCTTCGGGTCATTCTATACTGGCCGGGCGCACATTGCCAACGTGAAAGTCCGGCGCCAGCGGGATGTTTCAACTGTTCCCTTTGCCTTCGGGGGAGAGTCAGGGTGGGGGCGTCCGCCGGCACTCGGCTTTTCACCCTCCGCCCCGGCCCTTTCCCACGAAGGCGGAGAGGACCACAAATCTGTGGGTTATTGGGGCAGCTGGCCCAAGTACTTTCTGATCCCGTGCTAAAATAGACGCCGAAATACTCGCCCTTATGGACTTCAATGCAGTTCAGAAACCTTCCCAGCGTCGACATCGTTCTGGCCACGCCCGAGGTGGCGGCAGTCGCGTCTTCATTCGACCGCGAATGGGTGGTGGAGTTAGTGCGCCGTGAGCTCGATCTGGCGCGTGACCGGATACGTAAGGGAGAGGGGCCGGCGGGTCAGGATGAAGTGGCCGCGCTGGTGTGCCGGAGGGTGGACGATCTGGTGCGCGCCGAACCGCGAAGGGTGATCAACGCGACGGGTGTGGTCATTCACACCAACCTTGGCCGCGCCCCCCTGAGTCGCGCTGCTATGCAGGCCGTTCAGGAAGCTGCCCTGGGCTACTCAAACCTGGAATTCGATCTCGGATCGGGTCGGCGTGGTTCCCGGCAGGCCCAGCTGGAATCTCTGCTTCGCCAGCTAACCGGAGCAGAGGCAGCCCTGGCGGTGAACAACAACGCATCTGCGGTGATGCTGGGGTTGCTGGCCCTGGCGTCAGGACGCGAGGTGATAGTGTCCCGCGCCGAGGCGGTGGAAATTGGAGGCGGCTTTCGAGTGCCCGACGTGCTGCGGCAGAGCGGCGCCACCTTGGTGGATGTTGGCACCACCAACCGCACCTACCTGCGGGACTACGAAGATGCCACCACCGGGGATACCGCCGCCTACCTGAAGGTACACGCCAGCAACTTCCGTGTTGAGGGATTCACTGCAGAGGTTGGGATGCGCGAGCTTGCCGAGCTGGGCGACCGGCTGGGAGTGGCCGTTCTGCACGATGTCGGCAGTGGCAGCCTGTTGCCAACTGAGAAATATGGACTGGCCCACGAACCAATGCCCCAGGAAAGTGTTCGTGCCGGGATGGGGCTCGCGTTCTTTTCCGGCGACAAGCTGCTGGGCGGCCCTCAGGCGGGAATCGTGGTGGGACGTCGAGAGCTGGTATCGAGGCTGGCCCGGCATCCTCTTGCCCGGGCGGTGCGCATCGACAAGTTGAGCCTGGCGAGCCTCACCGCCACGCTGGTCCACTACTTGAAGGGTGAGGCGGAACGCGAGGTGCCGGTGTGGCGTATGATTTCTGCAACCACCGACGCCCTGAAAGGCCGGGCCATGAGTTGGCAGTCGGCGCTATCCGGGGCGTATTGCCTGGGTGAATCCAGGTCGGCCATTGGCGGCGGCAGCCTCCCTGGCGAAACGCTCCCGACCTGGGTGCTGATGCTGGACGCCTCAGACTTTCCCGGCGGGGCAGAGGGTGTGATGCATCGGTTGCGCGAGGGTTCCCCCCCGGTAGTCGCCAGGGTTGAAGACGAGAAAGTACTCTTCGATCCCCGTACCGTCGGGCCGGACGAGGATAACGACCTCCTGGCCTGCCTGCGGAGCCTCGGTGTCTGACTTCAATCGACGAAATCATCCAGCGAAACAATCAATGCTGAAAGGGCATAGCATGGCGGAGCAAATAGCAGAATGACCGATTACCTGCTGGTACACGGCCCCGGACAGGGATCCTGGGCCTGGGGCAAGGTTTGGGGACTGATGACCGCACCCGTGGAGCATCCTCCAAGGCTCGACAGGCCGCGCCGCGCTGATCGCGTGCTAACCATTGATCTGCCCGGCCACGGGCCGGACGTGGCGGGAGACACCGCCGCTGTCCGGTTGGAGGAATGTGTCAACGCGATCATTCACACGGCGGAGCGGGAGCAGTTGCGCGACCTCGTGCTGGTTGGGCACGGCATTTCGGCTGGAATCGTCCTTCAGGCGGCGTCCCAGCTGAAGTCTCCCCCCAAGCGGCTGGCTATCGTGGGAGGAACGGTGCCGGAGCGGTCACGGGCGTTGATAAGCGGATGCACAGGCCGCGTCGGCAGATGGTTCAAGCTGTGGTCGGCGCTCAGTTCCATATCCAGGAAAGAGGTCAGATTTCCCCATCCGTTTATCGACCGGTATCTGTGCAACACCATGGAGGCAATGGAGATTGTTCAGATCCTCGGGTTCTTTGGTCCCTTGCCGACCCGGCTGCTCAATTCCGGACTGTCTTTGGATGGCGAGCTCCCCTCCCCGCTGTCTTGCATCGTCCTGACGCAGGACAAGCTGGTCTCTCCCCAGGCGCAGCGCAACACTGCGGAACGCCTCAACAGCGACGAGGTGGTGGAGATCGATGCTTGCCACATGGGAGTGTGGCACAGGCCGCAGGAAGTGGCGGAGGCGCTGTTACGCTATGCCTGACGGGGCACGGCAATTTCTCCGAGCCGACTAATCCGTGCAAACGAAACGGGCTGGAAACATCCAGCCCGTTCCTGTTGCTATATGCCCTGGCAGGACTTGCGACGCCAGGCTACCAGCCCGGACGGCGGTTGCCACACTGTTCGCAGAACACGTCCCGCATTGGGCCGTTGTTGTGACCGCACTTGTCACAGGTCCAAACGGAAACCATCATCGAAGCAATCATCAAAATCACCTCAGCCGTTTCTGAAATAATCTCTTTGCTGCCGGTTCGATGAAGCCCGGCAACAGGGTTGCCTAGTGCTGGTGGCCGTGATGGCCGTGGTCCTCTTCCTCTTCCTGGGTGATCAGGGAGTAGGTTGTCAAGATCATTCCGGCCACGCTGGATGCATTCTCCAACGCTGACCGAGAAACCTTGGTGGGGTCGATAATGCCACGGTCCACCAGGTCTCCGTACTCACCGCGGGCAGCATCGAATCCGAAGTTGCGCTCGGAGCTGCGGCTCACCTCGTCCACAACCACCGCCGCCTCGGCGCCCGAATTGCGGGCGATGATGCGGATGGGCTCCTGCAGTGCCGCCTTTAATATGGTGCGGCCTACAACCTCGTCGCCGGTAAGGTTCACGCCGTCCACTGCGGACAATGCCCGCAGGTAGGCCACTCCGCCTCCGGGTACGATGCCCTCTTCCACGGCGGCCCGGGTGGCCGATAGGGCATCCTCGACGCGGGCCTTGCGGTTCTTCAGTTCCGGTTCAGTGGGAGCGCCGACCTTGACGACAGCCACACCGCCGGACAGCTTGGCCAGACGTTCCTGCAGTTTTTCCTTGTCGTACTCGGAAGTGGTCTCCTCAATCAGCACCCGGATCTGCTCCGTCCGGCCCTTGATCATGTTCGGGTCGCCAGCCCCGCCGACGATGGTGGTACGGTCTTTGGTGGTCTCGATGCGGCGGGCCTGGCCAAGATCGGCGACTGTGGCCTGGTCCAGACGGCGGCCTCGTTCCTCCGACACAACCTCAGCGCCGGTGAGGACGGCGATGTCTTCCAGCATGGCCTTGCGGCGGTCGCCGAAGCCGGGGGCCTTTACCGCCAGGCAGTTGATGGTGCCGCGCAGCTTGTTGACGACCATCACCGCCAGCGCCTCGCTTTCGACGTCCTCCGCGATGACCACCAGGTTGCGGGTCACCTGCAGGGCGCTCTCCAGCACCGGCACCAACTCGACGGCCGATGAAATCTTCTTGTCGGTTACCAGGATGTGCGGGTTCTCGATAATCGACTCCATCCGCTCCGGATTGGTCACGAAGTAAGGGCTGATGTAGCCGCGGTCGAAATTCATGCCTTCGACGTATTCGGTCTCCGACTCGATTCCCTTGCCTTCCTCGATGGTGACAACGCCTTCGGCACCCACCTGCTCCAGCACGTCGGCCAGCATGTTGCCGATCTCGCTGTCGTTGGCCGAGATGGTGGCGACCTGCGCCATCTGGTCGCGGCCCTTCACCGGGGTGGAAATGCTGGCCAGTTCTTTGACCAGCGCCGCAACGCACTTGTCGAGCCCGCGCTTGATAGCCATTGGATCAGCCCCGGCGGCCACGTTCCTCATGCCTTCGCGCACGATGTTGTGGGCCAGGACCGTGGCCGTGGTGGTGCCGTCGCCAGCCACGTCATTGGTCTTGCTGGCCGCTTCCTTGATCAGCTGGGCACCCATATTCTCGAAGGATTCAGGTAACTCGACTTCCTTGGCAATGGTGACGCCGTCGTTGGTGATGACCGGAGCGCCCCACTTCTTTTCCACGGCGACGTTCCTGCCCTTGGGACCCAGGGTGCGGCCAACGGCGTTTGACACCATCGCTATGCCGTTCAGCAATGCCTGCTGGGCGGCCTGGTCGCTAATAATGTGTTTGGCTGGCATTCTTGATTCTCTCCTCCATAAATAAAAGCTTTATGGGACGGCAAATTCGTCAAGGTCCTGCAGATCGAAAGATCCTGCAGAATCAAGAATAAATCTGGCCTCGTCGCCGGTCAAGCGACGCGGGATGACAAACCTTGGAAACTCCGGGAAAACTCCGGCAGGATGTCATATCGAGCGATACCCTTTCGAGATAGTAACAACGCCCTGCAATTACGATATGTAATATCCTAATTGTTTCCATGGACTTGACAAGTATGGGATATACTGATATAAATAATGCATATAAGTCATGGGAAATGAAACGCTGGCCGGCGAGTCGAGGAATCTCTCAGCCGGATACGGAGGTTCATTAAGGAGGTAGGAACCATGTCGACCAAAGCGAAGTTAGGGATAGCCCTGGGTACCGCAGCCATGGCCCTCGCCGCGTACGGCGGGTATCGCTTCTGGAGGCGCCGGAGGCAGGCCCGCTAAACGGAACCGGTGAGAGATGGCGAATTTCAATGCCTTTGCCTGTGGCGATACGGAAATTTCAGAAGTTTTCGGTTCGCAGTTGAGTGCAGAAATTAACGCCTCGAACCCAGAATCAGGGGCCCTCAGTCGAGGGCCCCTGGTTTTTCATTGAGAAATTGTCGAAACGGTTGGTTGTTCCGGCCAGATGTCTTCTGGCGATGCAAATTCGTTGCGCCACCGCATCGAGTCTGCGGAAGGGGGACGGGGCTGGCTCCGGGACGGGAGTCCTGTGCTAGACTCGGCCAATGAACACGCCCCACGGATTCGTCGCTGACCTCCATATCCATTCCAGGTACGCCTACGCCTGCAGCAAGAGCCTCACGCTGGAGAGCATCGCAGAGACTGCCGTGTTGAAGGGCATGCAATTGCTCGCCACCGGCGACTTTACCCACCCGGCTTGGTTGTCTGAACTCGAGACTGGTTTAACAGAGGTTGACCACGGGACTTTTCGCCACGGCGGCGTTAATTTCATCCTGGGGACTGAGGTAAGTTGCGTCTTCAAGCAGGGAGGTAGGACCAGGCGAGTCCATCTGCTGTTATATCTGCCATCGTTCGAGTCGGTCAGGCGGTTCAGCGGGGAACTCCTGCAGAGGGGGGTCAAACTTGAGGGCGACGGCCGCCCGACGGTGAAGATGACCGCTAGGGAGCTTACCTCCATGGCTCTGGACCTTGATCGGGATGCAGTGGTTATCCCTGCTCACATCTGGACGCCGTGGTACGGGATTCTGGGTTCAGTGTCCGGATTCGACAGCCTGGAAGAGTGCTTTGGCGACATGGCGGCCCATGTGGACGCCGTGGAAACGGGGCTCTCGAGCGATCCGGCCATGAATTGGGCAATTCCAGGGCTGGTGGACAAGACAATAGTCTCCTTCTCAGACGCTCACTCGCTGCCGAACCTGGGACGCGAGTCAACCGCCTTCAGGGGATTTCCGACATATTCCGGATTTAAGGAAGCTATCCGGCATAACGCGATTGCCTGCACAGTGGAATTTTATCCCGAGGAGGGCAAGTACCATTTCAACGGCCATCGCAAATGCTGCGTCAGGCAATCTCCCTCTCAAACCCTCAAACAGGCGGACGCAGCTTGTCCCGCTTGTGGCCGCACGATGACCCTCGGGGTGCTCCACCGCGTGCTTTCGCTATCTCCGGATGCAGAGGACACCGACAGTCCCTTTCTCCCGGCAGACGAAAATGGCCTTATCATGCATCAGGGAGACCGCCCGCCATTCATGAGGCTGGTCCCGCTGGCGGAACTTCTCGGCGAAACACTGGGCACCGGATCGCGAAGTAAGGCAGTCCAGAGATTCAGCCGCAGGCTCTGCGATGAACTGGGCAGCGAGCTGGAGGTGCTGGCTCACGTCGCAGAAAGCGATTTGATTGAGGTGGCCGGAGAACCTGTGGCGGAGGCAATTTTGAAGGCCCGTATAGGGCAAGTCACAGTCGACCCGGGCTTTGACGGGCAGTATGGAACTGTACGGGTGATTCGGGACGGGTGAAGTGCGGGCCATCAGCCCAGCGAAAGACTCAATTCGTGCCAGACCTTCTTCCCGGTGAAATTTTCCCGGTGAAATTTTCTGCCACGCGTTTTGTGCGTTTTGTGTTTTGTATGGAAGCTCTGGACAGGCGCGCTCGCGGGAAAAGTTCGGGTTGCCGAGTCAACTGGCAGGGTTACCTTTATGCTACAATCCAGCCAATCTAGGTGGGCATTTGTATTGCCCGTCGGCTTGTTGGGAAAAGCAAGGTTTGCCGCAATCCGTTTCCGTCTATCTGCGCCGCCTTCAAAAAGAGGACATAGCTGAGGTCGTCGAGATTGAAAGAGAGGCGTTCTCGCCCACTTGGGTGAGTTCGCCCTTCAAGCGCGACATCAGCAACAAACGGGCCTGCTATCTGGTGGCCTGCATCGACTCCTCTGATGCCCCACGGCCTGTCAACCCTGAGCTGGCTGAGGGCGCTGAAGTACCGCAGTCCTGGATCTCGAAGTTGGTGGGACGACTGGGCCTTGGCGGAGTGGCGGTAGAGCCACCATTCGAGGAGGAGCGCTCCATCGCCGGATACGTGAGCGTCTGGTACCAGGGCGACGAAGCTCACATCACCGAGATTGCCGTACGTGAGCCTTTGCGAGGGAATGGCATCGGGGAGCTCCTGCTCATCGGCTCCCTCAGGGCCGCCCGGGAATACGGGTCCAGTGTGATGACGCTGGAAGCCAGGGTCTCCAACTTCATTGCCCAGCGCATGTACGAGAAGTACAGCTTCAAGTCCGTCGGCATACGCAAGGGTTACTACTCAGATAACCGCGAAGACGCGGTGATAATGACCACCACTCCCATCGGAACCGAAGAATACGCGCGAATGTTCCGCGAGCGTCAGGACTTGTGGGAATCCCGATGGGGTTCTATTTTAATCAGGGACTGATGCGGCGCCGATTCCCACCTTCCCAGCAGGCCGTGACCTTGGTGGTGCGGCTCCCATATTCAAGTTGACCATATCGGAAAGTGGTTGTTAGAATGACGCTCACTGCGCGGTATTTGTCGGCATCTGCTGATACGCCGAACTGAGAGTCCGGTGTGCCAGGCTTCAGTACCGCGCGAGTAGGCGTGCGCTGTAACCGGGGACGTATGTTGGTCATCGGGTTGACTGGAGGCATCGGGACAGGCAAGAGCGAGGCTGCCAGATTCATGGTGGCCCTCGGCGCCAATCTCATTGATGCCGATGTTGTTGGTCATGAGGCCTACAGGCCCCACGCGGAGGCTTGGCAGAGGGTGGTAGAGGCCTTTGGCGAAGGCATTCTTGGGCCCGACAACGAGATTGACCGGCGCAGCCTGGGAGCAATCGTTTTCGCAGACCCTGAACAGCTCGCCCGCCTGAACGGCATTATGCACCCGCTTATGGCCGGAATGGTGCAGGACAGGATTGACGGGCTTCGCGAGAAAGGGGGTGAGGTTGTGGTGGTGGAGGCTGCGCTCCTCTTCGAGGCAGGCTGGGACTCGCTGGTTCAAGAGGTATGGGTTACCGACGCACCCGTTGACGTAATAGTTGAACGACTGGCGCAGCGGAACGGAATGGGCGAGGATGAGGCCCGAAGACGCGTGGCTTCGCAGATGAGCCGCGAGGAGAGGCTGGGGCGTGCTGACTTTGTGAT
>CBDHDY010000037.1:0-14116 GCA_965261885.1 Dehalococcoidia bacterium
TCCAACAACATCGGTTTACAGGCCCCTGGGATCTACCAGGGTACACCTCCAGCCACAGGCCGGTATGCACACCTCCCAGAACAGCCGTATCGCCCCATTATTTTCTCGCGGGAGGGCCCTCCGAGTGGGCGTGACGCAGCCGTAGCAGGAAGTATTCCGCGCCCACCGGCTCGTTCCAGCGCCGGAACTCAGTCACGCATTCCTCTGGCCTCTCAGGTACCAACCGGTCCGGCCCCAAGCTGTCCAGTGTGATCTCGTCCTCCGACCCGATGCAGCGGCAACCCTCCCGGCTCAACCTGCTGATAATCGAGGAACTGGGCTTCTTCCAACTGTCCAGGACCGGCTCGGAACTGCTCTTCGATGTCCTCAGGCAGCGCTACAAGCGTGGCTCTATCATGGTAACCACCAACCTGCATTTCGATGAATGGATCGAGGTCTTCGGCTCGGAACGGCGCACTGCTGGACCGACTGACGCATCACGTCTACATCCTGGATATGAACGGCGAGAGCTACAGGCTCAAGCACAGCCGGGAGAACGCTTCCCCGCAGGCCTCAGAAGAAACCGACCACGTTTAGCTCACACTAACGCTGGCCCCTCTCGCTCTCAGAACAGTGGCTACTCCACCTGCCTACGGCCCTCGGTCAGGTGGTACACGATTCCGGCGCCCCAGCGGCCCAAATTCTCGGCGCCATTGACAAGCTTGCGGTATTGGAGGGGCTGGGTCCGGTCTCTAAGCGCCCCGTCCATTCCATCCTGAGCGAGGCGCCGCTTGATTCGGAACACCGTGCCTTCGGCCACATCCAGGGCTTGCCCCACCCTGGGCGCGGACCAGCCCTCACCGGTCTTGAGCAGGATGCGGGCCGGGGGCGTAACCCTGGCTGAACTCTTGCCCGCCCGGACCATGTGCTCCAGTTGGTCGCGCTCCTCCGGCGTCAGCCGGACGGCGAATTTCTCTCTGACCACACCGCCACCTCACAACAACATCTGCCATGACTCAGAATATCATCGACATCAAAGTCTTTGAGTCTACCTATCAGACTAAGTTTGACCGAGTACTAGTAGACCGAAATCTTTGTAATGATGGGCAGTTGGGCTGACGATATTACCTGGCAACGATCTGAACGCGTAACTTGCGTGCAAGAACTTCCCATCATTTCTACGCTGTTAGTCTCCTAGGTCCGAAACCGTCAGGTCGCTTGGAACAACCTCCGAAATTCCAATGCCGTACAGCTCCCGTCTAATTTTGGCGCCAATGCGAGGATTACGCTGTTACGATTCCTGCTTGAATAAACCGCTAATTCTTTTATAATAGTTACGCTTATTGCTATATTAGGGGGTTTATCGTATCAAAACGAAATATTGTATTGCGATAAAGGGACTGTAGAAGGGTCATCGAGACCATTGACGAGTGCGAGACGCCCTACAAGATAATCCGCGACTGGGTGATTGGGAATCACCGACCGGCTTGGTGACGCGGCAAGACGAAATTCGGGAAGGCCTTGATCCGGAGTCGTCGATGACGCGCCAGGAACCCGATCGCCCTGGAGACACTCACGGTCACGCCGAGCAAAGACTTCGAGGTTTTCGACAGCGGCTCCACCACACGGGAGGCGGTGAGCCAGGCACGACTTTATGCAGCGATTTCCTGTACCTGCGAAAAAACGTCTGGGCTCCCGCTACCCTCTTCACCAGCACACATGTCCAGCGTGTGGGAATCCATCGAGACCCTAGCCGGGGCAGACTTGGAGCGGCCGAACATCGCCCGCCTGATGGTAGGGAACGCCAGGGAGCAGATCGGCCTGAGTCAATTTGCCCTTAGTGAAAGGGTACGCTCTCCTGGTGATCACTAACGCGCTCTGAGAGCCCCGCCTGTCATGGTAAGGCAATCGTACAGGCTGGGCCTCCCTTACTAGAACCGGCCAGGATAATTTGCCGGAGACGTTGCAAAGGGAAAGAGAGAGGGTGCCGATGCGTCCAGCGAGCCCGGGAAAAATGAAAAACTGGGGTTCGACGATTGCACCGTACCGGAGACCAACCTCAGCGTTTATGACGTCCTCTATCTTCGGCGCATGGCGTGGGACTTCAAAGACCAGCCGGTGCCCAGGGATGCGCTGGCCGGCATGCTTGATACGGCCATCCGGGCGCCGAACCACCGCCTCACCGAGCCCTGGCGGTTCTTCATCCTGGAGCAGGGTAGTACGGCGCTGGAGAAACCGGCGGGTCTGGCCCATGACTTCGCGCTGCAGCGGAGCGGCAACGCACAGCGCGCCGAGGCCACCCGCGACTCGTTGCTCAAGCCCCCGGTGATCATCTACATGTACTCCACTCCCGGACGAGATGAAGAGGACACACGGGAGAACTACGCGTCGGCCTGTTGCGCCGCCCACAACATCGCTTTGGCCGGAGTGGCCGAGGGCCTGGCGGTCACGTGGGAAACCGGAGGCCCCACCCGCCTCCCGGACCCGGCAAAAACCCTGGGGGCGGAGGACGATTGGGATCTGGCCACCATGCTCTCCATCGGCTACCCTGCCGAAGACCCTCCGTCGCAACACATCCCCGTATCCAATTTCGTCCAGCGGTTGGAGTAGCACCGGCCGATCCAGTACAGATGAGGAGGCGCCATGCCCATTATCAGGAGAAGTGACCGGAGCAAGAGAGAAGACGCAATCTCTCCCGGCCTGGAGTCGTTCAGCATCGTAGATGCGGCCCATGGCAGCGACTCGCTCAGAGTTGGGGAATTGACCATCGCTGCCATGTCCCGCGTGCCTCGACACACGCACACCAACACGGAAGAGGCGATGGTCCTGTTGGAGGGCAGCCTGGAGGCGCTGGTGGGCAGGGAGCGACTGACCATAGAACCCGGCGACCTGGTGCTGGCACCCGCCGGCACGGTACACGGTTTCGTCAACGTCTCCGATTCGCCGGCCCGTTTGTTGTTCGTATTTCCGATTCACGAACCCGACCGGGTGCTGACGACGCCGCCCAACGCACCACCCTCGGGGTTCCCGTCGGAGCAGGGCCTCTCCGGCTTCCGGTCTCCCCACGACCGGCCCCTGGAGAGGGAGTCTGAGTCTTGACGGGCGTATTGCTATTGAGTAAGGTAACATCAGAAACAAATCTCCCCAAAAAGAGGGCAAGCAATGCCGGATTACGACAAAATTATTCGAAACGGTACGATTGTCGATGGCACCGGCGGGATGCCGGCTTTCCGAGGCGATGTCGCCATTAAAGACGGCAAAATCGCCATGATCAGCGGCAGGATCCAGGGATCGGCCAAGGAGGAGCTGGACGCCACAGGCTGCATAGTCGCCCCGGGCGCTATCGACCTGCACACCCACTACGATCTCCAGCTCAACTGGGAACCCTATGCCACCATGTCCGGCTGGCACGGCGTCACGTCGGTGACCATCGGCCAGTGCGGTTTCGGGTTCGCCCCGTGCAAACCGGAAGACCGGGACGCGGCGATGCGCCTGATGACCAGAATCGAGGCAATCCCCCTGAGGACGATGGAACTGGGCCTGCGCTGGGACTGGGAGACCTTCCCGCAGTGGATGGACAGCCTGGACAGCCATCCCCTGGGCATCAACGTGGGCGCACTGGTCCCCTTCAACACCCTGCGCATGTACGTGATGGGGCTGGAGGAGTCCCGCACCACGATACGGGCTTCCGACGAAGAGATCCGGCATATGGAGAACCTTCTTCGCGACTCGATGAAGGCCGGCGCCTTCGGCTGGTCGGCGATGAAGACCCTGGCCAACCGCCCCGACGACGGGCGTTTCATCCCCAGCCAGGTGGCCTCCAACGACGAGTTCCTGGCTCTGGCCAAGGTACTGAACGAATTCGGTGTCGGCCACATCGGCTGGACCCGCGGCCCGGCGGAACGGCCCTTGCCGCCCGGTGAACCAGACCTGATTGGCGGCGGAGACCCCGGCGCAATGGTGGCCGCCGTTACCGGGCAGTCCGCGATCCTGATGGACGCTGTGGAGGGCGACGCTCCAGGCAGGGGTCGGGAAGACTTCCTCATTGAGATGTGCTTGGCCTCCGGCCGGCCCATCCAGTGGGGCGCGGTGTCCTTCAACGAGAACGCCCCCGGCCGTTACAGGGAGCAGTTGGCCTTCTTGGAAAGAGCCCGCCAGGAAGGTGCGCCGATGTACGCCCAGACCACGGCCTACTCCCCTTCGCCGGTGTTCGAGCTGGCCGAATACAACGGCTTCGACGCCATGCCCAACTGGATTGACCCGTTCGTCGGCACGCCCGAGGAGCGGATCGCCAAGCTGAACATCCCCGAGAACCGGGACAAGATGCGCCAGGACGTGGGCGCCTATGCCGGTCAGGGCGGCGCCGCCGACGCAGCCTCAGAGTGGTCCAAGATGCGGGTGGTCGAGGTCCGGGAGGACCGCAACCTGCAGTACGAGGGCAAGACCATCGCCGAGCTGGCCGAGATGATGGGCAAGCACCCCATGGACGCCATGCTCGACCTGGCCATTGACGAGGGCCTGCGCACCGAGTTCACCTTCGACTCGGCCCAAGGCACCGACAGGAAGGCGGTATCCGAAATCCTTAACCACCCATACACCCATCCGTGCGTGTCTGACGGTGGCGCCCATACGAGGTATCAGACTCTCGGCTGCTGGCCGGTCAACATGATTGCGGACCGGGTCAGGGACCAGGGTATGATGAGCTTGGAGAAGGCCCACTACAAGATGAGCAGCCTGCCTGCGGCCATCGCCGGCTTCACCGACCGGGGAATCCTGAAGGAAGGTTACGCCGCCGACATCATGGTCTACGATTTGGACAAGCTGGGCCTCCAGTTCGATAGCCCGGTTTATGACACCGACTTCCCCGGCGGCGAGCGGCGCATCATCCAGAAGGCCAAGGGAATCCGCTTCACCATCGTCAACGGTGAGGTCACTTTCACCGAGGGCACTGTGTGCACCGGAGCGACCCCTGGGAAGCTGCTGCGCAGCTATGACATGGTAAACCGCTAACCCTCCGAGGATTCGGACTGTTTCCGGGTTGCTTGAGCACGACCAAGCGAAGGACCCCCAAGGGGGTCCTTCGCCGTCACCCGACGGCCAGTCCGGGTGGAAATATTGAGAGGAATTCGATGAATTCAGCAAATCGAGGTAGTAACGGGAAAGCCAGTTCGGAAAATGGTCTGTACTATTTTTCACGCGAGTGGCATAGGCCGCACCAGCGCTGGGCGGTGATCTGAGGTTTCCCTACACCGCCTCCCTAGGCTTGCCAATGACCTTTTCCGATGCGCGCAGGGCCTTTAAATTCTTACCTCTTCCTTGAGAGTGCGGGCTTGGGTGAGGGTGAAATTTGGGGATGACACAATGTTTCCGCACCAGCCGGGACGCCCTCACCCAAGCCCTACCCCTGCGAGTAGGGACAGCAACTCATCCCAAGAAAATTCCAAGCCCCCAACCGGGTCCGCTCATCAGTAGCAGTGCGGCACGCCCCTTCCACAGCCATCGGCTACATTGGCTCCGCCAGCCATATATTCCCGAGTTGGAGGGGCCGTGAGAATCGAGACCCTTGCAGTTCACAGTGGTCGAAACGTCGACCCGACCACCGGCGCGGTCACTCCGCCAATACACAAGTTCACAACCTTCGAGCGGGAGCCCGACGGCACATATCCAACCGGCTTCGTATACGGGCGCTCCGGCAACCCCACCCGCACGCTCTTGGAGGAGTGCGTCAGGGACCTGGAAGGTGGGAAGCCGTAGCCGCGTTTTAGTCCGGCGCCGCCGCCCTGACAGCCGTGTTCCAGTCCCTGGCAACCGGAGACCATGTGATCGCCCCGCAGGACCTCTAACATGGGACAGCGCTCCTGTTGCGAGAGCGCCTCGCGAGGTGGGGCTTGCACACTTCCTTTGTAGACATGACTGATATTGATGCCGTCAGGGAGGCAGTAACCCCGGCCACTAAGCTCATACTGGTGGAGACTCCATCCAACCCCTTGCTGAAGATCACCGACATAGTCGTGGTGGCGGAACTGGCCCACGAGAGGGGAATCACCTGCGGCTGCGACAACGCCTGGGCCACCCCGGTCCTGCAGCGCTGCCTCGAACTGGGGGCGGACATGGTGGTCCACTCGACAACCAAGTACTTGGGGGGCCACGGAGATGTGACCGGAGGAGCGGTAGTCAGCGCCACCAACAGCCCCACTTTCCAGGAGATTCGCGCCATTCAAAGGGACGTAGGCGCTGTTCCGTCGCCCTTTGACTGCTGGCTGGTACTCCGGGGAATCCGGACGCTGCCCTACCGGATGCGGGCCCACTCGGAGAACGCCGCCAGGGTGGCAGCTTTTTTAATGACCACTCGGAGGTGCTGGATGTGTTCTACCCAGGGCTTCCGGGGCACGGCGGACACGAAATCGCCCGGCGGCAGATGAGCATGTTCGGCGGTATGCTTTCCGTCCGGGTCCGGGGCGGCAGGGAGGCGGCGTTCAGGGTTGCGGCCCGTGCGTCGTTGTTCACCCGGGCAACGAGCCTGGGCAGCTACGAGAGCCTGATCGAGCACCGCGCCTCCATCGAGGGACATGGCAGCTCCACTCCAAGTGCCGCCCCTGAGGACCTGCTGCGAGTGTCCGTGGGCCTGGAAAATGCCGATGACCGCATAGCAGACCTCGACCGGGCTTTGGGAGCGTGAGGAACAAAAAATCCGAGGGCAACAAACCGCCATCAAAGGCACATCAAAGACGGTCTGCAATTGCTGCGCTGGCGATTAATTTTGTGTTAGTCATCCTGGCAGCCTGCAGGGGGAACAGGTCAGTACGTCAGTGAAGCCACCGGTCGCAACAGGACCGACGGCGACCGCCGCGAACTCATCGACTGCCCAGACAATGAGGACTCCATCGCCCACTGCTGAACCAACAGCGACGCCAGGCAAGCCGCCATTGACAAATGGGTCTGAACCCACGAGCCTCCTCATGGCCCAGGACTCTGGCACACCCCATGGGCAAACAATCTTCCAGGCCAACTGTGCCGTATGCCACGGAGCAGGCTGCGAAGGCCAACCCGACTGGCATGTAAGGAAGCCGGACGGGATGCTGCCCGCACCGCCCCTTAACGGGGACGGACACACTTGGCACCACGGCGACGGGACCCTCTACACTTACGTGAGCCGGGGAGGAAAGTTCTACGACTCCCCCGGCATCCCATCTTTCAAGAGCGGGATGCCCAGCTTCGGAGAGATTCTCTCCCGTGAGGAGATCATCACGGTAATCAAGTACCTGAAGAGCCCGTGGGGCGACAAGTTGGCAGAGGGATTTGGGCTGATGAAGGGGGGATATCAGGCCCTGGCCAGCGAGAATGACCCGTTTCCGCCAGCGGCTCCTTAGGGCAGGCCTGATGCGGTATAAGTAAGTAGTTCCTAGGGGCTTTGGTTACCGATAGCCTCTACGTACAACGAATATAGTGACTGGCTACAGGTCATAAACAGGCGGTTCTTTTTGACACCGCCGAAACACAGGTTTGAGCATGGCTCCGGCAGGACAATCCGGCCTATCAATTCACCGTCGGGCGTCAAGCAGTGCACGCCGTCCGTTCCAAGTCCGGCCCAGCCTACGCTGGACCACAGGTTGCCGTCGCGGTCAGTCCTCATGCCATCGGCAAATCCGGGGGACATATCGGCGAAAACCTGGCCACCACGCAGCTTCCGACCCTCCACCACCTCGAAAACCCGGATGTGCCCCGGTCCATCGGGGTCGTGGGAGATGGCGCTGTCGGAAATGTACAGCCGCAACTCGTCCGGGGAAAAGCACAGCCCGTTTGGCCTGACCAGATCGTCGGCTACCACCGTTACATCGCCGGTTACAGTATCCAGCCGGTAGACCCACATGGGCAGCTCGGCCTCAGCTCGCTGTCCCTCGTAACCCACCAGAATTCCATAGCCGGGGTCAGTGAACCAAAGGGCTCCATCGGAATGAACAACCACGTCGTTCGGAGCGTTCAGAGGTTTCCCGTCGAAGCGGTCCAGCAACACGGTGAGACTCCCGTCGTACTCGGTGCGGGTAATCCGGCGTGACAGATGCTCGCAAGTTATCAGACGCCCTTGCCGGTCTCGGGTGTTGCCGTTGCTGTAGTTGGATGGCTGACGAAACAACGTGACCCCTACGGTCACTTCGCAGTATCGCAACATCCGGTTGTTGGGTATATCGCTGAAGATCAGGGACCTGGAGTCGCCAAACCATACCGGACCCTCAGCCCAACGCGCTCCGGTATACAGTCGCTCTATGGCTGTGTTCCCGATTCGGTAGGTGCTGAAGCGTGGGTCCAAAACCTCCACCGCCGGATCCGGGTAACGAGCCATTCCCTGATCCCAACGTCGGCTGAGTTCAGGAGTCCATTGTGAATTACCCGCCATGGCTCACTTCCTCATTTGATAGCCCTGAACCTGATGGAACAGTCAAGCCCGATACTTCCTACTTCTATATCAGATCGCCCTCTATATCAAGCCGCGCCTGCCGTTAACGAACCTGCGTTATTCGAACTGCGAAGTTGCGGACGTCGGGCGCAAAGTCGCGTGCGGCGTTGACGATTTTTGCGAGTACCCACCCTGCAAAGTTCGCCGTCCACTCGGGCAGCGTAACCGACACGCCGATACCTGAGTACGCAGGGGAGATGGGGAGGAGCGGTTGTTCCTGCTCCGCTATCGAGTGCTGCCCAGGCACGGCCATCACCGGTCCGAACTAGGACGATCCAGTATTCCATCGCTAAAGGCTGGTGACCAACTCCGCCTCGGTATGCCCCCTAGAAAGCCTTGGTCAAAGGTGATGAGCGCACCCGCCCTCTCCTGCTGGGCGGCAGTATCGAACCAATTAGGAGCATAGGCGATATGGCCACCGCGGGGTCCCACGCAGGTATCTAGGTGCGCATTATGGCGAGTCACCTGGAGCCCGAACAACTCGACGTCCCCAAAGAGGCGGAGTGCGTCATCGAAGCACTGGGTCAACACTGGCAGCGCCACTGCAATTCTTATCGTGGCAACGTCGAATCTCCTCACGTCTTATTCGCTGATCGTATCCCAACCGGCAATTGCTCCCTGTGGAATCGGCGGCCGTTCACCAAGCACCGGCAGGTCCTCAATCTCAGGTATTGCCTTGTCAAGATCAACCAAATTGGACATTTCCACATAGATCCATCCGATCCTGGATGTGTCGTTCCCCGCGGTCAACTCTGCCTCGTACGTATTTCAGAGCAGCGGAAGTCGGTCTCTGGGCCATACGGTGGACCAATTCATCAATTGAGCGGGCGCGTCGAAAACGTTGAAGAAATCCTGCTCCTCGAGAGCAATGCTCGTCAGGTTCGCGTTCAAAGAAAGCTGTCCGAACGTCTCAAGGATAAGCGTTGGCGGCATGGCAACTCGTCCCCATCACTGCAGGTGCGCCAGCAGTTCCTTGGAGATGAGCTGCAGGTACTCCAGCTTGGCGGGGAATTCCCTGGGCAGATTCATGCTGGCCAGTCCGATGTAGTTCAAGCCTTCCACTTCTTTGCAACGGTTGATGATTTCGGCGCAGTCCTGCGGGCTTCCGGCCACCGCACAGTCGGGCAACTCCCGCTGCCCTCCAAGGCCGAAATCCACCGTGGTGTTCTCCTGCATGTTGAAGGAGCTGTACATGCCGCCTTTCTTTGCGGCCATTTCCCTAGCCTCGGTGATGGCCGTTTCGCGGTCTTTGGCTATGGCGATGGAGCGGTGGACGCCGATTCGTCCAGTGGGATCCTTGCCCAGCTCTTCGAAGGCATCCCTGTACTGGCAGGTCAGGAGGCCGATGTCCTGCCATCCCGGCTGCGGACCGAGGATGGCCCGATCGGCGAGGGCGGCGGCGTGGCGCACCGCACCACGGCTCTGGGTCGCGACCCAGATGGGAGGATACGGCTCCTGTACGGGAGTCAGGGCCAGCCTGGCGTCATGTACCTGCCAGTGCCTCCCATCGTAGTTGACCTCGTCCCCGCTCCACAGCAGCTTCATCAGCTCTATGGACTCTTCAAACCGGCTCACCCGGTCTCCACGGTTGGTCCCGAACGCAGACAGTTCCGCCTGCCGGTAACCCAATCCCACTCCGAGGATGAACCGCCCGTTGCTGATGTGGTCCAGCGTTACAGTCTGCTCGGCGATGTCCACCGGGTTGTGGTAGGGGAGCAAGAGGATGCCGGTCAGAAGCTGCAGGCCCTCTGCATCGGGAGCCAGACGCGCCAGGGTCTGCATTGGCTGCATCCAGACGGTGGGATGGGATATGTAGTGCTGGGGCATGTATACGACTGTAAAGGGCGGAGGTAAATTGTCCCGTGCGGGCGGGTAATCTCTGACAAACGGCGGTTGCAAATTGGACCGTCCGCCGCCATTCATAGGCTTCAAGTCGAGCTTATGGGTGGTGCGATGGATGTACAGAGTGGACGTATATCTGCGGGTTCGCCGGGCGGTGATGGTGGAGGGGATGAGCATACGGGAAGCTGCCCGGGTATTCGGCCTGCACCGGGACACGGTGCGCAAGATGCTGACCTACTCGGTTCCGCCGGGCTATCGCCGGCAGACCCCACCAAGAAGGCCCAACCCTTCGACAAGCTCAGGAGGAGCCTTTCACCGGCGTCATCGACCGGATCCTGGAAGATGACCTAAAGCGCTCCAGGAAGCAGCGGCACACGGCCAAGCGCATCTTCGAGCGTATCAGGGACGAACATGGCTACGACGGCGGATACACCACGGTCAAGGACTACGTCAGAGAGAATCGCCGTCAGACCAGGGAGATGTTCGTGCCGTTGTCCCATGCGCCGGGACACGCCCAGTGCGACTTTGGCGAGGCCCTGGTGGCCATCGGCGGCGTGGAGCGTAAGGCCCACTGCTTCGTCATCGACCTGCCCCACAGCGACGGCTGCTTCGTGAAGGCCTACCCGGCTGAGACCACCGAGGCCTTCCTGGACGGGCACGTATCAGCGTTTGCCTTTCTGGGCGGAGTGCCCCAGAGCATCCTCTACGACAATACCAGGCTGGCCGTGGCCAAGATCCTGGGCGACGGCCGCCGCCAGCGCACCCGCGCCTTCACCGAGTTGCAGTCCCACTACCTGTTCGAGGACCGGTTCGGCCGTCCCGGCAAGGGCAATGACAAAGGCAAGGTGGAGGGCCTGGTGGGGTACATGCGCCGCAACCTCCTGGTGCCGGTGCCATCCTTCGAGAGCTTCGATGCGCTGAATGCATACCTGGAGCGGCGCTGCCTGGAACGAATGGACGCCCAGCTCAGGGGACATACGGAGACCATCGGTCAGAGGATGGAGCGGGACCTGGACGCCCTGCTGCCCCTGCCTCCGGTGGCCTACGACGCGTGCGACAAGCAGGCTGGCCGGGTGAGTTCCCTGTCCCTGGTCAGGTACAGGACCACCGACTACTCGGTGCCGGTGGCCTACGGATACCGGGACGTACTGGTACGGGGCTACGTCGACGCAGTGGTGATCAGCTGCGGGTCCGAGGTCATCGCCAGGCATCCCAGATCATACGACCGGGACGACTTCGTCTACGACCCCATCCACTACCTGCCGCTGTTGGAGCGTAAGCCGGGAGCTCTGGACCAGGTCGCGCCCCTGCAGGGCTGGGCTCTGCCCGATGAGTTCGGGACGCTGCGGCGTCTGCTGGAGTCCCGCATGGGACGGCGGGGGAAGCGGGAGTACGTGCAGGTGCTGAGGCTCTTGGAGACCTTCTCCCTGCAGGAGGTGCACGCAGCGGTGAAAGATGCCATCCACCTGGGGTCGCTGAGCTTCGACGCAGTGAAGCACCTGGTGCTGTGCCGGCTGGAGGGGAGGCCGCCCAGGCTGGACCTGGAGCTGTATCCCTACCTGCCCCGGGTCCGGGTCAGCACCACGTCCGCCGGGGACTACATGACCCTGCTGCCGGGGAGGGCGGCATGAACGACCGGTCCACGCTGCTCTTGGAACACCACCTCAAAGAGCTGAAGCTGCCCAGCTTTCTCAGGGAATACAGTAAGATGGCTGCCCAGTGCGCCGCCGAGGGTGTGGACCATCCCCAGTACCTGCTGCGCCTCGCCGAGCTGGAACTCATCGACCGACACCAGCGCATGGTGGAGCGGCGGATCCGCGCCGCCCGTTTCCCCGCGGTCAAGACCCTGGACACCCTCGACTTCCCGGCCATCCCATCGCTGAACAAGGCACTGGTGATGGAACTGGCACGCTGTGAATACATCCAGTGCCGGGAGAACGTCATTGCCGTCGGCAACAGCGGCACCGGCAAGACACATGTGGCCCTGGGGCTGGGACTGGCGGCCTGCCAGCGCGGGATGTCTGTGGGTTTCATCACCGCCGCCGGTCTGGTCCACGAAATGATGGAGGCCAGGGACGAGAGAAGGCTGCTGAATCTGCAGCGGCAACTGGCACGACTGAATCTGCTGATCATCGACGAGATGGGCTTCGTCCCCCTGTCCAGAACCGGCGCGGAACTGCTCTTCGAGGTCTTCAGCCAGCGCTACGAGCAGGGCTCCGTCCTGGTGACCACCAACCTTCCCTTCGACGAGTGGACCGAGGTCTTCGGTTCGGAACGCCTCACCGGAGCCCTGCTGGACCGGCTCACCCACCACGTCCACATCCTGGAGATGAACGGCGAGAGCTACCGGCTCAAGCGCAGCCGGGAGAACGCTTCCTCACAAGCTCCAGACGATCCCGAGGAAGAATAGGGCGCACCGTCAACCCTGTCCCTTCCTGCTCCTTCAACGTCTCCACCCTGACCGACTTACTGACGTCAGTCATCACGTCAGTGGTACACGATCCCCCCGCCCCAGTGGCCCAATATCTCGGCGCCCTTGACACTTCACGCCAGCGGGGCAAAGCGGATTATCGGGAAATCCAAGTTCTGGGCCTCTTTGGGTAGAGGCCAAGGGCGTGATTGCCTGAAACAGCTGGCTGCTGGTACATCGGTGCTGATGTATGTCGTCCCCGAATCGAGACTCCACTCTCTCTGGAATAGCGTAACGTCAGACATCCGGCAAGGGCTAGACGAAATGCCCTTGGAGCCATTGGCGGTGCTGGACTCCACGCGGGCTGCGGAGACTGCGAGGACGAGAGACGTGTCCTGATGTGAGCTGGCGGATCCTGCTGAACAGGGTCCTGGGCAACTGCGGGGGAGAGCCGCAGGTCCAGTCTGACGTCCTGAAGCTCATTGGCCTGACTGAGATTTTGGATTCCGAGGCTTTTCTGCCCCTGAAAAGGAGGACTTCAGCCCGGAAATCCCCCGGCGTAGCAGGCAGTTAGTCCTAGCGCTCCGCAGCGACTGTGCTCTGTGAGACGCGTCGGCTATCAAATGTTGTAGATCACCTCTCGTGCACCTGCGGCATGTAAGGCCTTTATGGCGTGCATCGCCTTGGGATCACGGGGTAGGGTCTCAACAGAGGTAGCGATTTGGGATACCGCTTCTTGGTACTCCCCCAGGGTCTTTCGGTTTTCAAGGAATCACCCCATAATTCCCGCGGAGGCGGGGCTCTGTCCCGCACCACATCTGGGCGCTGCATTTTGGATGAGCGGCAAACCATCAACTTTCGTTAGACCAGAGGGCACTACCCGGAAGGCTGGAGTTTCGGACATAGCCATGCTCAGACTCCTTAGCGTCACCAATTTCGCCACCATAGAACAGCTCGACATTGAGTTGGCGCCCGGCTTTAGTGTGCTGACGGGTGAGACGGGGGCCGGCAAGTCGATCATCGTGGATGCGTTAAGCCTTCTACTTGGGGGACGCGCCGATGTTGGCATGGTACGTTCCGGTACACGCCAGTCCAGAGTGGATGGCATCTTCCTGCTCAACGGTGACATCTCTCAGAAAATCAAAGTTGCCCTGAATGAGTACGAAATTGACGTAGGCGAAGAGGAGATAATTCTCTCTCGCGAGGTCAACCTGGATGGGCGCAACACCTGCCGTGTGAACGGGCGAATCGCACCTCTCAGGTTGTTGAGCACGCTGGCCCAACACCTGGTGGATATCCATGGCCAAAATCAGCACTTGTCTCTTCTTCGCGTAAATGAGCACATGGATATCCTGGACAAGTATGGCGGGCTATGGCAGCTTCGCACCGAGGTTGCGGAGGGGGCCCGTCAGCTAACGGAGGTGCGCCAA
>CBDHDY010000038.1:0-15849 GCA_965261885.1 Dehalococcoidia bacterium
GAAGAAACCGGGTGAACGGCTCACGGCGCTTTTAACGGCATCTCCTCCGTGGAAGCCATCGATGCTCTCACCGTCAAAATCACCTTCGACGCTCCCACGCCCTACCCGTACAACGCCTTCGTCAGCGCAGGGGCGCCCATCATCAGCAAAGCACAGTTCGCCGACTGCGTCGGCGCGACCGCCGCCGGTTGCGAAACAGAAAACACAGCCCCGCTGGGTACCGGTCCTTACCGTATATCAGGTTTCAAGACGAATGAAGAGGCCGTGTACGAGCGCAACCGTTCTACCGTGGAAATGCGCCATACTTTGACCGGGTGGTCCCAGGGGTGGCGGCGACGCGATGTCGGCGGCTCGCGCCGTTCTGGAAACCGGCGAGGCCGATTACGCTTGGACCCTCCAAGTAGACCCGGACGCCCTTGCGAAGATGGAAGCAACCGGGCGGGGTAAAGTAGTATCCGCGTTCTCCAGCTTGGTGGAACGCATCGTGGTCAATCAGACTAACCCTGTCAGCCCGCTTTAAGCTGACAAGGGTATGTATTTCATTTGGGACTTTACGCAGTTGAACGTGAGACCGCATAGTAGGGTAGGCTTGCTCAAATACAAAACCGCTCCCAAATGCTCACTATCGGGCCCATTCCGTCATTCCGGCGTAGGCCGGAATCCAGGGGCGGTGGGGCCGGTTCGTAGCTATAATCTCAATTTTACATACCCTTGTCAGCCCGCTTTAAGGGAAAATCGCTCTGGAATATATGAACGGAGAGAATCCCCACCCATTCCTGACCTTCACACCGATTCCCCAAGCCATGTCGATGGCCATAGACCGGACCATCATATCGGATAGGCTCTACGGCTTCGCCGGGGAACCCGTCTGCAACCTTGTCGCCGGCCCGCCCGACTATGCCTCCATGGCCAACGATGGGTGCTTGTCCCAGGACATCGAGGGGGCCAACCGGTTGCTGGAAGACCATGATGTTCTGGATACCGACGGCGACGGCATTCGAGAGTACAACGGCGTTCCCCTGAGGATTACCTACCAGACCTCCACCAATTCCATCAGGCAGGACACCCAAGCTTTCATTGACGTGGCCCACTGCCACGCTGTTCTAATGCATGTCCCGGATACCGCTGCCGCTCTGGCCGAGGTAAAACGGATCTTGAAGCCGGGGGGCATTATCTCCAGCCGCGAAATGATTGTCGGTTCGTCCTTTCTGGGACCCAGCACCGACAATACCGACGCGGCGTGGGCCACCTTCGCCGGCCCTCTGGCTGCCAACGGCGGCCATCCCAGGATAGGGAAGGATTTGAAGAGCATACTTCTTGACGCCGGGTTCACCGACGTAGAGGCGGCCGCGTCCTTCGACACCTTCAGCACGCCGGAAAGCGTCGCCGTACTTCACGCCTTCATCAGCGAGTGGTTCTTCTCGCCCCACGTGATTGCGGCGGCAACGGCATTCGGGGCGGCTACCCAAGAGCAGTTCGACGTGTGGCGGGAAGAAATGGACCAATGGAGGGATCACCCCTCTTCCTTCGCGGCGCTCGCTTTTGGCGAGTGCATCGCATTCAAGTCCTGATCCCAATCAAAAACTCATGCCTCGACTTGTGAGGGGCCTGCCATGTACTGGCAATGGCCGCTGCTGCGTAGTCTCTGAGTCGCAGCGGACGGTAGTGTGTGTGCGGTGCACCTGGGCGGGCAACATGAAATATCAGTTAGTTTCGTCGTGATACCAGCCTGACCCGAAAGTCATCCCGTCATAGCTGACCACCCAGACGCGCAGGGACTCCGCGGTCACCCAGTTGCCCTCCTCGCTGGCCTCGAACATAGCCACGCCGAACAGGTCTTCAAGGTCCCTTCCAGCCAGTTCCTTGTCGTAGTGATCGATGATCTTGCCGCTGCCGTCCACTATGAACGCGGACCATTCCCCCTCAACCGTCTCTATGCTGTTGTAGTAGCCGATAGCCGCTGCCAGACCCGCAAAATCGCTCTCCGAGCCTGTGAAGTATTCCACGGTCCCTTCCAGCCCCACCGCGTGGAACTTGCTCACGGCGGCCGCCACAAAGGACTTAGTGAATTCGTCGGCGTAGACGTACCAGCCGGAGCCGAACAGCAGCCCGTCGTGCCGCACCACCCAGGTGTTCTTGAGCTGCAACTCGCCGAAAGCGGTGCCGATGGGCCTGGTTTCGGGATTCCCGTACACGTAGGACACCCACCTGCCGTCCTCGTCGGCCGACAGCATCTCCGAGCCGAAGTCGTAGCCGTTGGCGTCGGTGCCCAGCGGGCCTTTCAGGTCAAGACCGACCAGGCTCCCGTCGGGATGGGCGATGACCAGGTCGTTCTCGTCGACGTCCCCCTCCTGCACCGTGTATCCAAAGACCAACGTAAGGCTGGGAACTTGTTGGTAATTGCCGTCGCCGCCAGACAGGTGGCCGACCTCTGCAAATCGGGCAACGCCGCCGATGTCCAGCTCCAACTGGGGAAACAGATACTGGAATGTCCCGTCAACGAGTCGTATTTCGCCAACGGCTATCACGCCCTCACTGAACCTCACCTCTACGCCAATCCAGTCGCCTGCTTCATAGGCGGCGTCCTGTTCTGCACCCAGTCTGTCAGCTAAGCGCACCGTGGAGATTGTGGGCGGTGTTGTGTCATTCGCCACAAGGGAGCCGTCTATCTTGTGGCCCGACTGGTTCTCAAGGACGGGAGTCGCGCCGCCTGGGTCCGATTAGTAGGCGATATCTGTGCCGCTGGCCGTGATGTTCAAACCATCATTTAGATGGATGGTTACACCATCAGTATCCTCGTCAGTGCTTTGCACTTCATATTCGAACACCAGCGTGTCGGTACCGCTGCCCAACACGTAGTCCATCTCTTGTCTGTTCCAAGACGCTCCCTTTTTCACGACGGCATACACATTTCGGCTTGCGTCCACGTTCTGATCGAAATTGACGCTCGCTCGTATGACCTCGTCCCGGCCATAAGTATCCGCCCTGGCTGCGGGGGTGGAGGTGATGGAGATGGTCTTGGGGTAGGGGCACCCGTCGAGCTTGTGCCCCGACTGGTCGGACAGCCCGGTGTAGTAGGAGCCCACGATGAGGTCGGTGCCCTTAACCTTGATGGTGCCGCTGCCGCCCCAGCGTTCAGTGGTGCCTTCCCCAACCTCGCCGTCTTCGATGGAGATGCCGTCGGTGTCCAAGTCCCTGGCCTGCACGGTGTAGCTGAATACCAGGGTGCTGGTGCCAGTGCCTGATGTGTACCGGGGGCCGCGCTAGGTGTCGTCGCCGGTACCGACGGCGGCGTCCAGATGCTTGTAGCCAACAACATCCACCGGGGCGCTGAGGGTCACGGTGATGTCGATGGTCTCGCCGTAGCGGTAGGTGTCCCCGCTGGCGGGCTCGGAGTTGATCTCCATGCCGGTGCCGATGGGGGTCAGGCTGCCGTCGACCTTGTGGTCCGACTGGTCGTCAATGCCAGCATAGGCCCGGGATACAACCTTGTTCGTTCCCGTGGCGGTGATGGCGGTATGTTCGTTGAGGTTGTGCCACCGGCCGTTACTGTCCTGGTAGCCGCCGGGCATCCTGATGCCGTCGAAGTCACGGTCATCATGCCTGACGGTGTATCCGAAGACCAGCTTGCCGGAGCCGGAACCGCGGAGGTGGCGGGCGGGTCGCCAGTCGGGTCGACCCGGATTTCAGTCCCGGGACTTCCCGTCCACATCCACGCTGGGGCTGAAGGTGAGACCTGGATCTCGTATGGTCTCCTGGATGCCGTCAGGTGTTGTCCCGCGGGTTCCGAGATTATGCTCGACGTCGGTGATGCTGGGGGCATTCCGATGATTCGGTGGACCAGATGTCGCCGGTGTCATTGGTGGACGTAGTCGCCGGTATCCAGGCGGTGCCGGCATTCGGTCATGCCAGCGTAGGCGCGGAAGTTGACCCCGTGCTGATGGTTGGTCACCGGACCAGGAAGACGTCCACCGACTCTCAATTCCCGGACCTACCGTGGTGGGGCAGTCCAGGTAATACTTGGTAGCGGGGGAGCGCCAGTCGGAGTCGACCCGGAGCCCCCAGGCCCGGGTTCCCGTCCACATCCACGCTGGGGCTGAAGGTGGCCTGGATCTCGATGGTCTCCTGGATGCCGTAGGTGTTGTCCCTGGCGGGTTCCGAGATTATCTCGACGTCGGTGATGCTGGGGGCGTCGATGATTCGGTGGACCAGATGTCGCCGGTGTCTTGGTGGACGTAGTCGTCGGTACCGGCGGTGCCGGCATCGGTGTGCCAGGAGGCGCCGAAGTTGACCCCGTGCTGATGGTTGGTCACACGGACCAGGAAGACGTCCACCGACTCTCCTTCCCGGACCTCCGTAGTGGGGCAGTCCAGGTAATACTTGGCCGCGTCGGCGGAGACCGGTTTTGGCTGGAGGAATGCCACCAGGCCGATGAACCCGACCACGGCCGCGAAAAACAACGTGGTCCATATCGGCAGTCTTCAGGATCAAAGGGCAGTCCAAACGAGATGCTGAGCATAGTGCTCAGGTCCTGCGAAGCACCTTATTTGCGATTGACTCGACATGTGCCAAGCTATGGCATGCTATTCCAAGGCGCTATCGGCCAGGCAGCCCCACAAACGGCCCTGGGTCCGCGCCGTTGCATGTAGTCCGAATCGTAGGGCTGAGTAGGGAGTGAGGGCTGTCTCTACTCCATCCATCGGCCCGCCGAATGCCAAGTGGGTATCTACCGATATGGGTCACCTGCATTTTCTTGAATTCTGCTCGCCACCGGCAAGTGCTGACCCCCACATTTCAAGGGGTCGTTTGTCCTGACCCCCACACACAAATGCGCCCCTGAAATAGATGCGAATGCCTGCTCCTCCACGCACCCCTTCGGCCTTCGTTCCGGGGTGAAGTGGAGGGAGATGGAGCTTCAGGATGGCTCAAGGCTCGCCAATCGCACGCCTATCTCGCGCCGCGATGAACCCCTCTTACGCTTACCGGCATGCGGAACATAGCCGGGTATCCATCGACTTGGAATATAGTGGGGACGCTTTCCGGCTGTCGGTGTCGGATGATGGGATTGGGTTTCCCGATGATTGACGGCCCCCGTCCCAGTGCATACCATCCCAGCAGCAGTCGAAGGTGTCACGTCAACGTCACATCCAGGAGGTAAGGAGTGAAGTACGACTACATCGTAATCGGCGCAGGGTCGGCGGGCGCCATTCTCGCCACGAGGCTCTCGGAAGACTCCAACACCTCGGTACTCCTGCTGGAGTCGGACCCGGACTACCCGGACATCGACAGCCTCCCGGAGGAGGTCAAGTACGGCTACAAGTCGACCAAGAGCATCTGGGAGAGTGAGCACAACTGGCAGTACACGGCCAGGGGCACCGAGAAGGCTGTGATCTGCTGGTCCGCTGGCTGGGACCGTCGAGATCGCTCTGAACAGCGGAGTTGTGTATTCGGTATGTCATGGTGGACTGCTCGTAATTCTCTTCCCACACGGCGTGCACTGGGCAACCACGACCACAGGCACATCCGCCGCAATTAAGCCAAGGCAAGAGGACGGCAACCCAAATATATGACACGAAAACAGCAGGTCACGGAGCACCCCATAGTCCATGAGGACCTGGCCCAAAGTGAGGGTGAGAATCCACCGTCTCGGGTTCACAGCCCCGTTGGAACCAAAAGGGTGTCTGCGGAATTAGAGAACTTTAGAAACTGGCCGACCCCTCACACTCCCGTGGAATGAGCGCCCGTAAGTTGC
Organism: Dehalococcoidia bacterium; assembly: GCA_965261885.1. Lineage (GTDB taxonomy): Bacteria > Chloroflexota > Dehalococcoidia > Lucifugimonadales > UBA3495 > VXOI01. The sequence continues at coordinate 5,753 of CBDHDY010000038.1, forward strand.
GAAGGAGAGACTATGACCAGCGTTGGATACAATCCGGCAGCCGAGTTCGACGTCGAAATTACCGATCTGGTCTATCTGGAACACCAGAGCCGCAGCCTGGAGGCCACCATCTACCAGCCCCGGGGCGAAGGGCCCTTCCCGGGTTTGCTGGACGTTCACGGCGGCAGATGGTTCCTGAACGATCGTTCCGACGACCATCCCATGAACCTGTCCCTCGCGGCCAGCGGCATAGTTGTCGTCGCCGTGGACTTCAGGTTGGCCCCGCAACACCCCTACCCGGCCCAGGTCATCGACACCAACTATGCTATCCGCTGGATGAAGGCCCAAGCCCGGCAGCTCAATATTGACCCGGCATCTGTGGGCGCATTGGGCTGCTCCAGCGGCGGCCATACTGTAGCCCTGAACGGGATGCGCCCCAAGGACCCCCGCTATGCGTCGCTGCCGCTCCCCGGAGGGGAAGACGTGGACGCTTCACTGCGATTCATGCTGTGCTGCTGGCCCGTCCTAGACCCCTACGCCCGCTACCTCTGGGGCCGCGAAATTGGCGATGAGCGGTTCATTGGCCCCACCGAGTCCTACTTTCCGGATCCCGCGAGCCTCCACGAAGGAAACCCTCAGGAGGCGCTGGAACGGGGAGAGAAAGTGGAGTTGCCGCCTGCGGTAATCATCCAGGGCACCAATGACTCCAACATCCCCCAATTCATTCCACATAAGTTCGAGGCCGCGTACCGGGCCGCCGGAGGCCACGTAGAGCTGGAACTGTTCGAGGGGATGCCACACCGCTTCGGCAATATGCCCGGAGCTGAATCCGAACGGGCCATCGAGTTGATGAAGGGCTTTATCGCGCGGCAGTTGTCACGCCCGGTGATGGCGCCGCTATAACAGGTCTTTCAAGCGGCCCGCTGCCGGTGGAGTTCAATTTCCGGACCTGTGCCAGACCCAAAATCCTTAATTCGGAGGCCTGAAAATGCCGGTCAAAGGGACCACGCTAACCAGTCTTCGTCCATTGATGCAGGGTGTCAACGGAATGGTTGTAGCCAGCCACCCCAGTGCCGCCATGGCCGGTCTGGAAGTCCTGAAAAACGGTGGCAACGCGATTGACGCTGGAGTGGCCGTTGGCTTGGCGTTGAACGTGGTGCATGTCGACGATTGCAGCTTCCTGGGCGTGGCGCCCACCGTAATATACCTGGCTGACCGGAAAGAGGTTACCACGGTTGACGGTCTCGGGGTCTGGCCCAAGGCCGCGTCGGTCGAGTACTTTCAAAAGAACCACGGCGGAAAGATTCCGACCGGCGTGCTCTCGTCCTTAACGCCGGCCGCCGCCGATTCGTGGCTTACGTCTCTGTCCAAGTTTGGCACGATGACCTTCGGGCAGGTGGCGACCGCGGCCATCGACCTGGCTGGAAACGGTTTTCCCATGTTCCGTTATCTGGCCGGCCGGTTCAAGACCGCCTTCGACCAATACAACGCCCACCCGTCAACCGCCGAGATTTACCTGCCTGGCGGCCGCGCGCCCAAACAGGGGGAGATGTTCTATCAAAAGGACTTGGCTGCCACCTTGTCCAGAATCGCGGACGTGGAGGCTTCCAACGCCGGGAAAGGCCGGGAGGCCGCGCTCAAGGCGGCCAGAGACTACATCTACACCGGCGAGCTGGGCCGCAGGATTGCCTCATACAACCGGGAGATGGGAGGTCTCCTCACCGAGGAAGACCTGGCCCGGTATCATGTCCAGGTGGCTCCGCCCGTGACGGTAAATTACAAGGGTTACGACGTCTACAGCACAGGGCCGTGGGGCCAAGGACCGACGTTCCCCCAAGCCCTCAAGATTCTGGAGGGGTACGACCTGGCGTCCATGGGCCACAATTCCGCCGAGTACATCCATACGGTGAACCAAGCCTTGAATCTGGCCTTTGCCGACCGGGAGCAGTACGTGGGAGACCCGGATTTCGTGGACGTGCCAATCAATGAAATGCTGGCGGAGGAATATCTGGTCAAGCGCCGCTCTCTGATTGACCCGGACATGGCTTGGCCGGGCACGCCTCCCGCGGGAGACCCGAGAAACGGGAAAGCGACTATCGACGGCGCCCCGCAGTCCCCCAGAGAGGCGGCGGTCCCGGTTGGCACAGCCGGAGTCAGCGGCGGCGGCACTTCTTATTTCGCCGTAATCGACCGTGATGGAAACATCTTCTCCAGCACCCCCAGCGAGGGCACCAAGAACGGCGGGCCAATAATTCCGGGCACCGGCTTGGCGTTCTCATTGCGCGGCTCCCAGTCCAAGCTGACCGAAGGCCATCCGGCATCGGTCGCAGGGGGCAAGCGGCCCAGGCTCACTCCTGCGCCTGCCCTGGTGTTGCGCGACAGCGAGCCCGTGATGGCCCTTGGCGCTCACGGCGGTGACAATATCCCGCAAGGCACTCTGCAACTGCTGTTGAACGTCCTGGAGTTTGGACGCGACCCTCAAGAGGCTGTGGAGGAACCCCGCTTCTACAGCTATAACTTCCCCAGTTCCAACTGGGCGTCAAAATATGAGCCCGGGATGCTGCGGTTGGAAGGCCGTATTTCCGATGAAGTGGCCGGGAAATTACGGCGGAAGGGCCACACGATAGAGAAGTATCCAGACTGGTGGGAGGGTTCAGCCTTATACTGTGTCATCACCCGCAACCCGGAGACCAAGGTGCTGCAGGGCGGCGCAGACCCGCGGTGCGAGGCCTACGCCGTCGGTTTCTAGTCTCGGGGAAGACATTGACAATCTTTCGGAGGACAATAGATGCCTGATTTAGCAGGCTGCTGAAAAACCTGGCATGGCCCGACAGCGGAGAGAGAACGGGTTAAAATAGGACAACCCTGGACGCAACCCTAGACGCAACCTTGGGCGGAGGTTGAGCCATGCGCGGGAGACAAGATCCACAGGTGACTCTGCTGGCCTTCATTGACTTGGAAACGCGATTGCCATCGGACCATCCGCTGCGGGTTATCAAGAAGCTGGCTGACCAAGCCCTGAAGGCACTGTCCCCGGACCTGGACCGGATGTACGCTAACGTGGGCCGGCCGTCGATCCCGCGCTGCTGGGTCAGGCACCGGCAGCTCCGGAAGCCCGGATGGCATGACCTGACAATGGGCTGCCTATGCCCGACGCCCCCAAAAGGGCCGGTCCGCAAAACCGAAGGGGCTGAAAGTCCCGTGTGAACGGCACAATTTCCTCCAATAGGACCAAGGCTTCAACGACCTGAACCGTATATTCCCGACCTGAACTCCTTTCTTCAGCAACCTGCTAAATGCCTCACGGGTCTCACTACAACCGGGTCCTGCAGTTGGTCACCAGAACAACCGACGCCGTCAGGGTAAACGACTGGACGCTCAACCAGACCGACTCGGACGGGCTCCGGTACGTGGCGACCATGTCGGTCAGAGGGCACTGGTTGATAAGTGCGGTACTGTTATTTGAACTGGTGTGTCGTCCCTATCTCCATTTCGGGGTTGGCAGGTATGCCGCCTATGTGCTGTTGTTCCTGTTGTGGGTGGGGTTCAACGGGTACATTCAATACCGCCTCCTGTCGAACAGGCCGGTTACATGGCACTGGCTTGTAGCTCTCTACGCGTCGGACGTGTTCCTGATTTCGGTAGTGGCCGTGTTAAGCGACGGCTTCAGCCACGAATTCCTGCACCTGTTCTACTATCCTGCGTTGGCCGGGATGGCGGTGCTACTCACTTCCTTCAGGTTCAACATGGCCTGGGTGACGATAGTGTCCCTCGGCTATGTGGCGATCAGCCTGACTGCCGGGGATGGAATAGTAATCGAGGTAAGGGACGAGAAGGCATTGCTGGCTAGGATAGCGGTCACGTATGCGGTCGTCGCGGCGGTCAACTTGGCAACCAGGTTGAGTGGATGAGCTGGAGGCAGGCGGTGGAGCGTGAGCGTGCGCTTCAGTGTGAGCGGGTTGAGTTGTCCCAGGCCATTCATGACACTGCGGCCCAGTCTGCGTACATGATCGGGTTGGGCATCGACACGGCGAAGGTGCTTGCCGGGGACGCGAACCCGGAGCTGACCGCCACGCTTGAGGCGACGTCCCATCTGTCCCGGTCCATCATATGGGAGTTGAGACATCCCATAAATATGGGCGGCATCTATGAGGGCATGGAATTGAGCCGGGCTCTCAGATCGCACGTGACCAGCTTCACGAACGTCACCTCCGTGCCCGCCAGGATGACTAATACGGGGGTCGAGCCGCCGCTGTCGGTGGAGGACAGGAGCCTGCTCTTCTCGATAACGCACAATGCGCTCACCAACGGATACCGCCATGCGGAGGCTGGCAGGGTATCTGTCCACCTGGAGTTTACCGAGGAGGATATTTGCCTGTCGGTGTCGGACGACGGGGTCGGGCTTCCCGATGATTATGCGATACGCGGCAGTGGAAAGGCGGGAGATGCGGCCCAAGTCGCCGGGCCGACTCTGAGGGAGCGGGATATACTTGTCTCTTTCGCCCGGGGCATGTCCTATGTTCAGATAGCGGAGGCGATGGAGAGCAAGCCGGTGACCGTCCGGAACGCCATATACGGCGTCCAGCGCAAGTTGGGTGTCAGGACGATGCAGGAGTTGGTGCTCTGGTGCGTGCGTAACGGACTGCGGGACAACTATGTGACGGACGGTTTGGGCAGGCGCTCTTGAACAGGTTCATATTGGCCTTGTCTTCACAAAGGTGCAGCGGACTGCCAGGTGGGTTTAGAAGCCTGTCGAGGCTGGACGGCGACCCTTGGGGGTGAACGGTGGTGTACTGTCTGGCATAGTGGGGGGATATCGTCTGGAGTGTGCACAGCAGCAACATGACTGCCGTTCTCCGTGTCGCCGGCATCTTCAATAATCAGAATTTCATCTGTCGGAGGCGAGGTACCTCACGACAGCCGGTTGCGTGGCCTGAACGTCTGATTGTCCTCCCCTACCACTCAGATCCTTTTCCGTGGCCAGGTGCCTGCTTTCCAGGAACATCAGCCACGGAGCCTTGCCCCAATTGACTGCCAGGCTGGAATACCCGCGGAGAAATCCTGGCCATTATAAGGAATCCCGGTGTCCTGCCCACAGAAGCATCCAGTAATTACCGCCTGTCACGTTGCACAGTCGAACCGTTCGTCCGTACGCTGGAGAACCTCAGAGTGCGGGCGGAGCAGGGCGCCCGAATTCGAGCGAATTGCCCATAATAGGCGCCGTGCCATAGAGCGCCGTGCCATAATAGGATTAGATGATGTGCAAGCCGAGAGAATCAAGAACTCTTGCAATTGGAGTGAGAAAAGGTGACTGACCAAAATGTCGAGATTGCCGTATTGGGCGGTGGATGCTTCTGGTGCGTTGAGGCTGTTTTCGCAGAGATCGCAGGGATTACTGCGGTCACGTCCGGTTATTCCGGTGGCCGCACGGTTAATCCGACCTACTATGAAGTCTGCGGTGAGAAGACGGGGCATGCCGAGGTGGTGCAGTTAGAATTTGACCCCTGCCAGATCACATACTCGGAAATACTTGAGATGTTCTTCGCCACCCACGACCCCACCACCCTCAACCGTCAGGGGGCGGACCGGGGCGCACGGTACCGCTCAGTAATTCTTTACACTACCGAGTCCCAGAGGGACGAGGCAGTTAATTTCATAAAGGCGTTGGATGCTTCAGGGACCGAAAACGGGCCTGTGGTAACCGAAGTTGTCCCTTTTGGAGTCTTCTATCCTGCGGAAAGGGAACACCAGCTTTTCTACCAGAACAACCTTGGCAGTATGTATTGCCAGATAGTGATCAGCCCCAAGGTTGCCAAGGTACGGCAGAAGTTCAGCTCTAGGCTTCGCTAGTTTTGGCTGCCGCATTGCGCGCCATAGTCATGATGAACGAAGCGAAGCGTGATCTGGCCTCCGAGAAACTCCGAAGACTATGCCATCTGAATGCAAGGCGCGTGAGATGATTCAGGCTTAGAAGCGTCGTTCCACGAAAACCCCGGTGTCAATGGCAGGGACAAAACGTACCACTGGGGTGGCGGAATGGTGGATCACCTTTAATGTGAAGAGGGGCTGGGTCGGATCAGAGAGAGGGAATGTCGGGGAAAATTCGTAGAGGGCTGACAGTGGGTTAAACGTCGTCCGGTTCACCTGATGGCTGAAAGCCTGCGTTCTCTCTGCTACGCTTGAGGCGGTAGCTTTCACCGTGTCAATGGCGGCGATAAGTTGGGACACAGGGTCGACGATATAGTGGCCCACCAGTACTACGCCGCGGGTTCAAGCGGGGAGTGGGTGGCGAAGCTTGAGGTCGGGGTAGATGGTGTCGCAGACGACTAGTATTACAACGACGGGTTTAAGGAGGGATGTGCGGGGAGGGGCGAAGGGCGGCTCGGCGCTTGGCGTGGGAGAGCCTGGCTCGTTCGTTACTATTCTGCGTATCCTCGAGCCACCGCAGCAGCTCATCCGGCCCGAACCGTTCCCGGTGCAGCATTTCCCGTACCACCCGGTAGACCCCCGTTTACACGAGGGCAGGCTCTGCGGCCTCGTGATCTGGAGCATCTTTTTCCCCCCAAGCCTGTTGCAGGCTCAGCAGAAAAGCTCCGGCCAGCAAACACAGGGCCACGTGGTGATGCCAGCCCGCCCAAGTGCGGGTCTCATACTCGTCCAGCCCCACGTTGCTCTTCTCCGTCTCAAACTCCGTTTCTATACGCCACCGGGAGCCTCCCACGTATGCCAGGGTCTCCAACGGGGTATCCTCCAGAGCGTTGGACAGGTAGTAGCGGGGTTCGCTGCCGTCCAGGTTCCGGCGGTAAATGGCCCAGTGGATTTCGCCGGGCTTCCGCCTGCTTGTTGGACGCACTCTCTGAGCGCTGAACCGGTAGCTGCAGGGACCCTGGCTTCCCTCGGCCACCGTTATCTCACGCCAGGCCTCCTCCGGCAATTCATCACTGCGCTCCTCCATAGTGCGCCGCTGCCCGCCCACCAGCCTGGGTTTGCGAAGCGCCCCCCGTCCCTGGTATGCCGGACTGGTCCGCTCGGGGTCCGGCGGCCACACCGTAAAGCCCGCCGGAACGTCCAGGACGTACCGCGTCCCCAAGGCCGCCAGTCCCTCGCGGAATGACGGCGACATCCCGAAAGCGTCGTCCCCGGCTACCCAGCCAGCCTTCAGATGGCCCCGCTCCAAGGCCCGCTGCAGCATCTCCAGCGCCAATTGGGTCTTCGACCGGTAACCCTGCCTCTCCTCCGGAACCCCTGCCGCCTCACACCGGTCTTGGTCCGAGGTCCAGCTCTCCGGCAGATAAAGCCCTTTGTCCACCAGGGCGCGCCCCAACGGGCTGACATAAGCCAGGAACATTCCGGCCTGGCAGTTGGCCACCTTGCCCAGCCTCCCGCAGTACTGCCGGGCCACTCCCGCCGATTTCCTCCCTTGCTTGGGGAAGTCGCTGCCGTCCAGCACCCACAGCGCATCCGGATGTCCAAGCCGGGGTCCCAAGTACTCTTGAAGGCGTCCTATGACTGTGTCGTCATCCCAGGGGGATTCAGCGAGAAACCGCTGCATCACCCTGGCTGACGCCGGAACCGTCTCCGACAGATTCTCGGCGTTGCGCCGCTCGCCGGACTGCACCAGCAGGGCCTGGAGATAATGACGGCTGTGGTCCCGGGTCTCCCTCCGGCCAAACAGCGGAGCGAAGTAAGCATGAAAATCCTGAAAAGCCCCGTACACCTGCTCGAAAGCCGCCGCATCCACTTCCCTGCCTCACCTACCCAAGCCTTCCCCAACTACCCGGTCATCCTATCATACCAACCGTCGTTGTAATACTAGTAGTGAAGTCCGAAAATGCTTGGGCCAGTTTAGTGGGCCAGAAATTACCTTTGGTTCTGATTCGCGCCTTCGATGGCAACGTGTCGCCACAGGTGGCAACTAACCGGGGCCATCACGTTTTAACTCCCATGAATGCCAACGAAGAACCTAAAGGCAACGGCGTCTCCCTCCCTGCGTTAGGACGCGACGAGACCGTACATGCGCTAACTGAAATGGGGCTGAGCGAAACGAGGGCCCGGTCGCTATCCCGAAAAACGGCCCGCCGGCTGCAAATTATCCGCCGCTTCCTGATTGAAGAAGCGGGAGGACCGAAACCTGATTGGGCGGCCCCGGATGTGCAAAGCATCCTGCCCTCTCTCATCTTGATAGGCGCATGGGATGAGTCCAACGAAAACGACAAAGATATTGTTTCCGAAATCGCGGGCCGACCCTATGAGGAAGTAGAGCGAGAAGCGCTGGAACTGACTCGGGCCGACGACAGTCCTGTGACGAAAATCGGCAGCAGATGGCGTTTCCTCTCCCATGAAGAGGCCTGGCACCTGCTTGCTCCACGCTTGACTTCGGCCGCGGTGGACCGTTTTGAAGAAGCGGCCATTAAAGTCTTGGGAGCCGAAAATCCGGAATACGAAATGCCCCTGGCCGAAAGGCCTTTCGCCGGCATCCGGGGCAAAGCAGTTCCGCACAGCCATAGCCTGCGTGAAGGAATTGCCCAATCCCTTGCGTTGATGAGTGCCCAAGGAGAGAGGACTGACCACGTTGAAAAGACGGCTTACCTGCCGGAAGTCATGGTACGACGCATATTGACCGGCAATGAGAGATGGCAGATATGGGCATCCCTTAGTACACACTTGACAACTCTAGCTGAAGCGGCCCCGACGGCCATGCTGGATGCCATTGAACGGGACTTGGACGCGAGCCCAAGTCCTTTCGCTGAACTTTTCGCCCAAGAAGGTGCTCCAATATTCGGAGGCGCTCCGCACACCAGTCTGCTTTGGGCATTGGAAAAACTGGTATGGTCTCCGGAGTATTTTTCTAGAGTAGCGCACATCCTGGCCCGGCTGGTTCTGATTGACCCAGGTGGAAATCTCTCAAATCGCCCCGCGGCAAGCACCCGTGCAATGTTCCTGCCCTGGTTCCGGGTGTCAGAGACATCGGACGCCGAACGTCTTGAGACGCTGGAGACCTTGTTGACCAGGGTTCCGGATCCGGGTTGGAAAACCCTTATCAAAGCCTACCCGTCGGGTCACGACACTATTGTCGGCCGTGAGCCACCGTCATTTCGTCCCTGGGGACAGGACGGCGTGCCCCAGCCTACTCGGAAAGAACTCTACACTTTTGCCGAAAAGTTGGGGCAACTTTTGCTTGAGCACGTTGGAAGCGAAGCTGAAAGATGGCGGGACATCATAGGTATCCTGCGGTCTTTGCCCTCCACCACTCGCAAGCAAGCCACGGAGATGTTGGCACAACAAACCGACTCTCTCCGCCAACAATCGACTTCGTTAACCCTATGGGCGACCCTGCGTGCAGAGCTGAACCTTCATAATAGCTTCCCGGACTCAGATTGGGCAATGCCATCCGCCGACCTGGAACCGCTTGCTGCCATTTATCAAAAACTGACTCCTGGCGACTCCGGAAAGGCCTACGCGTGGCTGTTCATCGGTTGGCCCAAGTTGCCGGAAGGAACTGACTACGAAGATACAGATTTTCAAAAGGTAAATGTGGCTCGCCAGCCCGCCATCGCAGAAGCGCATAGGAACAGTGGTATCGGAGCCATTTTGTCCATCGCTGAAGTGGTAGAACAACCTGCGGAAGTAGGCCAAGCATTTGCCAACATCGAAGCTAATCTGGCGCTTGAGATTGCCCTGGAACACGCCGGCTCAGAGAATCAGAATTGCCGGATGTTGGCCTATGGAATATTCTGGGCTGTTTTCCGTCGGTCAGGATGGGAGGGTTTGGAGGAAGCTATCGCCCGGCTCAAGGAGATGGGCGCAGAGACTCAGGCATTAGCGCAAATTTACCTGGCCGCATCGTCGGACCTAGAAACTTGGCGCCGACTATATGAAGAAGACCTAGCAGTCCAGCGCTGCTATTGGGAATTGCTCAACCCCTGGACGGTAGCGGGCCAAGGCCAAGAGGTCATCTCCTTCATTGCGGAGAGATTGTTGGATGTTCACTGTTCCCCAGCAGTTGCTGATTTCATAGCCTTTCGGTCGGTTCACCAAGAAACAGTGATTCGGACATTGGAACAATTGCCAGCAGACCTGGCGGCGGACGGGTCGGCACAGTTTGGGTCAAGCCACCT
>CBDHDY010000039.1:0-184797 GCA_965261885.1 Dehalococcoidia bacterium
GCGAAAGCACCTGGATACCCTGGGACTGAAACAGGCCGTCGAGGCCCTGGACAACTCCCTGGACGCCGCCGCCAGCAAACAGCTGACCTACCCTGAGATGCTGGCCGACCTGCAGGGAGTGGAGGTGTCCGCCCGGAGGGAACGCTACCTCTCCACCAGGACCAAGCTGGCCCACCTTCCCTTCCAGCGCACTCTGGAGCAATTCGACTTCACCTTCCAGCCCTCCATCGACGAGCGCCATGTCAGGGAACTGGCCGGTCTGGCCTTCGTCGCCGAGGCCAGCAACATCCTGCTGCTGGGTCCGCCTGGCGTGGGCAAGACCCATCTGGCCGTGGCTCTGGCCCTCAGGGCCATCGAGAACGGCCAGGGAGCCTACTTCGTCCGCGCCTACGACCTGATGGAGGACCTGAGAAAGGCGCGGATCGAGCACAACCTGGACCGGCGGATGCGGGTCTACCTGTCGCCGAAGGTGCTGGTGGTGGACGAGTTCGGCATCTGGCCCTACGACCGGGAGGCGGCCACCGCATTCTTCACCCTGGTGTCGGCCCGGTACGAGCGGGGCAGCATCATCCTCACCTCCAACAAGGGATTCGGCGAGTGGGGGGAACTGCTCGGCGACACCGTCATCGCCTCGGCGGTGCTGGACCGGCTGCTGCACCACAGCCACGTGCTTAACATCCGGGGGGAGAGCTTCAGGCTCAGGGAGAAACGCCAGGCGGGGCTCTTCCCGCAGCAACAGCATCTCGCCGCTTCGCCGGAGGAGGCTGGCGACAACTAGGCCGACTGACAAAGTCGCAGACCAGTACCAGGTGGGTCACTTTTAAGTTGCTACAAAGAGCGGCACGAGAGTGAGTGGCACAGACCTGAACCGGCGACCCCAAAGAACCAGACGGGTGGGTCGACTCAAGTTTGCTACAACCGGGTCAACTCCAAGTTGCTATTGACACCCCCAACCCATCGTGAAGCGCTGGGCCGAACCGCCAGTATGCGGACACCCCGGCATCGCCGTCGCCGGGATTTCACCCCACCCTGAGCTTGGGCCAAAGCTTAGAAAAGACAAAACATAATGATTATGGTATAAGTAAAGCCGGACAGTTCGAGCTGTCCGGCTAAACATGGGCCGACGGTGCTGACGGCACACCGAACAGCCAACCAGTGAGCGTAAATCAAAGCTCCTACTGGATGCGTTCAGTATATCAAGTCAGACACCTCGGCGCAAAGGCGAGGTGTCTTTTTTGTTGCCTGACACGCCAGGTTAACCCCCGCCCGCAGAACCGGTGCTGGACCCGAGCAACCACCTGGGCCTCGACCACCCAGGGCGAAGCCCGGACCCGGCACAACCCCGGTCGAGAGACCGGCGAACATAGCTGAGTGACGCAAAAACGCCGCCCAATCTTCGAGGATCAGCGGCGTCATGCGAACCAGATAACCTTTCATAGGAGTTCGACATCTCCCATGACTAGCCGAGTTTACCCCAATTCCAACGGCGGCGCAACAATATCAGGGGCAGGATCAGGGGCAGGATCAGGGGCAGGATCGCCGATTCCCGCGGGCCCGTCCCACGTGGTCCGGTACGCCCTCAACAGCGGTCCCGGCCTGAACATCCCCGCCTGGGCCGTCTACATCGCGCTGGCCCACTTCAGCGATGACCACGGGCTGTCCGAACGAACCCACCGGGAGATCGCCGACGCCATCGACGCCGGCAGCGTCTCCACGGTCAAGGTGGCCATCCAGCATCTCGAGTACTTCGGCAAGGTCGAGGTCACCCGGCGCCCCGGATCCACCGGGGGCAGGAACCTCCCCAACGTCTACAGGATAACCGGCGAGGAACTCGACTGGCAGCCGACCCCCAAGGAACCCCGGGAGCCGGGCCAGATCTTCGCAGCCTACCGCCGCCGCCACGCGGAGATAGAGGCTGAGCATCGCCGGAGCTACGAGGAACTCGAGCAGAGCCACCGCCAACGGGAGCAGGACCTGCTCCGGCGCATCGGCGAACTCGAGGCCGCCGCAAACGGTCATGCTCCCCGCCAAGGGGAGTACGCCGCCCTCTCCATGGGCGAACCCCCCGTCAGCCGGGAGGCGGCCATCCCCCCCGAACCTGCGCCTCAGCCATCCCCGGCCACTCCCGAGTCCCTCAGGAACGAACCCCCCTATCCCAGCGACGACAATCCCCCCAGCGTCACTGCCGAACTGCCGGAACCGCATGCCCAGGGACTGGACAGCCGGGAAACGGCTATCGCTCCGGACCTGGATCCGCCGGAGGCAGCAGAGGACGAGGTCGACCTGCTGACGCGGGAGTTCTGGCCTTGGATCAAGGGCAGATGGGATGACATCAACAGCGCCATCCACTGGTACAAGCGAAACCGTGGCGAATGGACACGGCAGCTGAAGAACGCCAGGGCGGCCAGGGAAGCCGAGGAACGCAAGGACGCCAAGCCGGGGGACCGGGCGAACAGGCATCGCCCGGAAAAAGAGCAAGGAGGGGATGAAACAGAGAGAGTCCCGGTCTGGGACAGCAGCAGGCAGGCGGACCCCGACGCCAGGTCGCTGTGGGCCGCGGCGCTGGCAGACCTCCAGCTGAAGCTGCCCCGCCCGACCTTCGAGACATGGCTGAAACGAACGGCGGGCGCGGCCTTCCAAGGAGACCGGTTCATCGTGGTCGCCCCGACTCCCTTCGCCGTGGAGTGGCTGGAACAGAGAATGTTCCACGCATTGCAGAGCGCCCTGGAAAGGGCGGCCGGCCGCGGCCTGCAACTGCAGCTGCAGGCCCTGGAGGCCTATGGCGACGATGACCCCCCGGTGGGGAATAATGATCAGCAGGGGAACGCCTCAGGCCCGCATCACGAACCGCCGGAATACCAACCGCCGGAATACAAACATGGGGGTGAAAACGATGGGTGAGGGCAAGGACGCCAGGGTGGCCGGTGCCGCACTTGCGTACGCCGCCATACGCTACCGGAACTCGGCAAGGGCGGCCCGGAAGCGCGACGAGAGCCCCCTCAGGGACGAGGTGGCGCGGGCGCGGGCCGGACTCCTGCTCAATGCGGCTGCAGCATGGCATCCCCTCTGGCTGAAATGGCGGGCCTCCCTGGGGGAAACGCACCTGCCGGATGCACCCATCCCGCCGGCGCAAAGCCGCATGGGGGAGGTGTTCCAGGCCTCCAAGCGCTTCGGTTTCGCCGTGAGCCAGGGAAACCAGTCCCACACCCTGGCCGGCGAGATCCTGAGGGCGTCGGAACGGCTCCGTAGGAAGGACTACACGTCCATTCCATGGCGGAAGACCCCGGCAACCGAGGAGGCAACCGTCGAGGAGGCAACCGTTCCGGCGGAGTGATTCGCGTGCCACTCGAGCCTGCAATTCCCGGCCTGCGGTCAAGCCCCTGGCCTGCAGGGGCTGACGCCCGTACCGTCCACCAGCGCGACCGCGGCCCACGGGAATGCCGAGATTGAAAAGCCCCGGGTGAGCACAGCAGGCGGCCACCGAACCGGGTTCACCCGGTTTCCAGCAGACCGCCGAGGCATGCCCGAGGACCACTTCGCCCGAGCCGCTCACCCATGCCGCGGCCAGTTTCCAAGCAGCGCTGCCGGGGAACAGCTACGGGGCAGCAGCCGCACCAGACAGGGAGTGGCCTGCGACCACGCTGAACCCCGAATTCACTGCCGTGGCACTCATCGGCAGGAATGGCCGACGCCCATCCACCTCGCCGTCAGGCACGCCATCGCAGACGTGCGGCACGTCCGGAATGGAACCGGCCGATATTGCACGCTCCGGGGTAACGGGCAGGCTCATCTGCCAGCGGCTTCAGGGAACCACGATGTGAAACCGGGACAATTGTATTCACGTCGGCCGCACCGGCTGCATCACCCAGCCCTGCGACCCTGCGATATTCCGCGGCGCGTGCGGCAGGTCCATGCCACGCACACCGGGGAATCAGGCGTCGGCAGAGCCAGTTAGTTCTGGCTCCCGGGCGAAGCCACCGTGAACTGCCCGAGCCGAGGGTTCACGGCCATTTCACAGACCGGGCACGGCCGGAACACCTGGAGCAACAGCATAGCCGTTGACCCCACGTCCGGTTCGCGGATGCCGGTTCAGTATGGTGGTGCCCAACCAACACCTCTCCGGCAAACTCGAATTGGCACATGACGTTGCCTCCGTTTCCGGTACTTCGAAAGGGGTACACACCGGAGGCTCGTTCCCAGCAACACGACAACGCCTCCACGCTCGACCATTCCCGTTGGCCCGGAGCAATCACAAGCCGTCTGCAAGCTACGTAGTAGTAGTAGTAGTAGTTTAATATCAATCTTTGAATTGATTGAATATTAATATTATTACGACGACAGGAAGCAGTCCGAAAACGGCTGTTCAGAATGGCAGGGCCAGCATTCCCATCCCGTACGGAAACGTGATTGATATGAGATGTCCTCACGGTGCGCCGCCCGGGGGTGGATTTGGTGTTCACCGCTCTGTTCAGTACCGAGATGAATTCTCTACTCCTGGAACCTTGGCCTTCACCCTGATTGTCCATGCCCCTGCGAGCCGGGATCTGCGCCTCACGCTGAGTCCGTGCAGTCTGCAATCGTCCTGAGCCAGAGTGGCGGTCCATTGATATCACGAGGCGGCGCTCCTGCTGCAATGAACGCGATTTCCGGCCGGGTGTCCGCACCTGTTGCATACTCGGCCGTGGACCGTGGAACTGCAGGTTTCCATCCCTCCGTTGCAATTTGACCGCCGGTGGGACACGCGTCTCGTGGGAGCGGTAAGACCCGGCGTACGCCTCGGAGGAACTGGCACCACGCCAGGAGCACACGGCGACCGGCCTTTGAATCTCGGAGTGGGTGGCCAGCGGAATCTGGAGCGTCCAGTGGTGGGTCGACTGCATCTCGTTCCAGCCACGCCTCGCATCACCCAGTCTTGCAGTTTATACATTGTGCCGTGTAAATTAGCACAGTATGATGAACAATCCGCAGGATCCCTTCTGGCGCGGCCCCTACTCCGACACCCTGCTGGAACGCGCACAGCAGCCCAGGCGGTTCATGTAGGTCATATCCGGACCACGCCAGGTGGGAAAGACCACCATGGTGCTCCAGGTCCTGGAGCGTTGCGGTAGGCCCCACCATTACGCCACCGCCGACTCCCCGGTGCTGCAGACCTCCGTCTGGATCTCCCAACAGTGGAACCAGGCAAGGGCCCTCTCCCGGGAAAGCGGCGGCGCCGTCCTCGTCCTGGACGAGATCCAGAAGGTCGAGGGCTGGCCCGAGGCGGTGAAGCTCCTGTGGGACGAGGACACCCGGAACGGCTCGGAACTGCACGTGATTCTGATGGGCTCATCCCCCCTGCTGGTCCACAAGGGACTCTCCGAGAGCCTGGCGGGCCGCTTCGAGATGCTGAGGGTGCCGCACTGGAGCTTCGGGGAAATGCGGGACGCCTTCGGCTGGAACCTGGAACAGCATATCCTGCACGGCGGCTACCCCGGCACAGCGCCACTGATCGACGATCCCGAAAGGCTGGCCAACTACATCAGGGACGCCATCGTGGAACCCACCGTCTCCCGGGACATCCTGTCACTCACCGACGTGCGACGCCCCGCACCGCTTCGGAGGCTGTTCGAGCTCGCCTGCTCACACTGCGCCGAGATCCTGTCGTACAACAAGATGCTGGGCCAGATGCAGGACGCAAACAACGTGACCACCCTGGTGCATTACCTGGGCCTGCTCGGAGACGCCGGCATGGTCCGAGGCCTCCAGAAGTACGGCGGCGAGGTGCGCCGCCGCAGCTCCAGCCCCAAGCTCCAACCAATGGACACCGGCCTGGTGACCGCCTCCAGCTCCGTCGCGCTGGGCTCCTGGAAGCAGGAACCCGACCGGTGGGGACGGCTGGTGGAATGCGCCGTCGGCGCCCACCTCTGCAACTGGGCGTTCAGCTCGGGGCGCCACGACGTGTTCTACTGGACCGAGCGGAACCAGGAGGTGGACTTCGTGGTGCCCCACGAGGGCCGGCTGTTCGCAATCGAGGTGAAGAGCGGGCGACTACGCGCGCTGCACGGCATGGAGCGGTTCGTGAAGTCGCACTCATCGGCAGTGCCCCTGTTGGTGGGTACGGGCGGCATACCCCTGGAGGAATTCCTGTCCAAGCCGCCGACCGCATGGTTCATGACCTGAATCCGGACGACAGCGACCCGTACGTTTCCCCCAAGGTCCCCCACGGCCAGCACGTGGTCCGCTACGCCACCCTCTCCAGCATGGACCTGCCGCTGGAGGTACGGTTCCTGATCATCATGATCGCCCGGTTCGCGGACGTGCACGGGGTGGCGTCAGTGGCCAACTCCACCCTGTGCGAGATCTGCCGGATAGGGTCGCATGTCCCGCGTCAACTATATTTGCCGGCGCATTGCCTCACTCAAAACGTTACCCAACGAAGATGGTTGCCTCACATAAAATGTTACCGAAAATACGGAGGCAGCCACGTGAGTGGAGGCATCAGCAAGATGGCGAAGCGAGAGTTGCTGGATACAATACGGGACCGTTACCGGAGCTCTACCAAGAAGGACAAGACCAGGATCCTTGACGAGTTCATCGCGGTCACCGGACACCATCGCAAGCACGGCATCAGGTTGCTCGGAAAGCTTGATGACCGCAGAGACACAACGCATTCCGTGCAAGGCCGGCGTCTCTATGATGAGGCCGTCAGGGAAGCGGTGATCGTGATCTGGGAAGCTGCCGACCGTATTTGCGGAAAACGCCTGAGGGCAGCGTTGCCCCACCTGGTGGACTCCATGGAACGCCATGGCCATCTCGCTCTCGACCCCGAGGTACGAGATCGGTTGCTGGCCGCCAGCGCAGCGACCCTCGACCGTCTCCTGAAACCGATCCGTCCCACCGCGGGCAGCCGGCGCCGACGCCGGCGTCGGCAATCGATGGGGAAACGTGTTCCGGTACGTACCTACCCGGTATTTACCTACAATGATTGGAACGGACCGCCGCCGGGCTTTCTGGAGATTGATCTGGTGCTTCACTGCGGTGGACCGCTGTCCGGATCATTCATCCACAGCCTGGTGGCCACCGACATCCGTACCGGTTGGACCGAAGCCGTTCCCCTCCTAGCCAAGGAGCAATCCCTGATTGTGGATGGACTGGAAGCCATCGGGCAGCGGTTGCCTTTCCGTATCCGTGGCATCGACTCGGACAACGACAGCGCGTTCATCAACGAGACGCTGATCAAGTACTGTGTCGATCGCGGTATCGAGTTCACCCGGTCGCGAGCGTACCGCAGCAACGACCAGGCCTGGATCGAGCAGAAGAATGGTTCCGTGGTGCGGCGGTTCGTCGGCCATGATTGTTACTCGGGTCAAGTTGCCGGTCAGACCATGCCATGGCACACCTGTACGGGGCGTTACGCCTGTACGTGAACTTCTTCCAGCCCTCGTTCAAGCTGATCGACAAGACCAGGGACGGAGCCACCACCGTCAAGCGTTACAGTCCGCCGACCACGCCGTGCGACCGGCTGATCCAACACGATGCAACCAGCGATGAGATGAGGGCCGCACTCATCCAGTACCGAGCCAGACTGGACCCAGTGCTGTTGCTGCATACCATCCGAGAAGCCCAGTCGGCCCTGGTGGCGGCGACTGCACCGGAAGTGCGGGAAACGCCGCAGGGCGAAAGCCTCAACAGTTTCCTCGCCAAGTTGCCGAGGCTGTGGCGCCAGGGTGAAGTCCGACCTACTCACGCGGCCCGGGTCCGATGTCCTCGGCACTGGCGGACCCGCAGGGATCCGTTCGAGGGTGTTTGGGGTGAGGTGCTGGTCTGGTTGCAGTCCGAACCGGATGCCACCGGCAAGGCGCTGATGGCCCGGCTGCAATCGAAACACCCGGATCGTTTCACCGAGGCGCAGCTGCGAACCATGCAGCGCCGGGTGAAAGAGTGGCGCGGCATGATGGCCAAAGAACTGGTTTACGCCGTGACAGCTGAGCCCTTCGCGGAACCGAATAGACTGCCGGAATTAGCGCTGATTGGAGCGGATCCCAGGTGCGAAAGTTTCGGCAACATTCTCCGGTGAGGCAACAGGCAGACGCGGCCCTGAGGGTAGTGATGGAAACGCTGGCAGATGCACACATGAGACACACGCTACCCGAGGGGGTGACGGCAGTGATCACCGTCCGCAGGGGCAAGGAGACCCACGTGGAGATAACCCGCGACGCCGGTTAGGACCAACGCAGGGACCCAAGGGACGGCACAGAGGGGCCGGCGTCTGCGGCCGGCCCCCTCTGTTTGAAGTCGTCCTGAAGGCACCCTCCCATGTAAAAACGCAACAGCAGACGAACCTGTTCCAGAACGCCAGAGACCCTGAAAAGGGGCCAAAAAGCGTGTTTTTGCCCGCTGCGGGCCTGCATTTCTTGAAAAATGACATTGAAAATCGTGCAAAATGCAGGCTCAGGACTGCAAAATGCAGGTTTTTGAGTGCGTTTTACGCTCAAAACGATGTCAAATGCAGGCATGTGTCACCCGTGAAAGAATTTGCGGGTACATTTTCGCATGTATCAAGAGTAGAGAGCAGTCTGTGATTTCGTATCTAAAAGAGGGCATATTCCGGTATCAATAACGACGATATTATAATTTCACGGGTCGGTACGGGTCGGTTATTCTGGGATTTCACGCGAGAGAAAATTTACTAAGCAAAATCCTGAAATAACCGACCCGTACCGACCCGTGTATTGACACCAAGTATCATTTACATGACACCGGGCGGAGGGGACGAAGGCGTGGGAGCACGGACGTACAGAGGCATAGCGGTACGGGAGCGCAGACACTCGGAGGCGCAGGCGACCGGAGGCTCGGAACGCTGGTCAACAGGGCAGAAGAGCGGGCGTCACCTAGGTCAGGAAGAGGTACGGCAGACGTAGACCACCTTGGCCTCGCCGCGCTTGCGGCGTTCAAGACTCGGGTGCGCCGAGATCTTGACGCCCAGCTCCGTGCGGGTGAGCTCGGGGAACATGAGGAGCGCGCTGGCGTAGACCTCGGAGAAGGGCAGCCCCAGAGCCGGCAGCTCGAGGTCGTTCAGCCAATCGGAGACCGGGTCCATGGCCGCCACCGCCTCGGCCTTCGCCGACTCGTCGCCGTGGGGGGCCCGGTAGCCCCGGTCGTACACCGCCGGAGCCCGCAGCGCGCCCAGGGTAACCACCGCGTCGAGCAGCTCCTGGTCCACCGAGTCCTCGGGCAGCTTCAGGCCCTCGGCCTCGAGGTCCACGCCCAGGGTGGGCAGCACCGCCATCCGGCGCGACGCCCCGCCGTGAGCGGAGAGCCTGGGCACGGTGACCGCCGTCGTGAACATCATCCAGCGGTGCTTGCCCTCCACCGTCTTGCCGTGGGGCCGGCGGGCGTTGTCCACGGAGTCGCCCAGCACCGTCAGCAGCTTCTGCTCCACCATCTTGGTCTGCGCCCCAATCTCATCGAGCCAGACGAGGCGCACCTCGCGCTCCAGCAGGTCCGCCCGGGTGGCGTCGATCTCCGACGCGTACTTCTCGAGCCAGCCCGCCGGCAGCGCGTACGAGTACATCCCCAGTGCCCGGTGGAGCAGCTGCACCGCACCGCCCTTGCCGGAGCCGGACATGCCCAAGAGCACCACCAAGGACCGGTACGACTGGGCCCGGCCGGTTATGGCGAGGGCGCAGAGGTCCAGCCAAGCGTCGAACACGAGGTCGGAGAAGACCGGCGCAAGCCTCTCCCTGAGCACCTTCTCGAGACGGGGAGCCTCCCCTGGCAGGAACCGGCCGGAGGTCACCGCCCGGCAGCCGTGGGCCGGCGAGTGCGGGACCAGACTGCCGGACCGGAGGTCCACGGTCCCGTTGGGACAGTTCAGGAGGCCCATCTCGGGGACCGGGACCCGACCGGAGAGCACCGTCCGGAGCGCCGACCAGAAGCCGCCGTCGGACACCGTGAGGCGGCGCCACTTCATCATGGAGGCCACCTCCTCAGCCATGTCGGAGTACCCGGACTGCTTGAGCTGGCGCGCGTAGAGGAACCGGTCCCGGCTCATCTCGTCGGACAGCCACAGGTCGTCGCGGTCGAGCTGGTACCAGTAGCCGCCGTCCGCATCGTAGGTCCACCAGCCGTTGCGGCGGGTGTGGACGACGCGGCCGACGAAATGGCGGTGGGCGACGAACTCCCCGGCAACGTAGTCCGGCGGGCCGGAGGACGGCTCAGCGGGGTCCGCGCCCTCCTCCGCGCCGGGACGCCAAGGTGGCGCCGCCGCCACGCGCCCGCGCACGACCTCGGCCTCCACGTCGGCGGCGTCGGCCCCCGGGCCGTCTCCGGAGACGTCGACCATCCGGACCGAGGATGCCCCGGCCTCCAGGGACATGAGTGCCGAGGCCCCTCCGGCCCGGAGCCCGGCCGTGTCGGCGTCGGGCCAGACCACCACGTCGCGGCCGGAGACCGGGGAGTAGTCGGCCCGGTCCGCGGACCTCGCCCCCGAGACGTAGGACGCCCCGGTCAGGCCGGCGCGCCCGACGGCGGCGGCCGCCTTCTCGCCCTCGCAGACGACGACCGGACCGGCGGGATCACCGGAGCCGTCGTCCGGTTCCCACAGCAGGAGCAGCCAGCCGGAGGCGGCGCCGCGGGACTGCCAGCAGTGCTTGTGGCGGACCACGGACTTGCAGGAACGGAAGGTGCAGGGAGGCTCCCCCGGCGACCAGTCGTGCCGGTAGGTCTTCTTCAGCGCACCGGAATCGCGTCGGCGGTAGACCGCAACCAGGTCCCGTTCGCCCGCTGGGTCAGCGGACGGGCCGCGCATCTCGTAATCGTAAATCCCTTTCAACTCGACCTCACTTCCACAAGACTTCGCGGAACCGACTGATCTAGTCAGTGAGACTAGTAGTCTGAAATCTTTGTAATGATGGGTTGATTGGTAGGGTGCCGTTGCCCGGACATACTGCGAGCATGCAAACAGTTGCCGAGCAACCCGCCACTTCAAGGATGTTTGGCTACTAAACCAAAGCAACGGTGAAATGCGCATTTGAAGAGTACCTGGCCACGGGGGCGGACTGACTTCACCGTGCGGACGGGAGAGCTTTACTTGGCAGCGCTGACTTGCTCTCGGCATTTTAGGAGTGTAGATCCCACCGTGGCTTTAGTTTAGTCTGCTTGGCGCGATTGGCCGAGGCCTGCGAAGGAGGTTCTTCCTCTTATCTAACTTGGAGAATCTGCTCATCCGCTGCGAGTTCCTGCGGGTGAGTATGCACCCCAGAGCCTTCAAGTCTCTTTTGGCACCGGGAAAGGCATGGCAGTTCCTGAACGAATTGCTCGATTCGCCTGGATTTAGTTTGCTGCGCCCCACAGAAAGCCACCGAGCTGTGTTAGCGCAATCATTGGCGGAGTTGCCGGAAATCCGGGGCAACATATTGCACTACCTTCACACGGCGGTGCTGATGCGGTAGAACAACATCGACCGCATCTGCACCCTCGACCGCGACTTCCGGAGCTTCCCATTCCTGGCCGTCGTCGACCTCCTCGGCTAGTGGCGCGACGCCCCTACTGCGCCACCCAGCCGCCGTCGATCACCAGCTCGCTACCCGTCACGAACGACGACTCGTCCGACGCCAGGTACAGCACCCCGTACGCCACGTCGATGGCCTCGCCGTACCGCCCCAGCGGTATCCGCGACTCCATCAGCGTCTGCACCGCAGGGTCCGACCGCCGTCCCTCCGTCATCGGCGTAACGATCGGCCCCGGATGCACCGAGTTGCACCGTATGCCGTCCGCTGCGTACTGCAGCGCCGTCGATTTGGTCAGGAGCCGCACCGCGCCCTTGGACGCGATGTACTGCGGGCTGGACTCGCTCATCGCCACGATGCCCAGCTGCGACGAGATGTTGATGATCGACCCGCCGCCCGCCCGCTGCATCGCCGGAATGGCCTCTCGAGTGCCCAGGAACACTCCCTTGGCGTTGACCGACATCACCCGGTCCCACTCCTCAACGGTCGTGTCCTCGATGCCGCCCACGGCGCTGACCCCGGCGTTGTTCACCAGGATGTCCAGCCGCTTGTAGACCTCTTCTGCCATGGACACCGCCCGGCGCCAGTCCTCCTCCTTGGTGACGTCCAGCCGCACGAAAATCGCCTGCCCGCCGGGTATCTGCGCGGCCACTTCCCGTCCTTCACCATCCAGCACGTCCCCGATCACCACCTTAGCCCCCTCCCGGGCGAATAGCAGCGCCTCCTCCGCGCCCATCCCGCGGGCGCCGCCACTGATCAGAGCAACCTTTCCTTCCAAACGCATATCGTCATCCCTCCAGATAGCTTCCGTATCGGCACCAGAATTGCTTTAGGGATATTCTGAACAAGCCTTTTTTACTCGAGACATGTCGGACGTGGCAGCGGAGGGGGCGGCGGCCGCGGTCTGGGCGCTCTTTACCGCCGCTCAGCCCCTTGCGTTTAGTCCCTGATAGGGCGTCAGGGAGCTTGGTACAGGCCGGAAGACTGGCCGGGAAGGCCGCTGGGCGCACTACCCCCTCAGTCGTCCCTCCGCCGCCAGCAGGTTGCCCAGGCCGAACAGCAACGCCAGGCGCTCCGTGTTCTTGGCCAGCCCCCGGTAGCGCACCTTGCCGTATTCGAACAGCCGCTTCAACCGCAGGAACGGATGCTCCACTTTAGCCCTCACCGATGCCTTCGCTTTCTCCAGCAGCGCCTCATCACTCCCAGGATCGAGTCCCCGGCGTTTCCCCGGACGCATCGCCACCCGCCAGTCCACATCCAGTCCCAGGTTCTCCTTCCGCTTGTGTACTCCCTGATAACCTGCGTCTCCCCAGACCACTGTCTCGCCACCGTGCAGCAGGTTGTGGGCCTCCATAATGTCATGCACGTTGGCCGCAGTCGCCGTCATGCTGTGCACTATCCCCGTCTCACAGTCCACCCCGATATGCGCCTTCATCCCGAAATGCCACTGGTTCCCCTTCTTGGTCTGGTGCATCTCAGGGTCCCTCTCCCTGGCCTGGTTCTTGGTCGATGACGGAGCTTCGATGATGGTGGCGTCCACGATGGTTCCCTCTCGCAACCTCAGCCCTTGGGAGTCCAGGTGGGCGTTGATTTCCTCCAAGAGGCCCTGCCCCAGGCTGTGGTTTTCCAACAGATGACGGAAGTGCAAAATCGTGGACTCGTCGGGCAGGGGACCGGAGAGCTTCAGTCCTGCGAACCGCCGCACCGGCTCGGACTCGTAGAGCAGGTCCTCCATTCCGGGGTCGCTGAGGTTGTAGAAGAGCTGGACGCAGTGGACCCTGAGCATGACCGGTAGCGGGTAAGGGTGGCGGCCCTTGCCAGCCTTGGGATACACGGGGCGGATGCGGCCCTCCAAGCTCTGCCAGGGAATCAGACCGTCCATGCGCTCCAGGAAGAGTTCACGGCGGGTCTTGCGCTTCTTGCCCTGATATTCCAGGTCGGCAAAGGTGGGCTGGTCCATACAACCTCGTAACCGATCAGCATCGGGCTATTCAGCCTAACTATGCCACATGGCCGCCCACTTGTTCAGAGTATCCCTAGCCCGTTGCTGATAGCGCTGTCAGGAAGTCCTAGTAGCCCGAAATCATTGTAATGATGGGTTGATTGGTACGGGGCCGTTGCCCGGACAAACCTGGCTCACGGAATCGATGGCCAAGCAATCCGGCATTTCACCTATCATTTCAAGGATGTTGGTCTACTAAACTAAAGCCAAGGTGAAATGCGCATTCGCCTGAGGCGGGGAATTTGGCGGGGAATTTGGCAGGAGTGCTTCGGCCCTTGACTGCAGGACCGTCCGGCAGCGGCGCCTCACCTCGTCTCTCCGGCTGACCAGTCCGGCCAGGAAGTTGCCGACCCTCTGCTGCACCAAGGCCTTGGTCCCCAGACACAGATTTCCAGTGGCCTCCTCTCTCGCCCAACCCCAGATGGCCTCATCGGCATTGAAGTCCGGGCTGTAGCCCGGCAGGTTCATTAACCTCAGCTCCAGCTCAGGCGTCCTGAGGTACTCCCGCACCGCCTCCCCACGATGCGCCGGCGCGTTGTCCCAGATCACATTCAGCGGTCCAGCGTGCCCCTTCCTCAACTGGTCCAAGAAGGCCGCCGAGGTCCCGGAGTTGCTGTTGCCCTCCAGTTCCATCCACTCCACCTCACCGGTCTCCAGGCACACCGCCGAGTAGTAGCTGGCCTTCTCCCCATACCGCGGGCTGGTGGAGTCAACCAGAGCCGGTTCACCCTTCAGCACCCACTTGCCCCGCAGTTCCGCGTCCGCCCGGAAGTGGGCCTCATCAGCAAAGAATATTCTGGCTTCAGTCCGTTGAGCCTCCTCCCACAGGGCGGAGTACTCCTCCACGAATGACTTCCGCTTGGCCTCGTCCGCCTTGAGCAGCCGCTTCTTGGGCCGCTTGAAGGCAAACCCCAAGCGGTGCAGCCAGTTCAGGCAACTGCTACGGCTCAAACTGGTGCCGAATCGTTCCCAGACAAACTGCCGGACTCCTTTCCAGTACCAGTTGGCCAGTTGGATACCTGCCTGCTCCGGCAACTCCTGCACCGCCGCCTTCAACTCCTCCCGCTGCCTCTCGTCAAGCGCGGGGGGGAACCCCCGGACTGCTCGAATATCAGGGCCGCAGGCCCTCCCTCGCCGAAGGCCGACGCCCACCGGCCGATGGTGTGTGGGTCCCGCTCCAGCGCCTCCGCCGTCGCCGCTGCCGTCCAGCCCTGGGCCAGCAGCCAGACGGCGTACCACCGCTCCCGCTCCCGGGGCGTGGGCGCCAGGATCATCCGCCGGCGCAAGGCCTTGGCATCCATCTCCCATTGTTCCAAATCCCGATGTATCTCTCTCGCACCCATCACCAACCCCTCTCTGACGCCTGGAAAAGCTAACTCTGCCCCTTCGCCAATTTACCCCATGTTTCTGCGCATTTCACCTTGGCTTCGGTTTAGTAGTCCATCAGTGTTGTATTGGTGGGTAGAGGGACTTGAGCTTGATGCGGGCATCCTCGGTGGTGAAGCGCCAGTCCACCCGTATTGCGTCCCGGTTGCGCTGTTGCTGCCACGCTCCCACCTCCCGCCGCAGAGCGCTTTGGTCGGGAATACGGCGGTTCAGGCATTGCCGGGCCATCACCCCGATTTCGATCTCCGCCATATCCAGCCAACTGCCATGCTTGGGAGTGTAATGGACCTCCAACCGTTCGGCGATGCGCCGCGCTTCGGCAGGCTCAAAGGCTTCATACAATGAGGCTGGGTGGTGGGTGTTCAAGTTGTCCATCACCAGCACAATACGGTCCTTGTGCGGGTAGTCCTCGTCCACCAGTTGCTTGACCACCCGGGCCCAATCGGCTTTCGTGCGCCGGTCCGTCACTTCCACCCGGCGCCACCCTTCCAGCGGAGCGAACAACATGAAGAGGTTGCTCACCCCGTTGCGCTCGTATTCATAATCGTAGGAGCCCGCCGCCCCAGGCCGGGCCGGACGCGGCCGGCGCGTCTCTTTCACCTGTTGCTTGCTGGTCTCGTCCAGACAGACCAGAACTTCGTTGTCCCCATACTGGCGCTGATAGACTTCCAGCACGTCTTCCATCGCACAGACGAACTCGGCGTTGCCTTGCGGCGGGATGCACCAGCACTCTTTCAGCCAAGGCTTGAGTTCGTTTTTTTGAGCGTCTGGCGCACCGTTTCAGTGCTGATGCTCTCCACTACCTCGCATTCGACCAGCCGGTCGGCCAATAGTTTCAGTGTCCAACTCGCCCGGCCCTCCGGCGGTTCTCCGCAGGCCAAGGCAATCAGGTGGGCTTCCCCTTGACCGTCCAACCGCTTCGGACGCCGGTTAACCTGGCGCTTTCGTCCCAGCGCCGCCTCAATCCCTTCCTCTACGCAGCGCCGGCGCACCCGTTCCACCGTCGCACGGCCAATCTGGAGAACCCGGGCAATGTCTTCATCCTTCATGGCCCCGTCCACTTGGGCCTCATCACTCAGCAGCAGGACGCGCCCGTGGGTCTGCTTGTAAGCCGCCCCCCGGCCACCGGACACCAATGTCTTCAGTTCCTGCCGCTCCTCCGCACTCAGCTTGACCCGGTATCTCTTCATCGCCATCCCCTCCTCACACGTCCCAATCCTCTTCGCCCTATGCTTGGTACAATACACTTGGTCAGTACTCATTTCAAAGATGTTGGACTACTAGGGGCCATCGGTTGGACAAGATCAAGCCACAATTAAGTGGGCCTCCTGCACTCCTTCGTATGATACCAAGACCCGTGCTGATCTTCACCGAGTGATCCTGGAGTATCTGCGTGAACTCGCGGCTGGTGAACTGGCTTCCCTGGTCGGTGTTGAATACGTCGGGCGTTCCCTGGTTCAGGGCCTCACCCAGCGCCTCGGCACCAAAGCCGGTCTCAAGAGTGTTGGACAATCGCCAGGCCACCACGTACCGGCTGTGCCAGTCCATGATGGCCACCAGGTACAGGAATCCCCTGGCCATGGGCAGGTAGGTGATGTCAGCCGCCCACACCTGGTTCGCCCCGGGTGATCGTCAGATCCCTCAGCAGGTAGGGATAGACCCAGCGTCCCGCCGCTGGTAGGCTGGTGCGAGGCTGCCGGTAGATAGCCCGCAGTCCCACATCAGTCTCATGAGCCGCTGCACCCGCTTCCGGCTTACCGGCATGCCCTGCCGCTCCAGCGAAGCCTTCATCCGCCTGGAACCGTAGAAAGAGCCTGTCTCAATAAATCAGGAGTAATGAGGAATTGGAAGGCTTGAGAGGTCGATAGCCACCCATTGACCTTCCCATGACCAGGCAGAGATCGGGGATGGGTAGAACAGCGTGGATGAGCACGTGTCATCGACACGATTCACCAAGCGCGGTGAGGTTCCGGGGGCCACGGAGAGGGACACTGCGACCGTCCAAATACCTGGTCGAATATGCGGGAGCGCCACACTCGGCAAAGGGTTCTCAGGTTGAACGCTGTGGCCAATACGGTCCACTCGGCCGCCACGTTGAGCAGACCTCGTAAGAGGAACCTGCGGCCCGCTTGTTGCTCCTTGATAATCCCGAACACCGGCTCGACCACCTGCTTCCTCAGTTTGTAAACCTTTGTGGCCGCCGAGGTGGCCATCCAAGTGCGGTGACGCCGTAGTGCCGCGTCGTTCGGTCCAATGGTTACGTTGCGGCCATCCTTGCTTTTCGTACACACCCCAAAGGCAGGGCACGCTCGGCAGACGGCACCGGGTGCCTGGTAAAACCGGTAATGGACTCCGTTGGGGGGTATGTGGATACGCTTGAATGGGAGCACCTTTCCCTGGGGACACATGAAACTGTCGTTGCTCTCATCGTAGGCGAACCGGTCCTTGTGGTACGGATGATCTCGAGACTGTCGCCGCGATGACTCCGGCATGGCCACCGCCTGGCCCCTGCCAGCGCAATCCTCCAAGTTGGTCCCCGAGTAATATCCGGCGTCAGCCAAAGTCATCGGCACTTTGGACCCCGTAGTCTCCTCGGCCTGCTCCAGCATCGGGGTAAAGGATGTGTGATCGTCCGGTTCATCTACGAGGCCCACTGCAGTAATCAACATCCCATTCAGGTCCCCCTCCGCCGTTACGGGTGAGACCATTGCCTGACCGTTGTAGCTGGGCACAATGCCCTGCCGCGTCTTCATCAACCGTGCATCCTTGTCAGTCAGGTTGATGTGCTTGAGACTTTCCTGGCTGGCCAGGTCGTCCATCGCCTGCCTCACCTGTTCTCTCAGGGCTCTTTTGTCGGCCAACTCTTCCGGCAGATGGACGGCCGGGGTATCCTCTCCAGCCTCGTTCTGAGCCTCAAGGTCGGCTATCGCCTTCTCCAGCCGGTTCAGCAAGCGGCCTCCCCTCTCGGCGTCGTAGGTTCTGTCTCTCGTGGCGTTGGCTGCCACTTTCGACCCGTCCACCGCCTGCACCGCCAGATCAACCAACTCCATCGCCACGGCCGTGCGTACGGTGCGCTTGAACAACTCCCTCATAGCCTGCCGGTGAGCCTTGTAGAACCGCCATAGGGTGTTGTGGTCGGGATGTTGCCAGCCAGTCAACCATAGATACGGTATCTGATCCCGGCACGCCGCCTCCAGCTTCCGGCACGAGCGCATCCCAGTCATGAACCCGTATAGCCACACGCAAAGTAGCGCGCGATGGTGATAGGCTGGCGCTCCCCGAGGGTCCCCTTCTATTCCCACGCCAAGCTCCGCCCAACCCTCCCGGTCCAACCCGTCAACGAACTCGGCTACGAACCGCCCAGGATGGTCCAACGGCAACAGCTCGTCCAAAGACGGCGGCAAAAGCCATATCTGCTCCCGGTCCATATCTCGAAGCGGCATCTTATCGGCACCCCCACCAGGCTTGCCCAGAGTCTACACCCCAACCTACCTCCTGATTTCTGAGACAGGCTCGGACTGCGGTCTCGCCCCGGATCCTCGAGGGGCTCTGGCCCGGACCGTCCAGTAGCGACCGCTCCCAACGCGACGGGGATTCAACCGGTGCCGAGATGTTGACGCACGGGAGAGCATGACCGTGGCCCACGTGCATGCCGAGGTGGAGAAGACCCCGCTGAGCGCAGCCGGCGGCCACCGAACCGCGGTCAGACGGTTCCCAACAGAGGGCCGGAGCATACCTGAGGAACCCGGCGGCCGATCCGCGGCGGGTGAGCTGCTCCGGGCCGCCCTGACCCTTGCCGCAGCCAGCGCCCACGCAGCACTGCAGGCAGAACAGCTGCGGGAGGCCGCCACAGCACCGGACAGGGAGTGGCCCCGGCCACGCGGAACCCCCGAATTCACTGCCGGCGCACCCACAGGCAGGAATGATTGACGCCCATCAATCGTGCCGGCCCGCCCGTTATTGCAGATACACGGCACATCCGCAATGGAACCGGCCCTTATTGCACGTTCCGCAGTTACGGGCCGGTGCAGACTGCACCGAGATTGCCTGCAGCGGCCTGACGGAGTCCCAATCATCCCGCGGGGGCGAGCGCTGCTCCGGATCCCGGTTGCGGCTTCCAGAGCTCGGATGACCGGATTCACGTCGGCGGCTCCGGCCACATCACCCGGCCCTGCCACCCCTGCGGTATGTTGATGAACTGCCCGAGCCAGCCGACAAGCTGGTGCAAGCACCCACGCGCCACCCTGGCATCAACCCCACAGCCGGTTCGCGGACGTCAGTCCGTGATGCCCGGACAGGACAGATTGCCGATCACGGGAACTCGCCCAAGGAACGGCCATTGCCGACATGGCCGGGTTTGAGGAAGGGGTGGCCCGCCAAGACCCTGTTCCCAGCATCTCCGATACCCTGCGGAGATGCGGTGACGTAGGAATCAACGCGACCACATCTCGAAACCCGGCCATTCTCGTAGGCCAGAAGTAATCACAAGCCGTGTGCGAGCTACGTAGTAGTAGTAGTCTCATATTTATATTGGGAATGAATCAATTGTTATTACTATGACTACGAAAGTACATGGCCTGGAAACGGCTGTTCATAATGATGAAACCACAACCTGCATCTCGTGAAAGGCTGCAGTTGGGATGGGGACGTGCGCACACTGCGCCATCTGGGGTTGATAGAGGTTTGAGTCACCCTGGTGAATCCCGGGCTGGGTTCCGTTTGCTTGTGGGGTATGGCTAGGCCCCGACGCGAATTTATCCATGTAGCCAAATTCCACGAGGTTGTACGACTATGAAGAATCTTGTCTCCATAGCACTGTTGTTGCTTGGAATCCTGGCGGCGGGCGCAGCTTGTGCACCAGCCACTGAGGGAGTACCTGTAACGAAGGGCGTTGGGTTGGTTGAAGAATCGGTGGACATAGACGACCCAGATGAACCGACCCGACCTCGGCCAACCCCGTTTAACACGCTCGCCCCAGAGGAAATACCGGAAGGAGTTTCCCCGGGTTTGGCGATGGATGCCCAATATTACGCCGAAGCCCATGGCGTTGAATTGTTGGAGGCAATCAGGCGGATAACACTGCAAGAGCCAATCGGGAAGTTGGGAGCAACCCTCGAATCCAATGAGGCCGGCACCCTCGGGGGTTTCTGGATTCAGCACGAACCAGAGTACCGCGTCGTGGCGGCGTTCACCAAGGATGGGGAAAAGACAATGGCCAAGTATGTCCAAGACGGGCCACTGTTGGACCTTATCGAGGTCAGGACAGTCGATGCGACCCTCAAGGAATTGAAACGAGCCCAACAGAAAGCTGGCTCGATAGTCAGAGGACTGGGGTTTCAAGCGGCATCCGGCATCAACGTATTCGAGAACCGAGCCGAAATTTACGTGCAGGATCTTGCACAGTTCGAAGAGGCCTTGGAAAAGAGTGGAAAGACGCTTCCGGAGCATGTCCGCATTTTTGAGCAGGGACTTCTAATAGAAGAATAGACCTTTTGACAGAAGAGGTTGCAGGGATACTACGAAGGGCCATACCCCATAAGCAAACGGAATACCGGGCTGAACTCACTACGCGTGGAATAGTGGTTTCCACTCTGGATGTCCATGTCCCTGGAATACCGTGAACTGCACCCTCCGGCTCACTCCTTTTCCTCGTCGCACATGCGCTCGATCCTTAGGTGCCACACGATGATTGTCGTGCCTCCCTCACTGGGTGGCGCACCTGTTGCAATAAACGCCATTCTTGGCCGGGTGTCCACACGTCCGGCAGCCGTGTCTGTCGACCGTGGAGCTGCAGATTCCCATCCCCCCGTCGCAGTTGGAACGCCCGTGGACGCGCGTCCCATCGGTGGGGGTCAGGAGGGCGCGAGCAGGGAGTTTCCGGCGTACTCCTCGTTGAGACTGGCGCCGCACCAGGAGCATATTGAGATCGACCTGTGAATGTCGCGGTAGTCAGCCAGGGCAGGCTGGAGCGTCCAGTATTGGGTGAACTCCACCTCGGCGAAGGTGTCGTTGTCCAGCGAAAGCGTCCTCGCTAACTGGCCAGCATAAATGGCACACTCACCTCATGGAGAATGTGACTTTGAAACCCACAGGAACAGACGAGACTTCAGGTTCTCAACAGCCTGCCAGCGGAGCACATGACACTGGACCAGGCGGCTACACTGATGGGCAGTGAGCCCGCGCCAGACCCGGCGCATTACCGGGAAACCGGCGCTGCTTCGCTTGCCCATGGCCACCGGGGTCGCAGGCCGGCCAACTCCATTCCCGAGACGACCGGGAGCAGGGTGGTCCACCTGGCTCGCACGGTGTACGAGGGAGCCAACCACACCCATCTCAGCGAGTTACTGAGCGAGCGCGAGGGCCAAAGACATGGGCGTTGACCACCCTGCGGCGCATCCTGGTCAACGCCGGGCTCAGCAGTCCGCGGCGCAGGCGCCCGCCCAAGCACCGGGTGCGCCGCCAGCGGATGCCCCGGGAGGGCATGCTTATCCAGATGGATGGCAGTTACCACCGGTGGCTGGGCGAGGACGAACCTCAGTTCACGATCCTGTTCGCGGTGGACGATGCCACGGGCTGCGTGGTCAACGCCCTCTCCTGTGATAATGAGGATACCAGCAGTAACTTCCTGCTGATGCAGGGACTGCTCCGGCACCGCGGCATTCCTCTCGCCCTGTACACCGACCGGCACGCTGTCTTCAAACACCGTTCGGAATATCAGCCCGTCGGGACGACAACCCAGTTCGGCCGGGCCATGGAGGAGCTGGGGACACAACTGATTTTCGCCCTGTCGCCCCAGGCAAAGGGGCGGGTGGAGCGGACGGCCGGAACCTTCCAGGACCGGCTGATCACGGAACTCCGGCTTGCGGGAGCAACCACCGTTGAACAGGCCAAGGCCGTGTTGCAGCAGGGAGAGATGGAAGGCGGTGTAGCAGGCTAAGCTTCAGGGGATGTCCATCCGACGGATGGCGAGGGAATTGGGGATCCACAGAGACACGGTGAGGAGATACATTGACGCCGAGACTCCGCCGACGCGGCGAACCCCGGCAACTCCTTCGGCACCAGCATCTGCTGCCATCGCAGGCTAGGCAAAGGACATTTATGCTGAACTTCGACAGCCGATACTCAGCAATCCTCCGCCCGCTCGGCCCACCTTACCTCCGTCGTTCACATTGTCTTGGAGCGGTTCGGCATCGTCCTGAGCCGCAGCGGTTGCTTGAACTACCTGGACCGTCTGGGGTTTGCCTTCAAGCGGCCCAAGAAGCGTCTGCTCAAGGCTGATGGGGCCAAGCGGGAGTCCTTCGTGGCGGAGTACGCCGCCCTGACGGAGGAGGCGCGGCGGTCCGGGGCCAGGATTTTCTCTGCCGACGGGGCCCACTTCCGGGCGGACGCCGAACTTCGGGGCAAGTGGGTGCTGAGAGGAGAACCTGCTCTGGTGGACTCGACCAGCCCGCGTTACGGCGAGAAGGCCAGCTATTACTCTGCGGTGTGCTTGGAGAGTGGAGAGTGGAGAGGTGGAGTGGATGGAACTGGATGGCAACAGCAACTCAGGCACCTCGGCGGAATTCCTGTCCCAGTTGCGGCAGGGGTGCGCCGGGCCGCTGAGGGTCATCTGGGACAATGCTCCGGGGCATGGGGGCGAGGCGGTGCGGGAGTACCTGCGGACGCCGGGTCTGGAGTTGCGGCTGGTGAACCCCCGTTTTCACGAGGGCAAGCTCTGCCGGGGTACAGCCCGGACTTCAATGCCGATGAGGCTGTCCGGGATTGAGCGAGGGAGGAGGCCACTGGCGATCTGTGCCTGGGAAGCAGGGAGGCAGTGCGGGAGAGGGTCGGCAAATTCCTGGCCGGGCTGACCAGCCGGAAAGACGAGGTGAGACGCCGCTGCCGGACGGTCCTGCAATCACGGGCGGAATCACTCCTAAACCAATACCACGGTGGGATGTGCATTTCGGGATCTTGAAGATGACCGAAAGGGCTCCACGGCTCCTCATATCAACTTTAGGCCCCAACTGGGGTCGCCCGCTACAGTGCGGTCTAGAAATATGTACATCTCACCTTGGCTTCAGTTTAGGAGGCTCCCTGCCGGAATCACCACACCCGGCAAATGCGCATCCCACCTTGGCTTTGGTTTAGTCCCAAGGTTGCGGCTCGGCGCTTTCGGGCCAGACCTCGAGATGAATTAGGTGCCACATCTGTCTGGCCATCGAACTCACGGGTGCCGCAACCGTCCTGGTGTTGTTGTCCAGGGATTGTGTCCCCTTGAATGAAAGGCGGATATGTCACCAGGTTTGGTCGGTGGCGGTCAGTGATGCGGCCAGGGCCTCGGCCTTGGTTCGATCACTGGCGCTGAGCTTCTTGGTGGGCGGGCTCTCTGCCTTGGCGTACTTTCCGACGGTGTCGCGCGCCATGCCCAGCCTCTGGGCGATGGCCCGGAGGGAAAGCCCCTGCTCCCTGGCCTGTTGTACTGCCACCCAGCGAGCCTGCTGGGTAGCGGTGGGCGTCCGGCGCAACTGGTGGCGGAGCTGTTTTGCCTTTCCACCCCTGCCCTTGGTGGCCATGTCTTCGTCGTTGGCCCCGTCCTCATCGGACTATTCAAGGGCGGGCAGGCGTTCCCGTTGGGCCTCGTCAGGGTGGCTGTTGATCCCACCGTCAGCGCCCCCTGCAGTTCCGGACCGGGAGAGCAGGCGCTGGCTGCGCCCCACAGCGCTGAGGACGGCGGCGGCCCTCCTGATAATCCACGGCCTCTCCCTGGTACCCGATCATCAGCTCCCCGTGGGCCCGTTCCAGGGCGTCCACCCTGAGGCCTGCATAGCTGGGCCGTGCAACCCCTGGCAGCAGCTGCAGGACGCGCCGGTGGTATTTCACCGTGTTGTCCCGGGCCACCTTCCGGGTGTCTTTGATGCAGATGACCCCGGTCAGCGCCAGTCGTGGGGCCGACCCACGACTCTTGGACTGCAGGGCAGGACGTACAGATGGCCGCGCCGCCGCCAGCGGGCATTGCAGGTGATGAGGTCGACGGGGGCCTCGGCTGGCAATTCGACCATTCGCAACGGATTGCCCCGGTCGCAGCCAACCCAGTGGGACTTGTAATCGGACCCAAAAGCGGTCGGTCCTCCAAGGGCCTCGTACTGCTGCCCCAGCAGGCAGGGCCAGTCCCTTGGCACGTCATCACTCTCCTTTTCTGGGGGCGCCGAGGACAGGAAACGGGTCCTCCTCAGACAGATATTCTGAACTGTGTTGGGGATTCCCCCTATCTGGTATTGACTGGGGTATTGCAGATGCCCCGCGGCGACGATTGACAGGAGTAATCTGCAAGTAATGAGGCTGGGCCAATCATTTCTCCGTCGGCGTTGACACCAACCGCCTTGCTGGTGGCTGCCTGTGGCCATCTGGGCGAGGCCACGCATACTCCGCGCCCGACCTGCACCCCCTATCCGACCTTCACGAGGGAGCCACATCCGGGAACAAGGACGCGCACAGAGGCGACCACGAGGGTGGCCGTTTCTGGCGAGTTAATTGAAATGGAGGGTGAGAGGGACTGGTTCTCCGGTACGGCACTGTCATATGCAGAGAAAGGGACCAGCGATTTCAGGCAAGGATGTTACCTTGCAGCGATGGAGAACCTCGAAGAAGCCCAACGACACCGGGGTGAACCGTGTTCTGTCGCACCTGTTGAATACCCGGTGCCCCCAGGCAATGGGGGATGCTGAAATCGCACTTTCTGTGCCGCCCCATCTTTCCATGCCACCCCATGAGGGAGGGGGATATCACACCGAGTCGGAGGCAACCTCCATTCTGGCGGGTTGTCACATGGACGAGGGCGACCACAGGCTGGCATACGCGCACGCAGAGGCGGCTCCCAACGTCGCCATAACCAGTGGCCACGCGATTGATGGCATTGCGTTACTGGTGGAAACCCGCGGTCTGGCCAAGTCGCTGGCGGACTCACAGAGTTGATGAGAGGGCGGTTCCCGCTCATGGTGCGGGCGCGGGTCTTGCTTGGGGGAACCTGCCACCAAGATAGTGCCACGTTCCCATCGCGTTGTGGACTGATCGCAGGCTGACTGCGTACCTGGGGAGTAACGATGACCGGCGGGTTCGAGGAGGGGATTCGGGCATTGCCACAGCCCATCGACGGCCAACTTCCAAGCCCGTGGATGACGGCGATGAGGAATCCGCTGGAAGGGGAAGCGTTCATTGTCGGCAGGAATCAACGCAACTGTTACCCAGCCAAGGGAATTTCTCACGAGAGGCACACAGACGGCCTGTTCAATCGCAGCGGTGAGAGCTGCCGTGGGCTGTGCGATGAGAATACCAGGGGCGGACCATCCCCGACCCGGCGGAACACCGACGATCTCATGGCCCGCCTCAATCAGCAGGGCGTTTACAACACCCTGGAAATCAGCCTGGAAATAAACCTGGAAATCACTCTGGAAATCAGCCTGGAAACGAACGCAGTCTGCTTCTCCACCCCCATGAGCGCGGACCTGCGAGATCGGGCAAACGTCGCCGGTGCAAGAAAGGGAGAGGAGATATTCCGCTATCTGCTGTCGGAAATCGGCCCCGCCGGTGCCGATTGCCCACGGGGCCGGCACCGTGGGACAGCTCTCCTCCCCCCTGAAGACCAACCGGCTGCAGGTCCCCCGCTCCGCGGTTGATATATGCGACATGCAGACGGAGCGGCATCTCATCATACCCATTCCCAGCCTGGCACCGCCCGCGTAGAATGCGTGGTCACGGTGGCGGGATGGATATTTGGATGGAGTCGCGGTTCGTGTCCGGGACAATCTGGCATCCTGACCTCTGTGGTGCCCTTCATTTGGTGGACCTCCAAGTCAGCTCCCCCAGCATGTTAGGTGCCACAGCATCCCTCATCCGGTTGAAACGCAATGGCGTATCAGGCAGGGGGCATCTCATGCCCCCGTTGCTCGTTTCTCAGGCTGGGTGCGGTGGCAGGTGTCCCGCCCACCGCTTTGCAGGGGGGTCCCCTGTTGAGGCACCCGACGCTCGCTGCCATCCTCTCTCTCTCCTCCTCGCCCTGGTGGCCTGCTCCGGCTCCCCGGCCGCTGGTCCCACGGCCACCGGGGCCACCGGGGCCACCGGCCCTGCCTCCGCTGAACCCCAACGGCTGTCCGGGCCGGCCAGCCTCAGACCCAGACGGACCGGCCGCCGGCGCTGGCCCCGACCGGAAGGACGCCCATACCGGCGTTGAACACCAGGCAGATATCGGCGACGCAGCAGGCCCAGGTGTCCGAGATCAAGACGCGGCATGCGCCCACGTCCGAACGCGTTACCCCGCCGCCACCGTTGCCGGCTTTCCCACCACCGCCCGCGGTTGCGTATCCGACCCTCGCACCACCCACGCTCGTAACGAGTACTGCCCGCCAGGACTTTGGGCCCCGATATCATCTCCACGCACGGAGGCAACGGCCTGAGATTCGTCGAGAGCGGCGTCGACCGCACGCCCGGGGAAGACCGGCAATACAAGAGCGTTTAGAGCCAACATACCGCCGGGTGCGTTGACTGGCAGGTGGACTTGCCCGGTGTCGAGCCGGCGGGGACGGCCGACATCGAGGTCGTTTCCGAGCTCTTCGGCCCCAATGACGAGGTCCTCGAGCATTTGGCAATGGAATTTGAACTCAGCCGGGCACGGCTCACAGCTGGATTTCTTTGGGTCACGGATGGGTGGAACCAGGCAACCGGGCCACCGGCGAATGTTGGATTGAGGTTCCCGTTGATGGAGGACTGGCCGCGGCTGGAGGTCTTGAACATCGTGGCTGGAATGGCATCCATATCCACACCGGTTTATGAATTCGCCATCGCCTGCGGGGAGAACTGCCGGAGGGAGGTTGCGCGCCGAGCGGGACCGCGGCCGTGCGGCAGTTCGCCGAGGCCTGCGCCGACATCAGGGTTGCCGCCCCAACCATGGGCGGGTTGGACGCCATGCCAGCGCACCTCGCCGGGTGGCGGGGACGGTTGGTATCCCCGCCGGGTCTGGGGGAATATCACTCAGCGATCATGGACCTCCACCGGGGGCGCCAGTCGCCGTACCGTGCCCTGCTGGGCGCAGGCAGGGAAGGAGGTGATTGACCGGAACACCGCAACCAGATAATACTCAGATCACCATGCCCCAGGGTGGGTCAATGACCGTGTAAATCCTGTTGATGGTCTACGATTCGGTCACCTGCTAACTGATCAGCGACTATGTCATCCCCATGAGGGATGTGAAGTTGAATCAGCAGGAAAAGGCCAGGATTCAAGTGCTTAACTGCGTTCTGGAATACCAACTTCCCATCGCCCAGGCTGCCGAGATCATGGGAGTCAGTGAACGCCAGATCCAGCGAATCCTCGCTGCCTACCGCAGGGACGGCGCCGCCGCACTGGCCCATGGGAACCGGGGACGCCATCCTCACAACGCCGTCCCGAATCGGCCGCCGCTGCCGTGGTGAAGCTGGCCAGCAACGGCTACGCCGGGGCAAACCACAGCCACTTCACTGAGCTGCTGCGAGAGCGCGAGGGCATTGACCTGAGCCGTTCCACGGTGCGCCGCATCCTAGTCAGGGCCGGCCTGGGCAGTCCCCCGCAGCACCGTTTCCGGCGCAGACGCGTCCCCCAGGGGGGCATGCTGGTGCAGATCGACGGCAGCCAGCACCCTTGGCTGGAGGACCGGGGACCCAAGTTGAAGCTGCTAAACGCTGTGGACGACGCCACCGGCACCGTGTCCCAGGCCGTCTTCCGCATCACCGAGGACACCAGGGGCTACCTGGTGCTCCTGGTGCTCCTGGAGGGACTGGTCCGGCAGTGGGGCATTCCCCTAGCCATCTACAGAGACCGCCACTCCGCCTTCAGGTACAACGCCCGTCACAAGCCGGTGCCGGTCGAGACCACCCAGTTCGCCCGGGTGATGCGGGATATGGGCATAGAGCAGATATTCGCCCTCACTCCACAGGCCAA
Organism: Dehalococcoidia bacterium; assembly: GCA_965261885.1. Classification (GTDB taxonomy): domain Bacteria; phylum Chloroflexota; class Dehalococcoidia; order Lucifugimonadales; family UBA3495; genus VXOI01. The sequence goes on from CBDHDY010000039.1 coordinate 27,829, forward strand.
GGGACGGGTAGAGCGGATGCTGGAGACCTTCCAGGACCGGCTGGTAACCGAGTTGCGCCTGGCCGGGGCCAGCACCATCGGTGAGGCCAGCCCGGTCCTGCAGGAATTTCTGCCCCGGTTCAACGCTCGCTTCGCCGTGGCGGCGGAGCAACCGGAGACGGCCCACCGTCCGTTGCCGGACGAGTTGTCCCTAACCGCCACTATCTGTTCAAGGACACCCGCAAGGTAGCCCGGGACAACACGGTGAAGTATCAGTGGCGGGTGCTACAACTCCTGCCTGGCGAGGAACGGCCCAGCTACTCCGGTCTCCGGGTGGATGTCCTAGAACGGGCCGACGGGGAGCTCCTGCTCCGGTACCTGGGAGAGGCCGTCGATTTGCAGGAGGGGCCGCCGCCCTCATCGGCGCTGTGGGGAGCAGGCTCCGGCTGCTCCTCGGATCCTGAACAGGAGAACGCCGTCGGCGTGGCCATCGGCCACCTGAACCAGGCTCAGCAGGCTCTTCTGCAACCCTGGAACCGGCCGATGAAGACGACGCCAACGTCAAGAGTGTAGCCACCAGACGCAGGGGCGGCAAGGAGAAACCGCTTCGCCGCCAGTTGCATCAGACGCCCACGGCGACCCAGCAGGCCCACTGGGAGGCGGTGCAGTACGCCAGGGAGCAGGGCTTGTCCCTCCGGGCCATCTCCCGGACCTTGGGGGTCGCCAAAAACACCGTGAAGAAATACATGTCTGCTGAAAGCCCGCCCACCAAGAAACTCAGTGCCAAGGAGCGTGCCAAGGCCGAGGCTATGGCTTCATCGCTGATCGTCGCAGACTATCCGGGGTGACATTTTCGCTTTCAATTGTGGGGACGGAATCGCTAGACAACAACATTTCGACAAACCCGATAATCCGGGACTTCTATCAACGGCAGCTGGCCGCCGGCAAGCCCAAGAAACTTGTCCTGACTGCCTGTATGCGGAAGCTCCTCACCATACTCACTGCATGCCGAAAAACGGTCAGGCGTGGAATCCAGGAGCCCCGGCTCCTTGACACCCAAGACAGCTGCTTTCTGCTGAACTATTGGGCGGCCATTTATCCTGATCTTCGACAGCCGCTTGTCAGCGACTACCCGCCCGCACGGAACAATTTACCTCCGCCCTTTACAGAATACCGGGGGCAGACCTTCCCATTCCCGGTGAGGCACCGACGGTCTTTCGGCCCGCCTCATTCAGCAGGACTTTCACAACATCCAAGAAACCAGCGTGGTTCGCCTCTCCACTCCGATGAGCGATGACCTGCGGGACCGGACGAGCGTCCCCTGTGCAAAGAACGGAGAGAGGATATTCCGCTGTCTGCTGTCGGAGATCGCCCCGCCAGTCCTGATTGCTCACGGGGCCGGCATCGTGGCGCGGCTTTCCCCCACCCTGAAAACCAGCCGGCTGCGGGTCCCTCGCTCCGCAGATGATATATGGGACTCGCAGACGGAGCGGTATATCGTCATCCGCGTTCCCAGCCTGGCACCGTCCGAGTTCAGTGCGGGACCATGGCGGTGGGGTCAATATCCGGATGGAGTCGCGGTCCGTGTCCGCTACAAGCCGGCACCCTGATCGCTTCGGTGCCTCACATTCAGCAGAACCCCAGCGCAACTCCCCCAGTGGGATGTTAGGTGCCACAGCATCCCTCATCCGATCGAAGCGGAGTAGCGTATCAGGCAACGAGCATCTCCTACCCCCTTGCTCATTTTTCCGGCCGGGTGCCGTGGCAAGTGTCCCGCCTGCCGTTCTGCAAGGGGGTTCCCTGTTGAGGCACCCGGCACTCGCTGCCATCTTCCCTCTTCCTCGCCCTGATGGCCTGCTCCGGCTCCCCTTCCGCTGATCCAAGGCCACCGAGTCTGCCTCCACTGAATCCCCAACGGCTATCCGGGCCTACCCGCCTCAGACCCTGACAGACCAGCCGCTGGCGCTGGCCCCGGCCATGGGGACGCCCATGCCTTCGTTGAACACCGGGCAGATATCAGCGACGCCGCAGGCCTGTGTTTCCGGGACCAGGACGCGGTATGCGCCCACGTCAGGGAGCGTTGCCCCGCCGCGGCTACTGCCTGCCATCGCTGCCGTCGCCACTGTTGCCGACTTTCCCACCACCGCCGGCCATTGCGCTTCCGACCTTCGCACCACCCGCGTTGGCGGCACCGGCCCCCGGTCCGCCAACGCCCGCCACGAGTCCTGTCCGCCGGGACCTCCTGGGACCCTCATCGTCCCTGCGCACGGAGGCAAACGCCCTGGGATTCCCCAGGAGCTGCGTTGAGCGCGAGCCCAGGGAAAACCGGCAATGAGAGAGCGGTTTCAGTCAGAAGACCGCCAGGCAGGTTGACCGGCAGGTGGACTTGCCGGGTGTCGGGCCGGCGGAGACGGCCGGAATCGAGTCGTTTCCGGGCTGTTCGGCCCCGATGACGGGGTCCCCGACCATTTGGCAATGGATTTTGAACTCAACCCGGGCACGACTTGCAGCTGGATTTCCCTGGAGCACGGATGAGGGGAGCCAGGCAACCGGGCCTCCAGCGAATACTGGATTGAGGTTTCCGTTGAAGGTGAACTGGTAGCGGCTGGACGATTTGAAGTCGTGGCAGAAATGGCATCCATAGCCCCGTCGGCTTATGAATCTGCCGTTGCCTGCGGGGAACTGCTGGAAGGAACGGAGGACGTTGACATCCGTGAATGGGTGGCCATACGGCGCAGGCCTTGTAAGCGCCGTCCGGAGTAGCCGCCTGCTGGCACGCCCAGGTGGCCCGGTTCGCCCTGCAGACCGGCCCGGGCCTCAGCCGCCGCACCCGGGAAGCCGGTCTCCAAAAGATGGAGGCCCTGGCCGACATTAGCCGGGGGTGAGGGAAACCCTGCTGCTCAGCGGGTGCCTCGGCGAGATTGATGTTTGGTCGGCCGGGGAGTTCGTGGCCGCCAGGGAAGGGCCGGTGGAAGGTTGCGCGCAGACCGGGACCGGGACCGTGCAGCAGTTCGCCGAAGCCTGCGCCGACATCAGGGTCACTGCCCCGGCCATGGGTGGACTGGACGCCAGGCCGGCACACCTCGTCGAGTTGCGGGGAAGGCTGGTACCGCCACCGGGTCTGGGGGGGAATATCACCCGGCGGTCATGTACCTCTGCCGCGAGGAGCAGGAGGTGGACACGGGCAACCCGCAGGATTCAGGCATTTTGACCCGGCCGGCCCTGGTGGAATCGGCAAATGCCCTTGACAGGGACTACCCGGGGACATCGCTCCGGTGGGGTTGCCCGGGCGGACGATCAAGCCATTCATTCAATGAGGAAATGTCGTTTGGGATACGGAATTACGGAAATTGGCGGGCGCCGGCCCGGCGGCCATCACCCTCCGGGCCTCTCAGACCGGGACGTAGCGGAACTCGGCCACGGGGCGGACCGGACGGTGCAACGGCAACAGCTCGTCACGGGTGGGCGGCAAGAGCCACATCATCACCCGGACCGTGTCCCGAAACGGCATCCTGCAAGCCTCTCCACCTGGATCGACCCACGATGTACACCCCGACATATAGCCGGTCTTGAGGCAGTTCCGGTTGCCGTATTCCTGGCCTGTTCCAGGGGGAGGACGCGGCCGGACCGGGAGTTGCACCCCTGGATGTGGGCGGAGGACCGGGAGCGGCGCGTGAAAGCCGGGGTGCCTGCCGGCCCAGGGGCAACCGCTGAACTCCCACCAGTCATGGCCTTGCGCAATACGGCCTCTGCCAAAGTCTCCCGGCTGATTGATGCAGACTCCCGGGGGCGGGCGTCCGGCGATTCCATGTCAATTCCATGTCCCGCATGTCGTCCCGGATGTTCGGGACCGGGTCGTCGGGGAACTCCCTGGATCCACAGCGAAAACGGTCCTGTCCGGCTTCAAACCAGGATCCGGGGGGGGCGGATGACATCAGGTCAGCGATCCGATGACACGCAGTCAGCCGCTCCTTTTGACGGGATGTGTGGGCCACCTGGATTTCCAGTATTCTATGATAGTGTCCGCACGTGTGCGAACGCACACCGCTTTGAACTGCTCGATGACACCTGAACACATGTGCGACTGACCCTCGCCGGCGCGGCATCCGCATCTCGCGTCTGCCCCGCTGGTTGACCACGTCGCGCCTCCTGCCACGCTGTCGGCGCTCGCAGGCAATCCCCATTTCCGGCGAATCCGGATACTCGCCGGATGTCTCCCTGATGGAATCCATGCGCCTGCCGGCGCTACCCATGGGTTTGCACCCGTCAATCACCAGGACACCGGCCTCGACTCCGGGCCGTCCGCCCGGCCAACCCTGTCATAAAGGGACTGATTTGAGCATAGCCAGAACTATGCCTACCGCAGTATCACGCCGCCATGCCAGAACCGGGGGCCAGTGAAAGATGAGCCGAACACACGCCCGAGTGTCGGTGGCCAACGAAACCTCTGCCGACGATCTGGAGGCTCAGCGCCGGGTGCTGGTCGACTTGTGAGAAGGTATTCGAGGACGTGTGCAGTGGGGCTCCTGGAACCGGCCAAGGTTGATTCGCCTGAAGGACGGTCTAGCCCCGGAGGCCATTTGAAAGTGGCGGCGCTTGAACACCTGGATTGGTCACTGCGAGTCGTGGCCTTGATGCGTGATGCTAAATTCCTCCCAGCGCCTCTCGCTCTTCTTCCTCTTCATTGGCGCCCACGATGGCATCGTCCAGTTGTCGGAGCAAGGTCTTGGCCCAGCGACTCACCTCTGGCTTCGAATGTTGGAGGAGCCTGCCAATTGGCTCTTTGTAGAGGGTGTAGTAGTTAGTTCTTGACCCGAACCAACCGAAGGTTCGGATATTGCTCTCTACGGCTTGCCGGACGTCATCGCGGTCCCCGAACTCATTGAGCAGGTGGGCCATGACTGGATGCAGCGATCGCTCTGAGGCCGCGGTCTCCTGCGTTGTGAGGACTGGTACGAGCTTCGCGGTGTATGCCGGTGCACGTTCGGGGTGGGCGTGGCACCAGGCGAACAAGGTGGACTCCGGCAGGCTTAGAATCACGGGATTAGGCTTGCGTTCAATAGCGTATTGGTCTCCCAAGATAGAGGTCAAACGTGAAGCTCTACTTTGGTCGGAGACGATTACTTGGCCAACTAGCGGCCATGCAACCTCGGGAAAGCGCGACAGCAGATCAGAAAGGATCGTCTTTCCTAGGAAGCCGCAGTCGAAAGCCTCTACATTTGCCAACGCCTTTGCCAGAGCCAACGCCGTATTACTGGCGCAAGAGTCCTGCCTGCCCTTCCGAAGCGTCTCGTCCATGATTTGCTCAAAGCGATATTGCGATAAATTCCAGTCCCGTGCCGGTTGCCATCTTGTAGAGTTCTCCGCGAGCTTCAAGACTTGAGGATGAAGACCATCCAGTTTCTTGGGCGAATTGAAGGCATATTTGTGCATAAGATCCACCGCTGCGGTGAATCCTTCGGCGCTGTGTTCAAGCAGCGTATCGAATAGAGGGGCAATCTCCCGAGCTGGAATCTCGGCAATTACCCAAGCATGTAGCCATTCGCTCAATCGCAGCGGAGGCAACACACCACCTTTAAGGGCGTCAATTGCCAGCTGAACATCGGAGGCGTCGATGCTGCTCCTCCCCCAAATCTGAGGCAGTGCCGAAGCAAGTTCGCGTGACCGAGCCGCTCTCTGCTTGAATGCAACCACTACGTGCGGATGGTTCGTAGCCAGATGGGTGATGAATCCTGACAGCAAGTCATGGTTACGCTCACCCTCAGGGGCTTCTACAACAGCCTCTATAAATGGCTCCAACCATTCCAGTGGTGAGCTGGCAAGGTCGGCGACGGCGGCTCCGAATTGATAGGCCATTCTCTGCTGGCCACGGCTGAGTTGAGGCAAGGACGCCGCAAGAGTTGGTGGCTGCTGCAACAACTCGGCGGCCAATCCGTGCACCGCTTCAACTCGACATTGTTCCAGTAGACGGAAATCTGGTTCCCTGCTCTCAAGGTCGCCCCACGACATCTCCGTCACCGTCGAACGTATACGCGCCTCCAAGCCCCTAGGCTGCAACTCCTTTAACAGCTCTCTGACCCGCTCGGTTAATTCAGGGGTCATGTTCTCAGCATCAAAGGCAATAACAGCACGCACGCTCGTCATTCCCTCTGGCCAATAATCCTTCGCAGCACTCACTTCTGAGACAACTTTTTTCGCTGTATCAATGAACCCCTCACGGATCAGAATGGGCAGAGAATTACCAAGCCCTGAACGAGCAGAAATTCCAGCCAGGTCATCGTTCAAGGCGAACTGCGCGAGCCGTGTCGCACACCCATCTATGTAATTGACCACCTCTTCTTTGGTGTCCGGGCACCAAGATACCAGTGCTGAGCTAGACCCCTGGGACTCCGGGCCCAGCATCCGCTCAAAGGTACCTATCTCGCAGCCGCTGATCAGAGCATCACAAATGATCTCGCGCCGAGCAGGGTCGGCAGAGCCCGCGGCCTCATCCAGGAAAGAGAGTCGAGCAACGCCGTCGGCCGCCGTGCCGCCTAGGAGCATGGGGAAAAGCCCCTTGAATTTGCCGAGAGCGCCGCTTTCCCAACGAAGGTGCCAGAGGTCACTCTTCGCTGTAAGCCTGGATACAATCTCGTTTTCGTCGGAAGCGACGCGCAGCAAGAGACGCGCGCCCTCCTCAAATGTGTGGACATGGAAGGCGATCTTCTCCAAGGCCTGGACAAGGGCTCGTCGCGCGTCACTTCTGATTTCAGACAAGTCTTGGACATTTCCGAGTGATCGTTCTATCTGGTCTGCGACTGCCTCCGGGTCTACCTCGGCAAGGGCAGACCAGACCTCGGTGTAGGCTAACGGAGCGGTCCGTCCCAAACCGTCGAAGGGACCACCACGCCGGCAAACATGGGAGACCACCTTCCGGGAGACCTCGGTAGTGTTGAGCAGGGCCAGTTGTTTAGCCGCCAATGTCTTGAGACCAGGGCTGATGTCGCCAGACAACACCCTCTCCCAAGTGCTGGCAGGCCACTCTTTCCATTGGCGCTCCGCCAGTTTCATTGCGACCGGCCGTGGTTGGAGAGTGACAAATCTCCCTCGCCGCTGGACGACCCCTCGGTCGACCAGTTGGGCGACAGCGGCGTATAAGTCCTCGGTGCTGAGGCTGCGTCCCAAGCTGGCGATCTCGCTGAGTTGACCGTCAGCCTGGGGGCCTACGTCAACCAGACCGAACACAGCCAGCAGCGCCGCCGACTTGCGCAGCAACTCAGGGTCTCGGGGACTTCGTCCCAAGACGAAGGTGTCGACGAAATGGTCGTCTGTGGCGTGGGCGACGGGTCTTGATTCGCTCCACGTCTTCCCGACGCGGACCGCAACCTCCGGGAAGCCCTTGGAAAAATGCTCAAGCCGACTCCGGTCCTCGTAAGGAAGGCCCGAGGAGACATGGCTGATGATGCCTTCTGTGACGGGGGGCGGAGCCTCCTCGATCCTCAATGTGGTCCCGTCCAGAGTTCCAATGGGAATTTCGTTGTCGATGGTCACCAACGACAGATGGCTACCCTGGTGCAAAACCATGGCTGAGAGCCCTTGATGGGACTCAGGACCGCAGTTGTCGACGACCACGACGGCGCGCTGGGGCGTAACTGCCAGGGTCTGAACAACCTCGCTTATAGCCGCGTAGCTGGTCTCAGTCTCGATGGCGTATATGATCAGGTCGCTGGCAGAATTGCTTGCCTCATCTTCACCCTCCGTAGCTCTGAGGGCTTCAAGCACTAGACGGGACTTGCCGACGCCAGACAATCCGACTAAGCGCAGGATTTGTCGGGGCGTCTCTACTATATCGCGGAGGCGGTCGCGCAAAGAGGACAAGCGCGCATCTTCCACCCACGGGGATTGATCGTGTTCGGCGCGGCCAGCCCAGTGGTTCCAGGAGCGGAAGGGACCGATGGTTCCGTGTGTCTGTTCCTTCACCCATGTGGCGACTGCAGGGTGGCTATTTACCCACGTGGCGATCTGTTCAGCGTCCCAAAAGTCGACCTGCTCGTCTTTGATGGTCATGCCGGTATAGCGGAGTTCTTTGCGAATGCGGGCTTTTCGGTGATTGATTTCCCTCCCACTGTAGGGGTGCGCGCAGAGCATGATGTAGTGGCCGCCAATCTCGAGGGCAGAAAATATCATGTCCTTGACTGCGCCCTTGATCAGGACGTCCTTAGCTGCCGCTCCCGGCGATATCTTGCCGGCCTTCAACTGAAAGTGGTTGAGCCGGGAAGGAAGGAAGGACGTGCGCTCCGGGCCAGCCGTCCATGTGATGCTCCCGTCCTCCCCACCGTCTGGGACATGAATATTGCTAGCCACCCGAATGCCATCAGCCGGGAGACTGTGGGTTTGGGCTTCGGCACTCAGCAGCTTCCTCAGGAGCAGTGGCAGGTCCCGTTCTCGCAGAACCGAAATGTGGCCTCCGGTTACCTCAAACGGGCCGGATCCGAAAGCGATGACTGGTCGAGGCATACCACCCCCCAGAGTGATAATCCCGGCGGGATTGGCCTCCAACAACCGCAACAGATTTATAACTGAGGCGGCGGGCTTTACGGTTCCGGCTTCGTACTTAGTGAAGGAGCTGGGGCCGCCTCCGATGAGTTCACCAGCCTCCACCTGTGATAGGCCCAAGCGTTCCCGAATGGAGCGGATCTCACTAGGTGCGAGTTCTTGTCTAATCCTAGACATATTGACCTCTAAGATGTAATGCACTATGGTATCAACCATTATGGTCATATTCGCTGAGCAAAAGCAACGCTCTTAGAGACGATGGGCGTGAATGGCTGGGCTGCGGGGACTTAGCTCGGCGTTGGGAACGAGGATTGACGAGTTGAACCCTGTGAGTCGACACTGAATGCTGGCCATTTGACCACACGGGGTTCTGGGCTCAGGCGGCCAATCAACTCAGCGGTGAATGACATGGAAAACCCGTTCTACGACCGGCCGATACTGAACTCGCCCTATGATTACCCCTACCGGCACTGGGAGCTGGACGAGACTGGGCAGCCTACCCAGCAGGTCATTGAGAGCCGACGTGGGGCCGAGTTCATTACGCCCATTCCCAAGCCGAGGCAGCGGGGAAGGGCGCGCGGTGGACGCCAGGAGCAACTGGTCTTCGACGAAGGGCAGGGTCTGTCCACGGCAGAGCAACAGTATGACGTTACTGCCGCCGTCAACGAAATTCGCCGGTACGTCGACCAGTGGCGCGACATCCCCAACCCGCGGGACTGGGGTGTGACGCCGGAGACGGCCCTGCTGCTCCAGCACTGGCGGCACCACAAGTTCAGCCATTACCGTCCCTTCTTCTGCCAGGTCGAAGCCGTTGAGACGTTAATCTGGCTGACCGAGGTCGCGCCGCGGCTCGGGCAGGGGGAAAGGCTGGCACTCCAGCGTCTGGAGAGCGCCAGCCTGGAGGCGAACCCGGAACTGTTGCGGGTCGCGCTGAAGCTGGCAACCGGGGCGGGCAAGACCACGGTGATGGCCATGATCATCGCGTGGCAGACAATCAACGCCGTCCGGCATCCCAACAGCCGGAGGTTCACGCGGGGCTTCCTGGTGGTCACCCCCGGAATTACCATCCGGGACCGGCTGCGGGTGCTGCAGCCTAACGACCCCGACAGCTACTACGCCAGCAGGGAACTGGTGCCCACCGATATGCTGGGCGACCTGCAGCGGGCCAGGATAGTCATCACCAACTATCATGGCCTCCGCCCCAGGGAGCGATTGTCGATATCCAGCGGCGGGAGGGACTTGTTGCAAGGGCCGGGCGAGCCCATCGAGACCGTGGAGTCCGAGGGCCAGATGATGCAGCGGGTGATGCCCGAACTGATGGCCCTCAAGAACATCATGGTCCTAAACGACGAGGGCCACCATTGCTATCGCCAAAAGCCCGGTGAAGATGACGAGGGCCCTCTGACTGGTGAGGACAAGCGGGAGGCAGACCAGAACACCGAGGAAGCCAGGGTGTGGCTCTCCGGGCTGGAGATGGTCAAGAGGAAACTTGGTGTACGTCAAGTGGTGGACCTGTCGGCCACGCCCTTCTTCCTGCGTGGCTCCGGCTACGCGGAGGGCACTCTGTTCCCCTGGACCGCCAGCGACTTCTCGCTCATGGACGCCATCGAATCCGGGATCGTCAAGCTCCCGCGGGTTCCGGTGGCGGACAACATCCCGGGAGCCGACGTACCGGTGTTCCGAAACCTGTGGGAGCACATCCGCAAGGACATGCCTCGCGCGGGAAGGGGCCGGTCGGGTGACCTGGACCCACTGGACCTTCCCACGCCGTTACAGACTGCCCTAGAGGCCCTGTACGGCCACTACGAGAAGACTTTCAATGAGTGGGAGGCGGACGGCACTCCCTGTCCACCCTGTTTCATTGTCGTTTGCAACAACACGGCCACATCCAAGCTGGTCTACGACTATATATCAGGGTTCGAGCGCACCAACGAGGACGGCACGACCTCGGTTGTTAACGGGAGACTCGCACTGTTTCGGAACTTCGATGAATACAACAACCGCTACTCCGTTCCGCGCACATTGCTGATCGACAGCCATCAGTTGGAGTCCGGGGAAAAACTCAGCGATGACTTCCGCCGCGCCGCTGCCGATCTGATAGAGCGGTTTCGGCGGGAACGCCAGGAGCGCACTGGAAATCGCGAGGAGGCCGACAAGATCTCGGAGCAGGAACTCCTGCGCGAAGCAATGAACACGGTCGGCAAGGAAGGGCGGTTAGGACAGAACATACGCTGCGTGGTGTCTGTGTCCATGCTGACCGAGGGGTGGGACGCCAGCACCGTAACCCACGTCCTGGGAGTCCGGGCCTTTGGAACGCAGCTCTTGTGCGAGCAGGTGGTGGGTCGGGCCTTGAGGCGCCAGTCCTACGAGTTGAACGAGGGCAACAAATTCGACGTCGAGTACGCCGACGTGCTGGGTATTCCCTTCGACTTCACCGCCCGTCCGGTCGTGGTAGGCCCGGGCAAGCCGCGGCAGACGGTGCAGGTGAGGGCGATGCGGCCCGAGCGGGACCACCTCGAGATCACGTTCCCGAGAGTAGCCGGCTACCGGGAGGATCCACCCAAAGAGGACTTGGTCGCCAATTTCACCGGTGACTCACGGCTGGACTTGACGCCAGACCTGGTGGGGCCAACACAGACCAGGAATGAAGGCATTATCGGCGAGGGAGTGGATCTGAACTTGGTACATACCGGCGACCTGCGCATGTCGACACTGGTGCTGCACCTGACAAAGCGGTTGCTGGAAACCAAGTGGCGGGATCCCAACGAGGAGATGAAGCTGCACCTGTTCGGCAAGCTGCGGAACGTGGTCAAGGAGTGGCTGGACAACTATCTGGACTGCAGGGGTGGGACCTATCCGGCGCAGCTGATGTACCAGTCGCTGGCGGACATGGCCTGCAACCGCATCACCGCCGCCATCACCAGCAGGTACGGCGAGCGGTCCGTCAAGGCGCTGCTGGACTCGTTCAACGCCACCGGCTCAACTCGCAACGTGAACTTCACCACCTCGCGGGAGGGATTGTGGGCCACCGACGCCCGCAGGTGCCACGTTAACTATGTTGTGCTGGACAGCGACTGGGAGGCCGAGTTCTGCAGGGTGGTGGAGTCGCACCCCTCCGTAAGGGCCTACGTTAAGAACCACAACCTGGGCCTGGAGGTGCCGTACCTGTATGGCTCCACGCCCCGGCGCTATTTCCCCGACTTTATTCTGCTGGTGAATGAAGGGAACGAAGACCCGCTCCACCTTATCGTCGAGATCAAGGGTTACCGGGGCGAGGACGCCAAGGAAAAGAAGAACACCATGGAAGCCTACTGGCTTCCGGGTGTGAACGCCCTCGGCAGCTACGGTCGGTGGGCCTTCGCCGAGTTCACCGACGTATTCGACATTGAGGCTGGCCTGCGGCAGGTAATTGAGTCGCACCAAAGAGAACACGGAAATAGATCGCCTGACTATAGCGGTCTCAGTTTCAAGGAACTGCTGGTATCTGGTCCTTCGTTTGACGGTCTGGAACTGACGCGATCTGCCGACTACGGACGCGATGTTTCTTTTCTCTATGACGACGGCGGCGAGTCCCATTAGTGCATTTGCTTGATACAAACGTCGTCTCAGAATCGCGGAAGCGGGAGAGATGCGACGAGAATGTGACTACCTGGTATGCCAGCATTCCAGACGGAGACCTGTTTCTCAGTGTTCTGACATTGGGCGAAATTCGCAAAGGAATCGTGCTGGTCCGCGACCGTGCCCCCGGGCAGGCTGAAGCTCTTGAAAGTTGGCTGACGTTCGTGAAACAGAACTACGAAGGTCGGATTTTGCCAATCGACGCTGACATTTCGGACGCCTGGGGCCAAATGAACTATGTTCGAAACGTTCCCGTAGTCGACGGCCTTCTTGCCGCCACTGCTAAGGTTCACAATCTAACGTTGGTAACTCGCAATATTCAGCACATGCAGGGCCTGGGCGCGAGCTTGCTCGATCCCTTTGCCCCTGCTACCGGAGGGCAATAGCCATGCCCCGAGCACGACGCAACCGCAGCGCCGCCGGAAAGTCGGTGGAGGCGCTGCGCCACGAGGCGGACACCCGCACCAACATCCCCACGGCCGAGTACCAGTCGATGGTGGAGGATGACACGGAGTCGCCCGTCCGCGTAGCCTACCAGCGGCGCAACCGCGACCTGGACCCGCAGCTGGTCTGGCGGGGCAAGGACGAACAGGACCTGGATGACCTGGTGGTCAACGTGCCGCCCCTGTACATCCAGGAGAAGGTGCACCCCAAGGTACTGATCGGCGACCTGCTGCGCCAGTCTCGGAACGGCAGCCAGCCGTCCGAGTACCAGGTGGACATGTTCGCCGACTTCAACGGGCTGCCCGAGGGCGCCGACCGCACCGAGTTCTACCAGCACGAGGGCTACTGGCAGAACCGCATGGTCCTGGGCGACAGTCTGCAGGTGATGGCCTCGCTGGCCGAGCGGGAGGGCTTGCAGGGCAAGGTGCAGTGCATCTACATCGATCCGCCCTACGGCATCCGCTTCAACTCCAACTTCCAGTGGTCCACCACCAGCCGCGACGTGCGCGACGGCAACCGCCAGCACATCACCCGCGAGCCCGAGCAGGTCAAGGCCTTCCGCGACACCTGGCGCGACGGCATCCACTCCTACCTGACCTACCTGCGGGACCGCCTCACCGTGGCCCGCGACCTGCTGGCCGACTCTGGCTCCATCTTTGTGCAGATCGGCGATGAGAACGTCCACCGGGTGCGTGTGGTGTTGGATGAGGTGTTTGGGGAAAAGAATTTTGTAAGCCTAATATCTATTCAAACAACAACTGGTTTCCAGTCTGAATATGTTGGAAATATCTCGGACTATGTTCTTTGGTATGCGAAGAGAAAGGAGACTGGCAAATCTAAGAATCCGTACTTTAGGAAAAACTTCCAAATAGGTGAGGGTAATGCGCGATGGCTGATGTTTCAGGACTTCACACACCGAGGGGTAACAGCGTCCGAAAGGAGAGCCGGCGAAATTCCTGATGGATCAAAACCCTACGCGCCAGACAATCTAATTTCGCAGGGTCGATCTCGCAGTCAGCAGCCGTTTGCTTTTCAAAATAAGACCGACGATCCGTGGAATAAGAACTCCCATTGGAAGGCCAATTATCCGGCAGGAATGAAGCGTCTAGCGAAGGCTGGACGGTTGCATACTGCGGAAAATTCTATACGTTTTGTACGGTATCACGCGGATTTTGAATTGGCTGTTCATGGCAATATTTGGACCGATACGAGTACAGGCAATTTCACAGACGACAAGACCTATGTCGTACAAACTAACTCCAAGGTAATAGAACGTTGCATCCTGATGACCACTGACCCCGGCGACCTGGTGCTGGATCCCACCTGCGGCTCCGGCACCGCTGCCTACGTGGCCGAGCAGTGGGGGCGGCGGTGGATCACCATCGACACCTCCCGAGTCGCCCTGGCTCTGGCCCGCGCCCGCATCATGGGCGCCCGCTACCCCTACTACATCCTCGCCGACAGCCGGGACGGGCAGCAGAAGGAAGCCGAGATCTCCCGCCGCGCCCCGTCGGAGATGCCCACCTACGGCAACGTGCGGCAGGGGTTCGTCTACGAGCGGGTGCCCCACATCACCCTGAGGGACATCGCCAACAACGCCGAGATCGACGTCATCTGGGAGGAGTACCAGGAGAAGCTGGAGCCGCTCCGGGAGGAGCTGAACCGGGCGCTGGAGAACACGTGGGAGGAGTGGGAGATTCCGCGTGACGCCTACGAGTCGTGGTCAGAGGAGACCTTGGAACTGCACCGGCAGTGGTGGGAGCAGCGCATCGCCCGGCAGAGGGAGATCGACGCCTCCATCGCTGCCCGGGCCGAGTACGAGTACCTGTACGACAAGCCCTACGAGGACCGCAGCAGGGTGCGGGTGGCCGGCCCGTTCACCGTGGAGAGCATCTCGCCCCACCGGGTGCTGGGCGTAGACGAGAACGGCGAGGTGATCGACGGCATCGCCGAGGCCCGCAACGGCTACGGCACGGGCTACGACTTCGGCCAGATCATCCTGGACAACCTGAGGCGCTCCGGCGTGCAGCAGGCCCACCGCGAGGACCGCATCACCTTCACGTCGCTGACGCCATGGCCGGGCCGGTTTGTCTGCGCCGATGGCCGGTACGTCGAGGGCGGCAGCGGGGATGACGACGATGACGCGACAACCGGTCCCGAACGGAGGGCGGCGGTGTTCATTGGCCCCGAGTTCGGCACGGTGTCGCGTCCCGACCTGGTGGAGGCGGCGCGGGAGGCAGCCGACGGCGGTTTCGACGTGCTCATCGCCTGCGCCTTCAACTACGACGCCCACACCACGGAGTTCGAGAGCCTGGGGCGGGTGCCGGTGCTGAAGGCCCGCATGAACGCCGACCTGCACATGGCCAGCGAGCTGCGCAACACCGGCAGCGGCAACCTGTTCGTCATCTTCGGCGAGCCGGACATAGATGTGCTGGACGCCGGGGACGGGCAGGTCAAGGTGCGGGTGAACGGCGTGGACGTGTTCCACCCCAACACCGGCGAGGTGCGCAGCGACGGACCGGAGGGCATCGCCTGCTGGTTCATCGACACCGACTACAACCAGGAGAGCTTCTTCGTCCGCCACGCCTACTTCCTAGGCGCCGGCGACCCCTACAAGTCGCTGAAGACCACCCTCAAGGCCGAAATCGACGAGGACGCCTGGGCCACGCTGCACAGCGCAACCTCCCGCCCATTCCCGCGCCCGGAGTCGGGGCGGATAGCCGTCAAGGTCATCAACCACCTGGGCGACGAGGTCATGAAAGTGTTCCGGGGGGGGGTGACGTGGCCGGTTGGCCTGATATGAATTGCGCCACTATGCGTGTAATTTTGGAACTCAAACTGGCAACGTGGATCAGATGATGCTTTACCGACCATTTGCTGAACGACTTGACGATGTTTCTCCGGAGGAACTCGATCGGCTCAAGGGGGTTCACGAGGGGTGGTACGTAGAATACAAGGAAAAACTTGTCTCCAATAGGGACTTGGCCAAGAGCCTGTCGGCATTCGCCAACCAGTATGGTGGCTGGTTGTTCTTGGGTGTCAAGGAGGATGCCCAAGATAATGTAGCGGCTAGCTTTCCAGGAATCCCTGATTCAGAAATACAGAGCGTCTTAGATTCACTAAGAAACTCGGCCAAAGATTTGTTGAACCCCACCGTCTATTATAATGTTAGGAAATTTGAAGGCCCTATCGGTTCAATAGGACTTCCTGCGGGGCGGACAATAGTAGTAGTCCAAATACCCGAAGGCCCGAACTCACCCTACATTCACAATGACGGGCGAATTTACCGTAGGGTCGGTGATTCATCTCAACCTACACCCGTAACAGACCGCACGACATTCGACATCTTGGCTCAAAGGGGAGAGGAAGCTAGACTAAGGCTTGCCGAAAGGGTCCTATGGAGCCCGGCGATCTCACAGGCTGAAGAGGAACAGTCGTTCCTACACCTTAGCATCCTTTCTGATCCTTACGAAACCATGGGGCACTGGTATAGTGGTAGTTTTGCAGACTTTTCTACAATTATGCAAGAGTGGACACTGCCTTTCGACAACATTTTTTCTACCTCGAATGGGTTTATTGCGAGGCAAGTAAACCAAAATAACCCGATCTATAGGGTATTCACATGGCATTTCGACAGGCAGTGCCACTCGTTTGTAACCATACCTATTCCCACGATTCAGGCATCCTTTGGAGATCCCATATGGGACAATTATACAATCGGAGACCGTTTTGTAGATGAACTAGTGCGTAGAGGAATAACCTTTTCTAGAATATTAGATTTGAATGCGATAATCGACATTATCGGATCAATAATGAGGCGACATCGGATATTGACAGGAAATGCAAAGGTCACTGGGCCCTTTTACATGAAATCTCATCTGGAAAACATATGGAGATGTATCCCATTTGTTGACAATTCTGCGTATTTGCAACATGTATGTAAGTTTGGTTTTCCGGTAATTCAAGACTCGAGCTTAGTCGTACCACCGGGTAAATCGCTCGAAACTTTCGTAGTGTCTCCAGAGATAGCGACAATACCTTCTGAAGAAGAGCTTCTATCCTATGATGGCCCAATACGTTTGAGTATGATTATCCTTAATGCCCTTGGAATGCCAATGGAAGTCCTTGCTCGGTCAATAGATGAACTTCACGGAATGGGCAAACGGAGAATGGCTGCTCAGATTAATATTAACGATAATCCTGAACCAGGCGTTACATCTTGATTCGAATAGCTGCACTTAAAAGATTTACATCGACACACGACAATTTTAGATCCGTTTGAATCGTGCAATTTCGCATAGCCGACACCTTCACCGCCAGCCTCGCCAAGCTGCCCAACGACCAGCAGAGGGCGGCGAAGACCACCGCCTTCGACCTGCAGACCAACATCGCCCATCCCAGCCTCAGCCTGCATCGTGTGACCGGCACCAGGGACCCCGGCTTCTGGTCGGCGAGGGTGAACCTCGTCCTGCGCATCATCCTGCACCGAGCTGGGGAGAACGTCGTTCTCTGCTACGTGGACAGCCACGACGACGCCTACCGCTGGGCGGAGCGCCGTCGTCTGGAGACGCACCCCACCACCGGCGCAGCGCAGCTGGTGGAGTTGCGGGAGGTGGTGCAGGAAGTGGTCGTTCCGGTCTACGTGGAGACCGAGCAGCAGGCTCCCGCTAAGCCGTTGCCCTTCGCCCGGATCCCCCGCGAGCAACTGCTGGGGTACGGCGTGCCTGAAGAGTGGCTAGACGACGTCAGGGCCGCCACCGAGGATAGCGTGCTGGACCTGGCAGACCACCTGCCGGCCGAGGCCGCTGAGGCCCTGCTGGAACTGGCCGTGGGCAGGACTCCGCAGTCGTCGCTACCCGTACCGGCGGGAGGGGACCCCTTCAGCCACCCCGACGCGATGCGTCGCTTCCGCGTCATGAACAACGTCGAGGAACTGGCAGCGGCCCTGGAGTACCCGTGGGAACGGTGGACTGTCTTCCTGCACCCGGACCAGTCGGGAATCGTAGAAAGAAACTACAACGGCCCGGCCAGGGTGTCCGGCTCCGCGGGCACCGGCAAGACCGTTGTCGCCCTCCACCGGGCGGCTCACCTGGCCAGGTCCAACCCGGACGCGCGGGTGCTGCTGACCACCTTCTCCGACACGCTGGCCAACCAGTTGCGAACCAAGCTCGGGTTCTTGATGAACAATGAACCCGAGGCGTTCGCTAGGCTCGACGTCCAGTCACTGGACGCTGTGGGCCTGAACCTCTACGAAGCACATTGTGGCGTGCCGGCATTGGTGGGACGGGAGACAGTTGAGGAACTACTTCAAGATGCCGCCGCCGCAGTGGGAACCAACTTTGCCTTGACATTTCTGATGTCAGAATGGGAGCGAGTGATTGACGCCTGGCAGTTGGAGGCCTGGGACAACTACCGGGACGTTCGCCGCATCGGCCGGTATAGAAGGCTGTCTGAGGCCCAGCGAGAGGCGCTGTGGCCGATGTTCGAGCAGGTCAAGGCAGGACTTCGGGAGGGAGGGTTGATAACCTGGGCGGGAATGTTCGGTCGGCTGACTGAGGAAGTCGCTGGACAGGTGTCTGCGCCGTATCAGTACGTCGTTGTCGATGAAGCTCAGGACGTCAGCGTTCCCGAGCTGAGATTTCTCGCTGCCTTGGCCGGTGGCACACCGAACGGCCTCTTTTTCGCTGGAGACCTCGGGCAACGAATATTCCAACAGCCATTCTCTTGGCGGGAACTTGGAGTAGACGTGCGAGGCCGATCACAGTCCCTGCGGATCAACTACCGCACTTCGCACCAGATCAGGACCCAGGCTGACCGCTTGTTGGATCCCGAGTTGTCCGATGTGGACGGGAACACGGAAGGGAGGAAGGGAACCGTCTCGGTCTTTAACGGACCGAACCCAACCGTGCTGGTGCTGGATGACGGGGAGGCGGAATCCGTCGCAGTTGGCGAGTGGCTGAGGGCGAGAGTCCACGACGGCCTGAACTCCGACGAGATGAGCGTTTTCGTCCGGTCCCCGGAGCAAATAGACCGGGCCGTGGCCGCCGTGAAACACGCCGAGTTGCAGAACGCGGTACTTGATGATCGTGCTGGGGAAGTCGAGGGTTCTGTAATCGTCGCCACGATGCACCTTGCTAAGGGTCTTGAGTTCCGGGCAGTTGCGGTGATGGCCTGTGACGGCGAGGTTATCCCACTCCAATCCAGGGTCGAGTCAATCGTCGACGAGGCGGACTTGGAGGAGGTCTACAACACTGAGCGGAACCTGCTCTACGTCGCCTGCACCCGAGCCCGGGACCACCTGCTGGTAACCGGGGTCAAGCCCGTTTCCGAGTTCCTGGATGACCTTGTGATCAACGACAATTAGCGCATTGCCACACCAATAACGTTACTGAAATTCTAACCGCAATTCCTGTTCCAACCAAAGATGATTCGCCACTGTAAAGCTGTCCCACTGCAGGCTTATCGGAAGCAGCGTAGACCAGCCTCTTGACCATGACGCCCTTCACACCTGCCCCTTTCAGTGAGGCGGGCACCCCCTCGGGGGGCTGCGGGTCTGTGCGTCAAGAGTGTTCCCCCGGAGGCGCGGGCGAAAGGACGTTAAAAAGTCCTGGGGTGTCGTTAGACCCCGGTTTTATTACGGAGCCGTTTGATGCCATGCGGCACCCCGGAGCCAGCCTTGCGGCGGCGGCGATGAGCAGGTGCTGGCGGGGTGTCGTTAGACGCCCGTTTGTAGAGCGTATCCTCTAGCAATACAGTGTTCTAATGCCTGCTGGAAAAGGTGCGCGATATTCTGACATTACCAGCGGG
Organism: Dehalococcoidia bacterium; assembly: GCA_965261885.1. GTDB lineage: Bacteria > Chloroflexota > Dehalococcoidia > Lucifugimonadales > UBA3495 > VXOI01. Next base: position 47,212 of record CBDHDY010000039.1, read on the forward strand.
AATGCAAGAAATGGAACAGACCTGATGGCCCTACGACGCTGTGAACCGGTTCCGTTTGCTTGTAGCGTATGGACAACCCGGCCAAGAAGTTCCCGGCCGTCGCGGCTTCTCCATCCGGCCCTCCAGGATGGCTGGCCCTGTGGGCCAACACTGCCTCAATCTTGTGGTTCTGCCGCATAGCCTATAAGCAACCGGAACTGAAGTGACAGTGTACGGGGGGTGTTCCATACTCTCCTTCACCTACGGTTACGCCCGAGCCGCTGTCTTTCAGTGATGGAACCGCACCTTCCCGAATGGGAGGGCCTAACTTGGCTCAAGGAGAACCTAGTGAGCCGAAGGGTCCTTACTTGGCTGACCAACCTACCCAGAATTAAGGACCTCCATGTTAGGATTCACTCTGGAATTTTTGAATGTGGACCTACCTCGCACTGGCGGGGCTATGGGGCCACTCCAGGGCCGAGATGATATCGGGCCGTCGATGCGAGTCAGGCGGCAGTGACGCTGTGGGTGCGCAATGACTAACCTCTCAAACTCAACGTTTGGCTGGTTGGACAGTAGTGAAGACGAACGCCGGGCGGTGCTGGAACTCGTCTCGGCGCTCAATGAGCCGGGAACACTCGACGAATTGGGGATCGGCAGCATCCGCGACACGATTGCGGACGCGCTCTTCCCGGGGACCAGCACGATCCAGACCAGAGCCCGCTACTTTCTCTTTATCCCCTGGATCCTGCAGATGGTCGAAGGGAGCTCAGCTCGTCGTGCTGAGGAGCGCACGCGCCAGTTGCAGCTGCAACTCTGCGATGCCCTCGACAAGTCCCACGGCCCCAATGAGGGGGTGATCGGGCGCGAGGCCAGGAATGCCCTCCAACGATGGCCCCTGTCGATTTACTGGTTGGGTCTGGCTAGGTGGGGAATTCGACGGCACTCGGGGTCGATTCCGTCTTATTTCGCGACCATTAGACAGCCATCTTCGTGGCTCCTGGCCGGCCGGGCGCTGGAGGAACAGGTGGAGGGTCGACGGGACGAGGCTGCCGATGGCGTCCGGGGGAATTGGGCTGACGTCCCGAAGCCACCCACCGGCTTTCCCGAAATCGCGTCCTTCGCGCTGACCGCCGAGGAGGGGCATTTCCTCCGCGAACGAATCGTCCTCACTCACCCGCAGACCTACCTCGCACACATCTTGCGGACGAATGAGGCCGAGGAGTCCAGATCTGGCATTTTCCCGTGGGATCATTCCGCAGCGCAAACGGCGCCGGCATCCGTGCAGGGGTGGCTTCATGACGCCCGCCTGTTCAGTCTGGTCCACCAGGGCGGAACGCTCCTCTATGACCACATGCTGGCAGAGGCGTTGGAGGACGAGGAAAGTATCGACGATTTCTCCGGGGAGCTCGGGGTATGGTCCGAGTCGATGGCAGCGGCTGAGCCCGAGCTCGAACGCTGGGACCGCGCTGCCATGTGGCAGCGTCTCCGTAGTGCGAATCCGAGGCTGCGCAGGCGCACGGAGGAGTTTGCCGACCGCTGGTACGTCCTCGCAGCGACGCAGCCGGGTTCGTCCCTAGTGGGTCGGCGGGAGGCGCGGGATCTCATACGTCAACGCGAGCATGCACTGAAAGGGGCGCGCGCACGGCTGACGTATGCTGAAGCTCGCGACCGCCGCCGGGGTTACCCAACGTCGGCGCGCCTGCAATTCCGCTGGCTGCAGGTGCAACGGATTACCGCCGACATCCTGCAGGCACTGGGAGCCGCGGATGCTTGAACCGGGTCAGCGCCGAATGTTCTTGGAAACGCTTCGTCCTCCAGCGGGTTACCTGTTCGATCGTGCAGTCGGCACCACGTTCACGCTCGACCTGATGTCGCTCCTGGCAGTCCCCCTCGCGTTCACCTTCCGTGATGCACAGGACCGGGATGGCCGGTTGGCGTCCGACCCGCTCGCATTGCTTGAGAGCGCCCGCCAGTACGCCAGCCGCATCGTGGTGTTCTGTCACGGCGGTCACACGGCCGTGCCGCGAGCCGGCCAGCCCGCACTGGCTTTCCTGGAGCAGTCGGTGGTCGCGGCGTTCCCGTCCCGGCAGGGTGAGGGCGGGGCAGTCTTCCATCCCAAGGTGTGGGTCCTGCGCTACGTGGCACGGGATGGGCCTGTCAGATACCGGTTGGTCTGCCAGTCGCGAAATCTGACCTTCGACGTGTCATGGGATTCATCGCTGGTGCTGGATGGCGAGCTGATTGAGGGTCGGGTCCGAGCGTACGCGGTCAATCACCCTCTGGCTGACTTCATCCGGACGCTGCCATTACTGGCGGCCGATGCGATATCCGGCGCGCAGAAAGAGACCATTGATATCTTCGCCGACGAGTTGCGCCGGGTCCGCTTCGAGACGCCCGAGGGGCTCGCCCTGGGCAAGTTCCTGCCCTTCGGTACCAGTCGCAGGAATCTCCCGTTTCCGGACCTCGAACACCGCCCGCTGCTGGTGATCTCACCCTTTCTGGACGGGGAGTTCCTCCGGTCGATAGCGAGCCCACGTCCGTGGGCCGCGCTCGTCAGCAGGCGAGAGGCGCTGTTGACCGCGCCAGCCAACGCGGTCGGCGCATTCGATGAGGTATATGCCTTCCGGCCCGGCCTGGAACCGGAGCCTGAAGATTCTGATGTGTCGCTCCCGCCGCTGGCCGGGCTTCACGCGAAGGTCTACGTGATCGATGACGGGTGGGATGCCCACGTGATTGTGGGATCGGCGAATTCCACCGGAGCGGCGCTCGCGAATCCTCCTCGCAACGTGGAGTTCATGGTCGAACTTGTTGGCAGGAAGAGCCGCTTCGGCATCGATGCGCTGCTGGCCCAGGGCACCGAGGGGGAGGAAGGAACGTTTCGCAGCTTGATCGAGCCGTTTGACCCGGCCGAAGCGGGAACGGTCAAGGAGGATGAGGACGCGCTTCATCTGGACCGCCTGCTCGATGCCGCCGCCGAGGCCCTTGCCAGGGTCGATCTCAGGGCAAGCGTGGCGCTCTCGGACGGTGGCCGGTACATCCTGAGGCTGGAACTCAGCGAGCCTCTCAATCTGCCGTCGCCGATCAAGGCCGTGACTTGCTGGCCGACAACGCTCCCGGATGACTATCAACACCCGCTGAAGGACGGTGTGGAGTTCGCCGGCTTGTCGCTGACTGAACTGTCGGCGTTTCTCGCCATAGAGATCCAGGCCTCGATACCTGGCAGGTCGGCGCGTAAACGATTCGCGCGCACTATCCGGATCGCCGGCCTCCCTGAGGACCGGCTGCAGCGGCTACTCGCGGGCATGCTGAGGGATCGGACGCGGCTGATGCAACTGCTCTGGCTGCTCCTGTCGCCGGACGCGGACCTGTCTTTCGGTGAATTCAGCGAGCTGTTGGTAAACGAGGGCGCCAGCGCCGAGTGGGGTGTCGCGCTTCCCGGCCTGCTGGAGCGGATGCTCGAGACACTGGGGAGTGACCCGGGCCGGCTTGACGCCGTGGCTTCGCTGCTCGACGACCTGCGGAAGACCGAGGCTGGCGCGAAACTCGTTGGAGCCGAATTCGACGCGATTTGGGGCGCACTCTGGACCGTGCGAAGCCGTCGGCCGTGAAGGCGGCGGAGTCCGTGCTCGGGGGACTGAAACGCTTCCAGCGACAGACTGCGGAGTATGCCTTCCACAGGCTGTTCAAGTGTGCCGACAGCTCACGGCGTTTCCTGATCGCAGACGAGGTCGGACTGGGAAAGACTCTGGTCGCCGCCGGGGTCATCGCGCTGGCGATCGATCACCTGAGCGCCCTGAACACGCCGCGCGTCGACATCATCTACATCTGTTCGAATCAGGCGATCGCGCGCCAGAACATCGAGCGGATCAAACACCGTCTCTCCATCGATACTGAGGCACTCGCCGAACGGATCACGCTGCTTCCGTACCGCCTCCGGACTCTGGACCAGCCGGTGAATCTGATTGCCCTCACACCGGGCACCTCCTTTGGTTCCGCCCAAGCGGAGGGGGTAGTCGAGGAACGTGTCATCCTCTTTCGTATGCTCACGCGGGCTTGGGGCAGCCTCGGTCCCGACGCTCGCCAGGTCTTCCGTGGCAACCTGAGGTCCGTCGCTCGTTTCCGGGAGTACGAGTCGGGGATTCCGGATTACCCGATTGACCAGGGTATCGTGAAGCGATTCCGCGACGCGGTGGGCGGTCCTGGCTGGCCACTGCACCGCGAATTCATACGCGTGCGTGATCTTATCGCGACTCGCCGTGACCAGGAATCGATGGAGCAGCGTCGCAGATTCATCGCGAAGCTTCGGCGGCTCCTGGCACACGCCTGTCTCGATGCACTGGAGCCGGACCTGGTCATCCTCGACGAGTTTCAACGTTTCCGGGACCTCATGGACGAGGGGACCACGAGCGGAGAATTGGCGCGTCGCCTGTTCGAGTACGAAGACAGGCACACCCAGGTCCGCACCATGCTCCTGTCGGCAACACCCTACAAGATGTATACGCTCAGTCACGAGGCGGATGACGACCATTACCGTGACTTCCTGAAGACGATTGACTTCCTGGAGGGGCCCGGAGGATCCGTCGAACCCCTGGAAGAGTCGCTGCGACAGTTCAGAGCGGAACTTCCGCTGGCTGCGCAGGGTGGCGAGGCTGGCCCTGAGGCGACCTGCCGGCTGTCGGAGCACCGCATCCGGATTCAGTCCTCGCTGCTGCGGGTGATGTCGCGAACCGAGCGCCATGGCCGGGTGGCTGGTGGCGACCCGATGCTGGCCGCCACGGAGATGGCTGTAGACCTGCAGGTCGATGACGTGGAAGCCTATCTTGAGGCTCGCGAAATCGCAGCGGCAGTCGAGGCCCCCGGCGTCATGGAGTACTGGAAATCTACGCCCTACCTGCTGTCGTTCATGGACCGGTACCAGCTTTCAGAGCGTGTCCTGGCCACTGTTCAAAAGGAGCCTGATGGGGCGGTCGCCCAGCTGATCCGGCGCAGTTCCGGCCTTCAGTTACCCCGCCAGGTTGCGGCACAGAGAGATCCAGTTGACGGCGGGAATGGCCGGATGCGCGCTTTCCTGGGCGACATCGCTGAAAGTCATCTGCACCGAGTGCTCTGGCTGCCACCATCGCTGCCGGCACATACCCTCGGGCATGACTTCGAGCGGGCCCGGACCGCCACGAAACGCCTGGTCTTCTCTTCATGGGCGATGGTGCCAAGGGCCATCGCCGTCATGGCGAGCTACGACGCAGAGCGCCATTGCATTCCTGAGCCGATGCGAGCTGCCCGGTACGAAGCGCAACTTCTGAACATGACTGGCACGGCCTACTCGCTCTTCGCGCTCTTGGTTCCTTCCGCGACACTCGCCGACGCCGGTGACCCACTTCGATATCCGAGAGGGGACGCGACCGAATTATTGCGTGCGATCGAGGAACGGCTGCGTCCCCAGGTCGCTGAGCTGACCCGCAACTCGCCGACGGCAGGGCCGCCACAGGAGATCTGGTACGCCGCCGCCCCCCTTCTGCTCGACCGGCAGACACCCGGAACAATGCGGTGGCTGCAAGGCCCCGCGAGGGGTGCGTCCACCAGCGGCGGCACGGATGATCCGGAGCCTACGGCTTGGCATAGTCTGGCGGCACGTGTCACAGAAGGGATCGCCGACCCCGCCAGGATGGGGCGGCCGCCCCGCGACCTCGTCGAAGTGATGGCGGAACTCGCTGCGGGTTCCCCGGCTAATGCGACGCTGCGGGCTCTTTCTCGCATCTCATCGACGTCCACTGCGGGCAGTGAATTGAAGACAGAGGCAATGAGGGCTGGCTGGGCCTTCCGGTCCCTCTTTCGCACTCCTACATCCGAGGGCCTCTTGCGGAACGCTTACCAGCCCGCCGTACCTGGCGGCCAAGGGGAGTACTGGCGGCGAGTGCTGGCCTACGCCCTAGAGGGAGGGCTCTCCGCCGTGCTCGACGAGTTCTTCCACGTCATCCGCGAATCCCTTGGCGCTGAGACGGGCGCCAGCGCTCTCGTGGATACCCTCTGCCAGGCCCTCCGGCTGGCAGCCGTGAGTCTGGATGTTTCTGCATGGGAGAGCGGCACGACCGGGGTCCGACGTGAGACGTTCCCCATGCGTCAGCACTTCGCACGCCGGTACGCTAACGACGGTCTCAGCGGCTCTGACCAGCAGGCGAGTGAGCATCTGGACGTAGTTCGTGCCGCGTTCAATTCGCCCTTCTGGCCGTTCGTGCTTAGCACTACCTCCGTCGGGCAAGAGGGCCTCGACTTTCACTGGTATTGCCATGCGGTCGTTCACTGGAACCTCCCCCCGAACCCCGTTGACCTGGAACAACGTGAAGGACGGGTGCACCGCTATCACGGCCACGCCATCCGGAAGAACATCGCGCAGGCGGTGGGTTCCACGGCACTGGATAAGGCTCGGGCGGCCACCGCGGGTGGCGAATTCCTCAACCCGTGGGATGCGGCCTACCAACTCGCCGACGATGAGTTTGCCGGCGATGGCGGACTCATCCCGCACTGGGTGTTCCCAGAGGATGACGCCCGCATTCAGCGCTACTCGCCGGTTCTGCCGCTGTCGCGGGACGCAGACCGGATGGCCGCGCTCCGGCGGTCGCTGGCCGTGTACCGCATGGTCTTCGGACAACCCCGGCAGGATGATTTGCTCGAGTTCATCCTGCGCGAGATCCCCGACGATCATCGGGACGGCCTTGCGGCAGCATTGACGATCGACCTCAGCCCACCGGTGTGAGCATACTTGGGAAAGCCTGGGGTGCCCCTATCTGGGTGAGGGGGAGTGAGAGGCTGGTTAGGGTGTATCCGAAAAGGGCCATAGCTGGATGATCCCATTTTGAACCCCTTTCCGCTTTGGGGCGAACTTGCCGAGAAAGCCCCGCCCCCTATCGGTCGGTTTTGACTCTCTGATGACCCCTTGCGGAGGAGTCATCGCCCACAATGCCCATCGTGTGGACTGCGGCCCTATGCGTTTCGCATCACGTCCAAAGTCGGGGGAGAGATCTCAAAAAAGTCGAACTCGTAGACTCGTTGTCGATCCCTGTAGATAAACTCCCGTGGGCCTGGATGCCCGTCTCCAACCTCTCCTGATATCACCGAAACGGCCAACACAGTCAGAGGCGGTAACCTGTTCTTCTCACAGTAGCGGTGGAATTCGATTCAAATATACGGTCATGCCGATTTCAGCAACCTGAACTAAAGCCAAGGTGGGATGTACATTTAAGTGGCGATGATGATCAGCCGGGTTGCGCGGGTTAATTCCTCTCATCCGTACCTGGAGAATGACCCGTCCTCGTCGCTTGTCTACCACCGTCTGCGCATTTCACCTTGGCTTCGGTTTAGTACTACAGTCGCACTACTATGCATCTGGCCCTGTAAGTAGTTAACCAAAGGTAGGGTATACTATTTTTATGCGAAAATAAGAAGGTCGAAGCTTTGACTACTCTCGAAAATGAGGACTTGATGCGGCTGTTGGGTCAAATAGAATCCGATCGTGTCGAGTTCAAGGAAGTTCTGAGCAGAAGCACTAGCGACGACATTCGGGAAGCAATTTGCGCCTTCGCCAACGACCTGCCTGACCACCGCCAGCCGGGTGTCGCTTTCGTGGGCGTGCGGGACGATGGTTCCGTCGCAGGCCTGCCGGTCACAGACCATTTGCTCCTGCAATTAGCGGACATGAAAACTGACGGCAACATCGTTCCTCTACCGTCCATGACGGTGGAAAAACGAATTCTACCTGATGGAGATGTCGCGGTTGTCATCGTGCAGCCGTCCGATTCCCCGCCTGTCCGCTGCCGTGGAAGAATACATATCCGAATAGGCCCCCGCCGGGGGATTGCGACGGCGCAGGACGAGCGCATCCTAAACGAAAAGCGCCGCTTCGGGGACATACCGTTCGATATAAATCCGGTTCCTTCAGCCACGCTGCCCGACTTGGACCTTCTTCAGTTCGAGCGTGAGTATTTGGCACAGGCTTTCGCTCCTGACATTCTGGAATCCAACGACCGCAGCATCGAGGAGAAACTGGCAGCTACGAAAATGGTTGCATCGATGGACGATACTATCCCCACAATTCTGGGCTTGCTTGTAATTGGCAAAAACCCTCAGGATTTCCTGCCTGGCGCATACGTCCAATTTCTCCGACTGGCTGGCACGGAAGTTACGGACCCCGTATTGGACGAAGAGGCAATCAGTGGAACCATTACAGATATTCTTCGGCGTCTTGACGAAAAACTGAACAGCCATAACCGCACTGCTGTTGACGTTTTGTCAGAATCCGTGGAGCGGCAAGAGAGTACTTACCCCATGACCGCTATACAGCAGATTGCCCGGAATGCTGTCATGCACCGCTCTTATGGGGGTAACAACGCACCTGTACGAGTCTATTGGTACGATGATCGAATCGAGATAATGAGTCCCGGGGGTGTGTTCGGAACCGTTACTGCTGATAACTTTGGTCAGCCTGGCGTAACGGCGTACCGCAACCCTAACCTTGCCGAGTCGATGAGGAATCTGGGATTTGTGCAACGGTACGGTATTGGCATCTCCTTGGCCAAACGGCTGCTACAAGAAGCGGGACACCCTGATATTGCATTCAATGCCGATACGAACAATGTTCTCGTTACGATAAGAGCCATTTCGAGCTAGGAGGACACACTGCGATGACCGTACCAGTCCTCACCTTCTTCAACAACAAGGGCGGCGTGGGCAAGACCTCCCTCATATACCACCTTGCTTGGATGCTGTCCGAAACCGGCCACCGGGTGCTGGCCTGCGATCTCGACCCGCAGGCCAACCTCTCTGCCGCGTTCCTAGATGAACAACGGCTGGAGGTCATTTGGGATAATGGGATAGCCCGGAACAGAGAGAGCGTCGCGAACACTATTGCACAATGTGTCGAGCCGCTGATGCAGGTCGGCGACTTACACTCCCCAGCGCTTGAGGAAATAACACCGGACCTGCATCTGATTGCCGGTGACCTTGCTCTCTCCGGGTTTGAAGATACTTTGTCCGCCGAATGGCCGAACGCGCTGGGTTCCACTAACCTATACCGCCCCTTCAGGATACTGACCGCTTTTTCGACGATCATGCAGGACGGTGCCAAGCAAATGGACGCATCCGTAATTCTCGCCGATGTTGGTCCAAATCTTGGCGCAATTAACCGCTCCGCCCTCATCGCCACCGATTGTGTCATAGTTCCTCTCGGAGCCGACCTGTTTTCGCTCCAAGGCTTGCGCAATCTGGGACCCACTCTACAGAACTGGCGGACGGAATGGGAAAAGCGGATCAATAACTGGGAACAGCCACAATTTCCCCTTCCCAGAGGGAGAATGACACCTATAGGCTATGTGGTTCAGCAGCACAGCGTCCGCCTGGACCGGCCCGTACAGGCCTATGACAAGTGGGTCAACCGTATGCCTGAAGAATATGCGAGAAATCTGCTGGGTAAAGAACAAGACTCCTATCCCCTTTCTCCGCCTGAGGATACGAACCGGCTCGCCACCATCAAGCATTACAGGAGCCTGGTTCCGATGGGGCAAGAGGCCCGCAAGCCCATCTTCAAGCTGACGCCCGCGGACGGAGCCCGTGGCAGCCATGCCGCTGCTGCTGCCGTTGCGTACAGCGATTTCAAGGACTTGGCAGAGCAAATTCTGGCGCGAATAGACTGCCTCGAGTAAGATCGCCATTCCAAAGTAACGAGTAGTGGCTCGTAACACAGAAAACACACATGATCCAACTGAGGCCGTCGATATCGAAACGCAGGAATCAATAGTCCGGCTAGCTCAAGGTAGGCATAGTGAAGCCAAGGTACAAGGAGCCTGGCTTCAAGTCTCTTCGCAGTCTTGTCCACTCGCCTGGCCGACGCGCTACTCCTTCAGGAGGCGGAAATGACAGCAGTCGCCGGTCGCGAAGTCATCTGTGCTGTTCAGGTGGTCATCAGTGTCGATACTCACCAGGACGAGCACTTGGCCGTTGCCATTGACCAGCAGGGCGTGCGTCTCGCCCAGCGCTCCGCCCCCAGCAACCAGCTACGGGTATGGGCAGCTCGAACGGTGGTCCCGAAAGCTGGGTGAGGTTCGAGCCTTCGGGGTCGAGGGCATCGGTTCCTACGGCGCCGGACTTGCCCGGTTCCTGAGCGGTCGCGGCTTTACCGTAGTCGAGGTTAACCGGCCTGACCGGTCAACCTCGATAGCGAAGGCACCACGTCTGGGCTGTTCGCCGTCCATCCTAGTGGATGGAAGACCTGACCGGATTGGGATCGCGAGGATTCGGGGGCCGTCACCGGAGCGTTTGGCCGTTCGCCGGCAGGGTCTTGGAGGCGTAACTGAGTCAGGCTGCCAACTGGCCATGCTCCGTGCAGAGGCTGCAATTTTCACCCGACTCTCTACCTGTCCACCTGTTGGATGGTCCAGCGACTGACCTGCAGGCGCTTGGCCAGTTCCCGCTGGCTCACCCCCCTCGATCGCTCCACCCTGATGTACTCTCGTTTCCGCTCGCTTAAGCTGGGCCGTCGGCCAGGGAAACGGCCCTCGGCCCGCGCCCTCGCTTGGCCCGCGACCAAGCGATCCCTGATCGAGTTCCGCCACCACTCGCTGAAGGCGAGCACCATCGAGAGCTGGAGCCGGCTGTTGGCCATGGACGTGTCAAAGTCTTCCGACAGGGACGGGAACTCCACTCCCACCCTGTGCAAGACCCTCGATCACCTGCAGCCCGCAGGTAAGCCCTGTGCGCGACGGCGCCACAGTGGGCCGTGTGGGCGAAAGATCGCTGGCAGTGGGCGGTTGATTCCTGCCAAGCCTGCCCCAGAGGTGACACCTGAGCAGGGCGGTCTTCGTACTAGCTTCTGGTCAGCTATGGCGCGGTCCATGTAGATCAGTCGCCCGGCTGGGGTGGTGTCACAAACGCGCGTTTGTGACACTGGGCAACAAGCCACTCCCTTCCCACCTTCAGCTTGTCCAGTGGTGGGTCACAAAGGCAGAGTGCCATCCGCACCATTTGAAGGGGACAGGTGTTTAACGTCAACTATTTTTGCCGGTTGGCGACGACTATTCTTGCCGGTTCACCTCCTGGTCCTTGCCCACTGGCGAAAGCAACAGTCTGAAGCGGCCAGATTGGACGCCGCCATTGAGGGGAACCAGTCAAGACCGGGTTGCTGGCCAATCCAGTAACCCATCAGCCAACCCTCGCCATGTCCCCAGCCAAGGATCGATTCCCTGAGAATTCTCGTGGCGCTTGCTAAATAATAGGGAGCAATGTAATATTAGCATTGCTGGGAGGCATGGAGTTATTGACCATTGCGGATCATTTCCCGAAAAACATTACGTGAATACTGGGAGCGACATCCAGAGTCGGAACATCCGCTGTTGGCTTGGTACCAGGAGGTACGGCAAGCGGACTGGCCTACTCCGGCCAGCGTAATGGATCGATTCCCCAATGCCAGCATTTTAGGCGATGACAGGGTCGTGTTCAGAATTCGAGGCGGGAACTACAGGATCGTTGCGAGAATATTTTACCCAGCGAGGTATGTTTATATACGATTTGTCGGGACTCATCGGGAATACGAAAGAATAAACGCAGAGGAGGTGTAACAATGGTACAAGTCCGGGCAATACGCTCTGAAGAAGACTACGAAAACGCGCTGGCCCGGATCTCCGAGTTAATGGATGAACTATCGGGGCCTAAAGGTCAGGCAGAGGATTTGGAAACCCCCAGCCGCATTGAGCTGGACGTGCTAGTGGACCTGGTAGAACTCTACGAGGAACGCCACCATGCCATGGCATTGCCGGACCCCATTTCTGCCATCAAGTTCCGGATGGACCAAGCCAACCTCACCGCCAGAGATCTGATGCCCTTTATCGGCAGTCGGGCCAAGGTCTCGGAGGTCCTATCGGGAAAACGATCCATCACCATGTCCATGGCCCGCGCCTTGCACCAACACCTAGGGATTTCGGCTGAGGTACTGTTGCAGGAACCGGGGGCTACCCTTTCGGATACTGCGCCGGGCTTGGAGTACGGCAGGTTCCCGCTCACCGCCATGGCAAGGCTCGGCTGGTTCCCCGAAGCCAAAAATCTGAAGGACCGGGCTGAGGAATTAATCACCGACTTGATTAACAGGGCTGGTGTTGGTGCTTTGGCGCCGGCTCCGCTGTACCGTAAGAACGATAGCCGGAGAGTCAACGCCAAGACGGACGACTATGCCCTTCGGGCCTGGTGTTGGCAGGTGCTGGCCCAGTCCCAGCACAGGCAGTCAAGGGTCGATTACCAGCCAGGAGTAATTACTACCGAATTACTGCGTGAAGTCGCTCAGATGAGTGTGCTGGAAGACGGACCGATCCGGGCCAGGGACTTTCTGTTCCAGCAGGGGGTCGGCCTGGAGTATGTCAAGCATTTGCCCAGGACGCATCTGGACGGCGCCGCATTGCGACTGCCCGACAGCAATCCGGTAATTGGCCTGACCCTGCGCTACGACCGGATAGACAACTTCTGGTACACCCTGCTGCACGAGTTGGCCCATGTGGGCCTTCACCTTAAGGAGTGCAGCGATGAGAACGGCTTTGTGGATGACCACAGCCTGCGCGGCGTGGAGTCCGGCGGCAGTGACACCGCCGAACAAGAGGCGGACGACATGGCGCAGGAAGCCCTGATACCTCCAGAAATCTGGGACGATGGTGTAATCATGGCAGATCCTAGTCCTATGGCAGTCCTTAGAATGGCCTGGGAAGCTCGGGTCCATCCGGCCATCGTGGCCGGACGGGTGCGGTTTGGAAAGGGCGAATACAGGCTTCTGTCCCAATTTGTGGGAACGGGGGAAGTGCGTTGGCAGTTTGAGAGGGACGCAGGCTAATTGTATGGAGGACAAAATGGCAAATGAATCCATAAAGTGCAGCAGTTGCAGCGTTGGAGCGCACGTGATTCTCGAGGGGGATATACCCCAGCAGGTGGTCTGTCCCCAGTGTGGGACATCTGAGGACTACGCGCGGGTCAAGCAGTCGATTGGCCACCAAGCGGCAGCATATGCAGCGGAAGAAATAGGCAAAGCCCTTAAAGGAATAGCCCGAGGAAACAAGGGAGTCAGTTATAAACCGGGGAGAATTAGAAGTCAGCATTCCAAATTTCGAGTGGACTTTCTTCGCTAAATCCCAGGAGAATTGAGGGTAATCATGCCAGTAAGTGGAGGAACCAGGTCGTTAGAAGGAAAACGCGGCGGAGTCCGGGGATACACCCCCTGGCAGGGGAAATGCGCTCAGTACGTTACCAAAGGCGGCCAACGGGTGCCTTGCGACCGTCCTTGCAAGGGCTATTACTGCGAAAAACATGGGGCGGTCGGAGCTCTCTTAGCTCTACGAATTTGGAAAAGAACTGTGGCCAGAGAATGGAGCGAAACTGTTTGGAGGGAACTCGCCGATTTGGAGTATGGTAGTCTCCCCTTTGGTACCGAACACTGACGGGCCCGTACAGAGCGTACGGAACCAATCGCCCAGAAATAGTTTCGGAAACCAAAGTAGCAATTTCCACCGATGAATTCAGCGTGCTGCACTGGTTCTATATGTCAATGGCGCCGAGAAATTGGGCCATCAGGGCGGAGTGACGGTGGCCTACCTGTGTTACTGTTTAACGTCAACTACTTTTGCCGGTTGGCGTCGATTATTCTTGCCGGTTCACCTCCTTATCCTGCCCCCGCTGCTGGGCCACTCCGGTCCGGTAGCTGGGGACGTTGAATTCCAGGATGACCGAGTGATGGACCACCCGGTCGATGGCCGCCGCGGTGGCCATGGGGTTGGCGAAGATGTGCTCCCACTGGGAGAAGACCAGGTTGGAGGTGATGCCCAGGGACCGGCGCTCGTAGCGTTCTGCGATGAGGGTGAAGAGCAGCTCCGACTCCTCGGCCCCCTGGGGCAGGTAGCCCAGGTCGTCCAGCAGCAGGAAGTCGTAGCTGTCGAGCTTCCGTAGTTGTCGCGGCAGGGCCAGGTCTCGCTTGGCTGCCAGCAGATCCTGCACCAGCCGGTAGGCCGGGGCGAAGAGCACCGAGCGGCCCGACTCCACCAGCCGGTGGCCCAAGGCGCACAGGGCGTGTGTTTTCCCGGTGCCGGGAAGACCGAAGGCCAGGACGTTGACGCCGCGGTCGACGAAGCTGCCGTCGGCCAGTTCCCCCAGTTGCTGTCTGAGAGACAGAGGCACCCGGTCGTGCTCGAAGGTTTCCCAGGTCTTGCCCGCCGGCAGCCTGGACGCGGTGCGCAGCCTGCTGATGCGCCGCTGCCTGCGGTCCTCGGCCTCCTGCTCCAGTACTTCCAGGAGAGTCTCCAGGGCGTCGCCGTGGCCGGCTGCAGTGAAGCGGGACACCGACTGCGCACCCATGGTGGGCAGCCGGAACTGGTGGCACAGCTCCCCGATCCGCTCCTGTATGGCCACTGTGTCCGTCATCAGGGTGTCAGTAGTCAGGGTGTCCAGCATCAGGCCACCTCCGCCAGCAGGGAGTCGTAGACCCTCAGGTCCGGCGTCCCGGGCAGGCTGAGTGCCGGCGCCTGCAGCGGCGCGGGACTGGCCAGCTCCCTGATTGCGGCGTAGTCGAAGGGTCCGCCCGCCTCCAAGAGCAGGGCCAGGGCGCTGTCCACCGTGGTCTCCATGGTCGTCGCCGCCAGGTGCAGGATGCGCACGTACTCCACGTCGGCCCGCTCCCCACGCCATTCCCGGAGCGCATCGTAGGCCAGGCGAAAGGTCATGGTGGGAAACATCTGCTCCCGGAACCGGTAGCGGGCGAAGGCCCCGGGCTTGCGCACCAGGGAGCCGATGACGTGGCGGTAGTCAACCCGGGCCTCTTTCTCGCCCCGCACCCGCTCCATTCGATCCACGAAGGTGCCCTTGTAGTACACTTCCAAGTGTTCGGCGTACAGCCGGATCTGCACCTCCCTCCCGATGAGCCGGGAGGGCACGGTGTAGGTCCGTCCGGCTGCCTGGATGGTGCTCCACTTGCGCACCCGGGCCCGGTGGTTGACGTACTCCGGCACCGGGGCTGGGGGCAGGGAAAGCAGATGTGGGCGCTCTTCCTCCAGCTTCCCCATCACCAGCCGGTTGCGCCGGTCCACCACCTTGCGGACGAAGCCGGCGTACTCCTCAAGGGAGTTGAAGTCGCGGCTGCCCCGCAGCATGAGGGCTTGGTCGATGGCGTCCTTGAGCCGGTAGTGGGCCTGCTCGGCAACGCCGTTCTCATGGGACTCTCCTGCATTTATCAGGGTGGACTCGAGCCCATAGTGGTCCAGAAGCTCGGCGTAGCTGCCGTTCAGGGCCCTGCCGCGGCTGCGCCTCATCTCGTGGGTGGCGGCCGAGGTGTTGTCCGAGCGGATCACCCGAGGCGCACCGCCCAGCTCCCACAGGGCGTTCTGTAGCCCCTGCTTCAGGGCCAGGAAGGTCTCCCCGGTGGCCACCTGGGCATAGCGCCACCCGGAATGGCTCAGCACCAACTGGAACAGCCGGTGGCGATAGGCCCGACCGCCGACGGTCACTCCCAGGGAGTTGCAGTGGGTGAAGTCGAGCTGGGCCTCGCGGCCCGGGGGATGCTCCTGGGGGAAGTAGACCTCTTGGTCCGGGCCGTTGAGCGCTCGCCAGTCTTGTAATCGTCGTTGCAGGGTGCGCAGCTGCGAGGCGCTGAACCGGCCGGGATGCCGCTCCTCCAGCCACTCGATAATTGTCGTTGCCCTGAGCCTGCCGGCGGCCTCGCCCAGGAGCAGGGGCAGGATCTCCTTCTCCCAGACTCCGTCGAAGGGATCGGGACGGGTGCGCCACTGGCGCTCAGTCTTGGTCTCCGACGGCAACGGGCCGCACTGCCACTTGCGGGCCGAGCGCTCGCTCATCCCCGCCATTGCCGCCGCCGTATGTTGCGTCTTTCCTTCCATTCGTCTCTGCCTCAGTGTTGCGACTTGCTGATCTGTAACCAATCCGGCACCTCCTGTACCGGATGATTACTCTTGGGGACCGGCAAAAATAGTCGTCGCCAACCGGCAAGACTAATTGTCGTTGATCATTGAGGCTGAGAATGAGCCTCACAGTGCCCCTGGCGGCGCCATGCGGTTTCTGCTTGACGTGGGTTTTGCGTGAGGAGTTCTGACGAACTCGTGAGTTCAACCTGTTGTGGCGGCGGGTTCCCACACGCGCCACGCAGTCGAGCAGCCGGTTCGGCCCCTGAGGGGCGGGCAAAGAGAGAGGCCGAGCGGTGGTGCTCGGCCCTTCTCTTATCTGTGGCGTGGCCCCCTCTCTGTGGGGAGGCCCGGAGGTGTTGCGGCAGTGGACCGGCCTTCCGGGTCACGCAATGGCTACCGTTGTAGCCCTGTGTCGGGCCACCAGGTTTTCCTGGGTCTTGGCGGGTTCGGGCCATGGTGGGACCCAAGTGGAGGGGCGGCACCAACTGAATGGTGCCGCCCCTGGTTGTTGCTCTGCTGGCCTGGTTTGTTGGGGCGCGGCTGGCGGCCTATCCGCCGACGAACCCCGGCATCACTTTTGTGGCGAATCTCTCCAGGTTCCTGAGAGAATTCTTGAGCGACATTCCTGGGTGGGTGAACTCGACCAGCAGGTAGTCCAGGTTGCAGACCTCCTGCAGTTCCTGCACCTTCTCGACGACGTTGTCGGGAGAACCAACGAGGAGTGTGCGCGGCTCCAGGAAGTCCCAGTCGAGCTTCACGTCCTGCGCCAGCTCCTCGCCGGGGTTGGTGAACACCTGCCTGCCCCGGAACGGGTCGTTGTAGGTGAAGGAGGACATGATCGCGGCCTCCGCGTCCCTGCGGGCCTCCTCCATGGACGAGGCTACGTAGGTCGAGCGCATGACGGCCTGGCCCTCGCCGATGGAGAACGGCCTGCCCTCCAGTTTGGACCGGACCTCGGCGTAGAGTTCCATCCTCTGCCGGATCCTGGCAGGCGGGGGTTGCCAGTAGCAGGCATTCAGCCTCATCTCGGCCGCGGTGGCGACCGAGCTGTCGGTGGATACGGTCATCCACAGCGGCGGATGGGGCTGCTGATAGGGCCTGGGAGTCACCCGGAGCCTGGTGACCCGCTCGCCATC
Source organism: Dehalococcoidia bacterium (assembly GCA_965261885.1). Lineage (GTDB taxonomy): Bacteria > Chloroflexota > Dehalococcoidia > Lucifugimonadales > UBA3495 > VXOI01. The sequence goes on from CBDHDY010000039.1 coordinate 64,259, forward strand.
CTGCCATGACGGGTCCGGAGGGATGGACGGGTGGGAGAACACCGTGCCCTCGGCAGGGAAATGGTAGTTGGGGCCGTCGTGGGAGAAGTAAGTATCCGCCCATATCTTGCGGACGATATCGATAGTTTCCCGGAAGAGCTCGCGGTTCTCCTCGTTCTTCCGGGGGTCGGCGTTGGGGTGGAACTGCGGACCCTCGTAGGGCCAGATACCGCGGCCGAAGCCGACCTCAATCCGGCCACGCGTCATGTTATCGAGGATGGCCAGATCCTCGGCAAGACGTATGGGGTGCCACCAAGGAGCGATGTTGGCCATCTGCCCGATGCGTATCCTGGAGGTACGGGCCGCCAGGTCTGCTCCCAGCAGGATCGGGTTCGGGAGGTCGCCGACTCCATAGGGGCCGAAGTGGTGCTCTCCGAGCCAGATGGCTTCGAAACCCAGTTCCTCGGCCAGGATGGTCTGCTGTCTCAGGTTGTCCAGCATGTCGGCGGCGTTGGTGGCCTCACCTGCGGATGCCGCCACGGTGGTGAACGCTGCGAACCTCATGGTGGTGCCTCCGTGCCGTCGGGCTGCCTGCCTGGGCTTGTCGTGAAACGGAAGGTATCACACGGCACAGGACGTAGGTACTGGGGGACAGCCTTGCCGAGACGTTGCCACCGTGCAGAAGCGACGGATGGTCCGGCATGTGTAAACGACAGAACCAGTTGATCCACCGCAGGTGCTTGCCTGAGATGAAGACCGCCAGCTCGCCCACGTCCTTCACGACGAAGCTGTTGATGCGGTTGGTGACCAAGGTCGCGACGCCGATGATCTTGCTCAACTCGGGCAACTGGGCGCCAGGAACCCGACCAGCTGGCTCGCAAACTATTCGTCCAGCCGCTCACCTGTCTCGTGGGTGAGCGGGATGAGTTCCTCAAGGGTAATGGTAGTGCCTTCCTGGTCTCCATATCCGTTGGGTCCCATCCGGCGGGCGCGACCCGTAATCTGCCGGGGAGCATCGGGGTCGTTCAGGTAGCCGATCATCAGGTTGGCCGTCAGTCCGGAAGCGGCTACAGTGGCACGCGAGGGTGCGCTCTGCGAATTCTCCCGGCGACGCATTTGGAGACTGCTCGTGTAACCTCCAGGCCGCCTCCGGCACGCTGGCCTGCAGGGTATCGGTCGCCGCAGTAAACGGGTGGCGGGTAGACCGGCCGGATATCAAGTAGATGGTCTGCTCGTTGCACCCGATCAGCCACTTGATCCGCCGCATGCATGCCAAGGGCGAGTAATCCCTCAGCGATCTCGCCGAGTTCTTATCCGTCTCAAGACCAACCGTTTATCGCACACTCAACCGGCACCTTTCCCCTTAGCGTACGATCCTGCCCCTTACCGGAATCGACCCGTGATCGGGCAGAAATCGTCCCGGCCCTCCAGTTCGTGATGGACTTGCATTGACCAACCGAAGCAATATTCGTAGATCTGGGCCTCGTATTCCGGCGGACAGCACAGCTCATATCCTCCCGACGACAACGCGCGCAGCGTGGTTTGGGCCAACAGGTCCCGGGTCTCGCTTGGAATGAGCCGAAACATCAGGGAGCGCCCGACGGAATTGGTGTATTCCTGCCAGCTGTCGAATAACCTTCTGCGCCGCCGCGTCCGCTCCGCCGTCGCATCGCCAATCTCCAACAGTTCCTCCACCGTTTTCCCAAGATGGCATATCGGCGGGTCCAGCAAGACCAGGCCGGCATAACCGTCTTCGTCCTCGACTTGATGCAGTAGGGCCGCGATGCCCGCTACAGAGTGGAAAACGCCAATGCGAGGCTTTGCTCCGAAGTGAATATCGGTCGCCTCGGCAATTGTCCTGCTGTCGCTGGCGAAGGTTGGCATATTATGCCCCCGACGCTCTCCCACCGGGTTCCAGCCATGGTTGCGGAGGTCCCAGAGTACGAGGTCGAAGCGGTCCATGAGCAACCTCCACATGGGATAGTAGAGGTCTGCAGCCAGCCCGTTCCCGTGGCTGAACATGATCCGTGGCCCGGTGGGGTTGCCGTGGCGACGCAGGGTGATGGACGCGCCGTCGGCCATGCGGATTTCCGCAGTCTCCCGCGGCTCGGGTATTCGACTAACCGGACTATCGGTGTCGTTGATCACGATTCCTCATTGGCGTAGTCCAGCACCGGCGTTGCGACCGTCTTCTCGGTCTCGCTCGCCGCGCTGAATCACCTCTTGAACTTCGTCCTCCACTTCCAGGTGAATTCTCAGCATCCCTCACGTCAACCGGTACCTGCGGTGAATAGGGAATAAATTAGGAGCAAGTGGAAACCAAAGATCCGGCATACTCGCAGTTGGAGCGACGTTGGGTCGATCGCCACGTCACCCTTTCCGGCGCAACCCATGTCGCTAACCACCATGCCGCAAAACCGACAGGCGTGGTCAATCTGTTTCGTTCCCGCGCCCGCCGCAGTGGGAGGGTGCCCTCTCCGGTCGTGGGCGCATCCCGCCCACCTCATCATTGCTGCACTGCAATGGTGACGGCAGGGCTGTTGATCAGCTCCATTCCATCAGCCGTACAGATACTGCCGTCCGCCGCGCAACCCGGGTCCGGCTGCAGGGTGACGACGATCTCGGCTGCTGAATCGGGCCGCACCGTGATATTCCAAGCACGATCCGAGCCTTGCGTCACACGCTTGGCCTTGGTGATCGCGCCGTTGGTCGCCGACAGGGCGTGGTCCCGCAGGGTCCGGAAGCTCAGGGGTACGTCTTCGGTGAACTTCAGGCCGACGGTGAACCGGTCAACGCCGTTGTGACTCCCCGGTATATTCATGAAGTACCCTGCCGGAGGTGGTGACGATCTTTCGGGCAGGCTCTCTGAACCTGCCACCGGAACGATGCTGACGTCCAACGAATCGCCGTCAGCCCAACCCATGTCGTCGACCGCCCACCAGTAGCGTCCCGCCGCCGCAGTCGCCGGCTTCAAACTCTCGCTGGCCACGAATTCCTGATCTCCAATGGTCAGCGTGAAATCTCCGGGATGCTCCCTGGACACGTTCAGGTAAAGCCCACCGGCGAAGTGGATGATGCCAACAACGCGGTACCACGATCCATCCACGACGAAACTCTGTTCGGAGACCCCGCCGATATCGGTTCCCCACAGCGTGTACCCGGTGAGTGGCGGCACGTACGAGTTGTCGACGCCCACGGTCAGCGTCGCCGACCAGCCGGCGGCTCGGGTCACGGTGATCTGATAGATCAAGACGGTGGTGCCATCCTCGGCGGTCACCGTGACCTCGACCAGATTGTCGCCCGCTACGAGCGACGGAACCGTGATGCCGTCGGTGAAATCGTCGTCGGTGATCGCGGTGCCGGCCAGGGTGACGCCGCTTACCTCGGCGCCGCCGTAGCTCTTGGTTCCGGTCAGCGTGACACTGGTCACAGCGGCGCCCACCGAGGCGGTGTATTCGGTCGTGGCCGAGCTGAACGCGGGCGACGGTGTGATCGCAGTTCCGTTGGCATCGACGATGGTCAGGTCGCTCAACGTGGCGTCGGTTGAGGCGTCCTTCTCAACATGAATCTTGTAGATCTTGATTCGCGATCCGTCAGGCGAGGTGACCATGAATTTGACCAGATTGTCGCCCGGTACGAGCGGCCAGGCGGCGTCGTAGGCCGTGGAGTCCGTGTCCTCGTCGCCACCGACGTAGACGATGCTCTCCACGGTTCCGCTGGTGCTCGGCGTCGCGACTCCGGTGAGCGAGTCGAGTTCGCGGTTCGCGGTTGCCGTGTAGAGGAACTTGTACTCATTGAATGCCGGAGTCAGCGCGATCGTGGCGCCATCGGAACCGGTCAGCGTGATCGAACTCAGCGTGGCGTCGGTCTGGGGGGTCTGGTCGTTGTTGATGATCAGACCCGAAGCAGAAGTGACGTAACCCAGTTGGGCGTTCTCGGACGGGTTGCTGAGCTCGACAGTGAAGCTCTCGTCGTCCTCGTCGGTTGAGTCGGCCGTTGTGTCAATCGTGACGGTCTTCTCGGTCTCGCTGGCGGCGAAGGTCAGTGTCGCGTTGGATACGGCGGTGTAGTCGGAGTCGGCCGTGGTCGCGCTGTCGTCGGCTGTGCTGTATTCAACCGTGACTTCTTCTGCCAGCGCTGAGCTGAGGCTGACCGTGAATTGGACACCCGTGCCCTCAACGGCCTCTGATCCTTCAATCGAGAGGGTCGGCGTACCAGCTGCCAGCGGCGAATTGAGCACCATCACCAGAGCCGCTGTGAACCCTCCCAGGGCGGATGCGCAGGGTGTTGTTGACAAGGTGTTAGAGTAGACTGCACGACAACGGTCGGCCATGCTCCAGCCCTCATCGCTGTCTGGATCTTCGTCGTCGTCCTTGGTGTGAAGCAGAGACACTTCTCCCTGGATTAATTCGGCGTACGCGAAATAGGTCGTGTTGGCGGCCAATGTGATCGGTGCACCGGCCGCCGCGTTGAAGGTGAGTTCGGAACCGACCCCATTGCCAAGGCTCGAGAAGTCCGGCCGAGTCAACGTATGCAGCTTGGCGGCGGGATCGATTCCGCTCGCCGAGTAGATGTGAACGTCTATCAGGGCATTGTTGCTTCGTTTGCGGAATTCCGGAAGCGTGACGCTGCCCAGGAGGGCCGACTCAGAACCGGTGGTGAATGCTTGCGCGCGTGCTTTGAATTGGCTCCCCATCCCCAACTGCTCAGTCGAGGGATACCGTTGTGTGGCGTTGCCGACCAGGACCGTATTATCGGCGGTCGCCGCGCTGATCGGTGTCGCCCTGTCCCGGCTCACGGACGTTGGCTCTTGGGTGGACTGGCCGGCTTCGTTGTAGGCGATGACCTGGACATCGTATACGACCCCTCCGGTCAGTCCGGTGATCGTATGAGTCCTGGTCTTGCCGTCGACGACGTCATGGCGGCGACCGAACGAGCCATCGGTGTCGTAGGCCTCCGCGCCCGACTTCCACATCACGTGGTAGCCGCCGGCCGCGGCGACTTCACGCCAGGTGACGATGATCGATTCGATTGCTTCCACGGCTGCCACATCTCTGGTGAGCGCAGGGTTCTTCAGTTGGAGCTTGAGCCGCGCAATCCTGTTGTTGCTGAATTTGCCGGAGTTGCGCAAACTCGCGATTGTGCCCTGCGGTGATGTTGCCGTGGTGCTGGTCGCAAACTCCGTGCCGTCCAGAGTGCCGGCGTCGAACGGGAACAGGTCGATGAAGATGCTGTTGTTGTTGCCGGGTGTGGGCCAGGTGCCTCCACTTCGCAGATCGTGTGCGCTGACGCCGGCGAACCAGTCCGAGGTCGGGTTGATCTTGACAAGGACCGTGAGGCAACTGAATTCGTCCTCTACTGGAACGCTGTTCGGGCCATTCTTATTGCCCGTGGGTGAGTTTGGAGCACCGATCGTCCACGACGCCTGTGCGTTTCCAGCCGCAACGGCCGCAGTGACTTCCGCTTGGAAGTCAGAGGTAGCGCCACCTTCGGCCAGCGCCTGTACTCCGGCGCTGGCCGAGTTGCCCACAGTGAAGAACGAGAAATCGCACTTGTGAGCGACGACGATCGTCTCGCCGAATCCCGCGCCGGCCGGGACTGAAACGCCCGACGCGAGGACCGGCGTGTCGAATTTGCCCTGGATTTGTGTCTTGAACTTCCGCTGCTCCGAGGGGCTGCCGGCGTCTGCGGTGCCAGCCGCGCCGGCGAGCACAGCGAGGACCATCAGCATGGTCGCGACTACGATGGTTGGCAATCTCAAGGCAATATTCGTCTTCAATATTCTCCCGATACGTACTTCCTACGAAGCAGGTTTCAATCGTGGTGTGCGTCGCCGTTGCATCCCGCGCCGCGGCAACGTACGCCGGCGATACCCTTTTCCTGTCAGAACAAGGCGTTTTTTTCAGCCATGCGCGGCCCAATAGCCACGGCAAAAGACTTTACGGCCTCAGCTGACGGAATGTAAGGTTCGATTTTCCCAAAATGGAGGCTGCTTTCGTACCCTTGCCAGCGGGTACTAATGCCCCCTTGACCGGCTCCGACTGCGCTGCCACATTGGGTTCTGCATTCATTGCCGCACGCACATAGAGATCATGAGATGTGTGGCAGATATCGCTACGGACCGACCGGTTACGGGCGGACGTTTATGGGACGACGTTCCAGATTGCCGAGCCATGGCGCCGCGGTCCAGGTACTATCGTCATGACCGCCAGGCGCTTCTGCTTGTGGCAGACGAGGCGCCTTCTAGCTAGATTGCCCTGAGATGCGCTGGAAGCGCCCGGTTGCAACTCTCGGGCGCCACATGGATTCACGCCTTGGAGATGACATGACACACGGGTCCCACCCCAGCCGGCTCCGGCGGGTATTCGCGGAGGCGAGCCACGCCTTGCAGGGCAACGGCTGGACGCTCAGCCAGCTCGACCCGGACGGTCTGCGGTACGTGGCGACCATTTCGGTCAGGGCGCACTGGCTTGTGATCGCCGTGCTGCTGTTTGAGGTGGCGTACCGGCCGTACACGTATTTCGGCGTTGTGAGGTACGTTCCGTTTCCGCTGCTGCTCCTGGCGCTGGCCGCGTTCAACGGGTACTTTCACCACCGTCTCCGGTCGGACCGGCCGATTGCCTGGCGTTGGCCGGTGGCTCTCTACGTGGTGGACGTGCTGGTGATCACTGCCGTTCTGTCGTTGAGCACCGGCTTCGGCCACGGGTTCATCCACCTGTTCTACTATCCGGCGTTGGCCGGACTGGCGGTGCTGTTCACCTCCTTCCGGTTCAACATGCTCTGGGTGACGATTGTTTCCGTCGTCTATGTGGCGCTCAGCCTGAGCGTGGGGGATGGATTGGACATTGAGGCCAAGGACGAGAAGGCGCTCTTGGCCCGGGTGGTGATCATGTACGCGGTGGTTGCGGTGGTAAACCTGGCGACCAGGTTCGAGCGGATGCGGTGGCAGCGTGCGGTGGAGCGTGAGCGGGTGATGCAGAATGAGCGGGTCGAGCTGTCGCAGGCCATTCACGACACCGCGGCGCAGTCGGCGTACATGATCGGCATGGGCGTCAACGTCGCGAAGACGCTGGCCGACGGCTCAAACGCCGAGTTGACGACGACGCTCGATGCGACTTCCCGGCTTTGCCGGTCGCTCATATTGGAGCTGAGACACCCCATAAACGTGGGCGGCATCTACGAGGGCCGGGAGCTGAACCGTTCGCTCGGGTTGCATGCTGCGAGCTTTACCAATGTGACGTTGGTGCCGGTCAACGTGACCCTGACGGGAGTCGAGCCGCCGCTGTCCGTGGAGGTCAAGAGCGCGCTCTTCTCGGTAGCGCACAACGCGCTCACCAACGCGTACCGCCATGGGGAGGCGGGCAACGTGGCCATTGAGCTGGAGTTCGCCCAGGATGTCGTGAGCCTGTCGGTGTCGGACGACGGGGTTGGGCTTCCCGATGATTACGCGGAGCGCGGCAACGGCTTCGCCAACATGAACCGTTTGGCCCAGCGGCTGGGCGGACATCTGGCCGTGGAACGGCGCGGCGCCATGGGCGGCGCGACCATCACGTGCGTGATACCGTGGGAGCGTTAGGCAAGGAGGCAGACTGGGATGACAACTGACGAGCGCATCAGGGTGATGGTCGTCGACGACCATGCAATAGTGAGGATCGGCCTGAAGCAGGTACTGGACTTGTCCGGCGAGTTCGAGGTGGTGGGTCAGGCCGCGGACGGCGAAGAGGCCGTCCGGATGGCGGCCGAAGTTTCGCCGGACCTGGTGTTGATGGACGTGATCATGCCGGGGAAAGATGGTGTGGAGGCGTGCCGGGAGATCATGGAGTCGTCCTCAGAGGTTCGTGTGGTGATGCTGACGGCATCGAATGCGGAGGACGCCGTGGTGGAGTCGGTGGCCGCTGGCGCGTCTGGTTATCTGCTCAAGGAAACTGATATGGAGCAGTTGCTCTCGGCCCTGCGGAGCGCGGCTGTGGGCGACTTTCGTCTGCCCCCTGAAATGGTGAGAAAAGCGTTCACGGCGATACGCGGCGACGGAAGCGCGGGTGATGCGGCGGCTGAGGCCGGCCTGACGGACCGTGAGCGGGAGATACTCGTCCAGTTCGCCCGTGGCCTGACCTACGCCCAGATAGCGGAGGCGCGGGGAATCCGGCCGGTCACGGTCCGGAACGCTGTCTACGGCATCCAGGGGAAACTGGGCCTGGAGAAGGTGCAGGGGTTGGTGTTCTGGGCGGTGCGCAACGGACTGTTGGACAACCATGCCAATGACTGACGGACTGCCAATGACTGACGGACTGCACCGGCGCATCTGAACACGTCCACAGTGGGTATCCCTCAGTGGCCGACTTCTGGGCCGGGGTGACAGTCGTGGTGGTACCAAACGTGTTGCCGCTGGGCGGCCCCGCCAGAACGCGGCAGGTCAGGCGAAGCGCCGCGGCGGGTTACAATGGCGACGTCAATTCCCAGGTCCCGTCCCGTCCCAGGAGTCGCCGCCCATGACCACCCCGCCCGAACCCGTCGAGATTTACTGCCTCAAGTGCAAGGCCCGCACCGGGTCCAAGGACATCGAGATCGTCACCATGAAGAACGGCCGGCCCGCCTCCCGCTCCGTCTGCGTGGAGTGCGGCACCAAGAAGTTCCGCATCGGCGTTCTCCCCTGATGACCCACCGCGTCGCGCATCCCATCACGCACCGGCACATCCCTGGGACATCATGGCGCTGGACCTGGGCCTGACCACCCGCCAGCTGCTGTCCGCCCTGGACGATGTGGCCCTGGCCAGCCAGACCCGCGCCCAGCGGCTCGCCGACACCCTGGAGCGCGGGCTCAACATATCCGCCGACGCGGCCGCCCGGCCCACCGCCGCGGTGGGCCGCCGTCCCTACCTCTCCGCCCGCACCGGCCCCGAGGGCCTGCTGGGCAGTCGCCCACCGCCGGACGTGCCCCAAGACTACACCGCGCTGTCCGTGGACGGCTCCCACATCGACGTGGACCGCCACCTGCCCCTGCGCTGCCACCTCATCAACCTGGGCGGCTGCGTCATCACCTACGGCAAGGACTTCGGCTGCGAAATGTTCAGCGAACCCGCCCTGGCCGTGGCCGACCAGGACCTCTACCTGCACAAACCCGATGACCCCTCCGAAGAGCGGGTCGATTCCGGTAGGGGGCAGGATCGTACGTTAAGGGGAATGGTGCCGGTTGAGTGTGCGATAGCAGGTTGGTCTTGAGACGGAGAGGAGCTCGGCGAGATCGCTGATGGAATACTCTCCCGTGGCATGCATGCGGCAGAGACCCCGCTGCTGTCTGTCGGACAGTTTGGGCTGCTTGCCGCGCAATTTCCCTCTGGCGCGGGCGATGGCCATGCCCTCGCGGGTACGCATTCGGATGAGATCGGCTTCGAAATCGGCGAAGGTGGCGAGGATATTGAAGAACATCTTTCCCATCTGATCGCCCTGGTCGTAGAGCGCCCGGCCGAGGGCCAGTTTCACGCCTCGTCCTCGAAGCTGGTCGGCGATGGTGCGCGCATCCGGAACCTACCGTCGAAGCGCCTGCATGTCCTCGAGCTCAGACGCGTTCCGAAACCCCTGACCGGATTGACCGGCAACAAAATCCGGGAGGACGTGATCGTGCGGAAGTGGCCGGAGATCCTGCGGATTGCTGCCACTCCGGCCAGCGGCGCCCTTCTACCGAGCCAGCTGCAGCAAAACCTCGCCGCCGATCCGCGCCAGCACGAACTGGCCGTCGTTCTCCGCGAAATCGGACGGTTAGAACGAACGCTCTTCGTGGCCAAAGCGCCGATAACGGCCTTAGCGTACGTTCCTGCCCCCTACCGGAGTCGACCCCAACGTGTCTGTGATGCAACAGCCACTCCAGGACCTCCGAAGCGATGACAGTGTTGCTCAAGAGTTCGCCCCACTCATCGAAGCCCTTTTTCGCCCGCACTGACGCGCAGCCGAGGTTGAAGTGATGATCGACGAGTTCCCGCAGTCCAGGTGCTGGGCGAAGGTGGCCAGCGGGAGCAGGTTGGCATTGGCCACCAAGCGGTGGTCGTCAAAAACGATGCGCATGGTGCCGGGGTTGTTCTGTGGCATATCTATTGGAAACTCCTTTTTCCGGGCGGTTTTCTGTTCCAAAATCGTTATCCCGGATTCAAAGGAGCCCACTCTGGCCTACTCAAGAGCTGTCCCCAAGGCTCTCCCTCGGTGGGTTCGGGTAAGGCATAGCACTACAGTTGAACTGGCAATGCATTTACTGTAAGTTGCAGCCTCTCTGTTTGAAGGAAAAATAAAATATGCTCAATATCAACCTGCGTGCGGTGTTGCCCCGAAAGGCGACCAGCGCGCCTGTCATCCTGGCATCCCTGCTCCTCGTGGCTGTCGCCGTAGCCTGTTCCGACGGGACGCCCACAGAGGCGCCCGGCCCCTCCTCACCGCCGCCTGAGACCGCCGTTGCCTCTCCCGCAACACCCGAACTGCCCCGCACGGTGGTTCCCGCTACCGCTGTGCTGCCACCCACCGCGATGACAACACCGGCGACTCCCACCGTCCCGGCTGTGACGCCTGTTCCTACGGATACGCCCTTACCCGAACCGACTGTCGCAGCCACCGCTGAACCGGCGCCTCCCCCTGTTCCGCAGTACGTTTCCGAGGAACACGAGGCAGCGTCAGAGAAGGCATATAACCTCGTCAAGGAATTGGTGGAAGAACTGGGCCACCGTGAAGCCGGCTCACCTGAGGAACTCCACGCCGCCGAGCATCTGAGGGAGCGGCTGGACGCAATGGGCTACTCGGCGGAAGTTCAGTCTTTTACCCTGGAGTACTTCGACGTTCAGCGGTATATCCAGACCCGCGGCGAGAACGCCCAGATCATTGTCGAGTCTCCTATTCAGGCCCAGTCTCCCGGGCTGATCCTATCCACCGCACCCGGAGGGGGTCTTGAAACCGGCACCGCCATTGCAGTGGGGGAGGAGGGTCCGGGAGAGGACCTGACCGGAAAGATTGCGCTCTTGCACCAGGAGGATCTCGCGGTGAACAATCCTGTTACCCTTCAGTCTTTGCTGGAGAGGGTCAACACCGCGGCCGGCGCTGGAGCCTCTGCAGCTGTCATTACTGGCAACATTACCGGCATGGAGCAATTCGCGCCGTTTTTGGGGCGCAAGTCCCGATTCCGGCCTTGATCCTCCCTCAGCCACAGATTGGCGCACAGCTTTATGCAATGGCGCAATCCTCGGAGGTGACCCTGTCGGTAAATATAGAAACCCAGGTACTCGAATCCCAGAATGTGGTCGCCGAATTGGAAGGCACCGGAGACGGGCTGGTCATTGTCGGGGGACACTACGACGTCGTTCCGCAAACGGAGGACGGAGCCAACGACAACACCTCCGGTATCGCCGTGGTCTTGGCGTTGGCCGAAGCACTGGCCAATGAGTCCATGCCCTTCTCGGTCCGGTTCATTGCCTTCGGCGCCGAGGAAATAGGGCTGTTCGGCAGCATTCACTACGTCCAGTCTCTGAGTGATGAGGAGCTGGCCAGCATCAGGGCTATGCTGAATTTCGACGTTGTGGCAACCGGCGGCTTGCTTGCTGCAACAGGGGAGGAGGACCTGACTGAGCTGGCTCTGAAGGTGGCGGAAGGCCTGGGTGTGAAATCAGAACCCCAGCCCCTGCCGGCGTGGGCTTCCAGCGACCATCAGCCCTTCGAAAGCGCGGGCGTGCCGGTGCTCTTGCTGTACGGCCCCGACGTCTCCCGGATTCATACGCCAAATGACGTGCTGGAGTTCGTGCAGCCTGAGCGACTGGGAGAGGCGTTCCTTGTGGCTCTTGGTGTGCTCCAGTCCCCGGATTTTGCAGAGTAACGGGCTCCGCAGGCTGCTCAACAACTACAGTGGCGGGTTGACCGCTAGATGTATCGGGCTGATGCTGGCGCCCAGCCCTGCGCAGAACCAGTTGATCCATCCCAGGTGCTTGCCTGAGATGGAGAGCACCAGCTCGCCCACGTCCTTCACGACGAAGCTGTTGATGCGGTTGGTGACCAAGGTCGCGACGCCGATGATCTTGCTCAACTCGGGCAACTGGGCGCCAGGAACCCGACCAGCTGGCTCGCAGGGTATTAATCCAGCCGCTCACCTGTCTCGTGGGTGAGCGGGATGAGTTCCTCGAGGGTAATGGTAGTGCCTTCCTGGTCTCCATATCCATTGGGTCCCATCCGGCGGGCGCGACCCGTAATCTGTCGGGGAGCATCGGGGTCGTTCAGGTAGCCGATCATCAGGTTGGCCGTCAGTCCGGAAGCGGCTACAGTGGCACGCGAGGGTGCGCTCTGCGAATTCTCCCGGCGACGCATTTGGAGACTGCTCGTGTAACCTCCAGGCCGCCTCCGGCACGCTGGCCTGCAGGGTATCGGTCGCCGCAGTAAACGGGTGGCGGGTAGACCGGCCGGATATCAAGTAGATGGTATGCTCGTTGCACCCGATCAGCCACTTGATCCGCCGCCCCGAAATCCTTTCCAGCGCCAATCCGGCGGCATCCCGAGTGATGGCCTGCATCTCCGGTGAGTTCAGCACCTTGCCGATGATGTGTGGTATATCCCGGATGGTCTCCTCCTTCTGTCCGCTGAGGCTCAGGATGAACCGGGTCATCAGGCCCTGTTGACCGGCCGTGTCCTTGATCAGGCTTACCCGATTTTCACCAACCTTTTCGACATGTCCGGTTGCCGGAGCCGGTTGAATATCAGCCACGTTGCCGTGGCCAGGTTGTTTACGAGCCGCCGCAAGCCAGTAACAGAAGAAGTTTAGTAAGGGCAAAGACTCCCAGGAAAACTCGTGGCGTTCTCATCTCGATTGACTCCCTGTGCTTGCTGGGACGGGGTGGGGTGGCGCGTCAGAATACTAGCGCAGGTCGGAGGATTGCCTGCCTCCGAACCCGGCGCGGTGGAGTCAATGACCCTGCCGGTTTACCCGCCTGGCCTCCGGTTCGACTCCACCGGTGCCGGTGGCTGGGTGGGCCCCGTGGGAGCGCCAATGGCAAAAAACACCCGCCCGGGGGAGAGGGCCTAAGCCACAGTCCAGCGGACGGGGGTAATCACCCTTCGAAAGCAACGTGTTTGTCTTCGGTCGTCACCAGTTGGCAGAAGGGCCCGTTCAGTCCCACGGGTTACGTCCAGCAGTCAGAAGACCGGTTGTGCGAACCGCAATCTCCACGTCTGGACCACCAGCGCTGCTGGATCACGCAATTGAGGCCATCCTGGCAACGGCCCGTTCGCCTAGGGAGCGCGATCGCCAGGGCATGGTGGACATCGGCCTGGTGCTGGTGCTGCGGGACTGCGGACTGCGCCGCTCGGAGGCCGCTGCCGTCGTCTGGTCCGACATCGGGCGCTGAGACGACGGCAGCGGCCGTCTGCTCGTCGAGCGGAGCCAGACCGATCAGACTGGCGTCGGCGAAGTGGTCCTCATCACCCGCCGGGTCATGGCCGCCTTGGACCAGATCCAGCAGCCCACGGCAAGGCAAGTCCGGCCGTCTTCGGGATGACGGCCAAGACGATCAAATTACCGGGTCACGGGGGCGGGTTTGGTCGAGCGATCCTACAGCCGTTGCAACTATCATACGATGACGTTCGACTGGCGCGGGCTGCAGTACTACAGCGGTGTGCCCGCCGAGGTGAAGCTTTCAGCCACTCTCTAGAGTTGGATTCAGCCTTGGCACGCTCGACGCAACACTGCCACACGATAGCTGGGCGTCGATATTCTCAAGGGTGCCGGAGCCTCCCTGGAATTATATGCTGGTGCATTACCAGCTCTCATGGACTTCAACGGCCACACTGATTACAGGTAGCAGTACGCTCCTCATACAAGGCTGAAATATAATCGACGCAACAGGCAACGAACGGGAATCCGTCCTTTCGTTGCCGCAAAAGGGACAAGAGCATGGCAGAGACGATATCCCGAGCCGTAGAGTACATCAAAAAAACCGTATTACTGACCAGCCTGGACGAATCCGCGACCAAGCAGAGTGTGGTTCTCCGGCTGCTCAGCCTTTGCGGTTGGGACCCGTTCGACCCTTCGCAGGTTGTACCTGAATATACGGTTGGGACCCGCCGTGTCGATTTTGCGCTTCAGCCGGGTTCAGCCAACGCCGTGTTCATAGAGGTCAAACGTCCCAGCGAAAATCTGGGAAACCACCAGCAGCAGTTACTGGAGTATTGCTTTCAGGAAGGGGTGAAGCTGGCGGCCTTAACCAATGGGCGCACCTGGTGGCTCTATCTGCCCTTGCAGTCAGGGAGTTGGGAACAGAGACGGTTCTTGACCATTGACCTGGAATCACAAGAGCCAGACATCGTTGAACAACGGTTCATGGACTACCTCTCCCGGGAAAAGGTGATCAGCGGCCGGGCGGTTAGTGACGCCGAGGATTTGGTGCGGTCGCAGCAACGAGCAGAGATTGCCACTAAAACCATCGTCCAAGCCTGGAAGCAAATCGTCGAAGCTCCAGATGAAATCTTGGTTGACCTGATCTCGGAGACCGCTGAGCGGATTTGCGGATTCAAGCCTGAACCGGAGTTGGTCGAGCAATTTCTGTTACAGCGCGCCCGTGCCCTGAACGATGCACCCGGCGAGAGGCCCTTGCCGGTGCATTCTCGGGAAACCAACATTCCTCCAGCGAGGCGAACGCGCAGGGAGGGACAGGGTTCCACCCTGCCGATCACCCTGGATCCGCAGAACTCCGCAGACTTCCTGGCCGCCTTGCTACGCACCAAGGAAGTGTGGATTGAAGTGTCGTACAGCGATGGCAGCAAAGAGCTTCGCCGATGGGACGCCTCCCACATGAGCCCGTCATCGAATGTGATCGGCAACTTGAGAAGCAGACCGGAATTTCGATCCGGAACCTGGCAGCAAAATGGGATCGCCAGCTTGCGGGTAAGCATTGAACGCCCGAGAACCGAAGGCGGGTGATGAGACCATTCTGCAAGTCCAGTACGGCATAAGCAGCCGACCGTTCCCCAGCTGTGGTGAAATCTGGGGCCCGGCCTGGACGCCCTCTGGAAGCGGTTGCGGGAACTGAGCGGGTACTACATCACTGCGGCCGGGGGTTCCGGGTAACGCCCCACATCTCCGGTGGACCTCCAGCCGTTGGCTTGCAGGAACGCATCCTGGGTGGCGAAGGGTGATTCGGAGGGTTAGCGACGTCGCTTGGCCTCATCGACAGCCCGTTGGATGGCAGGGTTGATCCTGGAGCCCCCACGCTTGAACCCGAGATTACTCCGCATTTCCTTGTGCATATCATCATCGGTTCTAAGGAGCGTGTCCGAATAGATCCAGCGCGCCAAGGCCACCAGCTCCTCGTTGGAATACTCAGTGATTTGCAAACCAGGATAAATTCCCGGCGCTGGGCCCCGGGGGGACGCCGCTAATTGTTCAGGGATGTCCGGCTCACTTGGCTTGCTCTTATTCTCAAGGGAAGGAATGAGAGAAACACGGTCTACTTCGAAGTTGGCGCAGGCGTCCCGCCACGCCCTGAATGCTTTCTCCACCTCGGATTCCCGGTTTCTGAACCATGCAGTCGACCATATGCGGTGGAAGCGCCACCCCTTGTCCTCCAGGTTTTCCTGCCTGAGCCGGTCCCGCTCCCTGGCGGTGTGCCCAGAATGGTAGCTGGCTCCATCGGCTTCGATGGCCAGCACCATACTCCCCAGGTGGTCCGGGTGCTGGCAGGCGAAATCAATGCGGTATCCGGCCACACCGTACTGGGGAATCAGTGGAATACCCCTGTCCCTCAGCCTGTGCATCACATCAAGCTCGAAGGCGTTCAGGGGAATATCCCCGTATTCACCCTCCAAGTGGGTCCCGCCTGAGTCCGCAAATTCGAGATACTGCCGAAGCAGCTCCACGCCGCGTGCAGTCGACCTTCCGGGTTCCATATCATGGTGGGAGAACGACGAGACCAGGTGCAGGCGGGACCGGGCGCGGGTGATGGCGACGTTGAGTCTCCTTTCTCCGCCCTGCTGGTTCAGTGGACCGAACCGGTAGGGGAGCGAGCCGTCGGCAGCCTTGTGGTATCCGACGCTGAGGATGATGACGTCCCGCTCGTCGCCCTGTACTCGTTCGATGTTCTTTACGAAGAAGCGTTCTTGGACGTCCTCGGCGAAAAAGGCGTCCAAATGACCGTCAGCTGCATCTCGCAGCCGGCTGCGGAGCGCGTTGTCTACATTGTCGGCATGATCGCTGCCGAAGGCGATCACCCCCAGAGACTCGTCCGGGTGTTCTCTGGCGTGCTCCAGGATAAGGTCCACCACCTCACCGACTTCGTCGGGGTGCGAGGTGTGCCTGCGTACCGGTAATGGTTCGGCTGCGACCAGGTGGTGAATTATGGGAGAGTCCCTGTTTATGCCCGGGAAGGCGGTCAGCGCATCCTCGTAGATGTTGCTGTTGGAGAAAGCGATCAGGCGGGCGTCGCGACTTCTGTAGTGCCACCGCAGAAGTTCCTCACGAATGGGGGTTGCCTTCACAACGTCCAGGATCGACTCTATGTTTGAGGTCAGGGCCATGTCCTGGTCGTCTTCGCCCTCCTCTTCGTCGCCGACGTTTTGGCTGGCGAAGAAACTCGTCGGGGGCAACTGGCGGTCGTCTCCGGCGACCACGGCCTGAGGCGCCCGTCCCAGTACTCCAATTGCCTCGGCCGGGGGAATCTGGGAGGCCTCGTCGAAGATGACAACGTCGAACAGACTGGCGTCGGCCGGTATCAACTCGGCCACCAGCAGCGGGGACATCACCCAGCAGGGGCGCAGAGCGGTCAGTACATGGGGAGCCTGTTGAAAGAGTCTCCGTACCGGAATGTGCCGCGTCGACTTCGCCGCTTCCCGCGTCACCAGGCTTGCCTCGGTCTCATGGGCATTCATGGCGGCGATCGCCGCCTCGGCAACAGAGCGCCTGACCCGCTCGGGGGTCACGTTCAGGTGTTGCCGGTCGAGTTCAATGTAGTCCTTCTGGCGGCGGTCCTGAACTGCCTCTGTGAAACCGGATACACGGGGATCTCCGAAGACCACCTCGTCGCGAACTGCTTTGAGCCAGGACTGGAACACCGATTCAGCGGCAAATTCCACCGGCAGCTCTCTACCAAAGCGGCTGATAATGTCATCAAAGCCGGCACTGACCAGGTTTGACCTCAGCTCACGAATCCTGGGCAGTGTTGCTGCCACCTCCTCCTGGTCTGACACTCTGTTCAGCCACTGCGCGACATCAGGGTGAGCCCTCCCGAGCAAATTCTGCTGACCGAAGGTGTCCTCGGCCTTTCGGAGGAGATGGATCAGGGATTCGAGCCGCCCCAGTGCGCTCTCGAGATTTTTCGGAACGACAGGAGTTCGAGTGGCCGAAGCAAGACGGGACCAATGCTCGTGCATCTGGGCTGCCTGCTCGAGAACCGACAGCGCATCCTGACCGGTTATGTTGGTACCGTCCAGGGAGGTGACACGGACGGCGTCCCTGGCCGCACGATACTTGCCTGACATGAGAACTGCCAAGGGTTTCCACCAGTGCCTCGCCGGCTCCAATGCCGCCTTCAGTGCGCTGTGATCCAGGGTGAAGATCTTGCTATCGAACCGTGCAGTGAAGTGCTCAAGCTCCTTTAGCCACCTAAAGACTTCGTACCATTCGCCCACGGTATGTGGGTGAGTCAAGCCGACCTCATCGAAAACGCCAACTACTGCTGTCCTGGTTTCCGGGAGCGCTCTCGATGAAAGATTCCGGAGCAATGTCAGGGCGTCGCGGGCCTCCTCCGGCGTGTCCACCCTGCATTCAGCCCATTCGGGATAGTGGGAGGCGATTTCATGGCCTCGAAGGTCAGCCCATTCCTGGGCTTCACGCATGAGCTGCTCCACAGAAGCACGGTCGAGATCCCGAGCCTTGGCAGAGGACATTGCAGGGCAGGTCGATACCTGGGCCGGGGCGCCGATCAGCCTCTCTTGGGCCTCGTAAAGGCTGATGTTCCACGGCGTCCGGACTTCGTGCATCGCCTGCGTGTGGGCAATGAGCTGCCCCCGCGTCTCCTGCAGTCTCTGGTGCAGCTCCGTATAGTCCTGAAGTGGTACGGCACGGACTTCGCGCATTGTCTCGGCCAGACCTTTTGCGAATTCCCGTTTCGACTTGATGCCCCCGTGAGCGTCCATCACCAGATTGCCCAGCCCGGCGCGTTGCAGACGGGCCACCACGACCTCTATCGCCGCCCTCTTTTCCGCTACAAACAGCACCCTTTTCCCAACTGCATTCAAGGACACGATCAGATTAGCTATGGTCTGCGATTTGCCGGTGCCTGGCGGGCCCCAGATGACCACAGACTCACCGCGTGTGGCCCTGTTGATCGCTCTGTGTTGGCTCGCGTCAGCGTCCAGCACCAGGAATTCGGATTCCGGCGGGTCAAAGTCCGGCTGATCCATCGAGGGATCCCTGATTCGACCGGCGAGGGCGAGACGAGCCTCCTCCACTCCGGCGATGGCGGCGACCAGGTCGTTGTTGCCTAGGGAATCGAGGTTTTCGTCCAGGTCGGCCACCATGGGCATGTTCGCGTACTTGAAATTACCCAGCACAAAGCGGGGTCTGATCGACAGACCGCGCACCCGGGACCACCTCTGCGCCAGTTCGGCGAGGAGGGTTTCCATGGCGACGAAGGACCCGGACACTCCGTCGGCCGGATCGCCGTTTCCACCGAATGGATCCACACCGTGTTCCTCTCGCAGCACATGGGCGAGCACGGGGTTCAGGTGGGGGTCCCCCGATACCTCCAGTTTGAAATCCCTGCGGGCGGCATCTGTGGGGCTTATGGTGATGGGAATCAGGACCACCGGCGAATTGGGGCGAGACCTTGCTTCAACGTCCCAGGTCGCCAGTCCGGCGGCGACGAACAGGGTGTTGATCCCCTTCTCGTCAAGTGTCGCCTGTGCCTGACGGTGGATTGTGGACACCCGCCTCCGAGCTTCGGCATGACCCTCCTCGGTCGGAAAGAGGCTGCTCAGGAGAACAGCCTTGCCTGCAAGCAGGGAGTCCACCTCTGGCATGAGTACGTGGGAGTCGGAAGTAGGAGTCAGGCTTAGTGTTCCCGCCCTCAGATCACGGAAGTTCAACAACGGGTTGCGGCCCGAGACGTCCACCAGTTGCCTTTTCCACTGTTCCGCAGCGCGCCGCAGGGGCTCTGCTCTTTCGGGAGACAAGGGCCTGACCATGCACTACAACCCTTAAGTGCCCTCCGCGGGCCCTACTGACAGATTCGTATCGGCGATGTCGTAATTCTTTGTTTCAGGCGTGTTATGCCCTCCTCGCCTTAGGGAGGTGCTGAGAGCATTTTCTGGGGGACCCGATCCGACGTATTAGGGTTCCTCAGGCAACCGGTCCAGTTGGCGGCTGAACATCGCGGTACTGCCTTAGGTCGGCTATCGCCGGCGCTCAATCCCTTGGGAACAAACTATGCGCGGAGCTTGGCCGTGATTATCACGCCGTCAGTAACGCTGTACCCCGCCGCCATGGGTTCATATTCCTCTATGGTGGGCTCCCTCGGCGTCATCGGCCTGGCGGCAACCGTTCTGAGAAGGTCCGAAACCGAGTCTGTTGGCGACGCCTGTGTCTGGTCCTGAGACTCGCTTTTGTCCTCGTCGACAAAGACTTCGATGATTCGGCCGCCCACGGTGGGTATCAGGGAGAAAACCTCGTACCCCTCGCCGTCAAGCTGGTTGCAGATGGTTGCAATATCCTGGGCGAATTTGCGCCCTGCAGGCCGCTCACCCGCGACGGCGGAGACCGAGTCGGAGGAACCCTTGCGTTCAACGAGGTGGGAGTCGACGGCCACGTACCGGGAGATGTAGGGGGGGTTCTTGGCGCCAGGTTGGTTACCCTTTCTGCTGGACATGGAGTGGCGATCCTCCTTGCGGATTTGGAGCCATCTGCGCCAACCCAACAGTTGCTAACCATACGTTCCTGCACTAACGCCGCCAGTGAAGTACATGGTCGCTATGAGCTGGCAATGACTCGGTACGATTATAGGGAAGAAGCGAAATGCCCTGCAAATTTTGTACCTGTTAGGGCAGATTCTTACCTCTCTGGTGCCCCCGGTAGTACTGGGCGACGGCCCCGCGTCCCGGGCCCCGGTGTACCGGCGGGAATGATAGGGTTATCCCACTGCACAACGGTCATCAGCTCCGGCAATTCCGCTCCAACAACTGGGAGGTCCTGGCCATGCCCACCCTCATGGAGTGGCCGCAGAAACCACCGCCGAGGCCCGCGGTACGGGTGGCCGCCTTGACCCTGCGGGAGATCTGGATGGCTTATAGTCCTATGTCCAACTACCATCCTCCATCATTGCTCCCGTCCGCTTCTTACAAATGATTTTCCGTAAGTTTCCGAATGAAGCAGCTCCATAGCACTCTTGAACAAGTGCCGCCGGCACTTGTCTTTGGAGCTACTTAACCAATCCTTCGATGCGCTCTCATAAGCACTCTTCTCATCGCTGGTCCAAATTCCTCTCGTAATGCGATGATGGATGTTAACGCACAAAGCTACCACGTTTTCGCTATCGTAGGTCAGGTCGGGACGTTTCTTTCGAGGCACCAGGTGATGAAGATCCGCAGGGCTCACGCCGCAGTATTCACAGGACTCGGTATTTCGTTCCGGGAACTTGTTCCTGAAGACTGCCTTCGACCATGTCGGATCAACCTCAGCAAAATAGCCAAGCTCCTCCCCATACTTTTGGTGGAGTGCATCGAGAATCGATTTCAGGGTGCCCTTTTTCAGAAAGAAATTGGCCGGCACGCCGAACCGAGAAAGTTCATCGGCGGTTACGAAACCAGTTTCATTATAGCGCGCAAACAATCTGAGCTTGGCGTAATGCAACTGCTCTGTTGAAGTCGCTCCACCTGATACGGAAAGAAAGTTCAGGTAAACATGTTCAATCATGCTCTGCGCGTCTGTCGTCTCCAGCGTATCGCTGTGCGTTTGTTGAAACATGTAAGGAAGGACTGCATTACGTCGTAGGAAATCACTGCCAGGGAAGAATTCATATGCAGCTAAGGCGGCGTTGGTATAACCTCGATCCCGAAAGTCTTCAAAGGCATCAGGACACGCAATTTTCAGGTACTTGGACTCTATTAAGAATGAGAAACCGCTTTTGCAGATGTTTTTGATTGCAATTAATTCAGGCACCCAAGAGGTGGGACTGTTATCGAAGTCTATGTGCTCTACTTGCGTGAGGTAATACTTCCAACCACTCTCGAGAATCGCACGTAGCCGTGCCGCCGGTTGCTTTGCGCTAATTCTCCACGGGGCCAGAACCGCACGGACCTCGGGCTTCTTGCGGAAATTGTCGATGTCGTGTTTCTGGATCTCAAACTGCTGGTGAAGCTGACGGGAGGGCATCCACGGGTATCTTAGAAGAAAATCCTTCCAGTCTGCAGGTTCCATGTGTTCATAACCCCCAAAGGGTATTTGGACTGCTCAGGCGGTCGGTCGACTGTCTGTAATCCTATTGCCTCAAGGTACCTCGGTAGTACTGGGCGACGGCCCCGCGGCCTGGACCTGGGTGTACCTGGCCGGCATCGTGGGGCTCTCCCTTCGTCTAGCGGTCATGAGCTCCGGCAGCTCCACCTCGCGGCGCTCAGGTCCTGGGCCATCCCGACTCTGGGCGAGTTGGCGCTGAAGCCGTGGCTCAGCCCTGCCATCTTCGTCGCCGCCTTGATCCTCCGGGAGATCTGGCCGACCGACAGCCCGAACACGCTGGTGCCCGGGTCGACGACCGCCTCCTGGGGCCGGATGGCCAGCAGGGCCCCCACGGCGGCAGGTCCCAGGTAGAGCACCGCGCCCTCCGCCGTCTGGTCGGTCTTCGACCGCACCACGTGCAGCCGGCCCGAGCCGTCCGCGTGAACCTCGATGTCCCCCCACCGGAGTGCCGCGGCCTCCGAGCGGCGGAGCAGGCCATCCCGCATAACCTGCAGGAGGGCCAGGTCGTCCAGGGTACGCCTCGCATCCTGCGCCTTTGTCTCCTTGCGCCGGCGTTTGCCTTGGTCGACCCACTGGATCCGTGCCGTCGCCTTCACCGCGGCAAGCGCATCGCTGTTCAGACCCTTGGCCTGCTTCTTTGGCTTCCCGTGCTCCCTGGCCAGTCGTTTCATGGTGGCCTGCACCAGCGGCCGCGACGTCAGGTCCGGATGTCCGCCCAAGTGGTGGGCCGCGGCGATCGCCGCCAGGCGCAAGCGCACGGTGGCCAGCGTCTTGCCCTCGGTCTCCACCAGGTGTTCCAGGTAACGGCCGACGTCGTCCGAAACTGCCGGCAGGCCGGCGCACCGGTTCTCGAAGCACCAGCTGGTGAAGTCCCTCCAGCCGGCGACGCAGGCGCGCCTGGTGTTGGGCGCCCAGCTGCGGGCCTCGGCCCTGGCGTCGGCCAGGAAGTCGACATCGGCCGGTGTGGTGGGAGTTCCTTCCGGAGGCGTCAGAAGGAGCGCTGACGTTTCCCTGGGAACGGTCTCAACTTCAGTTCCGGTTGTCATGGTCCTCTCAATGGCGGGGATCATGGGTTCAACCTCGCAAAAGGCCCCTTATGGTTAGTCGACGTAACCCGGGGGACAGACTGGGCCCGTCTCCTAGCTGTTGACTACCGACTGCAACAACGCTACTTCCGAAGGGCAGATGCCCACTGCTCGCCAGAGGACTCTGTGGGAGAATGTGCAGCAGGCCAAGCTCAAGGGACTCTCCTTCAGGGCGACCGCCCGCGAGCTGGGCATTCACACAAACACCGTCCGCAAGTACGCCCTGGCCGAAAGCCCGCCACTGAGAAAGATCAAGAGCGCAGCGACGCCACCACAACCTGAGACGGGAACACCCGCCTAAACGGACACTATCGCAGACCAGTTGGGCGGACATTTTCGCTGGACAACGACACATGTCAAGAGAATACGACGCCGCAAATCATTCTGGACCGACCCGTCAATCCGGCGTAGAGGCGGGCACAAGGCTTGTGTGCCGAAACTTGTGGAAGGTGTTTGGGGACGGCGGCCCGGACCTTGTTGACTCCGTTGACCCCGCCCTATCCAGGGAAGAGGTTTTGGCCCAAACAGGCTGCGTACTCGCCGTCAGGGATGTGTCGTTCAATGTGCGCGAGGGAGAGACCTTCGTCATCATGGGCCTTTCCGGTAGCGGCAAGTCAACACTGGTCCGTTGTCTCGGCCGTCTCGTCGAACCGACGCGCGGGCAAGTTCACATAGACGGCGAGGACCTGCTCGCGATGAGCAAGCATCAGTTGCGGGACATTCGCCGCCACAAAATGGGCATGGTGTTCCAGCACTTCGGCAACTTTCCCCACAAACGGGTTTTGGATAACGTGGTCTACGGTCTCCAGGTCCAGGGCATTGATAAGACCACCCAACGCAGGCGCGCGGCCGAGGTGATTGAGCTGGTGGGACTGTCGGGATGGGAGGAACGATACCCGCATGAGCTGAGTGGCGGAATGCAGCAGCGGGTTGGGCTAGCCCGTGCACTCGCTGTCGACCCGGAGATCCTCCTCTTCGACGAGCCGTTCAGCGCCCTTGATCCCCTCATCCGGCGAGAGATGCAGGACCAGTTGATTGGGCTCCAACAAATGGTCCGGAAGACGATGGTCTTCATAACTCACGATTTCCTCGAGGCTCTAAAGGTCGGGGATCGAGTGGCCATAATGAAAGACGGCGAGTTCGTTCAGATCGGATCGCCGGAGGAGCTGGTCTCCAACCCGGTCAACGACTATGTGCGGGACTTTACGCGGGACGTGCCCAGGTCCAAGGTGCTGACCGCACGTTCTGTTATGACCCCGCCCCGAGTCCACGTCACCGCAGATGAGGGACTAGCCGACTTAAAAAATAAGTTGGCCGCGCAAGAATGTGAAAGCGCGGTGGTAGTCGACGAGCAAGGTCGCTTCATCGGATTCGCGCATTTGGCGGATGTGTCCAATAGTGGTGGGGCGCACTCCAGTGTCGCCTCCATCATGCGGGACTCCTGCCCCGTCGCGGAGCCGGGTACCCGCCTCGAACACCTCATTCCCCTCGCCATCTCCGGCGATGGCCCTATCGCGATCTTAGAAAACGGTCGATGCATCGGCACCATCAGACCCGAGGCGGCAATGGCTGCCTTGGTGAGCGATGAAGGTGTAGCGACGTGAACCGCGCGGAGGCTCTCCAGATCCGCTTTCTCCGGGAACCCAGGTACAGGGGTATTCTGTGGGCGGCAGTGGCCGCCGCGACGTACCTCTTGGCCTATTCACTGGCGACCACCAATGCGGGCACCGAATTCGGAGACTGGCCCAAGAGCTGGGAGCTTCCCATTCAGAAGCCGATCGACGACATCTTTGAGTGGACGGCCGACACCTTCGCTTGGTTCTTCAACCCAATCTCCAAGGTCATAGACACGGGCCTCGCTGGGATAGACACGTTCCTGCTTTGGCTCCCCTGGCCTTTTGTGGCGGCGGCGGCATCGTTGTTGGGGTTCAGGCTCGGCGGGAGGTGGCTGGGGCTGCTCTGCGGTGCGGCAACCCTGTTCATCGGCTCCATCGGGTTCTGGGACTCCGCCATGATCACTTTGAGCATAGTGGGAGTTTCAGTGATCATCGCCGTAGGACTTGGTGTCCCGATCGGCATATGCGCTGCCTTCAGCAATCGCTTCGAGCGGGGCGTCCGTCCGATTCTCGACACCATGCAGGTCCTGCCCGCCTTTGTGTACCTCATTCCCGCCCTGGTCCTCTTCGGAGTGAGCGGCACTCAGGGGGTATTCCTTACGGTGGTCTACTCCATCCCGCCCGTCATCAGACTCACCAACCTGGGGATCCGCCAGGTCCCCCAGGGAGTCATGGAGACGGCTCACTCGCACGGATCGACCACGTCCCAAACGCTGTTTCAGGTGCAACTGCCATTGGCAAAGAGTTCGATCATGATGGGCATCAACCAGACCATAATGATGGCAGTTTCCATGGTGATCATAACCGCGCTGGTGGGAGTGGAGGGACTCGGCAGGGACGTATGGCTCTCGTTGAGGGAGGTGAACGCTGGGGAGGGTCTGGAGAGCGGCATCGCCATCGTGCTCCTGGCCATCATGCTGGACAGGTTCAGCTACGCCCTCGTGAAGTCGGACCCCAACTCCTCTGCATCCCTACCTGCCATCAGTCCGCAGGCCGTGGAGGCGGCCGGCCAAAGCCTTCGGAACATGGCCACCCGCCACGCTCTTCCCATCGCGGGCGTGGTTGTAACGGCCTTCCTACTGATCCTCGGGGCCTTGATCGGGCCCCTGAGAGACTTTCCGGACGCATTGACCTTCTCAATGGCGGGGTCCGTGAACAGGGTCTTCGATTGGATGGCTGTCAACCTGCACTTCATCACAAGTTGGGTACGAGACATTCTGTTCCGGCAGCTTGGTTACTCACCCATTCACACGCTGCTTCTCTGGCTCCCCTGGCCGGCCTCGATGGTCATTGCGGCAGGGTTGGCCCAATTCACTGCGGGCTGGCGCGTGGCGCTTCTCGCGCTGGTAGGGCTGGCCTTTGCCGGCATCGGCGGGGTTTGGGACGTGACCATGGATACCCTGAGCCAAGTCCTGACCGCTGGGGTATTCACCGTGGTGGTGGGTGTCTCGCTGGGCATCCTCGCCTCCCAGAGCAGAGCCTTCGAGTTGGCCCTGCGGCCTATCCTGGACACCATGCAGACCATGCCGATCTTTGTTTACCTGATCCCGGTCATAATGCTCTGGGGCGTCGGGCCGCTGGTCGGCATCATAGCCACCTCAGTGTACGCGCTGCCTCCGGTGATCCGCATGACCAGCCTGGGTATCAAGGAAGTACCGTCCCAAGTGATCGAAACGGCCCAGTCCCACGGCTCGACGGCCCTTCAAACCATGCTCCAGGTCAAGATACCCCTGGCCTTCCCAACGATAATGATGGGCGTCAACCAGACCATTATCATGGTGTTGGCCATGGTTATCATCGCCGGACTTGTGGGCGGCGGCGGCCTGGGACAGGAAGTCTTCATAAACTCCATCTGGCTCAGGATGGGCCATGGCCTGATTGCAGGAATGGCCATCGTCTTTATGGCGATGGTGCTCGACCGCATGACCCAAGGCAAACGCGGCCCCGCAATTCCCTTTGGCGCGTTGAGGTAGCGAGAATCCGGCCCAAAGCCCGCGGGCCGCATAGGGGGATGCCCATGAAAAGATAGCGTATGCGGCGATCTGTCAGGCTTGTCAAACGCACTTCCAGCCCAGAAAGGAAAATGAAAATGAAAACAGTGAAGAATAGGTGGATTGGTCTCTCGTTTATTGCGGTGCTCATCATGGTCCTTGCAGTGGGATTGGCCTGTGGCGGAGGCGCCGATGAGTCGGATACCAGGGGCACTCTGTATCTCGTCGACCAGGACTGGAACGGCCAACTCGTCACGACAGCTGTGGCACAGATTCTGTTGGAGCAGGAGATGGACCACACTGTCGCGACCAAGTTCGCACCCGCCGACTCGGCTCCGCTCTTCATCGGCCTCGAAAGGGGCGACTTCCATTTCGCCTGCTGCAACTGGCCCTCCTACAGCGCCGCCCTACTCGATGAATACGTGAACGCCGAGGACGCCAAGGTTGAGCGCATGGGGCCAGTGGGCATCACGGGTGAGACGGGCTGGTACGTTCCTTCCTATGTTATCAATGGCGACTCCGAGCGCGGCATCGGCGCCGTTGCGCCCGACCTCCGCTCTGTTAGCGACCTGAACCAGTACAAGTCCGTCTTCGCCACCAGCGACACCGGCGCCCAGGGTAGACTACTCGAGTTCACTGCGGCGTGGGACACGAAGCCCGAGGAGCGGCTGGAGGCCTTCGGCGCCGACTACCAGGTGGTGTTCGCCGGCTCCGAGGGCGCAGGCCTGGCTCAAGTTGACGCCGCCTTCCAAAGGGAATTATATATTTGACTGCGCAAATTGACAGAGACCCACGATCAATCGATGTAGTCCAACGTGGCTTCACAAGTTTCGTGGTCTATGTACCCGATAGCCACATGGCGCACCATGCCTCCGAAAGCATTCGCAGCCCCAAACTCCATTTTGATGCGATGGGTGCCATCAACAACGGGGGATATTAGTGTTTGGTGAGTTTCCATGCTGCTTGGGTCGTTCAGGTGTTGTTTCACCAACGTCTCAAGCCCATCGTGGTTGCCGTCCCATGCGCTCAAACAATGGAATCCTTGCCGGCGTTCCTCCGCTGTTGCCTGTTTGTCCTCTTCGCTCTGTCCACATGCCAGAGTTGCCATCGTTAGCGCAAGAAGCGCAAGCAACAGAATGCGCGGTAGATTACCCACAGAATGACTCCCTTTTGGGGTAAACGGCTAAAGATTTTTACCAGGAAGACTGTCAAGGAGGCGGTGCTTGAAACGCTCGACTCCCTCTCTCCAATGTGGATCATCGGTGAGGGTCCCGCCAACAGCATCGGCTGAGAATTCAAGGATTTTGCTTCGGATGGTTTCAGTATCACCATGACTGGCCAGATGCAGGGCAAGCCCGAGAATAGCGCAGGCTGCGGATAGCTCGCCCCTTATGCGCGTGAGTTCTTGGCTCAAGTCATCCTGTTCTTTTTCGTTCATTTTTACTCCTTCAGGTGGTTGTCTAGTTGAGTGGCAGGCAACTCCCCTCTATGCCATAATGGCATAGACAGTCATTGCGCCACAATCCACGCCAAATGTTGGCGGTTTGGCAGGAAGCTGTAGATAGGTGAGAACAAAACCGGACAGTACCAATTGTGGATGGGGAGTGGCCTATTGGTTGCCTGAGGGCCATTGGCGGTTTCTTTGCAGGAACTTCGGGTATAAGGAGAGTCTGGGAGGAGGAGAGTTTCCAAGCATCGGCGCTACTGTCCGCTCGATGGCTGGTACTGGCAGTCGCTTGGTGGTGTGGAATCACTGGAGGAGTAACTGGCTGGCCCGATGGCAAACTGGTTTCGATTGCGGCAGACACTTTGGGAGCTTCCTTAGGTACTGCAACAGCCGGTACGTTGGCGACGGAGGTAATTGTGGTATTAGCGAAGTTGTTATTGGAAGGTAAGAGACAGAAAGACCAAGACAAGAGGCAGAAAGACCAAGAACAGTTGGACAAAATTCGAGAGGAAGTCCGACAGGAATTCCGAGAGGAAGTCCGACAGGTTGTTCGAGAGGAAACTCGAGAAGACACACGAGATCGCGAAACCCGAGTGCGTCAGTTGGAAGAACTACTGGAAAAGAACGGTATCGAGGTTCCCCCGAACCCAAGCAGTTAGAAAAGGTTAGTATGCAAGACAAACCGAAGATAGACATGAAGGCACTGGACGCGATCACCGACAAGGTGCTGGCACACAAGCCGAACAAGAAGCGGAAGCCTGTATCCAAGCCAGAGAGTGGCAACTAATTGCTGGAGCGCCGCACGATGACAACGATAGACAGAGTCGAAGCGCTGGAAAAACAGCAAGCCGAGGTACTGGCCATCTTGAAGCGGCTAGAGGTGGGGCAAGAACGGCTAGAGGCGGGGCAAGAACGGCTGGCACGCTTCATGTGGTTTGCGACTAAAGAACTCTTGCCGTCTAGTCAAATAGACCAGATCAAGAGACAGGTGGCCGAAAGCTTCCGGACTGACGAAGGTAAGTGGCTAAGCGATTAACTCCTTGTAGGTCAACCGCTTGCCAATAGCGCCGTCAACCAGACTATCCAGCCGCTCGAGGGTGTGGCGCTTTACGTTGCCCTCGTTGAGGCGGAACGTGAACTCGTCAACGTACCGGGACATGTGCTTGAAACTCCAGTGGTGATAGACACCGTTGTAGCCACGCTTTATCACGGCCCACACGCTTTCGATTCCGTTGGTATGGGCCATACCGTTCACGAATTCCTTGACACCGTGCCTGACAGCCTCATGCTGGTACCGTGCTCCCAAGTTCCTGTACCCGGCGTGTTCGTCGGTGTAGATCGTCGCTCCTGATTCCACGTTATCGAACACCTGCCGCTCCAGGGTCCTGGTGGTGTTGGCTGGTATGGGCATGGCTTTGACCGGACCGCCCCTCTGCCGTAGCCCCATAACGGGTTGCTTGCCGACAGTTCCCCGTCCTGCCTTCTGCTTCTTCCACTCATGCTTATCATGCTTATTTGACTCTTTGCCGCCGATGTAGGTCTCGTCTATCTCCACGACGCCGTTGATTTTGTCCTTTCCCATACCACAGGCCTCACGGAGACGGTGGAGCATAAACCAGGTGGACTTCTGAGTTATACCCAGCTCTTTCGAGAGTTGGAGACTACTGACTCCCTTCCTAGCCGTCTGGAGGATGTACATGGCGTAGAGCCATTTATCCAGAGGGATATGCGACCTCTCGAATACCGTGCCGGTCCTGACAGTGAACTTCTTGCGACAGTCCTTGCACTGGTGGTACTGGCTGCCTTTCATTCGACTGGTGCGATTCCCGTCGCAATGCGGGCAAACGACCCCGCCGGCCCAACGGCGGGCTTCCAGGTATTCGATAGCGGCTTGTTCGTTGGGATACCGCTTGAAAAACTCGTAAGCACTGATCGTTACGCCGTCGTTGTGTGCCATCGGATTGTCTCCTTCTTCAGTACAACCCTAGTTTAGCGCCATTGTTCTGCGCAGTCAAGTATATAAATCCCCTTCCAAAGGGGTGAACCCGTCCTCACATACCTCTGGGAGCCCCACTGGGCGCACGCCAAGTACAACCTGGTTCAGATCGAGATGCCCGAGTGGACTTCCGACTGCTATCCCGGCGGAAGTGATTACAACTGCGGTTTCCCATCCGACGTCGTTGCCAAGCTGGCTTGGCCGGGTCTAAAGGACGAGTTTCCTGAGGCATACGAGTTCCTCTCCAGATTCCAGATGACCAACGATCAGCAGAACGAGATCGTCCTCAACCTTACCGAAAACGACCTGACCGTACGCAAGGCCGCGCAACAGTGGGTTGATGCCAACGAGGCAGTCTGGAGAGCCTGGATTCCTTAGCCCGAATGCACCGAAGGACACCGATGGATGTCAATGGCGCTGAGAAGTTGGGCGACTGGGGTGTCGCTGGTGAGGCAATGCGACTAATTATCGTTGATCACCGGGGACCTACAGACGTCCTGGCGCAAGATGATGCGCTGCTCACCTCGCCGCCCGAGCGGACGTGCGTAGCTAGGCGTGCATCGGCGGTGAGAAACGCCTAGACTCTGTGCAGCCCAGCAACTGCATGGGGAACGGTTCTGCCATGCTCGTCGGTTCCATTAAGTCTCACCGGAAAGGACGGCAATCATGGAAACTTACATCGGGAAGGCGATTTCCGATTTCACACTTCAGTCCAGCGATGGACAGACGATATCCCTTAGCAGTCTTCGCGGACAAAAGGTCCTGCTGTACTTCTTCACGAGTCCGGGCGGTGGTAATTGAACCCGCATGGCTCTTGGGTACCGAGAGCATGCTGCCAAGTTCACCGAAAAGAACGTCGTGCTGTTCGGAATCCATGACGGAAGCTTGGATGCCGCACGCCAGTGGGTCGAGAAAGAGCAGCTTCCGTTCGCGGTCCTGAACGACCCTGGTCGACGAGTAGGCATTGAGCTGGGCATGTCCGCTATCGATGGAGAGAGGTACGTCAAAGACCCGTCAGACGGGAAAAGGCCCGCAGTTGTCATTGACGAACACGGTGTGATCTGCGAGTGGGAACCCGACATGAACCACACCGATCAGATTGCAAAGTTACTGGAGCGTCTGTAGGACGACCTCAACGGTGCGGGCTTGTCGACTGTTGCCTTCCCTTGTGCAGCCGGCAAAACGGGATTCGGCCCGGACTGTGGCTCAGCAGGCCGATGAAGAACATGTCGAGGGCGGCGAGACCCTGAACTAAAGCCACGGTGGGATCTACATTTCGAGGGTCTTGAAGACTACCGAAAGGACCCTGATACTACAGCCGCAGATCAGTAGCAGGTCTCTTCTTGATCGTCGGCGCTACCTTACCATTCCAGACCATTCCAGTTTTGGGGCTGTTACAATTAGCCCCGCAACCCCAAACTAGCGAAACTTTTGGAGAGTAACCATGGCTGTTTCCGCCGGGATATCAAATGCGCTGGAACGTAACTGGGGTATGGTAGACCGCGCCATAGACGGGCTGAGTGATGAGACCCTGGCGCGCCAGATATCCGACAGCGACAATTCCATCGGTTGGCTCCTCTTCCACATGAGCCGGGTGGTGGACGTTTTCATGAATGCCAGGTTCCAAGGCAAGCCTCAGATATGGACAGAGGACGGTTGGTGCGAGAAATTCGGCCTGAGCGACGACCCGGAGACGACCGGCCAAGGCTGGGACACGGCGCGCCTGGCCGCGTGGCCGCTACCCTCCAAAGACGTCCTGGTAGGGTACTACGAGGCCATGAAGGCCTGCTGCCGGGACTATATGTCCTCCGTGACCGACGAGGAGTTGAGCGCCACCATGAGCCTGAGTCCCGGTTCGGACCCTGAGTCGAAAGAGGCCATCATGGGTGTCCTGGTCTTTGACAACGTCGTCCACGGAGGCCAGATAGCCTTTCTGCGCGGCCACTGGGAAGGCATGGGCTGGTTCGTCTAGCCCGAACGCAGGCTTCCCGGACAATTTCTACAGGTCTACCGAGGAGCACGGCTTGAGTTCGCCGTGCTCTCCCTTAGCTAGACGCTAAACCAGTACCAAGGTGGGATGTGCATTTCGGGGAGATTGACGATGATCGCAAGGACTCCACGGCACCTCATATCACCTTCAGGCCACAACTGGGTGGGCACCGATAGTGCGGTCTAGCGATATGTACATTTCACCTTTGCTTTAGTTTAGTAGAGGGAAATCTTTGAAATGATGGGCAGGTGGGATGACGAGACTTCCCAGCAAAGATTCGAACGCGAAACCTCCGTCCCAGAACTTCCCATCATTTCTACGCAGTTGGTCTACTAGAAGCCGGGCCGAAAAGCCCTGGATGGGGAGAGAGATTTCGGCAGTAAAGCCGGGGCGAACAGAATCTGGGACCACAGCAGTCCGAGCCGGACAGCGCCGGAAATGGCCGCAGCATGGGCGACCACACCGTGGGAAACAGCCTGGACATCACTGGGGACGGCACTGAGGACGGCGCGGTGGCGCGGAAGCCCACCGCCGACACTGTCCGACAGCTCGATTTTGCCCGCCACCAGGGTCAGGTTGGCCACTGTAGCCGCCAGGTACAGCTGGAATCGCGTCTTGGCGCGTCCGAAGTAGCGGGACTGGCGAATGCCCAACTGGACCAGTCGGGCCAATCTGTGCTCGACCACCACGCGTCGCGCTCAATATTCGTCATACCCGGCGCTCTGTTGCAACGCACGGGCCTGTTGCAGGAGAGCCTCCTGGGGATGGATCAGCACCCGCCGTCCCTTCCTGCCCTTGGCCGAGATGCACTGAGACCGCAGGGGACATGTCATACATTCGGACCCGTCGAACTGGAAGGCCTGCAAGTGGTGTATCCGACCCGCGGCATCCGTACGCCGTCCCGCTGGCACTATGGTGTGGGTGACCTGCCCTGCCGGACAGGTGCAACTGCCCGCCACCAGGTCGATGACAAAGTCATTCTTGGGAAAGCGCTGCCGGTCGGGCCGTCCCGGCACCCGGGCAATCAGGGTGCGGCCCGCGTCGGCGAAGGTCTGCCTGGTAGCTCCGTCTCCATAGGCGGCGTCGCCCATGGCCTCCTGCACCGGCACACCGGTGTTGGCCTCGCTCTGTTCTACCAGTTCCAGCGCCCCCAGGTTGTCCGGAGCGTTGCCCGGCAGTACCTCCACGGCGGTGATCAGCTGGGTGTCGGTGTCAACCACAATCGCCGCCTTGTGTCCGTCGAAGCGTCTCCTGCTGCTCTTGTGCCCGTGGCGCATCTCAGGGTCGTGCACCGACATCATCCGGTCCTTGCTCACCCCGTCCTTGAGGCTCACGCCGTCATCGCCGTCGCCGTCGCCACCCTTGCGCTCAATGTCCTGGAGCAGCAACTGCCCCAGCAGTTCCGCCGCCGCCACTATCTGCTGACGCTCAGCACCGTCCTCGGGCAACTCCCCCTGGGCCAGCCGCGATAATTCCAAGAGCCGGTCCGCGTCTCCCACAATCCCCGCCAGCAGTGCCGTCCGCGCCCGCTTGTCCGACCAGTCGATGGTCGCCTCTCCCTTGATGCTGGAGGCGAGGTACCGCCCGTATCCCCGGGCCTTGGCCCATTTCCCGACGCTGATTCCCTCAACCTGCGCCAGCGCCCGCAGCAGCTTGACGATACCGTCGGCCAGCAGATTGAAGGTGTCCCTCACCGCGCCCCGGCCCAGGATGTTGGTCGTGTCCAGAGCCACCTTCATGCTGCGCCTCTTCAGGTAGCCCGACTCCCGGGCGAGGCGCAGGCTGGACTCGAATACCTCCCGCACCTTGTCGTGCAGGATCAGCTGGGCCCGGAACACCTGGAGCGTGCTCTTGGCGAAGGGCCTGTCCTCCACCTCAATCCCCAGAGCCACCTTCCAGCGGATGTCGAAGTCGGCCCGGGCCTTGGCCTCGGCGTCGCTGACCTTGTCGTGGGTCTGCAACAGCAGCGCCGTGGCCAGCAGGCTGGGCGGCACGCTGTCCCGGCCGTTGTCAGCGCAGTAGAACACCGCGAAATCGGAGTCCTGGAACAGCCGGCCCCGCAGGGAAGCCAGCAGACCGTAGAAGGTGTCCTTCCCCACATGGTCCAGGTACAACCGGTCCGCTTCCCAAAGACCCCTCTGGTCCGAACGCTCTCCCAGCATTCTCAACCCTCGCTACGCTTGTTGACCCCAATTATAAATGCTCGGCGACTCAAACCACTTTCCGGCCAGATTTCTAGGGATATTCTGAACAAGCCTTTTTTACTCGAGACATGTCGGACGTGGCAGCGGAGGGGGCGGCGGCCGCGGTCTGGGCGCTCTTTACCGCCGCTCAGCCCCTTGCGTTTAGTCCCTGATAGGGCCTCAGGGAGCTTGGTACAGGCCGGAAGACTGGCCGGGAAGGCCGCTGGGGCGCACTACCCCCTCAGTCGTCCCTCCGCCGCCAGCAGGTTGCCCAGGCCGAACAGCAACGCCAGGCGCTCCGTGTTCTTGGCCAGCCCCCGGTAGCGCACCTTGCCGTATTCGAACAGCCGCTTCAACCGCAGGAACGGATGCTCCACTTTAGCCCTCACCGATGCCTTCGCTTTCTCCAGCAGCGCCTCATCACTCCCAGGATCGAGTCCCCGGCGTTTCCCCGGACGCATCGCCACCCGCCAGTCCACATCCAGTCCCAGGTTCTCCTTCCGCTTGTGTACTCCCTGATAACCTGCGTCTCCCCAGACCACTGTCTCGCCACCGTGCAGCAGGTTGTGGGCCTCCATAATGTCATGCACGTTGGCCGCAGTCGCCGTCATGCTGTGCACTATCCCCGTCTCACAGTCCACCCCGATATGCGCCTTCATCCCGAAATGCCACTGGTTCCCCTTCTTGGTCTGGTGCATCTCAGGGTCCCTCTCCCTGGCCTGGTTCTTGGTCGATGACGGAGCTTCGATGATGGTGGCGTCCACGATGGTTCCCTCTCGCAACCTCAGCCCTTGGGAGTCCAGGTGGGCGTTGATTTCCTCCAAGAGGCCCTGCCCCAGGCTGTGGTTTTCCAACAGATGACGGAAGTGCAAAATCGTGGACTCGTCGGGCAGGGGACCGGAGAGCTTCAGTCCTGCGAACCGCCGCACCGGCTCGGACTCGTAGAGCAGGTCCTCCATTCCGGGGTCGCTGAGGTTGTAGAAGAGCTGGACGCAGTGGACCCTGAGCATGACCGGTAGCGGGTAAGGGTGGCGGCCCTTGCCAGCCTTGGGATACACGGGGCGGATGCGGCCCTCCAAGCTCTGCCAGGGAATCAGACCGTCCATGCGCTCCAGGAAGAGTTCACGGCGGGTCTTGCGCTTCTTGCCCTGATATTCCAGGTCGGCAAAGGTGGGCTGGTCCATACAACCTCGTAACCGATCAGCATCGGGCTATTCAGCCTAACTATGCCACATGGCCGCCCACTTGTTCAGAGTATCCCTAGGCTTTAGTTTAGGGATTTATATACTTTACTTCGCATGCCCGTCAGTAAACCCGAGAACATTACAAAAGCCCCCTGAGACCTAGAGAAAATTGCAAAACTCCCCGTTGACCTAGGCGGCGCGGGTTCCGGGCGTTGTTGGCGGAGCGGTTGCGGGAACTCACTGGCGAATGACCAAAGGACGGGTCTCAAGTTAGCCTGATACCGCGGAAGGAAAGCACCCCATAAAGGGCCAGAGGAGCAGGGCCAAAATGTTAGAGAAGGCAGACGAGGTCATCGCCATGATGCCCGGATACCTGGAACAGCTTGAATCCTTCCCGCTGTTGGAGGTAGACACCCGCGCCGAGCGAGGGCGGCTTATCAAGCATCTGCCAGATGGGTATAGCGGCGTGTACGTCTTTGTTGAAGGGGACAAGGCGAGGTACGTGGGCCGGTCCGACGACATAAGACCCCGGATTCTCGAACAAACTTTGGAAAGTAGCGGGCCAGCGACAGCGGCTTTCGCTTCCAGAATTGCCAGTCACCACGGTTGCACATTTGAGGAATCAATGAAAAGGGTCAGGAAAATGCAAGTCCGGGCTGTGAGGATTGAGGATTGCATTGAGCAAGCCATCTTCGAGATTTACGCTTCCGTGGTGCTTGGTACTGTGCCGGAGTACAACAACTTCTGCAACCACTGACCAGCTAGAAAACGCGGTAGCCAACCCTGCAGTTAGAGGGACTAGCCCACAAAGTGCGCCCTAGGGTTTCGTTTGCTTGTAGGTGGTGGCCACCAGCTTTCAGCCGGTCATACTCCGCAACCTAGCGTTCCTCCTCCTTGGAAGCCTTCAGCTGTCGCCGCTCTTCATTGCACCGGTAGCAGGTGCAGGCCGGGGGGTGGTGCCCCCCCGCTTGTCTCCCTTCCAACCGCCGTAATTCTGAATCTTCATCGGGGTGCTTGCTCCTCAAGGTTGCCGATTCAGTCGTACCCGTTGGGACGCGGTATGCCGTAAAAGATGGAGTACTGCGAGATCACCCCAATATCGCCACCCGCAATTCCCCACAGGACCACGGTGTAGACGCCGGGGCCATGCTTTTTCAGCACGTTGCCGAGACTCGCGGTTATGCGGAATCCGCCGTTTTCTGTCCTCCAGCTCGAAGCGGTGATCGCCTGCATCACGGCTGTGTTTTTTTTCGTCGACCGGTTGGCGTCGTAAGCCGCCTGCCAGTGAGCGAGGGCCTGACTCGGCGACTGTGGAGCGAGAGCGTCTGGCGACACATCGTAGGGGCTGCTGCATGGGCTATACGACGTGTTCAGCGTGTCTTTGGGGTAAGACCAACCCCCCGTTAAAGGCTCGCGTAGATAGGCGACAGGCAGACCAAAATCATAGCAATACGTCCTCGACAACTGGCCCGGAGTGAGTGAGTGCGGAGGCGGGTCGTAAAATATCTGGACCGGAATAACGTCCTCCGTGTCGAAACGAGGCCCGTTCTTGACCTTCCCTTCAAGCCTGAGCCTGTCCTCATCGAACTCAGGAAATGTTACATACTCCACGTAATCGCCCTCGAAATGCTGCACCGCAATGAGGTTGTACCTGTCCCACGCCAGACCGATGTTCACCCTCCTGTGGTTCTTCTCCAGTATGTTGCGGCGATGCCCAGAGCTGCCCATCCAGCCTGCCATGGTCTCCCTAATCTCGGTTTCGATACCAGAGAGCGCCGCGTACCCGTCCCTCGCCTTGATGCAGTAGTCCAATCCACTGTTGTTTTCACTGTTTGACTGGTACCCCCCGGCCAAGGAATAGCGCATGTAGGGCTTTAGCCCGTCGCTACCCCAGTGAGACGAATAGCAGCCTTCCAGCGAGTCTTCGGCGTGTAGCTGGGCGGCGTCGTTGACACCCAGCACAACCTCGGGGAGGCCCGCCGCCCTGCGTTCGTTGTTGACCAGCCGGAGCATGTAGCCTTTCTCGTCCATATACCGCAGGTGGGGCGTCGATGGCTGAGTCGCCGTGGGTACAGGCGACTGACAAGATTCAATCAGCGGGATCGCAACCTGTGAAAAACCATGGGTTTCAAAGCTGTACTCGATATTACCAACGCCCACCTCTATGAGCCGGGCTCCACCGAGCAGGGCGTCGATGATGGCGGTGCCTGTCTCTTGGGCCGGGTACAGGTGCTGGAATCCTTCTTGACTCTCGCCGGGGACTGGTAGCCACATGGTCGTGAGAGGTACGTCGCCGTCAATAGCGTAGGCCAGATCCACCCCGAAGGACGTCGTGGGCGGAAACACCTCCTCGCCGACTATGCGCAGGGCTAATCGGGGCTGGTCCCCGTCGGTGTTGCAGTCCACGAATATGCCCCGAACCGGCACGGTTTCCAGCGGCGTTAAGACTAGCGCCTGAGAGTATCCGGCTTCGTAATCCATGACCCACTGCGGCTTGCGGGACAGCGACGGCAGCGGCACCACCGGCACCACCGGCACCACCGTCGGAACCACGACGGTCGGCAGAGGCGATAGGGTCGGCACCACCGGGAACCGTGGCGTGGGAAGCGGCTCAAGTGTTGGCAACACCCAGGGCGTCAGTGTCGGCACTTGCGGCGGCTCGAGGGTCTGGAGCAGAAAGGGCGGTATCGTCGGCGGTGGCACCAGCGTCGGAAATGGGCGCGGGGCTGTCGGATAGATGACTTGGGGCGTAGGCGGCGGTAGAAGCCTCCGAATGGTCGCCAGCTGTGCCTGCTGCGTGGCTTGGATCTGCCACGGATTCAACGTCTGTGTGGGTGTCCGTAGGGTCGGGGACAAGGTCTGGGGCTGGGTGGTGGTCGGCGGTTGGGTGGTGGCCTCGGTGGCCGTGGGATCGGGAGGTGGGGAGCCGCTGCAGGCTAGCAGCAGCAACGGCAGAAGTAGCGTGAGGGCAAAGATTCCCAGGAAAAGTCTGGGCGTTGTCACTTCGATTCACTCCATGTGGTGATGGGTTTCGGCGTGGGTTAGGCGCGGCCGGTCGTGTTTTGCCCTTGGTGAGAAATGGGAGGATTTGGACTAGCCACGCCGGCAGCCCGTTGTCTGTCGGCGGGATCCGCAGTGGGTCAGTTGTCGGTGGGTTCGGGGATGAGGACGACCTGGACGTCGTGGCGGTTGAGGCCGAGTGCTTCCTGGGCGCCGAAGGCAAAGGGTGTGACGGACTGGCCGGTGGCCTTGGCGAGCAGTGCGGCCCGATGGGTGGCGCGGTCGACGTCGCGCTGCTGGATGGTTATGGAGATCTCGGCGAGGATGTAATCGGTGGGGCCGTCGGTCGTGAGGATGAGGTCGGTCTTGTCGGTCTCGTCGGCGTCGATGGTGCCCTGCTTCTCGGCGTCGTCCAGGAGGGTTGCGAGGGCGGCTTGGTTGCGTTGGGAGGAAAACACAGTGGCGGCGATGCCCAGCTGACGGTGCAGGAACCGGCTGGCTAGACGGGCGACGTGGGACTCGTAGTCGGAGCCTTTGAGCATGCTGACGTCACCGCCCATCTTGTTCACAGTTGTCGTGAGGGTGCTGACGTTGTCTTCTATTCTGTTTACAGTTGTCGTGAGGGAGCTGAGATTGTCCTTGAGGGTGCTGACGTCTGTCTCGATGCGCTGTAGTCGGACGGGCATCTGGAGGAGCTCGTCGGTGAGGATGTGGCGACGCAGGGCCTCCCTGAGCGCGGGGTCGCGCTCCAGGGCCTCGAGTATGTCTTCGAGGGTGTTGATGGGGGTGGTCATTGGTGGTTCCTCGAGAAGTATTTTACAACGGGTTGGTGTTGAGGTGGAGGGCTCGGGGTAGGCCCGCGGTGGTGGCGGGTCGGAGTGACTGCATGGCAGGGGTGCCATGCAGTGTGCTATTCAGTTTGCATAGCGGGGCGTTTGTTGCCCCTGGTGGGGAACAGCAGGAAGTGGAGAGCCTCGGTGTTAGGGTTGCGCTGTCGGGGGTCTCCAGACATGGGGCTGTCTTGATTACAAAGAGGGGGACGCCGATGGAGCGGAGTCACGGCCGTGCCGTGAGCATCAGGATCGCGGCGATGCGCCGGGCGGTGTGCATGAAGTGCTCAACTTCCTGGGGGTGCATGTTGCGGCCGAGGATCTTGTGCTCGCGGTAGGAGAGCCACTTTTTGAGGACCTGGTAGCCGCCCAGCTTGTAGGCCCAGACGGCGGCGGGTACGTTGCTCCAGCGGGCGTTGCCGTTCAGGTGGATGTCGAGGGTGCTGTCGCCGAGTGCGCCGGCGGCGTCCCTCAGGGCCTCCTGTTCGGGTGGCGTGTATTCGCGTGCCACGGACCGGCCCGTGCCGGGCATCACGGCGTCGCCGGTGCCGAAGTGGCCCCAGCCGGCAGTGAGCGCGTAGTCGTCGTTGTGCATGTTGTGTCCGTCGGCGGTGGATGGAACGGCGATGGCCGCAAACTCTGGGCGAAGCGTTCCGGACGTTACGCCGGGTACCGGCGTCTCCGGGTTTAGCAGAGTGGCCAGTTCGCGGCCTCGGGCGGCGGAGGCCCGCAGGTCGTCGGCGGCATCGCCCACGTCTGTATCAGAATCGCCGTTGGTCCAGCCGGGCAGCGGGATGCGAGGCCACTCCATCCGCAGCGCCCCGGCGTTGGCTCCCCGGTAGGCCGGGTCGTGCAGCACCGCCAGCGCGTGGTGGAACAGGTCCTCCACCCCCAGCCCGAGCCGGTCGAGGTACGTCTGCGCCTTGGCGGACAGGTTGGGACGCCGCCCATATCCGTCGGCCTCCAGCAGTAGGCCTTCCTCCCGCAGGTACGCGGGGAACATATTGGCCCCCCGTTCTT
This sequence comes from Dehalococcoidia bacterium, assembly GCA_965261885.1. Classification (GTDB taxonomy): domain Bacteria; phylum Chloroflexota; class Dehalococcoidia; order Lucifugimonadales; family UBA3495; genus VXOI01. The sequence goes on from CBDHDY010000039.1 coordinate 104,037, forward strand.
AGGTGCAGCGATCCAACGTCCCGTGCGAAACAGGATTGCGGTTCCTCCGAACCTTTTCGTAGATGTTGGGCAGAGGACAGCCATAGATTGCCGTCAATCACGTTGTGTCGAAAGTCGCTTCGCTTCTCGTCCAAGAGCTTGGTGTCGGCTTCCCAGTAGAGCCAGCGGCTGTCGAAAGGGCGATAGGCGTAGCGGATGATACCGCTGTTTGGGTGCGGCTCATCGCGTTTCAGGAGAGTGTCCCTGACTGCGAGTGGGTCGTACCGCGCTGCCGGGTTCATCACCGTGGGATGAAGGCGGGCTATCTCCCCGTGGCTCAACTCAGCGTTGAAATAGTCCGACACCCGTTTCTCCAGTTGTTCAAGGTCGATATCAACTAGGAACGAATCTCGGCTGGTCTTGACGCCAGGAAAGGATGCCGGGAACAGGTCGGGCAGCGAGGGCCAGTTGCTCCATTCAGGGTTGACGGCCAATTCCGCAAAAGGTAGACCCAAATGCAGGGACGGCTTGACTGCGCCGTATAGGTCTGCCGGTTCCGTTTCCACTGTCTCGGTCAGCTGCGTCAGCTTGGCCTGCCCCCACAGGTGTCGAAAGCCCACGGTCTCGGCGGGCGCGTGTTCCGCCTTCCTGACCAGCGTGGCGATGGCGGTGCCGACCTGGATGCCCACCGGGTCGCCGGGTGTGGAGAAGATGCTTGGGTCGGGCTTGCCGTCGGGCGTGGTCTTGCCTGTCTTGTACTTGTCACCATTGAGGTTGTCTATGCGGATGGCGTCGAATGACTCAAGCAGGTGCTCCCTCATGACGGTGAAGGATAGCCCGTCCAGCCAGGAGTAGTTTGAGATAAAGCAGACTATGCCGTGCCCGGTCATCTCAGCGATGCGCCGCTCTGCCATCCGGAAGAAGCGCACGTACAGGTCGTTAAGCCCGTGTCCTTCGGGTTTCTTTACACCATTCTTCTTCGTCTGTTTATAGGCATCTTTCAGATTTGCCTCCTTGCCCACCGCCATCCCGGCGAAGCCGTTATAGGGCGGGTTGCCGATGACGACCAGCACTTTCTCGTGGTGCTTCACGCCCTCGGCGCGGTCACGCTCCTCCTGTAGCTCCGGCATGAACAGCTGGAACTGCTTGGGTTCTTTCCCCGTTTCCTTATCCCAGCCGGTCAGGGCGTTGGTCAGGAACACCCCGGCCCGCTCATCGCCGTCCTCCGAAAAGGCCGCGTCCAGAGCTTGCATGGTCAAGCCGACCTGCAGGTGGGCCACCACGAAGGGGGCGGGCATGATTTCGAAGCCGAACACCCTCTCGGTGGCCGCCTTCTTCACCTGCGCTCCGGCGAGGGCGCCCAGGCCCTTGCTCTGCAGGTTGGCGGCGATGCGCTTGAGCGTCTCTGCCAGGTAGGCGCCGGTGCCGCAGCAGGGGTCGAGGACGTAGACGTTCTCGGCGGCCAGACCATCCTCGATGCCGAGGTCGTCCTTGAGGGCTCGGTCGACGCGGGCCACCATGTAGCGGACCACCTCGGCGGGGGTGTACCAGACGCCCAGCTGCTTGCGGAGGGCCGGGTCGAATTCCTCGAGGAACGGCTCGTAGAAGTAGGGGACCGCCTCGCCCTCGGTGAACCTGTCGAAGAAGGCCTCGCGGTCCACCCGGTCCAGGGCCGCCGCCGTCCAGTCCAGCACCTCGTTCAGTCCCAACGGCTGGAGCTGTCCGGGGTTGGAGAGCTGCCAGAACAGCTCGCGGATGACAGGCACACGCAGGAGCTGGGCTGATTCGTGCCAGTTGAACGGTCCTTTTGGTGCAGGAGTCTGCCGGGCCCACAGCACCCATGCCGAGAAGATGCCGTAGAAGAGGGTCTGCACCAGCGTGGAGCGGTAGAAGGCCGCGCCCTTCTCACCCTCGAACTTCACGCCCAGGGCCTCCTCCAGCCCCGTGCGCACGGCGTTCAGGGATGGCGAGTTGCCGTGGGCCTCCACGCGGGCGAGGCCTTCCCGGGCGTAGGCGGCCAGTAAGCGGGCCAGGTCGCGGGGCTCGGCCAGCGCGGTCCGGTTGGACAGGGCGCGGGCGAGGTATTCGGCCAGCGCCGGGCCGACGGCGTTGGCGAAAGCCTTGGGGGTTTGCAGTTTCTTGTCGAACTCGGCGACGGACGCGGCCAGTCGGAAAGTTTCCAGCCTGGCAAGATTGCCGTTGGCGTCCTCGCCCAGTAGCACGAAGTCGCGAGTGTTGGTGACCAGCACCAGCCTGTACAGTTCCCAGTACTTGCTGACCTGCGCGCTGTCGGCGGTGAGCCAGGCGTCGTCGGTGGCGGGCTTTACCTCGACCACGCCGCCTTCGGGCAGCTGACCCTGCTTGGGGTGGCCCTTGGATACCTGCTTGGCGGCGAAGAGGTCGAAATCTGGGTGGTCTGCACCCTGCTGGGTGAGCTGGCTGACGCAGAACACCCTGGGCTTCAGGGATCCGCCCACGGCGTTCAGCAAGTTGGTCAAAGGCGGATAGTAGGACGTCTCGGCGGTGCCGCCGCCCGAGGCCTTGATCTTGCGGAGGTCGTCGAAGTAGTCCTCGACGGCTGATACAAGTTTATTGTTGTTGGGCATATGACCCTTGCGGTTTTGTGTTCCGCATTAGCCCCTGGGTGGTCACAGCAGTTTCGTTTTACCGCTGGTATGGGACTAAATAATAGGGAATTATACAAATTTCCCGACATGCATGAGAAAAGGTCTTTCGTTGCCGCGTAGACGGCCTGCTGCCGTCTTTGACTTGACTATGGGATGGGTGGGAGATGGGCGGACAAGGTGGGGGAGCTGGGGTTGCGGGTTGTGGACTGGGTTCGTGGAACGGGAGACTGGCTAGTCGTCGATGCCGCGCTCTGTGGCTGAGAGCAGCTTGGTGCGGGTCTGCCGGAGCTGGTCGCGGTAGGCGATGGTCTCCTCGAGGGACCTGGAGAAGCGGTGGAGCTTCCAGACCACGATGGCGTCGAACGGGGCCTCGGGCCCGGTGGCCAGGGTGATCATCTCGTGGAACTGGTCGTTGCCTCCGGCTTCGTCAGTGAAGCTGACTATGACTGAGAGACCTCTGGCGGCGCAGTAGTCGCGGCAGGCGGCAGCCTGGCCGTCGTTGGAGATGATGCTGGGGGTGGGCGTCAGGGGATCCCTGACGTAGATGGCGGCGTGTTGCAAGGCCACTCTCTGGGAGTTTGGGGATGGGTGTGCTTGTCAGCCTGCTGGGGCGAGAGGTGAATCCAGGATGGTTCCTGGTGGGAAGATGGGCCAGGGATGGCGGGTCTCTCGGAGCGTGAAACCCGAGAGGCGGGACGCTTCTGGATGAGGAGGTTCTTGAGGTGGCGGTTGTGCTTGGCAGTGGGAGCTGCGATTTCTGGGTTGTAGGGGAGCATTTCTGCAGCGTAGATGTACCTGGCGTCGGAGCTGCCGCGGCGGCGGATGTCGCGGAAGGAGAGCTGGGGTTGGGGGAATGGTTGGTGGTAGACGTGGAAGGTTTAGGTCTCGCTGGGCTCGGGGGTAGTGATGGTAAACGGGCGGATCCGGATGCCTGCTGGATACTCGTGGATCTCGACGGGGGTGCAGGCCAGGCCGACGGGGTAGGTGTTGGTCATGGTGTGTAGGCGAGCTTCTCCCACCAGCCGAGGAAGAAGCTCAGGAAGCCAATGGTGATGGGAATGCCGTAGGCCCAGACGCGGAGGAAGATCTCACGCTTGGGCACGCCTTTGAGGGGACAGGGCTTCTTTGTGCATGGTCGCCGATCCTGGTCGGGATGCAGGGTGTTGGAATACCTGAAGTATGAAGCGTCTGCCAAAGGCTCGGCAACTGGAGTTTCCAGTCCCCGCGATAGGGTGGTTGTCTTGGGAAGCTGGCAAAAACAAGGGCCGAGCGGCTGTCGCCCGGCCCTTGTTGCTGTGCGGGAGCGGGTGTGGCTAGTTCTCGGTCACTGAAACGACGTAGGTTCCGTGTGTCTCTTCGACTTCCGACACCACTATGGAATAGGTTCCGGTGGTGGTGATGTCTACGTCCAGCTTGGAATCTAGGCTCTCACCCCCGTCGTCGGTGGTCAAACCGCGACTGTTCTAATCCAGCCGTACCGCTCTGCCGATCTACAGGCCCGACGCGGAGTCCGAAGAAAGTGTCCGATCCCAAGGATGTGGTGAGGGTTACCCTAATGCAAACATGAGTTATGCGGTCATCAGCGTTATCCGAGGGCCGTTCAAATCGTCGCACCTAATACCAGATCCCCCCAATCCGCTGGGAACCCCTGCTTTAATAGTTTCGAAATCCCTTGACGACACAGCCCTTGAGCTTCGATCAGAAGCATGAGGTTCTCGGGCGTAGGGTCAACGTGGCCAGTGTGAATAGCGCCTGAAGCCCTATCGTAAGCATCCCTCAATGTTTTGCGGATACGTTGCCTGTGTTGAAAATCCTTACCCAAGAACCACGCACCAAACAGCGCGAGCCGGAATCGCATTTCCTGGCTGTATTCGTTAGCGAAATCTCTCAGATAAAGAGCTTCTAGTACTGGACCAAATCAGGATTGGCAGGGATAGAGGCGGTGGAGTTTGCGTCTGGCGTCTTGGGCAGTGAACCGCCAGTTAATAGTGGTCCCTGCCGCGTTCCGCTCTGACACGCAGGCTCTGACGGCGTTTTCCAGGCTGTCCTCGTCGGCGTTGCGTCCGCGCAGGCAGGCCCGGGCCAGCACGCTGAACTCGATCTCCGCCATATTCAGCCAGCTTCCGTGCTTGGGAGTGTGGTGGAACTCCAGCCGCTTGGCAATGCGCCGAGCCTCGGCCGCCGGAAAGGTCTCGTAAAGCGAGGCCATCCGATGGGTGTTCAGATTGTCGAGAACCATCCGAATCACCGGGACATCGGGGTAGGCCTCATCCACCAGCCACCGCATTTGGTGAGCGAAGTCCGGCATGGTGCGTTGCCGGGTTATCGCCACGTGGCGCCAGCCCCGGCGAGGCTCACAAGTGAGGAACAGGTTGCGCGTCCCTGCCCGCTCGTATTCGTAGTCCTCACGCCTCGGCCTCCCAGGCTTTGCCGGAAGCGGTTCCCTGATGTCGGCCAGCAACTGGGTTGAGGTCTCGTCAAAACAGACCACTGGCCTCTGGGGATCGTAGGGCTCGGCGTAGAGGTCCAGGACGTCCTCCATGGCCGCCACGAACTCTCCACCTACCTTGGGGATGCACCATTGTTTCTTGAGCCACGGCTTGAGCATGTTTTTTTCAGCCGCAGGCGCACCGTCTCGGGAGACAAAGACTCCACCAATCCCAACTCCACCACCTTGCCCGCCAGGGCCCGCATGGTCCAGTGGTCATGGCCATCGGGCACCGGGCTGCAGGCCAAGGCTATCAGGTGGGCCTCCACCCTTTCATCTACCTTTCTGGGCCGGTTGACCTGGTTATGGTGCCTCAGCACCTCATCCAGTCCCTCCTCGGCATACCGCCGCTTGGTGCGGAACACGGTCCGCTCCGACACGTCCAGTGCCGCCGCCACCTGGGGGGCGGGCCAGCCTTCATCTATCTTGAGCAGGATCCGTGCCCGGGTGATGGCCTGGGCAGAACTCCTGCCAGCCCTGATCATCTTCCTGAGCCGTCCCTTTTCCTGTGTTGCCAGCCGGACTCCGTACTTCTCCTGCACCATGACCACCTCCCATCCCACAACCATTCGTCTGCCCCCAAGGTAACATCTCATTGGGATCATGAATTAACTGACAATACCAGTTTGGCCGAATACTAGCGCCATTCGCAAATCGACGAATTGATCCACTAAGCCGTCCCGCGAGCTCTTCGATTTCATCCACCTGGAAGTCGCCGTCCGAACGGAGTTGAAGTTCGGCTTTGCTAGGGTTTGAAGCGTGTCGCAGGCGATGGGTTCGTTGAGTTCCTGAACTGCCCAATCATCAATCGATAGCGTAACCACTCCGGTATCGAAGTCTCGGTTCAATCGACGTCCCGCTCCGGCTTGCAGTTCCAATCCTCCCGGCGACCCCTGCCGTATCGAAGAGCTACTACTGGGGAAGACATTTTCCAGATCTTGGTAATCGTCCCAGTAGAAGCCAACCTCCACCAATTTATCAGTTAGAAGCGAAAGAGTTTGGCAGACAATTTGAAAATCGACGGCACAATTCATCCTGGCTTCTACCCTATGGTGATCGTGCCGCCGGTAGTTTGAGTTCGGTCGAAACAACGCGGGTGAAGCTTCGCAATCGATAGCCACTACCGTTCTGCCCAGATATTCATTCGGTTCCCCGAAGGACATTTTCGACAGAAAACTCGGCAACTCGGCCGTAGACCGTGGCAAAACCTCAATCCTGGCCCCATGGATGGGCGTGAATGACTCATTGATGGTGATGCCGTTTAGAATTGCGCAAACGCGGTACTGGATGGGTTCCCCGTGTTTCCAGCTCGTGAGTAACTCTTCTAATTTCTCGGCTCCCACCAGCGCTGAACCATGGATTGCAGCTTTAGCGAAGTTGTCTAACGCTGTCACGCTAGACCCGCAGCCTAACCCGTTTCCCTGACTAGCCAATAATGTTTCGCTGAACCCCGGTCTAATTCTGGGAAAGGCATACCCAATTTTGTCGGTGTCAGGGTCGACGTAATCTTCAAGGAAAACCGACAAATGATCCCTGATTTCTGCGACCAACTCGTCAGGGCTAATCAAGAGGGCACGTTTGGCGTTTTGTAGGTCCAAACCGCCCCGTTCAGCCATCCGACTTAGTTCGTCGACGGTAACCACCTCATCGGGCCTAGACGCGTATAACCTTGAGGGTTGACCATCGTGCGTGGCGTCGCGTCCCAAATCGAACCGGACGTTAGGCAAGATGGAATCGAGTAATTCATGCAGATTGGCCATCACCGAACCTTCCAAACGGTTGCCCAGTAACAAGATTCCGCAAACGGGGCACCCACTGTACCAACGTTGTCCATTTGTTGTACACCATGGCGATTGGGCCCGCGCGTACTGTAAATGGCAGAGTTTGATCCAGACTCTACCACTTTTGGCCTCGCGGCCGTTGTCGTCGTTCGGGACGAAATCGCTGACCCTGGGTTCCTGGAATTTCTTACACGTCCACACAGGTTTGCATATAAGCGTGGGGCATCATTCGGCTTCGTCACACGAGACAAAGGTGTAAGGAATAGGCAGTCCGGACCAGTGGCTAACAGCTGTTAAGCGCCTGCCCTGGCGGTCCCTGCTGCCGTTTCCGGCCGAAAAGAAGGTACCACTGCCGCGTTTTGAGGTCCTCTCCGTCGCTCTGACGCACGGGGCTCGTGCTGTCCGGCGATGGTGATGGGGAAGCTGCCGACTGAGTGTCGGCGGAAACGTCGGGGCTGTAGGCTCAAAGAATAGGGGCGGTGCCACCTGGGTGGCTCCGCCCCTGGTTGCTAATGGTCCGGGAGCTGCTGTGTGTTACTGATAATCCATGATGGTGCCGGTGGCAACGCCGCGTTCGATCTGAGCGACAGTGGGGTTTGACAGAACCAGGGTGAGGGTCTCGTCGACCTCGTCGTGGCTGTCGTACTCAATCGGCACGTAGACGGTCTTCTGCACGTCGCCTTGGTCGAATACCAGTGTGCCTGAGGTTGCCTCGTAGTCCCGGCCGGCGGTGGCGGTGCCGTTCACCGTGGTGTAGTTCACGGTTACTTCCGTGTCCGCTCCGCGGTCCAGCGTAACGATGAAGGACATGTACTTCCGATGGGCAAAGGCTTCGCTCATGCTGGCGTCGGCAACCGAGATCTGCATGGGCCCTCCGGGCTTGGCCGCGCCGCAGGAATCGTCGGAGGTGCCCAGGTCAGTGAGGGTCATCCTGAAGGTTCCGCCGTTCTCGAACCTGTAGAGGCCGGCCGCGATGTAATACGTGCCGGTCGTGTCGAGTTTGACGTTGCTGATGGCCGTGGTGCCGCGGCCGTCGGCGTTCTCATACGTGTTCAAGATGTGGGTGCCGTCGGAGCGGTATACGCCGCGAACGGCGGGGTATTGCAGCGTCAGGGTCTCGTCGGCGCTGCTGCCTTCGACCGTGATCTGGTAACAGTGGTCCTTGGTCAGCGTGGTCCGGTACCAGTCGGCATCGTCGACCGTTTCTATCCGGTTTTGGACGGTGTTGCGTGGGCTGATGGTTGCGGTGGTCGAGGTATCACCCGGCACTGTGTCTTCATACGCCTGGCCGCCGTTCTCGTCATCCCTGATGGTGCCGATCGCCTTTCTTGTTCCGTAGGAGAACTCTCTGCCTTCGTAGGCGGACGGGTAGAGTCCGATTCCGAATATTTCGGTCCCTTCGACCAGGTCATCGTCGACGGTCGTGAAGGTGAGCTCGATGGATGTCTGCCCGTAGCCGATTTGGACGTTTGCACCGGCGGGATGATGGGGAACGTAGTCGTCGTCTTTTCTGGCTCCCATGCTGCCTGATGGGAGCGAGTCGGTTCCCGTGCCGTAGCCTACTGAGAGGAACCCGTCGATGGGCGGGGAGATGGTGATGACGAATACGATGTCGCCGCCTTCGGTCGTCGACGCCGACGCGATGTTGACCTCCGGCATTCGGGGCGGCGGCGCGACTGTAACTGTATAGGTCCGCTTGGCCGTCCCGTCCTCCGCCGTAACCTCCACCGTGATGACGTTGGTACCCGCCGTCCAAACCATCGTGCCGTCGGCGTCCACAGTGCCGTTCAGCTTGATTACCGTTGTGGCGTCGGAATCGAGGGGGGTTGCTGTTACGGTCGTCTCCGTGACGCCTGAGGCGCGGGTAGCGATGTACGTTTGGGTGTCTCTGTCGAACGTCCTCGCAAGGGTTACGCCGCTCAGTTCCAGGCTGTGCAGCCGGGCCTCGCTGGCGGGCGGGGGGGAGCGGAACACTTGGATACCGTAAATCTCAGTGCTGCCGTCCTTAGCCTGCGCCTCCCATTGGAAGGGGTTCCTGTGATAGGACGGTCTGACCTGCCAGCCGGGCGTATTCAGATCATCGTCATAGAGGGGCTGGAAGTTGTCGGCGTAGGGCTCGATTTGAGCGTTGGGGTCTCGTGGTTGAATGGTGATGGTGGTCGTGGAGACGTTATGGGCGACGGTGGCGACGCTGTTCAATAACCCAGGCGCTTCGAATGGGGTGGTTAGGGCGCCGGGGCTGATGCTGAATTCACTGAGCCCGATGTCGCCGGGCGGTCCGCACACGGTATTCGCCCCGCTGTAGAACTTCAAACCGGTATTGGTGAGGGCCAAGTCGGCAGCGGTAGGCTGCGTGTTGAAGCTGTTGCCGCTGATTTCCAGGAAGGTGAGGATCGAGGCGAACGGAGTGAATCGCGCAGAGTCGAGCGCAGTGAGCTCGTTGCACGAGAGGTCCAGCTCCGTCAGGCCGGTGAGGCCGGCGAAGATGCCGGCGGGCAGCGCGGCGAGGGCGTTGCTCCGCAGGTACAGCTTTGTCAGGCTGTCGTCCAGGTCCTCAAACACGCCCGCGGTCAATGCGTTGATCGAGTTATCGCTCAGATCGAGTGTACCGAGGTCGCCGAGCCCGTCGAAGATGTCGACGTTGAGTGATGCGAGGCTGTTGTCGTTGAGGTAGAGGGTTTGTAGGGCGGTGGTTTCGTCAAAGAGGTCCACGTCGGGTGATGTGATGCCGTTGTCGTTGAGATAGAGGTTTGTCAGCGCCGTGAGGCCGTCGAAGAGATCCACGTTGGGGGATGCGATGCCGTTGTTGCTGAGGGTGAGCGTTGCCAGGGCGGTGAGGCCGTCGAAGAGGTCCGCGTGGGGCGATGCCATGCCGTTGTTGCTGAGATCGAGGGAGGTCAGGGACGTCAGGCCGTCGAAGAGGTCCACGTGGGGCGATGTTATGCCATTGTCGCTCAGATTGAGGGTTGCCAGGGCCGTGAGGCCGTCGAAGAGCTCCGCGTTAGGTGATGCGAGGTTGTTGCGATTCAGAGTGAGGGTTGCCAGGGCGGTGAGGCCGTCGAAGAGGTTATCGGGGAGACTCGAAATCATGTTGTCGTTGAGGTAGAGGGCGGCCAGGCCGGTGCGGCCGTTGAAAGTGTTTGCGGGGACGGTGGTTAGATCGTTGTAGCTGAGGGCGAGTAAGCTGAGGCCAGTGAGACCATCGAAGAGGTCTGCATCGAGATCTGAGAGCTTATTTCGATGCAGGAAGAGGTACTGCAGGTCGGGGAGGCCGTCGAAGGTGTCCTCGTGGAGCGATGAGATCTCGTTACCAGGGAGGTAGAGCAATCCCATGCTGGTGAGGCCATTGAAGGTGTCCTTGTGGAGCGATGAAATAATATTGCTAGCGAGGTTAAGCCGCCAGAGGTTGGCAAGACCGCCGAAGGTGTCTTCGTGGAGAGAGGAGATCCTATTGTCCTGGAGGTTAAGGTCGGTGAGTGCGGTGAGCCCGTCGAAGGTGTCCTCGTGGATCGATGAGACTCTGTTGTAAGGCAGGTAGAGGACAGAGAGGTTGGTGAGGCCGTCGAAGGTGTGCTCGCCCAGTACCGAGACGAGGTTGTGGTCCATGTAAAAGTACTGTAGGGCGGGCGTACCTTTAAAGATGCCGTCTTCAAGCACTTTAATGTGGTTGTTCGTGAGGTTGAGATCCTCCAGGGCGGAGAGGCCGTCAAAGGCATTCTCGTGGACCGATGAGATGATGTTATCGGTGAGAATGAGGAATCTCAGGCCGCCGGACACCTGGCTGAACGCGTTCGCGGGCACGGTGGTCAGCATGGGCGAGTAGGTAATCAGCAAACCGTCCAGAGTATCGAGCCCTGCGAAATCGCCGGCGACGATGCTGGCGTTGCTGTAGCCTTTGATATCGAGTGTAGTGATCGAGGCTAGTTGAGTGGCCGTGACGGTAGAGCACGTGGGGCTACCCGTCAGTTTGCCCAGGATGGCGTCCTGAACCTCCTGCGTCCGGTCACAGATGCCATGGCTGGAGCGGGCTAAGTTGTCTCGCTGCTGCTTATCGCTGCGTTGAGGCTGCGTCGGCGGTACATTGGGCGGGCTCACCACCGTGGCGGTGGAGGCGCCGGTTAAGGTTTCCGAGTACCCGTCGTCGTCGGTGAAACTCACGCTGACCTTGATGGTGTGGCCGGAGTCGGCATTGGTGAGGACGTAGGTAGAACCTGTTGCTCCGGAGATTTCGGTGTCGGTGCGTAACCATTGGTAGCTGAACGTCGCGTTGGTGAGTCCGTTGTCGTCGGCAATGTTTGATGTGTCGGCGGTGAGGGTCTGGTCGACCTCAACAGTGCCCGTGATGGTCGGCTGACCGGTGGCGGGACTGTTCGGCGTGCCGCCGCTCTCCGCGGTCACGATGTCGCTCCAGCGTGACTTTTTGCTATCGTCGTACCGGGCGCGGACCCTCACCTGGTAGGTTGCCTCAGCATCGAGGCCGGTTATCGTCACCTGGTTGGTGGTCGGATAGGCGAACCAGTCGGTTTCTAAATTTGGGCGGCGGAAGTCCTCGCCGTCCGGCGTCCAGGTGACGCGGTAATCGGACAGGTTCTTGCTGGTCTGGGGGTGTGAGTCCCAGGCGATGTCGAGCTCGCCGGCCTCATCTCCTGGTGTTACGGTCAGCCCGGTTGGGGCCAGCCGCCAGTCGGGGTCGCCCGACTGGGCTGAGGCGTTCGTCGCCGCGGCGAATGCAATGATGGCGGCGACCGTGAGGAGGGCCAGGACGGCGATCACAAAGACGGTTGGTTTGAGCTTGGCGGCCAGAGCTGAGGTCATGATTTCTCCGGTAGGTGCTGGATCCGGTCAGTGAGATGTTCCTGGAGTCCTTGGCTGGTCTGGGGAGTATTTCTACTGGGCTGGGGATGAGCCGGTCCCGCGGGGCTTTGCAGGCTCCCTGTGATTCTGCCTTGGTTGAGCAGTTTGCCGGATGCGGAGATAGGACAAGCCGACTTCCTCGGCTGACTGCTTGGCGGTGATGTGAGGAGGCCTCGCGCCCCATCGGAGTCCACTGCCGCGACGCGGTATATGTACATCGTCTCAGGCTGCAGGCCGTCGTCCTGGAAGGAGGTGGTCTGCGTCGTGCCGATCCGACGTGGCCATCTCTGGTCCTTGGTCCGGCGCAGGACCCGGTAGTGGTCCACTTTCGCCTCGTCGGGGTGGCTCCAGGTCAGGTTCACCGTGTCGTGGTCGAGGGCGGTGAGGCCCGTGAGCCGGTCCGGCACGGCCAGCGTGCCCTGGGGCAGGGCCCGGAGCACTCCGGTGACCGCCAGCGGTGCGGCGGCCGTCCACCGGGTGAACCTGGATTTGGTCGGGTGAGCGTGGGTCATGTGCCTCTTCCTGTAGGGCCAACAGTGGTTGGCCGCCCGGGCCTGGGCGGGAGCGGGTTGCAAACTGGAGAATGGTCCCACTGAGGCCATGGCCGACAGGGGATAAATATGATCCCCAGGGCCGGTTTCGGATGTTGGCTCACTGCCCTGCTTTCAGGGCGACCCGGGAGCGGCCTCCGGGGTTACCCGCCTGTGCGAGACCGCTGGCACACTGGGTCCCATGCCTCCCCCTTCCCGCTTCACAGGCTGTCAGGGCCCCCGGCCCACCGGAGGCGGACTGGCCCGGAGACTCTACAAATATCCTGACTGACTGACTGGACCGTTCCCTCCGATGGGTGTTTCCCCGGGCTGACCTGTACCGCATTGGCGAATTGGCCCGTGGCCCTGAGGGTCACAGGCAGGAACACCGTCATTTCCTCATCACTGGTATCCTTGAAGAGTGCGGCCTCGAAGAGTGCGGCCCCGCATTCCGGCATACGTTGGTGGACCCCTCGGGTCAGCGCCCTCCCATTTTTTGTCAGCTCCGGCAGCACCATCCGCCGGTCGTCGCAGGGATACCGCCGGACCAGCGGCCCCATCTTCACCGGCTTGTTCACCGCCCGGCTGATCCGGGACACCCTGACCAGCAACACCTGGCTCAGCTGGGTAGTGGTCCACTTTTCCCGTCCAGGAGGAGCCGGAGCGGCACGAACTCCCCGAGCGACAGGCCGTGGGACGATTTGAGCTCAGCCATCCCCTTGGCCAGCAGGTTGGCCAAGCCAGCCACAGACTGAGATCGGCCCCGGGCCTTTCGGCAAAGACCACCTCTGGCTGAGGCAGGTGTCAGGGTCCACGCCACACCTCTTGCCAGAGACTTTTCCTCCAACGAACAATTGTCGCAGAGCAAAGTGAACCTGGCGTGAAGATATGCGGGGAAAACGCGTGAGGGTGTTATGAAGTCTGCCTGTAACGTCGGGCTATGGGCGATGATTGGAGAGGTTGGTGCAGGGTGTGAAGGATTACCGTTACCGGGGATCCATCCGGGGCGCTGTATCCCGGTGATGCTATGTCCCGGAGGGACTTGGCATCCGGTATCCGACCCGGATGGCCGTGTAGATGTACCTGGGACTCCAGGGGGCGTCCCCCAGTTTCCGGCGCAGCCCCTTGATGAAGGTGCGCAACACCCGGACGTCCCCCTGGTGGAGCGGTCCCCAGACCTCTCTCAGAAGGTGTTCGTGGGTGAGCGTCACCCCCGCGTTCGTGGAGAGCTCGGATAGCAGGTTGAACTCTGTCGCCGTCAGTTGGACCCGGACGTTGGCGACGGTTGCCGTGCGTTCCGCATAGTCGATGGTCAGCTCGCCCAGCACGAATGGTTCCGGCCACTCCGGCTGAACGGGTTCGCGCCCTCTCCGCACGGCCGTCCTGATTCTCCCCGCAAGCTCCTGCTGGGTGAAGGGCTTGAGGATGAAGTCGGCGGCTCCCAGGTCGAGGGCCCTCTCCATGTCCTGGACTGTTCCGTGCTCCAGCATGAACAGCACCGGACCGTCGGATTCCCTGGCTATGCGCTCCATGATCTCCGGTCCCGCGTCCACCAGAAAGAGGTGGGGTCGTTCCGTTCCGGCCAGGTATTCGACCCTGTCGGGATCGCCGGTGACTACGGCTTCGAACCCCTCCTCCAGGAGCATGGTCCAGGTGTGGCTGCGGGACACCGGGTCCGAGTCAACCGCCAGTACCCGCAGCTGGCCTCCCCTTGAGCGTTGCATGGCTGATGCGGAGGCGCCGGGCCCGGTATTGCCGGCGTTCGCTCCCTGGCCCCCTGCGGGGGCCGTGCCTGCGGGGACCGTGAGGGTGAAACGGGGGCCGGGTTCCGGTCCGGGGCCGTGGTCCCGCAGCCAGCCTCCGTGGGTCTCCACTATCGCCCGGCATATTGCCGCCCCCGACACCGTGGCCATCACGCTCATCTCATCCCTGGACCGGATCATCCCCGTCTGATAGTTCTCCGCGGGCGCACCGGCACAGGCCCTTGGCCATGCTCAGCCACCGGATGGCTCGTTGCTCCGGGTCTCCGGCTTGTTCACTGGCCCGGAACAGCCGGAATATGGTCGACTGGCCTCCTTCCTCCAGGAATATCAGGTTCCTGTTTTCAGTTTCGGATACTCCTTCCGGGTGTATCTCTTTTGCCCTGTCGCTGATCACGGTCGTACCTTCCCCCTGTGTAGCTGTCGGGCCCCTTTTCTCCTTGGTTCAGGAGTTCTCATATCAGTGTGTAGGTTCCTGTCAGCCGCGTGGCTGGGTCCTGGATGTTGTCAGCCACCTGACCTGCGTTCCCTTTTCTGCGAGCTCGGCGATCCGCGTCTGAACCTCCTTCTCAGTGTCTCCGAGAAGTGCCAGGTCGGTTACCAGGACCTACTCGAAGGGTGGGGTCTCCCCGGCGGCGTCTCCCATCAACCTCTGGAGGGCAAAATTCCTGTAGTCAAGGTAATTGCGTACGATCTGGACGTCCTGGTCCTGGGTGGCCAGATGCAGTGTCTGTCACTGAATGTCGGCCGTGTCCTCCGGGTCCCCGGTGTCCTGGCAGTAGATCGCTATCTTCTTCATCATCCTCACCTCCATCTGGGTTGCTGATGTTCATTGTGCCTCGGGTCGGCCCGGTGGGCTTTGATGTGAACTGTGCCGGGACCTTGTTCTTTGCGGCTCGTCTTTCCCCGCATATCCGGGGGTTGCCAGGAGAGTGTGTTAATGGTTAAGCCTGGATCATCCCCGCATATCCGGGGTCTGCTGTTCGCCAGCGGCGCGAACAGCACGAGGGTCTCGGTCCATCCCCGCATCTCCGGGGTTTTGAGCAGGAGCGGCAGCAGGAATTGCTCTCGTCGTGCCGGTCCACGGCTCAGAAAGGGGGGAGGCCGTCGACTACGACGAGCCTCCCGCAGTTCATGAATGTATCTGTCTTATTGAACCCTGCTTGGCATCAGTGGAACCACTCGCTTTTAATCGCGTATTGATACTGGTTCTTTTCCTTGAGACCCCAGCTGACGGAGACATAGCGCGGGAGGCCCCATTTGCCGTTCTTGTCCTTCAGTTTTATTCGCCATTCCACCTGTGTGCCGGCTCTGTAGAAGGTGTAAGTCTCCTCGATAGTCGTACGTCTTTCCGTAGTTGATATATATTTCGCCTTTTCCCACTTTGACCAATCGGCTTCACCAGGACGTGCCGACTCGACGTCGACGCGGTGGCGTCTGTCGACCTTGTAACCGGTCGCTCTACTGGGCGCTCCCCAGGTGAAGGACATGTCCACCTCTTTGTTATCCCTGGTGGCGTCCGCTGTGGGAGTTATTGTCATGTCAACGGAAGTGATGTACAGCGGCTTCCGTCCTGCTTCTGTGCTATCCGGCAGGGCCACTACGGCTCCGATTATCGCCAGCAGTGCGACCGCTGCGAGGATGGTTGACCTGAACTTCGTGAGGTGAGCTGAAACCAAGTTTCTCTCCTAATACTTTGGGTAACCGGGTGGAGGGATTTACGGTTGACTTTCCACCGTTCCTCGTCGGGTTCATCCCCGCGCCTGCGGGGGAACCCCGCATCGTCGGCCAGACATTGGTAATTGAATGTTGCGTTCCCAGTCAGTCAGCGTCAGCGATGCCCGAAGTATCCGCCGTACGCGTCTCCCGACTTGTGCAGTGCCGGTGATGCTCGGCGCTCCGGTGGCCGGGTTGTTGGGCGCGCCGGATACTGTTGCCGGCGCCACGCTGGTCAGACTCTCGTCGTTGTCATCATCACCTGTGAAACTCACCTTCACTTTGACGGTCTTGCCCTCGTCGGCGTTGAGCTCCCAGGCCGTGGACGGTCCCAGGGTCAGCAGTCCCGTGGCCCCGAGCAGCAGGGCCGCCGTTATGTGAAAGATCAGTCGTGTGGCGGTCCAGTTCTTGTTTCTCAGCTTCGATGGTGAAAATGCTGGGCGGTGCTCATTGCGTCGCGGCAGTCTTGCTGCAATTGGAAGACCGGCCCGGTATTCCCGGGACCGGTCTCGTCTGTAGCGCGGCGTGCTCTCGCTCCAGCGGTCGCTGGAGTCTCCGGGCGGCCTCGCCTGATGGTTAATTGATACTCTAGGATGCAACAATTCCCTCACGGGATACAGGCTCATTCGCACTGACGGATCTGTCGGATATTCTGGTAACGAATCTGCATGCGCCAGTTTGTCTGTAATGTGACTGTCTCAATGAGTACACTCTGGGCGGGGCGTTCCGTTCAACTCGGAAAGACCCGGGTCTTCCGTCGTGGTTGGGGGCGTATGGTGGAAAGGGGGAACCTGCCGTCCCGGCTGGGCAGGTGAGTTGCTTTGTTTGTCTTGAAGAGAGCCGAGTTACCCGTGCTGAAAGCGCGCCTCCAGAGTGCGCTGGCGGAGTCGCTTGAGAGCGCTCGGGCGGACACCGAGGGTTTGCGGTACGCTGCCTGGGTTTCCGTCTGGGCGCGCTGGGTCATCTGGGTAGCCGTGATGGTGGAGGCGGCTTATCAGCCGGAACTGAACGGCGGCACATACATTCCGTTCATCCTCCTCCATGTGATGGTGGTCGGCTGCAACGCTTGGGTGCACCGCCGGCTGGCCTCCGGTAAGAGGGTCATCTGGTCTTGGGTCCTTTTCCTCAGCATCACCGATTTCGTGATAATCACGGCGTCCATCGTTTCGGACGCCGGGTTCGACAATTTCCACTACCTTGCCTACTACCCTGCGCTGGCCCTGGTGGCGGTCATCTGCCCGTCCCTCGTCCTCAGTCTCGTGTGGACCACGGTGGTTATGGCGTTCTACGCGGCCTGGTGCCTGACCCAGGGTTCAGGACTCGACTTTGCGGCCGATGATGAGGTGGTATTGACCGCCCGGCTGGCGGCAATGTACGCCGTTGTCGTGGCGGTCAATGTGGTCGCCCGGTTCGAACGGACCAGGAGGCGCAGGTTGGGGGAACGTGAGCGGGCTCTCCTGCAGGAGCGGGTTGAACTTTCGCAGACCATTCATGACACAGCGGCTCAGAGCGCCTATGTGCTCGGGCTCGGCATAGACATGGCCCGGATTCTTGCGGAAGAGTCCAATGAGGAACTGAACGAGACACTGGCAGCCGCGTCCATGGTGTCCAAATCGTTGATCTGGGACCTCCGGCGGCCTATTGACGGGGGGCTGATCTTCGGAGGAACGGAACTGGGGAAGACGCTCAGGGTTCATACCGAGAGGTTCGGGAGCATAGCCTCGGTGTCGGTTGAGGTGGTTCAGTTGGGAGATGAACCTCCTCTGCCGGTTGAGACCCAGTCCCGGCTCTTTTCCGTCGCCCACAACGCCCTTGCCAACGCCCTGCTGCATTCCCGTGCGGACCGGGTCGAGGTGACGCTGGAGTTTCGGGGCGATCTTGTACGGCTGTCCGTTTCAGACGACGGGGTTGGTCTCCCTGATGATTATTTTGAGCGTGGCCGGGGCTTTGCCGGCATGCAGGCGGATGCGAAACGCATGGGCGGCAGGCTCCTCGTGGGCCCGGCCGGGCCGGAGGGAGGAACGGCGGTGACCTGCGAGATTCCTCTGGCACTGCACAGTGGGGGAAACTGACATGCCTGAGAATGGACCAATCCGCGTGATGGTGGTCGACGACCACCCGGTGGTCAGGGAGGGCATACGGCGGTTGTTGCAGCACTTCCCTGAGTTTGATGTCGTAGGGGTGGCCGGAGATGGGGAGGAGGCGGTCCGGTTGGCCTCCGAGGTGGTGCCGGACGTCATCATCATGGACGTGGTCATGCCGGGGAAGGGTGGCGTGGACGCCTGCCGCGAGATCATGGACCTGATGCCTGACATCGGGATCTTGATGCTCACCGCGTCGACCGCACCTGATGCGGTCATCGAGGGGATTGCCGCGGGTGCCAGCGGCTACCTGTTGAAGGACTCCGGGGTGGAACAGCTGGTGGGAACCATCAAGGAGATAGCTGAGGGCCGGGTGAGCCTGACGGCTGACGCATTGAAGCGGGCCGCGATGTTGATGCGCAAAGACCCTGCGGCGCAGGGCTTCCGGGGACCGGACCTGTTGACCCCAAGGGAGACGGAGCTACTGCGCCTGTTCTGTCGGGGTCTGTCCTACGCCCAGATTGCGGACGCCGCTGAGATCGGTCAGTCCACGGTGCGCAATACCCTGGACCGCGTTCAGCATAAGGCGGGGGCCGGTTCCAAGACTGAGATGGTGGTCTGGGCGGTTCGGGTCGGCCTGTTGGACGGCTTGGAGTAAACGACTGACGCCGCCAACGGGCTGGCATCTGCTATTGCCAGGGCGTGTTGACAAATGGGGACGGACCGGCAGGGCCGGGCTGGGTTGCGTTTGTGCCCATACATTGCCTGCGCGGTCCGCTCTGGCTCTCCATTTCCGGCTTCTGTGGCTATCAGCAGTACGGCCACCGCCAGAGCGGTTGCAAGGGAGCTCCGAATGGTTTTCGCCTCCTCTATCGGGGTTCCCATGTGGTTGCGCGTCAAGGGCGTCGCCGAATACCTCACGGCCCTGGTGGGGCAGTGTGCCGGTCTTTCCACTGTGCGGCAGGCGGTGTCCGCCATCGGGGGCCGCCCGCCGCGCCGCGGAAGTGGTGCTCGACCACTGAGTCGGAGGTGGTCCGGCTGACCGTGGCCGGTCCTCCCCGCCACAACCGACGGGGCCGGCCGCTCAGGCTCCGGCGCTGCTGGATGACGCCGTGGAGGCCATCATGGCCACGGCCCGGCTGCCCAGGGAGCGGGATTCCCGGGGCATGGACGAGCCCGGAGCGGGCGGACCGACGGGGCTTGGTGGACATTCAGGCAAAAACACCCACCCGGGGGAGAGGGCCTGAGCCACATCCAGCGGTCGGGGGTAATCACCCTTCGAACGCAACGTTTTTGTCTTCGGTCGTCAACGGTTGGCAGACGGGGTCCGTTCTGTCCCCCGGTTACGTCGGCTCACCGGAACACCGGTTGTACGAACCGCGGTCTCGGCATCCAAGAAACCTCATTAAAATCCTCTTTCGTAACTGTCTGGACCACACTCTTCTATCACCAGCCGCACGGTTCACGGTGCCCAGTTAGATTCCTCGTCGCCATATGACTCAAAGAACGAGCTATCATCAGCAACAGACAGTAAATCCAGTGCCCTATACAGGAGGTCGGCGCGGGCTTTGTAGTCTTTAAACCGCACCACCGGTTCCACTCCTGCAGGTATTCCTCAGGTACGTTCGGCAGTATCGTTTCATAGAATAAGAAAGTTCGCCCTCGCAAGTCGTACACCGGAGTACCACCCTCAGGACATCTACAGGTCCGAAGCTCATAAGGCGTTCCTGTGTCACATTTTTACTCCAGAACGGGCCAGGACAGCCCTTGTGAGAATCGCCATTTCCACTTCTGGGCCACGGTGGAATCACCCCGTTTGCAAGCACCCTCTCATAAGGTGCAACAGTTGGCATTCCCGCCGTGGCGAAGAGGGGGCTGTTTCCAGCCAAGGCGGACGGATGGGTCTGACCCGGGCTGGCGTTCCGGACTCGGCGATCATGCGGCAGAGCGGAATGGGCTTGTCAGTTTTCCGGTTTAGCGGGTCAGAGATCCCGGTAATCTACACACGGCAATCCGGCCCACGTCTCGGAATCCTATCCCAGGGGCTGGAATCGAGATCAATGGCGGCACTAAAGTGGTGCTTACCTCACCCTGGAGAGCTGGAGGGAACACCGATGGCCAGAAAAGAAACCAGAGACAACATAGATAGGCGTTGGCAAATGTTGCAGCCGGGCTGGGGACGCGACGACTTCAAGGGCGAGCGCAGAATGCTGTATGAAGCCATCGTGGAGGGCAACAACGTCGAGCACCTTTTCGGATGCAGTTGGGGCAGCGACAACTCGAACCATGACCGGGGCATCGTCGCCGCCACGGAGCAGGGGCTGGTCTTGCTCAACCGCGGCCGTCTCAGCAAGAACGTGGAACTAATCCCGTACCTGGCTATCCGGGAAGTACGGGAGCAGGAGCCGGGCACACTGACCGTCGTAGCGCCCAGGCAAGACTACTCGATCACCCTGGATACAGGCGCCGCCAAGTTGGCCGATTACATCCGAGGCCGCTTGCACTCCGATGCAGCGTCCCTGGAGGACAGGTTGTCGGGCATTCTGATGGGAGGGGAACGCATTGACCACTGGGCACACTGCACGGTGGGCGAGCAAAAGGTGTATGAAGCGGGGGGTAACACCCAAGGGGGCGGCGGTAGTTATGACATCAATACCACTACTCTTGCGGATTCCTCGGCCCTAGCCGTGGCGACCGACCGGCGCATCCTGTTCTGCACCCTGGGGTTTAATTATGACCGCGAGCGGGCTAGCTGGCCTCACGGGAGCATCCTGTCGGTGGAGTACTGGGGGGGCACGAGCGTCAGGTTCGTAGACGTCGACGCCCGAACCCACGCCCTAGGGTTCCGGGAGGATGGCGACGCAACTCAGTTTGTAAAGCCGATGAGGGAGCATGTTGGAACTGCGGCGCGGCGGTTGTCTACGGAGGCCAGGATTTCCGCAGAGTGGAAACTGCAACACCCGCTTTGGGACCATAGGAAAAACCATGGCGGCGAGCGCCGCAAGCTCGTAGAAATCATGGATGACGACGAGCATATCGAAGCCCTGGCATGGGGCGATTACGGGCAGAAGGGGGCGAAGGAGGAACTCTACGGAGGCATCATAGCCGCCACCGGTCGCCGGCTCCTGTTGGTGAGCAACGGCGTGCTGGAGCAGAATGTCAGCCAGTTATCTTACGATGGGATAGATGACGTCGCCTTGAAAGGCGGTGAATTAATCATCACGGCCAAGTCGGGACATAGCGGGTATGAGATATCCAGCATAGACAACATGGATCCTCACGATTCCCGAAAGAAGGGATACCGCGACGCGTTTGTAGCGCGCCTCCAGACCATTGTCGAGTCTGCGCCCAATTCGGCGCCAACGCCAGCCACACCCGCGCAGGAGCCCGAGCCAGAGGCGCCCGTTGCCTCCAGACAAGCGGACAAACCCGAGGCGGCGCCGGATTAGGCCAGGCAACTCAGAATTGACTCGCAATGGACAGAGCGTTCCGTTGACGATTGGAACCTTTGATGATTGGAACCTTGAGCATTTCGAAAACGAGCGGAAAAAGCTGTACGAGGTTCTTGAGGACGAAGAGGATATCGAGTTTCTGATTAACGGCGACTGCATCATGGTTGACGAGGGCCGCAACAAGATCCCTGGAGGACGAAAAAGTGGGGTGTCATCGCCGCGACGGGCCTCCGGTTGGTCTACGTATATATCAGCAAAGAAGGCGCGCTCCTCAGTGAACTGTCCTACAGCAACACTGAGTCGGTGCACTTCAAGAAGGGACTTTTGTCTTCCACGATATGGATCGCCACCTGCTCCGGGGACAACGGCTGGAAACTCGGCGCCGTTTTGAAAGGTGAAGGGTCAGGTTCGTCGAAGGAGTGCGGAGTCTCTCGGCCCATTCCGTGTAACCGGCCGCTCCTTAACGGCGGGACGCGGACCGGATAGACAAGATGGAACCCAACCTGGAATCCGCGGACCTGACAACCCTGACGGAACCAGCAACCCTGACGCAAGAGCGATTTGAAACGTCGATTCCGGACGTGAACCCCTTTATTTCAGCAGCCTGCTATTGTTGCAACGACGATTCGCAAGAAAGTGGGACTGAATGCCTCTTCCTGTTGCCAGCCCGCTGGCATTACAGCTTTGCAGCCTTGGGTGCGTCAATACGATTTCCGACCACGCGCCACCTTGTTCGGTGAGTCGTCGGTACAGTAATAGGGTCCGGCAAAGTAGCCGACGAAAAGGATAGCTATGAAAAACATTGCACTCCAGTGGGGACACGCAAGTGGGGACGGCAAAGGGCTGGTTTTCCGTCCCCACCTGGCGGTCCTTCTTGTCCTGTGCTTCGTTCTGGCCGTCCCATTGGCCTGTGACTTCATCCCCGGCGTCGGCAGCGAGAAGTTAGACCGGGACGCGTTGGTCGCCTTCTACAATGCCACGGGGGGCGAAGACTGGGAGCGGTCCTGGCCAATCGACAAAAAAGTACATTACGCTGACTGGTTCGGAATTTCCGCCGACGAAGAGTGGGTAGCAGCCGGACCAGGCGCATCCGGTGACGGCATGAAACTCACCAATTATAGTTTGCGTTTAGGAGGAAATAATCTGCGGGGAGAGTTGCCGCCAGAACTGGGCGACGTTGGCGACCTGAAAGGGCTGGATCTCAGCGGGAACCAGTTGAGCGGGCAGATTCCGCTCGAGCTGGCCAACTTGGGCGACCTGAATAATCTGAGCCTCAGCAAGAACCAGTTGAGCGGACAGATTCCGCCCGAGCTGGGCAAGTTGGGCGGCCTGAGAACCCTGTATCTCAGCGAGAACCAGTTGAGCAGACAGATTCCGCCCGAGCTGGGCAAACTGGACGGCTTGTATCGGCTATATCTCGATAAAAATCAGTTGAGTGGCGAAATTCCTTCCAAGCTAGGAGACATGGACAACCTGGAATTTCTGAATCTCAGTGAGAACCAATTGAATGGATTGATTCCGCCCGAGCTAGGAGACCTGGACAACCTGGAATTTCTGAATCTCAGTGAGAACCAATTGAATGGATTGATTCCGCCCGAACTGGGCAAACTGGACCGCCTGACTGAGTTGTATCTACATAACAACCAGTTGAGTGGAGAGATACCGCCTGAGTTGGGAGGGCTTGAGTTTTTGGATTGGTTGACCTTCAGCGGGAACCAGTTGAGTGGATCGATTCCGCCCGAACTGGGCAGCCTGGACCGTCTGGAAGGGCTGATCCTCCATCAAAACCAGCTGAGCGGCGAGATTCCACCGGAACTAGGCAACCTGTCCAACCTGAGATGGCTGACCCTTCACGAAAATCAACTTAGCGGCGAGATCCCGCCGGAATTGGGCAAGCTTAGCAAACTGGAACGAGTTTACCTCGGCGGGAACCAGTTGACCGGGTGCATCCCAAGAAGTCTGCGGGATGTACCGGTCAATGACCTCGCGGACCTGGAACTGCCATTCTGCGGTCGATGAACCTGACCCCTCTACCTGACCCCCGGCGTTGTTTGGGACCCCAGACTTGGTGCCTGTTTACATGGCGCTCGGCGGATCATCGGGTGGCCAAGTAGGGGCAGGAGCCAATAGCAGCCCGCGGATTGCCGTCCCACCACGCGAGGAAAACTAGGGATACTCTGAACAAGTCTGCGGTAGTGTGGCATAGTACTGCTGGATAAGCCGATGCCGATGGGGGTAAGTTGTGATGGACCAGCCGACATTTGCCGAACTGGAATTTCTTGGCAAGAAGCGCAAGACCCGCCGGGAACTGTTCCTGGAACGGATGGACGACCTGGTCCACCTAGCTGGATTCGAACTGCAAGTAATCGCGAGCCTTGCCAAATGCGTTACAGCCTTTCACGCAGCTTCCCCAAGGTCGATGGCGAAGCTTTCGGTCATTCCGTTATCCCTTTCGCGGAAATGGCACTGGGATTTTGGCGTCCAGGCGTACGCAGTGCAGGATCACGTGCTGGGGAGAGACCCGCTCCTCTAGTACTACAACGACGCTTTGCAAGAAAGGGGCTTTGAACCCCTATTCATGGCGACCTGCCCACACGCTTGACAGCTTTATTGTCGTACCTTCCTCGAAGCGAATTCAGGTCAAAATCCCACGAATTTGAGAAATCGTCGTTGTAGTACTAGAAGACCTCCAGGGTCGGTTTCCGGGATGTACACCTCTAGCTGCAATGCGTCCGACACTACAGGTAGGTGTTGTGTTTTCGTTCGATGCGGAATTGGAGGTGCGGATTGGCGATTGGCCGTCTACGCCTGCTACTGGGAGTTCTGCTTCCCACTGCATTTCGCTGGCGACCAGTCATTAATTCTCAACCAGAGATCGCCCATCAAAATTTCTACCTCGGTTGCTTTCGCCAGTAATCCGAAATGCGGGGACTGGACCAATGGCACTCAACGGACGCGGGGGGAATCAATACTCTGGAGCCCCTGAGAACTGAGGATTGGCGTGGTCAGCCCGCTGCGGTAAACCAGACAGGAATTTCCGATGTTGTAATACTAGTAGTCCATCAGTGTTGAATTAAGGGATAGAGGGACTTGAGCTTGATGCGCGCGTCCTGGGTGGTGAAACGCCAGTTGGCCCGAATTGCGTTTTGGTTCCGCTGCCCTTGCCAAGCCTTGGTTTCCTGCTTCAATGTCTGCTGGTCCGGTATCCGGCGGTCCAGACACTGGCGCGCCAGCACTCCCAGTTCTATCTCGGCCATGTTCAGCCAACTGCCGTGCTTGGGCGTGTAGTGGATTTCCAGCTTTTCGGCAATGCGTCTCGCCTCGGCAGGCTCGAAGGCCTCGTACAGGGACGAGAGGCGGTGCGTGTTCAGATTGTCCATCACCAAGACTATCCGGTCTTTGTCCGGGTAGTCCACATCCACCAGTTGTCGCACCACCCGGGCCCAGTCAGCCTTGGTTCGCTGGTCCGTCACCTCCACCCGCCGCCACCCCTCCAAGGGCGCGAACAGCATAAACAGGTTGCTCACCCCGTTGCGCTCGTATTCGTAATCGTAGGCCATGGCAGTCCCCGGACGCGGCGCCAAGGGGGTGCGGGTCTCCCTCACCTGTTGCTTGCTGGTCTCGTCCAGGCACACCAGCACCTCGTTGTCCTCGAACTGACGGTGATACACCTCCAGCACGTCCTCCATGGCACAGACGAACTCGGCATTGGCCTTGGGCGGGATGCACCAGCACTCCTTCAGCCAAGGCTTGAGTTCGTTTTTTTCAGCGTTTGGCGCACCGTCTCGGGGCTGATGCTGTCCACTATCTCACATTGCACCAGCCGGTCAGCCAGCAGTTGCAGCGTCCAACCGGCACGGCCCTCCGGCGGTTCGCTACAAGCGAGGTGAGTCAGGTGGGCCTCTCCTTGGCCGTCCAGCTTCCTCGGGCGGCGGTTGACCTGCTCCCTGCGTCCCAAGGCTGCCTCCACTCCCTCCTCAACACAGCGGCGGCGCACCCGTCCCACCGTGGCGTCCCCCACCCTCAGGACCCGGGCTATTTCCTCGTCCTTCATCGCCCCGCGCTCTTGATTTTCATCGCTGAGCAGCATAATGCGGGCGTGGGTCTGTTTATATGCTGCCGTCCGTCCCCGGGACACCAGTCCCTTCAGTTCCTGTTGCTCCTCTACACTCAGACTGACCCGGTACCTCTTCGCTGGCATCCCCATCCTCCCAACATCACCTTAGCTTTTGACGTGTCCCGGCAATACCACAGCTAATTATCTATCAATCCTACGCTGTTGCACTACTAGTCGTCGCCGAAAAAGTCCGTAATTCTCAGGATAATCAGGAACAGGTTGATGAAGTTCAGGTACAGTCCCACGGCCCCCATTATCGCTATCTTGCCCGCAGCCTCTTCGTCGCCCTCTGCGGCGGCGTCCTGGGCCAATTCCTTAACCTGTTTGGTCTCGTAGATCGTCAGACCCAGAAATACCGGCAAGAGCAGTAGAGTGACCACCCAGCCAATGAAGCTCGACCCGATGAAGATGTTGACTATCATCATGACGACCAGGCCCAACAGGGCGAACCCGAGGATGGGCCCCCAGTTGGTCAGGTCTTTCTTCGTGGTCAGCCCGACCACGCTCATCGCGACGAATACGCCTCCCGTCAGCGCCAGCGCAAACAGAAGCGTTTCGACCCGGTAGGCCGCTACCCCGGACAACATCACCCCGCCCACAGCGGTAAACGTAAAGTAGAGTCCCAGCAGAATCGGCACGGGCGCCCTTTCCGAGGCCCAGCGCATCCCGAACAGGATTCCGATCCACAGCACCAAGGAAATCAGAAAGCCGAAGAATCCGATACCCACCTGATAGGCCGCGAAGCCGACGACTGTGGTGAGGACCAACCCGGCTGTCATCCACATGTATAGCCGGGTCATGGCGGCGGTGAAGATGGCGTCGGCCGAGTTTGCGCCGAAATAGGGAGACGATGCGGGTTGGAACGGTGTCGTCATGATGCTATCTCCTATTCACCGTATGACAGCTCGTTCACGTTTTCGCCGAAGATGCCCAGGCATACGGAAACGAGCGGCGGTCGGTTGCAGCAGCGATGCGCCGTTCTACAGATGTATCCACCTCCTACTACCTCTCTGTCCCTCTGCGCTGGCCACAGTGTCCGGCCACTTCTCCAGATGTCATCTTGCCTGCAGAGAAGCGCATCCAGTATTCAATGCCCTTCGCTGTCCAGGACGTGGGGGAACGCCGCCTCCAGTGACGCAGCATCGGTCAGCAGGCGCGAGTGGACAAGGCTGGAAAAGAGAACGGCCGCGCAGGCCAACGGACGTATCTCAAAGGTGTTCATGATCCCGAAGTCCAGCCTGGTTCTGGTGATCCTGACCTCCTCAGGTCCGGTCTCGCTCACCGTTTGAATGCCCCGGTAGGGAATCTGGGTCACGTTATTGCTGAACCGGCCTTTGTTCAGGCAGAACACGCGTCGGCCGGTGGCCGCGACGATGCCCTGGTCGTGGCTCTCCCATAGGGAAGGCTTCCAGCCGCTCGATGCTCTCGCCATCGGCCACTATATGTCGTAGAGCATCTTGCGTTCGCCGTCGTGGTTCTTCTTGCCCAATCGCCGGCTGCAATCCCGGCAACTGTGCGTCGATCTGGCGCGTCTTCTCTCGCGACGCCGTGATTGTTCCCTCCGACGTAGGTTCTCCCGGTTCGCCGTCCCTGTGTGCCTCCCCCCGTTAGTCGCCGGCCGGGTTGGCCGCGGCGTGGATCTGCTGGAGCACGCATTCGAACAGCGGCCTGGCCCGGCTCCTTATATCCCTCTTGCCGTTGTGGTCGAGGTAGTAGGCGTAGTCCTCGTCCGTGCTGCCGGAGAACTTCAATCCCGAGCAGGTCAGCCCCTCGTTATAGTCCACTTCCAGGCCCTGGTAGGAAACCTCGACCACGTCTTTGGAGACCATGCCGGAGTTCAGCATGAGGACCCGCCGGTCGGTGGCCACGACAACTCCGTTGTGAACCCCGAGTTCAAGGCGCCGGGCCCCCATACCCATCCCTCCCACCCCGGTGGTGGCGTTTAAAACGGCGCCGATGGCCATCCGGCCCGCCACGTGTCTCAGAGTGGTGAACTCTGTGGCGTCACCCCATCGGCCGCCCATCCAGTACTCGATGTTCTCGCCTTCTTCCAAGACCTCTTTGAGGATGCGGAGTTCACCTGGGTAGGTGGTGAGATTCTCTCCGGTGAAAAAGTTGAGCAGCCCTGCTATCAGACGCTCCGGCACGCTGGGGTCATTTCGCCCCCACATGGTGGAGCGTTCCCGCCACTGGGCATCGACCCGCTCCTCCTTGCCCATACCGGCGTAGCGGCTCGCCGGAGGCGGCGTTGTGCTCGCCCCGGTTGATGCTGCAGACCAAGCGGGCGTGGCCGGTGGGGGCGGGGCGGCCTGGAGTTCCCCCACCCGGCCGGCGAAATTCCGGGCGTTGCCATCCTGAACGTCTAGCATCCTGAAGGCCCCGGGGTTGCCGGCGCCATGCCATCCGCTGTAGCTCCGTCCGGTGAGGGTCACTTCGCCCTCGCCGTCTACGTCGACCGATTTCAGGGCATGAAGCGGCATCTCGGTGGTGAGCTTGTTCATGCCGCGCCTTGTGAGGAAAACGACCCGGCCTCCGGTTACAACGGCTATGCCGTCGTACTGCATCATCCTGTCCCACCGGCTGGCGCTGGGACCGAACGCGTTTTCCGGTCCCCAGACGCAGCCCACGAGGGCCTCGATGCTCTCGTCATCGTTCAGCGCGTCGAAGAGCATCTGGAGTTCGCCGTCGTGCTCCTTGGGACCCCAGCCGGGCTGGAGCTCCTTGCAACGGGTGTCGATCACGCTCCGTTTGTTCTGCATAGCCATCGCGCTACCTCCTATCTGTATGGGGTGTCTTCTACCACCCGCCGGCCACCGAACACCGGCTGCAGGCCACTACTTGTGAGCCATCCAGAGCATCATGGCGAGCAGTTCCCTGCCGACGGTCTCGACGATGCGGTCGCGGCGGCTGAGTGTGCCGCACCCGGCGGTGTCGCTGACCAAGCAGTGAATACGGTGACCGCCTCCCCGGGACAGCAGGTCTACAATCATCTTCAGCTCGCGCAAGCGCCCGAAGCAGGTGCTTTCCCGCTGGAGAAGGGGGTCAGCTAGTTTGAGCCACAGGCTTCGTCGCGGGCCACCTTCAGTTCTTCTATCGGGGCGACCGAACTCACGTAGATGTACATTTCCTTCGCCTCTTCAAGGTTGCTCGCCGTGGGAAGCATCATGAGCATGCTTTGCTCGAAAATTTCAGGGTTCTCGGCGTTCTCGGCCATGCAGTCCCACGTTTGTTCCGCGATGTCTTTCGCTCCGCCCCCACCTCCGCAGACAGCCAACAGCAGCACGGACACCAAGACACACGCAAGGAGGATCGCGGACCTAAACAAGGTGGCGTTCATAATTCCCCATCCTTTCGGCTCGGCTTTTTACAAAATCCTGAATTTCAGACTGTGGTGCAGTTGGCCCGTTGAGGTCTGCTCGGGCTCTCCCTCCCATCCCCGGGTTGCACTGCGGGATTGTTGCTTATGAAAGCATCGTCAAGACTTTCAGGGAATTCTCATAGTTGCATCTCTGCGAGAGCCTTTACGCGGTGGCCCCACACCCGCTATGCCCTCAGCGGGCCGTACCGGTTGGAGCCGGTATCGCTTGGCTGGACCAAAAAGTACAGCACCACCAAGCCCACGACTATCTGGATGACCGCTCCCACATAGCTCGCCAGGAGAGCCAGCACCAAAGCCCCCGAAAACAGGGCGATGAAGGTCACGAGTGTAAACAAGGAGGTCACGACGACGAAAGGCACCATCCACATTCCGGGTCGTCCGGAGTCGTGCAGCCGCCGCACGGCCGCTGAGAGGGCGAGCCCGGTTGCGGCCAGCCCGATGAGCGCCCCCACGAGGGGGATAAACGATGAAAATATCAAGGACAGGATGATGGCCGGGACGGCAATTGCTGCCCAGTACCACCAGAATTCCGACCGGGTCGCCCGTCCCTCGAAGTTGGTCAGGTTGTCTAAACCGGATTTGACTGCTTCCCGTAGTTCCATAAAGTCTGCTCCTTTTTGCCCGACGCCTGAGGGGCTAGGGCTCCTGGATGTTCACGGGCTCGCCATAATCTGAGAAAATCAGGGACGATTCCGACCTGACGGTATTCAACTCGCCGGTGTGAATCTTGTCCGGAAACCTCGAACAGTCCTCTGACCTTTCGCGCCAAGAGGGTCCTCGACTCCTACCCAGTATTCGATTTCGATCTCACCCGTCGGCGATTCGCCTTCCGTTCCGCCTGCTTGGCAAACACCCGCTCAACTGGTTATCTGCGAGGGCTAGTATTCCCAGTCTGACGAGATTGCCCAACTCCGGCGGTATCTGCCCGCTCAGCTGGTTCGACAGGCTTACCATGAGCAAGGAGCAGGCTCCATACTTGATACGGGCACGGGCGGCGATATGCTGTCCGTCCCGGGCTGAGGGCGCGTGGCTTCAGCAGAAGGGCAGGTCGCCAAGGTCAGAGTAAGACAACTGGTCTTCCAGGATGCTAGGCACGCACCCGCTCAACTGGTTGCCGTAGAGGTCCAGCACTTCCAGGTTGGAAAGGCTGCCCAGCTCCGGCGGTATCTCCCCGCTCAACTGGTTCCCGCTGAGCGACAGACCTTCCAGGTTGGAGAGGCTGCCCAGCTCCGGCGGTATCTCCCCGCTCATCTCGTTGCCGAAGAACGACAGCTCTTCCAGGTTGGCGAGGCTGCCCAGCTCCGACGGTATCTCCCCGCTAAACCCGTTGATGCCGAGGTACAGACCTTCCAGGTTGGCGAGGCTGCCCAGCTCCGGCGGTATCTCCCCACTCAAGTCGTTCCCGCCGAGCGTCAGCACTTCCAGGTTGGCGAGGCTGCCCAGCTCCGGCGGTATCTCCCCACTCAACCCGTTCGCGCCGAGCCACAGTTCTTTCAGGTTGGCAAGGCTGCCCAGCTCAGGCGGTATCTCCCCACTCAACCCGTTAAATCCGAGATCCAGTCTTAACAGGTCGGCGAGGCTGTTCAACTCCGGAGGTATCTCCCCGCTCAACCCGTTATCGTCGAGGTCCAGACCGGCTACGCGTCCATTTCCGTCAGTTTCGACGCCGTACCATTCGCCCAAGGGCGCGTCACTCAGCCAGTTATCGCTGCTATTCCAATTTGGGCCGCCGGTGGCGTTAAAGAGGGCAACCAGGGCCTCCCGGTCTGTTTCGGCAGAGGTCGGCCCAAGGGTGGGCAGAGGCGGTCTGGTAGCCGCAGGTCCAGGCGCATCGGTGGCAGTGGGCGCATCTCCAGCCCTTGGCGTGGAAGACGTCCGTGCGGAGGAGGCCGGCGTGTCCGACTCGGCGGTGGCCCGTTGTGAGCAGTAGGGCAGGTCGCCAAGGTCAGAGTAGTCAAGGCTCAACTGGTCTTCCAGACTGCCTGGCACGCACCCGCTCAAATCGGTGTCGATGAGGTACAACGACCCAAGGTTGGAGAGGCTGCCCAGCTCCGCCGGTATCTCCCCGCCCAAGTCGTTGCGACTGAGGTTCAGAAATGTCAGGTTGGAGAGGCTGCCCAGCTCCGGCGGTATCTCCCCGCTCAACTCGTTGTCGCCGAGGTTCAACTCTTCCAGGTTGGAGAGGCTGCCCAGCTCCGGCGGTATCTCTCCGCTCAAGGCATTGTTGTTGAGGTACAGCTCTGTCAGGTTGGAGAGGCTGCCCAACCACGCCGGTATCTCCCCGCTCAATGCGTTGTCGTAGAGGACCAGCCGTTCCAGGCTGGAGAGGCTGCCCAGCTCCGCCGGTATCTCCCCGCTCAAGTCGTTCGCCAAGAGATCCAGCCTTGTCAGGTTGGAGAGCCTGCCCAGCTCCGCCGGTATCCCCCCGCTCAAGTTGTTGCCGTAGAGGTCCAGCCTTGTCAGGCTGGAGAGGCTGCCCAGCTCCGCCGGTATCTCCCCGCTCAAGCCGTTGCCGCCGAGGCCCAGCTTTGCCAGGCTGGAGAGGTTGCCCAGCTCCGGCGGTATCCCCCCGCTCAAGCCGTTGCCGAGGAGGTCCAGCTCTGTCAGGCTGGAGAGGCTGCCCAGCTCCGCCGGTATCTCCCCGCTCAAGTTGTTGAAGGCGAGTTCCAGCTTTGTAACGCGCCCGTCGACGTTGGTGGTGACGCCCTTCCATCGTCCGACGGGAGCGTCGCTCAGCCAGTTGCCGCTTCCATCCCAGTTCTCACCATTCGTTGCGTTATAAAAGGCAACCAAGGCTTCCCGGTCCGTTTCGGAGGAGCCGGAGGCCGCGGGCGCGTCCCCTGACCTTGGCATGGAAGGCGTCCGCGCGGGAGAGGCCGGCGTCTCCGGCTCATCAGAGCCGCCGCAGGCCAGAAGCAGCAAGAGCAGAAGCAGTGCCAAGGCAAAGATTCCCAGGAAAAGTCGTGGCGTTCTCATCTCGATTCACTCCCTGTGTTTGCTGGGCCGACGTTCCCGGCAGGCCGGCGCACCGGTTATCGAATCACTGGCTGGTGAAATCCATCCGTCCAGCGACGTAGGCACGCCCAATGTTGGAGGATCAGCGCCTCTGGCATCGGCCATGACGTCGGCATCGAGCGGCGCGCCCGAAGCTCCCTCCGGACAGGCTGGGACGAGGCCTCAGCTATTTCAGTTGTCGTGAATCATTCGTATGGCGATCCAGTTCTTGTTTCTCAGCTTCGATGGTGAAAATGCTGGACGGTGCTCGTTGCGCCGCGGCAGCCGGCGCAACGGTCTTGCCGCAATTAGAAAACCGCCCCGGTATTCCCGGGACCGGTCTCGTCTGTAGCGCGGCGTGCTCTCGCTCCAGCGGTCGCCGGAGTCTCCGGGCGGCCTCGCCTGATGGTTCATTGATAATTTAGGGTGCATCAATCCCCTCACGGGATACAGGCTCATTCGCACTGACTGATCTGTCGGATATTCTGGTAACGAATCTGCATGTGCCAATGTGTCTGTCATGTGACTGTCTTGATGAGTACACTCTGGGCGTTCCGTTCAGCTCTGAAAGACCCGGGTCTTCCGTCGTGGTTTGAGGCAGATGGTGGAAAAGGGGAACCTGCCGTCCCGGCTGGGCAGGTGAGTTGCTTTGTTCGTCTTGAAGAGAGCGGAGTTACCCGCGCTGAAAGCGCGCTTCCAGAGTGCGCTGGCGGAGTCGCTTGAGAGCGCTCGGGCGGACACTGAGGGTTTGCGGTACGCTGCCTGGGTTTCCGTCTGGACGCGCTGGGTCATCTGGGTAGCCGTGATGGTGGAGGCGGTCTATTAACCGGAGCTGAACGGCGGCACATACATTCCGTTCATCTTCCTCCATGTGATGGTGGTCGGCTGCAACGCTTGGTTGCAGAGTTTTCCCACTCAGCAACCAAGATAAAGGTTGACGCTGAACACCCTGCGTGCTTCCCGTCCCCTCCTCCAGCTGTTGTTGTAATATTGGGGGAATGCCCAGAAAAGTCTCGATCAAATGCGCCATCGCTGGCTGCCACTACCAGCGGAAGATGACCCTCGCCGAACGCGAGGAACTGAGGCGAGTGGGACGGGAGAACAACGCCACGGCGGGCCTCGTCTGCCCGGCCCACGTGAGGGCCGCTTTCAACTTCGAATTCGACGATATCGACATCGATGTTCCGCTCGAGGAACTCCTGGTCGAAGCGTCCAAGGACACTCCCCGTTGGCGGGTGATGTTGACCCCGCTGCCAGGGGCGGCGAGTGAGCCGGACAGCCAGTCCATGCCAGAGCGTGGAGACAGGGTTATATAGTCCATCCACGCCGGCCCGTAGCTCCCGGGAGAATGCGGGCAATTTCAGAGCGCAATGACCGGCTGGTCTGGCCGGTCCCGTAGCCGCATCCGGCAGGAAGGTTTCTTTTGGCTATAATCCTGGCAGCCTTCGGAACAGGAGCCTTCAAATATGGCCACTTCCCCCGAATCCGTTGAAATCTACTGCTTGAAATGCCGGGCCAAGACCGGCTCACGGGATGTTGAACCGGTAACAATGAAGAACGGACGTCCCGCCCTGCGCGCTGTCTGCTCTGTGTGCGGCACGGGCAAGTACCGCATCGGCTCCGCCGGATGAACCTGGGCCGCCTGGCGGGCCTCCGGCTGCACCCATCTCGTGTGGTGCATCATGGAGCGCAACTTCTGCTCCGGGAAATGTCCGGGTGTGGCATCACCGGCCCAGGGCTTTCAGCGGCCTACAGGAGGCCGAGTCCCTCGAAGCCACCTTCAGGAAACGCGGTCCTGCCTCTGGTCTCCGTCCCCGAGCCGGCGGCGTAACCCCCGGCGTAGCAGGCACAGGGTTCGGGGCAATCGCAGACCGGTCGGTCCCGACCAGTCATTGCATTCCTACTTGTGCTGGACTTTCGTCGAAGATTGCCTTGTTGGCCGTGCTCCAAGAGATCTTCATGATCCTGGCCACACGGCTCACCGACGGGTTCTCCGCGAACATTCGCTTGCACTCGTTCACCTGGTCGGGTGAAAGCGCTGGCGGCCTCCCCTCGGCCTTGGCACGCTCTTGGCCGACCTTTATGCGCTCGCTGGTGGAATCAGCCTGGTAGGCACCGTTGGCCAGCATCATCCGGCGGAAGTACTTGGCCGCGGCGCTGTCGTCGGTGGTGTCGATCCCCTCCTTGATCGCCACTATGCCGATGTCCCGGCTGGTGAGGTCCGCCTGGATCCTCACGCCCTCGTCGAAGTTGCGGCTGAAGCGGTCCAGCCATACCACCACGATGGTGTCGTTCGGCTGGACCCGGGCCACGAGCTCGTTCCATCCGGGCCGCGACATCAAACGGCCGGTCATCACGTCGGAAAAGATGAGCTCCCCGCGGATGCCGTGGTTGGCCAGCTCGCGGAGCTGGGTCTCGAGGTTCCGGTCGTCCCGGTCGCTCTTGCTGACCCGCGCGTAGCCATAGGTGACGGGGATCATCATCGCCTCACCACCCCGGTTTGCCGCAGTGCGGGCAGGGGTTCCGGACCGCCCGACGCCAGGCGACTCCGCCCTTGGCATGGATTTCCTGATTGCAGTGGAGGCAGCGGCCCATGTATGTGTTCTGGTCGGACAGGTCCTCGGCCACCGGCTCAAGACAGTCTCCGCATCCCCGCACCAGCTCCGGGTCGGGGGTCATCGGTTCGGGACTCTCCTCGAGGCCACACGGCGGGGAGTCTCCCGGGGCGTAGTGGACCACAGCGGCTGCCGCGGCAACTCTGCTCTCCTCGCGGCTGCGGTCACCCTCTGTCATGGTGACGGAATCTACCCCTTCCCTAGCGAAGTCCCACAGCTTGTTGCCCCAAACCTCCGGGTCTATCGAGCCGTGCCACTGCAGTCCCTTCCCGGTGAGTCCTGCCGCGATCACCCGGCGGCCGCAGACACCGCCGTTGATGGCGTGGTCCTTTCCCCAAACGTCGTCCTGGTTGGTGACCACCATCGTCGTGCTGCGGCACTGGGGGCAGGCGGCCGCCAGGTAGAGGTGCAAGGCGTTCTTCTCCGCTCAACAAACGGCCGTTTTTGAGAGGCTCGGTGCGGCCCTCTTCCCTCAGCTTTGACGGGTCTCTCAACAAATCCCCTCAACAATAATCGACGCTCAAAAACGCTGTCAAGGGTTTTTTGAGTGGGCAGGATCGTTGTGCGGTAAGGCAACACCCTGGGCTTTACCCGGGTATACGTGCCGCTCCGATTGCATTAGTCGAAGGGGTTTGGAAACCGTCGGGCCTGCTCTATCTGTTTCGGACTGGCTTGCCTGAAGCTGAGGAGATCTCCTTTTGAAGCGCTAACTTGCGGAAATCTCAGATAAGCGCAACTTCCAGGAATAGGAGAGGAGGGATCTATGATGACCACCGTGGAGGACCTTGAGGTTACGGTCCACTATTCCCTTGGCGAGCGGCCGATGTGCGACGCTGAGAGCTGGATCGCGGTCACAACGGACGATCCCGCCTTTGTGAGCGGCTGCCGCGACTGCCTGGAGCTAGTGGCAGAGGAAGAGGAGGACCAAGACGAACACGGCGGCCACTGCCTCCACTGCCGCCAGGAGATCCGCGCCACCGGAGGCGTCGAGTGGCGCCGGATGGTCCTGAGGCCCTGCCCGCACTGCGGCCGGAGCGGCTGGTAAAGATGCGTCCATGAACAGAAATTTAACGCTTGGGACCCCGTGCCGATAATGTACAATCAGCTCAGCATCCTATTTTGGACATCCTGCGCAGAATGAACAGCGAGTGCGTCGATTTAATTTGCCTGGACCCGCCGTTCAACTCCAACCAGAACTACGCGGCCCAAGTGGGCAGCGCGGCGGCGGGCGTAGCGTTCAAGGGCACGTGGACGCTGTCTGACCTCGACGTAGCGTGGATGGGGCTGATAGCCGACAAGCAGCCCGCGTTGGTCCACGTCATTAAGACTTCAGGGCTGACACACACGGCAAGGGCATGCAGTAGTACCTGACGATGATGGTCGTGCGGCTGATGGAGATGCACCGGATTCTGAAGCCGACGGGCAGCATCTACCTGCGCTGCGACCCGACGGCGAGCCACTACCTCAAGCTGTTGATGGACGCGGTTTTCGGGGCGGCGACCGGCCCCATCAGCACCTCGTGGTGCGGCTAGCGGAGATTGGGAGCTAACGGGCACTGTTCTCAAGGCAGCCGTCATTGAAGAGCGAGGAGAAAGACGAAATGGAACAGGATTACGACGGCACAATCGACAATATTGACCTGCCGGACCCGATTCTGCTGGAAGTCCAAACTTCTGTATTGGTTGAATCTAACTACCTGTGTAGGGTTCAGTGCTCGGCGGAATACGAATCTGGAAACAAGTTGTGTCTTGATATTGACCTTTTTGAGCAATATTTGGGGGATGAAGAATACTCAAATGTTCCCGTCATCAAGTATTCGACTGAGAGATTTGCCCCTGCGCATTGTGGCCAAGTGCGATTGTGTACACCGAATTATTTTAGGACATTTGAAGTGGGGGCGGCAGGGTTGCGCGACCCGTTTGAAGGATGCAGGGCTTCCCATCAGTGGGAGGCCGGTAGCGAACTTGTTATTACTTCATCGGAAGATGGTGGGACATTACGCTTCAATGCTGCCGGAGCCAATATAAAATGCACTTGTCATAAAACATTCATCTACTCTACTTCGTTGGGTCCTGTCACCAAACGATTGAACAAGGCAAGTGCTAATACACTGTTTGGTCAAGACTACACTCTTGGCTCTGTATTCCGAGATTCGAAGGAATTGGCACAGCAGATCCTCAAGAGTTTCGCGGTGACCATTGGTCGTTCTATGCTGGACGTGGCGGAGCCTAACGGCGAAGATTCGTTTGCAAGAACCTATGCTTGGATAGTTCATGGCCCTGTTGAATACTTACCGGAAACGGACTCCGCATTACGTAGAATTAAATCCCTCTTCACGAAGCCGGACGTCGACATATATCGCAATCAAAACGAATACAGATTCTGGGTCGGATTCAATGACACTTCAGTCCAATCAGATAAGGCGGAAATATTATTGCCCGTGCCTGAAGAAATTGTGACTGCAGTAGAGCTTGAGTAGAGACCCCTGCCATACTGAGTTGGACCCAGGATACTGGACAGGTAGCTAAGGATGGGGTCCACCTCAAAGACATTTTTCCGTTACAATTGCCAATCATATCCACGACTGAGGAGTCCGAGACAAAACACTTTCGCCCATTTCTCCAAAATAAGTGCGGCTAGTGGTGAAAAACTTACGAAGAGTGCCAGCATCATCCGGCAAAAGCGTTCGCCTGGCCTCCTCAATAATGGCCTCAGGAATATCGAGGTGGCCGTCCGAGTCATCCTCAAGCGCGTTATAGTAATTTTCCCGAGCACGCCGCAATCGCGGAACATTCAAGCCCAAGAGCGTAATGGTGTTCCTTGCACTTTCCACAGAAATGTCAAACTGATTACAAGCATCTTCATTTGCTTCAATGTCGCCATTTAACCCTACTCGAAATATAGACGAAGAAACTGGGAGGTTCCTTGGGTCAACGAAATCCGGGATAGTATCATCCTTCTTTCTTTGACCACAGCTGGTATTTGCTTCGGCAGGTTCCAGAAATCTTACGGGGTCCTTGCTTCGCGGTTCCCCGAAAATTCTTGCCTTTGTACCGCCTTCGCAGCAGGCAACTAGATTGACCACGTTGAAAGTGTTGGCAGCCCCTGTACTTGGGTCGCTCCGAGGTATAACGTGCTCGATTTGGCAATCTAAGCCCACCAAAAGGTTAATTTCGCAATAGCCGCAAAGTCCATGTTGGAGACTAACCAGCTCGTTTCGTAGCTCCTCATAGGCAGCGCTGCCATTGTAGTCGTGAAACCTATGCCATTCTGCCTGGTCTCCATCGACTGCTAGATATTCTTTGAGTCCCGTAGTAAGGCCACACAAACTTCGGATAGGTTTCATGGAATTTGCTGCAAATTCTGCATGATTTTTCGCCGCCTGATTGCGATCTCTGCCCGGTCTAATGCCGAGTCAGTTGGAGACAGGGCTTCCAGTTTGCTTCTGAGATGTAATGCGTCTTCCGATTCACCCAAGCCTTCGCCGACCAACCGCATGTACTCGTTTAAAGCATTGACGAATTCGTTGCCGGGGGGCCGCTCCTCGGTTCCCATTACAACAGTCAGCACATCGCCCGCAGTCGCTCCATATGTATGCCCAGCCGCACCGCCAGCAAATACGCTGACCCCTTCCCGGTAGAGCTCCACGACATGCTCCGGCTTGACGGTGGTTAGGACTTGAGGGCTGTGGGTAGATACGATGAATTGTGCGTTTGGGAAAGTCCGCAACAGATCCGACAGGACACGCTGCTGCCACTTCGGGTGCAAGTGCAGGTCAACCTCATCAATTAAGACAACTGCTTCAGATTCTAGCGGGTTGTCCAAATGTGGATTGCCCTGTGCCATCCTACGGGCTAGGTCGGCAACGAGTGCCAACATGATGCGGTACCCTCCGCTCAATTGAGCAATCTCTAGCGTTTCCCGTTTACCCCCTTCCGTGTTCACTGACAGGACAAACCGGAGCGGGTTAAGTTCAGTGTGAAGTTCAGATACCCCGTTCAAGACGCCAGTGATGGCATCGCGTACCGCGCGAAGCTCCTTAAGTTGGAAGCTGAAGTCGCGCAGTTGCCTCTGAAGTCTTAGCTCCTCATTTTCCTTGGTGTGGAACCAAATAAAAAAGCCTCGAAAGTTGGTTCGAACAGAAAATGCGCCGTCAAGAGCCTGATAACGAGAAAATTCTTGCGTGAAACCACGCCGTCTCTGAGGTATTTCAAAGACGGCGCGGTCTGTGTCATAAAATGCCAGTATTGGCAGAGCGGCTGGGTGTTTTTCGTCCCCGGCCATGTCAGCCTCTACGATTTTGTCGATCTCTTTCCTTAATTCCCTTGTTCCAATGGCCCGACGTGACCAGGGACCACGTTGCATATCCCACGTGATTCCATCCGTAGTTGACAATTCGATGCGCATCGGTCCCCACCCGCGTAGGTCGGTCTTGAGGAAGCTGATACCAGAAACTCCCGGTAGCAACGTGGGTATCCTGCCCAACCCCACGGCAATAGCGCTCAATACACTAGTCTTCCCATGCCCGTTGTCCCCATGCAATACTGTCAATTGGGGATGCAACAGCAGTTCAAGCTGATCGATAGCCCGGTAGTTTTCAATCGATACTTGCTTCAACCTCATGGCCAGCCATCATCCTAATCTTAAGCGTAGTTTCACGCAGGTTACCTACATTTTCTAAAAACAGAGTAACACAACACACCCTCCCTCCTTTACGGTGTCGTAATGCCTCATCACTAATTGACGAGGGTACTTCCTCTATCAGTACCTTGGGCAAGGACTGGTTGGCAAGACTTGGGTCAGCCCATCTCACCTCCAAGTCAAGGTTAGGTGCCGAAAATTCAGGCGCCCCAGATTTGGCTCTCAAGCCAGAAAAGCCAAAATTAGTCCGATCGTGTTGAGCGCCTGTGCCGAGATACCCAAACGATTTGGCCCAACCTGCTGAAGCCTAGATGGCTGCCAAGAACGAGAATGGTGCGGCGGGCTATACGCTATAGCATACGAAACTGCACATACAACTCCCAAGCGCTACGCACCTCTGATTTGTCCGGTGCCATAGTGCCTTGGGCGAAGCCGATTCCTGGGAGTTTGAAGTCGACTCAAAGTTGACTAAACGCGGCAACTAAGCCTCTGTGCCCATGGGGTCTGCATCAGGCTCAAGCACCCGCTTCACCGTACCCAGAGAGACCTCCATTAACCCGGCCACCCGTCTGATTGACGGGGTATCACTGTACATCCGGCGGCACTCCTGCACCGGTTCCGGCGTGAGCGCCAGCGGACGCCCGGGTTTTCTTCCTTTCCCTTGGCGCGTTCCAGGCCTGCCCTTATCAGCTGACTGATGGACTCCACGTGGTCGGTGGAATGGCCATCATGATCCGGCGATAGAACTTCGCCGCGGCGCTGTCGTCTGTCGTGTTGATGCCCTCCTGGTGGCAACGATGCCGGTCCACTGCTTCTTCAGGTCCGACTGAATCCTGCCCCCGTCGAAGTTCCTGCTGAAGCGATCCAGCCAAGCCACCGGGATTGGTGTCTTAAGGCCGCACGCGGGTCATCAGCTCACTGTAAGCTGGGAGGGACATTGAGCTGCCACTCATCTCGCCATCGAAGATGTGCTCCTCGCGGATACCCTACTCCTGCACGATGTGGGGGTGGGTCTCCAGGTTCCTAATGGCCGTCTTTCAGCTTTGTGCCGGCGCTCAACCGATACGCTCATCACGCTCACAGCCGGCTAACCCATTCGTGGTGAGCCCCGGCCAGCTCGACGTACCTCTGGGTGTCGGTCATAGAAGTGTGGCCCAGCCATTTCTGTAGCACCGGAATAGGCACGCCCCACAGGACGCAGTTGCGGCCGTAGGTATGCCGGAAGGCATGGGGATGGGCCCTGGTTGGGTCGATCCCCACCTGGCGGGCCGCCTCTTTCATCACTTGGCCGATCCTTTGGCGAGATATATCAATCATCGGCTGGTAATGGTCCTTGTTGTGGAACGACGCCAGGTCGCGCAGACTCTCAACCAGGTCAGCCGGCACCGGGACCTCACGGCCCTTGCGCGCCTTGTTGCCCGGCGAGTCGGCCTGGACACGATTATCGGTGGGTCCTGATCAAGGCGCAGGTCAACTCGCCGTAGCGCAAGGGCCTCGGACACCCGCAGGCCAGTCTTCAGCATGATCTTGAAGGCCATGCGTGTTGGGTAGGAAGGAGCGGAGTCGACCATGGCGACGGCTTCCTCTTCAGCGAAGTAGTCGGGGATCTTCTTGAGGCTGCAGGGCACTCTACTGCCTTATAGCTACCCTTTAGAAAGTGACGCCTCGAATATAGCCCACGGGAGGGGAGTATGCAGAGCTGGTTAGGGTGGGAATTCCCGGGGTCGCTTTCCAAAATCGCGGATAAGCGCAAGTGACGGAGTTGGTCCTTGCTGCTCAATACCGTCGGGTGGTCAAGTTCGTTCGAAGGCCTACAAATCCACCTTCAGAGTGATTGGGGACAACGAGCGCTTTAATACTCGGAAAGGCGGGACTAAACTTCACTAGATATATCTTTTTGCTTCCCAGAATGACTGATTACTTAGGAGGTTGCTGACAGTGACCGACCAAGGACAAACTGGACAGGTACCGTCTGTTGAGCTAACACAACCTGCTCATGATCAAATTTGTGCAGGAGATGCATCCGAAGACAATGGTACTAACGCAAGCAATGGCGAGGCCATGAACCTTAGTGCGCAATCTTCCCCAACTTCTGGCCTTGCGTTACTCATCGAGTGGGCAAATGGCCAAGATCACTGGGTTCGCGAGATCGTAGACAAGGTGATCAAGACACCCGGTCTACTCTCTGACGAGCACGTGACCACAATTTACGAGCTATTTCTGCGCGAGAAGAAGCTTGCCCAAGGGGATCGTCCGATCGTAGAACGACTCTCGTCCTCCCAATTCTCAGGGACAACGGCGATGGCTCTGAGGCTCGTATCGCTTGAGCATATAGAGAATGTGAACGCGCTGACACCGGATCAGGAGATCAAATTTCACGAACGCCTAACGGTCTGTTTTGGCGAGAACGGGAGCGGCAAGACGGGCTATGTGCGGATCCTGAAGCAAGCGGCAGGTGTCCGTACAGCACAGCCGGTTTTGCGGAATATCCATGCCGACGGGCCCGGACGGACGCCGCGGGCTAGAATTAAAATCGCCTGCGGCGATGCACTGCGCACGATCGACTGGCAAGGAGAGCAAGGCATCGAGCCCCTCGGTAGCGTGGTTATATTCGACGCGGGTGCCGCTGTAGTCCACATCGCTGAAGATTTAACTTACTCATACACGCCGACAGACCTTTCGTTGTTCCCATTGGTTACGGACGGCATCGACCGGGTGCAAAGGAAAATACAAACCTCCAAAGAGGAGCGAGAATCCCATAAAAATCCGACAGAGAATCGTTTCCCACAAGAGAGTCGGCTATACGAGATAACCAAGAATCTCGGAGCCTCAACCAAGCTCCCAGAGATCGAGGCGCTGGCTGAAATTCCGGATGAGGAAGAAGCCATCCTACCAAGCCTCAGAGAAAAGGTAACTGCTCTCAGTACTGGAGCGGTTCGTCAGCAGATTGCAGTGAAGGGCCAAGAGAGAGATGCGCTCGCACAGGTAGTTTCCATTGGCCAGACCATTGCGGACTTCGACCGCGACGCTTACTTAGAGGCGGTTCTTGCCCTGCGGTCAGCCCGTGCCAACCACGAACAGGCTACACGGGAAGCGTTAGCTGGCGAGAACATACCGGGAGTCCTGGGAAAAGCTTGGCAAGATTTTGTTGAGGCGGCCGAACGCTACATTAAAGAAGTCGGCCTCGACCCATACCCAGAGTCAGATGGTTCATGTATCTACTGCCGACAGGCTCTGGATAGTGCTGCAGTCGGATTGATTCAGAAATACCGAGATTACTGCAACGCTGCGCTGCGTCGGGAGGTAGAGCGGGCCAATGAGCGTCTCCGTGAACTCTGTGTAGCGATGACCAATCTCCAACTGGATGACAATGAACGCGACCTCGACCGTCTTCTTGAAGCAGTCTCGGGTCCCAGTAACTCACAACCAGCCCTGGCAGCAGCACTGGAGGTGATTCAGCAAGGACGAGTCCTCTATAAGGTGATCTCGGACGAGGGGGACTGCCCGCCTACAGCCGATGATGTCCGGCTTCCGCTAAGCATCGTCACTGCCGGTGCGGAAGCGGCCAAGATTGCGTCGAACGATCTGAGTAAAGAGGGTGAGGATCGCGAGCAAGTACTTGAGGAAGAACGAACGCGCCTACAGGACCTTGAGGAAAGGCTTACGCTTCGTGAGCTGATGCCAGCTATAGGAGGCTATGTCCAAGCCGCCGAATGGGCGAATCGCTGCACGTTATACCTGCGATCATTCCAAGGTATCAAGCGGAGCCTGACCGATACGGCGAAGCGTGCCAGCACCGAGATGATGAATCGGCATTTCCAGAGTCTCTTCCGCGAGGAATGTCAATCACTCCACGCTCCCACAGTAACACTCGAATTCCCAGGTCGTGAAGGTCAGGCTCTCCGACGGAAGGTCTTGACTCCTGAGCACGGACTTTGTGAAATTTTGTCAGAGGGAGAGCAAAAGGTTATAGCTTTGGCCGACTTCCTGGCAGAAGCAACTTTGAACCCTGACCGTTCACCGATCGTACTCGACGATCCTGTCACAAGCTTAGACCACAAGCGGATGCGCCATGTCGTGGATCGCCTGGTTGAACTATCCCAAAACCGACAGGTTGTTGTGTTTACGCACGATATCTTGTTCGCGGCGGAACTGTTGGGACGCTTTGAGGTGGACCCGAAAGGGTGCGCTTTCTATGACGTAACAGTCGAGGACGATCGCATCGGGTTACTTGAGGGCGGATCTCATCCCAGAACGGATACCTTCAATGACCGACGCAAGCACATTTCAGACCTAATTGAACAGGCGGACAAGGAGACTGGTAAAGAAAGGCAATCCTTGGTTGTAAAGGGCTACGAGGAGCTGAGGGGGGCATGTGAGATCGTCGTTGAAAAGGACCTCCTCAAGGGCGTGACCGAACGCTATCGACCTAATGTAAGGATGACCGTTTTGCGTCAGATTAGAGCGGACCGCCTTCCCGATGCAATACAGAAAATCCTATCGATTTTCGAGAAGTGTTCCCGTATCATCTCATCACATTCGCAGCCTCTAGTCACAAGAGGAGTACGCACGCCCCTTGACGAATTGAAAGATGATTGGAAGACACTACAGGACACTAGGCGGGAATACTTGCGGGAATAATCTCTACCCTAGCAGCCCGTCCGAGGAATGGCTCCCTGGCGGGAATTCATTTGGGATGTCCATCCGGCGTAGATAAGCAGCCATCCCGGATTCACCTTCTCCAACCCCCGCAGCAGGAACCGTCGGAAACCACGCCCCTGCTTGATCTGCCCGAAAACCGGCTCCACCGTATGCATCAATAGCGCGTAACGCTTCGGGCCTCGTTTCGTTCCCAGCTGGCGCCGCATCTGCTCCCTGGCCGACAACTCCTGGGGTATCCGCCCCTAGCAGCGTGTCCGAGGATTAGATTTTGGAGACGAAAAGCGCCACTTCCTAATCTTATTGGTGACTAATAGGCTCCAACAAAACAGTTATCGGAATAATTAACTTTGTTGATGACGAGATACGTTTAGAACATTGTTTCTCAGACAGGCTGCTAGGCGGCGGTACGGGCTTGGTGCCGTGTCGGCTCTACTCCGGTGTGAGGAACAGGTTTACTCCCAAAACTCAGAGTTCATCCAACGCCTTGGCTGAGTAATACCAGGCGTTGGCGGAAATCTCTTCAGGGGGCGTGCTCACGTTGCCTGTAGCCTCCTCCACTATGGACACCTTCGCTCCATTGGGGATTACCGACCTTACAGGAGCAGGGTGTCCCTGAAAAGCCTAGGCTTTCAACTTGCTGGTACTCTGGTTTGTGCCCTCGATTACGTCGGCTCAACGGAACCCATCTTGTGCGAAGGACAAAATCACCCGGCAGATGCAGTTTGAGGTTCATCTCCGGAGATCGCCC
The DNA here is from genome assembly GCA_965261885.1 of Dehalococcoidia bacterium. Lineage (GTDB taxonomy): Bacteria > Chloroflexota > Dehalococcoidia > Lucifugimonadales > UBA3495 > VXOI01. Next base: position 148,461 of record CBDHDY010000039.1, read on the forward strand.
CGGTGATAGCGGGCCACCGCGCCCTTGCCTGCGGCCTGGGCCTCCGTGTACCTGGCCGGCATGGTGGGGCTGTCCCACCTTCCCGCGGTCATCAGCTCCGGCAGCTCAGCCCCCGCGGCGCTCAAGTCCTGGGCCATGCCCACCCGGGGCGAGTGGGCGCTGAAGCCCTCGCCCAGGCCCGCCATCTTGGTCGCCGCCTTGATTCTCCGGGAGATCTGTCGGGACGACAGTCCGAAGACGCTGGCGCCCGGGTCGATCACTGCCTCCTGGGGCCGGATGGCCAGCAACGCGTCCACGGCCGCGGGGCCCAGGTAGAGCACCGCCCCCTCTGCAGTCTGGTCTGTCTTAGACCTCAGCACGTGCAGCCGACCCGAGCCATCGGTGTGGAACTCGAGGTCTCCCCACCGGAGCGCCGAGGCTTCGGAGCCGCGGAGCAGACCGTCCCGCATCACCTCCAGGAGCGCTACGTCCACCGCGGCTCGCATCGCGGCCTGGGACTCGGTCTCCTTGCGCCGGCGCTTGCCTTGGTGGACCCGCTGGATCCGCGCCGTGGCCTTGACCGCAGCCAGGCGCTCGTTGGTCAGGCCATTCGCCTGCTTGCGCGGCTTTCCGTACTCCCTGCCCAGCCGTTTCATGGTGGCCTTCACCAGCGGCCGCGATGTCGGGTCGGGGTGTCCGCCCAGCCGGTGGGCCGCGGCGATCGCCGCCAGGCGCATGCGCGCGGTGGCCAGCGTCTTGCCTTCCGTTTCCACCAAGTGCTCGATGTAACGGCCGACGTCGGTCGCGACTGACGGCAGCCCTGCGCACTGGTGCTCGATGCACCAGCTGGTGAAGTGATTCCAGCCGGCGACGTAGGCGCGCCTGGTGTTGGGCGACCAGCTGCGGGCCTCGGCCCTGGCGTCGGCCAGGACATCGACACCGGCCGGCGTGGCGGGCGCTCCGTCTGGAAGCGTCAGAGGGAGTGCCTGTGTTTCCCGGGAAACGGTCTGAACGTGGGCGGCCTCAGTTCCGGTTGTCATGGTCCCCCAGCGTCGCCGAGCTGCTGGCCGGCACCGTCGTCTCCAGCACGGCTCGCTTGATCCGGCAGGGCCGACAGCCGCAACGGGCGGCGTGAGTGTCGTCCTGCAGGGCCATCTCAATCTCGAAGTAGGCCTTGTCTTTACCGGCGGCGTATCCCTCTGCACAACAGCCGCAGGGCTCGGGGCAGTCACAGCGAGGGAGTTCTTCGTCGGTCATGGCAGCCTCCGTGAAAATCTGAGATTTCCGATTCGCCTAATGTCTGTTCCGTTGGCCGGACGTAATCTCGACGGCCAAGTTGTCCGACATTTGGGAGTTTTCGGGCATCTTTTCCAGGTCGACCAGCCGGGTGGTCCTAAAGTTTCGTGAGTCCGCCGACTCAGGGTGTGCATGGCTGGAAACTACGGTTGCAGGATCCTATACATCAGCTATTCCAGAACCCCCTGCTCCTGCGCCCAGACAGGACCGGAGCACCTCTCCAGGTCTGCCGTTTGATGACAGCAGGCTGTTGCATCAGCACTCGGATGCCGGACCATGTGACCGAGCCCCTCAGCGCCTGACATGCAGTAAACGGCGCCGGCGCTGTCGGCTCATCCTCTCTCCGCCTCCAGGACGCCACCCCATGCAGAAAGCCGCCATCTACGTCAGAGACCCCCTGCCAGCACCCGGCAGCATCACGATCCTGACGGGCAAGAACCAACCCGAACCCAGGACCGTTGCAGTCATCAGCGCCACAGCCCGGGCCCTGACGGAGATCAGACCAGTAGACCCAACCGGTACAACTCCGGTGTTCGGACTCACCGGAGAGGCGCTGCCAACCGGGTCCGAGCCGCTGCACGCGCCGCCGGCCTCGGGGATGGATTCACCGGCCGGATCGGCATGGCGCGGAGGATGGTCGCCGCAGGAGCGCCCAACGCTGCGGTACAGAACCAAGGCCGGTGGAAACACGGGGATATGGTGCACGGGTACACGCGAGGGGAATCAGCCGGAGAAGCACGGTGGAGCGACCTGCAGCAGGAGGAAAACGGTAGCGCCCGTCTCCGTATACCTTTCTCAAAATTGGACCATACTGGAACCAGTGACTTGGTTTACGTCTCACCAAAAACGGTTGCCGCCCTACACGAGATGCGGAACAAAAACCAGGACCATGGGATAGACAGCACGGACGACCTCATCTTTCGGATGACCACACCACAATTACGTCAGTTCATCCGCAAAGCTTGCGAAGCCGCCGGGCTGGTAGGCAGGTACGGTGCAGCATCGCCCAGAATCGGAATGGCCATGGACTTGGCCATGTCACATGTCAGCTGGGACGACCTGGCGAGACTTGGACGATGGCAGAACCCGGCCATGCCACGTCATCTCATTCGTAGGACGTACCCGGCGACTTTCGGACACACGGGCTTCCACTAGGCCTAGGCATGGGGCGCAGACTGTAATCCAGGTCACCGTATGGACTGAAGCGGCAGAAGCGCATCGAGTTTTTCCAAGCCGGACGTAGGGTAATACCGCCAGCGGCCCGGCTGGACCGAGGCACCGGCCGTCTGTTTCTCTCCCAGGCCGTCAGCATCAGATGTCTGACGGCCTTTTTGTATTGCTGGAATTCCCCGTCTCCACCAGCTTAGACGATTTTCATCTCTCGCAACTTCCTCGCTGCCTGGGTTCGTTCAGGAAGACACGCACTGCTCGTATCCGCCTAGGCCGGGAATGCAGGCGTGCGCCAGATCACGCGACCCGGCGTCCAACCCAGCCAATGGAAGGGCGGAGCCTGCCCGAAGAAACTTTCCACGCGACGCCCTGCGGGCGGGAATGAGGACATCCCTCATCCCGCCCGATTTTCTTTGCTTCAAGCACCTCTATCGCCGCCTGTAGCCCATGCCGTTTCCAGGTGTGGGTCATCACGTCAGTAATTAAAAGGAGATGAATCACGCCGTTATGGTTAAGATGCAATTTGGTCGAGGACCCGTCCGACCTGAAGCAGTGGGACCTCTGATGGGCCAGCGATGCCCGGAGTCCGCCCGGCTGGGCGGCCCAGACACGTGCATGGCGCTATCCGCAGACACCCCCATTCCGACTCCGGAGGGGTGGGTTGTCCTCCAAGACATTGAGCCCGGCCAAGTGGTATTCGACGAGAGGGGTGATCCATGTCCGGTCATTGCGGTATGCCGACGGAACCCTGAGCCAGTATATTGCGTCGAGTTCGACGACCGCTCCTCCCTGATCGCAGGGCAGCATCACCATTGGGTCAGTATCCGTCATCAGCAACGGCATCGAGTGCGCAACGGTAGAAATACGCTCGCGGGGTGGACCACAGACCTCATGCCCGCCACCACCTCGGACATCCGCCAGTACATTGTGGTCCGGGACGGTACAGTGGACAGGGCAATGCACGCCATCCCGCTGGCACGGCCGCTGCGATGTCCTGAAGCAGAACTGGCAATAGACCCGTATCTGCTCGGATTGTGGCTTGGGGACGGCAGCTGCGGCGATGCAAGAATCACGTGCCACAGAGACGATGAACCCCACTACCGGAGGAGGGCAGAGGCTGCGGGGGAGAACTGGCGCATTGGCAGCAGTAAAGGGGATACGTTGAGCTGCACCCTAACGCGCGGCCCAGTCCCACTATTCTCGAGCAGGCTGAGGGGCATGGAAGTATTACGCGACAAGCATATCCCGCCGCTGTATTTGCGGGCCAGCTTGGGCCAGAGGCTGCAGCTGCTTCAGGGCCTCATGGACTCGGACGGGCATATTGCTCATGCAGCAGGGACGGCGGAATTCACTTCGACATCGGAGGCATTGGCTCAGGGAACCTTTGAGCTCGCTCTATCCCTTGGGCAAAAGGCCACCTTACGCAAAGGAAACGCGACCCTTAATGGGAGAAGAGTCTCTGACAAGTGGCGGGTCTGCTATTCACCCACCATCGTCGCGGTCTCCCTGCCCCGCAAGGTTGCAGAATTGCATCCCCACATGAACCAGCGTCGCCGGGCTGGTGTTGCCCGCACCGACCAGAGGTACATCCAGTCGATTGAACATGTCGGAGAAGAACTCACCGTTTGCGTAGCTGCCGAATCGTTCAACCGCATGATGTTGGCAGGCCAGCACATGGTTCCGGTGAGAACGGCCGGTGTGCCTGGGGATCCTGGGTGGTGCCCAGCCAGTGTCACTCAATAGAGCCGCGCCCGAGTTGTGGCCGAGGCTTCGGCGCCCACTCACCTAAACTAAAGCCAAGGTGAAATGCGCAGATGGTGGGGGCAAACGACGGAGCCGGGTCATTCTCCAAGTACGGATGAGAGGGATTCACCGGCATAACCCAGCTGATCATCATCGCCACTTAAATGTACATCCCACCTTGGCTTTAGTTTAGGACCAAGGACAGAGTGATTTCATCGGGGGTCTGGACGATTGAAGTTGCGGTTCGCACAACCGATCCTCTGACTGCCGGACCTAAACCTCCGGGCGGTGGTTTTGCCTGAATGTCCACAACGATCACTGGCGGGAAACGCCCGTATTTCACCAGTGGCGAAAATGCAGACAGTTGAGCTTTGTGACCCCCTGGCGAAAAAGGGTAAGATGGGCTCATGACCGCCTACGGATACATCGGCACCAGCCGGGATCAGGAACCCGGCCAACCGGGCAGCGACCCCGATGTCCAGCGTCGCCAGCTGGTCGAGGTTGGTGTGGACCTCGCGCACATCTACAGCGAGTCGCAGTCTCGGGAGTGTCAATGGCGTCGGCAAAACATACCGGCTGGGCGTTGGAATGTTGTACCACCCAAGTCATGCGTGGCGGCTTCAATATAGCTGGAGGCAAGGTCGACCAGCGGCGGCGTTGACTGCGTGCTAAGCGTCGGCCGGTTGGTCGAGAGATGACGAGGCCGTGTTCTGCCGGTTGCACTTGAGGCGGTAGCTGTCGCCACTCTTCCTCGGGTGGATGGTAGACCGGACCGGAGCGTACACCGAGTCGCTTCTCATCCTGAGTATAATGTACGGGGCCAGCGCCGCACTGTTTCTCATAGCGAGACGGCCCCACGCCCGGGATGCGTCGACCTGACGGAAAGGACAGCAGCAATCGGTCCTTCTTCCGGGTGAAATTAGGGTCTGGAACACGGGAGCCAACTTTCGGGCAAGCAAGTGAATTGGCCCACCCACCTGACGGCCCTGCGACGAGCCAGGGAGACGCCCTCACCCTAACCCTCTCCGGAAGGGAGAGGGAACTTTTCTAACACCCTCTTGGAAATGATCCGCTAGCCAACGATCGTTCCAGCCGATGCTGGCGGGGGTGGCGTTGCATTGCCTTTCCACCCTGAGCCCTAACCCTTTCCGCAAAGGGGGAGGATACTTTGAGATTGTATCTAGGGGAGAGGTTAATTTGGAAACAAGCTATGGCAATGGATCGATGACGGAACCGGCAGTCCTGAACGCGGCCCCGCTTCATTGATTGCATCACTGGCTGACCTCCGCTGCCGAGTGATTGGCGTCTACCCGGGGTGGTGGGTGGTGGGCGCCTGCTGCTTTTTGGCCCTATTTCCCGGAGCGGTCCTCTCCTACGGTTTTCCTGTCTTCTACATCCCCATACGCGATGAGCTGATGCTGACCGATACCCAGGTCTCCCTGATATTCGCCCTTTCGCGGGCAGAGGCGGGAATCGGCGGGCCAATAGTCGGGTGGATGGTGGACAAGTTCGATTCCCGCCCTATCGTGATGGTGTTCGGACTCATGGCGGGAGTGGGGTTGATAGTTCTGTCCGGCGTTGACGGATACTGGTATTTCGTACTGGTCTACGTCGGCATTGTGTCCGTGGGGAACAACAGCGGATTCGGCCAGACCTTCCTGGCAGTCGTCAACCGCTGGTTCGTGCGGCGTCGCGCCCTGGGGATGACCGTGGTAGTCACCTGCTACACGGTGGGCGGGGCCATGCTGCTTCCCGTGCTTTCCCGGGGAGTGGAGGCAATAGGCTGGCGCGACGTTGTGCTATACACGGGCATCTTTGTGGTCGCAGTGGTGATCCCTTTCGCTCTGTTCATCCGTCGGTCCCCGGAGTCCGCCGGGATCGACCTGGCCGAAGTCGGCGAGGCGGCGGAACAGGCGGCTGTGACCTCCTCGGCCCAGTCGTCAGGCTACGACTACACCGTCCGGGAGGCCCTGAGGACTCCGATTTACTGGTACATCGTGGTGGCGAGTGCGCTTCGAATCTCCGTAACCAATGGAATCCTGATACACGCGATTCCGATAATGGTCTGGAAAGGAACCTCGGAGCAGACCGGCGCTGACATGATGGCCCTTCTGTTCTTCGTCTCTATTCCGGCGCGCCTGCTTCTGGGTCTTTCGGGACTCAGATTGCCCGGCCAGGGAGTGCTCAGTGCCGGGATGCTAGTGGGTGGCATTTCAGTCCTGGCTTTGAACCTGGTGACTGACACATGGATTATATTCCTTTTCGTTGCAGGCATGGCGATCCATGAGGGGACGTCGGTACTCAACTGGGTGCTGGTGGGCAATCTGTTCGGCCGCCGAAGCTTCGCCACTCTTAGCGGCATTATCTCGATCTTCTATAGCGTGGGCATGATGCTGACGCCGTTGTTCCTCGGGTGGATGGTGGACCGGACCGGAGGTTATACCGAGTCGCTGCTGATCCTCACGGTCCTGTATGGGGTCAGCGCCGGTTTGTTCCTTATTTGCAGGCGGCCTCAGCCCAAGGTGCCCGCGGCCGTGTAGCGCTCCAGGGTCCTTGGCGACACCGCATCATTTTTGACCCTCCTCTCATGGACGGCGCTATAGTGCTCCACCCCGATACCCCAGACTGTGAGGTCAAACTCACAATCACCCTAAACACGCTGCCTAGCCCAACAGTGGTAAGACGAATCAAGCTCAAGAGGTATAGACCTCGGAGTTGAGTTGAACAACGCTGACCAGGAGTAGTAGTACAGCGCCAATGCCAACGGCGATTTACGAAAGGCTTTCGACCCTATATTTCAACTCCGTAACATTCTGGAGAGAACCTGAAACCACCCCTTCGCGTTTCTCTTGCGACGCCCGATAAATACAGTTATACGGTGTAGCAGGACGTCCGCCAACTCCTCTAAATTGGACTCCATATAGTCGGCCGGAATCATTGGGCGGCGCGCTGTGACCAGAGGTGGCTCCAGCGCCCTACCTTGTCCGATATGCCTGAGATCGCAGCGGCCATTTCCGGAAAACTCGTGGCGGCAGCTAGTACGGTTTAAGGAAGGTCTGAATGGCAATCTACAAAATGTCCGACGGAAACAACCTTATGGCTGGCACACTCACCGATCTCTGAAGCTATCGCGGAACCTGCTGACGATATGCCGTAGACGCATTTCCACGAGATTGTTAATGCGAAGGTGTGCTCTCGACAAAGCCAAACTCGGTGAGGTTGCAGCAGTGGATCCCTTAACGCTCACAGAAGTCAAAGATTCGCCTTTAGTCCTCTCGAGAATTGTGCCGGTCCGGCGGGAGGGGAACAAAGTCTACATGAGAACCCTCCGCTATGGAGAGGAGGACTCCGGCGAAGTAGTTCACCTGCAGCCAGGAGACCAACCAATCATTGCTGCAGGCGACTGGACGATTGATTCCAGGGAAGTAGACGCACAGAGTGAGCCTGGATTCCGGGGCTACGCACCTGTGGCAAACACCGTGTATGTTTGGTGTCACATAGTCCGCGAGCAGGTGAGTTTTTATATTTTTTCTTCTCCTTAGGCTGGATGCAGCACACGCGCTTTGGGCTTCGGCAGTTCAAGAACGCGAAAAGGCAAAGGCAGCAGCCTCCATTCAAAGCAGAATCAACTACCTTAACGCCCTAGCAACCGCAGAGATGGCCATCATCGCACTACACCGCGCCCTGGCGATGGTAACCACTCTCGTTAACGAATACTGCCCTGATCTTAATGCGCCAGAAAGCGTGCAGCGAATCACCATACCCGTGGCGGCCATGCGCAGGGCCTTCGAACACATCGACGAACGCGCTCAAGGAAAAGTGGGGGCGTCTGCGAAGGCCGACATAGACGCGTTAACAATCTTCGATCAAACAGACTTTATCGAATCTTCCACCCTTCCCTATAAGAACTATTCCCTTGACTTTGAAGCGGACATTCTGCCAGCCCTAATGGATTCCCGAGAATTGATTGTGAATGCGATAGACTCTCGAGCCTCCCTCCAAGCGACTGAATAAGAAAACTCCTCTTACACTGACACGCATCCCCCTCTAGGCGTCCTTTAGGAGTGGCCGGATCGCCAGATTGATCCTAATCTGGATAGGGACCGAACATAGCCCAATTGTTATAGCCACTGGCCACTTGCGCTTATCCGTGATTTTGGAAAGCAACCCCGGCAAATTCCACCCCAACCAGCCTTGCGCGCCCCCCGGTCGTGGGCTATATTTGCGCTGTGGCTTTCCAAAATGTCATTGTATGGTGGTAGCATGGCACGCAGACTCCAGCGGCTCCCCGACTACTTCACCGAAGAGGAAGCCGTCGCCCTGGTCGACGCCGCGCCCAGCTACCCCACGCGCATGGCCTTCCGGATCATGCTCAGGACCGGCCTGCGGGTGTCGGAGGCCCTGGCGCTGCGGCGCGTAGACCTGCGCCTGGACCAGGACCCGCCGATCATCGTGGTGCGGGCCGACTCCCCGGGCAATAAAGCCAGGAAGGGCCGGGAGGTCCCTGTGCCGGCCGACCTGGTCGAGAGCCTCCGAGACCTGGCGTCGTCCCATAGCAAGGACCATTACCGGCAGATGATGGACATTACGCGCCAGCGGATCGGCCAGGTGATGAAGGAGGCGGCGGTCCAGGCAGGGATCGACCCGAAGCGGGCCCACCCCCACGCCTTCCGGCACACCTACGGCCGCAACTGCGTGCTGAAAGGCGTTCCGATCCCCGTGCTGCAGAAATGGCTGGGCCACGCTTCGATGGTCGACACGCAGAGGTACGTCGAGCTGGCCGGGGCGCACCACGAATGGGTTAGCCGGCTGTAGGTAAAGTTGGGCGGGTTTATTGAGCAGTTCGGCAAAGCTGAAGAGCCTGACTCGCGGATCATGCGCAAAAACCACCTGTTTGTTGGGCAGAAGGAGTAGCGATGGCACAAGACAAGAAGGCGATTGATATCGGCCACGAAATGGCCGAGCTGCTCGTTCAACGGCGACCTGAGATGAACGGCAAAGACGTCGCCAGTACAACCATGCACGCACTCGAACGCTATGCAATCTCGTTGGAGGGCAGTGGCGAATCAAGGATCTGAAGCTGTCTGTTTAGTCTTAAGGACGAAGTGGAAAGCCGTATTAGAAGCCTTTAAGGATGCGGGCAAAACAACCGTTTATTGAGCAAGGGGGACCAAGCACCGAATGGCAAGGATAGAAGAAGAGGAAATAACAGACTTGGACGGACGCGTAATTAAGAGGCGCATCCTCCAAGCCGACAGGATCCGAATTACGCTTCCTGATGGAACGGAAGAAGAACTAGATGACCCCCCAGATGACTTCAGAGCCGAGGAAGACCCTTGGACTCCTCAAGGCCAGGCGGCACAGTGGGAATTGTTCAAATTTCCCTTCGCGTCGTTCGAAATCAGGCTAAGCTTTATACCAGGTCGAGAGAGTTTGCCAAGCCTCATAACATTTCTGAATGAAAACGGGGAGACTCTACTTAAGCTTGGAACCATAACTCTTCTGATGATGAGGTCGGCGGAACCTGAAGTTGTGCTTGTCGGCGAGGAAATTTCCCAAGACTGAATGCGCCCGTTTTTTTGCGCAGTCCAGGAGTGGCTGCGAGCGGTTCGCACCCCATGCCCAACTTGCGGGAAGGCTGGATGGAGAACTGATGACTGAGAAAGAGAAATTGGAGCTAGCGGCTAATGTATTGCGACACTTTGGCCGCAACATCAGAGTGCCAGCCGAGTACTTGGAACGAACAGTAGCAGATGTGCTTGAGGTCCCTGAAATACTGGCATTAGTACGGGAAGATTTGGCTAGGGGTATTTATCGGGCCATCCAAGGGGCCGTCTCACACTGGCATGACGCTGGCTACCGGATGGTTCGGGGCGACGAAGGCGAATAGTATCGCCGCTACGCCACCCAGACGCCCGTTTGTTGGGCAGGAGAACACAATGACTCAAAAGGGCATTTCCAAAAACTAGTAGAGGATAAAATGCAAGACCGAGCGTTATCCGATTCTTCCGATGTCAAGTCCCTGGCTGAAGTCCTGGGAATCATTGAAGACTTGGCCAACAAGACAGCGAACGGGAATTACATCTACCGCGGCGAACCAGATTGCTACCCCCTGATTACTTCGAGCCTGTTTCGAGAATATCCAGAGATTCAGGCGGAATATTTCAATATTGACTTGGTTGAGCGTGCAATGCTGGATGAAGCCAAAGAATTCGTCGGACCGATTGATGACGCGGAACTTCTCACCCAACTGCAACATTTTGGTTACAACACCAATCTTGTCGATTTTACAACCGACTATAATGTAGCCCTCTTTTTTGCTTGCGATAGCCTACCTGATAAGGACGGACGCGTGATCCTAGTGAGCCAAATGGCCCACAGGACTATGAGAGCGAAGAACCCGGCTAACCGTATAGTCGCTCAGAAGAGCATCTTTGTGATTCCCCAGGAAGGATTCGTCGAACCCGATCAAATTGTCGTAATTTCCCGCAATCTGAAGGGCCCCATTCTGGAATATCTGCGAAAGAGTCACGACATACGCCAAGAGACTATCTACAACGACCTCCACGGCTTTATCAGGTACAGAAAAATTCATGGGGCCGCTTTCGGGAGCTTTTACTCTGCTCTGAGCCATATGAGAAAAGGTGAACTCAAGGAAGCCCTCGCGAGTTTCAGTCGCGCCATCGAACTAAATCCGAGACTTGCTGCGGCATATGCTAACCGAGGTCTGGTGAACAGAAATCTACAGAGGTATAGCCACGCCATTGAGGATCACACACGCGCAATTGAACTGGAACCCGGTGCTTCGCTTCACTATGCAAGCCGAGCGAACGCTTACAGCGCTTGTGGCGAATATGCTCGCGCGATTGTGGACCACAGTAAAGCGATAGAACTAGCTCCAAACTCGGCACCTCATTACAGCGATAGAGCAACTGCGTACAAAGATATGAAAGAGTATGATCTCGCGATCCAAGACTACGATAAGGCCATACAGTTGGACTCAAGTATAGCTGCAATAATTGACAATCGCGGTGTCGTCTACAATGAACTAGGGCTACCGAACCGCGCGATCCAAGACCACCAAGCAGCAATAGATATGGACCCTCAGTTTTCGCGTGCATATAGCAACAGAGGCGCCGCCTACTGGCATAAGGGAGATTATATAAGTGCTGCCCAAGACTTCGACAAAGCCATACAGTTGGATGGTGGTTTTGCCATTGCTTACTACAATAGAGCAGAGAGTTGGATTCTCCTTGGAGAATGGGAAAAAGCCCGAGCTGACCTCACCTCGGCTAACCACCTAGGTTTGAATGTAGCAGCCGCCTTTCGAGGCGAATTTGGGACTATTGATGCGTTTGAGCGAGAATTCCAAGTCAACTTACCAAATACTGTGATCGAATTACTAGCGCCGGCAGGACAAAGCCCGGAAAGCCACGACTGCACCGAGACGACATAAGGGGCCTTTAGCGAACCGCAAAAAGGCCCGTTTGTTGGGCGGGGCCTATCAAAGGAGAAGGATGAGGAATTCACTCATGCCTGGCCTGATTCTTGGAATTCTAACCACGGTCGCAGCCTGCGGTGGTGGCGAAGGAGCCATTGTATCCAGCTATGCCGAGTGTATGGCGGATGAGAACCGTCCGCTCTATGCGCTAGCAAGCCTAGGAGTTGACGGACCCCTGACGAAGCAAGTTGCCGAGAAGTTAGTACGGGCAGAGCTGGATTCCGGGGAGACTACACTGGAACAGATCGAAGCGGCGTACACCCTCTACTGCAAGTAACGTCCGATACGGAAACGCCCGTTTGTTGGGCAGGAGGGAACCATGGTGGCTGACCCTATGGGCACAACGATTTGTTCTGGATGTGGGGGGAATGGAACGTTCGTCCGCTGCCGGGATTCCGACTGTGAGGATTCAGAGTGGGGACATCAGGACGACTGCTACGTCACTTGCGAGGAGTGCGGGGGACATGGCGTCGTTCTGGTTCCGGGAGACCTGTGATTCCGTCGCAGCCAAAACATAATGGGCCTTGCGCGAGGTTGAACCTGTGATCCCCTTTAATGGGAAGGCCATGACAACCGGAACTGGAATCTCGTCCGTTTCCTGGGGAACGCCGGCGCTCCTGCCGACGCCTCCGGAGGGAGCGCCCACCTCACCGGCCGGCGTCAACGTCCTGGCCGACACTAGGGCAGAGGCCCGCAGCTGGGCGCCAACACCAGGCGGGCCTATGTCGCCGGCTTGAATGACTTCACCAGCTGGTGCCTCGAGCACCGGTGCGCAGGGCTGCCGTCAGCCGCGGCCGACGTCGGCCGTTACATCGAGCACCTGGTGGAAACGGAGGGCAAGACGCTGGCCACCGCGCGCATGCGCCTGGCGGCGATCGCCGCGGCCTACCGCCTGGGCGGACACGAGGACCCGACCACGCGGCCGCTGGTAAAGGCGACCATGAAACGGCTGGCCAAGGAATACGGAAAGCCTCGTAAGCAGGCCAAGGGGCTGACCAGCGAGGCTCTGGCCGAGGATACGTACACGTTTATGGCGTGCACTCTGGGGGCGCCTATCCCCTCGCTGAGCAGCTCGACCATGGCCCAGCAGTGGGAGAGAGAAGCTGGCCATCCCCGAGCTTCTCCGGAACACGCCAGAGTTCTCCCGGGAGTTCCCCGCTGGCGCGGGTGAACTAAATGATCCTGTCTCCCCGCCCTGGCGTGGACTGGCTGTCCGGCTCACCCGCCACCCCGGGCAGCGGGGTCAACATCACGCGCCAACGGGGGGTTCCCTTGGACGCCTCGACCAGGAGTTCCCCCAGCGGGACATCGATGTCGATATCGTCGAATTCGAAATTGAAGGCGGCCTTCACGTGGGCGGGGCAGACGAGGCCCGCCGTGGCGTTGTTCTCGCGTCCCTCCTGCCTCAGTCCTTCGCGTTCGGCGAGGGTCATCTTGATCCGGCGGTGGCAGCCAGGAATGGCGCATTTGACCGGGACTTTTCTGGGCATTTCCCCAATATTACAACGACAGCTCAAGGCAGGGGGTTTGAACCTGAGCGCAGAGTGGTCACCCTCATTCACTTTTGCCCGCAAGGTCATGCGGCCCAGACGGATGATCACCGGGCCCGGAACGCCAGCCCGGGTCAGACCCTTCCGTCCGCCATGGCTGGAAATCCCCACTCCCCATAGCTGAATGGGTGGCTGGAAAACTCGGTTCCAGAACCCTTGGCAGAATCCTATACTTCAGGTGTTCCAGTCAGCGGTGTGGGGAGATGACGCTGTACGGCTATGGCAGGGTCTCGGTGAGAGAGCCGGAGGACAAGGATCTGGACCTGCAGGTGGAGCGGCTGGTCCGCGCCGGCTGCACCATTGGCAACATTCGACCCGAGGAGGCCAGCGGAGCCAAGAACGACCGCGGCGGCCTCCTGGAGCTGCTGGACCTGGTGGTCGAGGGGGACACCCTGGTGGTCACCCACATCGACCGGCTCTCCAGGGGGCTGACCTACGGGCTGCAGGTGATCGAGGGCCTGCACCACGAGGGAGTGGAGTTCCGGTCCCTCGCTGAGGATTTTGACACTTCAACGGCAAGCGGCAAACTACAGCAGACGATGGTCCTGGCGTTCTCCGAATGGTGGCGGAACTCTATCAGGGAGCGGTCCATCGCCGGTCAGCGTAAGGCGCCGGAAGAAGGGAAGGACGGTTCCCTGGGCGGCCGGCGATCCTGGCCGAGCGGCAGAAGGTTTATGTCCTAGAAGAACTGCCCAAGGGGGTTAGCCAGCGGGAACTGGCCAGGCTCCTGGAGGTGAGCCGGTGGAATATCCAGCAGGTTTCCGAAGGGGCGGCTGGGCCTGCAGATGGATAGGACTTCGCCCCCATGAAGGCGAAAAGGGGAAAAGGAGCTGACGCGGTCAGGAGGGCGGTGGCCAAGGCCTTGGGTAGCACCGACCAAGGAACAGTCGACAGCGACATCCATCTAGCCCCAACAGAATGCCAAGGGAGTTCCCAGCCAAACCGCGGTGTGGGGAAATGACTCAGACTAAGTTCAAGTAGGCTCTCCGGGCCTCAGAAAGGACCTGTTCGGGGTCCTGCTGGTATTCAGCCCATATGTCCACCGTCAGTTTGGCAGCGCTTCTAAGACCGCCCCCAGGTACGGCAGTATCCAAAGAGTCGAAATTGCCCTTCCGCATCCAGATGGACGCGACGGTCCGGTCCATCGCACCAGCGAGAGCAAGTACGGCCGCGTGGCCCGGGGCCAACTGGCCGTGGTATTCAACTTTGAGGTACAGGACCGCCAGGTCCTGCTCCCTAGTCCATGGTTGTGGAGACATGCGAACGTCCTTCCGCTGAATCCTTGGCGAGACTCCAAACCGGAGTTCGGGTTCCCTGCTGTGACATCACACCGAAACGTGAGTATCAGCCGAACCCTGCCCGGCTCAGCCACTGGTTCAGGATCTGGGCGTCCGCCCGCCGGCTCCCGGTCAGTATATCCAGCCGCTCTACGAGCTTGTTCTCGACAGAACCCCTCTTTGATACGTCATAGATCCACTAGTCTCCCCCGTCGGTGATCACCCCGACGCCATTCCGCATCACCGGTTCGGCCTCCACATAAGACTGCAACTGGGCGACAACATCATCCAGGGGGTGCGGAAGGCCTTGGACTCGATGATCACGTCAGGAGGAACGGAGTTGTTCCCGATGGCGTCGACGTCAGGAGTGCCGAACAGGCAATAGTCTGCGCGACGCTCCGGATAGGGGCGGGGATACTCTGGATGGCATTCTTTCGGGTCGGAGGTATCCCAATCCAAGGCCCTGATAATCGGATCGATCAAAGCGTACCTCGTTTGGTCCTCACGCCAGTAGTTGAGCTCCACATCGTCCCATTCCTTGACCATCTCACGAATCTTCTGAATGGCAGTTTCCACAGCAATGATGGTCGTCCTCACGGTCTCCTGACGGGGTAAAAGACAGAAACCAGTTGAACTCTAGGGGAGACCACAGGTAAATTCAAGGGTACGGATTTTGCAGTTGCGGAGGTCGCCGAAAGGTTGGACCCGGCGGTGGACCTGGTGATTGCCGGCCATACCCACGACGAATTCATCTGCGAGATAGGCGGGAAGTGGGTCACCATGGCGGACAACGCGGGCCGGCTGTTCACGGTCATTGACGCGACGCTGAGGCGCAGCACCGGAGACCTCACCGTTCAGACCGCCAGGAATGTCCCCAACTCCCAGGCCGGGATTACGCCGGTTCTGGCCCTGACTGCCCTCAATGACAAGTACGACGGGCTATCGGCGCCCAGGGCCAACGCCGTGGTAGGCATCGTATCTGCCGACATCACCCGGCAGCAGAATGAAGCGGGGGAGTCGGCCCTGGGCGACGTCATCGCCGACGCCCATCTGGCGGTAACCAGGGGCGCTGATGCCGGCAATGCGGTGGTGGCCTTCATGAACCCGGGAGGGATACGCGACAACATCCGGTTCGCCGAGTACGGGACGGAGGCTGAAGGAGAACTGACCTATGGGGAGGCATTCGCAGTCCACCCCTTCGGCAACAGCTTGGTCACCATGACACTGACCGGCGCCCAGATTGACGCCCTGCTCGAGCAGCAGTTCAACGACGGGGATACCGGTTACGGCAACATGCTCCAGGCGTCCGCAGGGTTCAGCTACACGTGGGACGCAGCCGCCCCGGTGGGGTCCAGTGTGGATGCGTCTAGCATTGCGGTCGACGGAATCGCGCTGGAGTCCGGCGGGCGCTACCGGGTCACCGTCAACAGCTACCTGGCGGACGGCGGCGGCGGCTTCAGCGTGCTGGAAGAGGGCGCCTAGAGGACCGGGGGCGAGATTGACCTTGACGCTCTTGTCGCCTACTTCGCCAGGGCCGGAGCGGGGGCGCAGGACCGCATCACCCGCCTCAACTGACCAGTGGGTGGACACTGGAGGCATGGATGTGCTGAGGACCGGACGACGAATCGAAGTTCACCGTTGACCAGTGGGTAATCTGGAGGCATGCAGAAAGGCATGAATGCCGACCGTCCGGCCTGCCATTTCAGGACCCGCCGGTTCCCTGTCGTTCATCATCGAAGGTGAGCACTCCCATCCGCACCGCAGCTATCACCGCCTCCAGACGAGTCATCAGGTCCAACTTCCGGCGCAGGTTCGTCGAGTGAGTCCGCACCGTGTGCGGACTCACTTCCAGCTCGGCCGCTCACAGACATCCAAGAATTGCCGTAGCTACCCAGAACCTCCATCACCCTGAGATACGGGTGAAGACCGGAGGTGGCAACCAAAGGAACACAACGATAAAATGAAGTACCCCAAGAAAGTGCAACCTGCCAGGACACACAATGACGACGTCACAAACCCAGCCGAGTCCAATTGACGCCCTCCCTGGGGCCGAACATTTCCTCGCGGCACCGGGCAACCCGGAAGCGCGGAAATGCGCCACGGAAGACTCCAGAACGCGCATAAACGCTCTGCTCCAAGTGGACCCGGACGACCGTCTTGCGCTGCTCGAATCCCCTCCGTGGAACTTCACAACCGATCACCTGAGACAGGTCAACGGGGTCTTTGAAAAGCTCCTGGACGCCCCTGCGAGAGCACAAATCAAAGACCTTGTCGCCCATGGCGCCCCGGAGGGAGCCTCCCCCGACACAATCGCCAAGCAGTGGTTCATCGAAAAAGGCTGTAACCACCTGCTTGAACTGCTGGACGAAACGGACCTGCCTGACCGCATGGTGGTGGCCTGCTGCGCCTGGCTGGAAATCCACGACGTGTCTCACGGAGCCCACCTGCTCCACCAGAGCCGGACAATGCCAAAACCCGACTTTGCCGACTTCAAGCAGACTCCGGAGGAACGGGAGGCGGACCTGCGCTTCGCCAACTTCACCTGACCAAGGACAGACCCATGCCCGGCGCACTCAGAGGAAACGTCCACTGGTACGACTACGGGCCCGTTATCGGGGCCGAACTTTCGGATTACCGGCCAGCCCTCGTAATCAGCAACGACCTGACCAACCGGCAACTCGAACTCTGCATAACTGTGCCGATGTCCACGGCCATGCCCGACGTCAGGTTTCGCATGCACCACACCCGTATCGAGGAAGCCGATTCCTGGGCGTCCACCAGACAAATCAAGTCTGTTCACCAAGGACTGTTGGGTGATCTCATAGCCAGGGCATCACCGGATGAAATGAACTCCGTAATCCTGTCCATCGCCCAGAGACTGGCGCACCAAGACGCCCCAGGGCAGATAGAAACGATTCAGGGCACGTTCCAAATCTCCGCAGGAACCATCTGGGATCTCCATCTCGAAGACACCCGGGGCCAGGACCTCGCCAGCCCGATCCTGATCATAGACTACAACGCCGGAAACAACATGGCAGTGGTGGCGGACATCGAGTACGCAGAGAGAGCTCCCAGTTCACCGGTCGCAGTACCCATGATCATCCGGGACAGCCAGCAAGTAGCTTCAGTTCTCCTACACCGCGTACGCTCCATAGATACGACCCAGCGCCACCTGACCCCAGCCGGCGAAGCCCACCCGGAACACATGCAGGCTGTCACCAACCGTCTCATATCGCTGATCGACACCCCGGCACATTAGCGCCGACAGACTCGCATAGGCAAGATAAGTGGAGGCCGACACCAGCCCCACTTCACACACGCGTCCGAATGCCCATGCCCCGGGGCGGCATCGGCCATGCCGAGGTCGAAATCAACGGCGCCGCCCTCATGCTCTCCGGCGCCCTGCCGCCCGAGTTCCCGCCCACCAGGAGCCTCATCCACCTCTACGTCCCCGACTGCGACGCCGTCTACGCCCAGGCCATCCGCCGTCGGCGCCACCTCCGTCGCCGAGCCCGCCGACCACTTCTACGGCGACCGCCTCGCCCGCATCACCGACCCTCACAACAACCAGTGGTCCATCTCCACCCACATCGAAGACCTGACCCCCAATCAGATCGCTAAGAGGCTGGTGGCCTAACGAAGGACAATGTACGGCGAACGAACCCTTCGAGTTCCGTTGCGTTTATTTCGGCTGGGTTTGTGCCGTGATGGAATCGGTTGCCGTATTCGACGATGTGGCCTAGCTCCTGAATAGTGTCTGCATTCAAGACCTCATCTGGACTGCCGACTTTGTTGCGGCAATCCCCAAGAAAACGTCCTAGAAGTTGTCCAGGCGGGAAATTATCGGGACAAGCAACTCTGAGAAATCCTTCCAAGTGTAGACGGATTGCTGCGGCCACCTCCTTTTTATTTCCAGCCTGACTGGAAGCATATTCTTGCAAAAGAATGTGCCGCTGGTCATGTTCGGTCACCGCGTCCTTACTCACGTCCCAGGCTCGAATAGTAGATTTGGCCCCGTCCTGCGCTATTTCCAAGGAGAGGCATTCTTTGTGGTCTGCGCCGTTCCATACGTCACTGAGAAAGCGCTTGTTGTGCGACAGCACGATTGCCTGTCCAGCCCGTTCGGACAGACCGCGAACTGCTTGAATCGTAGTGAGAGAACGGTGGTCGTCCAAGCTCGATATCGGATCGTCGATGACGACTACCGTCTTGTCAAGATCGAGGCTCTGGTCAAGAGACGAAAAGAACAGAGCAAGAGCAAGTGTGTTACGGTCCCCGGCGCTCAGCGAATTGCGGAAAGATGGTTCTCCTTGAGGAATGTTGGCACTCCTGACGGCGATTGGGGTGTTATTAATGACCACGTTGTAGGTACAAGTTGACCCTGAACCGCCTCCTATATTCGTGGGTACGAGGCTATCGATTCTAAAACTGGCGTTAAATTGGTCGAGGTGGTTATTAACGCCATCTTGCAATCCCGGGAACACCTTTGCCCGGTACTCTTCAAGCGCACCTCTGGCCTTGGTCCTCGCCGTTTCTGTAAGGACCTTGGCTTCTTTCTCTTGAAGATAATCGGCACATAAGGGAGCGATTTCATCAGAGAACCGGGCCTTGGTTGCCTTTAGCCTAGTCAACTCAGCCAGAACTACTTCTATCTTGGCTGCCTCTACCTGTTTCTGAACTTCGCGGATGTGCTCGTTAGAAGCGGCGAGCATCTCATTGATGTCACTAATCGACTGCCGATGCTTGTTATAGGAATCAAGAATCTTCAGAGCGGGGTCGTTGAGTGCCAACCGTTCCAATGGAGCGGCCTGTTTAGCCTTGAGGAGATCCGAAACTGCTTCTGTCGCAGCCTTCCAATCGCGGGCGATAACCTCCGTGTCTATTTCGATTTTCGGCACGTCAGAATAGGTTGTCCAAAACTGCCCCGTTTGCCTAGCTGTCCCCACAGCCAGTTCAAACTCTGCCTGGGTGCCAACTGCGTGAGCGCGGTCTAAATTAACGACCAAATCAGCCACATCCCGCTTAATTTGGTCGTAACCCTCGCTGAAATAGGCACGATAATGGGCGATCAATTCCAGTCCATCAAGGCCTTGGCCGCAGAATGGGCAGATCCCATCATCACCTGCGACCCCAAGTCTGAAGCCCTCTGCCACCCATGCCTCTCCACCTTCACCGAGAGCTTGTATATGCGCCTGAACCTGGGCTTCCGCAGCTTTATCGAGGTCGGGTAGGTCGGTTCGCAGGGTTTGTTGGATGGCCGCGATGTCAAATTCTGGCAAATCAATGGTCTCGAATAAGGATACAGTTCGGACAGCCTCTTGGTTACGCGCAGCCATCAATCTACGGTCGGCCGATTCTATCTTGTCGTCGATGTCCTGCAGTTTAGGAAGAGCGCAGAAATTATCCACAGATAGCCCGCCACGCTCCTGCTGTGGTATTTCTCTGGCTCTTTGATCTAAAGCCGTGTTGTGTTCGTTAACGCGGGAAACCAATGCTTGGAGCCTACGGTTAAGTGCGACGCCTTGGTCACCGAGAATTAGCTCATGGAGGTTCTGCCTGTGCTGAGCGTCCACGTCTAGGCCGGAATGGACGTTTTCGTCTACGAAAACATCATCAAAAATCTTCAACTCAGGTAATGTCTTATTCCAAGCGCCATTTTGAAACATCAGGCTTGAAAGTTCGTTGCTACAGTCAAGAACGACATGCGGGGGATTTTCTGAACCAAGCCTCTGACGTTCAACGATTGGCAGTGGGTTTCCTGTTGCCAACGAACGCAAGACGGCGGCGAACGTAGTCTTGCCACGGGCGTTGTCAGCATAAATTAGGGTCAGTCGCTTGAGGCCAAGCGAAGCAGCAGCACTGTCCGAATCGAAAGTGCCGATATTTCGGAGCAGTTTGATATACTCGATCATCTAACAACTCTCCTATGGTTATTCGGTTGTGCGGAAAACTGTCAACGGTAACGGCTCATCCCGCTGAATTGTCGGGACAAGAGAATCTTTTCTTTAAACCATTGATCGAGAGCTTCGCCATCCATACTTCCTTTGCAAACAGAGAGACCGCCAATGTTGGCGGTCTCGAAATATGAACGCAAAAGACTAAGTTAATAGGTCAAGCCTATCAAGCGCGGTACCGGCTGTCAATTGTTCAACAGCTCCCCTAGTCCGCCACCCTTCGTGGGGAAATTTTCTCCATTGCCTACCCCCATCTTGACATGACCAGCCAGCTACGAACCCGTTGCCCTCCACCTGACGAGCATCTCACGGGTACCGGTGGCTGCGTAATGTCAATTCCCCCATCACTCCGTAACATACGTGTGCGTAATTACCTCCCACACATGCCCGTTCTCGCATTCGAAGTAAAACCCGCGTCCCTGGTGCAGGTGGTTGATCTCCCCGTCCGTCCGCGAGCGCGGCCCGCTTCCGAAGACCACCCCCTCGGCGTTGATCCGCTGCAGGATCGAGTCGAACTCCTCGTCTGAGGCCAGGAAGGCGTAGTGGTTGGCACGGGGGTTGTCCGAGTCATCGAAGTCCAGCGTCAGTATCTCGTTGACCTTGACCGGGGCGAAGTGTCCCCAGGGCCCCTCGTACTTGAGGCCGAACATCCGGGCGATGAACTCCGCAGACTTCACCTTGTCGTAGGCCGGCACGATTGTGTGGTCCAGCTGCAAGGGCATGGCGGTCCTCCTCCAGACAGCGTCGTTAATCAGGGAGAGCGGGGGAGAAAGTGGGCCCGGCTGGGATCGCACCAGCCACCAGCCGGTTATGAGCCGGCTGCTCTACCACTGAGCTACGAGCCTCATCGGTAGCCTACGCCCCCCATTTTCGCGGTGTCAAGGAACCCCCCGCAAGGCAACAGGGCCTTTTCATTCTCCCTCGAGGGAGAGGGAGGCACCATGGGGACTGCCACTGCCACGCCCGCGGTGAACGCGGAACTGGCAAGGCCGATAATCGGACTCCGTCCGATACCCACCCCGTTTCTGTGCCTATGCAGCAGAGCGTCGTCAAGCCTATATTAAGCTCGGGAAGTTTCCGTTACGCACTCATACAGCCCTCAATAACGGAAATTAAAAACCACGCTCCCTTTGCCCAAACCTTCGATCTGACAAGAGAATTCATCAGATGCTGAGAGCCGATTACAGGGAGTCCATCTCCCAGGCGATTTCCGGGATAAGAGACACGCCATCACTGGAGGGGCGGAGCAAGGCGGCCATCGCGCAGGCCGTTGTGCTCAGGCTGCTGGCCGCCGCCGGGTGGGACGTCTTCGACCTCTCGCAGGTGATCCCGGGATACATCACCGGTGACAGAAGCATCGACTTCGCCCTGATGTCGCCAGGCCAGCCCAGAGGGGCAGCCTCGCCCAGGGTGTTCATCGACGTGAGAACACCGGCCGAAAACATCGACAGTCCCCGGATGGAGCGGCAACTGCTGGCCCACTGCGCCCGGGAGGAGGTATCCCTGGCGGCTCTGACCAACGGGTTGCGCTGGCTGCTCTTCTTGTGGTCGCCCGGGGGCAGCCGGATGGAAAGGCGCTTCTGTGGACTCGATCTCAGGGGGGACCCGGAGGCCGCGGCGGCGGACATCAACCGGTACCTGACCAGGGACAGGGTGTCCAACGGGCAGGCCGCCAGGTCGGCGGAAAGGGCGCTGCGGGACAGTAACCGGGAAGCGGTGGACAGGCGGGCCGTAATCCAAGGCTGGCGCCAGGTTGTCGGCGGTCTTGACGAGGGTCTGATCGAACTGGTCGCCACCGCTGCAGAGCAGAGGGCCGGCCACCGTCCCGGCAACCGGCTGGTCCGCCGGGTGCTGGCGGAGAACCGCGCCGCGCTGCTGGCACCGGGCACCGAGGACGCCGCAGGATCCGGCCCCGGCAGGGGCCTCCGCTCAACACCGGCCTCCTTCACCCTGGATTCTGAAACAAGGGATGTCACGTCCTGGTCCGGCCTGCTGGTGGGGGTCTGCCTGATGATGCGCGACAGCCACCCCGGGGACTTCGAGAGAATTCTTGAAATACGGGGCAGGAAACTGCCCTACTATTCCAGGGCGGCCGGGGAACTGAACCTGCCCCGGCCCATCGGGGACACGGGCATTTTCGCCTCCTGCCATGGGACAGGGGCCCTGATTGCCGGGCGCGCCCGCCGGGTGGTGGAACACTTCGGACACTCTGCCGGGTCCTTGGTCATCCAGTTGAGGTGACCTCTGAATTCAGCTGCCAACTGGTGATGCGGCGCTAAACCGGCGTCACAGCACAGCGGGGCATCGGATTACCGAACGCCGCGCACATGCTGGCCCGAGGCGGCGTTCCTCAAGGTACGCGGCTCATACCCTCACTAGCCTCACATAGTGGTCGTTTGGAATTATTCCGTTGATTAGCGGGCAAGCCTCTCCATGTATCTTCGCTTTACATTGGTCCCTTCCGCTCTGGAAGCGATGCGTTTCCCTTTGTTGGTTCGATCAGGGATTGGATGTTCGTCCCATAGATTCTGCGAACCGAACCCCGGAGTTCAGAAATTCTGATGCCTGTTTGCCAACCTGCTCAAGGTTCGCCGCGCGCCCGCGCAGACAGCATTCCCAAATGACCATTACCCTCCATCCGGTGTTCAACAAGTCCTCGATATTCCGCTTATCTCTGTTCACATTTTCCTGAAACTTGGTAGTCCAGAACAACTGACGCGAGGCAGGAGTTGTTGTGGCTCGGCATCCGTGCCGATGCCAGAAACATCCATGAACAAAAATCGCTGCTTTATATCGTGGCAGAACGAGGTCGGGTCTCCCAGCCAGATCCTTCCTGTGCAACCTGTATCTGTATCCATTTGCCCAGAGCCACCGCCGGAGTAACATCTCGGGAGCAGTGTCCTTACCTTTGATCCTGGACATGTTGAAGCTGCGTGTCTCAGGAGAATGAACATCCATGCTTGCAGGTTCTCAGTTGTGCAGACTCAGGATTTGAGAAGGCCGGTGAAATCTACATCCGGCTGGCCCTGACGAGCATAGTAGGACGAAAACCGCGCAACAATATCCTTTACGAAAGGCGGTGAAATCTGGACTGTTGGAGGAAGGTGGAACTCGCCACAAATATTGTCCACATCCACAGTTGACACGCTCCTGAAATTGAGGAAACTCAACGGAAAGAACTCTGTCTCAGGCAAACAGTGATAATGCCTTGGTCCGTTATTCTCCAAGGCCCTCACGAACCTGTCCTTTCTGTCACGACCCAATGTGCTGGGGGACTCGCTGCCAAACCAATCGAACAGAACACTGGAAGAAATTACTTCAACCAAGAGTAACCTGTCTGTGTTCCGTTTGCCGTCAGACCTGATGACAAGATCGCAATCCGGACTCATAACGGCGAATAGCTGACTGCTGTCCTTGTCTTTCAGAATGCTGCCGGTACGAATATTCCCGCTGGGTGGTGGATGGAGATAGAACTCCTCCGGGAAGTAGCGTTCAATATCCTCGTCGATGAGCTGAATTAAGTGGTTAAGAGTGTGCCGCAGTAGCGCATTTTCTGTTCTTTCGGAGTCCGCCTCTCCGTACTCCTCCCATTTCCTTATCTGCGGGAGAATGTTGTTCCAGAATACCTCAGCCAACTTGGCTTCGATAATGCCCCTGCCCCCCAGGATACGAGTAAGTCCTGTCTCCTGAATTTTCCAGAATCGGTCAAGAAGGTCGTCATATCCTGCCCCGGGGTCTCCTTTCTTGAACACCCCTATGTACGGGAATTCCGGCTCGGCGGCACTGGGGGTTCCGGTAAGGATAGCCACGGGGAAGCGGTATTGTCTCTCTTTTATTTGTTGAACAACTTGGTTACCTTCGTCGCCCTCATCTCCGAGCCGTAGATCGATTATTGCTCCATCAAAGGTATTGTTGAGCTTGTCGAAAGCTTCATCCACGTCCTTGCATTCGACAAGCTCAACCTCCCTTTGCCATTCATCCTGGTACCTCTCGACGGTGCTCCTGCATGTAGCGATGTCCTGCGGGTCGTCCTCTACGACGAGGAGCTTAATCCTGGTCATTCTCCATTCTCCGGTACTGCCTGCAGTCTGAACCATGCCCCGGCTTCAGATTCAAATGCCTTTAATTCAAGACCATTTCGAGCTGCGGCTTCACCGGCTATTGGCAGACCGAGACCGGTTCCTGAGGGTTTTGTGGAAAACTGAGGCTCGAATATGACCTCGCTGGCAATCAGCCCGGGATCTATTCCGGGTCCTGTGTCGCGATAATCTATATGGAGAAGGGAGTTCCCATCGGTTACAACATCAACAGAAATTTCCTGCTCAGGACTGTTTTTCTCGTTCATCCAATAGAGGCTGTTGTCAATCAGGTTGGTGAAAATGGAATAGAAGTCCTGAGCCCATGCGGTAATCATGAAGTCGTCAGGACAGTCCACGTGGCTTTCCACACCTTGTGACTGCATTTCCGATGAAAAGACAGAAAGCGTCCCGCTTATTGTCTCCTTCAGGTTGAGGGATGTTTTACGGGAGCGTTTCCCCGCCGCTAGCGGGTCGAGGCGTCCGAAAAGATTCACGAACACTTCCGCGTTATTTCCAATGCCGTCACCAATGGATACGACCCTGTCGAGAGTTTTTCTGTCTCCGGTACTCAGAAAAGACTTATGCCAGTGCCTAAGATTTGGTATCTCGTTCCTGAAGAAGTTAAGGGGACGCCGACCCTCATGAATAATGACGTTGATGATCTTCCCCAAAGTCGCTTGGCCTTGGTATACGGCAACCGCTTGGCGGATGTCATCGGCAATCTTGTTCTTCTCCTCTTCGTCCCGGCTGATAATTCCCATGATTTCATCTGCGGTCTCTTGCCCGACGCCGGACCTGGAAAGCTTTAAGTTCACATCTCGTCTTAATTCCTCGTAGGAGAAAAGGCTGTCCAGTTCACGTTCTATCTTGGCGGCAGGTCGATTGAGGTCTGTCTGTCTTCTGTATTGGAAACGACGCGACTCAAGTTCCCCGATTACATTCGTGGTGATTTCCTTCAAGCGACCAAAGGCCTTGTTCTCCCTTAACCCGTCTCTCGCACTTTTCTCAATAAGCTCAGACTCCTCATCTGATTGAATCTGAACAAAACCGATTACCTGATTACTGCCGATCCTGAGTGAGGGGTTCTGAACACGCTGTTCGTTCAACTTCAACCAATCAAAGTCGGGGTCGCCCAATGGCCGGATGCGGAATCCATTCCGGTAGACACCAATGCCGTTATATTCATTGAGTAGCTGCCTAGCTTGGAGGTTGCCTACGTAGCTCCCGGAATTGTCCTTGAGGCCACGTCCTATCAAGGAGTCGATGGATGCTCTGTCCCTGTCGTAAACGCGAATATCCAGGAATAAATCACCGCATTCGGTAGGCTTGCCGAGGTGGAAATGGATAGATTCATCAGGAGAGTTGCGAATCTTCTGCATCGAATATTCCAGCGTACCCATGCCTTCCGAATTGATGCTACCTGAGATCCTGTAATCAAAAAGGTCGAAGATAGGATAGGGCTCTATAATTTCGCTTATGCCGTCCACGCCAGGAAAACCGTTTACCCTGAGGTTTATCCGGAAGTCGTCGTTACTCAGAGCTACACCTACAGGTGACTTCAAGCGTCTCAGCTCAAAACCTAGCCTGTCGAACTGCCTCTGATTCCAATCGCTGAGGAGTACATCTTCTCCAGTCATAGTCAGACAGGTGCCCGACGGGTCGGCCGTGTCTGATGTTTCAACAAGGATTTCGATGTCATCGAGATACTCTGATTTCTCGAAATAACTCCAATCGATGTAGACCTCAGTCTTTTCGCCCTCTACGGAAACAGTTTCCAGAAGCAAGTCTTTTCCCAGTACGGATGCTGCGTAACGCCCCACTCCTTTGCGGCCCTGCATGACTCGTCCTGATGGACTCTTACGCCTTCTCAGCTTGTCAGGCGTCGATGGAACCATCCATTTATTTATGACATCGTCTCGGCTCATACCATGGCCATGGTCCGCTATAGTGACAGAGTAGCCTTTCTCCCCACGTATCCGGCTGAATTCGATATCCACGTCATGAGAATCAGCATCGTAGGCGTTCTTGACAAGTTCCACGACTGCCGCAAAAGGGTCCTGAATCAAGTCTCTCCCGATGGTAAGGATCAATCGCCCTGCCGGTCTTATCTTATGCGTGCCTGTCTTGCTCATAACCAGACTTCCCTTAACTTTTCGGCTATTTTTCTGGCCAGCAATACGGGCACGGCATTGCCAACCTGACGGAAGACGGGGGTCCTTTCCGGGGCGCCACTGGCGCTTTCAAAATGGTAGTCGTCTGGGAATGTCTGCAGCCGCGCGGCTTCCCTGGGCGTGATCGACCGGTTCTGCTCAATGTCCGGGTGGATGTAATAGTGGCCATCCTTAGCGATGTGGGCAACAACGGTATGAGAATAAGGCAGTTCAGAAGCGACGACCTTAAACCTGTCGCAGAACGAATGTCTGTTCCTGTGTGTCTTCAATTGTTCCGGCAAATCGTTATATCTCAGCCGGGCCTTCCTGGAATTCCAGAGGTCAACCGCGATTCGGTATATTTCGAGGTCCTGGCTTGAATGCGGCCTGGCCTGATGCCATGTAACGGGCATCTCGCAATTTCGGACACCCGCCTCTCGCGCCCAGACTCCGGAACAGTGTCCGAGGTTGCATGGACCAGGGTCACCAGTTCCAGCAGTAATTGCGGGTAAATCAGAGAAGATCTCCTCCACTCTTGCTTGGGTACTCCACTTGTCCGGTTCTGGATAGAAGCCTTCACGTTTTCCGAGGTGGCCAACCAGGAATACTCTCTTCCTGGTTTGAAGGACGCCGTAATCGTTCGCCGCTAATATCCTGTGTTCTGTCTCGTACCCGTGCTGCGAAAATAGTCCGCGCATCGCATCCAGGTGACTCAGCCCGTCACTGTCGGATGCGGACAGCAGACCCGTGACATTTTCAAATATGAAATACGATGGTTTGTACCTTTCCAGGAATCTGGCGTAATGTCGATACAAATAGTTCCGCCCGTCGAATTTCATTCCGTATCGGTCCCGGGATCGGCCAACGACAGAGTATGCTTGGCAGGGCGGACCTCCGACAATTAGGTCCATTCTTCGGTTGCCCAACAAGGTGTCAAGCTTCCCGAAGATGGCTGGCAACGTCTCCTCGCCAATCTCTGCCTGGATGACCGATGCTTCAACCTCCTCCGGAACTTCCTGGTAGAACTGCTTGCGGGGCATACTCCCATTCAGGTAGTTCGCATATGGTTGGAGTTCATCATGGCTCTTGAGCCAGTGATAAGCCATGCGAGTACGCAAAGTGAAGCATGCACTCCGGTCACTCTCGACGTGTGCAACTGGTTCGAACCCGGCTTGGATAAATCCTTCGGAGAGTCCACCTCCTCCAGCGAATAAGTCGAGGAATCTTAATCTGTCGTCCAATTCACGACCAGCCTCATTCCCTAGTTAGCCATTGCAGCATCCCATTCAGTGGTACGTGAGGTGCTGCCTCGGCAGCGGTTCGGGCGAGGTGAGTTGCTGCGACTGCTACAGGCGGAGCAGTTGCGCAACGAGCGGGCCAATTGCTCTCACGCCAAACGCCGAGCCGCTCTCCGGGCATACCCCTACACCCCACTTTGAACCGTCGTTGTAATACTATATGGTTGCCGCGACCTCAATTGAATATCCCAGAGCGTTGGCCTGATCCAGAATCCCGACCGCCCGTTCGGCGTCCGGGGCCTTTATGCTACCACCCCTTTCGAGGGACCTGGCTATTCTGAGGGCGAGTTGTCGCCGGGTGGCGTCAATGGACCCCGTTTCCGCCGCCCACCCGGCGAGCATTCTCCAAGCCTCGGGACTCACGCTGACCAGCCGTTCGAGATTCTGCACGTAATCGGAGGGAAGCTCCGACAGCGCACGCTCCTGTTCATCCCGGGTGGCGTCCGCACCCAGTAATTCGTCCTGAATTCGGCGTATGGGGTCACGCGAAGCGAGACTGCGCACACCCTCCCAGCACGCCTCGGACTTGCACCACTCGGTGATATTCCTGGCCCCGGGCGGGTTGGTGATGATCCGGTGCACCTCGTGGGAGAGTTCGGCAATCGCAACCCGGAGGTTCTCGGTCGGGGCCTGTTCCCTCCAGATCCGTTCCAGATTGACCCGTTGGCCGGTGGCATTGGAGAGGAGGGCGATGGTGTAGGTGACGATGTTGGCCCTGTAGCCGCCGAAGTTCTGGCGCTGCACGATTCGTTCGG
This sequence comes from Dehalococcoidia bacterium, assembly GCA_965261885.1. Taxonomy (GTDB): domain Bacteria; phylum Chloroflexota; class Dehalococcoidia; order Lucifugimonadales; family UBA3495; genus VXOI01. The sequence continues at coordinate 177,213 of CBDHDY010000039.1, forward strand.
TTGTCCGGAACAGAATCGCCCTGCCCACCAGTCGCTCGAAGTGGGTCCGGTCCACGGTCAGCTGGTCCCTTTCGCCCAACCTCATCATGTAGTCTGAGAAATTCTTCTGCGCCCCCCTGCTGACTATGTGTGGCAATTGGTCCCATGTGTTCTCGAATTTTGCTAAGTCGGTCTTCGTGAAGCGCTGCCCCGTCGGGTGCTCAATCGAAAATGCCCTCCTCCTGGCCGGGGTGATCTCCGCCGTCCGGGCGTCCTGATACTGGCCCCGGGCCCGTTCGTAGAACCATTTCGTCTGCCTCTGAGTTCCCTCCGGCGCGGGCGCCCAGGTGGTCCGGGAGAATTCCTCGATTCCCACATGGAATGGATCATTCGCGGAGAAGTCGGCCTCCGATATGCGATTCTGGGAATTGGCGTACCGGGAAACCTTGCGAACCAGTTCGTCGTGGATCTCGCCGGCTTCAATCTCGATCAGCTTGGCCGCCACGTATACCTGCGAGAGATCGGCGCGCCCCCGCTCGGTGGCCAACAGCGAGGCGGTCGTCTGTCCGCCATTCACTATCTGCAATCCATCCAACCTTGCAATCGCCTTGGCTCCCCCGATGTCGGTCAGATGCACGGCCTCCGCGGTGAGCGTGATCCCGTTGTTGTATGCCAAGAAGCGCTCCGGCTCCGCGGAGATGGTGTCGCGGATTCCACGATTCACCTTTCCACTGGCCTGCAGGAATGCCCGGACGTTCCTCTCCAGCAGCCGGGGACCGAAGTCCGAATAGATGCTGCGCATCATGTCGCCCGGAATGAGCGTCAGGAATGCCCGATACCCCTCCTGGCCGGACTCGGCGGGAAGACAGGGAAGCGGCCCGCCGAAGCGTTCGAGGAGATCTATGGAGATCGCTCCCCTCTGCTGGCCGGATGTGCTGAGCCGATGGAGTCTGACCATATCCCAGAGGGAACCGGTGACGGGGACATCGCCGAGACTGCCCTGCGGCAGCGTCTTCACCGTGGTCCTCCCATCCGTGATCACACACAGCCGGGCCTGGGTCATTCCATCCCTGAATCCATGGATATGTGCGGCCATATCAAATACCGGGGACGACTCCTCCAACTCGACGTATCTGCCGTTCAGGCACCAGTCCAAGAACGAGCGGAGCCTCCTGAAGGCCACGTCCACCTCCTGCCTGGTGACGGTTCTCGGTGGGACCGCATTCGTGTGAATGCTGAGGAACACATCCACCCGTCCCTCGTCCTCGTCAATCCCATAGCCACTGACCTCCATGCCCCTGGCACGGTGGTAACAGACGAGTGGGTCCTCGAATTCCCCGGCCTCCGACAGCATGTCAAACGCACTCTGCGTGAACGAGTCCGCCAGCATCGCGTCCCCCTCATCGGCTTCGGCGAGGGCCAGGACGTCCTGACGGAGGTTCTCTGCAAACGCTTCGATCGAATTCTGACCGGTCATACCAACCCCTCCAGCAGGTCATGCGGTCGTTCAATGTTCATCAGGAAGGGGGCGCATGAGGCCATGGAAACCGAATACCGGACCCCGCCCACCCCGGGCTGCAGATCGCCGGGCACGATCCTCGGAAAACCCTCCCGCACCTGCAGGGCCCGGAACGACCGAACACCGTAGCCGATGTCCGAGTAGAGACCATCATCCCCGACCCCATATCCGCAGAGCTCCAAGCGGTCATTCAACAGGTGCAGGGAACCGGACTGGGATGCCGCGGCCCGAGCCCCCCTGACCATTTCGGGAAGCGTCCTGCCATGCCCAACCCGCGAATCGAGGGACAGCACAACCAGCAACAGGGCCACATCCTCCGGCGCATCGAGTTGCCGCTCGCTCGCTATCGTGAGGTGATCCAGGCCGTGCGCCGTGCTCGTCTTGACCTCGATGCATGCCGCCCCCGTCTGAAAATCCTGGTCAGCCCCGAGCGGACCACGCCAGGAGTGAAGGGCATCCCCCACCCCGGTCGCCGGCGCCACCACCTCCTCCAGAACCCAGAGTTCACCCCAGAGACCCTGTTGGCCCTCCCTACTGAGTCCACCCGGAGCCAGTCTGCGGAGGAGTTCCTGCCAGTCGGACAGCCGCGCCAGAAAACTGGTCAACCCCGCGCCCTCGTCCTGCGGCCCCTCGGCCGCCTCGACCAGGTCCCGCACCAAGAGGTCGAAGATATCCCGGTGTTGGGAATCCCTCAGGATCAGTTCGACCTCAGCCTCATGATCCCCGGTGTCACGTTGCGCCATTCGCACGGTCAGGCCACGGGAATCCGGAACATTGGGCTGCCCCTCCAGGGCCTTCTCGGATACCCTGAGTATCAACATTCGATTCCTGGAGGGCATTTCCAACCCGAGGAAGAAATTCCGCCGCCCGGCTGACCCGATGCGACGCTGCACCCTGCCCGACACCTCGGCAACGCGGGTGTCCTCCTCCAGGTGCCTCCATTCCTCCGTGATGTTCAAAGTTCGAGTTCCTCCTGCCAGTAGACAGTGTTCACGTAATAGTTGATTGGGGTGTCCCTCTCGGCGGCGGGAAAACTTGCGGCGAAACCCACGAAGGGCAGCCCGTCGGGATCCCGTTCCTGCAGGGGATAGAGGAGGAGCAGTCCGTTCCCGGAATCCCGGGCTCGCCGGATATTGGGGCCACTGGCCCTCGTCGGTACGTTCCGGTGTCGGCTGCCCTCCTGATGGTCGAGGTGTTGTCGCACCGTCTGATCCAGCGCCCATTCCCTCTGACCCTCGGTGAGGTCCATCATCTCGTCAGTCGGGCTGACCAAGCGGCGGATGCCATACACGCCCTCCCGCTCCAATCCATCCGGGGGATGTGGAGCCCTGAGAACCGGGTGAACCTCCCATCCACCCACCTCGACCGACTCCCCACGTGGGTTGGAGATCAGGGCCACGGTCCAGTTGATCAGCCCACCGATGGCGTTCTGGGACCGTATGTACCCCGCCAGATAGTCCCCACGGGCCTTCCGGGATCCCTGATGGACGCTCATCCCCCCCAGGAGGTCCGCGACCTGTTCCCCGGCCACACCCCGCCAAACACGATTCCACAAACGATTGTCCGACCCAACGGGGCCGGGCGCACCCAACGAGGCGATGAAACGGCCCAGGAGCTCATGATTCCTGCGATTACCCCCCAGCGCCCGGTCGAACGAGATGGTCTCACTGATATCGGCGGAATAGGAGACCGTCATCCGTGTTCCATTTCTCATCTTGTTGGTCGCCGTGATCACCAGTCCGGCCGGGTGACTTCTCACCCTGAGTCCGAAATCACTGGGGCTCATGCCCCTGTCGGCCATCAGGTCGAACTCCTGCCTGAGTTCCTCGGTCGCCATCGTGATGTGGCTGTAGAAATCGCGCAGTTCGCCGGTGGTGTAGAGGCGGCAGAGGTCGACATAGCCCGGCCGGTACCCGAACCATCTGCCCATCTGCAGCAGGGTGTCGTACATCCGCGAGGCGCGGAGATAGTAACTTACGGATAGACCCTCCAGGGTCAGACCGCGGGATAGTTTGTCACCTCCAATCGCTATCGCACTCATTCCCTCCGGGTGGTCCCAGTAGTCCAGGGCATCCTTGGCCGCACCGTTGATCACCTTGATCTGAATCCTCTGGGAGGATTCGACCAGACGCGAATGCACGGCTTCCCAAGTGACCTCCTGACAGTCGCCCATCAGATCGGGGTACAGGCGCCGCACGTCCCGCGAGCTCGGCTCGAAATCCCCAAGCCACATGCCCCTCAATTCGTCCACGATGGATGTGGGAGATTCGCCGTCACCGTATCTGATCCGATTCTGGAGGCCACTCAGTTCTAACCCGACCAGTTCCGCGACCTGGCTCTGAACATCGACGAATCGGGTCACGTGAATCAACATCGAATTGTGCTGCGCCCCATCCCCGCGGGCGGCCCGTGCCGCACACGTCAGGATGAAGGCCCGCATCGCCTCCCTGAGAGAGGCGGGGAGTTCACGCACCACCTGGCCGCTCTTATGCACATTGGGAATGTGGTCCTGGTGGTCGGCCACCACTCGGACGAGTGGGAGGGCAGCGACCGGTGCCTCATCATCGGGGTCCTCCGGGAGGCCGAACAGCTTCGTCGGTCCCACGTGATTGCTGGGAACCGGAAGGTTGACCAGAAAGTCCCGCGGGAACAGGTCCCGCCCATATCCGGCCGAGTCCTGATCGGGGTGAATGAATATGTTCGCAAACGGGGTGGCCGTATACCCGATGTACGCCCTCTTCTCGAATGCGCCGAGGAGCTCCCGTATCCGTCCGTTTATGACGGTTGGGTCCTCATCGCCCCCACTCCCGGTGGGCCGGGTGTTGACCGAGGCAAAGTCCGCCTCGTCATCTATCACCAGCGTCGGGACATCGGGTATCGGCCGATCGGGGTCCACGAGGCTCAGCGACTTCACCCAACGGGTCAGGTTTCTCAGGACGGCCCCATTTTTCTTCACCACCATGATGACCGGGTCGCCACCCAATCTCACGTTGAATTGGTTGGCAACCCTGAGGCTGAAATCACCCCTCTCCTCGGCGTTGGTGGAAGGGATCGCCCTGAGGAGTCGTTCACCGATGAGCGTTCCCACCCCGACCCTCTTGTTGGTGGAATTCAGGGCTAGGTTCAGCCGCGTATCCCACCCCAGGAACCCCTCGTCGAAGCGCAGTTGGGTCTGGGCCCGGAGGCTGTTGGTGGTCCCGGTCAGGACGACCATGAACTTGTAGCCCGCGTCCGCGGCCTTGCAGATCAGTTCTATGTAGTTCGAGGTCTTGCCCGACTGGACCTCCCCGACGACCATCCCCCGCCGGTCCCACGACCCCGGTCGATTCGGATCCTCCAGGAGACCCAGAATTCGGTCGGTGAGGTCGTTCGACCGCTGGAGCGTCGCCATCGCCCAGGCCTTGCGTTCCCTCAGGAATCGCTGGTATCGCCTGGTGAATCCCCATTCGATGGAGCCCCGCCGGTCCGCCAGCCACGACACATGATCACTCTCGTCATCCGTGAGGGTGGAGGCCGGTCCAACCACAACATTGACGTTGGCCTCCAATTCCCTGATAAGGGAGGCGGTATCGATCTCCGAGCCCGGGCCCTGGGCCCACACAGCCTGCACGGCGATCTCGGCCGCCCTCCTGACCCCGGCCTCGTCGGGGGGATCACCCCCATCCAAGAGGTTGAGGGCTATGACCCTGGCCCTCTCGAAGTCACCCAACTCCCGCCTCCGTCAACAGGGACCTCACCGTGGGTTCCACCAGTTCGAACCTCTCGCCAATTGCCTCGGTGGTCACCAATCGCCCGAGGGCCTCGTCGTGGGTCATTCCAGCACCGATGAAGGCGCTGTAGAGGGCACGGATCAATCCGACTATCTCCTGGTCCCCGGCCGACTCGAAGGGCTGACCATGGGACTCATCGCCGTCGGCCATATCGACCCAGATCTGCTGAACCGGGACGTACTCCTCAATCAGTCGCAGAATCTGACGCAACTCCCGGACGTCGATGGATTCCGACATCAGGGCATTCCGTATCAGGGGGTGGTCCCGATTGACCACGTACGACACCCTGTTCCCCCGCACATGCCTCTGCCAGACGAACACGGGGCTTTCCCGGACTCCCCGCGCGATGGTCTTGCCCCGATGCCTGTACACGGAGACCGCCCGTCTGCGGGCCGCCAGCGCAATCCGCCGGAGGTCGTCCCTGAATCGCAGCGGCGGCCGGGCCATCGATTTCCGAACATCAATGTCCCATTCATGGTCGTGGGAATTGGGAAGGTCAATCTGGAGGCGGGCCAGTTTGTAATGCTCCTCTTTTTGAAATCCCAAATCCAGCCAGTCACCCGCAAGGAGGAGCCGTCGATTTCGATAGACGTAGAAGCCCTGCTGGGCGTTCCATCCGGCGGGCCCGGCCGCCGCGCGATGTTTCTCCACGCTCAGGCGGGTGTGATGTGGCAGGACATAGGGGGTGACCGTCACCCCGTCACCCGGTTCCCCCAGGCTCTCGGTTGGGAGTCGCTGCGTGGCGGGGTCGTCCGCAAGGAACGGGTCCCACGGCTTGATCGCCTGTCCATTGAGCCGGATTGAAATTGGTCTCGGCCGGCCCATGAAGCGGTGGAACACCATGGCGATGTGTTCCTCCACCGCCCGCAGCGACTCGAGAAACTGCCTCTGTGCCCGCGCATCATCGGACCCCGCGTCTCCGACCAGCCTGTCCAGCTTCTCCCACACCACCAAGGTCCCATGTCCCGATTGGGAGAGCGGATCGACGCCATGGAGCACCGCCTCGATCGGGACATTCAGCAGTTGCCAGTCCCCGGTGGAGGCCAGGTGATCCAGGTCCCATCGCTTGGCACTCGTCCCATTCCGGCCCGCGATTCGCGTGGCAACGGTCAGGGACCTGGCCTGGGAGATTGAGGCGGTCTTGAGACCCAGACCATAGCGTCCGAGGTCGGATGGTTCCCGCACCTCGCGCGGGCTCCGGGACCCGATTCTCATCGCGTCAATCAGGGCCGGCTCGGACATGCCGCAGCCATCATCCAGAATCGAAACCCAGGAGTCCGCCCCCGCCCACTGGAAGTCCAGCCGGATGTCACGGGCACCGGCGGTGATGCTGTTGTCGAGGAGGTCCGATACCGCATCCGGAAGGGAGTATCCGGTGGCCCTCAGGGACTCCATGAGGGCGTCGGCACGGGGCGCCACCAGATCAAAGTCGGCTGGCTCTGCCCCCCCGTGTGGTGGTATTCCCCGATCGCCGGTGTTCATCACTCAAGCAACCCGGGTGCGAACAGCAGATCCTGCACCCGTTGCCCCAGGGCCCCCGCGATGGCCTCCAGCGTCCTGAACCTGGGGGTCTGCTCCCCATTCTCAAGCCGGACCAGCGTGACGCGCCCGATGTCCGCGGAGCGGGCCAACGCCTCCTGGGTCAGTCCGGCGGACTCCCTGAACCCGCGGATCCGCTCCCCCAGCGTCCGTCTCCCCTGGATGGCTATCGCCTCGATGGTCGGCCGGTAGGATTGGTCGCAGTAGTGACGGGCGAAGTCCCAGGGAATCTCGACCCGCTCGCCGAGGGCCGTGATGAGAATCATCTCATAGGGATTCGGCAACTCCAGGCCGGAGATCTCCGAACTCCCCCCGACCTCCGGGAGGTCGACGAAGGGGACCACTCCCCTGCACCCGTCCGCGAAGGTCAGCCCGATGCCATCCTCCTGCAGAGCGGCGGACAGCATCATCCGGTCTGCGTTCCTCACCAGCACGGCGTCCATCGGCTACCTCCCATGAATGCTGTCCCAGGTGTTCCTGATGTCCCCGACGTATTTCGAGTACGCCCTCAGTATGTCCCGGAAGTCGCCGGGCGGGGGACTGTCCATGTAGGTCCCACCGTTCAACTCAATGCGGCACACGTCCTCGTTGCCAACCCAGACGTGCACGTGGGGAGGTTCGAATCCGTTCTCCCTGGTGTTGACCACGAAGCGGAATTGCCCCTCCATCGCTACGGTCGGCATTCGAAGTCCCTGAACAGGGGCTTGCCCTGCGTATCAGCATCGTGGCCCCGAAGAGCTCGGGGGTTAATGTATCATACAGCGATACCACCAATCAA
>CBDHDY010000040.1:0-10671 GCA_965261885.1 Dehalococcoidia bacterium
GACTAATTGTCGTTGATCACTCCGGCGCCCAATGGCGGCTGCTTCCGGCCGAATACGGGAATTGGAACAGTGTCTATAAACGATTCGCCCGTTGGGCTGACAAAGGCGTCTGGGAACAGATGCTTCAACATTTCTCCGGCGACCCGGACCTGGAATACCTGATCATTGACAGCACGGTGGTTCGGGCGCACCTATGCGCGGCGGGGGCGCCCCCAAAAACGGGGGACAGGCTTGCCAGGCCCTGGGCCGCAGCCGGGGCGGGTTCAGCACCAAGATCCACGTGAGCGTGGACGGCTTGGGCAACCCCTTGCGATTCATCCTGACCGGAGGGCAACGGCACGACATCACCCAGGCAGAGGAATTGATCGCCGGTTACGCTGGAGAGCAGGTGCTGGCTGATAAAGGATATGACTCCCAGGAGTTTCGCGAGCACATCCTGGCCCTGGGCATGACTGCGGTCATTCCGCCCCGCTCAAACCGGAAGGAACCCGCCGGCTATGACCGGCATCTGTACCGGGAGCGCCATCTGGTCGAATGCTTCATCAACAAGATAAAACACTATCGCCGGATATTCTCCCGGTTTGAGAAACTGGACACCAGATACTTGAGCTTTCTGCATTTCACCGCCGCTCTCATCTGGTTACGCTGAAATGTCAACACAACCTAATACAAAGGCAACTATGACAGCCAATCCCACAAGATACAGCATCGCACTTAACTCTCACTGGCTCCTGCACAACAAACGGGCGTTTTTGCGTGGCGTCCCGACCCGTGGATCCTCAGCCTTGCGCCGGCGCCCAACAAATACGCTCATCTAAGCTCACAGCCGGCTAACCCATTCGTGGTGCGCCCCGGCCAGCTCGACGTAGCGCTGCGTGTCGGTCATCGAAGAGTGGCCCAGCCATTTCTGCAGCACGGGAATCGGAACGCCCCGCAGCACGCAGTTGCGGCCGTAGGTGTGCCGGAAGGCGTGCGGGTGGGCCCTGGCGGGGTCGATCCCGACCTCGCGTGCTGCGTCCTTCATCACCTGGCCGATCCGCTGGCGCGACAGGTTCAGCATTGGCTGGTAATGGTCCTTGCTGTGGGACGACGCCAGGTCCCGGAGACTCTCGACGAGGTCAGCCGGCACCGGGACCTCCCGGCCCCTGCGGCCCTTGTTGCCCGGCGAGTCGGCCGCGACGACGATGATCGGCGGGTGCTGGTCCAGGCGCAGGTCCACACGTCGCAGTGCCAAGGCCTCGGACACCCGCAGGCCGGTCTTCAGCATGATCCTGAAGGCCATGCGGGCCGGGTAGCTGGGCGCGGCGTTGACCAACGCGCCGGCCTCTTCTTCGGTGAAGTAATCCGGGATCCTCCGGAGGCTGCGTGGCATCCTACACCCGTACAATTACCCTTTGGAAAAGGATACCCCGACTATAGCCCGCGTGGATGGGTGCGCGCAAGGCTGGGTGGGGTGGAATTTGCCGAGATCACTTTCCAAAATCGCGGATAAGCGCAAGTGCTGGAATGCATGGCGGAGTTTCCCGGGAAACGGACTCCCTTTCAGGCCTTGTCATGTCCGCCCAGGTCCTTTCGCACCATCCTGGCACCGCCTACAGTCCGGGTCTCTGACATAGGCCTTCCAGCCTTCAAACCAAGGGTCTACCCCACCGTAGGCTTCCTGCTGAATTGCCCAAAAGCATTCATCGCAGATGTACACGTCTCGACAGTCCGCCTCTCCAAAGGGCTTGTGGACCCATACCGTGCTGACCCTGAACCCGGCCGATCCGTCGCTGTCGACGGAAATTTGCACCAGCCCTCTCAGCCCGCCGGAATTGCATTGCTCGCAGATGGGCAGGGCACCTTCCTCGGTAAGATGCCGTGAGATGCCCTTCCTTGGTTCGGGGGGTTGCTGTTCGACGTCTTCCATGCCCGCTCCTGCGGAGTCCTCTCGGAGGCCTCCTGGATGGGTTCGCGGCCACCGGCCTGCCGGGCGAGCGTTCCCCGGGAAACAGGTCTCAAGGGGCCCTCCGGAGAGTCGACTGATGCGCACGATAATTAACCTTATCGTGCATGGTAAAGGCAAGGCCAGAGAGGCAGTTCCCCGGCATCTTCAGAGGTTCAGTGAGAAACCGGACTTGGCTACCGGAGCAAGTTTGAGTTCGCCTGAATACACCGAGTACGGTTAAACCGAAGCCGAGGTGAAATGCGCAGGGTGATGCGGTAAATTTGCGGAGGAACTGGGTTAGGCCGATATGGGGTCTGGGAGGGGGTGGGCATTCGGCCGGTCCTGTATGGGCTGGGTTGGTTGTCACCGGGGGCGGTTCCGTTCGGGTGAAAGATCAGACGTCGAGCTGCCGCACGCTGCGGGCGTAGGTCTGAATGAAACTCTTGCGGGGCGCGACGAGTTCGCCCATCAGTGTATTGATGACGGTGTCGGCGTCAGGTTCGTCCTCGATGGTTACGCGCAGCATGCGGCGGACTGCGGGGTCCATGGTGGTCTCCCAGAGCTGTTCGGGGTTCATTTCGCCCAGGCCCTTGTAGCGCTGGAGGGTCGGCGGACGGGTGTATTTGAGGAGCATCTGGTCCTTCTGCTCGTCGGTGTAGGCGTAGTCGACGCGGCGGCCCTGGCGGATCTGGTAGAGGGGCGGCTGTGCGATGTAGAGGTAGCCTTGGTCGATGAGGTCCTTCATCCGGCGGAAGAAGAAGGTGAGGAGCAGGGTGCGGATGTGGGAGCCGTCGACGTCGGCGTCGGTCATTATGATGATGCGGTGGTAGCGGGCCTTGGTGGGGTCGAACTCCGAACCCTCGCCGGCACCGATGGCGGTGACGAGGCAGCGGATCTCCTCGTGGCCGAGGATCTTGTCGGGCCGGTCCAGGACGCGTTCTACGTTGAGGATCTTGCCCTTGAGCGGCAGGATCGCCTGGAAGTGGCGGTCGCGGCCCATCTTTGCGGATCCGCCGGCGGACTCGCCCTCGACGATGTAGAGCTCTGATTTGGCGGGGTCGCGTTCGGAGCAGTCGGACAGCTTGCCGGGCAGTGAACTGCCGGTGAGGGCGTTCTTGCGCTGCACCAGGTCGCGGGCCTTGCGGGCGGCGGCGCGGGCCTGCTGGGACGTCAGGCATTTGTGGAGTATGCGCTTGGCGGCATCGGGGTTTTCGTCGAGCCAGAGCTGCAGGCTCTCGCCGAGTATGGTGGTTACGATGCCCTGCATTTCCGGGTTGCCGAGCTTCTGTTTGGTCTGTCCCTCGAACTGGGGGTTGGGCAGCTTGACTGATATGGCGGCCGTCAGCCCCTCGCGGACGTCGGAGCCCTCGAGGTTGGGGTCGGATTCCTTGAGGATGCCGTACTTGAGGGCGGCGAGATTCATGGCCCGGGTGAGGGCGGCGCGGAATCCCGCCTGGTGGGTTCCGCCCTCGGGGGTGATGATGCAGTTGGCGTAGGATCGGACGTTTTCGGAATAACCGTCGTTGTACTGGAAGGCTATCTCGACGGTGTTGCCGTCCAGCTCGCGTTCGCAGTGGAACGGCATGGGGTTGATGGTGGTGCGGCCGCGGTTCTCCGCTCTGACCATATGGGTGAGGCCGGAGTCGAAAAAGTAGGTGCGTTCGATGTCGCCTTGGCGCTGGTCGGTGTGCCATGGGGATTCGAAGACTATCTCGAGGCCCTTGTTCAGGTAGGCGGTGTCCTTGAAATGGCTGGCGAGGTCGTCGAAGTCGTACTCGATGGTGCCGAATATGTCGGTGTCGGGCAGAAAGGTGATGGATGTGCCGCGCTCGGTGGTCTGGTCGCCCTTGCGGAGGGGGCCGGTGGCGATGCCGCGCTGGTATTCCTGGTGGTGGGCGCGGCCGTCGCGGTGGATCTCGGCGCTGAGGTGGCTGGAGAGCGCGTTGACGACGGACGCTCCGACGCCGTGGAGTCCGCCGGAGACCTTGTAGGCGCCGCCGCCGAACTTGCCTCCGGCGTGGAGGACGGTCATGACGGTCTCTAGGGCGGTCTTGCCGGTCTGTGGGTGGATGTCGATGGGAATGCCGCGTCCGTTGTCTTTGACGGTGATGTGGCCGTCCTGGGCGATGGTTACGTTGATGCGGGTGGCGAACCCGGCCATCGCTTCGTCGACGCAGTTGTCGGCGATCTCGACGATCAGGTGGCGGAGGCCTGTTGGACCGGTGGACCCGATGTACATGCTGGGGCGCATCCGGACTGCTTCTAGGTCCTCTAGCACCTGGATCTGGTCGGCGTTGTATTCGTCCTTGTCAGGGGCGTGCTGGGCGCGGCGTTTGGTTGGCTTGGTCGGGGTGTGTGCTGGGCGCGGCGTTTGGTTGGCTTGGTGGGTGTGGCGGGGCGTCGGGCCGGGGGGGGCATCGGCTGGCGGTGTGGGTGCGGGCCGCGGCGGTGGTTCGGCTATCACGTCGGAGGGGAGGTCGGCGATGGCGACGGGAGCGGTATCGGGTGCAGGCTCGCCATCGGTGGCTGCGGTGGTGACGTCGTTCGGCTGTGTGTCGGTGTCCTGGGGCGGCGAGGGTTCGCCGAAAAGGCTTGCCTGCATGGTGTGGCGCTCCTGGATGTGAGTTGGCTGGTTTATGTAAAGTGGGTTGGCGGAATGGTAAGTCATCATATGGCTATGATAGTACCATCGCGGCTTTGGGCGATTGTCGGATCTGTACGCAGGTTATGGCATGTTGGAGGCGGCGGGAGTGTTTGAGAAAGGGGCTGGGTCAGAGGGGATGCACCCAGAAAACACGCTTGTCGGCGTTGGCGTTTTGGTGGCGGCGGAGTATCTCGCCGGTGAGGTAGCCGCCGAGCTCGTGCATGTCGTAGCCGCGGGCGTCGCTGGGACGGAAGTATTCGGCCTTGACGCCTGCGGCGCTGATCGGGGCGTTGGCGTTGGCGATGAGCTTGGACTCGAGGACAATCTTGGCCTGGTCGAGGGCCTGCTTGGCCTGCAGCCATTGGGCTGCGGCTTCGAAGGTTTCTTGGTCGTGGTCCAGGGGGTGGCGGCGCCCCGGACTATGGGCCGGAGCTCGTCGAGGAGGCGGTCGGACCAGCATATTTTCCTGAAGGGGCAGTAGGAGCAGGGTTCCTAAACTAAAGCCAAGGTGGGATGTACATTTAAGTGGCGATGATGATCAGCTGGGTTATGCCGGTGAATCCCTCTCATCCGTACTTGGAGAATGACCCGGCTCCGTCGTTTGACCCCCACCATTTGCGCATTTCACCTTGGCTTTAGTTTAGGGTTGGTAAATCTGCCAGGCTACAGCCCAGACTTCAACGCTGACGAAGCGATTTGGGGTTGGACGAGGGAGCAGGCGACGGGAAATCTGTGTTTGGGAAGCAGGGAGGCGGTGCAGGAGAGGGTCGGCAGCTTCCTCAGCGGGTTGGCCAGCCGGAAGGACGAAGTGAAACGACGTTGCCGGACGGTTCTGCAATCGAGGTCCGAGGCACTCCTGCAAGACCCTTGCCGCGATTCCCAGCACCCGGCAAATTCACATCCCTCCTTGGCCTTGGTTTAGGAATGGAGTTGTAGATTAATGCACCAAAGAATCTTTGGCGAAGCCCGCGACATAGCAAAAAGGCAGATTATGGAATGGCTGGCTCCGAATGTGAGGTGGGCCGCTCATCCGATGTGGTATGGCGATAGGGGGGCGGAGCCACACGTTACCGACTTCCTCAACCACTACGCTGCGGCGATTGGCGTGACCATAGTGGACGGCGGCGATTGCGCGAACCCGGACGCACTGCTTGAGGCCACCTTAGCGTGCCGAGAGCATCTGTTTCTGGACCCCGATACCGGCTTGGGGAAAAGGACAAAGAAAAACCACCTCACCCACGTGGACTATGACCAATTTATTCAGATCGTCCAAGCTCCGTTCCACCAAGACAGACTCACGCTGATCTATGACGAGGCCAACTCCAGGGACGGAAGGATGGACAGGTTCACCCAAGCCATACAACTTAAGGTGGGTCGCCTGCACCAGAACAGGAAGGTCCACGCGGTCGGGTATCTGGCAGAACTATCAGTGAAGCTGTGTTTTATCTGGGCGTCGACAAACTCTGAAGTCGTTACGGACGCCACCCGGAATGTACAGGACGCATCAGGGTTTCCCAATTGGCGTTTTGTAGACGACGGATGCGGGCACGTGAGATGAGCCGGTCCCGGTCATAGTCGGAGAGGGGTCAGCCCGGCTATCCCGCGGTGGCGCCTGCGTCAGCCCCAGCAACCCTTCTCTCAGCACTTCTTCGGATATACGTAATCAACGCGGAGTACCTCAGGACTCCCGGGCTTGGTCTGAGACCGGTGAATCTGCCGGGCTACAGCCCGGACTTCAACGCCGATGCGGCCGTCTGGGGGGTGAGGAGGCGACGGACAACCTTGTGCCTGGGAAGCAGGAAGGCGGTGCAGGAGAGGGTCGGCAATTTCCTGGCCAGTCGGCTGGCCGGAAAGATGAGGCGAGACGGCGTTGCCGGACGGTCCTGCTATCAAGGTCAGAGGCACTCCTGCAAGACTCCAGGCCCGATTTCCATCACCCGGCAAATGCACATCCCACCTTGGCTTTGGTTTAGGTGAGGTGGATCCTGCTATTTGGACAGAATTAAGGCGAAATTAAGTGAGAGTCCTGCCAGTGATGGTGGCGCTGATTCCAGCAAACACCTTCTATCCTTGGAATGGTTCTACCCAAAAGACTTACTCGGGCAACCCTAACCCCAGGGCCAGTCCAAGTCCGAAAAAGCGAGCTTGCGCTCTAATTTGTCAACGTTGTCTCTCACGTTGAAGATAAGGCACCGGTCATTAAAGGAAACTCCTGGCAGGCTCGCTGCTGAAGGCGAACTGGGTGCTTGCAGCGGGTTGGTGGAGCAGGTGTGGCGGTGGTCCAAGTGATTCCACGGCGGCGACTCCGAGCCTGTTAGTACATGATCGACCTGGTGGGCCTTTTGGACGAGTCTAGCGCGCGGATGTCGGCGACCTCTACTCGGGGTGGACCGCCACCGCAACCTCCCTCCGGGCTGCCAGTTCTCTCTGCGGGGCCTCCATCCTGGCGGCAATGACCGCAGCCATGACCGGTCCTCCAGTCACCTTCCTGAGTATTTCCGCTCTGTCGGCGGCCCGGTTCACGTCGTCGTCGTTGGCGGTTATGGAGACTTCTATCCCGGCATAAACCCTTTCAGGGGTTCCCGTCCTGGTGCCGGAGACTATCAGGTCCAGCAGAAGAAGCTCATCGCTCTCGTCCGCGGTGATGGCCCCGCAGGCCTCCGCGCTCTCCACCTGTCGGTCGAAGTCCGGGTCGGTCCTGAGGCTCGGCCCCTTCAGTACCCTGGAGCTCCTGACGCCAGCCTGCTGGCCCAGGATGCTCCTGACATTCTGGGCTACCTTGGCCTCGTAGTTGGTTCCGAACCCTCGGTCCAGCCTGCCGTCGATCCTTCTCACGTCGGACTGGAGTTGCTTGACGTCGGCTTTGGTCTCAGCCACATCGGACTGAACTTGCTTGACGTCAGCTTTGGTTTCAGTCATGTCGGATCGGAGCTGCTTGACGTCGGTCAGGACTTGGCCCAGCGACTCCCGGGTTCTCTGACCTTCCTCCCGCAGTTCCGCCAGCGCGGACTCGACGCCTTCAATCCTCCGGCCGTGGGCTTCCAGCGCCCTGGCCGTGTTCTCCCCGGCTTGGTTCATTGCCGAGACCACTGCCTCCAGGGCGGTGTTCACTGCTCCGGCGAGCTCGACCTGCCGCTCCATGAGCCGGATGATCAGGCCCTGGTTCTGGGCAACCGCGGTGGGAAGCATGGAGATTTCCTGGCCCAGTATGCTGTCCCTTAGGGCCTGGGCCAGCTCCGGGTCCTGCTCCATCTCATGGAGTATCTCGTCAATTCTGCTTGGCGTGGTCATGCCGGTGGCCCTCTGATGTTCGGTCGGCTCGGTGCTTTCTTTCCCAGTTTATCAGGCTGGAGACTCAGGGAAATGGATTGAGGGAACTTTGAGCCTAAAAGTTCCCATTTCCGATATGCCGGCCGACTCCCGCCTCTTGGTCGCAGGTTCGGGCTGTGGGTCTGAGGGCGAGGTCAGGTTGCCCGAATGGGAACTTTTGATGTAAAAGTTCCCATATGATAATTCCTCACTACTGGAACCCCCAGCAGGTCGAGCGTTTTCTGGACTCCCTGGCGGCCCTGGGGCTTCGCCGCGCCCGGGTGGCGGCGCTCATCATGTGGCGAACCGGGCTGCGTGTCGGTGAGACCGTGGCCCTGGAATGGCGGGACATAGACGTCACGGCCGGTTCCCTGCTGGTCCGCCGCGGCAAGGGCGGCAGGGGCCGGACCGTCCCACTGCACCCGGACCTGGCCAGCCTGTTCGCCAACTGGCCCACGTCCTATGGTTCGCGGGACCTGGTTGTCGGGTTGACCAGGAAGACGTCCCTGCGGCACCTGCGGGCCGGCATCGAGCATGCCGGCTTGGATGAGGAGTCGCCCGGGACCGGGCGCCAGAGAGCCGGGGCTCATAGCCTCCGGCACAGTGCCGCCCGTCACTGGCTGACCACCGCCGGGATCCCGCTGAACGTGGTCTCCCAATGGCTGGGTCATGCGACCCCGGAGGTGACGCTCCGCATCTACCTGCCCATCGTGGGCAGCACCCACTCCATGGCGGACGTGCCGTAGGTTCGAGGTTCGAGTTGCTGTTCTCAAGGTTGCGGAGTTGCGAAACGGTGGCCAGCTCGGTGGTCGCGGAGACCTCTTTAAACTCGTGATAATCCCATCTTATCACGAGTTTAACAGAGCCTCGGTTCAAGCGTTTTGACGGGGGGAGAATTCGCCGTGTTGGGTGCGCTGGCCTGCCTGGTGGATGGTCGGATGGCGGTCGGATGGCGTTATTGTCAGGCGTGAGATGCGGTTAAAGGCGTAGCAGGTTGGTGGGTATCAGCCGTCCCGCCAGGGGGGCTACAGCGAGGGCGGCCTGCTCCAGGGAGACTACGCCAAGCAGGCTTGGTTCGTTCTCCTCTGCGAAAATGACCGGCGTGTGGAACTGCAGTCCTTGCAGCCTGATGGTGGCTTCTCCTACGTCGACGGGGACGATTCTGCCGTCGGCAGTCTCGGAGGGCAGCGACCTTTCGACCGGCACCCCCAGTCTCTGCAACAGCTCCCGGGGCACTGCGGTGTAGGTCGACCCCGTGTCCACCACGACCTCCACGTCCTTAAACTGCCGCCCCTGTGGGTCTCCGACTCCGATGGTCACCTTCACTGTTCCCACCGACTTTCTCCTGGGTTTGCCCTCTTACATCTGGGCTAGGTTCACAGCCAGGTTGTATGCAACCAGCCTTCTCCGGTCCTGAAGCTCTGCGGCTTCGCGCTCTGGGCTAGTAGAACGAAATCTTTGATATGAGGAGTAGCGGAGATTGGCGTGATCGCCCGGCAACACTTGGGCAAAGCTGCTCCCCGTCAAGATGCGTTCTCTTCATGCCATCATTCCAAAGCTGTTGGACTACTAGTCTTGCTCATTAAGCTGCCAACAATCACGTTATTGACTCCAATGACGCCAAGCACGTTTTGTTGTCAACCCAACCAATAGCCGTACCCCGCACTGTCTGTCCTAATGTGTTGCGAGCGGTGAAGTCCATCTTTATTCGGTGTTCCCCGTCAATAACGGGGCCTATCACCGTCAGTTCCGCTCTTAGACTACCTGGGTCAGCCAAACTGTCGTACACCCGCGCATAAAGGCTTTCGTTGTGGTCGCCGAGGTTCAAGCAATGGAGACCTTGCCTGCGCTCCTCTAGCTGTTCCTCCTCGCTTTGCCCACAAGCCATCAGCGTCAGACCGGCAATGACGACGGCGCAACAAACCGCAACAGACCGCATCGCGCATCCTCCTGTTGATTGCCATGCAATTTACAATGGGACTCCCAACATAAACCGGCCCTCCCCTAACGGGGCCGGTTGTTATGGGACGCGCTAAAAAACCCCGCGCTGGCTGGGGGCCCCTCATAGGGGACGACAAAAGGCAATCCCTACCCTCGCGGTTACTATTCCCCGTCCCCGTAGATGCGGCGCTCGTGCTCTAGTTCGTCCCGGAATGTAGCTGTCATGTCTTCCGGCAAGGCCAGAAGCGCGTTGTTGATTCGGTGCAGGCTCCGCCGGATTGCGGCGTTGGCGTCCCTCTGTTGCGTAAGGGATTGGACGACCCATTGCTTGAAAGTCTTCTCGTCCAATTCGGCGGGAAACTCTACGCAACCGGAGTGAGCAAAATTTGAAGAGAGGGTCGAGACGAAGCTGGCAGTGGGCACGGCGTCGGGGTGATGCCGTCTGACGTATCGCTCCGGGATGTAAATGGCGGCGTCTTCGCTTCGCTCATCTTTGCATACTACGCAAGTAACCATTGTCCCTCCGAAAAATGAACATGGCCCCACAGTATACAACCAGCGCTTGGAACTACGGACCCGTGCGTGCCACCGTGATTTACGGTTAAGACATCTTGTCGCTATCGACAGTGGGTGGGGTGGGGGGCTGACACGCAGGCAACTAAACTAAAGCCAAGGTGGGATGTACATTTAAGCGGCGATGGTGATCAGCTGGGTTGCGCGGGTGAATCCCTCTCATCCGTACTTGGAGAATGACTCGGCTCCGTCGTTTGACCCCCACCATCTGCGCATTTCACCTTGGCTTTAGTTTAGTAGACCAACATCCTTGAAATGACGGCTGGGATGCCAGGTT
>CBDHDY010000041.1:0-44802 GCA_965261885.1 Dehalococcoidia bacterium
CGTCCGGGGCGTCGCCGGACGCTGGAGGAGGCGGCGTGGGCCGTCTCTCGGTCGTGATCGCTCAAGTGGGGAAAGGATGGAACTGCAGGACAGTGGAGAGATCAATGGTCCAGGAGGTCTCAGTTAAACTCATGATAATCCTATGATTTGGCGGGTTTAACTCATCCCTTATCAGCTCAGTAGAGGTCAGGTCTACTATCGCATCGTTGAGTCGTTCCAGGGTGTTGCGCAGGTAAATTGCGGCTCGCTCACCTTCGTAATTGCAGTAGCCTCCCGTGATTATCCAGAACACGAACACTTCCAGCATGGAAAGCCGGTAGTCATACAGGCACTCTTCGAACGTGTATCCCCGCACACCGCTTTCCTCCAAGATGGAGTGATACTCCCTGAAAAGGCTCAGCTCCACTTTCCTTCGGAGCCTTGGTGAGAACGCCTCACTGATGAAGGTCGCGACATCATAGGTGCCACGGCCTCTTGTGCAGAACTCCCAGTCAATGACGACCACCTGCTGAGAGTTTGCACCTGTGGGGAAGAAACAATTGTCGAGCCGGTAGTTTCCGTGAACGACCGTGCGCGGAGGCCGAGTCAGACGGGTCTTGTTTTGCGCACGTCAGTGATCAGATGGTCGCCCAGGATTCGCAGACCGGGCGGCATTCTGTCGCCGGCCTTTTCGCTAAGGGCATCCCAGGCGCCGGGGTATAGCTGCTCATAGGCGCCTGCATCAGACTGCCTGAGCGCATCCAGTGCAGGTCTTCCAGGAGCGGGCTATCCCACCAGGATGCGTGGAACCTGGCCAGCTGCTCCATGCAGAGGCGGGCCTCGTCCAGGGTACAGCCTGCGACGCTGTCGCCTTGCCTCAAGGATCTCAAGTCCTCCAGCAGCAGCACGGTATTACCAGTGGCCGGGTCCAACGCGCTGTGGTAGACACGGGGAGTCAGCATCTGGGGGCTGTTTGCCAGATTCCGATAAAACCCGACCTCCCGCCGGTTCTGTCCCAGCTTGTCAAAGACCGTCCTGAGCAGCGGATCTGCCGAAGGGAGCTTGGCTATGACCGTGTCGGGTCGGTCTGCGGGACCGGAGTCGAAGTGTAGCATCAGCCGGAACAGCTGACTCATGAAGCCCTTGCCCTCGGCGAGGGGTTCGGCAGTATACCCGGTTACGGACGGGCCTCCGGAACTCCGGTCAGCATTGAGGCACTTGGTCAACCAGCAGGGAGTGACGTCAGAAAGACCCCCGGGAACTCTCAATCCGTTCATCTCAATTCTGGAACCCGCTTGACCGGCCCCGAGAAAGGGCCTGCGCTCTCATGAGTCCTTTCGGGCGAAAAAAACGCAGTGGTCCATCGGCTTGGGGTCCTTGAAGTACATGATGCCTCCGAGTTTTCCGCTTTCCTCGGGGACCACCCCAAGTCCCTCTTCCGCCAGCACGTTCAGCACCTCGTCAACACCGTACAACTGGAAGGTTCGGTCCACGCCATAGTCTCTGTCGTACACCGTTGCCACTCCATCCCCATATTTGAACATGAGCTGCAGAACGCCGCCGGGCTTCAGCACCCTAGCCAGTTCCGGCAGCGTCTTTCCCAGTGCGACGTCCGGTTCGATATGCTGGATGACCGCGTTGCACAGCACAAAATCGAAAGAGCCGTCCGCGTAGTTGAGCGTCTCACGCAAGTCGGCCACTTCCACTCTGTCAGCAATCTCGGGGTGAAGCCTGCGGGCCTCCAGGATGTTTTCTTCCACTGCGTCGACACCGAATATGTCGTATCCGTTCTGCCAGTAGAAGTACACATCCCGTGCCCCTGCGCCACAGCCGGCGTCAAGCCCCCGGGATTCCGGCGGGACGAGCTCCAGGACGCGGTCCATGAGTTCCCGGTCTCCACCGAGCATGGGATGGGAGGCTTCGATATAGACCGACTGGATGAAATTGTGGCTTACCTCGGCATATCGCTGCGCATGTCGACTGTAAAAGGACTCGGAATAATCGGGGGCTGTGTTCATTGCTGGACCGCCACAGAGAAGGATAGAGAATCAGTTGCCGAAAAGGTCTACGAACTGCCCGGTCATCGTGCCGGGTGCGTGTGCCGCCAGGTACAGCGCGGCTTGGGCCACTTCCTCCGGAGAAATCCAGTCCGGATCCCCGGAGGGATTGTAAGCCCGTGCCATATCGGTATTCACCCAGTCGGGATTGATGCCGTTTACCCTGATTCCGTGGGGGCGGAGGGATTGAGCCAGGGAGGCCGTATATCCCACGACGCCCCATTTCGACGTTGCGTACGCACCGTATTCGCTGTCGGGCCGACGGCCAGAGGACGACCCTATGTTGATTATGACGCCGCGTTCTCTCTGAATCATGTGGGGAATTACTGCCCGGCTGACCAGGTGCATTCCCCGCAAATTGGTGTTCATCACCTCGTCCCACTGCTCCATAGTGGTCGCCCACACCGGTGTGTCATAGGTTATCACCCCGGCGTTGTTGACCAGCACGTCTATCTGGCCCCACGTCCCGACGACCTCCTCGGCGACCCGGGCTGCGTCATCGTCTCGGGTCACGTCCAGGGAGAAGGTAGCCACATCACCTCCTGCAGCCCTAATCTCCTGCGCCACCCGCTCCAGGCGTTCCATGTCCCGTCCGGTCAGAACCGTCCTGGCGCCTTCACGAGCGAAGCACATGGCAATGGCCCGGCCTATGCCGCGGCCTGCGCCGGTGATGAGTGCCACATCGCCTTCGAGCAACATTCGCT
Organism: Dehalococcoidia bacterium; assembly: GCA_965261885.1. GTDB lineage: Bacteria > Chloroflexota > Dehalococcoidia > Lucifugimonadales > UBA3495 > VXOI01. Next base: position 2,741 of record CBDHDY010000041.1, read on the forward strand.
GGCTGTTCCCCTCGTCACAAAACATTCTCGCAGGGCTTATACCAGATCCATGCAAGTCTGATTGTGAAACCTCCTAGTCTCCGGACGGTGATCCATACGTGAAAGGAATTACATCCGCAGCTCCAGCCGCGGGTTCAGGAGACGTTCCGGGACTTCGGTCTCGCGCATAAAGCGGACCAGCTTCCGGTGCAACTCCGAGGCCACGTTCATGTGTCGCTCTATGACGTCGTCCGCCTGCGCGGGGTCTGCGGCGAGGTTGTACAACTTGGAGACTCCGGGGAGCGGGCTGTACAGAAGGCTCCAGTTCCCCGAGGTCACGGTGGTGACGGGCGGTTCTGTCAGTACCCGCAGCAGGTTGTCGACGGAATGCACCGGGTCCCCCACGTTGGCGAAGGGCAGGCTGCTGACAACGAAATCCCGTCCCTGCGTCGCGGGTTCGTGCAGAGCCGGAGCGAGGGAACGGCCCTGCACGAAGTCGGGTATCTCCACCCCCAGCAAATCCAACACCGTGGGCATCACGTCCACGGCGGAACTCATGCCCGCGTAATTGCCGGGCGCGACGCCGGGCGCCCGGACCAGCAGAGGTAGATGGACAATCTCCTCATAGAGCGGCGAGTAGCTCCACTGCGAGCCCGGCTCGTCGTAGGGCCTGAGGGTGCCGTCGGGGTTCTTGTCGGAACTCATCTTGCCGAACAGTCCGCCGTGCTCCCCGAAGTAGAAGCCGTGGTCGGTGGTGAATATGACGACCGTCTTTTCGGACAGCCCCATGTTCTCCACCATTCTCAGCAGAAATCCGGCCCAGGTGTCGACCATGGTTATCTCGCCGCAGTAGGTGGCGTGTCCCTTCCTGAGCTGCTCCTCCCGGTATCCGGGCACGTCGTGCCAGTTGCCGTAGACCGGCAGCACCAGCTCGCCGTCATACCCCGGCCAGTAGAGTTCGGTGTAGTAGGCCGGCGCGTCCCACGGCTCGTGTGGATCCCAGGTGTCCACGTAGAGAAAGAAGTCTTCCTTGTAGTGCTGTTCCAGCCACCGCATGGCCGACATGAAAGTCTTTGGCGCGTTCCTGTCGGCCTCGCTGCGCCAGGCGGCCCTGACGTCCAGCGCCTCGTTGTGGTAGCCGGGCTCGGGAATCAGGGACCAGAGGGTGTCCTGTCCGGTGTTCATGAAGAAGGACTGGAAGCCGCGGTCGTAGTTCATCCCGTCCCTCAGGTAGTACGGGGTGTCCACGGAGGCGGCCGTGTGCATTCCGTGTCCGGCCAGAATTTCGGCGAGGGTGGTGACGCCCGCTGGCAGTGCTTCCCAGCCCATGAACGACATGGTCCAGCGCCCGGTCTGGTGGTCTGCCCGCGTCGGCATGGTGGGGAACCCGGCCGAGTAGTGGTTGTCAAACCTAACCGCGCTGGCCGCCAAGGCATCCAGGGACGGTGTCCGGATAGTACTGTTGCCGTAAGCGCCCAGGTGGTCCCGACGAAAGGAGTCCGCAACAATCCATATGACATTCATCTCTTAAACTCCTGGGAACCAGTGGGAGTAGCTGAATTTATCACAATCTACAGTTCAATTGAAAACCCTAAAGACGAACGTGTCCACCGGTAGGCCGGCCCGTTTATATGGCCTGCACCTGTCAATGGCGTCGAGATATTGGGCCATTGGCGCGAAGTAATGGTGGCCCGCCTGTACTACGCACCGGATTTAAGTGAAGACTGCAATTCCCGCGCAACCCCTATCCGTCCACCTGCTGGATGGTCCAGCGGCTGACCTCCAGGCGCTTGGCCAGTACCCACTGGCTCACTCCCCTCGACCGCTCCTCCCGGATGTACTCCATTTGCTGTTCAGTGAGGCTGGGTCGACGGCCGGGGAAACGGCCCTTGATCCGCGCCTTGGCCTGGCCCGCGACCGAGCGTTCCCTGATGGAATTCCGCCACCACTCGCTGAAGGCCAGCACCATCTGGAGCTGTAGCTTGCCGTTGGCCGTGGCAGTGTCGAAGTCCTACGCCAGGGAGCGGAACTCCACACCCACCCGGTGCAGGCCCTCGATCACCTGTAGCCCGTAGGTGAGCCCCCTGGAGAGCCGGTCGATGTGAGTGACCACCAGAGTGTCCCCCTCGACCACCAGGTCCAGGAGTTCCAGAAGGCCGCCGCGGTCGTTCTTGGCCCCGCTGGCTTCCTCGGCCCTGATATTGCCCATGGCACAGCCGGCGCGGACCAGCCGCACCACCTGTAGGTCCAGATTCTTGTCCTCGGGCTCCCTGACCGAGAACCTGGCGTAGCCGTACAGCGTCATCCCACTGCACCCCTGGCTCGAATACCCGAAGTATGGGATTCTGCCAAAGGTTCTGCAACCGGGTTTTACAGCCACCCCTTCAGCTACGGGGAGTGGGGATTTACAGCCATGCCGGCCAGATTCGGCCAGACCCGAGCCGGCGTTCCGGAGCTGGCGATCATGTGGCAGGGCCGACGGTACGGCTGTGCAATGGTGGTGATGTACACCCGGGGTAGGTCCGCGGGCGCTGCCGCCTGGTGGTGGGGCTTGGTAGGTCGTACAGCAGTTTCAGTGCCGGTCGTCTTGGCTTTGCCTCAGCTGCCCGACTCGTCGTGGTGTCAGCCGGAACCGAAAACCAGCCCGTCGTGCTCGACAAGCCAGAGATGCTTGTCGTCGACCTCACTGGTGACGGGGTTCACGTCCTCGTGGGTCACCCAAGGACCTTCCTCGGCTGCCATGAAGGTCCCATCGTCAAGCATCTCTTCGAGGTGTACTCCCAAGTCCACGGCGTTGTATTGGCCCACGATCTCACCGTCGGGGGTCGCGATGAACAGGTACCACTGGGCGTCAACGCTGTCGGGGTTGCTGTAATAGGCCAGATTCGTCTCCAATCCGTCGGCGTGATACCGGGCGATGGCATCGTCGACCACGAACTGCGTGTACTCGTCAGCCGAGATGTGCCAGCCGGAGGCGAACAGCAACCCGTCGTGCCTCACGACCCAGACGTGCTTGTACTCCAGCGCCCCGGTGTGGTCGGGGCCGTAGCTCCCTTTCTCCGGGTTTCTGAACACGTAGGACACCCACTTGCCATCCTCCGTGGCCGACAGCATGTCCGGCCCGAAGTTGTAGCCGTTGGCGTCGGTGCCGACCCAGCCCTTCAGGTCCAGCCCAAGTCGGTGAGCATCGGGATGTCCGATCACCAGGTCGTTCTCGTCGATGATGAACGCGTACGACTGGCCGTCGATGCTCTCCTCACGGTTGTAGTAGGCGAGGGTGGTGGCGGGTCCCTGGGTCTCATAGCGGCCGATGGCGTTCTCCACGAAGAACCTCGTGTAGGCGGCGGGAGCGGACTTGGGCGGGATGGACGCCACCACGCCACGGGCAATCCGCTCGGCCTCGGCGGAGATCAAGCCCGGCTGAGGCATGGTCGCCAATGCCGCACGGATTGCCTGCTCTACATCGGCAGAAGTAAGTCCGGGTTGCGCTGTGGGGATCAAGGCGATGGCGCCCTCGACTTTCCGCTCGACCTCCTTTTGGGACAGTCCTGATTCAGGCTGGGGTATGTCAGCTAACGCCGCGCGGATGGCCTCCTCCATGTCGGCGGATGTGAGTCCTGGTTCGGCTGTGGGTGGCGCTGGAGATTCGGCCAGCTCGGGGCGCACTATCTCCCCGACCTCGGCGCGGGATTGCCCCGTGTCCCCGCCACCGCATGCAACCAGGAGCAGGGCGGCCAGCATGACGAGCGCCATCAATGGCAGGTGGGCCTTGGTCATCTTCATGTTAGTTGACTGCTTCCTTCATCCTGTGCCGAGTTAGGGTTTAATGGGGTAGCTCACACCTCACTATAGGCCCCCGATGTCAGCAGAGACCTTGTGGCCTGAGTCATCGGCAATGGCGTCGTGGCTTACAACGGCATCCAGGCTAATGTCAATTAAGAGTATCCCTGCGCCCATAGGAGTGTTTTGCGCAGCATCAAAGATGGCACCGCCATTCATCCTCAGCTCGTCTGAGCTAATGGAGATGCCATTGTCGTCGCTGCCGCCAGCCACCACGGTATAGCCGAATCGCACCAGAGCGCCCTCGTAGCTCTTGAAGGCGGCCGTCTTAGCCTGACCTCCGATGTTCAGTTCAAGTTGGGGCTTGCGCACTCCTGGCAAGCCGGTGCGCTGGACATCGGGAACTGTGACGTTCTCGCTGAATGTCACAGTAACTTCGATCTCGTCGCCGGTGCCGTAAGTGTCATCGTCTCCAGGATCCGAGGTAATGGCTATGGACGAGACAGTAGGCGCAACCGCATCCACTAGGAAAGAAGAATTGGCGGCTCGAGCGGAGTGAGTCAGAACGGCATCCTTACCCGCTCTGTCCTTTATGAATCCACCATTGAGGTCTACGGCGTTGGCTCCCAAAGACACTCCGTCACTGTCCTGGTCCCCATCCTGTACATCATAGGTGAAGAAGTCTCCGAGGCGGGATCGTTCCCAAGTGGCTGCTCTAGTCTCATCGCCGATATTCAGTGTGAGTTGCGGGTTGCCATTGACGATGACCTGCTCGCTGAACGTTACCTTGACTAGCAATTCGTCGTCAACTTGATAAAAGCCATCTGATCCGTCGTTGCTTTGAAATAAGTTGAGGCTTCGAAACGCTGGTTTAACCCGAATCCACCGATGGGAGGCGTGAAAGCTGGGCAAATTGGTATGAGGGAGCCTACAAGGGAGAGAGCCTTGGCTCCATTGGGACCGATGTGACACGGCAGAGGGTTTTCAGTAGCCGCCCCGGGCCTGGAAAGCGGTCTATGGAGGCTGGGAATCGCCGGATAGTGAGATCGGACGCAGCGGAATGCACTCGCGGACCGGGCGGACGCGAGTTTGGAGGCGTTGGGTCGGTTGCGGATAGCGCCGTCAGGCTGGGAGTGGGATGGCTCGCAGTCGGGCCAGGGCGAGAGTGGCCTGCTCAGCCCAGGGCCAGCCCCGGGGAAGATGCAAAGTGAGTCTGCGCGCCGAGCGGGTGAGCCGTCCCACCAGACCGAAGAACCGTCGCCGGAGGGTCTTGGTGGTCACGATCTGCTCGCCCAGACCAATTCGCGCCGTCCAGCGGGCCAGGTTATGGGCCATCACCTGCACCGCCAACCAGGCGGCGTTGGCGGCGAAGCGGCCCGAGGGAAGACGGTTGAGGCCCACACCGTACTTCAGGTCTCGGATGGCATTCTCGATCTCGGCGTGGCGGCGATGGTCGGCCTCCAGTTCCAGGGTCTCCCCGTCCCGGTCGGTGATGAAGCCGTGATAGCTGTAGTAGGCGAAGAGGGCCAGTTGGGAACCGGGCGTGGGCTTCACCCGCCGGACGATGAGCCGTACCGGGGCAGCGTCGGCCTCACTCTCAAAGGGAGTGTAGGTGGTCTCGGCCACATCGGCGGCACCGTCCATCCAGTAGGGGATGGGCGTCCAGTCCGCCTCGGGTATCGCCTCGATGAGATGGCGCAGGTTTTTGTGTTGGCGGATGGTGATGGAGTAGCGGACATCCATCTTGCGGCAGACGGCGATGATGGCGTGGGCATAGAACCCGCTGTCGGCCCGCACCGTGAGTCGGCCCCTGGCGCCGGCGTAGCGCACCCGTCCCACCGTCTCGCGCAGGAAGTGGGCGGCGCCCCGGGCGGTGTTGGCCCGGCCCTCGCGCAGCCTGGACATCAGCACGTCGCCGGTGCCAGAGGCCACGGCCAGCAGCGGGTGATAGCCCCGCTTGCCGGTATAGCCGTGGTGGCGTGCGCCCTCCTTGGCCAACCCGTAGCAATATTATGGCCTTGTCCGGCCTGTGCAGAGGCGACTAACTGGTGAGTCGGCCCAAGGATGTATGCTCATGGCGGGGCGTGTCGTCCGGACAAAGACCGAGCAGACTCTGGTGCGTATTGCCCGACCCGTAGCATGGTCCGGGAGCCTTACGACGGCATCATTGGTGACGCCCCGATCGGGGCGATCCCGTTGGGGAGAGTGGCACAGTCCGCGGCTCCCTCCGGCGACACGCCTACACGGCAATGGTAGAGGCGATGATGAGCAGACGCCAGAGCAGCGCAAAACCGGAAGGGCTGTCCCAGCTGAACCTGAACGCGGCGGGCATCGACGTGGGCGCTACCAGCCACTATGTGGCGGTGCCCGCCGACCGGGCGGAGCAGCCGGTGCGAGAGTTCGAGGCTTTCACGGCGGACCTGTACCGTTTGGCGGACTGGCTGACCGAGTGTGGTGTGGAGACCGTGGTCATGGAGTCCACCGGCGTGTACTGGATACCGCTGTTCGGGGTGCTGGAAGAACGGGGCTTCCAGGTGATGCTGGTGGACCCCCGGCGCATCAAGAACGTGCCCGGCCGCAAGACCGACGTGCTGGACTGCCAGTGGCTGCAGCAGCTGCACACCTACGGCCTGCTCTCGGGGGCTTTCCGGCCCGACGGGGAGATCCGACGCTTACGCAGCTACCTGCGGCAGCGGGTCATGCTGGTGCAGTACGCATCCCACCATATCCAGCATATGCAGAAGGCGCTGACCCAGATGAACGTGAAGCTCCACCACGTCATCAGCGATATCACCGGCAAGACCGGCCTGGACATCATCGAGGCCATCGTGGACGGCCAACGGGACCCGCGACAACTGGCGCAATTGCGCGATCCCAGGATCAAAGCCGACGAGGCAACCGTCGCCAAGTCGCTGCAGGGGCACTGGCGGGAGGAGCACATCTTCGAGCTGAACCAGGCCCTGGAGCTGTACCGGTTCTATCAGGATAAGATTGCCGAGTGCGACCGGGAGATTGAAGCCCAGTTGGAGCGGTTTGAGGACCGCAGCAATGGTGATCCTCCAGCGGCGAAGTCCGGCCGGAGACGCAGCAAAGGAAACGCGCCACGCTTCGACGTTTGGACGCACCTGTACCGTATGACGGGGGTTGACCTGACCCAGATCGACGGTGTGGATGCCTACACCGCGCTCAAGGTGGTGAGTGAGATTGGCGCCGACATGACGAAATGGCCGAGTGCGAAGCACTTTGCGTCCTGGTTGGGGCTGAGCCCGAACAACCGCATCACCGGCGGCAAGGTCATGAGCTCCAAGACCAAGCCCAGCGCCAACCGTGCGGCGGCGGCCTTACGTCTGGCGGCCAACGCTCTGCACCGCTCCGACAGCGCCCTGGGCGCCTTCCTGCGCCGGAAGAAGGCACAGATGGGCGGGCCCAAGGCCATCACCGCCACGGCCCACAAGCTGGCTCGCATCTTCTATTCCATGCTGCGCTACGGTCAAGAGTACGTGGACGCCGGGGCCGAATACTACGAACGCCGATATCAGCAGCGGGCGTTGCGCGCGGCAAAGCGGCGGGCGGCGCAACTGGGCTATTTGCTGGTGCCCATCCCCGATGCTCCGGAACACACAACCTACGCCCCCCCTGACGCGCCAATTGCCGCGTGACGACGTTGGTTAGTGGGGAGGTCTCGCAGATGGTGGAGTCCAGGTCGATGGTCAGCGGCCCGTCGCCGGGTCCCGCACCGGCGGCCCAGGCCCGGGCCAGCAGCTCCCGGCTCACCCGGTCCAGCTGACGGACATGGCCCCACCGGAAGCTGCGCAGGAACGTCCCCAGGGTGGAGGGCGCTTTGACCATGCACCCCAGCACCGAGGAGGTCCGCCCCGCACGCAGCGCATCGGCGTCGTCAATGCAGTCGCCGCCCGCCAGCGCCGAGGCCACCAGCGTCAGCATCTTGTCTCCCGCGTTCGCCCGCCCCGGCGCATCCCCGAGGTCGAGGTGACGGTCAACGAGTTCACGCAGGCCCACGCGCTGGGCCAGGGTGGCCGGCAGGAGCAGCCCGGCATTGGCCACCAGGCGGTGGTCGTCGAAGGCTATTTGGATGCGGTCGGGGTGCTCAAGTGGTAGCATCTGTTGGGTGCTCCTTGTTTCTGGTCGGTTTCCTTTCTCGAAAACCATTATCCCAGATGCAAAGGAGCACTTTCCTACCCATTCACCACGCCGCGACGCTCATCCCTCCGGTGGATTGGGGTTTAGTACCATCCACCTTGTCGCCTGTCTGGGCAGCCATAGCACTGTGGGAAAGGGTGGCGTCATTGTTCGCCGCGTCCTTGATGCTGCCACCATTCAGAGTCAGCTTGTTGGCCGCTATGGCGACGCCATCAGTGTCTGAGTCCCCTTCAGCCACCGTGTAGTTGAAGACTGCGGCGCTGCCATCTGTGCTCTCGTACACGGCGGTCTTGGCAGAACCTCCTATGTCCAATTCCAGCCGCGGCCCGCCCGTAACGGTTACGTCCTCGGTGAACGTAACCGTTACTTAGATGCTATCGCCGATCCCGTACACGCCAGAGTCGAAGGTCCATCCGTCGATCCGGGGGTCATCGTTGGGGTCACTGGTGATGGCGACGGAGGAAATGGCTGGTGCCGTCGTATCGGTCTGGGCGAAGGACATTGGTGAGGAATTCACCACGAACAGAGCTGCGATGGCCGCTAGAATGCCGGCCAACACCATCGGCCGCGCCGCAGCATTGATCGCGTTCATGACTTTGGGCATCCGGTGCCTCCAAGAATTCACGTTCTATTCATCAAGAATTCACGTTCTATTCATAGGGTTAGGTCTGATTCTACCATTGACAGCCAACGCTTGAGCGCCTGCTGTCGCCAGTGATCACGCCCTTTGAGTTTCGATTGGGACCCGGGCAGCTCATGGGTGGTTAGGCACCAAGATTGGAGATCAAATGGGACGCCATTCGTCGCATGCTGGAGTCAGGCCAGGGGTACGTCCTTGAAATGGACCAGGGAATGCCGCAGATTTTCGGGCCTCGCAGTAAACCTCCGGTTACAGACGCTTCACCTTGTCGGCCACCTGCTTGGCTGGTCTTCGTCCTGCATCTGTACCAACCTTCGGCCTACCGCATGGCGACGTAGTTCCAGTCCCAGTACAGAGTGCGGCCCCGGAACTCCGTCCTCCGGTCAACGCTGATCGCCAGCACCACCGACGGGTTGGCGGCCAGGTCGATTGTCGTCAGAGTGTTGAATGCCACCACCGTGTCCCTCTGCGTCCGTTGGCTGATTCAACAGGCATGAACCGGCTACCGGGTCGAAAACGGGGCGTGAGCCACATCTCGGCACGGACTGAGTGTCGGGCTTGATGGAAGTGGAATGATGCGCCGGAACGGGTCTGCGGTCCGCTCTGGGCCTGCAGGTCCCAATAGGCTGAAGTGCGACAAGCCTCGGAAATAGGAAACAACACCAGTGCGGGGGAGAGGGCCTAGGCCACAGTCCAGCGGAGGAGGGTAATTGTCCTTCAAAAGCAACTTTGTGGCCTTCGGCCGTCAACGTTGGCAGAGGGACCCGCTCCGTCCCTAGGGTTACATCCCCCCAACGCAAGACCGGTTGTGCGAACCGGCGTTGTGCGTGGAATCACTGACAGTCAGGCCTTGTGAGGAGAAGGATGGAAAAGGTATCGCAAAATCCTCAGTCTTCTCACGAGGGCTTCGGTCATGGCGAACGCGAAGTGCAGGTCCTGCGATCATGCCGCCGACGCCGGCGCATACTGCGGTTCGTGCGCTGCGGACATCATGCCAACGCTCTCCACCCCTTCTCCTGGTAAGCCGCCAGGGTGCGCCGGGTGTGGCGTGGGCTGACACCCGTGAGAGCGGCGGCCTGATCCAGTGTCATGTGCTCCGCTCGCAAGGCGCGCACGTTTTCGGTTCCATGAATGGGACAACACCTGTTTCACCGCAGCCCAGATTGCCTTCAGAGCAGTGGCCCCTACCGGCACAGAAGCCTTCTGGCTACCTCATCTCCGGCTTCAGTCAGGTCGCATGGTGCCTCTCCGCCGGCGTTTGTAGCGGTAGGATCTGCTCCAGCCTCCAGCAAGAACGTGATGATGCTGGATAGGTTCTCTTCAGGAAGCGTGTACCATCGTTCTCCGGCAAGAAGCAGGTGCAGCGGCGTATCGCCCGCCTCGTCCCTGGCGTCCACATCGGCCCCGGCAGATATCAACGCGCCGAAAGTAGCCGGATTCGACCCCAGCAGGGCCGCCGTGTGCAGAGGCGTCCTCAAATGCGGGGTAGTGGCGTTTGGATCAGCACCGTGGGTCAAGAGCAGCGCAACACTCTCGGGGAAGCCGGACACCACCGCAATGTGAAGGGGCGTCTCTCCGTCCCTGTTGACTGCGGCGACGGAGGCCCCTTTCCCCAATAGCAACTCAACGGCCTTGGTGGCATCTTCTCTTCGATGTCGAACTGCCTTGTGCAGGGGAGTATTTCCGTCATCGTTCAATGCCGAGACGTCCGCCCCCCATTCGAGCAGCAGCTGGACGATGTCTACGAATGGCAGTTGCATGGCCTTATGAAGCGGCGTATTTCCCGAATCGTTTTTGGCGTTCACGTCAGCCCCGTTCTCCAACAGGAGCCGGATAACCCTGGTATCCGGCGGTTGGTAACCGTTGACCGGAATGGCCGAGTGCAGCGGGGTATCCCCCTCATCAACCTTTCCGTTCGGGTCGGCACCGTGATCGAGAAGCAACTCTACAATACCCGGATCCTCCCGGTTGACCGCCAGGTATAACGCCAGGGAACCCCAGGGTTCTTGCAGCTGCTCGGTGCCTGCGTGTTCGACAATAGCCCTGACAGTTTCCAGGTCGGGAACAAAAAGCAATGCAAAGGACAGGACCGGGAAGTCGAACAAGAAACCTGTTGGGGCAGCGATCGGGTCGGAGCCATAATCCAGCAACAGCTTCAATATTTCCGGGTTGCCAGCTTTGTTGTGAACCCCATCGAACAAACCGATCAAGTACAAGTGGAGGATCGTCAACTCCTCATCCGTGTACTTGACGGTGGCATCAGCGCCATTTTCAAGGAGTAGCCGAACAACATCCGAATTTCCACTGAATGCGGCTATTTGTACAGCCGCTGACAAGACGGTTTCGCCCTGGTCGTTTTTGTCGGTATCCAGGATGGCGCCGTATTTGAAAAGCTCATTTATGACCGCGGGGCCGTTCCCGGCGTAAACTGCCGTCATCAGTACGGAGGTTCCGTCGTAGGTTCTGGCTGACGGGTCGGCGCCATTCTCCAGAAGCAGGGTGGCGACCTCCGGAGTATCCGCCGTCGTCAGTACGGAGGTTCCGTCGTAGGTTCCGGCTGACGGGTCGGCGCCATTCTCCTGAGGCGGGGTGGGGACCTCCGGACCATCCGATTCACCCACGGCCCAGTGCAGCGCAGTTTCTCCCCTGACGCCCAACGCTGTCAGGTCCGCTCCGTCTTCCAGCAGAGCTTTCACCGATTCGACGGTTACGTCCCCGTACCAGAAATCATCGGAGCAGAGTTCCTTGCAGATAGGCAGGATCTCCCCTTCGATTCCCCTTGGGGACAGATACACGGAGGCGTCCAGCGGGACTATCGGCAGCGCAGCTGCAGGAGGAGGAGAGGGGATTGGGACCCTCGTCCCTCCCCGCTGTCTCATCTGCCATAACGTTTCCCCAGTCCATGTTCCCGGGGGAATGTTAGCGGGATTGCTATTTTCGTCGTTTCCCCAGCAGGCGATGGCACCATTGGTTCTCAGCGCGCAGGTATAACCGTTTCCCACGCTGACCTGGGAAAACGTTCCCCCTGGAGGGGTTATGGTTTCCACTCTTCCATCCCAACAGATGAGTGTGCCGTCTGGCCTTAAACCGCAGTTGTGGGAGCCTGTGCTGACATCTGACAGCGCGCCCAACCGGGGGGCCGGGTAGTGTGTTCCAAAAAAGATATCCTGGCAGACTGCCAGCCCGTCCTCGGTTACGCCGCAGGCATTGTTCCATCCCGGATCGTAGGCAATAAATTCTCCCCTCGGGGCGGTGATTCCGTCGCCCCAGCATTCGACCCATCCGCTATTCAGGAGTCCGCAGATGGAATCATTCCCGGACCTGATAGTTTGAAAGTCTCCTGCTGGCGGCTCTGACCTGACTCCGCGATAGTCAATCTCGCCCCAGCAGACGGCCTGACCGCTGGGTCGCAACCCGCACGTGTGTTGCTCACCGGCGCTGATTTCGGTGAATTCGCCGCCTGGGGACGTCGCTTGGCTGTTGTGGCTCCCGCCCCAGCAGAGAACTGAACCGTCCATCCTCAGGCCGCAGGTGTGATACCGGCCGACCGCGACATCCGAGAAGACCCCCGAAGGCGGGGCCTCCGGCCTGCTCTTGAAGTCCGGAACGCCGCGGTGGGTGGGTTCAGGGCCGAAGATGTTCGGAACCATCCCATCGCCACTGGAGTAAGTATCACCCCATCCCCAGCAGAGGGCCTCTCCATCCAATTGCACGGCGCACACATGGGAGTTGAGAGCGCTTATGGCAAGAAAAGTCGGCCCCTCCGGCTCGGGTACGGCAACGTCGGCCCTGCCCCAGCACAATTTCGAATATGAAACCGGCCAGTCCGGCCCTGACCGCCATTGGCACGTGTGGTCTCTGGCTGCTGCGGTGTAAGTTAACGCGCCGGCATCCCGCCAGGCAGAAACCGAGTAGACCTCCCCTCTATCACCGATGCCAATGCCCCCCGGGGGCAGGGCGCCATCTCCCTCTCCCCAGCAAACCACAGGACCTTCGGCTCTAAGAGCCTGTTTACAATCTCTTCAGGATTAGCACCGTGAAGGCGAGGACCACCATTTGCAGACTGGTATTGAGCTTTCCCTCGCAGTTCTTCCATAGTCGGCGACACTTCTCCAGCCAGGCGAAGGACCGCTCCACCACCCAGCGTTTCGGCAGCACCACGAAAGTGTGCAGTTCATTGCGTTTCACCACTTCTACCGAGGCTCCCAGCAGGTTCTGCACCGTCGCGGCGAAGGGCTTCCCGGTGTAGCCCCCGTCGGCCATCACATTCTGCACCCGGCTCAGGTCGGCCCGGCTTTGTTCAAACATCGCCAAAGCCCCGGCCCGGTCGGTAACGTCGGCGGTGGTCACATGAATCGCATGAGGCAACCCCTGGCTGTCCACCGCGACGTGGCGCTTGATCCCGGACACCTTCTTGCCCGCGTCATAGCCCTTGTTACCGGCACTGTCGGTGTTCTTGACGCTCTGGGAGTCCACGATGCAGAAGCTGGTCTGCTCGCTCCGTCCATTGCTTTGTCGGGCCGCGCCAACCGATTTTTTTTAAGACCTGCTCCAGAATGGACTCTTCCTGCGGGCCGGGCCGCTCACTCCATTGCCGGAAATACTTGTAGCAGGTGCGCCAGTCCGGGAAGTCCGCCGGGAGCATCCGCCACTGGCAACCGCTCTTCAGCAAGTAGAGCACGCCGCAGAAAACATCGTACAGGTCCACGGTGCGGGGCTTGGTCCGTCGGCGGGCCGATTCCAGCATGGGAAGAATCCGGGCGAATCGCTCCCGGCTGATGTCGCTGGGATAGGAATGAGACATGATTACCCTGCCTTGGTAATAGTCTCAACTTAACATATCCCAGAGATCGTAGACAGGCTCTTAGAGCGCATGCATGCGTGTCACTCATGCTCAAGGATGTGTAGGACCCTCCCGGTAGAACTGAAAACCCCACGTCTTCGGAACCCAGACTGTCCCAGCAAGCGACCTCACCACTGTCCCTGACGCCACAGGCATTTGAGGCGCCAAGGCTGATGGATGTGAACCTTCCGACGGGGGCGTGCTGCCACACCAATTCTCCGCCTACAAGTCCCCAGCAGTCGACGGTGCCATCCGAGCGCAACCCGCAGGAATAGCCCAGTGCCAGTGTACTGACGGAGGCGAACATATCCTGAGGTAAAATCTTCATAGCCTCGCCGTAGTCGCTTCCCCAGCAGACCACTCCGCCCTCCGCCTTCGTTCCACAGGTGTGGTCATAGCCAACGTCTATGGAACGAAATTCACCGTCTGGGGCCTGGTCAAGTCCCTGAGAGCTACCCCGCTCATCCGTCCAGCAGAGCACCCCACCGTCTTGCCTGAGACCACAAAGATGGTCCGATCCGGAACTGACTGAGACGAATTGCTCTTCCTGATAAAGGACTTCGTTGCCCCTTACGGGCGACTGCCCCCAGCATTGAATTCCTCCGTCTGCCATGGCCCCACAGGTGTGAAGCCAGTGGGCACTCAACGACTCGAACCTTCCCGCCGGTGGCGAAGCCTGGCCCTCGGAATCACGTCCCCAGCATGCAGCCGAGCCGTCATCGCGCAGGCCGCAGGAGTGGCCGGCACCGGCAACTATCTCTACGACGTTCCCGGCAAGAAAAGGCTCACCCGCGGCGGTGCTCGAAACGCCGGTCTGGGGCGAACCTTGTTCCGGTGCTGTCAAAGTGGGCTCCTCCACCGGATCAGCAGTCGGACCAAGCGTCGGCTCGGCCGGAGGGGCTGGTGTGGCCACGGGCGAAGGGACGGGTGTTGCCGCGACCCCGGTCGCAAAGGGTGGAGTGGACGCGGTGGGGGAGACGGTGGGTGCCGACTCTTCCTGCGTATCCGTGGCGGGCGCATCCGTAACAGGAACTGGGTTCTCCTGACCTCCATCCCTGCATGCCAAAGAAACCGACAGCACCAATAATCCCAGCACCAAAGCAACCAACAGTTGGATATTGCTCTTCAAGCGGCACAATCCTCGTACTTTTCTTGGGACGACGCTCTCTAGGGGCATATCGAGTCCTGTGCCAACATTGTGGTTCAATCTGTGGAAAACGCTCAAACGAAAACCTTTGCTAAAGTCTAGCCGGCCTAGAAATCTGGCCGGAAAGCCTTGTCCGAGGAGATGAATGGGATGAATTTCGGCAGTGAGGCCGACGCAAGCAAGGCCAGGGGCATGACTTGACAGAACCGCGCAGGGACGAACTCAAGGACGGCACGGATGGCCTTTGTGCGCAGGGAATAGCCGACACTGCAACCGCCGCCGGTGCCGGCCGGCAGTCCGGCCTTGGCGGCCACCAGGGTCAGGTTGGCCACCGTGGCCGCCAGGTACAGCTGGAATTTCGTCTTGATCCTGCCGATATAGCGGGACTGGCGGATGCCCAAATGGACCAACCGGGCCAACCTGTGTTCCACCACCACTCGCCGCGCTCGATATTCGTCGTACCCGGCGCTCTGTTGCAATGCCCGCGCCTGCTGCAACAGGGCTTCCTGGGGATGGATCAGCACCCACCGTCTCTTCCTGCCTTTGGCCGAGATGCACTGAGACCGCAGTGGACATGTCATACATTCGGACCCGTCGAACTGGAAGGCCCGCAAGCGGTGGATCCGACCCGCGGCATCCGTACGCCGTCCCGCCGGCACGATGTTGTGGGTGACCTGCCCCGCCGGACAGGTGCAACTGCCCGCCACCAGGTCGATGACAAAGTCATCCTTGGGAAAGCGCTGCCGGTCGGGGCGGCCTGGGACCCGGGCTACCAGCTTGCGGCCCGCATCGGCGAAGGCTTGGCGGGTCCCGCCGTCCCCATAGGCGGCGTCGCCCATGGCCTCCTGCACCGGCACACCGGTGTTGGCCTCGCTCTCCTCCATCAGCTCCAACGCCCCCAGGTTGTCCGGAGCGTTGCCGGGCAACACCTCCACGGCGGTGATCAGCTGGGTGTCGGTGTCCACGACGATGGCCGCCTTGTGCCCGTCGAAGCGTCTCCTGCTGCTCTTGTGCCCGTGGCGCATCTCCGGGTCGTGCACCGACATCATCCGGTCCTTGCTCACTCCACCTTTGAGGCTCACGCCGTCATCGCCGTCGCCATCGCCGCTCTTGCGCTCAATGTCCTGGAGCAGCAACTGCCCCAGCAGTTCCGCCGCCGCCACTATCTGCTGACGCTCGGCGCTGTCCTCCGCCAATTCCCCCTGCGCCTGCCGCGACAATTCCAAGAGCCGGTCCGCGTCGGCCACAATCCCAGCCAGCAGGGCCTTCCGCGCCCGCTTGTCCGACCAGTCGATGGCCGCCTCCCCCTTGATGCTGGAGGCAAGGTACCGCCCGTATCCCTGGGCCTGGGCCCATTCCCTGACGTCAGCCTTCTCCACGGCTGCCAGCGCCCGCATCAGCTTGACGATCCCGTCGGCCAACAGATTGTAGGTGTCCTTCACCGCGCCCCGGCCTAGAATGTTGGTCGTGTCCAGCGCCACCTTCATGCTCCGCCTTTTCAGGTACCCCGACTCCCGGGCCAGCCTCAGGCTGGACTCGAATACGTCCCGCACCCTGTCGTGCAGTATCAGCTGGGCGCGAAACACCTGCAGTGTGCTCTTGGCGAAGGGCCTGTCCTCCATCTCAATTCCCAGAGCCACCTTCCAGCGGATGTCGAAGTCGGCCCGGGCCTTGGCCTCGGCGTCGCTGACCTTGTCGTGGGTCTGGAGCAGCAGGGCAGTTGCCAGCAGGCTGGGCGGCACGCTGTCCCGGCCGTTGTCGGCGCAGTAGAACACGGCGAAATCGGCGTCCCGGAACAACCGGCCCCGCAACGAGGCCAACAGACCGTAGAAGGTGTCCTTGCCCACGTGGTCCAGATACAACCGGTCCGCTTCCCACAAGCCCTTCTGGTCCGACCACTCTCCCAGTATCGTCTCACTTCGCTCCGCTATCTCAGATGGCCCGGAGTATAAACCCGCACCCAACCAGCTGGGGGTTACGGTCGGATTTCTGGGGCCCCGTTGACATTCAACAGGGCCTATCGCCTTCAACAACTGAGGGACACCACATCCTTAGTGCCCCAGACAGTAGCCATTCCGCTAACATTACGCCCAAGACGACGCCACCAAATGTGATGAACTCAGTTTCCCATCCTTGCAGCTTGATGAGTATGACCAAAACTACCAGAAACCAGAGCAACGCGATGAATATGTCCCTCTTGCCTCCTTACTTCACATTGGCAACAGCCAAGCCGAGGCTTGCCGCAATTAGAGTGGCACCGAAGCCCATTACTATCTGGTCCCAAGGAACTGGGGCTGACGGTATGACTTCCAATCCGGCTACGAGTATCAAGAGTGTCCCAATGAAGCACGGTATTCCCAATATCAAAGTCGCACGTCCGCTCGAGTGTTCGGCATTATCTCAGTCCCTCCCTCGTCAATCTGGGAATACCAGAAAGCATACCCAATCTTGCACCGGGAGTTTCCGGCCGAATTTCTAGAGAGTTCGACTCCAAACAATACTTTAAAGCGGTCGAGGCCCAGGCCGACCGGTTCGCATCGGCCTTTCTCACACCAGCAGAAACTTTCTCCATGGATGTGACTAGGCCAACCTTGGATGTCTTTCGTGTCCTGAAAACCAAGTGGCGAACCTCGGTCAAAATGATGGTACATAGGGCCGCTGACTTGGACATTATCGACAAAGACGATGCTCGGCGACTCTACATCAGTTACAACCGGCGCGGCTGGAGCAAGTTGGAGCCATTTGACGATACCGAACCGACTGAACAACCACGACTGGTTAAAAGGGCCTTTGAAGCAGTGGTGGAAAATGCAGTGATTGAGCGTTCACAGGTCGCTGCAGCTTTGCCGTTCAACCGCGAGGACGTTGAACATTTGGCAAATCTTCCGGCAGGCTACTTGAATGAACTACAAGAGGAATCGGATGTGTGGCAGTTTCTGGATGATTTGACCGTCGGATTCCCCGACTACCCACCAAACGAGTAAAGGAATGCGATAGTGTCGTTTGCTTGTGGGATATGGCCTACTAGAGAGGAACACATGCTTAATTGGATGAGTAATCTACAGGAGCAATATCAGGCAAGAATAGGAGACCCAGGTTTGTTCGGGTTTCCAAAGTCGCATTGGCTAGGCTGTGACCGTGGGAGCAGCAACCAGGGGGAAAAGAATACCGGCGGCTCGTAGGATTCTTCGGGAAAGAATACCCGGAAGTGTCGTCAAGAATGCAGGGGCGGGTTGGAAACTCGCCCCTGCTGGCGTATTGGCGTATTGAACGGCCCGCTCGTGCCGGGTCTCACCGGAAAGACTGGCGACTGTTCCTTCACGCAATTCCTGGGCAGTGTCGAATATTTTGTATTTCCCTACAGATTCTGCCGTAGACTCTTTCTGACTACCCTGAGGGAATGAGGGGACGACTATGGAACCGCCGCAGAATCAACGACCTCCGATAATATCTCGCGACAGGGCGACCGAGATTGCCCGAGAAGTCCAACGGCTGGTCGGGGTCGGCGAAGAGCATCGCGCCTGGGAGATTGTCAGAAATCTTCACCCGGCGGATATAGGCGCAATCGTCGAGTCGTTGCCCAAGACCAGCCGGGACACGTTGGTCAGGGTGATTTCACCGCAGACCTTCGCCTGGATATTGCGGCAGATGAACCCCATAGACGCCGCGCGGCTGTCGGCCCGCCTTGGGTCCAGGATGCTTTCCCGGGTGCTCAACCAGGTCCACCCCCGCGACGCGATGGACACCCTGCTGCGCCTTCCCAACCGGCAGGCCCAGGAGGTGGCCGAGACCCTGGAGCAGCCGCTTCCCGACGCCCAACTGCTGGAGCACCGGAACGATACGGCCGGCGACCTGATGATCATCGTGTTCCCCACGGTCAACATCCACGACCTGGTTCTTTCCGCGTTGAACAATCTGCGGGCACTTGAAAGAGGCCGGTACCAATTCACGCATGTCTTTGTCCTGGACAACGGCGAACTGGTGGGCCAGGTGAATATGGTCGACCTGGCCCTGTCCCAGGGCGACACGCCGGTGCAGAGCGTCGTGGAGCCTGTCCTTGCGACTGTCACCGTGTCCACGTCTGCTGAGGAGTGCGCCCGTCTGAGGCGACACTACAATGTCACCCAGCTCCCCGTGGTGGAAGAGGGGCGTCTTACCGGAGTCATCCCCGCCGAGTTGCTCCTGAGCGCCGCGGTCCAGGAGGACACCCGCCAGATGCTCCGTCCGGCCGGCGTTGCCGGTGAAACCCTGGATGGGCCACTGCTGGGTTCCATACGCACCCGGCTTCCCTGGCTGACACTGAACCTCGGAACGACATTCCTTGCCGCGGCGATGATATCCGTCTTCGAGTCAACCCTGGCCCAGGTGGTGGTCCTTGCGGCGTTCCTGCCCGTCGTTGCCGGACAGGGAGGGATCGGGGGCACTCAGACTCTCACGCTGATAGTTCGAGCCATGGCTCTGGGGGAGCTGGTGGGCGTCAACGCCATGCGGCTCCTGGTGAGGGAGTCCCTGCTGGGCGTGATCAACGGAGTGTGGCTTGGGCTAGTGGTCGCTGCCATCGCCTTCGCCTGGCAGCGGAATCCGGCTTTGGGGCTGGTATTGGGCGTCGCCATGCTGGGCAACATGATCATAGCCGGGACGGTCGGGGCTGGAGTGCCGCTGTTCCTGCGCCGGCTGGGCGTTGACCCGGCCGTGGCCTCCGCCATCGTGGTGACCACCTTCACCGACGTCTTCGGATTCCTGCTCTTCCTGAGAATCGCCACCGCGGCCCTGAATCTGCTCGTATAGGGGAATCGCATTGGTTGGCTTTCTCCGGCCAAGTCCCACGCTGAGCGAAAGGGACGTGCAGCGCAGCATCCGCCGGACTGGACTTTCTCCTTGGAGAACTTTTGGCGCGGCTGATAATTTTCTGATTTCATTTCAAGGATTGCAATGCCCGTTCGGAAACTGGCATTCGAATGGAGCAGTCGCTGCGGATACGGTTTGGCCTGTTCCGTGGTAGCATCCGTTCGGTGCTCCCTGCCTGGGGTTGGTTTCGTGTTTCAAACCATTGCCCCAGATTCGGAGGAGTTCCTTCTCGCCCTTGCAGGATGTCTCACGAACCTACTCCTTCGGTGGACGCGGTCTTGGGCGAGGCCACTGCCGCCACTGCCGCTGCGGTCACCGGGGCAGGCTGTGGGGCCTGTACCGAACTCCGGCACGTTCCTGATTCAGAAACGACTTTATCCCCGTGAGAATGGAAGCCACGTGGGCTGGTTCCGCATGCTCCACATCTGCCGGGAGGTCATGCCCTGCTGGTGGAACCCAATCACCCACGAGTATCAGCTGGTGCCGCCTGCCCAGATAAAAACTACAAGCTGGCCCCGCTGCGGCAGATCATGCGCGGCATCGCCCGAGCCTCCAAGATGAAGAAGTTCACCTCGGAAATCTGCCTGCACTATGACGGCTATTCTTAGCCATTGACTACGTCAACGCCGACCCGGACATGAATCCGCGGTCCTTCTACCCAAATGGAGTGCCCGATGAGGTCGTGTGGCACATCGTCTGGCTGCTGTTCTACGGGTGCATGCACCTGGTCAAGCGGGGGCACCGGTTCCTCGATGACGAGCTGGTGGAGTCGGAGTCGGACCTGAACTGGCTGGAGCAGCGGCAACGGGAGCAGAGGAACGCTCGCCGATAGGCTCCACCAATTGGAGCCTATCGGCCTGTTGGGATTCTCGCTGGAGACCGGGGTTGCGATACTGGAGGCGGCCCAACAGCCACCCAGCCTATCCATTGTCAGATACGGCGGGTTTCTGGACTGGCTTCAGATAAACCCCTGTTTCATACAGGTCCTGAAGGTCTTACCTGCCGGCCTGGTTCTCCCTACCTACCCTCTGGATTGGGCGCGCTCGGTGACGGTCGGACTTCCGGCGAGGGCGTCCGGTGTAAGTTATTGACCAGGTAGCGCACCCCAGATACTTCATAAACTGGCACGAAAACCCGATAATTTCTGCATACGAGACGGCTCCCCGCACCAGGCTTCCGACAACCAGGAGGCCGCATCCGGCTGGCGCCAGGGTCTGAACACGTCAACACCAGCTGGGGAAACCGGGCGGCCTGTGTTCGCCGGGTCGTTGATTTCTTTGAGGAACACATATCCTGAGATGCGGCTGCGGCCGGAGCAGGGGAGCGGAACTCCGCCCGTTCGATAGGCCATATACCCGCCTCAGCGGAGTACCACCATAGAGATCCTGTTGTCACTGCCCTATGCCGGCCTGTCTGACGAAAGCGCCAGCCTGCTGAAGGACTTTGCCATCGCCATGGCCGTCGCCGCCGGCGGTCTGGCTCTGGCACGGATGGTGGGGCAGCCCACGGTGCTGGGCTACCTGCTGGCCGGCTTGCTCATCGGTCCGTACACCCTGCCCAACCCGCCCATCAGCAATCTGGACACCATCGGACTGCTGGCCGAGCTGGGGCTGGTCCTCCTGCTGTTCGGTATCGGCCTGGAACTGGGCTGGCGTCGGATCCGGGGCATCGGGTTCCAGGTGCTAGTCATCGGCATCGTTGAAATCAGCGTGCTAACGCTACTCGGCGTCTGGATTGCCAGCCTCCTGCCCGGTGTCGACGACAGCCTTGGGCTGTACCTGGGCGGCGCCATCGCCATCAGCAGTTCGGCAATCCTGCTGAAGGGGCTGCGCGACGGCGGAAATCTCAACTCCGGCTGGGGTCAGACCATCGTGGGAATCCTTCTGGTGGAGGACTTCGCCGCCGTAATCCTGCTCACCGTCCTGGCCGGTCTGGCCACCACCGGTTCGGCAGATCTGGCAGACGCGGGCCTGCTGGTGGCGAAGCTGGGCATTTTCTGCGTCGTGGCACTGGTTTTCGGCACTCTGCTGGGATCGAGGCTGATGCGCATGCTGTCTCGGTCCCAGTCCGACGAAACGCTGCTGGTGGCCAGCCTGGGCCTCTGCTTCCTGCTGGCGCTGGGCGCAACATTGCTGGGGCTGTCCGCCGCCGCCGGAGCCTTCCTCGTCGGGGTCGTAATCGGCGACACCGAACCTGCCGAGCGGGTAATCCGTCTGGTCAGCCCGGTGCGGGACATGTTCGGCGCGCTGTTCTTTCTGTCCATCGGGATGCTCATCGACTACCGCACCCTGGATGACTACATCGTGCCCGCACTGGTGGTGGTTGGCGTGTTCATGGCCGGGAAAATCATCGCGAATATCGTTGGCTCTATCCTGGCCGGCCGCAGCCTTGAGGATGCGCTGCGGGTCGGATTGTCGATGCCGCAGATGGGGGAATTCTCGCTGGCGATCGGACGGCTCAGCCCCACTGATGCGCTGGGTGCGGCTGCACTCGGGCCCATCCTCTCCATCGCTACGGCCATCACCTCCGTACTGGCCCCGCTGACCTCCCGCTCATCGCTGCCTCTTTCCCAGTGGGCCGACCGCCATACTCCCGCATTCCTGCGCCGCATGCTGCTTGCAATGCAGCTGGGTGTGGATACGTTCTGGTCTGCGTTGTCCCTGAAGGGCGATACCGGCGCGCAGCTTCACAACGCCGGGCGGCGCATCCTCATAGACATCGGCATCATTGTTGTCCTCGCCTCTGCCGGCACCGCGCTGCTCTATGCCACGCCGGCGATCATCGGCGACGTGCTCCCGGTGTCCCAGGGGGTCTCCGGCCTGATACTGGCGGGAGCCGTCATCGGCCTGAGCACCCCGCCGGCGATCGGCATCTGGCGTTCCCTGAAGACCCTGGCCCGCCTGGCGACCCGAGACCCCGGTGCGCCGGACGAAGGACAGGGCATCGACCCGGTCTGGCGCACCATGCGGTCGATGGTGCAGAACGGACTGGCCACCGTGCTGCTGGCCCTGCTGCTGCTCCTGAGCCTGCCCCTGATCATCCGGCTGTTCCAGCTTGGCAGCCTGTTCGCCCCGCTGTCGTTGCTCCTGCTGATCGCCCCGGCGCTGGCCATGGGCATCATCAGCTTCAGGGTGCACCGGGTATTGCAGCCAGCATTCAGCGACACTTTCATCGCCGAAGACGGCGCCCCGGAACTCCACGCTGAAAGCAGTCCGGAAGAGACCGATCCAGTTGACGTTAAATAGCCCGCACCTCGGCAGGATTCCGGCCAACCGGCGCCTGCGACGCACCGGAGGCTGGATGACCCGCTTGTCTCCGCCGCGATCAAGCACCTGGATGTCTATGTCAAGGGAAATTCTGCGCTCGAAGATTCACCGGGCGTGGGTTACGGAAACGAACCTAGACTACGTCGGCAGCCTCGCCATCGACGCGGCGTTGATGGAACTGGTCGACATCTGGCCCCACGAAGGGGTGCGGGAACGGTGTCACCAGCATCTGGCTGGCGGAAGAAGTGGGCTGCACGGTAACCGGCATCGACCTAAGCGGTGTCCGCATCGAGAATGCCCAGGCCGCAGCCTCAAGCAGCCATGCGCTGGACCGCCTATCTTTCGCCAAGATGTCCGCCGCCGATTTGCAGCTCCCCGACGGGCAATTTACCCACGTGTGGAGCCAAGCCACCGTTTACCATGTCCCCGACAAGCGGGCCGTGCTGATGGAAGTGTCGAGAACGGTGGCTGATGATGGCGTCCTCGTGTTCGACGACCTAATCAAGCCGAAATCGGATGTGACGGAAGAAACCCGCCAGGCGGTCTATGACCGGCTGCTGTTCGACACGGAGTTCGATTTCTATTCCCACCAGCTTGCCCTCCGGGATCAGGGCCTCGACGTCGTACTGGCCACAGACATCAGCCCCCATCTGGCGACCAGCTATTCGCGCCTGGCCGAAATGGTGCCATCGGGCCCGGAATTCGGCGAACTCAGAACGGCATACCCGGGGATGGTCAAGGCCGTGCGGCAGGGTGAATTGGGTTGGGGGATGTACGTTTGCCGCAAGAACGCCCATAAACAGGAATCCACCCCGCCTTACTCCAGCTTCGCGCCCCAGGGCGAATTGAAGGGCCGATGGGCCAACACCTTTGAAATGGCGGCACGAAGGCTCTGCATTTTGACGGGGACTTGGGTTGCACAAGTATGGTGAGCCAACGTCGGCCACTGCCCGATGCCGAGGGGGTCTGGGACAACGATCTAGTGGAGCAGGTCAAGCCGCCCGGCAACATTCAATAACGCCCGTGAATTCCCTGGCTTGCGCTCCTCGCCGTGGCTTCGGGCGCGGCTATTGCTGTCAGGATTCCGGGGCACGGCAAACGGGCTGGTGGGGGAAGCCGTCAGGGGGATTCGGCCCATTCCCGGTTATGTTAGGCTTGCATTGTCCCCTGCTTTTCGATCATCAGATCGCTTTCTACGGTATGGATAGAGGATGGATTCACTGCTCGTCGCCCCTTATGGCTCCTGGAAGTCGCCCATCACGCTGGACATGGTGGCGCATGGGACAGTCAATTTCGTTCGTATAGTGCTGGACGGACCGGACACCTATTGGTCGGAAGTCCGCCCCGCTGAGGACGGAAGAACCGTCATTGTAAAACGCGGACCCGGCGGCGAGTTGGAGGAAATGACCCCGCCGGATTTCAGCGTGGTTTCGACGGTGAACGAGTACGGAACCCGGAGCTTCACCGTCGCGAATGGAGTAGTGTATTTCTCCAATCAGTCGGACCAGCGTGTCTACCGGCAGCGGCCCGAAGAAGCCCCCGTTCCCATCACT
This sequence comes from Dehalococcoidia bacterium, assembly GCA_965261885.1. Taxonomy (GTDB): domain Bacteria; phylum Chloroflexota; class Dehalococcoidia; order Lucifugimonadales; family UBA3495; genus VXOI01. The sequence continues at coordinate 26,958 of CBDHDY010000041.1, forward strand.
GCGGAAGGTGATATCAGGTACGGCAGCAAGGTGTGGAGCCATCGGCTCGGGAAGATCATCTGCATACGGGAAGATCACACAGACCCAGATGAAGATCACCCGGTCAGCGAAATTGTGGCCATCGACATCGAACGGGGGGGCGAGCCGACAGTGTTGCTGGCGGACAATGACTTTCACAGTTCGCCGTGCATCAGTCCCGATGGTAAACGGCTGGCGTGGCTCACCTGGGACCACCCCAACATGCCCTGGGACGGCACCGAACTCTGGATGGCCACCGTGAACGACGACTGCACCCTCGGAGAACCGGTTTTCGTGGCCGGCGGGGTGGACGAAGCGGTGATACAGCCGGAGTGGTCGCCAGCGGGAGACCTGCTCTTCATTTCCGACCGGAACGGTTGGGCCAACCTCTACCGCTGGGATGAGGGAGAGACGGTGCCGGTCCTGGAAGTGGAAGCCGAGTTCGCCCGGGCGAACTGGTGGGTGGGGATGTGCTCCTACGGATTCGACTCGCCGAACAGCCTGGTGTGCAGCTACGTGCAACGGGGTTTCTGGAGGCTGGCACGGATATCCCTGGGGGACGGGCGGCTGCGGCCGATCAACATCCCGTACTGGGAAATGGGACACGGGGACCTCCAGGTTGACCAGGGCAGGGTCGTACTGGTTGCAGGCTCACCCGACCACCCTCTCTCGCTGTTGGAGGTGGATCTGGAAGACGGTGGTTACACGGTTCTTCGCACGGAATACGAGGTGGAGCTGGCGTATGACTATTTGTCGTCCCCGGAGGCGATAGAATTTACCACGTCCAACGAACAGACGGCCCACGCTTTCTACTACCCAGCTGTCAACCCGGACTATGTTGCTCCCACAGGTGAAAGGCCGCCCATGCTCGTCACCTGTCACGGGGGTCCCCACAGCTCCACATCGGTGGAGCTGAACCTGACCACGCAGTACTGGACCAGCCGAGGCATCGCTGTCCTGGACGTGAATTACGGGGGGAGCACCGGATACGGCCGGGATTACCGGGAGCGGCTCATCGGGGAGTGGGGAGTGGTGGATGTTGACGATTGCGTAAACGCGGCCCTCTACATGGTGGAACGAGGGGACGCGGACGAGGAACGCATCGCCATCAGCGGCGGCAGCGCCGGTGGGTTCACCGCCCTGGCGGCTCTGGCATTTCGAGACGTTTTCAAAGCGGGCGCCAGCTACTTCGGGGTCAGCGACCTGGAAGAATTGCTCAGAGACATTCACAAATTCGATGCGCACAGCCTGGTCGGCCTGGTCGGCCCATATCCGTTGTACCGGCGACGGTACGTCGAACGCTCACCGATCAATTTTGCCGGGGACACCACCTGCCCGGTCATTTTCTTCCAGGGGTTGGAGGACACCATCGTACCTGCCGTTCAATCGGAGGAGATGTTCAACACCCTGCGGGACCATGGGGTTCCCACGGCCTACCTGGCCTTTGAAGGGGAACATCATGGCTTTCGGTTTGCGGAGACAATCAAGCAGTGCCTGGCCGCCGAGTTTTACTTTTACTCCAGGTTGTTCGGGTTTGAACCCGCTGACCATCTGCAACCCATTCCAATAGAAAACCTCCCGCTGCATAGTCAGGCCGCATAGTCAGACGTTCCCCGGTTCAGGGGTTGAAAGCCCGGAAGTAGGGGCAGCCGGAGTAATCGGCCCGCAGGGCGCGCTCGTTCGCAATGCCCGAGAAAGACAGGGTTTCGGGAGACCGTTCATCCAGTCCGATTCGAAAATCCGCTTCTCCCAGTGGAACGAGCGGCTCGGTATTGCCCCAGGGGTTAAAGAGGGTCAGCGTACCCTTGCGCACGCCAACACGGAAGTTGGACAGCTCGGGGTTCCTCGCACGGTAGTGGCTGACGTAAGCGTCCCAGTGTGGCGGATAGTCAAAGCTCACGGGACCGGGGTAGCGGTCGCTGACAAACCAGTTCGGCCCGTGTCCGGCCGCGACTACTGTACCGTCCCGTCGTTCAAACTCCAGCAGGAAAAACGCGAAATCGGGGTGCTGAACGTAGAAGCAATCGGGGGAACGTCGCTCCAGCAGCACGCTGGCGCCGTTGCTGCGCAGCCGAAGCTTGCCCGATTCGGCGGCAATCGAGATCGTGCGGTCCTTGCAGCGGTACTCTCCCGCACAGGCCTCTGCGTCGGGGACCATCGTGAGGTCGTTCCGTTCCGGCGGCAGAGGCAAGTCCCGGCCATCGTCAGCGGCGCGGGCCGCTGTCAGCGCCGATTGCGCCACTTCCACCAGGGGGTCGGTTTCACCCATGCGGTTGGTCAGCAGGACGACGCCCAGGCCCGCCGCCAGATCGATAACCAGGGCCGAGCGGAATCCGGCGTTGCCGCCGCCGTGGCCGATGTAACGCCGTCCGCCTACGGAATAGTAGGCCAGGCCATAGCCGTAGAAGTCTCCCCCGGTCCACACGCCTGTGGCCGTCATAAGGTCAAAACTCTCCTCCGAAACCAACCTCCCATTGCGACCTTGGCCTCGGTTCAGCAGGGCCCGGGCATAGGCGACCATATCGCCCACGGTGGAAACCTGGGCGCCGTCGCCGGTGGCGAATTCCGCCCAGACCGCGGGCGCCAGCGGGTGGCTTATGTGCTCCGGCCGGTCGTCGTAGATGGACGTATAACCGGTGGCGGTCATCCCGCGGGTGGCGAACGTAACCGCAGGGTGAGTTTCTGTCATTCCCAACGGTTCCAGGATGTTGTCCCGGATTACGTCGGGGAGGTTCCTGCCGGTAATCTGCTCGACAATGAACCCCAGCGTCTTGTAGCCGATGTTGGAATACCAGAAGAATGAGCCGGGCGGGGCGCCCGTTTTCCGGTAGCGCAGCGCCCAGCTTTCATAGAGCCCATGGGGAGCGATGTCGGTGCCCCTCGGGAGGCCGCCCGTGTGATTGAGCAGGTGGTGAACAGTTATCGGTGGGTGATCCGACTGCACTTCAAACCAGGGCAGATAGCGGGAAACCGGGGCGTAGAGGTCGATCTCACCGGCCTCGTAGAGTTGCAATAGCGCGACAACAGTGAAGGGCTTGCCCAAGGAGCCAATCTCAAAGAGCGTCGCGTCTGAAACCGGCTCGCGCGTGGCGATTTCGGCCACGCCGTAGGCAGCAGCCAGTACCGTCCGCTGCCTGTCGGTTACCGCTATCGCCATGCCGGGCAACCCCATCGACTCCATGGTCGCTGCGGCCAGCCGGTCCAGGTATTCCGACAGTTTAGCGGTCCTGTTCATTGTGGTTCCTTCTACCACCAGTGACGGAGCGGCATGATCACCGCGGCGCAGCAGTCTTATAACCGGCATTGTAAGCGACCGGAAGCGGCGATTGTCGCTGGCAGCTCCCGTCGCGGAAAATCCTGCCGGGATTGAGCCGGTTCTGCGGCACGAACGCCTTCCGCACCCGCGCTTGGCGGAGATGTTTCCGGCAATGTACAGCGGCGGCTAGACTCCTTATTCTCCAGCCATTTGCAGTTCTCGCCGCCTTTCCCGACAGTGCTTTCACCATACGTGTCGCTACGGCCGCCGCCAGATATGTCTAGCACACCTTCCTTGGATGCATCGCATTCCGGACAGTAAACACTGCTATTGCTCCGGGTGTAGTTAGCCGCCATGGCACCACTGTACCATTGGCCTTGCCGCATGATCGCCGAGTCCGAGGCGCCAGATCTGGTCAGACTCACCCGGCCGGGTGGCTGGAAAACCCAGTTGGAATACCACTGGCAGAAAGCCATACTTCAGGTATTCCTGCCAAGGTTATAGACCGGCTGGCTCTATCTTGTAGACCGGTGACCTGCCCTTCGACGAGTGAAGCGAGGTATTCGGCTCGGAACGGTTCACCGGTGCGCTGCTGGACCGTCTCACATGTCATCGAAATGAGCGGCGCGAACTGGGTCGAGAATGAGAACTGGCTGAGCACGAAGCCGCTGCGGGAATGGCAGGGCGTAGATACCGAAGGCGGGCGAGTTACCAGGTTTGACCTCGATAGAAAGGACCCGGCGGGTGAGATACTGGGGAAGTTGGGCAACCTGGAAAGTCTTGAGTTGCTAAATTTCGGCGATAACCTTTCGACTGGCGAAATCCCGCCAGAGTTGGGCAACCTGGCAAACCTTGAAGGCCTGAGCTTCTACAAAAATATGCTGACCGGAGAAATACCGTCGGAGTTGGGCAATCTCGCCAACCTGGAGGACTTGGACCTGCCGTCGGGGTTGAGCGGCTGTATGCCAGTGGGTCTGAAGTACCTGGATACCTCCGGACAGGGGGAACTGGAGGTTCTGCCGCTCTGTGAGTAGAAGCGGAACCGGGATCGCCGCAGGCGCTTTCCGGGAAGGCGGGTAGGTGGTGTGCCGAGCTGTATGCCTGCGGTTTCCAGTGGGCGTGCCGGTCGGGTTTCGCCCCTTCCGCGAGGGTGAGCGGCGCGACTCGCGCACCGGTGCCTTCCCTGGCTTGCCTTGCCCGGAGCAGGAACAGTTCCAGGTTGACGGGCGTGGAGTGGGCATCTCTCTTTTGTTGACACTCGATTTGGCCAACCCTAAGATGGTTTGAATGGGCGCTTGGCTTCGGGCTCGATAAACAGAGAGGTGGTGATGCCCCAGCAGGATGACATCCGACTAATGGCCCACTTGATGAGACGCGCGGACTTCGGTGAACCCCGCGAGGAGATGGAGGAGCTTGCCTCCAAGGGCTACGAAGCCGTGGTCGAGGAGCTTCTGCATCCAGAGCGGCAGCCGGCCATAGACGACGAACTGCTGTACCGGTACTTCCCGGGTTATGAGGGGGCCGGGGCGCCGCCGATCAATCAGGCCGAATGGGTTTACAGGATGATCAACACCAAGCGGCCTCTGGAAGAGAAGATGGCCCTCTTCTGGCACCAGTTGTTCGCCACCGGCAACTCTAAGGTGGACAATCCACCGGAGATGACTCGCCAGATTGCCGTCTTCCGTGAATACGGACTGAGTACTTACCGTGACCTGCTGTTAGAGGTTGCAAAGTCGCCCGCCATGATCTTCTGGCTGGACAACCACGGAAATCATGACGGTGCCATAAATGAAAACTGGGGGCGGGAACTTCTGGAGCTTTTTTCCCTCGGAGTCGGAAACTACTCAGAGGATGATATCAGGGAGGCAGCCCGGGCCTTTACCGGATGGACGATTGCCCCCAAGATTCCCCGCAATCCTTACGGCCGTTTCCACTGGCAATTCGAGTACAAACCTGAGGACCACGACGACCGGCAGAAGACCTTCCTGGGGTATACCGGGAACTTCAACGGCGAAGACATCGTGGACATTGTTGCGGATCAGCCGGCCACGGCCCGGTTCCTGGCCCGCCACCTCTACAAATTTTTCGTCGCCGACGAACCTCATGTCTCCACCTGGAGCGTTACACCACCCATTGATCCTGATGCCATCGAGCTGTTGGTGGATGCCTACAATGAATCCCGTGGTGACATCCGGGCTATTTTGCGCACATTGTTCAACTCGGAGTTCTTCAAGAATGCCCGCTTCGCCCGGGTGAAAAGCCCGGCTGAACTCATCGTCGGCACCGTACGTATGGCTGGCAACTATGACGGCTTCAAGCCGGGATTCAACAATCTGGCGCTGGAGTGCGGTTGGCAGGGGCAGGAGCTTCTCAATCCTCCCAGCGTGGAGGGCTGGCACACAGGCTCCGAATGGATCGACCCCGGAGTCTTGATGCGCCGGGTGAACTTTGCCGCGAGGATATTTGGAGACACATCGCTACCCGGCGTGCAGGCTATCATCCAGCGGGTGTTGGTGAATGTGCAAGTGCAAGGGGATCACTCCCCCCAGGCGATAGTGGCAGCTTGTCTTGATGCGATGGGACCGTTGGAAGTCGGTGAGGTGACCCACTCTGAATTGATGGTCCATGCCGAAAATTGTGGCGATCTGGCCTTGAGCACCAGAGAAGAAATCAGTGCTGCATTTCGGAATGTGAGCAGGATTTTGACCTTGATCGCCGCCTCACGAGATTATCAGTTTGCCTAGGCGAGCGCTCACAACCAATGTAGAAGGATATGAAAATGGCATCAACTCATAAAGACCCCGTGCTGGTCGTATTGGAGCTTACCGGGGCCAACGATTACCTCAATACGATCGTTCCTTATAGCAATCCTCTGTATTGGGATAACCGGCCCAGGGTTCATATCGCCGAAGACCAATTGCTGCCCATAGATGACGAACTGGCATTCCGGTCTGATACGGAGCCGCTGAAAGATATCTACGACAAGGGCAACATGGCCATCATTCACGGAATCGGATTCGAAAATTCACCCCGTTCGCACTTTCGTGCCATGGACATCTGGCATACCTGCGAGCCTGATTCCATCGGGATTGACGGCTGGCTCGCCAAGGTCGTCCGGGACTTGGATCCTGGCGGCGAGAACGTGCTGAGGGGAGTGAGCCTGGGCCAGGGTTTGCCCCGGGCGCTGACCATGCGGGGGGTTCCTGTTACCTCTGTCAATCACCTTCCCTCTTACGGTGTGCTTTCATCAAATCCGGGAATTCGGTCAGACCAGGAGCGGGTCCAGCTATTGGACAGCTTCGCCCGCATGTACGCTCCCGCCATCGGCACCGGACCGACCATGGAGTATCTGGGACAGGCAGGACGGGATGCGTTGAGGGGAGCCGACATCATCCGGGCTGCTCCCGCAACCTATTCTTCAAAGGTAGAGTACGCCAATAACCCCATCGCGAGGCGCCTCAGGGACGTGGCGCAGGTGCATCTGGCTGGCCTGGGTACCCAGGTCTTCTACACGTCCTACGGGTCCTTCGACACCCACTATGACCAGATGGGATCACACACCAAGCTCTGGATGGACCTTTCCGTTGGCATCCAGGACTTCTTCGCCGACCTGCGTGAGCACGACGCCTCAGATGAGGTGGTTGTCATGTTGTTCAGCGAGTTTGGACGCCGCGTCCGCGACAATGGCACCGGCACCGACCACGGCGCGGCCGGGGTAGCGTTCGCCATCGGTGACAGGGTAAATGGTGGAATGTACGGGACCTATCCATCGCTGAAACCGGGAAATCTCACTCAGGGAGACTTGGCTCCCAGCTACGATTTCCGTGGCTTTTACTCCACGTTGGCGGAAAAATGGTTGGGACTCGACCCGGTACCCATCGTCGGTGGACACTTCGAGCAAATGTCCTTCGTATAGCTTCAGGATCGTTGACGGGAGAACTTATATGCTGACCACCGTCGCTGCCGGCCGGGTGTATGACTACAGCTACTGCATAGGGATGTACAGTCAGTCCGGCCGGGGGTTTTGGGCCCCCCAGGATTTCGTCCTGGGATCGAACGGGCGAATTTATGTGTTGAGCCGCGGTGTGGAACAATTGGGGCAGCGCGTCAGCAAGATCAACTTCAACCACGAGTTTCAAGGCCAGTTCGGCTCCGTCGGCGCGGAAGACGGGCGCTTTGTCTGGCCCCGGTCGATTGATCTGGACCGCCACGGACGAGTGTTCGTTTCGGACGAGCATGTCAACCGGATAACCATGTACGATCAAGAGGGCGCTTATCGATATCATTGGGGCAGGCCCGGCAGCGAAGACGGGCAGCTGAACGGACCGTCAGGAATTGCTTTCGATTCCCAGGGAGCCCTTTGGGTGGTGGACAGCCAGAACCACCGGGTGCAGAGTTTCAGCCTGATCGGTGAGTTTCAGTCCAAGTTCGGAGGGCGCGGTAGCGGCGACGGAGAACTGGAGATGCCATGGGGCATCTGCATCGACCGCCAGGACAACATCTACGTTGCGGATTGGGGAAATAACCGGGTGCAAAAATTCGCCCCGTCCGGAGAGTTGCTCGTCAAGTTCGAGGGCTCCGGCACCGGAGTGGGCTCCCTCAAAGGGCCATCGGGTGTGGCCGTGGACTCAGATGGGGATGTATACGTTACTGACTGGGGAAACCACCGCGTCCAGATCTACGACGCCGATGGCCAATACATTACGGCGCTGGTCGGCGACGCCCAAGACCCTTCGCCATGGGCCCAGACCTACATCGACGCCAATCCGGATATCGTCAAGGCCAGGCGGCGGACGGATCTGGAGCCTGAATGGCGGTTCCGGCGACCAGTGGCTGTCAACGTTGACGCCGACGACAGGATCATAGTTTTGGAGTCCTACCATCACCGGCTCCAAATCTATAACAAGCTGAAGGATTACGAGGAACCCTCAATTAACTTGTAGGGACCTGCGAGCTTCCGCATCTGCGCCCGTTCCCGGGCACTTTCTCACGACGTGGTGTGTCATGAGACGCCAGCGAGGCGCCGTGACGCCGAAGCGAATCCCTGCGCTGCCAAGGAAGGCATCCAGGTTGACTCGCTCTCGGGACGGCACCGACCACCTGGAAAACCTGCAACTGCTCTGCTCAAGCTGCAACCGAAGCAAGGGCGACCGCCCCCACCAGTACCTGGTGGCAAGGCTGGCGGAGATTGGGGTGTAGAGAGAAGAATGATGCTCAACTCAGACACGCGTGAAAACCGATGCCTCATCTGGCCTGAACACCCAGCAAAGGTTTCTAGCGAATTGGTGCAAGATTCTCCGCGGGCGGGCGGTAGTTACACGCTGGACAGTGAGACTTGGGGGCGGTTTTGGTGGGGAGGAGAGAATCTCAATGAGCGTCATAGGCCCAAGGTTACTACTTGGCTAGTTGACCAACGAAGATTGGGGAATACAAGCCCAACGATAACCAGCGCAGTAATCGACGCGACGAAAGCAGCCCGCCCCCTCAGTGTCCACGAAAGGGCAGACCGGCTACTACGGCTTCTCGCGGACGAAACGACCACTATTGGGCATTACGTAACGTTAGGGGAGGCAACAACTGCAGATGAATCCTCAATGTTCGGGATGACTCCTGTCATTCTCGAATCTGGTCGAACATCATGGCTCTCGATGGCCCACAGCGAGTCGACAGAACCGCAGGAAAAAATTTTCCTACTGGATTATTTGAAGCGAATGGGGTGGATAAAAGGGAACACTCCGCAACCACACGGTCTGGGTGACTTCATCGTTACCGTGGATGGATACGGACGGATTGCGGAACAAGAGGTCAACCCAAGTTCGGACCAAGTGTTTGTGGCGATGTGGTTTGATCCTAGTAGCCCGAATTCATTGTAATGATGGGTTGATTGGTACGGGGCCGTTGCCCGGACAAACCTGTTTCACGGAATCGATGGCCAAGCAATCCGGCATTTCACCTATCATTTCAAGGATGTTGGTCTACTAGCATGAGTGGGGCTGTTGAAAAGGGAATCAGGCCCGCGATATTGAATAGGGGATACAGGCCGTTACTCATAAATGAAAAACCAGACGTGGACAAAATTGACGATGAAATTATGGGTGAGATTCGGCGGTCTCGGTTCCTTGTGGCGGACTTTACTCACGGGGACAAGGGAGTAAGAGGGGGAGTCTATTACGAGGCCGGATTTGCACTCGGCATTGGTTTAACGGTAATTAGGTCGTGCAGAAAGGATGTGATAGACCGAAACGAACTCCATTTTGATGTTAGGCAGCACTACCACATTGTTTGGGAAACGGCTGACGAACTTCGGGTTGGATTGGAAGCGAGAATTCGGGCTTTATTGCCTGACGGGCCACACCGAGAGAACATCCCGCCTCGAAACGCTTCCTAGCCCCATGAAAGGCCGCATCCGACAGCGCGGCCCCGGCGGCTGGCAGATCTCCTACGAGCTGGCCCGAGTTTCGCAGTCACTTCCAGGGTTGAAAGGCGCAGGAGGGACACCCCGGTGCAGTAGCCGTAGAGCATCACCTTGACCATCATCCGCGGATGGCAGGGAGGCGCCCAGCCTTTCCCCTTCGCAGCGATCCGGGTCCGTTGGTATCGAATCTCCGATTTTAGCCCTCGAATGCGATATCATGACCTTTTAAGCCGGTGATTGACGGTCACCTGCCTTCAGGATGGGTGGATCGGCGTTCCCGAACACACCCGTAATCAGGCTTTCCGCTCGGTCCGATTACGACATTGTCAGACCCGTTGGTGCTCACGCTACCTTGCCAGCGTGACGTGTCGGGGCGCAGCCATAGTGGGTATTGGGTGGAGGATAGGTTTTGAACGGTGCTGAAACGCGGGCAAAAGTGTCCAGATCGGTGGCTACGTTGTGGGTCGGAGTCATGGCCGGGTTTTTCTTCGCGTTTTCGGCTGTGGTCATGCCAGGTTTGTCTACTGCTGACCCTGCAATCGCTATGGAAGCAATGCAAGCGATAAATGCCTCTGTGCGCAACATTGCGTTCGCTGTCGGCTTTTTTGGTGCGCCGTTGGCATGTGTTGCCGCGATGGCGCATGCGGCTCATCGGCGGGACTGGCCAGCCGGGTGGATGGTCTTGGTAGGTGGGAGCGTTTATATAATTGGTGCTTTGGGGGTCACTATTCTTGTCAACGTGCCCTTGAACGAAACTTTGGCTTCGTTGGACCCAGGATTGCGCGAGAATCGTTCCGAGATGCTCTCCTACATTAGCGAATGGTCGATATGGAACAACATCCGAACGGTCGCCAGCGTGATTGCCTTTGCGTTCATTCTTTGTAGCCTGGTCGTAAGCCAATCTGGAAGACGGCTGAGTTCTTGACGCCGGATGCTCGGTGGTCGGACGCGTTAGCACCGTTCGCTCCCATATGGCGCATCCATCCGCAATCCGTTATATAAGGCGGGACCGTCCGACACCCGGAGCATACACGCGATGCTGAAAATGCGACCTATCACCCCTGATGGGTTCGAGCCTTAGGCTCGCGCCGAACCGCGTGCCCACAGCAATCGTCTGGCCGATGACCCCGACCAGTAACCTCCCCATTTCGACCTCGGTAGCTCCATAGCCATTTTCGACGGCAGCAACATTTGGTGCCCCACCACCTAATTGCCCAAGCGATGTCACCAGTGGGCGGGAGTTTTACCCATCCACCCCCTCTGAGCATCCCGACGTCCTGGCTTGCTGCCCGTATACGTCAAGATCCACCGTTGGGCCGTGGCTGTTTACATCATAAGATTGTTTGCAAATGCAAGGGTTCTTGATTTTGTCCAGTTTGGTGGGCCTTACCATACCGGACTGCAGACTTTTCGCTGGGGGGTTCCAATATCAGTGAGAAGGTAAAGCGCCCGGAAAAGCCTCCAAAGAATTCAGAAACGTCGGGGTGGATGCGCGTCACCCTCGTTTGCTCCGACTCTTTCCTGTCTGGGCCTAGAAAACTCTGCCGCGTACTGTGATGCACCCCGCGCACTTCATCGCCGAGGAGGAGGTCATAAAAGCTCTTCACCCGGGCTTGTGACCTGTTACATACCGAGGTTCACGGAGATGCCACAATCAGAACCCATGCCAGCCTTGGATGGTGGCAGCCTGCCGGATCCACTCCGCCAACTGCTCCTCGTCGAGCGCATCCTCGTAGATATCGATCCAGCGCGAGTCCTTGTCCTTGCCTGAGCCATGCGGGACAGGTCGCAGCGACGCGCCCTGGAAGAAAGTCACTTTTACGTAACGGGTGAAGACGTGGTAGCCCAGGAACCAACCCTGTCCCTCGATGCCGTAGAAGGGCGAGTTCCACCTGACGGCCCTGCGCACTTCAGGCACGTTGCGCACGATGAGGTTATCGAGGCGGCGCCCAACATCGCTCTTCCAACCCGGCATGGCCGCTATGTATGCCTGCACGGGGGCGTCTCCGTCAGCCTTCGCGATCTGCGGGTTGCCACCTGAAAGGAGCACCACCTTGCTGTCAGCCTTCCCGGCAACCGGCTTCTTTGCCATTACGGTAGACTTCCTGGTCCTCTCGGCGGCCATTGCCTTCGCTCCAATCTGCGCTTCGCGGGCCTGGGTGACTGAAATGCGACTTTCCACTGGGAGGTCCAGTCATTTGCAGTCTGGCACCCGACCCCAGCCCTACCGAGCCTTCGGCTGGTCAGCAGGAGGCTCGTTCTTCCATTCTAAAGTGTGTCAGACGACCCTGGAGCCCTTGCTTTGGGGAACCGGGTGCCTGGTATTGTAGGCGACCGCCTCCAGCAGCAACGCCTTGAGAACGACCTCGTCTATCTTGTCTCCCTTACGAATGTCTATCGCCCGCCACTTGTTCCCGCCTAATCCAGCATTGAAGAGATTGCCGGGATCGGGGATCTGGGCTCCGTGGACGAACGTTACCTTCACCTTGTCCTTCAAGGCGTTGGCGTTGGCGTACATCGCCTCGTGCGACCAGACGGGGGTTCCCCTCCACTTCCAATCCTCGACCACCTCGGGGTCGACCTCGTGGATGAGCCTGCGGATTTCAGTCAGCGATTCACCCCTCCAATCGCCGAGGTCCGCGATCATCTCGTCGATCATCCTGCAGGCGCTGAAATCGTCCGGCAAGTTGGTGGCCGCCTTGCGGGCTTCTGCAACATTCAAGGACTTCCCGGGCGAGGACTCTTGGGGCGATCTGGCGGACATTTCTTCACTCCAGTTCGTGAACGGCACGACCGAATCGGTTGGGAGGAAAATGTGAGAGAAAATAACAGACCGGGCTGAAATGTTCGTATTTTAAAGCCGTCTGATTTATTCGTTCTATACCCTCCGGCTCTACCGAACCGGACAAAACGAATAAGCCTCGCATTGAAGTTCAGTTTGGACCAGCAGGTATGGCCCTCACGGGACTGGGATCCCACTTGTAGGCGGGCACCCAGTCCTGCGTTGCGGGCCGGTCCAGCCCGCGTCGCGGTGTCTACTCAGAGGACTTGAAGAGCGCTATGCGATTGCCGGCTATGTCATAGAAGATGGCGAGGGAGCCGGATGCTCCGGGAATCTCTGTGGGCTGCATGAGTGCCGTGCCGCCCAGGCTTACGGCCTTGTCGAGATACGCCTGGAGGTCGTTGACGATAACGGCGACGGAAGGATGGTTGGGCGGCATGCCCTCCATGTGCTGGAAGATGCCGCCGCCTATCCCCCCAGATTCCGGTTGGACGAAGCGGTAGTTGGCCTCCTCTAAATGGTCGATATGCCAGTCAAACATCCCGGTGTAGAACTCGGCGAGGGCCGCGGCGTCGCTGCCACCAACCTCGAAGTGCGCCACCGGTGGACCGTCGCCCTTGGGGGGCATCTGTCCGTCCCAGTCCGACGGCGGAGCATACAGCCCTATCATGTTGCCGGTGGGGTCTCCGAACGTAGCGATGAAGCCCATGCCGGGGGCTATCTCCATCGGTGGCATTATGGCGTTCCCGCCCATACCGGCCAGCTTGTCCAACGCCGCCTGAAGGTCTTCAACCTGCACATAGAAGGTAACGTAGCTGCGCGCTGGCATATCCTCGCTTGTAGGCATCAGGCCTCCGCCGATACCGCCCTCATTTGCTGGCACTATGCCGTAGTTGCCCATCTCTGCGCCCTGCACGTCAATCTTCCATCCGAACAGGTCGCCATAGAACTGCCGCAAAGCAGGCCCATCCGGGCCCGCAATTTCAAAGTGCACTACCGGGTTTCCCATTGTTTACTCCCTTCAGGGTTAAGAATTTCACCGAGTCACAGCGTATAGGCAGATGGCATGACGTGTCCATTTGGTTCACCAGGGAATTGACTCGATGTTGCTGTTGATGATGCTGGAAAGTGCCTAAATAAAGAGGCAACGGTGCTCCAATTCCACCATAAGCTCCGCTTGGAAAGGCAGGAGCGTCGCCCACGAGGGACGCCCGCCCTCGCTACGCCTGACGACGGCGTGGCGTTTGCGCATATCGCAGCCGGCGTCACCACCAGAATTGCCGCAACCATGGAAAGTGCGGGAAAGTGGAAAGTGCGGGAAAGTGGAAAGTGCGGGAAAGTGGAAAGTGCGGGAAAGTGGAAAGTGCGCCAGTTGCAGCTTTATTCAGAATCGCACAACAGGGCACAACAGGAAGGAAGGTCAGGGTGCGATGATTCTGTCGTCTATGTGCCGGCTGCCCCTTACAAGCACCGCTCCGCCTCGGAACGGATGTAGTCCCTGAGCTGCTGGGGCAGCCCGGCGGCCTCGGCGGCCTCGGCGTTTTCCTGGATGCGCTCTGGGCGGGTGGTGGTGGGGATGGCTGAACTGACCCGGCGGTCGGAAATGACCCAGGCCAGCAGGGCCTGGGCCCAGGTGTTGATGCCGTAGTCGCGCAGCGGCGTCAGGTCGGGCTGTTGCTTCAGCTCCAGGACCCAGCGGCCTTTCTGCAGCGGCTCCATCACCAAAATGCCGGTGCCCAGTTCCTCTGCCAGGGGCAGCAATTCGTCCTCGACGGCCCGGTTCATCACGTTATAGGGAATCTGGACGGCGTCCACCCGACCATGGCGCATCAGGTCCATGATGGTGGGGTAGGCATCGGGCACCATGGCGGACACGCCCACCATGCCGATTCTTTCCTCGTCCTTGAGCCGCTCCAGGGTGGGCAGGTGGGTCTGCCAGTCGATCATGTTGTGGACCTGGAAGAGGTCGATATAGTCGGTCTTCAACAGGTCGAAGGAGCGGGCGATCTGGGCTTCGCCGGCCTCCCTGCCCTCGGTCCGAACCTTGGTGGCGAGGTAGAACTCGTCCCGCAGGTGCCAGGCGATTTCGCCCAGGACCTGCTCCGCGTTGCCGTACCATGCGGCCGTATCGATAAGGTTTATATCGCTGTCCAGGCAGTTGTCCACGATTTGACTTCGGACGGCTATATCATCGTCGTGGGTAACATCAAAAGTTCGCAAGGTACCCAGGCCAATGACTGAAACGTCCAGGCTGCCAAGTTTGCGGTATTCCATAGTTTGTTGACCTCGTCTAGTACTTCAGCCGCGCATGGTTTCCTGGAGTGTTGGGCGGTCTTGAAAATTGCACTGGCCAGCTACGGCAGACATCGGTACTCTCAGAGAAACGAGGATAAATTTGAGACTGGAAATACCGAGCCAGCGTTAGTGCGGCCGTAGGACTAGTAGTCCGAAATCATTGTAATGATGGGTTGATTGGTACGGGGCCGTGGCCCGGACGAACTTGGTTCACGGAAACGATGGCCAAGCAATCCGGCGTTTCACCCGCCATTTCAAGGATGTTGGTCTACTAGGTTCCCTCCGCTCAGGTCAGGGAGAAAAATTCCAGGACCGGTCCAAAAGCCTCCGGTTCCATCAGGGTCGGCGCGTGGCCCACACCCGGGACTTCCACCATGCTGCAGTCCTGCATCTCTGCCATCATACGCTGGGCTATCTCCGGGGACAGCAGGTCGCTGGCGCCGCCCCGCACCAGCAGCACCGGGCCGGGGATGCGCCGCGCCAGATTCCAGGACGCTTCCGGGTCGGGGCGGCGCGGATCGCTGCGGACCGCCGGGTCCATCTTCCAGACATAGCCGCCTTCGGGCCGGGCATTGACCGCGTGGCCTGCGGCAACCCGCTGCTGGGTGTCGCTCATCGCGACGAAGCCGACCCGGTTCTCCCGGTGCCAGGCCATTACCTCTTCGATAGTCGCAAAAGTGGTGACGGCGTCCCGGGAACTGGTGGCGATGCGGCTGCCGCCCCGGGGATCAACCTCTGGGCCGATGTCGTTCAGGACGGTGCGCTCCACCCGGTCGGGGTAGGTACCGGCGTAGGTCAGGGAAATGCGACCCCCCATGGAGGTGCCCACCAGCGAGAATCGCTCGAACCCGAGAGCCTGCCGCACCCCCTCCAGGTCAGCCACGTAGGCATCGTTGGAGTAATCACCGTCGGTGGCCCAATCGCTGTCACCGCGCCCTCGGACATCGACGGATATGACGTGGTAACGGGGAGCAAAGTGGGGAGCAAGGTTGTCGAAGGCGTGGGCGTTACCGGTCAAGCCATGGACCATAACGACCGGAGGCGCCCCGGCAGTGCCCCATTCCAGGTAGTGCAGGTTGAGGTCGCCAACCTTCACGAAATGGTCTACTGCCTCAGTGGTCTGCATGGTCATAGGGCCTCCGTATGCTTCCAAGCTTGGTTCCCCTGCCAAGAGGTGGAACCGGACCGAATCCAGAGAGAATTCTGTCTTCCTTTTCTCAAGATCTGCCGCCCAAAATAATAACATCCATCCCCGGGCAATCGGCTCTGCTGGGGCATTCCCCTAGCCGCAGGCTGGTATGACCTCTTCCCCGAACAGCCGTATTGCTTCCATTATGTTCTCGTGGGACGGGCCTCCCGAGTGGGCCTGGCGCAGTCGCAGCAGGAAATATTCCGCGCCCACGGCCTCACTCCAACGCTGGAACTCCGCCACACACTCCTCCGGATCGCCCATTATCAGCCGGTCCTTCGCGAGGTTATCCAGGGTAAGCTCGTCCTCCGACCGGAACCCGCTGAAATCCGGCAGGCCGTTGCGCCAGTAATACCTGTAGGCCTCCAGCACCTCGGGTCCATACACCTTCTCGGCCTCGGCCCGGGTCTCGGCCACCCAGGCGTCCCGCATCATGACCACCACCGGCTCCCGGCCTTCCCGCGAGGCCTCCTCCCGGTAGATTTCGGCCAACTGCGTCGCCGTAGCCAGGTCGATGCTGGGCGTGGCCACGAACCCGTCGGCCATGCGCCCGGCCCGGCGCGCACCCGGCGCGGTGCTGGCCCCGATCCACAGCGGGGGAGCGGGGTCCTGGTAGGGGCCCGGGGTAATGTGCAGATTTTCCAGCTGATGGTACTCGCCGTGGAAGGAGAAGGGTTCCCCGCTCCAGCAGTGGCGAATGATCTCGACGCCCTCCTCGAAGCGGCCCACCCGCTGGCGAATCGGCACCTCGAAGGCCCGGAAGTCCGCCTCCTGGTATCCCAGGCCCACGCCCAGGATGATTCGCCCCTTGGACACCAGGTCCAGGGTGATCACGTCCTCAGCCACCTGTACCGGGTTGTGCAGGGGCAGCAGGATTACCGATGTGCCCACGTTCAGGGTGCTGGTCTGGGCGGCCACCGCCGTCGCCACGATCAGCGGTGAGGGCAGGAATCCGTCCTTGTCCTGATGGTGCTCACCGAAGAAGCAGGAGTCGAAACCCACCTCTTCGGCCAGCCTGGCCTCGGCGATGACTTCATCGATTCGAAGGTCCAGCCGTTCGCCCCGGGGCGGGTCAGCAATGGAACTGTAGATGCCGAACTTCATTGGTGGCCTCTCCCCAATTACATTTGTCAGCTACGCCTGGGACATTGAACATCTGCAAAGCAGGAATTCCCTGCCGTAGTTACCGATCCAGCAGATGGCTCATCGCCTGCGGTGCGGCGACGGCGGCTCGCCCCGCGACCTCTTCGAGGGTCAAAGTGACTATCGGATGGTCAATGATGGCGAGTCCATAGTCGGCGTCGCCGCGCAACCGGGCCATGGCGCGGGCCTGGCTGACGAAGGGTTTAGTCGTCAGGACAGTGGAGGCCACGCCCAGCAGTTCCATCTCCATCGCGTCATGCACACTGCACGACGTGCAGGACCCTCATTCCGCAGTAGCGTGAATCATCACATCGCAACGACGGGCAAGGTCCTCCAGCGCGGAACGCTCGGCGGGCCACTGGTGGCCTCCCTTGTTGTATTCCACAACCTCGGCCAGCGAGTAGCGTTGACCGATTATGTCGGCCACCATCCGCAGCAAATACTCGGAGTGGGGCTTGTTGTTGGAAAGCAGACCGAGCGTCTTGCCATCAAGGCTGGCCGGGCGAATAGCCAAGGCCGCTGGCGGCGTTACTGCCGTGTCCCTAGGGTCGAGAGTGTAGATGCTGGTCATGCTTAGTCCACATCCTGTGCGGGAACCGTGATTTCCCTGGTTACGGAACGGCTGCTTCCCCAGGACGTAATGAGCGCCATGAATTCCCCGGCGTCGCCGCCTGCCGGGACGACGGTAATCCGGTCAGGGCTGGCAACGCAACCCATCGACTCTTCACTGTTGGCGTCCGGCGGAAG
>CBDHDY010000042.1:0-72407 GCA_965261885.1 Dehalococcoidia bacterium
GTCTAAATTGCCGGAACAAGAATAATTTCCCGGCTAAACAGAGGAGGCCGCGGTGGCGAATTTTCAGCCGATGGGCGAACGTGTGGTAGTGAAACCCAGTGAGGGCGAGCAGACCACGAAAGGCGGTATTTTCCTGCCCGACACAGCCAAGGAAAAGCCCCAGGAAGGCGAGGTGATAGCGGTGGGACCGGGCCGGGTCAGCGATGACGGAACCCGCATCGCTATGGACGTTGCCAAGGGCGACCGGGTTATCTACTCCAAGTTCGCCGGCACCGAATACAAGGACGGCGACGACGATTACCTCATCCTGCGGGAGAGCGACATCCTGGCAAAGCTGTCCTAATTTTGGCTCTGGGCTGGCGGCCCCGATGTGAATCGGGGCGTCTGTCCGGACGGTAGATTCACGCCTGTAAATATTAAGGAGGAATGGATGCCAGCAAAGAAGCTTACTTATTCGGAGGACGCGCGCAAGTCCCTCCGCACCGGTATCGACATCCTCGCCGATTCCGTGAAGATCACTCTTGGCCCCAAAGGCCGCAACGTTGTCCTAGACAAGTCCTTTGGACCGCCCCAGGTGTGCAGCGACGGCGTAACCATCGCCAAGGAAATTGAGCTCCCCGACTCCTTCGAGAACATGGGCGCTCAGCTCCTCAAGGAAGCCGCCACCAAGACCAACGACGCCGCTGGCGACGGAACCACCACCTCGGTCGTGCTGGCCCAGGCCATCATCACCGACGGCTTCAAGAACGTAACCGCCGGCGCCAACCCCATGGCAATCAAGCGTGGCATCGAGCGCGCCGTTTCGGCCGTGGTCGGCGAGCTGCAGGGAATGTCCCAGTCGGTGGAGACCCGTGAGCGTATCGGCCAGGTCGCTAGCCTCTCGGCCCACGAGGAAGCTATCGGCGAGACCATCGCCGAAGCCATGGAAAAGGTCGGCAAGGACGGCGTCATCACCGTCGAAGAGTCCAAGGGCCTTTCCGACGAGATCGAGTACGTGGAAGGGATGCAGGTCGACCGCGGCTACATCTCCCCCTACTTCATCACCAACCCCGACCGCATGGAGGCGGTGCTGGAAGACCCCACCATCATCATCACCGACAAGAAGATTTCCGCCGTCGCGGACCTGCTCCCGGCGCTGGAAAAGCTGCTGCAGGTCGGCCGCAAAAACGTCGTAATCGTCGCTGAGGACGTCGACGGCGAAGCCCTGGCCACCATCGTGGTCAACAAGCTGCGCGGCACCCTCAACGCCCTGGCCGTCAAAGCCCCTGGCTTCGGCGACCGCCGCAAGGCCATGCTGGAAGACATCGCCATCCTCACCGGTGGCACCGTCGTCAGCGAGGAGACCGGCCGCAAGCTGGACTCCGCCACCATTGAGGACTTCGGACAGGCCCGCCGGGTTTCCGCCACCAAGGACGAGACCACTGTCGTCGAGGGTCGCGGTTCCGAGGACGCCATCCAGGCCCGTATCACCCAGATTAAGGCCCAGATCGAAGACACCACCTCCGAGTTCGACCGCGAGAAGCTGCAGGAACGGATGGCCAAGCTGTCTGGCGGCGTTGCGGTGATCAAGGTTGGCGCAGCCACCGAGATCGAGCTCAAGGAGCGCAAGGCCCGCGTCGAGGACGCCCTGTCGGCCACCCGCTCCGCCGTTGAAGAGGGCATCGTGCCGGGCGGCGGCGTCGCCCTGGTTCGCGCACAGCGCGCCCTGGCTGACTTGGGCGAAATGCCCCTGGACGAGAAGGTCGGCGTGGACATAATCCGCCGGTCCCTCGAACAGCCCCTCAAGCTGATCGTCGAGAACGCCGGCTTCGAGGGCGCCGTGGTGCTCAACCAGGTCAAGCAGCAGGCCGACGACTACGGCTACGATGCCGAGGTCGGAGAATACGGCCCGATGCTGGAAAAGGGCATCGTTGACCCCACCAAGG
Source organism: Dehalococcoidia bacterium (assembly GCA_965261885.1). Lineage (GTDB taxonomy): Bacteria > Chloroflexota > Dehalococcoidia > Lucifugimonadales > UBA3495 > VXOI01. The sequence goes on from CBDHDY010000042.1 coordinate 1,926, forward strand.
TCACCCGCTCGGCCCTGCAGAATGCGGCCAGCGTGGCGGCCATGGTGCTGACCACCGAGTCCATGATCAGCGAAATCCCCCAGCCCGCGTCGGCCATGCCCGCAGGCATGCCCCCGGGCGGCGGTATGGACTTCTAGTCCCGCCGGTACATTGCGCAACAGCAGAGACCGTCCCGCCATCCGGCGGGGCGGTTTCATTTTGACCGCCCCGGGTGTCCAGTTGAGGCGCAAACCGTAAGGCGCAAATCGCATACCTGCGCATCATTGGTATAATGTCCTGCGGCCAGAAGGGTTGCTTCTACTGACCCACGCCGCTGGATACCGTATTAAGGAAATAGTCAGGAGTGTTTCGATGCTTTGAGCAGCGATTGCAGTGGCTGGAGCCGCTGCCGCAGGCATTGCTGCCCTGTTGGGCAGGGGACGGAACGGGGACAGAAATCAGAATGAAAACCAGGAACAGGCAAGCGAGCCGGAAATAACGGAACAACCGGCGGCGGCACCAGCCTCATAAGGAATACCGCCAGTGAGCACATCATCCGGCGCGAATCTGAATAAGATCTACGACTCCGCAGAATCTACTCTCACCGGACTCGGCGACGGTGCATCAATGCTAATCGGTGGATTCGCGGGCCACCACGAGCCGCACACGTTGATTCGAGCCGTCATCTCCTCGTGTGCCAGGGACTTGACCGTCGTATGCCAGGGAACCGGAGCGCCGGATTCCGGCAGGGCCGACATTAACGCACTGGTAGACGCCGGAAGTGTCCGGAAGATCATCTCCCCCTCACCTTTTGACCCCCGCCTCGGGGGGCCGGTAAAGCGGAAATGGGAATCAGGGCAGATCGAGCTGGAAGTATTGCCCGTGGGCGTTCTCGCCGAGAGGATTCGCGCGGGCGGGGCCGGCATCGGAGGCTTCCTCCTCCCCACAGGAGCAGGAACACGATTCGCCGAGGGCCATGAGACCCGGCTCATTGATGGGCGGGAGTACGTCTACCAGCCATCCATCCGGGCCGACTTCTCCCTTCTGCGCGCTACGAAAGCGGACACCCTTGGCAACCTGGTTTATTCCGGGACCGGACGCAACTGGAACCCCGTGATGGCCATGGCCGCGAGGGTAACCATCGCCGAGGTGGAGGAAATTCGCGAGCCCGGCGGTATCGACCCCGAGATAGTGATCACCCCAGCCATTTTTGTGCAACGGATTGTCCTGACTTCGTCGACCGTCTGAACTACGGCCGACATAATCATTCCCATGTGCGAAACCACTCTAAGAGGCTTGCATACATGCCAGGCGACAGACTGGACCCCCGGAAAATGGCCCTCAGGGCAGCGCAGGAGATACGGTCTGGAGAAACCGCAGCGATTGGATCGGGCCTCGCCGCCGCCATCTCCGGGACGGTTCCGGCAGGAAGCGGAGTCTGGCTGCTCTCCGAAAGCGGCGCGGTAGGATACCGCCCCGGACGAGGATCCTCGATTGTCGACGGAGTCGGCGAACCCGCGGTCGTGCTGCCGGGCGGGGTGGTTGTCGGCGCGATAGACGTGGCGTCGATGCTGGCAGGCGGCCACGTCGGCGTTGCATTCGTTGAAGCCGCACAGGTGAGCCAGCGCGGCGACTTCGTCCACTGGACCACCGCTGAAACACTCAGTTTGGCCGCTCCCGGATTCGCAGTTGACCTGGCATCCGGCGCACAGCGTCTGATTGCCTTGACGCCGCACGCAACGGACGGAGGCATCTCGAGAATAGTTGATCACTGCAGCCTGCCGGTTGACGGCGTGGGATGCGTGTCGCTGATTGTTACGGATATTTCCGTACTCCGGGTTACCGGTTCCGGACTGGAGCTGATCGAAGTCGCTCCCGGCTGGTCATCCGACGACGTGGTGTCCATGTCCGATGCTCCCCTCACTGTAGCTGAGAACCTGCGCGAAATGACCTTTGACGTTCCCACGCTTCCTTGGCCCAACAAGGTCTACGCCAGCGCGTCAGAGGCGGTCCAGGACATCCCCGACGGCGCCGTGGTCAACGTGGACGGATTCGGCGGTCCCGGCGGGATGGCCCACTACCTGATGGTGGGGCTTCGGGACCATGGCGCCAAGGGCCTGACCATGATCAGCAACACCGCTGGCATTGCCCGGGTGGCCCGGTTCGGCGCACCCGAGGGAGTGACCCCAATCGACCACACCATCCTGGTGGAGAACGGCCAGATCGCCAAGGCCATAGCCTCCTACCCGGTATCGCCGTCCATCAATCGCCCCAGCGCCTTCGAACGTGCCTACCAAGAGGGCGAGTCGGGTCTTGAGGTCTCTCCCCAGGGCACCCTGGCAGAGCGGCTGCGTTCCGGCGGTGCAGGCGTCGCCGCCTTCTACACACCGACCGCCTTCGGCACTCTGTTGGGAGAAGGCAAGGAGGTCCGCGAGATCGAAGGCCGGCCCTACGTGCTGGAGCAGCGAATTCTGGCGGACTACTGCATCATCCGGGGACACAAGGCTGATACCCTGGGCAACATGGTCTACAAGGGCACCTCCCGCAATTTCAACCCGGTAATGGCCACGGCAGCCCGCACCACCATCGTGGAAGTGGACGAAATTGTCGAGCCGGGGGAGCTGGACCCGGAGGCGATCGTTACCCCGGGAATATTTGTAGACCGCATCGTAAAACGCCCGGACGACTTTTCCCCTTATCTGGACATGTAGGGGACATTGAGGAACAAGACATGGCTGTTGACCTGGAATCGTTGGCGGAAAAGGAAAGGCTGCCCCGCGAGATAATAGCCATGCGGGTCGCCAAGGAGTTGCCAGACGGTGCCTACGTGAATCTGGGCATCGGCATCCCCACCCTGGTCTCCAGCTTTCTGCCCGAAGGCCGGACGGTTTTCTACCACAGCGAAAGCGGCATCCTGAACTGCGGGCCCCTGGCCGATGAGGGCGACGAGGATATCGACCTGATCAACGCGGGAGGCCAGTTCCTCGAGCCAGTCCAGGGAATGTCGTTCTTTGACTCGGCGCAGGCCTTCGCCATGATCCGCGGCGGTCACGTTGACGTTACGGTACTTGGCTCGCACCAAGTCTCGGCCAACGGCGACCTGGCCAACTGGATGCTGCCCCACCGCGGAGTAGGCAATGTGGGGGGCGCCATGGACCTGGCCGCTGGCGCCAGCGGCGTGATCGTGGCCATGGAACACACCGACCGCCAGAACAACCCCAAAATCGTTGAGGAGTGCACCTTCCCGGTTACGGGACAAGGCTGCGTCTACCTGATTGTGACCGACCTGGCCGTAATCGAGTGCACTCCGGACGGCCTTGTCCTGAAAGAGGTAGCCCCAGGCTGGACCCCCGAAGAAGTCCAGGCCCTTACCGGCGCCACCCTAATCATCCCCGACGACGTGGGAGAGTTCGAACTCTAGGCAGCGATGCCATAGCGGGACCCAAATGACAATTCCTAATGATTCAGGCCAGCTTTCACCCGGCCTTTATGACATTCTCCTCGACCAGAATCTGCGGGAGCGGCTGTCAAGCCTCGTCAACAATAGACTTGTGCCGGGCATCGATATAGTCGATTCCGCGGAGATCCCCGACAGGGTGGGAGAAATAATCGGAGTCTGGGCAAAACGAATATTGGCGGCCCAACCCTCCGGAAATCGTGTCGAAGTTGCATCAACGCTGTCCGCTGCCCTTCTGACTGTCCTTGGGGACCTATATCCTGAACCTCCTCAAGCAAAATTAGCCATCAGCCAGGAAGTTCTTCGGCTAACGGCAATAGAACCGATGAATCCGCTCGGTGACGCAATTCGCATCGCTCGTCCTCACACCCCATTGCGTGACACAGTGCTGATGACAAACGCCCGCGGCCAGCCCTCTTTGGCCAACGAGATTGCTGCAGAAATTGAATCGGCAGACGGAATTGACATAATCGTGGCTTTCGTCAGGTGGAGCGGTATCCGACAAATTCGCGATCGTTTGCGCAAACACGTTCAAGAAGGAAAGCCTCTACGTGTTATCACCACAACCTACACTGGTACAACGGAACTCAGGGCACTGGAGGAATTGGAGCGCATAGGAGCACAGATCAAAGTTTCCTACGATATCGGTTCAACGCGCCTTCACGCGAAGGCTTGGAAGTTCCATCGTGATTCAGGGTTCTCAACGGTATACATCGGTTCTTCCAATCTGACCCACTCTGCGCAAGCCACCGGCCTGGAATGGAATGTGCGGGCCTCGCAGCGTCTCAACCCAGATCTCGTCTACGCCTTTGACAGAACATTCGAAACCTACTGGCAGGACCCTCATTTCGAGGATTTTGACGGCGAGCGGTTTTCACGGGAAACAAAGGTCGAACCCCGCACAGACGCTATCCTGACTCCATTTAGGATCGAGCCTTACCCATTCCAGCGGCAGATGCTCGACCGGCTGCAGATCGAACGAGACCGAGGCTATCGGAACAACCTGATTGTGGCTGCCACTGGCACTGGCAAGACGGTCGTTGCGGCGCTGGATTACCGGCGTTTACGATCCACCGAGGACCGGGCACGCCTGCTGTTTGTTGCGCATCGCAGCGAGATATTGGAGCAGAGCCAGGCAGTCTTTCGCCATGCTCTAAATGACGGTTCTTTTGGAGAGCTCTGGGTATCGGGAAATAGACCAACCCAATGGGAGCACGTGTTCGCCTCGATTCAGTCCCTTTCGGCGTCTGATCTGACGAACTTTGATCCCGAGCGATTCGACATCGTTATTGTTGATGAATTTCACCACGCCGCGGCAGCGACGTATGAAGCTCTTTTGAATCATGTTCGTCCCAGGATACTATTGGGCCTCACAGCGACACCGGAAAGGGCGGACGGGCTTGATATCTTACGTTGGTTTGATGGTCGAACTGCTGTCGAGTTGAGGCTCTGGGACGCCCTGGAACAGGGATTGCTTTCTCCCTTCGACTACTTCGGTATTCACGACCAGCAGGACTTGTCTCGCATAACCTGGCGCCGGGGTACTGGGTATGACGTCAATGCGCTCACCGAGCTGTACACCCGCAGCCAATCCTGGATATCGCGCGTTATCGCTGCCGTACAGGACAAAGTAAGCGACCCTATGTGCATGAGGGCCCTGGGATTCTGTGTCAGTATACGGCACGCAGAATTTTTGGCCGACCAATTTAATAAGGCAGGCATCTCGGCCCGTGCAGTTACCTCTGAAACCCCCGCTCAGGAACGACATGAGAAACTAACCGCGTTGCGGCGCGGAGATCTACAAGTTCTGTTTACCGTGGACCTGTTCAATGAGGGGGTGGACGTTCCTGATATAGACGTGGTGCTGATGCTCAGGCCTACGGACAGCGCCACGATCTTCCTGCAGCAGCTCGGCAGGGGGCTCCCGGCGAGCTGAAGACAAGAACGTTTTGACGGTCTTGGATTTCGTAGGTCATCAGGCACCAGCAATTTCGGTTTCGACCTAAAATTTCGAGCACTACTCGGTCGTACGCGCAAGGAATTGGAGTCGGATATCCAGGACGACTTTCCATTTCTTCCACCGGGCTGCCAGATCGACCTCGATACTGTCACGAAAGAAATCGTACTTAACAACGTCAGGAACGCTATTCCCAATAGCCGTTCCAGGAAAGTCCAGGAACTCAGGTCCCTTGGGGACGTGTCTCTTAAAACATTCCTGGGAAGAGAGTGGGGCTGGAGCACCTTGACATCTACCAGGGCAATGGCAGCTGGACAGAGTTGCGCAGGGCTGCCCATTTACCGGTCCCCGATGAAAGGGATGGTGAAGCCACTTTTCGTCGGGGAATTCAGCGCACGCTGCACTACGATGACCATGACCGCATAGAACGCTATCGCAACTACTTGAGAGAGGACCAGCCTCCATATATGGACAATCTGGATGAGCAGGACAAGCGGAGGATGTCCGGGCTATTACTTACCCTCAGGAATCCTTCCAAGGGCAGCTATGCTAACCTCGACCAGGCGCTCGCCGATTTCTGGCAACACGAGGCCATTCGTCGTGAACTCACCGAGCTTCTGGATATTTACGATAGTCAGATTACGCACCTGCAGCGGCCTTTGGGGTTGAGCTATGAAATTCCATTACAGGTGCATGCTACTTACAGCCAGCAGGAAATTCTGTCCGCTTTCGCATCTTCCAGCGTCACCAACCCTGCTCGAATCCAGGCGGGAGTTTATTTTCACCAACAGACGCAGACTGACCTGTTTTTTGTCACGCTGGAGAAATCAGAGAAGTATTACTCCCCATCCACCCGGTACCTGGATTACGCGATCAGCGACGAGCTGTTTCACTGGGAAAGCCAGGCAAACACATCAGCTGCCAGCGAAACTGCTCAGCGGTATTTCAATCACGAATCCCGCGGGTCAAACGTCGTGCTCTTCATCCGGACCGCCCGACAGGACGGCTGGCGGCGTACAATGCCGTATTTCTGCGCGGGTACTGCCAGATACATTAAACATCGTTCCGAGCGCCCGGTACAGATCACTTGGCGTCTGGACCACAGGTTGCCTGGCGACGTGTTTGCCGAATACCGCGCTGCCGTGGCATAGAGGAACGATCTCCATACAGGGTCTGCTCTCCGAAAGGGCGGCCCTTAGCCAACATCGACTGGCGAGAACACATCAGTTTTCCGAAGCAGCCATGGAAAATACGTCGTCCGAAATCTCATCCTCTGTCTGGGTATTTCTGCGGATTACATCAGCCAGAGCTGTGGCCCGCAATTCCTCGAGATGTTCATATATGGACAGGAAGTAAGGGTCATTCTCGAACCAGAACCGGTCGCCATATCGGTCGAATGTGAAGTCCCCGGGGGCACTGAGATAGGCGGGGAGTTCCCCGCCTCCCCAGCCGGAGTATGACTGACGTCATGATCCAGAATCTGGCCCCACTGCCACAGCATGCTGCTCGCTCCTGCCGAATTAAACACTGACTCATCCTGCGACATTGCGGAGTTGCTGATGCTGCGAGCACTGGGCAGCCAGTCTGGTGCGGCGGATATCTTATCTATGTACGAAATCGTGTCCTGTCGCAGCAGTTCTGTCCCGGTTTGGTCCCATTCTGAATGCCTCCAGTTTGTTGTACCGGCCATCCCTTGCCCGGAAGAGGAACGACGGGTGGAGTTCCCGCAGCCCAACCTGTACTGTTTCGTCCTCTTCCGCGTCTGCAGCATCCCCGTCCATTCCGTCGTTGACACCCAAATTGCGACGCTGATAGCATTGCAGCATCTCGAGTAAGGAGAGCGATTGTGGCTGGAATTGCTGCGTTCGGAGCCTATGTCCCTCGCTACCGCCTGGGGGCATCCACCGAAGGCTGGGGCTCCCGGGTGGAGCGTTCAGTGGCCAACTTTGACGAGGACAGCGTCAGCATGGCAGTGGCCGCCGGACTGGACTGCCTGGCCGGACGCGATCGCAACGAGATCGACGGGCTGCTGTTTGCCACCACAACGCCTCCCTACGCCGAGAAGGGCTGCGCCTCTATCATCGCTACCGCCCTCGACCTGCGCCGCGAAATATTTACGGCCGACATAACCGATGCCCTCCGCTCCGGAACGTCTGCGTTGAAACAGGCCCTCGACTCTGTCGCGGCCGGCTCCGCGCGGCAGGTACTGGTGATCGCCAGCGACAGCAGGCAGGGTGCCCCCAGGGGAGACGCCGAACGCAACTCCGGAGATGGAGCGGCGGCCTTCATCGTCTCCGACAACGGCGTCATTGCCGAACTCGAGGGCTCGTACAGCATCTCCGAGAACATGATGGACGTATGGCGCAGCGCCGGCGACCAATTTCTGCGCTCCTGGGAGGACCGGTTTGCAATAGAGGAGGGCCTGGAACGCATTCTCGGAGACGCCATCGCCGGGTACATGGAACGGCAGGGGATAGCTGCACGCGACGTGACCAAACTGGCGCTATACGCTCCTGATGGGCGGCGCCACCAGCAGTTGGCGCGGCAGATGGGCTTCGCCCCCGAGCAGGTACAGGAGGCAATGTTCGGCAGACTCGGCAATACGGGAGCGGCATTCGTTCCCATGATGCTGGCCTCAGCGCTGGAGGATACCTCCCCAGGCCAGATGGTTTTAGCCGTGTCATACGGCGACGGCAGCGACGTTCTGGGGTTTCGGACCACGTCCCTCGCAGGCGGCGGCTTCGCGGGCAGCGGAGTCAGCGGGTTCCTTAATACCGGGAAGGCGCTGGACAGCTACGAGACCTATGCCCGGTGGAGAGACGTCTGGGTTTCAGACGCTGCGTCGCGTCGCCCCCAGGCGCAGTCGCCATCGGTCTCGGCATTATGGCGCGAGGGCGACCGCAACATCCGTTTCTACGGTGCCACCTGCAATCAGTGTAGTTTCGTGCAGTACCCGCCGCAACGGGTCTGCGTCAATTGCCAGGCCCGCGACGACTCCACTCCATTGCGCCTGAGCGACAAGCCAGGCAGGGTGTTCACCTACTCCATGGACTACCTGGCTGGCACCACCGATACTCCGCTGGTCATCGCTGTGGTGGATTTCGATGGCGGAGGGCGTACCCTCTGCATGATTACCGACCGCGAGCTTAACGAAATCCAGATCGGAATGCCTGTGGAGATGAGCTTCCGCAAGCTCCGTGTCGTCAACGGAATCCACAACTACTACTGGAAGGCCGTGCCGCAGCGAAACGCGGTCGATTAGGGTATATTTGTTCAAAAACAGACAGGGCAGAGGTTAATATGAGCGGAATCAAGGATCGAGTGGCCGTCATCGGCATGGGTTGCACCAAGTTCGGCGAGCGCTGGGACGCCAGTTCCGCCGACCTAATGGTGGAGGCTGCCTACGAGGCATACGAAGACGCAGGCTTGGAGGGTAAGGACATACAGGCGGCATGGCTGGGCACGGTGTCGTCCTTCCGTACAGGGCAGCCGCTCGCTGACGCGCTGAAACTGGACTACATTCCCATCACCCGCGTCGAAAACGCCTGCGCTACGGCTACCGACGCCTTCCGCAACGCCTGCTACGCAGTGGCCGCCGGTGTCTACGACATCGTGCTGGCCCTTGGCGTAGAGAAGCTCAAGGACTCCGGGTTTTCCGGACTGGCTGTTCCCGAAGGCCCGGGCTCCGATGTCAACCCCCCAGTGCCCCCGCCCTCGCAGTTCGCCCTGGCCGCAACGCGCTATTTCCACGAGTATGGCATTCCCTTCGAAGAGGGGAAGCAGACGCTGGCCCAGATCGCGTCCAAGAACCACCACAATGGCACCATGAGCCCCAAGGCCCACTTCCAGCGCGAGGTCAGCGCCGAGCAGGTGGCCAATGCCCCCATGGTCGCCTGGCCGCTGGGTCTGTTCGACTGCTGCGGCGTCAGCGACGGGGCCGCCGCTGCCATCATCACTACACCGGAGATCGCCAAGACCTTCCGCGACGACTACATCCTGGTCAAGGGCATCGGCCTGTCCGTCGGCGCCTACGGCATCATGCGCAACGACTGGGACTTCACCCACTTCCCCGAGACGGTGCGGGCCAGCCAGTCGGCCTACCAGGAGGCGGGCATTTCCGACCCGCGCCTGGAAATCGACTTGGCCATGGTCCACGACTGCTTCACCATCACCGAGCTGATCATTTACGAAGACCTGGGATTCAGCCCCCGGGGCCGTGCCAGCTCAGACGTGGAGGCGGGCACCTTTACGCTGGAGGGTGATTTGCCGGTGAACACGGATGGCGGGCTCAAGTGCTTTGGCCATCCTATTGGCGCCAGCGGCATCCGGATGATCTACGAGGTCTATAAGCAGCTTCAGGGCAAGGCTGGTGCTCGCCAGCTCCAGAAGGCCGACTTGGGTCTGACACACAATCTTGGCGGACGACCCGGATCATTCACCTGCTCCGTGGCCCTGTTCGGCACCCGCGATTAATTCGCTTAACCCTTCTCGTGCTCTCCTGAGACCGAGCGGCCGCGCCCCTTTCCGGGGCGCGGCCTCCCTTTTTCATCTGCCCACGTCTCGCCCCGGATGCCCATGTCTCTCACTATTTAGTTCACATAATCTAAAATTACCCCCAAATTTCTTTCAAAACATATTGATAAATACGGTGCCGGACTGATATAAACGACATTACATAATTGGGAGTGGGGTGTGTGTGGTGGTCGTTTCCGAATCTCCAGTTTTAGTAGCTGAGAGTCCCCCCAAAACAGGCAAGCGGCAAGGGGCGGTGCTGATCATCGGTCGCGGCACCGACATTGTCTTTCACCTGAACGAAGACACTCCCCTGGACCAGATCGCCCTCGAACTGGACGCGGAGTTGGCTGGGCACAGTGCGCTGTTCTCCGAAGGCGGGATCACCGTCAATACTGGAAAGCGCATTCTATCCGAGGAGCAGGAAGAGGAGATCAGGGGTGTCTTCCGCGAAAAATCCGGCCTGAAAATCGCCCGGTTCATATCCTCAGACAAAGATACTGAAGACAGCCAGATCGAGGACCCCCCTCCCGCTCAGGAGCCGAAGCCAAGGGCCGCGGATCCTCCCGTGCGCCGCGCCAGGAAGGCCTCCACTCCACTGGCCGAGTTTTCCTCAGCTGACCTCGCCCGGGCTCTCAGCGGCCTCTCCTCCCAGAGTCAGCGCAACCGCAGCCACGCGATGGTTGTCCGCGGCACCATCCGGTCCGGGGAGTCTGTCAGTCATAGCGGAGACCTGGTAGTGCTGGGAGACGTCAACCCAGGATCCGAAATCGTCGCCGACGGCGACATAATCGTGATGGGCTCCCTCAAAGGGCTGCCTCACGCCGGCGCAGCAGGCGACAGCAAGGCCGCCATTATCGCCCTGGAGATCACCGCGCCTCGCATTCGCATCGGAAACTGCAATGCTGATGCACCAGCATCGGACCACACCGGAAGCAGGAGGCGAAAGAAGGAGGCCCCGGACACTCAACCAAAGATCGCATACGTACGGCGCGGGACGGTATTCGTCTCGCAATTCGCTGGGCGTTTCGCCAGATACACGAAAGGGGTACCGTATGAAGGGTAGGACTATCGTCATTACCTCGGGAAAGGGCGGTGTCGGGAAGACCACTGCCACCGCCAACCTCGGATCGGCACTTGCCATGCGTGGCCACAGTGTGGTGGTCATCGACACCGACATAGGTCTCCGCAACCTGGACGTCATCATGGGCCTGGAAAACCGCATTGTTTACGACCTCGTGAACGTTATCGAGGGCAAGTGCCGGTTGCGGCAGGCAATGATCCAGGACAAGAACCGGCTGGAGCTTTACCTGATCCCAGCAGCCCAGACCCGCGACAAGGACAGCATCAGGCCGGATCAGCTCAAGGCCCTTTGCGCCGAGCTGGAAAATGAATTCGACTACATCCTCATCGACTGTCCCGCGGGAATTGAACAGGGTTTCAAGAACGCGGTGGCCGCAGCAGGAGAGGCCATAATTGTGACCACTCCGGAGGTATCGGCCATCCGCGACGCCGACCGGGTAATCGGTTTGCTAGAAGCCTCCGGTTTGAACCGTCCCAAGCTGATCATCAACCGCATCTCCGCAGACATGGTGAAGCGCGGCGACATGATGGGCCAGGGGGACGTGGAGTCGCTGCTGGCAGTGGACGTCATCGGCCTGGTTCCAGCCGACGAGAGAACCGTGGCAGCCGCCAACCGCGGGATCCCGGCGGTGCACGACGGACGGTCCTCCGCCGGTGCCGCGTTCACTCGCATAGCAGCCAGGATCGACGGTGAAGAGGTGCCGCTGAAGGAAATCGATGCCCGTTCCGGCATGTTCGGCCGCCTGCGCGATATGGTGGGCATCAAAGGGAGGGCTTACTCGCATGCGTGAACTGTTGCGGTGGCTGTTGGGGCTGGCCGATAAGGGCAGCGAGAGTTCCAGCGAAGTGGCACGGCAACGCATGCGTCTGGTTCTCATCCAAGACCGGATCGACCTGTCTCCACATAAAATGGAGCAGATGAAACGGGAGATCTGGGAGGTCGTCTCACGCTACATGGTGGTGGACGACGAATTCATGGAATTCGAGGTACGCCGCCTCGACGAGCTCATAATGTTCGTGTCCAACATCGAAGTTAAGGACCTGAACGCCCTGGTAAATGCGCGGTCTGCGTAGTTTCTGTGCCGCATGTCTCTGACACTTACAAATTGCAACCTGATCGATTGCGTCGCGGAAGGCGTCCGTCCCAACACAACGGTGACTGTAGACGCGGGGCGCATCGTCTCCGTCGGCGTCGCCGGTCAGGAGGAGGCGCAACCGGGTGGCGCGGCGGATGAAACAGTGGACCTCGGCGGGGCTTACCTGCTGCCAGGTCTGTGGGACGTGCACATACACCCCGAGTACCCAAACCCGCCCGGGACCACGGTCCCGCAGTTAACTGCCTGGTTCGGCAAGAACTTGATGCGGGGGCTCACCGAGGCTGGTGTTACGTCAGTGCGCTGCGCCGGTGCGGGTCATTTCATGGACGTAGCGTGGAAAAGGGCGTTCGAGGACCCGCAGGGTCCGGCAGGCCCCACTGTCTATGCCTGCGGCCACTTCCTCACCACCACCGGCGGCCACTTCCTGACCTCCGGCCACGCCCGCGAGTGCGATGGTCCCTACGGCTTCGTCGAGGCCATCCGGGACCAGATCAAGAACGGCGTGGACCACATCAAGCTCAACCTGTCCGGCGGCATCATGGGACCGTTCTGGGACCGGCACCTCGACTCCTTCCTCTTACCCCAGGAAATCGAGGCGGCTTTTACGCTGTGCCACCAGCGTTCTATCCCTGTAATGGCCCACGCCACCAATCCCGTTTCGGTGAAGGCGGCCATTCTCCTCGGCGCCAACTCTGTTGAACACGGCTATGTAATGGACGAGGACTGCATCACCGGATTCCTCGAGAACGGGACCTGGTACGTGCCAACCCTCGGAATCACCCACCTCACCCCGAGCCAGGCGGACAACCAGTGGGAGCAAGCCTACTGCGAACGGAAAGCTCTCGCCCCAGACCTCGTGCGGCGGGCGGAGGCCGCAGTCGACCAGCACCGGAGCTGGTTCCAGACCGCCCTGGACTCCGGTGTGAAGATGGCCCTGGGGTCCGACGTGCTTCCGCTGCGTGACTCTGCATTGCTGGAGCTGGGCCTGTGGGTCAAGGATGGCGCCACTCCATGGCAGGCCCTTACTGCCGCCACCTGCAACGCCGCCGAGCTGTGTGGCGTGGGTTCTGAAGTCGGCACCATCGAGCCGAGCAAGCGGGCCGACATGATCGTGGTCGAAGGCAACCCGCTGGACGACATCCAGAACCTGCGCCGCCTGTTGATGGTGTTCAAGGACGGGCGCCCCGTCGCCGATCATCGCAGTTAGCCTCCTTTTCTCCCCTCCCTCGCCTCTCCCCCAGTTTGCCGCATTTCAATTCCCCGTTATACTTGCGCCCGTGGTGGGCGCTGAATCGCCCGCCGGAATCTCAATTAGAGGAGTCTGGCAATGCCCGGCAACAAGCTCACCATCGGAAACGTCGAGATAACTTCCCTCTCCGACGGCCTTCTGGAATTTGACCTCTGCAACTTTTTCCCGGCCATTCCTGAAGAGGACTGGCACGGCCACGAGAGTCACCTCAGCCCCAGCGGCGGCGTCCGTTTCAACCTCGCCTGCTTCGTCATTCGCTCCGAGGGCCGTACCATCGCGGTGGACACTGGCTTGGGTCCCAAGCCAACGCCGGAAACTCCGTGGGGCGAGCTGCTCAATGACTTTGCCGCCCACGGAATGAAACCCGAGGACGTGGACATGGTGGTCATGACCCACGCCCACCGCGACCATATCGGCTGGAACGTCGTGTCCCAGGGCGGCAACTACGTTCCCACCTTCCCCAACGCCCGTTACTACGTCAGCGCCAAAGACTGGGAGGCCTGCCACGACCCTGCGCTGATCGAGACGCGGTTCCCCAACGCCCCCGACTGCGTCTGGCCCCTGGAGGGACTGGGTGTGCTGGAACTGATGGAGGGCGAGCAGCAACTGACCAGTGAGCTGACAATGCTCCCCACACCTGGCCATACGCCGGGCCACATGAGCATCATGATTTCCTCCCAGGGCGAGCAGGGACTGGTGCTGGGCGACGTGCTGCACAACACGATCCAAATTGAAAACACCGACTGGGTGTCTCGCGCCGACATCGACCCGGAAACGACCCGCATCACCCGCCGCAAAATGATGGACCGGTTGGAGCGGGACGGCATACCCGTTGCCGCCGTCCACCTCGCCTCCCCCGGCTTCGGCCGCATCGTCCGCACCGAAGGGCGCCGCTACTGGCAAGCCATCTAACCACCCGGGGAATGGCCGGATGGACGAACGCTATGAGTGGCGGCACCCCCATTGCCGCCAGCATCCTCAGGGTCGGCTTTGAGCTGGGGGTGCATTTCATCCACCGGGACAACACGGCACCGCTGTCTGCCCGGGGAGCGGTGTGGGCCGACTCAACAGCGAAGGTCGCGACTTAGCGCGACATAAAATTCACCTGCCTGCCCGGGCCGACCGACATGGAGAAAGTGCCCTTCGGCCCTGGCGGCATCCGGAAGGGGCTCGGTCAGGCTCGGTTTGCATATACCGCACCACCAACTCTCCCCTGCTGGCCCGGCGGGGCACGAGGTCTTCGCCGAGAATGGTGTCGCAATGCTCGGCGCGCCAGTCAGCGGCGGGGTCGAGGAGGCAAAGGTGCGGGATCTCCCTGTGATGGCTGGGGAGACGAACCCACTTTCCTGCGTTGTCTGCCCGTGCTGGAAGCAATCTGGGACCGGGTGATGCACAGAGGAGACATTGGGCGGATGAGTAACTTGTGGGGAAGGCAGCCCGACACCATCTTCCAAGGCGACTTCAAGGCCCGGCTCGCCCTGAAGACCGCTCACAAGAAACTGCGTCTGCGGGAAGAGTCGACCGAGCCTTACGAGTCACAATACCCTTGGCCGAAAAAGGCAGAGGCATCTACTTCCAGGCCGTGGCCCGGGTCTGGGAGGAAAACGACAGCTCGATAATGCAGCCCAAGCAGGAGGAGCTCGCTGGCGTCCAGGTACAGTTCGGAGGCAGCAAGACCTGGTTTCGGCACCGCCCGCTGGTGGTGAGCTTGTCGAACAACGCGCCAGCGGTCAGCACACTGGGAGCCTGCCCCAAAACGGGCTGACGGTCTCCCAACAAACGCGAATGCTGAGGCGGGTGTCTATGACCGCAACTCTGCCACTGCCTCCACTTCCACCAGAAAGTCCGGATCAGCGAGGCCGGCCACCACTACCGTGGTGCTGGTTGGGCGGCCCTCTGGCGGTAGCAACGTCATCCTGACCTCGCGGATCTTGCCCAGATTCTCCGAGCCCACGACGTAGGTCGTCGTCTTGACAATATCCTGCAGCGTTCCTCCCGCGGCCTTCACTGCCGTCTCTAGGTTGGCCCACACCTGCCGTATCTGCGCCGCCGCGTCCCCAACGTGCAGCGCCCTCCCGTCCAGCCCACGAGGCACCTGGCCGGAAATGTAGACCGTATTGCCAACCTTGACAACGTGGTTGTAGAGGTTGGCAGGAGGGGAGGCCAGCTCCGGCGGGTTAATGAATTCACGTTCCATTTCAATACTCCTGGATTTGGTTCGGTATCGCGCTATTTTTGACTGCCTGCGCTATGATAGCAACCGCGCGATGAGTCAGCATCGAGGAAGCGCTTCAGGCTGCTGGAGGTAACTATGCAGGCGATAGTTGGCGGCACTCTAATCGACGGTCTTGGCGGAGAGCCACTGGCCGACTCGGCAGTAATGATCGGAAACGATGGCCGAATCGCTTCCGTAGGGCCACGAGCTGCGGTAGAACTGCCTGAAGGCACCGAGATATATGACATAACCGGCCAAACCGTGATGCCCGGCCTCATCGACTGCCATGACCACCTGGCTTCTTTCACTTACGACCTGCTCAGCCGATGGGGCATGACGGAGCCCCGAAGCACACGGACCGTCCGCATCGCCCGCGTAATCGAAGATACGCTCCAATCCGGCTACACCACGATACGGGACTGCGGCTGGCTGGACGCGGGGTTCAGGGTCGCCGTGGAAGAGGGCCTTATAACCGGCCCGCGGCTGCTCGTCGCCGCCGGCCCCCTGGGCCCCACCCACAGCGTGCAGGACCGGCCCACTATGTCGGGCCATCGGCGGTATTCGATGCCCGACCCCAACATCCCTTACGGCGTGGCCGACGGTGATGCCGAAATCCGCGCCGCCGTTCGCGAGAATGCCAGGGTCGGCGCTGATCTGATCAAGGTATTCCAGACCGGTTTCGGCCGGGCCACCCACCTGGGCACCGATGCCTGCTACGATCTGGAAGAGTTGAAGACGCTGGTGGCCGAGTCCCATGCGCAGGGCAAGCTGGTAGCCTGCCACGCCGTTGGCGGGCCGGGGCTGCGGACGGCGGTCGAGGCCAGCGTGGATTCTATCGAACATGGTTGCTACCTGGACCTGGATACCGACCTGCTGCGTATGATGGCGGACAATAACATCACGCTGGTCCCCACCCTCACCGTTTTCGCCCACCACTCCGCGGAGGGCAATCCGGTCGCCCAGGTGGAGGCGCGTGAGTTCCGGCAACACCACATTGAAACGGTTCAGCAGGCCATGCGGCTCGGGGTGCGGGTCGTCGCTGGTACTGATGCCGGCGGCTGGTTCCACGGCAACAACTCCGTGGAACTGGACATGCTGGTCGACGCAGGCCTGACGCCCATGGAGGCCCTGATAGCAGGAACAAGCGAAGCCGCCGCCTGTTGCGGTCTCGGGAGCGACCTCGGCACGCTGGAGGCTGGCAAGCTCGCCGATCTGATCGTGGTGGACGGCAATCCGCTGGCTGATATAACCGTCCTGCAGGACCGGGAACGGGTCAAGGTCGTTATGAAAGAGGGCAGCATATACCGAAACCTGCTGTAGTCCCCACGAAATGCGTAAGGACGCACTGCTGTGCGCCCCCTGTGTGGTCCTGTCGGAATACCGGGAAGGCTACCGCTCCCAGCGGAAGCGGCTGTAAAGGCCGTGCTTGCCCTGCTCCTCCCAGGAAATGGCCTCGTCCATGATGCTCTGGTTGGAGCGGCCCAGTGTGTGAACATTGCCGTGGATCACGTTGCGCAGATTGGTGATGGTCGCTGTCCCCTCCGCATCCGCACCCCGGATCGCCTGCACCTCAAGCAGCACCAGGTCGGAGGCGCGGACCGTTCGCGACCGGGCGTCAATGGCGATTTCCAGCGGAACCTTCCTCACCACCGTCAGATCGCCGTCGCGATAAAACTGGCTCAGGATCTCCCACGGGCCGCCCGCCATGCCGCTGAATATGGCGCGTGTCGCCTCGGATTGTTCCTCGCTGCCAGCGGCGTCGACGTACAGCACCGACGTCCAGTTGCCGTCGGACATTGTCGGACCCGGAGAGTTTACGAATATCACCGCGCCCAGCCCGGCAAGATCAACCTCGCCATAGCTCCCCCTCTCGAACGTCGCGGCCCAGATGGCGGTGCAGACGCCATTCGTCGGAGGCTGGCGAAACGATATGTGGCAGGGGCAGAGCAGGTTGCAGTTGCACCCCTCGAATAGTTCCCCCTCTACCCACCAGGAAACACTCACTGGAATCAGTCCCTCGATTTCTGCAATTTGCAACTCATAATACAGGGGCGCACGGACGTGCGCCCCTGTAGGGTTCTCCGAAGGATCGGCGTCAGCTAGAACATCGTGCTGTCGGTGACGGCCTCGCCGCTCACGATGGTTTTCAGACGGTTGCGGAAGTCGAACAGCTTCTGGTCGTCCTCGGGCGTGGCGGGCTCTCCACGACGGGACTCAAGATGCTCGATGAGGTCCTCAAGGGCCGCGTTTTCGCGGGTGCCACTGGGGATCTTGAAGAACTCCGCATTGAAGGTGGGCAGTTCGCCAGGGCCGAAGTATCCAGTGGCGTACCTTCCCGTGTTTTCCTTGTGCAGGGTGTATCCTTCCAGGTCGTGGGTGCCCTTGCCCAGCACCTGCCCGGTCTGGGCGTAGTATTCCATCACATTCTTGGCACCGTACTTGTTGATCGGGCAGACCTTCATGCAGATGGCGCAACCCTCGTAGCGCGACATAACGGGGCGGCAGCGCTTGTAGATCAGCTTGTTCTTTTCAACGCCGCGCCACCAGATCTTCTCGCGCATCAGGGCGCGGCCCGGGCAGCGGTTTACGCAGACCTGGCAGACCTGGCAGAAAGCGTGGAAGCCATAGTCGACCGGCTCGTCGTAGGTCACCGGCGCGTCGGTTGTGATGATCTGCAGCCGGCAGCGGGCCCCGGCGTGAGGAGTCAGCAACTGGCCGTTGGCTCCCAGCTGTCCCAGGCCGGCGGCCACGAACATTGGGATGGTGGCGGCGCTGTGGTTGCTCGGCCCGTGCACCTGTGCTCCGTAGCCCAGGGAGCGGATAAAGTCGGCCATTTCGAGGCCCATTGGTGCCTGGGTCTCGTAAGTCCCGTAGTGACCATGCTCGGCGGCCATGCTCGGTGCGGACTGCGTTTCCTCAAAGTCCTGCTCCAAAGCCAGGCAAACGGCATTGTAGAACTTCACGTGACTCTTGCGATCCTGGTAGATGAAACGCTGGTCGTGGGCAGTGAATCCCACCTCCAGGTAGCCCATCTCCCGGGCTTTGTTGCGAATCAGATCCGTAACGTCCTCGCCCGTCGGAGTGCCCGTGGGCGGCAGGTCGCCGGAGCGGTTCATCAGCGGATAGTACTGCTCCATCACGGCCTGGTGCTCGTGGTGGTACTGCTGCATCTCCTCGGTGCCAACCGTGGGCGACCACTCGGTATCGGCCGCGTGCTCAACCTGTTGACGCTGGAGAGGATATTCCCGGCTGTAGAAGTCTACATCCTTATTGTTCATGGGAATGCCGGGTACTGTCTCCAGCTCCTCTGGAACCGGAATTTCCACCGGGTCGTCTCCGTGGCGACGGCCTGGACGCACAACGACATGGCCAATTTTCAGCATTTCGGGACTCCTCCTAGTCATAGCCCGGCAAAAGGGTTTGCGCGAGTCGCGGGCCGACTTGGGAATTAAGGATACTTCGGGCGATTTTGCATCATGAGGAAGCATAAAGTCAATTCAGGCCGCTTGGTCGTGAATCCACTGAGGCCGTTTGCCCTGCCGATACAAGCAGGCTTATCATATTGTATTAACACCACGTCCCAGAGTCGGGGAGTGGGAGGAGTGGCGATACTCGCCCCTTCTTCGAGCTCCTTCCTCCAGAATGGAGTTTGCAGCCATGGCGGCGGAAGGAACGGAAGGTATGCAAGATTCAGAAGCAATTCCTATCAGTGCCATCTTTTCGCTCGAACTGCTGATTTCACCGGAACGAAGGGTCGCAATAGTCAGCCGGGTGCTGAACGACTTCCAAAACCTGCCGGTGGCCGCCAGGAACACCCTTCGCTCTGCGGTCAACGACGAGATCATCCCCACCACTGGTGGCTTCCGAAGGGGGCAAGCCGGCCGCGCCCTGGACCGGTCCAGCTTTCTGCTACAGGAGCCTGTATTGCAGGCAGTGGTTTCCTCCAAAGCCCTGGCCGCTGCGGTACTACATTCATGGTCCGAGTCCCACTCCCAATTGAAGGAAGCCGTGGAGCGCCACCTGACGGGGCGCGGCCTGACGACTCCGGGACCCGACCTGCCGGAGAAACTGTTTCGTGGCCACTGGCCAGTGGACCAATGGGAAGTTGAAAGGGAGTCGTTTGCCCAGACCTACGACGGCGATTTCGACCAGGAGGACGTCGCGCTTATGATGTGCTATGTGTCGGGCAATTTCCCCAAAGCGCCCGACTCTGACACCGGCCAGGGTGTTGCTGTTTCGCTGAATGACGTGTTGTCTGCCTCCCTGTCTCGATTGAGGGAGTTGCCTGCCACTGCTCCGGATTGGGAACGGGGGATACCCGACTTCATTGCTTCGGTATCCCGCCTGGTTGAGGAGAAAGCCGCCCAGCTGCGTTGGTCCGAGGAATTCGACGCCATCATCCTGGAAACAAGAGACGCCTACGGCGAATTGCTGGCGTTCTTCGAGTGTGATACCCGTAGATGGGCTGCCGCAAGGGTATCTCCAGAGGCCGACTCCGCTGCTACACTGAAGTTGGCAGCCAAGTTGAAGGCACAACTGGCCGAATACCTCCCTACGCATGGCCTGGCCCCCAGCATCAGTGAGGAGAGGGATAGAAACAGGAAACGCAGCGAGTTGCAGCCGGCTATCCTTGAAACGCTGCAGGCGATCTCATCGCTGATGAACCCTGAATCAGAGGGTACTGATGAGGAGCCGTTCCTGGTGGAATCGTCAGCGCTGTCCACAAAGAAAGCGAGCACCATGGACGCCCCAGCCGTAGCGACAGAACAGTTGCCACACCTTCCTGCCCCGAGTGTCCATGCCCCGAGTGTCCATGCCCCAAGTGTCCATGCCTCAAGCATCGAACCACCCTCTCCGGAACAGGAACCTCCCCAGGCCACAATGCTTAAGGGAGCCCACTCATCGGTTGAATCAGCCACATTTCCGTCAGCCGTCGCTCTGGATGAAATGCCTGCCGTCAATGTCGCCGAATACACTGCGTTACAGTCCGAGAACCTTGGGCTTCGCGACACCGCGCAAGCGCTGCGCTCCGAGAACCAAGACCTCAGAGACGAAGTGGAGTCCCTGAAGACTGAGCTTTTTACCAGCCAGGAAAGAGAGGATTCATGGCGGTTGGCCTACCGCGCAGTGATGGACGGTTCGCTGGAGGATGTGGGCGTGCCGCCTCCCTTGGTGGAAAGCGTCCACGACGCCGTCGAGATGGCCAAGAACCAGTTCCGCCAGGAGTTGCTCTTCGCACCCAACTCCGAGTCAAGCGTAGAAGACAACCCCTTCGTTGACCCGGGGAGAGTATGGGAAGCATTGAAGTGGCTCGCAACCACCTACTACTCCTCCAGGATGGGACGCCTGCGGGTTACTGACTTCGACCAGTCGATCAAGGAAGCGTGTGGATGGTGGTACAAGAGCGACCAGGGTGAGACCACCGTTTCCCGGTACAAAGACTCGTACACCACCAGGGTTGATGGCAGGAGATATACGCTGGTAGAACACATAGGCAAGGGCACTACATTCGACGCCAGATACACCATCCGCATCGCCTTCGATTGGGACCGGGACCGCAGGCAGGTCATAGTCGGCTATTTGGGCCGCCACCAGCAGACCGACGCCAGCTAGCGGACCTCGAGGGAATTCTGCAAACGGCCATAGCAGCGGCAAACTCGAGGGAATTGGTGGTGGGCGGTGCAGGACTCGAACCTGCGACCCCCTGCGTGTAAAGCAGGTGCTCTAACCAGCTGAGCTAACCACCCATGAGTCCAACCATCATAGTATCGCCGCCGGTAATCGTAAAGCCCGCCAGGTTCAGCATTCGCGCTTGGGATCCCCTTATAATCAACCCGAACAAGCAGCTTGAATGACGTAAACGGAGGATCAGAAAGATGTCGCAAGAGCAGCGTCTGATATACGTGGGAATGCACGATGGTGTATGCGCCGTACGCAGCGACGACGGCGGAAAAACATGGCGGCAAGGTCCGGTGACGCAACTGCCCCACGCGGCCGCGCGGGTGGCGGTCAGCCCGGTCGACTCGAAGCGGGCGTGGCTGGCCGCCTACGAGGCCGGCGTGTACCGCACCGATGACGGCGGCGCAACGTGGACTCACGTCGAGTCCTACCCGTCCGACTACGCCCACAGCGTGTTGGCCGACCCTTCCAAAGCCGACGCCGTTTACGTCGGCAGTGAACCAGCGGCCCTGTTTCGCTCCGAAGACGCCGGAGCCTCTTGGGAGGAGTGCAGGAGTTTCCAGGATGTACCCGAGTCCGCCAACTGGGGATTCCACGCGCCCACCCGCGACTCCCACATCCGCGACATGGATGTCTCGCCCGGCGACTCCAATCTGCTATACGCGGGCATAGAGGTCGGTGGCGTGGTGCGATCATCGGACGGCGGAGCCACGTGGCAGCAGCTGCCCGGCCTTGACGACGACATCCACTGCCTGCATCTCGGCACCGATAATCAGCAGCGAGTCTACGTGGCCACTGCCAGCGCCCCCTTCCGCAGTAACAATGGCGGGGACGAATGGGAGCAGATCAACGAAGGCCTCGCCCGCCGCTACACCCTCCACATCGCTGCCGCTCCCGATAATGCCGACCAGGTGCTGGTGACCGTGTCGGAGAACGCCCGCCGCAAGTCGCCCCAGTTCTACCGCTCCGCCGATGGCGGCCAGACGTGGAAGCTGGTGGAAGGCCTGGGCGAAGGCGAGGAGCCCGAATCCATGGTGGTCGCCTTCGAGTGGGACCCATCATCGTCCGACGACGTCTACGCCGGCACAGACGGAGGCAATCTCTACCACAGCCCCGACAGCGGGCAGACGTGGCAACAGCTGCCGGTCACCCTGCCGTCCATCGCGGTGGGAGCGCTGGCGGTGGCGTAGCCTTTCCTCCACCCGCGTAGGGAAAATGTGAGGTTGCCCTTGGTTTCTTTGACCAACACATGACTATTCGCCGGACATTCTGACTTCTTCGACGGCGTCAGCAATGCTCTTCAGGCTGTCGACGACGCCGTTGAGGATTTCTGGGTATTCCACTTCTCTTTTCAGAACTACCGGAACCCAGTAGGAATCTTGTAGGTCTAACTTGTCGGCCAGTTCGGTCGCTATGGGTTGAAAGCTGTACTCCGAATTCACCCAAAGAGGAGTATCGCCGGTCATTTCGAACCGATCAACGTTGACGCCGAACCAAACGACAGCGCCACGAAGTCTGATATACCGTCCGTATCCGTAGCTTCGCGGGGTTGCTCTTAAACCTTTCCGATCCACCCATCCTT
The DNA here is from genome assembly GCA_965261885.1 of Dehalococcoidia bacterium. Taxonomy (GTDB): domain Bacteria; phylum Chloroflexota; class Dehalococcoidia; order Lucifugimonadales; family UBA3495; genus VXOI01. The sequence continues at coordinate 24,736 of CBDHDY010000042.1, forward strand.
GCCCGATACCTCTTTCGGTAGCTTCATCAATCAGTTGCTTGAATAGGGAATTTCGAGCTTCGGAATGTTTCCCAAGTTTCTCGCCCTGACCAATAGGTTTTATCTCTCCGGTATAGGCAAACTTAGCGAGACTGCGCAATTGGCGAATTTCGGTTTCAAAACCAGTTTCTCCGTCATCCCTGGTCCTAGCAGCCATACCGTCTAGAAGACCTCCCCAACTCGAGATCATCAAGTGCCGCTGTGTGTCCCCTACACGGACACATTTGCGTTCTGAATCAATGATTGTCAATTCGCCATACTTCCCCTTTATACGGTCACACAGCTCGGGCCATAGCCACTGAATTCTCTCTTCTGGAGCCAGGAATACTAAGACCGCCGGACCGTCATCAGGTAGACGATCTAGATAATCGTTGGGCTGCCTAGGAGTGAGTTCTGCCCGGAACTTTGCTTCGACCAACACCCGCTCCCTGTTGTCCTCGTCAATGCCAACCAAGTCAGGACGTGTACCATCTGGAGCCGATACCTGCGTTTTCACAGTAGTTATTGGCTTTACTTCTCTCACACCGGACCGGACAATATCATTTAGAGCTTCCATAGAAGCATTCGAGCGATTGAGAATGTGCCACAGTGCTTCTGTAGCAATGTTTTCTGTATTCCCTGGGAAACTAGATACCAAGTAAGATAGCAAAGTATCGCTTTCAGGCATGATTTCCTCAGTTTATCCCTTGACTCTGGTAATTTTGATACGGCGGGTTCACCGGATAGTCCTCGCGCCTCCCGGTGTCCCCCGGTTGGATGATGAAATCCCTGCGGTCCTTATAGAGACGAGCACGGTTGATGACATAATCTCCCTCGTCGTTGTAGGGATCAATGTCGCTAAAATCGGTCATCAGCCAGTACTTGTACTCACCGATGAAAAGGTAGGTATTGTTCATCCGGAAGAAGCGGCAGGCGACGCCTTCTCCGGCACGATAACGGCCGCAGATGACGTCCAGCAGTTCCCGCTGATCGTCCTTTTCAGTCAGAACGTACTCGTGGGGCCAGGTTTCCCGATAAGTCACAGCCACTCGCCATGGGGCGCGGTCAATGAGTTCCTTCAACGTCGGCATGCTGCCTACCGCCCCCGGAACACCGGCGCGCGCTTCTCCAGGAACGCCCGCCGCGCCTCGTCGGCATCGTTCGAGCCGTTTAGGATGCCGCCGGCATTGGACGTTAGCACCATGGTGTTTTCCAGGCTAGTGTCCATGGCAGTCCGCATGATGCGCTTGCTGATCCACTGCACCATCGGCGGCGTCCGCATGATGCGGTCGCAGAGGTCGCGAGTGGTCTGCTCCAGCTCCTCGCTGGAAACCAGGTAGTTCAGCAGCCCCCAGTCGTAGGCTCGCTGCGCGTCCAGATGCCCAGTGTAAGCGAACTCCAGCGCCCGTCCCAGGCCGGCCATCTTCGGCAGGTAGTAGCTGCCGCCGTTCTCGATGATCTGCCCCAGCTGCTGGTAGCCTATGAATCGCGTGTTTTCGCAGCCGACCCGGATGTCGCAGTGCAGCGCCATATCCATACCGGAGCCCACGGCAGGGCCGTTGATCATGGCGACGGTTGGCTTGCGGATAAGCGAGATGTCGCGGTGCAGGTGCGTGAACCCGTGGAAGAAGTGCTGCCTGGCAGCGTCCGGACCCTCCTCCGTGCCCCGGTTGCCGATGAAGTTATCGCCGGTGGTCGACGGGTCGTTGTCGCGTCGCATGTCCGCACCCGAACAGAACCCGCGCCCCACGCCGGTCAGCACGATCACCCGTATGTTGGGATCGTCGTCACCGGCCCGCATGTACTCACCGACCTTGGCGACCGTGCCATGCTCTTGCGAGTTGCCGATCAGCGCGTTCATCCGCTCCGGCCGGTTGAACTTGATCCACAGGATGCCCGATTCCTCCGGCTCGTACAGCAAGTAGTCCACCAGCTCGGGTCCATTCCCGGTTCCGCCCATCTCCAAAGGACTCTCGTTACTCATTTTTCGACCTCTTCTTGCTTTGGATGTGTTTGGTTCGAAGAGCACCAGGGTCAGGTGCACCCCAAATGCCGACCAAAGAAGTCACCCCCGCAGTGGCGGGGGCGGCTTTTTGGGGGAAAACTGTCAATTGACCTTGGCGACGCATGAGTTGGTGCCTCTAAGGCCGGAAGCTGATGAGGTGCATTCCCGAGTCGATCATTATCGTCTCGCCGGTCACGTGGCCTGCGGCCTCCAGCAGCCAGACCACAGTTTCGGCGACGCTTTCGGCCGTCGGCGCCTCCTGCAAGGGGACCTGCCGCTCGAAACTCTCAAACAACCTCTTCGCCCCCTCTTCACCAAGGCCATCACCCCACCAGCGCGTCGGGATTGGGCCGGGACAAACGGCGTTCACCCTAATCTCCGGCGCCAGCGACCGCGCCAGCCCGATGGTCATGGTGTTGAGGGCCGACTTTGACGCCGCATACGCTATCGAGCTGCCCCCACCGGTGATCGCCGATATTGACGAGACGTTGACGATTGACCCTGCTCCCTGCGCCCTCAGGGTCGGAGTCACCGCTCGTATCATCTGGTAGGCGCCCACCACATTGACCGCGTATATATTAAGGAAGTCCTCGCCAGACAGTGATTCCAGGTCGGTGGCGCTGGCGAATACCGACGACCCGGCGTTGTTCACCAGACCGTCGATGCGCCCCCATTGCTCCAGGGCAACGGCGGCCATGCGCCGGCAGTCGGCGTCGTCGGCCACGTTGCCTTGACATAATACGGCGTCCCCGCCGAGGTCCCTGCACGCCCGCGCCGTCTCTTTGGCGTCCGCCTCGCTCTTGGTGTAATTGATCACGACCCTGGCGCCCTTCGACGCGGCGATACGGGCCGTAGCAGCACCCAGCCCGTTCGACGAGCCGGTAACGATAATCACTGAACCGTCCAGTTTCACCTTCGCCTCCCAGCGAATGCCCGGCAATCATCCAGGCACTACAAAGATGAAGTAATATGACACAAAATAGGGCCATCCGGCCCGCGACGGCAGTATAGCACGGGCAATCCTAACCGACCCGGAGGACGAAATGGCAGCAACCATCGGCGCAGGAGAGTTCAGGTACGAGTACCAGCCCGGCTGGGCCAGGCTGCTCAGTGGGATGACGCTCCAGGGACCCAGCGGCGTGGCGGTCGACTCCACTGACCATGTGTACGTGTTTCAAAGGCAGGGCCCTGCGGTGCTGAAGTTCGACCGTGGCGGCAGCATTCAGGGGGTGTGGCAGAGACAGGATGGCGTGCCCGCCGACGCCCATCACATCCACGTCGGCCCCGACGACACCGTGTACCTGACCGACCGCGACGCCCACCAGGTGCTGATGTACGACACCGCCGGCCACTTGCTTCGCTCGCTGGGAACGCGGGACCAGGCGGCCATGCAGGCTCCCTTCAACCACCCGGCCGACGTCTGCGTGGCGCCGTCGGGGGAGCTGTACGTCGCCGATGGCTACGGCAACTCCAGCGTCCACCGGTTCAGTGCTACGGGAGATTACATAACAAGCTTCGGCAGCCCCGGCAGCGGGCCCGGGCAGTTCCGCGTGCCCCACAGCATCCGCGTGTCCCAGGACAGCCGGGTCTACGTTGCCGACCGGGAAAACCACCGGGTGCAGGTGTTCACGTCAGAGGGAGATTTTCTGGCCGAGTGGACTGATTTCAAGTGCCCTATGGGAGTGCACATCGACGCGAACCAGGTGGTCTACGTAACGGACCAGATCCCCCGCATCAGCATGTACACCCTCGACGGCGAGTTGCTGGCACGTGGACGGACTTTCGAAGGGGCCCATCAGGTCTACACCGACTCCGAGGGAAGCATCTACGGCATAGACACAGCCAACCAGCGGGTGCAAAAGCTCCAGAAACTTTAGCTGATTCCGAGCATATCCATACCAACCATCGTTGCCTGCACCCTAAGTCCGCTGACCGTACTCACCTGGATTCCCGCTTCCGCGGGAATCCCAGGACTCTACGCCGCATGATGACAGAAATCGCAAAGGGCTGGAACTCAGTCAATCGGGTCTCAGATGGGAAACGTACAGCGAGCCAACGGCGGACAGGGGTTGAAAAGAAACCGAGACCCTCGGAGCCGTCGCGTCACAGGCAATAAGGGTTGAGGGTCAGGAGAAGGGGAAAAGAAATGGTGCGCTTGGCGAGATTCGAACTCACGGCCTCTGCCTCCGCAGGGCAGCGCTCTATCCACTGAGCTACAAGCGCACGATGGGTGCCGTTGGGCCAGCTTCGCTGGAGTTGGTGCCGAGGGAGGGATTTGAACCCACACATCCGTAAGGATACTGCGCCCTGAACGCAGCGCGTCTGCCGTTCCGCCACCTCGGCCCGGGGAGCCCGGGCCGCCGCCCGGTTCTCGGAGTCCCTTACGACATGGTGGGCGATGGAGGACTTGAACCTCCGACCTCCTCGGTGTGAACGAGGCGCTCTGACCAACTGAGCTAACCGCCCGCGTTCGGGACAAGAATCAATTATAGGGAAGCCGCCACCACCGGCGCAACCCTGCCGCCAACGAAATCCGCCGCCTCGCCGCAGGAGATCCTGGAGCGGCTCCCCAGCAAGCGCACTGCGGGAGGTTCGCTGATAAGCGATATTATGTCAAAAAGCCCAAAAATCCGCCTCTGTCGAACATAACGTATCTTGTGCGAACCAACTTGTCATTGCATTTTTGTCCAGTGACCACGAGTACGTTGCCACATACCCTCAGAGGTTGGTCGTTCGATCTTCTGGCGTCTCTGTCGGCCAAGCCGTTGCAGGGAATAGCAGAATTTTGCCATCTGGAGTTTCAAGTAAAGCCGATACGGTTCCCGGTTTCTGCGGTCCATATGCCAATCTGTCCAGGGCAGATAAAAGATCCATCGATTGGTCTACCGAAAAGTTGTCGACCATGGTAGAGCCACTCTCAATCTGCTTGAAGGTCCAATTGGCGAACAAAGTCTTGGCCCTGCGAAGAGGCCAGCAATCGATCCCCATGTCAGCGACCAGTTTAGCCCAGCACAGCCAGTAGCCCAACTGCAGCACTTTGGTGCTTATCTCAGGGCTCAATGGTCTGCCTCTTGTTATTCCGTTCTTTTGGTGTAAGAGATAGTTTCGCAAGTCGTCAAAGACGTCGATAAAGTCATGGTGCTTTCTCGTCCTCAGTTCGCTTAGTATCCAATTGTGTTCGGATGGAAGCGCCAAAGAATCTACGCACCCATTAAGCTCTCTTCTTACAAGTTTCCTACTAGAACCACACATTTTCTCCAGTGCTGACCACACTAAGGGTATAGTCATAAACCTGTCACAGGTGAGGTACTCGACCCCCATTAGATATTCGACACTCGCTTCTGATAGAGAGTCAAAGATGTCGATCAACATTTCGGCGAGCTTATCACCTCTCTGAAGATAGGTACCGTTACCCTCTAATATATTCTGTTCTTGATATTCGTCACAATGGGGCTGCATTACCATATACGATGCGATGCTACCCACGCAGTCTAATCCCACAACGGGAATCACATCACTACAGTTCATATTGAATACCGATAACGTGGTCTTTATTCTGCGAACGAACTCCTCAATATCTTGGTCACTCGTACTTTCATTTGGAACGTCCATAGTCAGAAGATGGGTTACCAAGAATGAAGATCCTGTGTCAGAATCACCTAGGAAGGGAGAGAATTCTAACTGCCAACCATCAATGCTTGCAAGGATTGTCTCTGCATTTCTTAGTGCCAAATTGATTACGATGGCTTGGATTCGAGATATCTTTGAGTCAGTATTTCTCAGAATCCTCAACCCTTCATCGATGACCTGATATTCTCCACGTACCGATAGTGCTTCGTTTGTGACGCTCATTTCGCAATAATTGTTGAGCTTAATGGGATAAGAATCATATTGCAGGCCATCAAATTGTATCGGTACGTAACTTCCTTGAGTTTGCATTACCGCGCAGGATTGAAGTGCGGACTCCCCTTCCAGATTAACTTCCAGCAACACTCTTGGTTTTCTTTGAAGATCAAGTAAACAGGACGCAGGCAAGGAATTTAGCTTAACCATTGATTCGGGAATCGATTTTTGCCAGTCAGGAATCCAAATTCTCCTGTTGAATAATCTGATCTTTCCAGTTTGCTGCGAGATTTCGATTTCAGAAATAATCTCTTGCTTATAGTCCGATTCGCCCACTGCTACACCCCGCCTAGGTCTGTCCATTTACCGGACCTCAGCTTTGTGGAGAAAGCTGAATAAAACATTCGGGTTGGGAGTCTATCCGACCGCTCCTACGCAACTTCCCGCCACCCCTCACCGCCTGCCGCCAGCGTACTCCTCGGTCATCAGCAGCGGGCCGTCTATATTGACGAGCTGGTTCTCGATCTCGGACAGCAGGTGGTCCAGGTTCCAGCCCTTCTCCGCCGACACCAGGACGCCATCGGCGGCGTCCTTTTCCCAGCCTGCTCCCAGGGATAGCTCCCGCACCTGTGCCAGCTCTCCGCCTGCGGTGGCGGAGTCTGTCAGCAGGTCCATCTTATTTATGACAAGCAGCCGCGGGCGGTCGCCCAAGCCCAGCTCATCCAGCGTCTGCTCCACCACCTCTGTTTGCTCCGGGGCCTTGGGGTGCGAGACGTCGATCACATGCAGCAGCACATCGGACCGGTCAAGCTCCTCCAGCGTGGCACGGAAGGCGGCGATCACTTTGGGCGACAGCTTCTGGATGAAACCCACGGTATCACTAAGCAACAGTGGTGCCCCCGACGGCAGACGAATCCGCCGTGTCACCGGGTCGAGCGTGGAGAAGAGCTGATTCGCGGCCAGGGAGGCGTCGCCGCTGGAGCCCGACTGCACCAGCGCGTTGAACAGCGTGCTCTTACCCGCGTTGGTGTAACCCACCAGTGTGGCCATTGGGATGGCCGACTTCTTGCGCCGGTCCATGTGCAGGGAGCGCCGGCGCCTCACCCCGTCCAGTTCTGCCTTGATCTTCTGCACCCGCCGCCGCACCAACCGCCGGTCGGTCTCCATCTGGGTCTCACCGGGCCCGCGGGTCCCAATTCCGCCGCCCAACCGCTCAAGGTGCGACCATTGGCCGGCCAACCTCGGCAGGAGGTACTCGTGCTGGGCCAGCTCCACCTGCAGTTTGCCTTCGTAGGTGGAGGCGTGTCGGCCAAACACGTCCAGTATCAGGGCGGTCCGGTCGATCACCTTAATCTCGCCCCTTTCCCCGTACATTGGAGCCGAATTGGGAGAGAGGGCCGCCTCAAGATTGCGCTGCTGGGTCGGGGTCAGCTCTTCGTCAAAGACCACGACATCTGCCGACAGCTCCCTGACCAGGACGCGGAGTTCGTCCACCTTCCCCTTGCCTATATAGGTGGGCGTCAGCCGCTCCGACCGCTGGAACATGGTACCCACCACTTCGGCGCCGGCCGATTCTGTAAGATGACGCAGTTCGCCCAGCGTGTCTTCCAGCGTCCAGAGTTCGTCGCGGCCTTTCAGTTCCACCGCGACCAGTATGGCTCGCTCCGGTGCAGGGGTTACGTCAACCAGCCTAGACGACTTCGGGGCTTTCTTCTGGGCGTCCGCTTCCCCTCGACGCTTTCCGTTCCTGGCGATGGGCTAACCTCCCTGCGGGGCCGGAATCGCCCAGCCCTCGATTCGCTGGCAACCTTTTTCCACCTGCTCGTCCGGCGTGGTCAGCGACAGCCTGATGAAGCCCTCGCCGTACCGGCCATAGCTGGAGCCGGGGGTGACCACCACGTCCAGGTCTTCCAGCAGTCGCTGCGCGAACTCGGCAGAACTGAACCCGGCCGGTACCTTGGCCCAGATGTACAGGCTGGCCCGGGGCACGTTCACCTCCATGCCAGCGGCACGGCAGGCTTGCACCACCCGGTCGCGACGCCACTGGTAGATTGCAACGTTGTCGTCCACGCAGTCCTGCGGACCGGTCAGGGCCTCCATGGCCATTTCCTGCACCGCCTGCGGAACTCCCGAGTCAAGGTTGGCCTTGATCTGGAACAGCGCCTTGATCATGTCAGCGTTGCCCACCGCCATGCCGATGCGCCATCCGGTCATGTTGTAGGTCTTGGACAGCGAATGGAACTCGATGCCGATGTCCTTGGCGCCGTCCAGCTGCATGTAGCTGATGGATCGGTAGCCCTCGTACCCGACCTCGCTGTAGGCGGCATCATGGAGCAGGGCTATATCGTTCTCGCGGCAGAAGGCCATTGCCGACGCGAGGTCCTCTGCTGTGGCGATGGCGCTCGTCGGGTTGTTGGGGTAGTTCAGCCACATCACCTTCGCGGCCTTGGCCACGTCGGCGGGGATGGCATCCAGCTCCGGCAGCCACCCGTTCCGCTCGTACAGCGGCATTACGTGGCTCTCCGCTCCGGCGAACATGGTGCCGACGCCGTAGACCGGATAGGCCGGGTCGGGCACCAGCGCGATATCGCCGGGGTCGAGGAAGCAGAACGCGGCGTGGCCGATGCCTTCCTTGGCTCCGATCAGCGGCAGCACCTCGGTGTCCGGGTCCAGCTTCACGCCGAAGCGGTTGTCGTACCATTCGGCGATGGCCCGGCGCATCTCCGGCAGGCCGTCTGTCTCCGGGTAGCGATGGTTGGGCGGGTACTGCGACGCAGTCAGCAGCCGGTCGATGATGGGTTGCGGCGTGGGTATGTCGGGGTCGCCGATGCCGAAGGTCACCACGTCGGCCCCCGCGGCCCGTTTGGCCGCAATAATGCGGGAGATCTCCACGAAGGGATATGGCGCCAATTTGCCCAATCGGTCAGAAAATTTCATCCTTGCGGCCTCTGTTCCAAGTTTCTCGAAGAGTGATGCATTTGTTCACGCACGGTTAAGATCGCTCCGGGAGATGCCCAGGTCCCGCAGAATCCCAGCTATCGTTCCCGGCCTTAAGTCTCTAGCTCGCCAGCTGGGAATAACAGTCGACCGGTCGTTCAGCGTGTTGATCCACATTTCATGGGATCCTATTCCTTGGCGATGAAGTTCACACCCCAAACGCTTTGGCTTCCCTGTCAGTTCTCGATGGTTCACGCCGTGACTATAATCTCACCTTGGATGACCTTTCCGGAAGGCTCGTAAAGCAATAACTCTACTTCCTCAGGCAGGGGAGTCTCTCGATCCAGGTAAGAATCAACAAACGTTTCCGCCATACTTCGGATGTAGTCCAACGCTTCTCCCACCGAATCTCCCCACACACGGCAACCAGGCAGGGCAGACACTTCTGCCATGTATTTGTACTCGGTATCCTCCGAGGGCTCGTAGAGAACGATCGGCAACTTGTACAGCTTCATCGCATCCCCTCGCCTACGAAAGCAGCGGGCCAAATACGTCGTCGATGGCGAGCTCAAATCCCGGGACAACCTCAGAACGTAGCACATCTCCCAATCCGTACGTGGCTACGGTGATCGAAGCGTCCGATGTCAGTTGGAGCACCTCTATGGTTCGACTGTCAAAACTCGCCAGCCAGCACTCCGGCACCCCGATGCTCCGGTAGTCGGCCAGACGCTCCTCAACATCCCTCGGCGTGTTGCTGGGGGAAAGCACTTCCACCACCAGCAGCGGTGGCCATTCAACGAACGGCAGCCCTGCCAAGTCCGCAGGGCGAGCGATTCTCGTCAATTCAGGGTTGACCACAAGGATATCGGGCTGACGTACCCTGAGAGGATCTCGGTGTATCAAAACATCGTAAGGAGAAGTCAGCGCAATGCCCCAACGATTACTCACCAAGAACCGGTCCAGGGCACTAAAAATCACACTAATAACCCATTGGTGTTCGCCGAAAGGACTCGGGGGCACCACCAGAACTCCATTCACGACCTCACAGCGCTGCTTGGTCTCAGGCAGCGATTGCCACTCCTCAAAGGTCAGCCGCTTGGTCTTCGCCGTGGTCATCAGACGCTCCAATCCTCGGTGAATACCTCGGTGGCCGGGCCCTCCATCATCGCATCCCCTCGCCTATGCCAGCAGCGGCCCAAATACGTCGTCGATGGGGAGTTCAAATCCCGGAACAACCTCAGAACGCAGCACATCTCCCAAACCGTACGTCGCGACGGTGATCGAAGCGTCCGACGTCAGTCGGAGTACCTCTATTGTGCGCGTCGGAAATCTGGCCAGCCAGCACTCCGGCACTCCGATGCTCCGGTAGTCCGCAAGTCGCTCCTCAACATCCCTAGGCGTGTTGCTGGGCGACATGACCTCAACAACCAAGTCAGGTGCTTGGTCGATTCGGTTCCTACCAACTAAATCGGAAGGCCTCCTAATTCCTGCACGAGAGGAGCTCAGGAACAACACGTCAGGTTGGCGAACCCGCAGTGGTTCTCGGCTTATCAGCACATCGCGTGGAGCCATCAGGACTACTCCCAGTCCCTTTTCCGCTACAAACGAAGAAACGCGCGACGCTATTTCGAAACCAAGCCACTGGTGTTCATCGGTTGGACTCGGGGGCATCACCAAAACTCCATTCACGACCTCACAGCGCTGCTTGGTCTCAGGCAGCGCCTGCCACTCCTCGAACGTCAGCCGCTTGGTCCTCGCCGTGGTCATCAGGAGGCCCACTCCCCGGTGAATACCTCGGTCGCCTGACCCTCCATCATCACCTCGCCCTTGCCATCCCACTGGATATGCAAAGTACCTCCACGAAGCGTTATGTCCACCTCGTCGCCGCAGTGCCCAGACAGACGCGCCGCAACTGCGATGGCGCAGGCGCCGGTGCCGCAGGCCAGAGTCTCGCCGCTGCCCCGCTCCCACACCCTTGCCGTCAGCTTGCCGGGCGCGTCCACATTGACGATTTCGAAGTTCACCCGCCTCGGGAACATGGTATGGTGCTCAACCTTCGGCCCCACGGTATGGAGCGGGAAGTCGGCAACAGGCTGCTCGATGAAGGTCACCGCGTGCGGGTTGCCCATCGACACGAAGCTCAGCGGCAGATCGAGGCCGTCCATTGAGAACGGATACGCCAGCACCGGCGGCGGCAACTCCTCGGCCAGCAACACCGGCACGTCGGCGGGGCGTCAGGATCGGGGCGCCCATGGCCACCCGGGCACCGGTGATACGCGAGCCGTCGAAGGTGGGGACAACGGTACGTATTCCGGCCAGCGTCTCCACTTTCAGACCGTCGCTCGACGGGGCTGCAATTCCCCGATCGATGGCGTACTTCGCGAAGCAGCGGATGCCATTCCCGCACATCTCGCCCTGCGAGCCGTCGGCGTTGAACATCACCATCCTGAGGTCTGCCACGTCAGAGTCGGCGATCAGGATCAGCCCGTCGCTGCCCACCCCAAAATGCCGGTCGCTCATCCTGCGCGATAGCTCAGGCCAGTCCTGTTTCTGGTCCCGCGCGTCGATGTAAACGTAGTCGTTGCCGGCCCCTTCCATCTTGGTGAACTTGGTGAATTGCATCGCCTCGGCTCCTGGAAATGCCCACTAATTGTTTCTATATAAGGAAGCTGGATTTCGGCCATTGTATCACGGCGTCTCGGAATTCAGGAACGACGACACCGCCTCCGACGCCCTCTCAACCAGCCCCGGACCGGCTGCATCCAGCCAGTGGATGCGCGGGTCCGACGGCTTGAACCAGGCGTACTGACGCCTCGCCAGCCGGTGCGTCTGCGTCTTGGTCCGGGCCACCGCCTCCTCGAGCGGAAGCGACCCGGTCAGGTACTGCCCCAGTTCTCTGTATCCCGGACTGTCCAGCGGCCCATTACCGATCGGAATGCCTGCCTTCAACAGATCCTCAACCTCATCAAGAAACCCATCTCGCATCATCGCGTCGACCCGCACGTCTATGCGATGGTACAGCTCCCCGCGTTCCATGGTGAGCCCCAGCAGCAACGCGTTGCTGGCTGATGGCTCACCGACGGAAAGGAACTCCGACGGCTTGCGTCCCGTTGCGCGGTGAATCTCCAGCGCCCGAATCACCCGCCGCACGTTCCTGGCGTCGAGAGCCGCCGCCCGGGCGGGGTCGATCGCCGCCAGCCGGGCGTGCAGCGCGTCAGCCCCCAGCCGCTCGGCCTCCGATTCCAGCCCGGCGCGAAACTCGAGATCAGGCGGCACTGCCGGCACCCGCTGTCCATCGACCAGGCCCCATACGTATTGCCCGGTCCCGCCGCAGACGATCGGCAGGTTTCCCCGCTCAAGGATTCCGGCAAATGCTTTGGTGGCGTGCTCAAGGAACAGCGCCAGCCCGAACGGCTCCGGTGGGTCGATTATGTCCAGCAGGTGATGAGGCGCCCCCGCCCGTTCCTCGACGGTGGGCTTGGCCGTGCCGATGGTCATCCGCCGGTAAACCTGTCGGCTGTCGGCATTGACCACCTCGCCGCCAAAACGCTGCGTCAACGCAATCGCCAGCGCCGTCTTCCCCACCGCCGTCGGTCCGACAACGCAGACCAAGGGCGCCGTTGTCGAAGAGGGCTCGCTACCTGTCATTTCTATATCGCTTCAATTCGCACTGGTGCCACCGTCTCAGCCGATTCATCAAAGCATCCCCATTGGCCAAGATAAATTTATGCCCGCATTGTTGACAGTCGTCATTGAGACAATTCACCGTCAGATCCACATCCAATTGGCCACTGATTCAAAGTCAGTCGCCAATGCTCAGGGCTAACCATCTCTTCGTCATCGTTACACCTACCAAGATCAAGACCGCTAGGCTCCACTTTGAACCTGACTTCATAAACCTAGACTATCCCGGCAGAAGCTTTCTTAACAATCATCTATAAATGCTTGCAAAAACCTAACTATTGGCTATAATGCAAGGATATACTTGCATTATAGCGGGAGGACAACCATGGCCGAAACTGAGCCAACTGGCAAGGCTCGAGGTGGAAAAGCTCGAGCAGAGAAATTATCCCCTCAAGAGCGAAGCACCATAGCCAGAAAGGCGGCAGCCCAGCGTTGGGATACTGAAGGTCTCCCTCGTGCGGTTTGCAGCGCGGAAGACACACCGTTGATAATAGCCGATACGCGCCTCGAAGCTTACGTATTAGAGGACGGCACTCGAGTCCTTTCTGAGGCCGGCCTACTGACAGCACTAGGACGGAAAAGGCGGGCAGCATCTAGGAAACCAGACGTTCCTCCGATGCTCCAAGGAGCCGGACTTGAGCCATTCCTCACTCCTGATGTCATAGAAAGAAGTCAGCCCATTTCGTTTAGTACGCCAAATGGATTAAGAGCGAATGGCTACCGGGCCGAACTTTTGCCGGATGTTTGTGAGGTCTATCTTAAGGCGCGGGACGCAAACACGCTGACTCCCAACCAACGCCCAGTTGCACAGCAAGCAGAAATCCTCATGCGTAGCTTCGCCAAAGTTGGGATTATAGCTCTAGTTGATGAAGCTACTGGCTACCAAGAATTAAGGGCGAAAAATGCGCTTGCGGCGATATTAGAAGAGTTTATCGCCAAGGAACTGCAACCATACGTCAGAACTTTTCCGGACGACTACTACCGACAGATGTTCCGGCTCAGGTCTTTGCGTTACCCGGACGATACTGTGAAGCGGCCTCAGTATTTTGGGAAGTTGACTAACGATATGGTCTACCGACGCCTGGCACCAGGGGTCTTGAGCGAGCTAAAGAAGGTCACGCCACGCAACAACTCTGGAAATCTCAAACACAAGCTGTTCCAAAGGCTAACTACAAACGTCGGCTACCCTAAGCTTCGAGAACATCTTGGATCTGTAGTTACGATCATGAAGCTAAGTGACTCCTGGTACGAGTTCATGGGGCGTCTCAATCGCCTTCATCCAAGGTATGGAGACACTATTCCAATGGAATTCGAAGACGATGGAAAGGGGCTGTGAAATAAGTTTCGGAAAGATCCCTCAATTCATTTCGAATATAAGACCCGCGGCGGCAGCAGTTAACCCTTCGCGCTGGCCACCTGGGCCGCTATCTGCAAGAACTGGTCTGCCTGGAGGCTCGCGCCGCCCACCAGCGCGCCGTTGATGCTGGGCTGGGAGGAGAAGGCCTCCGCGTTTCCGGCGTTGACGCTCCCGCCATAGAGCACGGGCACCGTGTCGCCGTCATCTCCGAACAGGTCGCGGAGGGCGTCCCGGATGGCGCCACCCATTATTTCCTCGGCAATTTCGGGGGTGGCGGCCCGGCCTGTGCCGATGGCCCAGACCGGTTCATAGGCAACAACAACTTCCATTATGTCGTGTACGTCGGCCACTCCCGCAAGAACCTGGCCCTCCACCACATCGGCAGCCATTCCCTCCTCGCGTTGCGCGAGGGTCTCACCCACGCAAACGATTGGACGCAGTCCGGCGGCCAAGGCCGCGTGCACTTTGCGGTTGACCGTTTCATCGGTCTCGCCGAACAACTGCCGCCGTTCAGAATGACCGAGAATAACGTAGTGGCAGAGGCTGCGCAGCATCGATGCGGACACCTCGCCGGTGAACGCGCCGGAGGCCTCAAAGTGCATATTCTGCGCTCCAACGTGGACGCCGCTACCATTGACTGCCCGCCGAACCGCAGCCAGCGAGATGTAGGGTGGACACAGGATCAACTCCACTGCCCCTGCAGCAGCCGATCCCTCGGCGACCTCGGAGGCCAGCGCGGCCGCCTCGTCTAGCGTGGTATTCATTTTCCAGTTTCCGGCAACGATGGAACGGGGCATTGCTCGCACTGCCTCCCGGATCGATTCGTCCAAAAAAGAACCGCCCCTACCATAGCGGATAAGGGCGGTTCAGTGGCAGGCAAATCAGGGGCCGTATTTCGCCATCTTGCCAGCGTGGGACATTCCCAGCAGCATGACGTTTGTGGCCGGAATGCTGCCAATGGAACCCTGGCGGCACTCCCGCTCGCTGAATGCAGGTATGCCCTCGCCCAGTGTCAGGGCTGAGTGGAGCAAGAACGGTACGGGGTGCCAGCTGTGCCCGGCTGTGATGGCCGGTGTGGCATGGTCACCGGCAACCATGAACACGTCGGGTTCCAATTCCCTGATGGCCGGTATCAGCGGGTCCAGTTCTTCCAGCCTCTGCACTTTGGCGTCGAAGTCCCCGTCCTCTCCGGCAGCGTCCGCGGGCTTGTAGTGGATGAAGAAGAAGTCGTGGGAGTCGAAGTTCTGGCGAAGGGTCTCAACTTCGTCGGAGAAATGACGGCCGGTGGGGATCACCCGCATTCCCGCCACGGTGGCCAGACCACGATACATTGGGTAAGCGGCGATGGCTGCGGGGTTCATCCGGTAAACGTCGCCCATGGGAGGCAGGCTCGGCATCTGGGCGAAGCCACGCAACAGCAGCATGTTGGCCCGGTCCTCCTCCGACATGAGTTTCGCTGCCTGGTCCACGAACCGGTTGACCAGTTCCGCCGTCCGTTCCGCCCCCGTGTTCAGCGCCCGCACTGGTAGCGCCGCCACTCCCTCACGCTGCGGGTCCGTCTCGGATACCGACTCCGACAACCCATCGCCGCGCAGCCGCAACACGAACCGGTAGTCCTGCACCGGGAACACATCCACCTGCACGCCCTCGAGTGCTATGCGGTCCAGCCGCTCGCAGATGGGCACGCTCAGCTCGGTGGGAATCCGTCCGGCACGCCGGTCCACCAGCAGGCCGCCGGAGTCCACGGTGCAGAAGTTGCCCCGGGCCGCCACGTCGCCGGGCTGCAGCTCGACATCGATGCCCAGGGCCTCCAGCGCGCCGCGACCGATCATGTGCTTGAGCGGATCATAGCCGAACAGGGCCAGATGGCCGGGGCCACTCCCCGGCGCCACTCCGGGCAGTACGGGAGTGGTCAGCCCGCAGGCGCTCACCTGCGCCAGCGCGTCGAGATTGGGGATGTGGGCCGTTTCCAGCTCCGATTTACCTGTTCCAGGGTGAGCCAGACCGCCCAGGCCGTCAACCACCAGCAGCACCATCTTGGACGAGGTGTTCATGTAACAGTCTCGAAGTTCTTCAATGTCTATCATGGTGTCTCCTCAACTAGGGGTCCTTGCCACGCCCCTCCCCGTGAGCCAGAGCCATTCAGATTCTTCCTATCCCTCAATTGAGACGGTCCCTCGCTGAGGACGGTCAAGTTGAGGGTGGAATCCCCGGCCGCATCCATCAGCCAGGATCGGATAACCTCTTTATGTTGCGTCAGGTTTATGTAGCGTCAGGAAGCGCTGCGATACCAGGCAACTCCATGCCGCCCAGGAACTCCAGTGATGCCCCGCCTCCAGTGGATACGTGGGTCATTTTGTCCATAAGTCCCAGGGCCTCCACTGTCTCTGCCGTAGAACCTCCGCCCACTACGCTGGTGATCCCGGGAGAGTTGGCGATTGCCTCGGCAACGACGCGGGTGCCCTCGCTGAAGCGTGGCATCTCAAACACACCCATTGGCCCGTTCCAGATCACGGTGCGGCACTGCTGCAACCCGTTGGCGAAGTCCAGTGCTGCCGAGGGCGCGATGTCCATGATGTATCCACCCTCGGGAACGGCATCTGCCGGCGACACCTGGACTCCGGAGGGATCGGCAGCGAATTCGCTGGCCACCACCACCTCGGCAGGAAGGTGCACCTTGATACCCCGGCGGTTCGCGGCATCAAGCATCTCTCGCGCGAACTCCAGGCGGTCCTCCTCCACCTGCGACGCCCCGACTCCATGACCCTGCGCCTTGAGAAAAGTGACGCACATCCCGCCGCCGATGAACAGGTGGTCCAGCTTGTCGATGATGTTCTCGAGGAGCAGTATCTTGTCGCTCACCTTGGCCCCGCCCATCAGCGCCGCCAACGGCTTCTCTGGAGACTCTAGCGCGCGTCCCATGGAACTGACCTCTTTCTGCACGAGAAAGCCCATGGCCGAAGGGAGGAACTCGGTGATCCCCACCGTCGAGGCATGGGCCCGGTGTGCCACGGCAAAGGCGTCCATCACAAAGTAATCGGCAAGCGCGGCCAGAGACCGGGAGAAGACAGGATCGTTGGCCTCCTCGCCCGCGTCGAATCGCAGGTTCTCCAGCAGCACCACTTCGCCTCGAGCCATGGCGGCGATCGCCGCCTCCACCGACGGCCCCGTGATCTCCGGCAGGCTCTTGACCGGGTGCTCAAGGAGGACGGCCAACCGGTCGCCCACAGGCCCCAGCCGCAGTGAGTCGTCGACTTTGCCACGGGGACGCCCCAGGTGAGAGCACAGGATGGTCCGGCAGCCCCGTTCGATCAGGTACTGGATGGTGGGCAACGTTGCTCGAAGACGCTGATCATATCCGGCAATGGCTTCGATGCCCTGCTCGATGGGCACATTAAAGTCGACCCTCACCAGTACCCGGCTGCCGTTTACGTCAAGTTGGGACAGACTGCGCTTGACCACCTGTGCTTCTCCCCCTGGCCAGTTTTCACTCTCTTTTTCAGGCGATTCGATGAAACCCAGGTTGATACCCGGATTGAGACCCGGATTCAGCGGCCGCCAGCGAGGGCCCATTCGCCCAGTTCATTGAGCTGGGCCATTCCAGTGCCGGAGTCTCCGACGGATGACGCCTCGGCCAAGCCTTCGTCCACCAACTGGCGCGCCCTTTCCTCTGAAGCCACCCGGGATCCCGCCTCTTCCAGAATGGCCACGAGGCGGGAGGCGTCTTCCGGTTCCAGCACGCGCTTCATATAGATGGAACCAAGCTCCCTCCTGGCGGCCACGCTGCCGTGCTCCAGGGCGTGAATTACGGGCAGGCTCTTCTTCTTTGCGACGATATTGCTGGCCGTCAGCGCGTCGCCGCGCTCTCCCCAGAAATCGTCGGCGTCGCGGGAAACCTGCCAGGCTGCACCCAGTTTGACCCCCATACGTTGCAGGGCGGCGCACTGCTCGTCGTCGGCACCGGCGGCGAGGGCCCCAGCCTCGGCGGACGAACCAGCGAGCGCTCCGGACTTGCGGCTTACCATTTCCAGATATGCAGCCGACGTCACCATTAGCTGGTCCTGGAACTCGAGGTCCATGTACTGCCCCTCGCAGAGCAGCATGCAAGCCTGATCCAGGGACCGGACAGCCCGCAACACGCGATCAGGAGGCAATCCCCGCTTTCCGAGACGCATCATGGCCGTCCTGCCCAGGGCGTGCAACCCATCGCCGGCGTTGATGGCCTGGGCCGGCCCCCACACCCACCAGATGCCGGGACGGTCAACGCTTTCGGCCCTCCCGGCCTGCACCTCTCCGTGCACCAGTGTGAAGTGGTGCACCAGCTCCACTCCTGCAGCCGCGGGCAAGGCTGCCGTGAAATCGGTTCCCGACGCCTCGCAGGCGACCAGCGCGACCGCGCCCTGAAAGTGCAGCGGCGTGGGATTGTCTTCCGGCATTCCCTGCTGGTCGACCCAGCCGAGGTGATAGCGCAACAGTTTATAAAGGTAGCCGTCGCGCCCATTGAACACGTCGCGCAGTTCGGTCTCCACAGCCTGCCTGTAGGTTTCGTACTTCGCGATCATAGGCAATGACTTTCGGAGCTAACCATTTTCAATCGCTCAGCTTGGAGGCGTCGGCAATCCGCTTGGGATTCTTGGGGGACAGAGGGTAGCACGAATCGAGGCTGTCGATCTCCTGCAAAACTTTGGCGAGCCGCCTTCGGACATCAGGACGACACATGACCAGAGTCTTGATTAGTTCTTCAACCTGCCTATCTGCACCTCTCTGACCTCTAATAATCCCGTCCTGCCTCGGAATGTTTATGATGCCAATTTGATCGAGCAACTTATGATTCCATTGATATGCCCAATCCGGTTTGGATCCATCGAATTTCGACGGAGCAAGCCCCTTCAGTTCCTCCTCGTTTCTCACTGGGATTATCACAACCTCAACGCCGCGTTCCTGTAGCTTGTCGAGCTTCTCCTTTTTCGATGGTGTCGGAGGAGAGGTCACCACAACTTCTACGACGCGCACAGGAAGCAAATTCCTGTCTAGCAACGCCAAATCGGGAATGCATCCGCCAATCGGTTGCATCGCGTCGGGAATAACTACTCTCTCAACGCCCTCTCTCAGATTGCCCGACGCGTTTCCGTCAATCGTTTTGACTACTACTTCATCTTCGGTTTGCAGCACATCCCACAGTAATCCGACTGCGTATTCGTGCAGAAACGAAACCGGAAACGCCGCTGTCCCAACATTCCTTGCCCATTCATCTTCAGACAGCATCTGATTTGACATCATCTTTCTCTCGTGCAGATACCTGTTCTTCGCCGAATCTAGAGGCTGGCCAATAGCACCTCGATTTCCGCGAACGGGACGGCCCCTGCCCGGACCAGTCTCGGCTCATCACCCGACAGGTCCACAATGGTAGACGCGGTTCCTGCGGGTGCGGGGCCGTCGGTTACCAGCAGGTCAACCCGGTCTCCCACCTGTGCTCGCAACTCCGCAAGGGTCGTCGGGTCAGCGGCACCGCTGATGTTGGCGCTGGTGCCGGTTATCGGACGCCCCAACCTGCGCGCCAGCTCCCGAGGCACCGGGTGGTCGGGCACTCGCACCGCCACCGTGGGGTGTCCAGCGGTCAGGCGCGGTGGCAGGGAGTCATTGCGTTTGACTATCAGCGTCATGGCGCCCGGCCAGAAAGCCTCGGCAACGGCCCGAAGATGCTCAGGCACGTCATTGGCCACCTGTTCCAGCTGACCGGGGTCGGATAGAAGCACCGGTAGGGCCAACCCCTCGGGCCGCTCCTTTATGTCGAACACCCTCTCTATGGCCGCTGGATTGAAGGCATCGGCAGCCAGGCCATAGAGCGTATCGGTGGGTATTGCCACCACCCCGCCATATTCAAGGATGCGCAAGGCCTGATGGGTTTCAACACCTGTCTCAGTCGGAGCCGTTTGATGTCTTGAATCAGCCAATGTAATGCGGTCTCAAGCTCTGGAGGATTCCGTTAGAGGCGTGGAAGAGTATAGCAGACGAGGAGAACATATCCGCGCTCTCGGGACGGAGTTGACCGCCAGCCGTCTGCAATAAGGGGTTGCCGTGTTGACACTGTATGGACGCAAGATTAAACCTGAACCATCATGGCAGATTCAGTTGACCCGCGACGACTGCAAATCACCGACGAGGCCGGAAGCAAGGGCACGCTGATCGGGATTCGCTGGCAACGACTGTGGCGTAACCGTCTTCGGCCCAGCGACTTTCTGCCAGTCCTGCACCTCGTTCGAGGTGGAACCGGTGGACTTGGGAGGGCTTGGAACGCTGTACAGCTATACCATCGTCCGTATCCCGCCCGCAGGCTGGCCCGGAGATGTTCCGTACATCCTGGGACAGGTCGAACTGCCGTCGGGTCCCCAGGTCCTGGCGGAGGTCATCGACTGCGAGCAGGATGACCTAGTCATCGGGATGCAGGTTGAACTGGCAATCCAGGCGGTCGCCCCAAACGAGGGTGGAGCCGAAAAACTCGTCTACAAGTGGCGGCCTGCTTAGGAAGGACACTGCCACTCCAACCCCGCCTCGAACGGTGGGGAAATACTTCGGAGGTCAAGACCGTGGCGCAGCTTCGTCCTGGACGTGAGGTCGTGGTGGCCGGTGTCGGCCTGCACCCCTTTGGGCGCTTTCCAAACAAAGGCCTGAGCGACCTTGCGCTTGACGCCGTGGTCGAGTCCCTGAAGGACGCCGGGGTCCGGTGGAAGGATATACCCATCGCATATTTCGGGCACGTGTACTATCAGGGCATGTCCCTCGGGGAGACCACGCTGTCCAAGCTGGGACTGACCGGTGTACCAATCGTCAACGTGGAAAACGCCTGCTCCAGCGGCTCAACGGCCTTCTGGCAGGCCTACTGGGGCATCACCACGGGCATGTACGACATGGCCCTGGCATTCGGCGCCGAGAAGGTGCCCCGCGGTCCGGTTACAGTCACTGCGGAGGATGCGCCGGAGCGGTACATCGGCGGCGACCACATGATGGCCGGCTACGCCCTGCGGGCCCGCAGGTACATGGAGGACAACGGCGCCCCAGCCACCGCCATGGCCCAGGTTTCCGTGAAGGCCAGGCAGAACGCCTCGCTGAACCCCTACGCCCACCGAAAGGATATCTACTCGCTGGAAGAAGTTCTCCAGTCAAGGATGATTGCCGACCCGCTGACCCTCTTTCAGTGCTGCCCCACCAGCGAGGGCGCGGCAGCGGCGGTCCTGTGCGCCCGTGAATCCCTCGCCCACTACGGCATAGACGAGAGCCGAGCGGTTTCCATAGCCGCCGCGGTGCTCACCTCGGGCGATTACAACGGCCGGGGCGCCGACCATTCCGCCTTCAGCCCTTACCGCACCGAGCCGGCGGCACTGCAGGCCTACGAGATGAGCGGGCTGGGCCCGGAGGACGTCGACCTGTGCCAGGTCCACGACGCCGCCACCATAGGGGAGTTGCAGCAGATCGAGTCGCTGCACCTCGTCCCCTTCGGAGAGGCCTGGCAGGCCACTGCCGAGGGACGCACCGCACTGACCGGCGACATCCCCACCAACACCGACGGCGGCCTGCTGGCCATGGGGCACCCCTTCGGTGCCTCGGGGATCCGCATGATCCACGAGACAGTGACACAACTCCGGCAGGAGGCTGGACCGCGCCAGGTGGCCCGCGCCCGGGTCGGCGTGGCACAGTGTTCCGGCGCAGGCGACGTCACCACCGTCCACATCCTGAAAGTGTAGGGGCGGGTTTGAAACCCGCCCCTACTGCTGGGGAAATCGCCGAACCATGCCTACCTACATGATATTGGCCGCGATGAAAGGCAGGTTCGTCTCGGATTTCGGAAACACCTACGATAACTTTCAGATGATGGGATACGTCTCCCGCCCGCAGGGTGGTACGCCTTTCGACGCCGTGGCCTCCTTTTTTGACCAACCTCCCTACCCCATTCAGTGGCAGGACGTGGAGTACCTCTGGGCGGAACTACTGGGCGAAACCCCGGACAACGCCCACTACGGCGACTATGACCGTGTTTATGTCGAGTCGCTGAGGGGGCGCTGGGAACGAGATTGAGCCAGTCCGGGCAACGCATAACCGCCCATCCTTCGCTTGCCGAAGGACGGGCGGCTGTAAATCTCGCCGTTCTCAGATCCGAACCACCACCCGATCAAGGGCAGTTTACCTGACCAGGGACTCTATCCCTTGGCCGCCTCTGCGCGCAGCTTGCCGAAATCCGACCGGAACCCCTCGGTCAGCGCTCGACGGTCGGTGCCATGCAGCACGAACCTGGCCCCCTGTTCTATCCAGTAGGTAGACAGCTCGGTGGTCTGGTGATGCACCAGAGTAGCGATGCCTCGGGACTCCGACATATCGATGACTTTCTTGACGGTGTCCTTGTACTCCGGCAGGTCATACTGGTCGGGGTATCCCAGCGAGATGCTCATGTCGTTGGGGCCGACGAAGATGCCGTCAATTCCCGGCACATCCAAAATGGCCTCCAGGTTGTCGACCGCAGCCACGCTCTCGATACCGATGATGGCGATGCTGTTCTTGTTGCGCTCTTCCAGGTAGGCGCGGGTGGCGTCGCTGATGTGCTCGCCAGATCCCACCACGCGGTCCACTGCCTCCCCTTTCAGTGGGCGCCACTTGGCCGCTGCCACCACCTCCCGGACCTGGTCCACCGTTTCGCAGTAGGGAGCCAGAACTCCCTGAGCTCCGGCGTCCATTGCCATAGTCACGTAGTGGGAGTCTGGGATTGGAATGCGGACTATGGGCACCACGCCGCTGGTGTTGAACATGGTGAGGTAATCGCCCAGTTCAGCGCGGCCGCGGGGGTTGTGCTCCGTATCTATCACCGCGTAGTCCAAGCCCACGCCAGACAGCACTGGAATCCAGCGCGGACTTTGGCCGTGGGTAATCATCGTGCCGAAGACCCGTCCGCCTTCTTTGAGGGTCTGTTTGAGTTCTGCGCCGTTCATTTTCGCCTCTCAATATGCCACCTCCCTTTGAGGGAGAGGGCGGTATTCGTCGCGACTCGGTCTGGCCTATGCCCGCGCTCGCTGGTTGATGGTGAGTATGTTCTGGCAAAACTGAGCGGTGGCCATCATGTCAGGGATCACAACGTACTCGTTCACCGTGTGCATCTCGTTGGTCGCCATACCCACAACCACACACTCGACGCCGTTGAGCCGCATGGCGTTGGCGTCGGTTCCGCCACCCGAGGGATGAATGTTGGGGTTCATAGACATGTTTCTCAGCTGGCCGGTAACCAGCTGAACAATGGCCTCGTTGGGGTCTAGAAGGTACATCTGGAACATCATTTCCAGCTCTTCATTGATGGTGGCGTCACGGTACTTCTCCCGTGCCCTGCGCAGCGTCTCCCCCACTTGCATCCGCAACAAGTCAATGGTCTCGGTATTGTGGCTGCGGAACTCGCCACCGAAACTGGCCTCGACAGGCACAGCATTCCGCACCGTTCCGCCTGTAATCAGTCCGACGTTGAACGTCGTCTCCTCATCGAGGCGTCCGTTGGGGAGCTCGTTGATGATTTCGGAGGCTATGCGAATGGCCGACAGGCCCTTTTCCGGCTCCACGCCCGCATGGGCGCCCCGACCGGTAACGTTCACGTCGAAACGCATGTACGTGGGGCTGGCTCCGGTAATGGTGTTTACCGGCCCGTTGCCGTCGAAAACCACCGCGTCGCGGCAGCGGATCATCGAGTAGTCCAGGTTGGCCGCTCCGACCAGGCCGATTTCCTCGCCGCGGGTCATTACCACTTGCACGGGGCGACGCAGGCCGCCGTCCTGGGCAATGCTCTCCAGTCCTTCCAGGATCGCGGCGACGCCGGCCTTGCAGTCGCCGCCAAGAATCGTGGTGCCGTCGGACACGACGCGGTCGCCCTGCACCTCCGGCTTGATCCCTCGCCCCGGCTCCACCGTGTCCATGTGGGCCGAAAGCATCAGAGGGTCAGCACCCTCTTCCGAGGCAATCAAATTGCCGTGGGCGTCGCGTTCCACGGTGAACCCCAGGTTTTCCAGTCGCCCGGTGAGATGCTGGGCCACAGCCTCCTCTTCGTCCGACGGGCTATCGATCTTGACCAACTCACAAAAGGAATTGACCAAGCGTTCCTGATCAATCATTTAACGACCTCCGGCAGGATCCAAAACGGGGCAGGGCTGACCCGCCCCTGCGTTGGCGGGTATTATACATTACCTTGAGGGTGACCCTTTCGCCGATCTGTGATGCTGCGAATTGCGGGTTGAGAGACTCACAGAGGCACATGACCCACGAATCCAATCAAGACCGCGTCTGCACCGGTATGAAAAGATGAAACGGCGTGTGGAACAACGGGTGGAAAACGGGTGGAAAAAACAGCAGAGACCCTGAGTGAGATTACCAGCGACATCGTCTCATGCCGTCGTTGTCCTCGTCTGGTGGGGCATCGCGAGCACATCGGCGAAACGAAGCGCGCATCCTATTCCAATTGGGAATATTGGGCCAAGCCCGTTCCCAGCTTCGGTGACCCGGCTGCGCCTCTGATGGTGCTGGGGCTTGCCCCGGCGGCCCACGGGGGCAACCGGACCGGGCGGGTCTTTACAGGAGACGCCTCGGCCACATTCTTGATCAAGGCAATGTACGAGGCCGGCCTGGCCAACCAGCCGATCTCGGAACACAGGGACGACGGGCTGGAATACACGGGAGCGTACGTCTGCGCCGCAGTGCGCTGTGTGCCCCCGCAGGATCGTCCCACGCCGGAGGAGCAGCGGACCTGCCTCCCTTACCTGGCGCGGGAAATGCGATCGCTGCCCAACCTACGAGTGGTGCTGGCCCTGGGCCAGATTGCTTTCCAGGCAGCCCTGAAGGCCATGGCGGAACTGGGGGCCAAACGCCCGAGGGCAAAGTTCGGGCACGGCGCTGTATATCACCTGGAGGAGGGGTTGCCGCTGCTGGTGGGTTGCTACCATCCCAGTCCACGCAACACTAACACCGGGCGACTCAAGATGGAGCAATTGGTGGAAACGCTGAAAATGGCAAAGAGCCTGGGGGAGGAAGGAGTGGTGATGGGGGGAACTGGTAGGGCGTAGGGGATTTGAACCCCTGATCTCCGCCTTGAGAGGGCGGTGTCCTGGGCCGCTAGACGAACGCCCCACCAAAACAGTGGCAGAGTCCCTGGCCCGCTAGGACTCCACGTCTCAACTATAGCAAAGCGGCCAATCTCTGTAAAGGTATGATATCCGTCTGCTGGGCGATCGCGCATTAGGTGAGTCGGCCGGTTATGTCCGCTCTTTACTCTCTCCATTGGCCAAGGGTCGAGATGTATCCGATCGGAAAATTTCCTGGACTTTGCGGACGCTGGATTCTCGAACAAAAGGGAGTCAAGAATCACTGACAGGTCCCCAACCTCCCCAACCCAACCTTTCACTACTAACACCGGGCGGATTGGCAGAGCCAGCCCGTCCCACCAAATCATTCTGCCCCTAATTTAGGAGAGGCTCATGGAGATCGGAAAGTTTCCACCTGAATTGCTCGAACGCTTGCTGGGTTCCATTGGGCGAAATGACCCTCGGGTGGTGCTGGGCCCACGAGTAGGGGAAGATGCAGCGGCACTGGACTTCGGAGACCGGTTGTTGGTGGCCAAGTCCGACCCTGTAACCTTCGCTACCGATCGCGCTGGGTGGTATTCCGTCCAGGTCTGCGCCAACGATGTGGCCTGCACCGGCGCCACTCCCCTCTGGTTCCTGGCCACCATCCTGGCGCCGGAATGGTTCACCGAGGAGGATGCCTCGCACCTGTTCGAGGATGTCCTGAGCGCCTGCAACGAGCTGAATGTAACCCTCATTGGCGGCCACAGCGAGGTGACCCAAGGCATTCAGAGGCCAATAGTCATGGGTACTATGCTCGGCGAGGTTGAACGGGAAAACCTGATCACCACCGGTGGCGCCCAGGAGGGGGACAGCATCGTGGTGTCCAAGGGGTTGGCCATCGAGGGCACGGCGATCCTTGCCCGGGACTGTGCAGATTACTTGGCGGAGGCCGGAGTATCAACCAGTGTAATTGACGGCTGTGCAGCGCTACTACATTCGCCAGGCATCAGCGTGCTGCCGGAGGCCCGCATCGCCAGTACACAAAACGCAGTACACGCAATGCACGACGTTACCGAGGGAGGGCTGATTACCGCGTTACACGAAATAGCGCAGGCATCGGGACTGGGGATTGCTATTGAGGAGGATAGTGTACCCGTGCTACCAGGGACCACCGAGACGTGTACCGCTCTGGGGCTGGACCCCCTGGGGCTGCTTGGGTCGGGGGCGCTGATTATCACGCTACCCCCACCCGGTACTCCTCAGCTTTTGCGCACCCTGGAGCTGGCAGGTATCGATGCATGGGAGATTGGTCAGATGCTGCCGCCGGAGGAGGGCAGGATCCTGTTCTCCCGGACTGGAGAGGAAATTACACTTCCGGTATTCCAGCGCGACGAGCTCGCCCGCTTCTTTGCACAAACATGACTGACCTACAACCGGGCATCTCCCTTATGCAGGTAACGCCACCAGATTTGCATTATGTTACACAGAGACTGGTTTATGTTGTGTACTGCTTTACGTTTTATTGCATTCCAATGTTGCGGCGTCAGACGATAATGCAACTGGTTACTTGGAGGATGCTTGGTACACCGCCAGCGCCTCTGCCAGTCTGCTGGCAGTGATGTTGGCACCGCTGACCGTAATCGACACCTTTTTGCCCTTCAGCCGGTCGGCGTGCTTCACAGCACCGGCAAGGGCTGTCGCTCCCGCCGGCTCTGCCAGCGTGTGGGCCTTCTCCACCAACAGGCCAATGGCTCGTCGTATGTCATCATCGCTCACCAGAAGGAAGTCATCCAACAGGTCCGCCATAATGCGCTGAGGAAGCTCGTAACCCGATTTGGTCGCGACTCCTTCCGCAAAAGTCTCCATTAGCGCCTCGACAATTTCCCCCTGCTTCCATGATAAATACGCGGCGGGGGCGGCATCGGACTGAACGGCGTAGACCTGTATCGACGGATCGATGGACTTGGCGACGATACAGGCACCAGCAATACCGGATCCCCCGCCAAGCGGGAGCATCATCACTTCGACATCCGGCAGATCCTCTATGATTTCAAGGCTTGCCGTCCCAACGCCCGCAATCAGCAGAGGTTCGTTGACTGCGTGTACATAGCGATAACCCTCTTCACGGGCCAGGCGTTCGCAATAGTCCCTGGCATCGTCGAAGGTCTCTCCGTGGAAAATCAGTTCCGCACCCAGAGAGCGCATTCCCGCAACCTTCACCGGGTTGGCATTCTCCGGCAGACCGATGAGTACCCGCACGCCAAACTCTCGGCCGGCACTGGCCAATGACTGGCCGTGGTTGCCCGTCGAGGCGGTGATCAGACCCCGCTGACGCTCCTCCGAGGTTATGTTTGCCAGCAGGTTGATGCCTCCGCGAGATTTGAATGCTCCGAGGGGAAGGTGCTCCTCGTGCTTTATGTACACTTCGGCATTTAGCACCTCACTGAGTCCCATAGAATAGTGCAAGGGCGTGCGTTGAAAATGTGGCGAGATGGTCCGCCTTGCTTGGTACACATCCCGAATCGTGGGTGTCAGCATGGCTATCCTTTACTGGTAATGGGGCTTTCGTGAGCTTATGGTGGCCCCCGCAGTATGTCAATTGCCGTTTCGGTTTCAGACTCTCATTGCAGGCTTCCGCGATCTGCTGAAGGGGGCGGCAACAGGCTCGAAAGACAGGGGGAAGGACCCCGGATCGTAAATCATGCCGGGCTCTTCCGGGCAATTCAACTGACGGCATACCTGACGACAGGGTGGGCAATAGGCACTACAATGACAAAGGTATCTCTAAATGTTTCTTAAATGCGTTTAGGAAATTGTTTGGCGTATGCTTGACACTCCACCAAGGTCGTGATACCTTATCAACACTTCAAGACGCTGAGACAGTGCAAGTGACAGTAGGAGGCGCATCGTGGCACGAAAGACCAAGTTGATGCTACGTGTAGAAAAGGATAATGGTCGGCCTCTCGAGGAATTGCTACCTGAGAGAGTCAACGACATAGGCCTTTCTGCTACTGCCGAGGAGTTGGGCGTCAGCAAAGCCACCTTGGGTTACTGGCTCTTGAAGCTCGGTATTAGTGTAAGGCGGATCGCGGTCTCTCGCGATGAGGTCGTGGAGATCAGGAAGATTAGCTAGCACGGAAACTGGTTTGAGACTCAAAAAGCCGCCCACAATGGGCGGCTTTTTCTTTACTCTTCTACCCTGCCGCAGACCTTCACCACTGGCGGATCAGCCCTGGAAAATGTCCTCAGGCAGAAAAGCGGAGACCGTTACATTTGGCAGGTCCACTGCGTTGCTGATCCTCAGGTCTACCGCAACGCTGCAAATCACGTAGGCCTGCTCACGGGTCCAGCCCCTCTCCTGCAGCAGCTCAATCATGTTGATCAGGGCATTGCGGGCCGCCAGTGTAAGATCCTCCCCCTCCTGGGTACCGTCGTCCCGAATAGGCATGCCCATCGTGGCGATGAAATTGCGGGGGGCGGCCCACTCCGGTGGCAGGAAATACCCGGGGTGGGCATATCGCGGCCAGCGGATGTTATGTCGTGCAGCCTCTCCCTTGTGCAGATGGAAGCTTACCACGGCGGTTGCTCCCATCTCGATTGCAGTAATGCAGCACTCTGAGTCACCTTGGGCAAAGTGAGCGTCGCCGCAGGAATACAGAGCGCCGGGCACATTTACCGGAATCAGCAATCTCGACCCTTTGGTAAGTTGCTTGGCGTCCACGTTGCCGCAGTTCTCTCGTGGCGGCAGGGTCCGCAGTCCCTCGGCGGCGATGGCACCTCCGGCAGGCACGGCATCCTCCGGGTCGGGGGGCGCCGCCGTTCCGCCGCGCCGCACGAGGTCCGCCTCCCTCCGAGCCCACGAATCCATCTGTTCCCTTGAAGGTGCGATACCGGCAGTTCCCATGAACGAGCCGTTGGGGATTCTCACCCCCGGCAGTTGCTCGGACGTGGCCCAGCCTTCGCTTATGTTCCAATTGACGAAATACGGCTCCTGGAACAGATCGCGCAAAAATCCTGCACCGGGTCGGTTCCTGGTCCATCCGTAATGTTGAGGGATTATGTCAACGTATTCGATCTCCAGCAGGTCCCCGGGTTCTGCGCCGTTGATGTAGACAGGGCCGGTGAGGGGATGTGCAACCTTGGCATCAAAGCGGTCGAAGTCGGCCGTGGTAACCGCCGGGTGCATCTGACCGTCGGAGGCGTCCCGTGTTTCCAAGAGTACCTCCTCACCGGGGTTAGCCTCAAGGATGGGAGAAATGTCCGGATGCCATCGGTTATGGCCCTTCTCCGGCTCTTCCTTCAGCCGCTTGGTGCGGTCAATCTCAACGCTTTTCATTCGCTGATATCCTCCAGGACTCGCAGGTATTCCCCCATCAGTGCCGGGGTGCCTACCTGTATCGCATTGTCAATTTGCCGGGCGGGTAGATGCTGGCAGCGTTTGCCGCGAACTTGTATTCCCCGTGCTCGAGGGTGGTAGTTGATCAGAATGTGCACGTCTCGGCTGCAGTGCCGGCGATCATGATCTCCCGCCAGATTCCGACCGGTCCGCAGACATCCTGAATCACAAATACAGGGGTATCTCTCCAATCGGGCACGCCACTATTGCAGACTGTCTACCCCAATAAACCTGCGCCTCTTCTTTGGCGCGACTATCGGCCGAAACCTACAGCGTCCAGTCCTCGGGCGTCTCCGGCGTCGGCATGGGGCGGATTGTGACTTCCACCAGAGCGGCCTGGCCGTTCTCGGTGGCAGCAATGGCGCGGCGGAAGGCGTCCTGCAGCTCTGCCGGGTCTTCAACTCGCTCGGAGTAAGCGCCAAGGCCCTGAGCGACCATGGAGAAATTACCGCCCAACTCGGCCATTGGAGGCGGCGCGGCATTCTCGCGGGCCATGGCCATCAGCCCTCCGCCAGTGCCGCCATTGTTCAGCACCACAGTTAGCGTCGGAAGCTTCATCCGGACGGCGGTTTCCAGTTCCATGCCAACCATGCCGAAAGAGGCGTCTCCCAGCACATTGAACACCAGATGGTCGGGGCGGCCCAGTTTCACGCCGATGGCCGCGGCCATTGACCAGCCCATGGCCGCCATGCCGCCCATGCCGATGTAGTTGCGCGGCTTGGTCGCAGGCCAGAATGGCGACAGATAGCCGCGGCTTCCGCCAGCATCGTGCAGGGCGATGGTGCGGTCGAGGTCGACTACTTTCATTAGTTCCTGAACCACGCGGTACCCGTTGGTGGGAGACGATTCGTCGTTGAGGGTAGGTTCCCACTCGGCGTGCCACTTGGCTTTTGCCTCGCGAATCTCGGCAACGATCTCCTCGCGCCGCGCCGCAGACGGTGGTCCGCCCGGTCCCATCCGGTCCCGGACGGCGTC
Source organism: Dehalococcoidia bacterium (assembly GCA_965261885.1). Classification (GTDB taxonomy): domain Bacteria; phylum Chloroflexota; class Dehalococcoidia; order Lucifugimonadales; family UBA3495; genus VXOI01. The sequence continues at coordinate 55,035 of CBDHDY010000042.1, forward strand.
GATGAGGCTGCGAAGGGCCAGCTTGGCGTCGGCCAGGATGGGCACATCTGCCTGGTAGATCTTATTGAGATCGCCTGAGTCGGCGTTTATGTGAATCAGGCTCACGCCCTCTGGGATGGGACGTCCGTCGGTGGCGTTGGGCAGGCGGAAGGAGTTGCCCACGGCCAGAACGGCGTCTGCTCTCCGGTTGACAATGTGAGCTGCCCCGGAGGCGTACCTGCTTCGCGGGTAAACGCCGCCCCCCACGGACAGCGGATGGTTTTCGGGGAACGCACCCTTACCCACCAGGGTGCTGGCGACGGGCATGGCCATCAGCTCGGCCAACTCAAGGGCCTCGTCCCAGGCCTCCGCGGCCAGCACGCCCCCGCCAACATTCATAATCGGGAAGTTGGCGTTCAGCAGAATCTCCGCGGCGCGCTCGATGTCCGCTGCGTCGGGGGCGGCCCGGCGGCCCGGCCCTACCGGCTCGTAGTTCAGTACCTCGTCCGGGGCCTCCATCATCAACACGTCCTGCGGCATTTCCAGGACCACCGGTCCTGGTGAGGCAGAACGCAGGTTGGTAAAGGCTCGGCGCATGATGGCGGGTATGTCCTCTACCCGCGACATAGTGCCCTTCCACTTGACGAAACTGTCGAAGATGCTGGAGGGAACCTCCTGCTGAATTTCGCGCCCCATGCTTCCCAATGGATGCTGTCCCATTAGCAGGAGCACGGGGATATTGTCGGCATACGCTCCGGCGATACCGGTAAGCGTGTTGGTGGCTCCCGGTCCGGTCCCGGTCAGCGCCACACCCACCTGGCCGGTGGCCCTGGCATAACCGTCTGCAATCTCCACACCCATGCGCTCGTGGCGGGCGGAAAATATCTGTATTTGCTGAGAGGCCCGTAGCGCAGGCCACAGCGGGGCCTCACCCCCGCCGGCAAATCCGGAGATGTATCGAACTCCTTCCTTCTCTAATGCGTGAATAACTGCGTCGCCGCCTCTCATTACTGCTCTCCCACTCTGGCGATTGTGCGGAACCGGCAGTTCGTGGTGCCGTGTGCACTGCCGGTGCCCGGTGAACCCAGAATGCGCCGATGATACGCCCGCCCCTGTTGGCGGTCAAGGACGGCGCGCGGCTAGGCCGCGCTTCTTGCGTTTGTTGACCGCCTATTCAGGCACAGCTATCATCCCATCGCGGACTTGGGCGTAGTGAGCGCATCCTTCCCTTCCTTCTTATAATAAAGAGACTTTACAAGGCAAACGGCGGAACATCAGGAGGAAGCATGCCTACAGCCAGTGAGATGATCGTCCAGACCCTGGAGGAAGCCGGGGTAGAGTATGTTTTTGGCATACCCGGTGGCGGCACTGGGCAGATTTTCCAGTTGCTTTACGGACGGGAGGACCGGATCAAGACCGTCCTGGTAAGGCACGAACAAGTCGCAGCAATCATGGCCGACGCGTATGGCCGGGCCACCGGCAAGCCGGCAGTGGTCATGGGGCAAGGGCTGTTCATCGGCTCCAATGCCTCATTCGGGATCATGGAGGCAATGCTCAGCAGTTCACCCATGCTCGTGCTCACCGACACCTCAGACGGCGGGGCAGCCCAACGGCCGGCCAACCAGTCAGGTACGGGAGAATACGGCAGCATCGACCTGCCCAACATATTCAAATCCATGAGCAAGTACACCGCTCTGGCCGCCAGCCCCAAGGAGGCGGTTCTTGCCACCCAGATGGCCATCAAGCATGCGGTCAGCGGTCGGCCCGGCCCTTCGTCTGTGGTAATGCGATCGGCAGCAATCGGTGGCGAGGTGGACCTGGAGGCGGCGCCCTTCATTCACAACGCCGCCGGCTTCCTGAATACCGTCAAGCCCCAGAGCGCGCCGTCCGATGTTCAGCGCGTGATCGATATGCTGTCAGGGTCACGGCGCCCTGTCCTGGTCGCCGGAAACGGCGTGCACGTCGCCCGGGCACATTCACAGTTGCAGGAGCTGGCAGAGATCTGGGGTATGCCCGTTGCAACCTCTTATAAAGGGAAGAGCGCCATCGCGGAGACACATCCACTCTCAGTGGGGATGGTCGGCACCTACGGACAGGCCGTCGCCAACCGGGTGGTAGGGGAGGCAGACACGGTCATTGTAGTGGGTGCGTTGCTGAGATCCCAGGAGACCGTCCGCGAGCGGCCCGACATCTTTGACCCACGGCGCCAGAGGGTGGTGCAGATTGACATCGACGAGCGCAATGCCGGCTGGAGCTTCCCGGTTGAGATCGGCCTCGTCGGCGACGCTGGCAGCATCCTGGACCAGCTGGTTGCGGCCTCAAAGGAGGCTGCTCAAGCCAATGCTGCCCAGCGCACAGAATGGACAAACTCTGTGTCCACTCGTAAATCTGCGATGTCCTTTTACGACGACCCGGAGATGCACAGAGAATCATCGCCGGTTACCCCGCAGAGGCTGGTCTCGATTCTCAACGAGACCTCCGACCCCTCGACGGTGTACGCTCTGGATGCAGGGAACAATCGCACCTGGATGGCCCACCTGTACAAAGCCCAGCAGGCCGGTACCTTCTACTGCCCGGGCGGCACGGCCGGAATGGGTTGGGCGCTCCCGGCAGCCGTGGCCCTCAAGCTCGTCTACCCCGACAGGCCGGTAACGGCGGTGACAGGCGACGGCGGATACATGATGACGGTCAACGCCCTCTCGACGGCGATGCAGTACGATCTGCCCATGACCTGCGTCGTGTTCAACGACAACGCGCTGGGCATGGTGCTGGACCACCAGCCCCGGGGACAGGAAATCGCCTCGGAGTTCTATCCGACCGACAACGCGGCCATAGCCCGGGGATTCGGGGCCTTTGGTGTCCACGTCGAGGACTCCCGCGATCTGCCCGACGCGCTGCGGGAGGCGCAGGCGTCGGGACTGCCTGCGGTGGTTGACGTTGCCATCGACCGCGACCCCAGCCCCGACGAATGGCGTGCCGATGCCCGCCGCTCCGGCGAGACGTAGGCGAAGGAGGAGGCTTGACGGCGACTGGAACCAAGCTTACGTACGAGGAGTATCTCAACGAGCTGTAAACGTTTTCGCGCTTCGCATCGTGGATGGTGAGGTGATTATCTCCGCCGTCCCCAACGTCTTCCATCAGCGCACGTCCAGGCGTATTTTCAGACCTCTTGATCGATTGGTGGCGGAACAAGATATCGGCTGGATTCACTTATATTCCAGGACGCGTAAGACTCATCGCACCCATCCTGGCTCAGCAACAAGGAGGTTCAGTGTATGGCAGGACTGCTTGAAGGCAGAATATCTCTGGTCACCGGGGCGGGTTCGGGTATCGGCCGGGCGACCTCGTTGGTCATGGCGCGGGAGGGAGCGACCGTCGTGGTCTCCGATCTCAACGCCGACGGTGGCGAGGAAACACTGAGCGCCATCAAGGAGGCCGGCGGGGATGGCATTTTCGTCCACGCCAACGTATCGCGCCCAGACGACGTGGCGGCGTTAGTCGGCCAGGTGGTCGCGGCCTATGGCAGGCTGGACTGCGCCTACAACAACGCCGGCATAGAAGGATACATGGCGGGCCGTCTGCACGAGTACCCGGAAGAGGAATGGGACCGGCTGATCGATGTCAACGTAAAGGGCGTGTGGCTCTGCCTCAAGCACGAGATACCACAGATGATGCAGCAGGGCGGCGGTGCCATCGTGAACACCGCATCGGCTGCGGGGTTGGTCGGTTCGCGGCGCCTGTCTGCGTACGTCGCCAGCAAGCACGCGGTGGTTGGGCTCACCAAGGCTGCTGCCCTCGAATATGCCCAGGACGGCATACGAGTGAACGCCGTGTGTCCTGGCATCATCGACACGCCAATGGTGCGCCGCCTCATTGGAGGACGAGACGCCGAGTACGAGAACTCAATTCCTGCTAGGCAGCCCATCGGGCGACTGGGTACGCCCGAGGAGATTGCAGAGTCCGTTGCGTGGCTGTGCTCCGACGCCGCTTCGCTGGTCACCGGCCTTGCCATGGCCGTGGACGGTGGGTTCACCGCGCAATAGAGACTAGCCGGACTCAGCTGCTGACAGTGCAATCGCGTCTCTACTGTCCTACAGCACTCTCGCCGAGTTGCGGCGAAGCCTTTTCACGGGAACGCGAAAGCCATACCGCCACTGACAGTCCGTTGGACTGCCTGTTCGGGCAATGATAGTATAGGGCCGGTTCGCCTTTGTGCACTGGCCCTTCCTTATATAAGGGACAACATTCAAATTAGTGGAAACTTTCGAGCCTCATTCCTTCAGTAATTAATTCAATCGACTGCGCTATGCCCGGAGGACAGCTTGCCCGATATATTGGAAATTATTGACCTGCCCGACAGCGGACAACTGCAACTCTCTTTACTGGGCGATGATGGCAGTCGCCTGAGTGCGCCACCTGTCTCCTTCCCCTACCCGCTGACCGATGCAGAGTTGGCGGAGATGGTCTGGCTATTCACGGAATATTCTTCAAGCCCCTTTGGCGAGTCTCGAGCGAGGGCCGATGCGGTGGAGGCAGGGCTGCGCGACCTGGGACGCCTGGTGCTGGAAGCAGTATTTCGTTCCAACGCAGAGGCTGAGGGGATATGGTCCCGGATCAGTTCAATTGATGCACAGGCCTTCCGGCTTTCCATAGTCTCCCCACGCCCTGAACTCCTGGCCCTTCCCTGGGAGTTGCTCAACAGCCCGGACGCCGGGTACCTGGCCGCTCGCGCTGAGGCATTGACGCGTCAGGTGAGTTCTCTTGATCAGCTTCCTTCATTCTCCACTGCTGGGCTTCCCGACACCCAATTCAATGTACTCATGTTATGTCCACCCAGCAGTCAGGGCATTGCCTCCGAGGCTCTGGAGGCCATGGAATCGCTGGACGTTGAGGTGTCCCTGGAATGTCTGAAGCCCCAGACTGTTGGTGAACTGGAAGCTCACCTGGCAGACCGGGCGGGGCATTACCACCTGTTGCATCTAGACGGAATTGCCACCGACAACGAGGGCTCCCACCTCTTGGGGACCGCATCCCTGGAGCGAATAGGGAAAGCCGCAGCGAGCTCAGGTATTCCCGTCGTGCTGCTTAGCTGCGCCACTCCCTGCTATCCTCCCGTCGCAGCCGAGGTCTTGCTGAAGAGCGGCGTGCCTGAGGTGGCAGTGTTGCCGGTACCCCTGGGAGGGTCGGGCCGGAAGCTCTTCGCAGACGCATTCTACTCCGCCATAGCCCACGGAGAAGGTGCCGCCTCCGCTGTCGCGCATGCCCGTCGCGCCCTGATGCTGAACCCTTACCGCCCCTCCGCCGCCGGACCGGTGGTTTCGTGGGACTGGATCACACCACTGTCTTACCAGTCGGCCCGTTATGAGCCAGTGGCGATAAAGCCCGAAGAACAGGAGACAGTCATTCCGGGCATGCAGCCCGCCACGCCAGAACCCACGCCGCGTCAGCTGCCCCGAGGTGGACCATACGGCCTGATTGGCCGCCGCCGCGAGGTCCTGGAACTGGAGACTGCCCTCGACGCCAACCCTGTCGTACTTTTGAACGGACCCGTGGGAGTCGGAAAATCCGAAGTCGCATTGGGGCTTGCGGCCTGGCTCGAGAAGAGCGGTGACCGGCACGATGGTGTTTTTTATACCATCTTTGACGTAGGAGCAGGGTTGGACAAGGCCTTGCACGAGGTGGGGACCGCCCTGGCCGGTCTGGAATTCGGAGATCTCCCGGCCTTGGCCCGCCGCAACTGGCTCCTCGAGTACCTGCGAGGGCACCGGACCCTTCTGGTGTGGGATGCAGTCGAGAACCTGGCTGGTTTCCCCTACGCAGGAACCGGGCTGCTTGAAGGCAGCGAACTGGCTGAACTGGACGAGTTCCTGCGCGAGTTGTCCGCAGACGGCGGACAGACCGAGGTGCTGCTGATCAGCCGCCGGGACACCGAACCGTGGATATCGGCCTCCCACGGGAGCTACACGCTGAAGGGTCTTACCGGCAACGAAAGAATCGAGTTCGCCACGCGCCTGATCGAAGAGACCGGCATCGACCCCGCCCGTCTGGGTCCGGAGTTCCTTGAACTACTGGAACTGCTGGATGGCCACCCGCTGGCAATGGAGATGGTAATTCCTCTGATCAAGGATGTGCCAGCCTCGGTACTGCTCACCGAACTGCGCCGCGAGATAGAGGCCTACCAACCCGGCCCCGGAGAGGATGGTCGCCCACCATATCTGACGGCAGTGATGGAACACGCATTCGGGCGGATGCCGCGCCGCAATCGTACCCATCTACCCTTCCTGTCGCTATTCCGCAACCGCGTTATGATGGACATTCTGACCCACATCACTCAAGAAAATGCCTACCGGTCGGTGATGGGCGAACAACTTGGTTGGGGAGCCTGCCGCACCCTGCTGCGGTCGGCCCGGATTGCCGGCTTCCTGGAACCAATCACGCCCAGCGTCTACCAGATTCACCCGTCAATGGGCTGGTTCTACGGCCGTGCTCTTTACCGGCAGCTTCCCCCTACGCGGGTCGCCGAGCTCGAGAAGGAATTCGTGCGAGTGTACGCCGACACGGCGGACTACTTCATGGAGACCCTGTACGAGAACCAGGACTCGGGGACCAATGCCATCCTGGCCGAAGAGGGCAACCTGACGCAGGCCCTCGGCCTGGCAATGGAGTCCCAGGAGTGGGACAACGCCCAGCTTCTCACCCAGCCTCTGGCCCAGGTATACCGGATGCAAAAGCGGTATCCGGAACTGCGCCGTCTGCGCCGTCAGTTGCTGGACGCCGCCGGAACCACGGCCGACGAGGCGCAGGCCAACGACGCCACCGAGCTCTGGCTCTACCTGCTGGGGACCGAGGCCTCGGAGTGCATCGAAACCAACGAGCTTGGCCGGGCAGACGCCCTCAACCAGCAGTTGCTGGAGTACTTCGCCTCCCAGCCCGGAGCAGAGAGTGATCCGAGGGCCGCAGCCGTTTACCACCAGATGGGTGAGGTCGCCCTGCGGCGCTGGCAGCTGGATGAGGCCGAGGATTGGTACATCAAGTCGCTTACCATTATTGAAGATATCGAAGATGGCGAAGACCGCGCACCGGTTGCCGACGACTACTATGGCATGGGGCTCGTCCGCCAGTACCAGAGGCGGTACACCGAGGCACGTGACTGGTTCTCCAAGTCACTGGACATCCACCAAAGGCTTGAAGACGTGGAGGAGATGGTCAAGGACTACCGCTCCCTTGGGCTGTGCGCCCAGTTTCGCTTTGAATACCAGGAGGCCGAAAGCTGGTACCACCGGGCCCGCGAGATCCTCGAGGAGGCGCGCGACGAAGAAACCTCTGTGCTCATTTATCACGCTTTGGGCACGGTGGCGCACGCCCAATACCAGTTCGATGACGCCGAAAACTGGTACAAGCAGGCACTGACCCTCAGCGACCGGATGGGCAACGAAGCCCAGATGGCAGTGGAATTCCACTACCTCGGCCTGCTTGAACAGGGACGTCAGATGTTCCCAGAGGACGCGGAACGTTGGTACACCCTGGCTCTCGAAAAATACGAAAAACTGGGCGACTGGCGCAACGCCGGCGACGAATGCCGCCAATTGGGCGTCTTGTTCCACGAGCAGAAGAAGCTGGACGAGGCCGAAAGCTGGTATCACCGGGCCCGCGAAATTTTCGAGGAAATCCAGGACGTCAGCCGCACCGCGCGAACTTATGGGCAGCTGGGCATGGCAGCCGAGGAGCGAGAAGACATCGAAGGCGCTCTGATCTGGGCTGCCCGCACGTACAATCTGGCCGCCGACCACTACCTGCCCGTAATCGCGCAGGCCCGCGTCCATCTCGCTAGGCTGCGCGACAAACAAGGCTCCGACGCCTTCGCCGAGTGGTGGCGCAATTTTACCGGCGAGGAACCTCCGGCAGACATCGACGCGGAGGAAGAGGTGATTCTGTGACCGGGATGCTCGCCAGAAACCAGCTCAACTTGAAACATGTCTTCGATCTGGGAGATGGTTCGCTGCTGCCGCCTGTCCATGCCGAACAGAATGCGAACTTTTAGGACTGGATGCCACTCTATGGAACACCGAAAGTTACCAATGACCGGGATGACGGTATCATGCGTCTGCAAAACGGCAAGGCTGCCGCTGCATTCCATTCCATGGCAATGAACCTGACTGAAGGCGGCAAAGATGAAGGCCTGCCCGTATACGTGGAGATGACTTGGGCCGCTGAATCGCTACTGCCCTACCCGCTATCCGCACCCGAAGATGTAATTGCTTACACCACCAGGAGGTAGAACTTATGAGCGTTGGAGTTTCCACACCATTGCCGGCTTACACCGTAGACCCGGCTTTCATGGCTAAGAAAGCGGAGGAGTTGGGCTTTGAGTCAATCTGGTACGCAGAGCATCCTGCTGTGCCGGTCGATAGCAATAGCCCATTCCCGGCCACCGGTGGAGAGATCCCCTGGACCTACTCCCATTTTACCGACCCCTACATAGCCCTGGCTCGCGCCTCCGGGGCGACCAGCACTATCAAGCTGGGCACCGGCATCACCCTGGTTCCAGAGCGCAATCCGTTGTTGCTGGCCAAGGAAATCGCCACCCTCGACCGGTTCAGTGGCGGCCGCTTCCTATTTGGCATCGGCACCGGGTGGCTGCGGGAGGAGACAGAGATCTTCGGCGGCGACTTCGAGCACCGCTGGACGCAGACGCGTGAGGCTCTTGAGGTTATGAAAGAGCTCTGGACCAAGGACGAGGCTGAATACCACGGTAAGTATTACAACTTCCCGGCCGTAAAGTCCTACCCCAAGCCGGCACAGCAACCGCACCCGCCCATCATCATCGGCGGTATGGCCCGCAATGTGTTGCGCCGCATCGTGTCTCACGGCGACGGTTGGCTTCCCAACCGCGTTACGCCCACAGAGATCGAGGACAGCCGCAAGCGCCTGGACGCCATGGCCGAGGAGGTGGGCCGCGACCCCAAGTCCATCACCATCAGCGTCTACGGACAGCCGGCTGACGGCGATCTCGTCCAGTCGTACCTGAATGCCGGGGCAGACAGGGTGGTGGTTCGCCCGGAGCACGTCGCCAACGACTACGAGATGGGCAAACAGCTTGAGCGGATGGCAGAGGCAGTAATTCGATAAGTTTCCAGCAGGCGGGACGGATGCAGGGCGAGGTGATACCTCCCCTGTTTCTTTCCCCGAGGGCACGCAAAACGGAGAGAGACCAATGGACCGCACTACCGAGATGCTGAGCGCCTACACCTGCGGCCTCACCTATGAGGATTTAGGTCCGGACGTGGTGGAACAGGTCAAGCGCACGCTGGTGGACACCATGGGTTGCGCCATCGGAGGCTTTGATTCGGAGCCGGCAGCGATTGCCCGCAGCCTGGCAGATGACATCAAGGGCGCAATGCCGTCACGCATCCTGGGAACGGCCGATCACACATTGCCTGACCTGGCTGCTTTCGCCAACGGCATCGCGGTCCGCTACCTGGACTGTAACGATTCCTACTTTTCGCCGGGAGGAGGGCATCCCAGTGACATGATTCCGGCCGTTCTCGCAGTGGCTGACCCTCTGCGGTGCAACGGACAATCAGTCATAACGGCCATCGCCCTGGCCTACGAGGTCTTCTGTCGCCTCTCCGATGAGGTAGTTGCCAGCGATCTGGGCTGGGATCAGGGCATTTTCAGCGCGATCGGCGCCGTCTGCGGTGCGGCTCGGATCATGGGGCTGGAACAGGAACAGACTGGCAACGCGATCTCGCTGGCGATTTCCCCTCACCTTCCATTGGCCGTCACCCGTACGGGCGAGCTTTCCATGTGGAAGGGATGTGCCACAGCCAGCGCATCGCGCTCTGCAGTGTTCGCCGCGCAATTGGCCGCGAAAGGCATGACCGGACCCGGCGAGCCCTTCGAGGGCCGTCGCGGGTTGTGGGAACAGGCAACGGGTGGACCGGTGAAGGTGCCGGACTTTCCGCTGGGCGACGCCCGTGGGGACAACGACCCCTTCCGCATCACTCGCACAATCTACAAATCCTACCCATCGCAGATTCACACCCAGAATCCCATCGGGCTGGCCCTGCAACTCCGGAACAGACTGTCCGTGAACGAGATCCAGTCCATCCATATCGAAACATACAAGGTTGCAGCGAGTACGGCCTCCAGCGAGCCAGAAAAGTGGGACCCGAAAACTCGGGAGACGGCCGACCACAGCATCCCGTGGCTTGTGGCCTCGGCTTTCCTGAACGGGGCGGTCGGTCCCGGTAGTTTCACCGGAGACCATATCGCCAACCCGGCCCTGCGAGACATTATGTCGCGCATGACCCTGGTCGAGGAACAGGAATTCACGGACCGCTACCCCGGCGAATACAATTGCCGAATAACCGTTACAGCGCGGAATGGTTACAGCCATTCCACGCACGCTCCCTGGCCCAAGGGCCACGGCAGCAACCCGATGAGCGACACTGAGGTGGAGGCCAAGTTCCGCAGCTTCGCGGGATCCTCCCTGTCTTCCTCCCGGTGTGACCAAGCCCTGGAAGTCCTCTGGAGACTCGACGAACTGTCAAACCTCGAGCCCTTGTTCGACAGCCTGACAATCCCTTAAAGTGACCTCTGGTACCATTGGACCAACTTGCCCGATCCGCACCGGAGGCTGGCCGATGAACGACCCCAAGAGCAATGGCCCCGGCTCGGATTACTTCCGGCAGGAATTCACCCGCCTCGTCGCCCGCCCCGAAGAGGATCTGGACCTTGCCAGAGCCGCTCTGTTGGTTGCCGGAGAGGAATACCCAGACTTGGACGTTGTCCGGTATCTCAACCTTCTGGAGAGTTTCGCATCAGCTCTGGGGGACCGGGCGCCAACAGGATGGCCGCCTGAGGAACGGGCCCGAGAGTTAGGACGATACCTGTTCGGCGAATTGGGATTCAACGGCAATTCCGCAGACTATTACAACTCCGATAACAGCTATTTCAATCGCGTACTGGAAACCAGGACCGGAATCCCCATTACGCTGTCGTTGCTATTCATTGAGGTCGGCCGAAGGGCGGACATTCAATTGCGCGGAGTCGGCATGCCTGGCCACTTCCTGGTTGGGCTGGAAGGGACATCCCTTTTCTTTGACCCGTTCAATGGCAGTGCTGCCCTCTCAGTTGACGATTGCCGCAGGCTGGCGGAGGGTCTTTTCGGCTCGCGTTTCTCATGGGATGAGAGATATCTGACCCCCTGTACCAAGTATGAGTTCCTCTTTAGAATCCTCAACAATCTCAAAGTCGTATACGAACGAACGGGGGAAGCGGAAAGAGCACTGGCAGCGACGCAGCGGATGCTATTGGTGAGGCCAGATGCAACTGACCTGCACAAGGACGCGGCCGCAATGCAACAGCAGTTGCAACAGTACCGCGCAGCCATTAGCAGCCTGGAGAGCTACCTCAGCGAGGGGCAGAGTGCTCCTGACTCATCACAGGTCAGGTCCTGGATCGAGTCCCTGAAGGTAACTCTCAGCAGGCTGAACTGACCTGGTCTCCCTGAATCCGATGGCCCGCTTCCAGCGTATAGCATGAACAACGAAGAATTGGAGGCCCAGCGTCCCCTCCGGAGTCAGAGTACACCAGACCGGCAGGCTGACGACGGGGGCCGACTCGCCGACGACGAACCGGATGACCGCGACCTGTTGCGGCGCATCGTTGCCCAGGACAGGGACGCCCTGGATATCCTCTATGGACGCTACGTTACGCCCATATATTCAATGTCGCTGCATATGTTGAAGCAACCCCCGTTGGCCGAAGAGGTCACCCAGGACGTATTTCTGAACATCTGGCTCAAGGCCTCAAGTTTCAACGCGGAGAGAGGCCAGCCCCGTTCCTGGATCATGAGCGTGGCCCACCACCGGGTGATTGATGTCATCCGCTCCCGCCGGCGTACAGCGCAGGCGACTGACCCTGAGGGCTACGAGACGCTGGAGCGCCTGCCATCGGGCGGCGCGTCTGTGGAAAGCCAGGTGCAGCAGAACCTGGACCGGGAGCGGATCATGCGGGCGCTTGCAGTCCTGCCGGAAAGTCAGCAGAGGGTGATCGTCTTGGCGTATTTTGAGGGTTATTCCCAATCAGAGATGGCCGAATTGCTTTCTGAACCATTGGGCACGATCAAGACCAGGATTCGATTGGCGATGCAGAAACTGCGTGCCGCGCTGCAGGACTATGACGACAAGTAAGGAGACAATCCAACACCCCTTCGAACTGCTCGAGGCATTCGCGTTGGATGCACTGGAGCCGGACGAGGAACAGGAGGTTGCCGGCCACATCGAATGGTGTGATGTCTGTTCGATGCTGGCAGGCGACAACCTGCGGGTGGCCGCCGCGATTGCGGAATTCCCGCCCGAGGTGTCCCCGCCACCGGCGATGCGGGACCGGGTGCTCAATTCAATAGACTCTGCTCCTGCGGAGACCACCCAACAATCAGTATCACAAAGGGTACAGGTATCCCCAGGACGTCCGGCTCGTAGCTGGTCAAGGGTAACTTATGCAGTTTCCGTCCGGTGGACGAGAGTCCTGGCACCGGTTGTCGCTGTTCTGGCCGTAGTGGCGATCGCAATCACGACGGTTCTCAATTTGCAGATGGCCGATCAGATGGGCACCGTTCAGTCGGAGAATTCCCTGCTGCGCCGGCAGTTGGACCAGAGCATGGCCACAACTACCGCACTGGCACAGACTTCGAATACAGTATCCCAGATGCAGGGCAACCTTCAGCGATGGCAGGAGACTAGCTACGCTCTCGCCCAGCCAGGCAACCAGACCCTGATCTTAAGACCGGCGCAGCCAGGTATCGACTCTCGGGGGATAATGGTGTTGTCCGAGGATGGCAGAGAGGCGGTGCTGATGGCATCTGGCCTCGATCCCCTGCGACCGGAATCCGTCTATCACGTCTGGCTGACCCGGGGCGGTCAATGGTACTGGGCCGGCGAAATGGACGTGGATGAACGTGGATGGGGGACAATGCCGCTGAACTCCCGGGAATCTCTGTTGCAATATGACTCCGTTCAGATCAGTCACGGCATGGGGCTGGCCGCAGCGATGGCCGCGCCAGTGGATTCCACCGAACGAGCCAGGGCCACAGCGGGAATGGTGGGCGATATGGTGCTGGTGGCGACCCTCCACTGATCAAACGAGTCCGCACACCGGGAACTTCCATCGTGAAAGACCCTTTCGCATTCGGACTTGGCTTGGCTCCCTCAAATTGCCCTGATATACTCCACAAAATTCACCCTGGGGTGTTGACGGTGCGACACAACCAATGCAGGCATGACCTCGGTTGCGACATCTGTGGTACCCAGATGGTCGAACATAAGTGCAAAATCACTTGTCCCAACTGCGGGTACACCCGGGACTGCTCTGACCCGTAGGGTGGAGACTTGATTTGGCCGCCAGGGTGCTTGTTCTGTACGACCGCAAGGGCCGCTCGATCGAAGCCATGGCACGAGCGGTGGCGCAGGGCGTCGAAAACAGTGGTCTGGCGTCCTCATCCCTGAAAACCATTGATGACGCCTCTCGGGATGACCTGCTGGCATCCGATGGGCTGATTCTTGGTTCACCCAACTGGAGCGGCATTACCGGTTCCTTCAAGCAGTGGCTGGACGACCAGGGAGACCTCTGGGAGGAGCGCGTTCTGGCCGGGCGACCAGGTGCGGCCTTTACCACCGGAACTGGACGCCACTCCGGCCTCGAGACCACGTTGCAGCAACTGATCCACTGGATGCTGGCCTGTGGGATGGTGATTGTCGGACTACCCTGGTCGGAGCGCATGCGTGTCTCCGGCTCCTACTACGGAGCCACCGCCGCCAGTGGAGTTACCGACGACGACCTGGCCCAAGCGCAGGAACTCGGAGCGCGGCTGGCAGGGTTTGCTTCCCGCCTGAAAACTCCCTAGTCCCGCAGTTGCAGGTGCCGGAACAGCTGCGGGTGCTTCTCTTTCGCCAAATCCAGAGCCGCATTCATTGGCTCACGGATGGACTCGTGGGCCATTGGGGAAGTCCGCAACTTGAACAGGTGATAGCATTCCCGCAGGTTCAGCTTGGAGAGCACACGGCGGTTATGGGCGTGGGTGACCACGTACTGTGCCACCTCTGGAGATACGACTTCGCGCATCCTATGGAAAGTGCGCTCCGCTTCTTCCGTAGCCTCGGCAAATAACCCCTCCAGCCCGGATTCGGCAATGACCGAGGGAACCCGAACCCCATGCCTCACGGTCAAGAGCTGCGGAATATACGTCTGCATCCGGTGCCGGCGGAACTCACGGAAGGCGCCGTAGTCCATCAGAATCTCAAAAGTGTAGTCCACCAATTCGAGTTCCCGGGGTGGGGCGTCGTGCGGGCCCCTGCCTTCCAGAAAGCTGTTGATGATTCGAAGGCGCTCCTCTGGCGTCATCTCCTCGGTCCGTTGCCAGGCATCAGGGTATTCCATGCCCGTAGATCCGTACAGAAACGCCGCCGTCAGCTTTTCCTCGGCCTGTGAATCCCAGTGCACCAGCCGCACTTCGGAGGACGGGTGGTTTCCCTCGCCGCCGGTTCCCGCCCAATCTCCCAGTTCCCTTCGGCGTCCCGGAAGCCGACGGAAATACTCAACCACGTCAGCGTACTTGATGAGGGTGGGAGTGATGCTGCGCCCCTGCTCCCGAACCTCCTCACCAAGTTCACGTTCCTCGACAAGGTCTGAGGACATCAGCTTGGAAATCGCGTGTTCCAGGGTGCGGGCGTTTGCCGTAACGCCCACGTTGGTCAGCGTGGACGCTGGCAGCACCGACCGGCAGCCATCCGTGGCAATCCTGCGGAGGCGCATATGGTAGGCTGCATCGCTCTCGCGGGCCCGTTGGGAGTGCACCCCGCGCAGATACTCCAGGCAGTCACCAATTAGTCGCTGGTAGATATCGAACAGGAGCCGGCAACTCGCCACATACTCATCACGCAGGGCAGGATGCCCTTCCAGTTCCGATGGGACGTGGAAATAACCCGAATCCATCACCTGGTAGCGCGACGACTTTTCCGTATACGACGCCAGGCGGTTGTCCTCCAAACCGTCGCAGGCCAGCCGCGAGACGTTCTCCACGGCAAGGTGCACCACAGCATGCTCGGCAACAGAAGCGTGGCCGTATCCCAACACCCAACGCTCGTGGAAGTCAGCGGCCTTCTCTTCGCTGACCTGCCGGGCAATCTCATCGAAAGGCTCTGGCCGCCGCGACGTCATCGCGAATGCCACAGCAATCTGTTCCTCAGACAGGTCCCGATTGTCCAGCGGGTAGACACGGCGGGGGTATAGCAGAGTTTGGAGATGTTCAGAAGATGTGGCAGGTGGTTCGGTCATAACAGGATCAATTTCGCGCAACTATCGACATTATGTCGATCACGCAAGGCCTCGAAGATTGACGGCGCTCTTCAACAGACTGCGGCCCTCTACAAGATAGTCAGGGGAGGGGAAATCCCCGACCCCATTGGTCGTAAGCCAAGCCCTGCCTGAACCTACTCCAGCGCGCCGAAACCGTCGGGGATGGCGACCTCGACGAGGTGGGTCTTGCGGGATGCAATGGCCGAATCCAGGGCCGGCCCCAGCTCCGCAACCGACGAAACACGCGTGGCACCGAACCCGTATGAGTCAAAGAGCTTCGCGAAGTCCGGGTTGACCAGGTCGGTGGCGAACAGCCGGTCGCCGAAGCGGTCCTGCTGGTACTTCTTCAGCACGCCCCAGGCGTTGTCGTTGAACATCAAAATGACCGGATGAATGTCGTACTGGGCCGCGGTGGCCAGTTCCTGAAAGTTGTACTGGAACCCGCCGTCGCCGGTGATGCAGACAACCGGGCTGTCGGGCTGGCCTACCTTGGCGCCCAATGCCGCCGGAAAGGCGAATCCCAGCCCGGCCCAGCCATGGGGGTGCATGTATTTTCGCGGGCCATAGATGGGCAGGCAGCGGGAGGCCCGGCTGGCCGATACGGTCGGGTCCAGCGAGAAGATGGTGTCCCGGGGCGTGGCCTCGCGCACGGCCTCGAACACCCGCAGTTCGTTGCCCCATGACTCCTGGAGCGTTCGGTGGATGTCATTCTTCACCGACGCCACTTCGTCGGCGTAGGACTGGCCTTTGCTTACGTCACTCTCGCCAATGGCCTCCAGCCACTGCTGCGCCACGGCCTGGGAATTGGCGACAATCGGCACCGTAGCGTCGTAGTTCTTGCCGATGGCATCGCCGTCCAGCAATACGTGAATCACGGTTTCAGGCAGCTTGAGCTGAACGCCGGCTGTGGAGCGGTGGGGCATGATGGACCCGAGAATGACCACGGCGTCGCACGTGGACAACCATTCCTGCACCGGGTTCTCTCCCCATATGCGGCGTCCCAGCATCGTGCCCAGGGACAGGGGATGGTCCTCGGGGAACGCACCCTTGGCCCCGTCGGAGGTTACCACCGGCGCACCTAGCGCCTCGGCCAGACGCACGATCTCATCGGTGCCGCCGAGCATCTGGACTTCCTCGCCAACCACGATGGCGGGGCGTCTGGCCCTGAGCAGCAACTGCAGGGCCTGCTCCACTCTGGCTGGGTCGCCCTGAGGTATGCCTGCGTCGCGGGGACCGAGGATCTCCACGTCGGCGCGGTTGCCCAGCAGGTCGGTGGGAAGCTCCAGCTCGATGGGCCGGGGCCGTCGGTTCTGAAACCTCTGGAAAGCCTCCATAAGGTTGTCGGGGATCGATTCTATTTCGCCGATCATGGCATTCCAGTCGGTTACTGCCTCGAACATTCGCAACTGGTCTTTGGTCTCGTGGGTGGTGTTGCGGCCCTGCCCGATGAATTCGCTTTCTACGTTGGTGGTAACCTGCAGCAGCGGCGACCCGGAGAAGTATGCCTCACCCATAGCGCCGATGGAGTCGGCGGCTCCGGGGCCGGTGCTGGTGAACAGCACCCCGGGCTTGCCGGTGGCGCGGGCGTAACCGTCAGCCATGAACCCGCATCCGAGCTCCAACCTGCCACCGATGAACCGCAGGTTGTCCTGTTGCTCGAACAGGGCATCGAACAGGTCCAGGTTATGTATGCTGATGATGCCAAATACAGTGTCTACACCCTGGGCCTTCAGGGATTCGGTTATGGCCTGGCCGCCGCTCAAGTTGGGCACGGTTGTTCTCCTTGGATGCTTGGACTGTGGGCAGTATCGCTACGAGGCTAGAGCAACAGAGTTATCGGGCGTTCCAGCAGGCGTTTGATTTCCATCAGGAACTGCGCTGCCTCCGCTCCGTCGGCGACCCGATGATCGACTGACAGAGTGGCCTTCATGATCTCGGCGATGGCCAACATACCATCGCGGACCACCGGCTGCTCCTTGACCGCGCCCACGGCCAGGATTGCGGCGTGGGGCGGGAAAATGATGGCGGTGAAGC
>CBDHDY010000043.1:0-322088 GCA_965261885.1 Dehalococcoidia bacterium
GACCTGAAGGGCCTGGCTGACGACCTGGCCTCTAAGAGGGTGTCTAAAAAGGCAAAAGGCGGGTGAGTCTGCGTAGCATGAGCCCGGTCATGGAGATGTACAGCCAGGTTTCGGTGGTTTCACACAATGCCTCGTAATCTTTGCTCAGTCGCCGTTGCAGGTTCAGCCAGCCGAAGGTCCGTTCCACCACCCAACGCCTGGGCAACACTTGAAAGGTCTTCTGCCCAGCGGGACGACGCACTAATTCCAGGCTCCAACCGGCGGTCGCCTGGGCCCACTCCACCAGTTTGCCTCCGTAGGCTCCGTCGGCCCAGATCACCTGTAGCCGGGGGCATCGACCCACCAGCCGTTGTAGTACCAGCCGGGCGCCGTCTCGATCCTGAATGTCGGCCGGATGCACCGCCACCGCCAGCAGCAGTCCCAGGGTATCCACTACGATGTGGCGTTTTCGCCCTTTCACCTTCTTGCCTGCGTCGTACCCTCTGGGCCCCCTTTTTCAGCGGTTTTCACCGATTGGCTGTCGATGATGGCCGCGCTGGGTGTGGCCTGGCGGCCTTGAGCTTGCCGCAACATGGCATGCAGCGTGTCGTGGGCTCGTTGCCAGGTTCCATCCCGGCGCCAAGTACGGAAATAATGGAATGCAGTGCGCCAAGGCGGCAGGTCGTGGGGGAGCATCCGCCAAGAGCAGCCGGTGCGCAGCACGAAGCGGATGGCGTTGACGACCTCGCGCCTCGGATACTTGACCGGCCGCCCTCCAGGTTTGGGTGGCGGCAACAACGGTTCCAAAAACTGCCACTCCCGGTCGCTGACATCGCTAGCATAAGCAGGTCGTTCCATGCCTCCACACTACAACCAACTCCCAGGTTCCTGCCTTCGTACCACTATCCCAGTTACACCCTTTTTAGACACCCTCTAAGGGCGTAGAGTTCGCCGGACCGCTGGAGTCCCGGCTCAATGCCCGGGGAGAGTTGACCAGCTTCTACGTTTACGACCCCGACGGCATCCTGCTCCAGTTCGACGCCGGCGGCGGAGGATAGGAAAAGGGAGGCGAGGCTATGGCCAGGCAAGGGATCGTGCTCTACCACGGCATCGACAACGGCGGGGAGCTGAAGGAGTATGCCGAGACTGCCGAACGCTGCGGCTACGAGTCCTTGTGGGTCACCGAGCGGTATTTCCACGAGGAGACCTTCTCCATGCTGGGTTTTCTGGCCGCCGTGACCCATGATATTAAGCTGGGCGTGGGAGTGGTCAACCCCTTTACGCGAAATCCGGCGCTGACCGCAATGTCGGCGGCCACCCTCGACCGCATCTCGGGGGGGAGGTTCTTGCTTGGCCTTGGCAGGAGCGACAGTTGGGTGGTCCAGTACCGGATGGGGATTCCGTACCGCGACCCCCGTGCCAGCCTCAAAGAGACGGTTGAGACCGTGCGCGCCCTGCTGTCGGGCAGTCCTGTAACTTCCGAAGGAGGCCAATTCAATCTGGCCAACGTGGGCCTTGCGACCTTGCCCGTACAAGACCGGCTCCCAATCTATCTCGCGGCGATAGGTCCCAGGGCGCTGCGGCTGGCGGGCGCGGTCGCAGATGGCGTGCTGCTAAACGCCTATACTCCCACAACCTACATCAGCTACGCCGTGGACGAAGTGCGGAGGGCCGCACGTGAGGCGGGGCGTGACCCTGCCGACGTGGACATCGCTTGTATGTTAGTGGTGCGCCCGACCGATGACCCCGCGGGCATGTTGGAAAGCCTCAAGTCGCGGGTAGTGCGGCTGCTGGACGAACCCCACGTCGGTGAGATTCTGCTGGAGAAGGGTGGCTATGATCCGTCCACACTGCCCGCGCTCCGGGAGTCGGTGAATCAGGACGGTGGGCGGGACGCGGTCAGCCTCATAAGCGACGACATGGTGGACTCGTTCTACGTCGTCGGTCCGCCTGAGCGGTGCAGGGAACGGATCGAAGAATATCGCAGAGTTGGTGTCGACCTGCCACTGCTGCTCCCCAGACTGGAGGACTACAAGCAGGTGGCCACGACGCTGGCAGTCACTTGATGAGGCGGCGGTGCATGAAGAAGGATGCCACGCAGAGGGCCACAACCGCAATAGCCAATAGTTGGAGCGTCCACAGCACCATTGACCACGTGAGGTCGCCCGATACCAGTCCCCTCGTCAGGGCCGCGGCGGGGGTCAGGGGCAATGCCCAGGAGAGCATCTTGACTGTGTGCGGCACGTGGTCCAGGGGAAAGAAGACTCCGCTCACATGGAACATTGGGATTATGAACACGGTGAAGAGGTTGTTCATCGCGCCTATGGTGCTGGCAGTGGCCGTCAAAATCAGAGCAATGGAAGCCACCGTAAGGCCAATCAGATAGGCTCAGGGGATGGCCAGCACGGCCAGGGGCAAGCTTATCAGGCCAAAGCAGACCGCGGCGCCCAACACCACCGCGCCCGAGATAGCCGCCCTAGAAGTCTGGCCGGAAAGCCATTGGGCGGGTTTTGTGCTACGCGAAGCAGAAGTATTCAGGACCTATATGGCATGGTGGTGCATGTAATACGTTGCAACACCCACTATGCCATCGATAATCTACGTTAAGAAAACGCCGGCCTGGGGGGAATCGAGGTTTCCGGCCAGACTTCTAGCCAGCTAAGATTGCTACTCAGCTGGCCAGAACCGCCACGAGCACTTGGCAATTCCGCATATTGGGCGCCAAGGATAACAGCTCACCGGATATGGCTGGTTTTGCCAATTCAGTGATGGTGCGGTATCTGGACTACAACGATATTGGTGTGGGTGGCCATCCCAGTGAGTCGATTCCCGGCGCTCTTGCCATGGCCGACTATCTGGGAAGCGACGGCCATGCTTAACATGATGAAGCAGTCGTTACGAACCCTCCGTCTTAGACCATAGATTTCAGACAGCGGTAAGGCGGGGTTAAGCCGACGCAATCCAGTCGGCGGCACGTTCCCCAATCATGACAACCGTTGCATGGCTACCACCTGACCTTGTAACCCGCGGCATCACCGACGCATCGACCACCGACAACCCCTTTACTCCCTTGACGCTGCAGTATTGATCAACAACCGCCATTGGTGTTTAACGTCAACTACTTTTGCCGGTTGGCGTCGATTATTCTTGCCGGTTCACCTCCTTATCCTGCCCCCGCTGCTGGGCCACTCCGGTCCGGTAGCTGGGGACGTTGAATTCCAGGATGACCGAGTGATGGACCACCCGGTCGATGGCCGCCGCGGTGGCCATTGGGTTGGCGAAGATGTGCTCCCACTGGGAGAAGACCAGGTTGGAGGTGATGCCCAGGGACCGGCGCTCGTAGCGTTCTGCGATGAGGGTGAAGAGCAGCTCCGACTCCTCGGCCCCCTGGGGCAGGTAGCCCAGGTCGTCCAGCAGCAGGAAGTCGTAGCTGTCGAGCTTCCGTAGTTGTCGCGGCAGGGCCAGGTCCCGCTTGGCTGCCAGCAGATCCTGCACCAGCCGGTAGGCCGGGGCGAAGAGCACCGAGCGGCCCGACTCCACCAGCCGGTGGCCCAAGGCGCACAGGGCGTGTGTTTTCCCGGTGCCGGGAAGACCGAAGGCGAGGACGTTGACGCCGCGGTCGACGAAGCTGCCGTCGGCCAGTTCCCCCAGTTGCTGTCTGAGAGACAGAGGCACCCGGTCGTGCTCGAAGGTTTCCCAGGTCTTGCCCGCCGGCAGCCTGGACGCGGTGCGCAGCCTGCTGATGCGCCGCTGCCTGCGGTCCTCGGCCTCCTGCTCCAGTACTTCCAGGAGAGTCTCCAGGGCGTCGCCGTGGCCGGCTGCAGTGAAGCGGGACACCGACTGCGCACCCATGGTGGGCAGCCGGAACTGGTGGCACAGCTCCCCGATCCGCTCCTGTATGGCCACTGTGTCCGTCATCAGGGTGTCAGTAGTCAGGGTGTCCAGCATCAGGCCACCTCCGCCAGCAGGGAGTCGTAGACCCTCAGGTCCGGCGTCCCGGGCAGGCTGAGTGCCGGCGCCTGCAGCGGCGCGGGACTGGCCAGCTCCCTGACTGCGGCGTAGTCGAAGGGTCCGCCCGCCTCCAAGAGCAGGGCCAGGGCGCTGTCCACCGTGGTCTCCATGGTCGTCGCCGCCAGGTGCAGGATGCGCACGTACTCCACGTCGGCCCGCTCCCCACGCCATTCCCGGAGCGCATCGTAGGCCAGGCGAAAGGTCATGGTGGGAAACATCTGCTCCCGGAACCGGTAGCGGGCGAAGGCCCCGGGCTTGCGCACCAGGGAGCCGATGACGTGGCGGTAGTCAACCCGGGCCTCTTTCTCGCCCCGCACCCGCTCCATTCGATCCACGAAGGTGCCCTTGTAGTACACTTCCAAGTGTTCGGCGTACAGCCGGATCTGCACCTCCTTCCCGATGAGCCGGGAGGGCACGGTGTAGGTCCGTCCGGCTGCCTGGATGGTGCTCCACTTGCGCACCCGGGCCCGGTGGTTGACGTACTCCGGCACCGGGGCTGGGGGCAGGGGACGCAGATGTGGGCGCTCTTCCTCCAGCTTCCCCATCACCAGCCGGTTGCGCCGAGCCACCACCTTGCGGACGAAGCCGGCGTATTCCTCAAGGGAGTTGAAGTCGCGGCTGCCCCGCAGCATGAGGGCTTGGTCGATGGCGTCCTTGAGCCGGTAGTGGGCCTGCTCGGCAACGCCGTTCTCATGGGACTCTCCTGCATTTATCAGGGTGGACTCGAGCCCATAGTGGTCCAGAAGCTCGGCGTAGCTGCCGTTCAGGGCCCTGCCGCGGCTGCGCCTCATCTCGTGGGTGGCGGCCGAGGTGTTGTCCGAGCGGATCACCCGAGGCGCACCGCCCAGCTCCCACAGGGCGTTCTGTAGCCCCTGCTTCAGGGCCAGGAAGGTCTCCCCGGTGGCCACCTCGGCATAGCGCCACCCGGAATGGCTCAGCACCAACTGGAACAGCCGGTGGCGATAGGCCCGACCGCCGACGGTCACTCCCAGGGAGTTGCAGTGGGTGAAGTCGATCTGGGCCTCGCGGCCCGGGGGATGCTCCTGGGGGAAGTAGACCTCTTGGTCCGGGCCGTTGAGCGCTCGCCAGTCTTGTAATCGTCGTTGCAGGGTGCGCAGCTGCGAGGCGCTGAACCGGCCGGGATGCCGCTCCTCCAGCCACTCGATAATTGTCGT
Organism: Dehalococcoidia bacterium; assembly: GCA_965261885.1. Taxonomy (GTDB): domain Bacteria; phylum Chloroflexota; class Dehalococcoidia; order Lucifugimonadales; family UBA3495; genus VXOI01. The sequence continues at coordinate 5,166 of CBDHDY010000043.1, forward strand.
TGCCCTGAGCCTGCCGGCGGCCTCGCCCCGGAGCAGGGGCAGGATCTCCTTCTCCCAGACTCCGTCGAAGGGATCGGGACGGGTGCGCCACTGGCGCTCAGTCTTGGTCTCCGACGGCAACGGGCCGCACTGCCACTTGCGGGCCGAGCGCTCGCTCATCCCCGCCATTGCCGCCGCCGTCTGTTGCGTCTTTCCTTCCATTCGTCTCTGCCTCAGTGTTGCGACTTGCTGATCTGTAACCAATCCGGCACCTCCTGTACCGGATGATTACTCTTGGGGACCGGCAAAAATAGTCGTCGCCAACCGGCAAGACTAATTGTCGTTGATCAATTGGGTCTGAATCCGGGCCCATCTTGCATGTGCCGGACACATGCCTGGCTGTTCCAACGGTCTGGCGTATATAGAGGTCCAAAGCGTCGTCGTCGGCCAGAATGTCGTCAGTTGGGTGGAGACGGTAATCGGCCACGTCTTTATACGCATCGGATTCAAGGAATCCAATCGCCATTCGCACGCCTTCCCGCACCCGGCGAATGTCGTTTGGATGCTGAAGATAGCGATAGTTAAAGGCCGGCTGCACTGAGGGATCGGCAGACGCAAGCCTGACGTATCCCGAGCCGTCGGGTAGCCCGAGCGTACATGAGATTCGCGCCACCCGGTCCGGGGGAACGTCACCGTTCAGGAACTTGGTCCGGAGACCGGGGACGCGCTCCGGCCGTTCGTCAACCATTGGGGTGGTCCTCAGCAACATATCATGGGCTTCGCTGGACCCGTGGGAGGTGTAGTGTAAACAAAAGCGCGCCGCATCGGGATCAGCAGCCAGGGTCATTCCGTCTTTGACTTTAAAGGTGATCTGGGCGCTCAGGTGGTTAAATAGGTTCTGTCCCACTCCGGGAAGCTCATGAACGAGAGGTATCCCAAATTGCTGAAGTTGGTCATTGGGGCCGATTCCCGAAAGCATGAGCAGGTGGGGCGACTTGATAGCCCCAGCGCTCAACACAACCCGGTCTGCTTCAACGTTGAAAATCTCGCCTCCGCTTTCTACTTCCACACCGACGGCCTTTAGATCCTTGATCAATACCTTCCTTACGAAAACCCCTCCCCTCACCGTAAGGTTGAGACGGTGGCGCATGGGATTTAGGTGAGTGATCGCAGCGCTCATCCTCCAGCCGTCCAGGTTGTTCGAGGGCCATACGCCAATGCCCGAGGGGTTCGGGCCATTGGTATCCTCGACTGTCCCATAACCCGCCTCCAAACAGGCTGCATGGAAGGCCTTTTGAATGTCTGGCCAGGGCCCGGATTGACGACGCCTTACTGGCATCGGTCCGTCGGTTCCATGAAAATCATCCCGAATGTCGAGATCGTGCTCAGATTTTCTGAAGTAGGGCAGTACCTTGTCATAAGACCATTCATCGTTGCCCATCCCAGACCAAGAGTCGAAATCCTCAGGTAACCCCCTTTGCATTGCCTGACCGTTGATGGAAGACCCTCCTCCGATCACCTTGCCCTGCGCCACGTGGATCTCCCCTTGCTCCTCGGTGATCGTTCCCCGCAGGGCCCAGTTATGTTCCGAGTCCGGGGATTCTGCAAAACTTGTGTGGCCGAACTTTATCTCGTCCGGAAGATAGGCTGGATCAGGGTAATCTGGCCCGGCTTCCAGCAACAGAACGGAGGTATTCACGTTTTCAGCCAATCTGCTGGCCAACACCGATCCAGCCGCTCCCCCACCGACGATAACAACGTCATATTTCATGGGCCCTCCTTGAATGCTTCGTCCTCTAACATAGGATTTCCCAGTTTTAACTGATCCCGCCGAGGATAGGACGTTCTGGGATTTCTCCAATTATAAACCGGCATTCTCCATATCGGCCGGCAAGCAGGTCCGAACAGGGTAGTTGGACTGTCAACGGCGCCGAGATGGGCTTGTTGAAAAAGTCGGCATAAGAGCAGGGCCAGGCGGCTCTTGGGCTAAAATGGGCGAACAGTCCATCATTTGCGAGGAATGGGGATGCTCTAGCCGCTGGACCGCTGCCGCAGGGACTCCACCCTCTTCCAGTTCACCAGCAAGCGGCTGCGGGACTTCATTGATCCCAACTATCTGTTGATTCAGGTCGACAGACAACTGGGCTTCGCCAATCTGGTGGCTCCCTTGGAACACCGGTATTGCCCTGATTTCGGCCGCCCCGCCATTCATCCCGAGACAATGGTGTTGGCGCTCCTCATCTGCTCGATTTACAACATCGCCTCCTTCCGCAGATTGTGTTCTGCCATCTCCGAGAATATTGCATGTCGCTGGTTTTGCTTCTTCACCATCGACGACCCGGTGTTCGACCATTCCACCATCACCCACTTCATCAACCGCATCGGACGGGACGACTTCTCGGAAGTCTTTTAAGGCCTGAGTCAGGAGTTGCTGCGGATGGGGCTTTTGTCGCCGGAGCTGTACGTTGATTCCAGCATGGTCAAGGCCAACGTCAACAGCTACGGCCTCTCCCGCAGTGGCATGACCGTGGAGGAGTTCAAGGAGCAGGCCATCGAGACAAAGGAGCTGTTTGTTATGGCTCGCTCAACGGTCGACGACGAAGGGGTTGAGCATGAGGAGGTACGGTACTTCCAGAACGCCAAGGGCCGGCTGCCGCTGAGCCCGCTGTATACCGACGCCCGTTGGCGCACCACCAGACCCGGCGGGCCCTCAGGTTTGAATTACCAGTTTGAATTACCAAGATAGTGTCATCGCAGACCGGGGCGGTTTCATCCTGGCCTGGAGGATCACCAATGCATCCACAGGGGAATGGAAGGCAGTTACGCAGCTGCAGGAACGGCTACCGCTCCAACCGGTGTCGCTAGCGGGAGACATAGGCTACAACGCGGGTGAGCTACGGCAACTCCTCGAGCACCGGAATATAACGGCTTACGTTCCCATCCATCCCCTGCAGGAATCCAACATGGTTTCCACCGGCGGCTTCGACTACCGGGGTCATCATCTGGCGGGTCCGCAGGGCAAGATCCTGAACCGGGGCAGGATTCACAACCGGGACGGCGTTGATCAACACGTGGCCCGCCAGAAGGACTGCCAGGCATGCCCAGTCAAGGCGGATTGCGTCCCTCCTGGACAGTAACGCCGGTACATCGGCCTGACCACGTATCACCCGCTACACCTGAGAGCCAGGGAACGGAACCAGACCGCCGCGTATCGCCGGGAGCAGAGGGGCCGCCGTAGCGTCTCTAAGGGAACCTTTGCATCTCTGGACAGACTGGGATGGGCCAGGTCTCGGCGTGAGGATTGTGGAGAGTCGACTGCGAGGGATATATGGCCGCTCTGGCCCACATCGTGCTCAGGCCGTGCGACGGTTGCGCCAAGGCACCGGACCTACGGCCCCATTGAAACCCAGGGCAGCGATTCACGGAGACCTGGCAACCCCAACCGCCTGCGGGGAGCCGACCAACCCGGACGGGGCTCCACGGTCCTGGTCCACTGGATTCCTGATGATGAGCGTCGCGGCCTTGATGAACGTCGCGGCCCTATTGTGGCACCCTGTCCCTCCGTCAAACCCCACTTTTTCAACAAGCCCAAGATAATGGGCCACTGAGGTGTCGAAGGCCAGCAAAAATATCCAGCTAGCAGTCCGTCCGAGAAACGCCGATGATACGGTGGTGAGGTTTTGCTGGGAGAAACCTCCGGCATGGTAATACGCCAATGAGCAAGACCTTCCGTCCCTACTACCCCGGGCAATAGTTGCTGCTGCCGGCGGCGCTCCAGGAATGGCTGCTGATCTGTGTCGGCCACAACCTGCTGAAGCTGTTCCGCTTCGGGGACGGGCGGCCAGGCAAGGCACGAGGCAGTAACCGCAGGTCTCCCCGGCGCACTGTCGGCAAGTTCCCACGGACCCTCTCGGTATTCACGAATCCACACCCTCCCACGCAGGTGGTCTCCAGCTAATCCCCGGACGGGCTGCTAAGACGTTTCTATAATCGCTGAGGTGGGCAGCACAGTCATCGTCGATACCCACCCACCTGAGCATCATTGAAACGTATTCCTGATGGTAGCTGGAGACGCGCCTCCTTATTTCCTGTTCGTCCAATTCCCGTTCTTCCTGCAACTCTTCCTAACTCTCGATCGATTGCCACTATCGTTATTTTGTCCCATTTGGGTTAAACCCATCCGGCGGTGCCGGCTAGGAGTTCCCATTTCGTCTTCTCACGGAAATGCAGATTGTCTAGGCGAATCATCCAGGTGCCTTCGAGGTTTCCCCCCGATTGGACAGCCGCTGCGCCGGCTCATTGCGAGCTGCGCCAGTGGAGGCGCCCAGTTGTGGAAATACCGGTGTGCTTTCCATTCTTGATAAGCACATGCCCGTTGGCCATTACAACCTCGGACACCTCTTTGACTTTTACACATTCGTGCCGGATGTGGTCTCGTATAAGTAACGGGTCTGGACGCTGGTCACCGCATCGGGATTAAACTCGACCAGGGCGGCGTGGCTTCCAACCGCGATGGTGCCCTTGCGGGAGCGGAGTGTCAACTAAGATTCAAGTGGTACGCAATGACCGAGTACGACTGCTCCGCCTCGCCCTAGCCCGCGGTCAGGCTACGGCTGTGCGTCAGACCATACCTATATCGGAAAGTGTGGAAACTGTATCCGCAAGTCTCGTGAAGGCAGGTCGGCCAGTACATCCATCCGAGCGACTGTCCAGATCATCGAGACATTGGTCCGTCTGCCTATCGTGGTGCTCACCGAGCAGCACGGACGCAGTGCATGGAATCCTTGATGACCTCCGCTTAAAGTAATATTCTTTGCGTAATCCAACGCCCTTCCTCTGTACATCATTCGAGGCAGTACAAGATGCGAGGCCGCCAAGGCTGCACAGTAAGGGGCCATTTCCCTGATGTTCTTCCTGAATGGGATGGAGTAAGCAACCATGGACAATGGAAATAGTGAAACCCTGGCCGCAACCCTAGGGAGGTTCTGCTCAGGCCTGACCTACGAAGATCTCTCGCCCGAGGTGGTGGACTGGGCGAAATATCTGTGCCTGGACTTTGCGGGCGTCACCCTGAACGGGTCCACCACCGAGTCCGCCCGCACGGTGGTACAGGCCATCGAGAGCGTCAACCGGCCCGGCCCTCCGTAATCATCGGCACCGGGAAGAGGGCACTTCCGGAGTACGCGGCCATGGCCAACGAAACGGCCTTCCACAGCTTGGAGCTTGACGACATCCACAATGACTCTTCAATTCACGGCGGCGTCATATCCTTTCCGACAGCCCTGGCCATGGCAGATGTGACCCGGTTGGATGGCAGGAATTTCATCGCCTCGGTTGTGGCCGGGTATGAAGTCATGATGCGCCTCGGAATGGCCCTGAAGCCTGCCGAACACTACAAGAGGGGATTCCACCCAACCGCCACCTGCGGAGCCTTTGGCGCGTCGGCAGTGGCCTCCCGGTGCCTGAACCTGAGCGCCGAATCGACAACCGCAGCACTGGGTGTCTCGGGTAGCCAGGCCGCCGGAAGCCTGGAATTCCTGACGGACGGGACGTGGACCAAGCGACTGCACCCGGGCTGGGCCTCGAACAGTGGGATATGGGCGTCGTTGCTCGCTCGAGCTGGCTTTCTCGCGCCGGCAACTGTGATTGAGGGCCGTTTCGGGTTTCTCCAGGGCTACTCCGGCGATCCAGACCCGGAGCTGGTGCTCCAGGGTTTGGGGGACGAATTCCAGATCACCCGGATGGGAATCAAGCCCCATTCCTGTTGCCGGTACAGCCAGGGCCCCATAGATTGCCTGCTCGATCTGCGGCAGAAGCACGCCCTGCAGCCCGATGACGTAGAGACCGTGACCATTGGCGTCTTGAGCGCGGGATTCAACACCATCGCCGCTCCCGAAGAGGACAAACGCAACCCCCGGTCGGCAGTGGACATGCAGTTCAGCATGCCCTTCGGCGGCGCTGTTGCCCTGTTGTACGGGCGGGCGTCCCTGGGCGAACACACGGTCGCGGTGGCACAGCGTCCCGAAGTGAGGAAAATGATGTCCCGCGTACATTGCGTGACTGACCCGGATCTCGACGCTCTGTACCCGAGTCAGTGGCCTGCGTGGGCCGAGGTCGCAACCACCGACGGACGTGTGCTGCGCAGCTACACGGGTTATCCCAAGGGCGACTATCAGAATGCGCTCACCTGGCGGGAGATGAAGGACAAGTTCGAGGAATTAGCCGCGCCAGTCATATCCGGAAATCGCCAAGATCAGATCATCGCGGCCATCAATGCCCTGGACGAGATGGACGATGTGCGGCAATTGGCGGAACTGCTGGTTGTGAATGACGGCATGGCGCGACCCTGAATCCCGCAGTCGCCGGTCAGGGTCGGTGCTATTTCGTTTCTAGGGACTCGAACTGACCTGACTATTCCGCTCCTGGGTCAAAGTGCGCCTATCTCTTCGAGGGCAAGGCCGGAACCAGGCATAGCTTGCGGGAACTGCTTGAATCTCAGGTTAGGCACTATCCTTGTGTACTGCTGGGTCACCGGTTCATACTGCCTTGCTCTGCTGCTTTCATTAGTCGTGTTGACGGCTCTGTGCTTTCAACACACCGGTGCCGGTGGAGGGGGTCGAGGTGAGTTTTAGGGGGAGTATCCTTTCCGGATTGTAGATGCCAGGTAATTCGTTGACAGATTGGTAAAAGTAGATGTACCGATCTGGAGGCGAGGATGCGAAACAACAGCAGGGATTCCACTATAGAGCGCAACTATATCCAGCGGTGGCGGTTCCTGATGCGGGAATTTGAGCTGGTCAAGGCGGGCAGGCACCCCCCAGTTCCGGTTCCGCGAGGATTTCTACCGCTTTCACGGCTCCAACCGGCAGACCTTCGACAAGTACTACCACCGGTTCCCGCAAGATAGGTGAGATCAAGCGCTGCTGCCCAAAAGCGCGGCCCCAAGTGGAAGAGCCGGCGCACCCTCTATGAGGACCTGCTGGAGGGGAGCACCTTCGAGTCGGTGGAGGAACTAGAGGACGAACTCCAACAATACCTCCTCTACTACAACACAGCCCGTCCCCATCAGGCCCTCAATGGCAATACACCTTTGGAAACGCTGGAACTTCCGTCAACGAATTAGCTCATACATACAAAGAGTGTCGGTCGGCTATCTTGTTGACGGAATCCCAGTTGGGCTAGCCTCATGGCGTTCTGGTTCACTCGCCTCAGTTTATCTGCCCGGAGAAACGAGCCGTACCGATCTTTGGTTATGTGTTCGATTGCCTTTTGGGGTACGCTGTGGTTCCCGAGTGCCTTGCTCAGTTGCTCTTCCGCGGCGGCGAGCCATACTTTGTGCCGCCGGTCGTTTTTCGTGCAATTTCGGCAGGTTGTAAACGGCGGCGAGAAAGTGTCGCACTTGGGGCCATTGGTCAGCACAAGTGTCCTCTCCAATTGTTCAGGAGAAATGCCCATTCTCACGACTGTAGTAACTGACGTTGCGGGTGAGGCAGATCGTCTATGCTGTGAAAGCTATGCGTCTCAGGTTCTTTTGAATCTTGGAACGCGAGGTTACCCCGGCTGCGCCTCAGCCTGTAGCTCTCGCCGTTCATTTCCAGGATCTGGACGGCTGCGACGACGAATAGTCAGCACCCGCGACGCCTTTTCTCCCCACTCCCATAACGTCGCCACTCTGCCTGAACACCTGCCGCCAGTCATCATGTCATTAGTAGTACACGTTTTCTCCGCCACAGTGGTCCGTCTTCTCGGCGCCATTGACAGCTCCGACGTTTACAACCGTGGACGGTGACGGGACTTCCGCTATAATCTGCAGATTGCTATAACGGCTGGGGAACGATCATGGAAATTCAAGGTGGCGTGTTCATAATCACGGGTTCAGCGACGGGGTTGGGAGCGGAGGTGGCTCGGCAACTCGCTGCAAAAGGCGGCCGTGTGGTGATCAACTACACCAGGAGCGAGGCTGAGGCCAAAGCATCGGCGGAGGCGTGCCGCGCGGCAGGCGGCGAGGCCATCCTGTGCCAGGCCGACGTGTCGGTGGATGAGGAGTGCCGACGTATGGCAGCGGCCGCGCTGGATCAGTGGGGCCGCATTGACGGGCTGGTGAACAACGCCGCCACGTCGGTAATCGTACCGCACCACAACCTCGAGGGGCTGGCTTCGGAGGACTTCCGGCGCGTCCTTGATGTCAACGTGGTGGGCGCGTTCCAGATGGTGCGGGCGGTTACGCCGGCCATGCAGGAACAAGGCAGAGGGGCCATCGTCAACGTGTCGTCCGGCTCCGGGTTCACCGGTTCGGGCAGTTCCATCGCCTACGCTGCGTCCAAGGCGGCGCTGAACGTGATGACGTACTCGCTGGCGCGCGCCCTCGCGCCGGAGATACGGGTTAACGCGGTGTGTCCGGGCGTGATGCAGACGCGGTGGTGGCGGGACGGCCTCGGCGACGGCTACGAGGCATTCATAGACCGGTACGCAGAATCTGCCCCGCTTAAGTCAGCCGGCACCACCGAGATGGTGGCAGACCCGGTGGTGTGGCTACTGGAGGGTGCGGAACACGTTACCGGTGAGACTATCCTGGTGGACGCGGGTTCGCACTTGGGGCCTTCGCCACGGCGGTAGGGAGACCTGGGTCATCGACCGCATCTTCGAGGAGTATCTCAAGCTTCCCGGAAAGCTGCGCCTCGCCGCAAAGCACTTCTTCGAAAGGCTCAGAGACGAGTATGACTTCCTCGGTGGGTACACTATCGTTAAGGAATTCGTTCGCGAGCACCGCTGCCGGACCAGGGAAATGTTCGTGCCCCTGGCTCATCCGCCGGGGCATGCCCAGTGCGACTTCGACGGGGTCCTGGTGGTCATCGGCGGAGTGGAGCAGAAGGCCCACTGTCTCATCCTCAGGAGGCCCAAGCCCGGCTGTCACGTCCTTTGACGGCTGACCGAAGGCGGACCGGAGGAAGCAGTGGCTGGAATAGCCCAGCACCAGGATCGGCGCCCAGCCGTGCGGGGGCGGCCCGTCTCGGGTTCATGGATCAGGCCCAACTGCCCGAAGTCTAGCTCGGCCACTTTCCCCGGCGGGCTGTCCTCAAGCCGCCACGCGGTCCTGTTGGGCCTGCTCCAGTTTCGTTTCTGGATAAAGCCTCGCGGCGACTGGTAGGGCACCGGGCATCCACAGCCCAGTTGCAACTCGTGGATGCGGGCAACATGCAGCCGGTCGCCGGTGAGCCACTGGTAGATCGGGTCGGCCCAAGGGGCTAGCGGGTCCTCGTTGGGGATCTCCGCCTGACGCGGTCCTGGCTGTCCAATGGTCGCCAGCCGATTGAGCTGATCATCACTGGAAGAGGGTCCGTCCTTGGCGATGCCGCCGGCCTTCGGCGCGCTCGGGTACTTGCGGACCGTGTTGCGAAACAGGCCAGTGCGCGATGCAATCCGGCGGTACCCCTTCGCTGAATAACAGGGTGAATCTGCTCCCAAATATCGACTAGAATTTCCCGGATAGTCGACAGAGGCTCGCTCTTTGCCGTCATTGTCCACCACCACCCGGTTTTTGCCTATCCTGATCGAATCTAACTTGCCCCCTCCCCTTCAACCCGCTCCGTTTTGAGATAGTTCCTTAGCGTGGGAACAGCTGGTCGAAATCAGCCCCCCCCAGGCCAATGTTGTCCATGCCATCTATTTTTCTCATCCGGTCGACGCGATAAGGAGGTGGTAAAATCCTCGGGTATCCGAAAGAGTAGCACGGCGGGAGGTGAGCAATGCCCGTGATGAGCGGAGCACAGGCGCTGGTGCGTTCCTTGGCCAGGCACGGCGTCGAGGTAGTGTTCGGGCTTCCCGGCGTACAGATTATGGACGTATTCGATGCCCTTTACGACGAGCCCGGCATCCGCATGGTCCTGACCCGGCACGAGCAGGCGACCACCTACATGGCCGATGGCTACGCCCGGACCACCGGCAAGTCCGGTGTTGCGCTGGTGGTGCCTGGCCCTGGGGCCCTCAACGCAACGGCGGGACTCGGCACTGCCTATGCCACTTCGTCCCCGGTTCTGCTGGTGTCGGGGCAGATAGAGAGCTATAACCTCGGCCAGAACCGGGGCGCGCTCCACGAGATCGGCGAGCAGTTGGACGTCTTCAAACACCTGACCAAGTGGTGTGGGCGGTCAGACAAGGTGAATGAAATCCCGGGAATGGTCCGGAACGCTTTCCGCGAGATGGCCTCTGGCCGGCCCAGGCCGGTGGAGATAGAGATCCCCTGGGACGTTCTCCAAATGACTGATGAAACCGAACTCCCGGAACCCGAAGGTCCGGGCAAGCAGCAGCCTGAGCCCGCCCTGATAAGAGAGGCAGCCCAGCTGCTTGCAGGGGCCAGCCGCCCCCTGATCTGGGCTGGCGGCGGCACAAGGGACGCTGCCGTCTCCTCCGAGCTTATGGATCTAGCCGAAGCCCTGAACTCCCCGGTTATAACCACGCCAGAGGGTAAGGGCGCAATCCCTGAAAACAGTCCGCTGTCCTTGGGCAGTTTCTACTACGCCCACGGGCCCGGCCATATCGCCCTCCCGCAGGCCGACGTCATCCTGGCCATCGGCAGTCGGATGATGTTCACGCCCAACGTGCCCTGGGGAATCCAGCCCCACCAGAAGGTTGTCCAGATCGACGCCGACCCCGAGGAACTTGGCCGCAATATCCCCGCCACAGTGGGAATCGCCGCCGATGCCCGCCTGGGGGTACAGGCGTTGCTGGCGGAATTGGGAGGCAGGACACGGGCCAGCCAGTGGACCGAGACCGAGATCACGGCCATTCGCCAACAGGCCGATTTGGAAATCCGGGAGATGGCCCCTCTCCAGGTGGAGATCATCGAGACGATACGCCACGAACTGGACGACGACGCAATCATGGTCGCCGGGACCACTGACATCGGTTACTGGAGTCATCTGGCCTACCCGGTGCTGGCCCCGCGTTCCTACCTCACCTCCTCCTACTTCGCCACCTTGGGGTATGCCTTCCCCACGGCCCTGGGCGCCAAAGTCGGCAACCCCGGCAGGCAGGTCGTTGCCACAACGGGGGATGGCGGGTTCGGGTACGCCTCAAGTGAACTGGCCACCGCTGTACAGGAAGGGATAAATGTGGTGACTCTGGTGTTCAATAACGAGATGCTCGGGGCGTCGCACCACGACCAGCAACAGCGTTTCGGCGGCAGGGTCATCGGCACCCGGCTCCACAACCCTGACTTCGCCCAACTGGCCGAGGTATACGGTGCCGTGGGCGTCAGGTTGGACAGCCACGAGGGCTTGGGAGACGCTCTCCGCGACGCCCTGAGGGCCAATCGCCCGGTTGTCATCGAGGTGCCCATTCCAAACCTCCCGCCACCGTTCCAGATAGCGCCCCGCGGATTGGAGAATACCGGTAGTTAGAACCCGACACTGACTGCTTGGTACTGCAGTCGCCTCCGGACAATGCCGAGGACAGGTGGCCCACAGCGGTCACAAGACCTGTAGCTGCGGGCCCTGCCAGGATCGCCATGGTCCTGACCAGCTTCAGATCACGATTCATCCCAAGGATGTTCGTGACCGCCCGTGCTCTCCACTGGCGGGTATAGACATTTACGGCTGTAGTAGGCGGCGCCGGAAAAATTGAGTCCGCCCCGCGCCCGCGTGGATAAACCAAGCTTAACGGCGGCAACTTGGCCTTCCAGACCGTCCGGCCACCCTGTTGACCGGTCTTTTCTTCCTGTCGCACCGACCATCAAGTTACAATACCCCCTCTAGGATCCAGGTCCGGGTAGCAGGGTGAGGGGAGCCTCCAAGATAGGAAACGGCTCAAGTCCACCGTAGAAGGAGTTGATCGTGGCTAGTGACAAGAACGGAACTCCGGCTCCTGTATTCGATCCTGAACGGTTGACCTGGGCGATGGAAGCCCGCGGCGTAGACGGCCTGGTGATTACGACGCCCCTGAACGTGACCTACCTTTCGGGGCACAATCCCACAGCGCCCAAAGCCGACGAGCCGCCAGGAGTCGCTGTGGTCCTATCCCGCCATGACCTGCGGCACCCCATCCTGATTGGGCCTGACATATTTGTATCGCCTTTCCTGTATGAGCCCATATGGATCGAAGACATCCGGCCCCACCGAAGCGTCCTCCTTCCGGTGGGCGCATCCACCGACCGGTCTGAGTTTTTCCGGTTTATGCCGGCCTCCCGGCAGGACTCAGGCTGGGTCAAGAACGCCGGCGACCGGTTTGCTGGTGGCTTTACCGAGGCGATTCGTGATGCTGTGCAGGACTTGAGCCTCACCCACGGACGCATCGGCTACGATGACCTGAGAGTGGGCGCCAAGGTGGCAGGCTCCCTGGCGGACGTTTTTGACGCATACGACTTGATGATGTTAGTTCGAGAGAGGAAGAGCGCCCAGGAAATCGAATGGCTGCGGGAAGCCACCCGGGTGAACCAAGTTGCCATAGAACGGACAGTGCAGTCTTGGAGTAGAGGTATGCTCTGGAAGGAGCTGGTGAATACCTATCATGCAGAGATCTCCGCGCTGGGCGGGTGGGTCTGCGACCCGGGCGGAGTCTTTTTCGCCAACCCGCTGGACGGCGACCCCGCCGTGCGACTGCGTGTCGACTCCGAGGACTTCGTGGTCCAGCCCGGGACCAACATCATGTTCGACTGCCATGGGACCAAGAACCAGTATTGCTGGGACGGCGGCAAAACCTGGGTCGTGGAGGACTACGGCTCGGAAATGGCCCGCCGCATCGGTCGGGCTACCGCCGAAGCGATGAACGAGATTCACGATGCAATGCGCCCCGGAGCCCGGATCGGCGACCTGCAGGAAAAGAGCCGACGAACGTTTCAACGGTTGGGAGTGCCGCAACACGAGTCGGTGCTAACCTACTTCCATGGCCTGGGGCTGAGTCATGCCGATGTGCTGGCTTTGGTGGAGGACGGGTCCGATCCCAACTGGATGTTGGAAGAGGGCATGGTGATAGCCGCTCACCTTCTGTGTCCGGGCGATGAGAGAGAACGCTGCTGGATCGAAGAAGTGTTCTTGGTCAAGGAGGGAGGATCGGAGCCCTTGTTCACCTGGGGCAACGACCCGTTGACCAACGGCTAACGAAGGGATCAGTCTTCAGTACCCGCGCTGCCCTGACCGAGCGGCAACTTGGCCAGACAGTCCTGCAATCAAGGGCTGAAGCACTCCTCCTAGACTTCCAGCCGGATTCCCCGCCTCAGGCAAATGCACATCCCACCTTGGCTTTGGTTTAGTAGTCGTGCAAGACATGAGTTTAGGCATGTCTGCTACCCCGGGGTCCGCGCCCTAACCTGCTTGGCCGGGCCGCCGGTCAGTCCCGAGACCCGCCGTAGCGGCGTCAACGCTGGCAGTATTGTAGTACGACTCCACCGGCCGCCACACCAACGGCGTCAACAAGACGACCGGCAGCATCAAAAGTAGGCCTGCGCCGGCGTTAATGCCTATGGCCAGTGAGATGCCGAATGCTTGGGCTATAACCCCGATTTCCGCTCCGCCGACCAGGTGGCCCAGGCCATTGACCAACCCCTGGGACCCCATTATCCGCCCTCGCATTTCAGCCGGTGACGCAAGCAGCAGGATGGTGCTCTGCATGGTGCTGAATCCTGATTGACCAACACCGGCGCTGAAGAGCAACAGGAAGGAAATCAGGAACCAGGGCGACCAGGCCACCGCAGCTACGCACACCGCCACAATCATGGCCCCTATCACGTAATACCGTCCGTGAAAGGTGTAGTTGCGACGAGTAGCTATGAATATCGCCCCCACGAGCGTGCCAACACCTTCCGCCGAGCCTATTACGCCTCCCAGCGCGGGCCCCACCTTCAATAAATCGGTGGCGATGACCGGTATGAAGTATTGCAGTGGCAGCACCATGCCATTCATCACCAACGATATGCAAAGCACCCCCAGAACAAACTTGCTTGAAAAGGAATGCCCGATGCCCGACTTGATTCCCTGCGCGAATACCCTGTCCTTGCCCACGACCACCGCCGCTTTCGGCAGCCGCATCTTGAACATCAGGCAGGCCGCTATCAGGTCCATGGTCACGAGTACTATGAAAGCCCCGGTGTAACCGTAAAAGGCAATCAACAGCCCGCCGGCCAACGGCCCCACAATCTTGCCTATGTTGTTGGTGATGGTGTCCAGGGACATGGCGTGGGTGATTCGGGCTTCTCCGGCCAGGTCGAAAAGCGCCGCCCGCCGGGCTGGGTCGTCCAAAACCTTGGCCGTACCCTGCAAGAGTATGGCAAGGAAAACATACCAGGGATGAATGAGGCCCAGAATCAAGAGCGTCAGCAGCCCCGACGCGACAAGCAAATAGAAGGCGTGTATACCGGCCAGAATCCGCCATCGGTCCAGGCGATCGGCCAGCATTCCTCCTACCAGCGATAAAGGCGGGCGCGGACCGTTGAGGAAAACGGAAATCAGTCCGACTTGAAAGGCCGAGTTGGTCAGTTCGTAAATGAGGTATCCCAGCACCAGCAGTTCCATGCGGCGAGAGATTTCGTGAACCGACCGAGCCGCCCACATCAGGCGGAAATCGGGGTTTTGCAGGACCGCCAGAACGGGAATGTTGGAAAGTGGAGACAAAGGGTTGCCCCTCATTGATTTTCGTCCAATTCTATTGGCCATTTGTGCTATTACTTCCGTAACTGCCGTGCGAGGGAGCTCACTTCAGCAGGAAGACTCGGATCGCCAACATAAGCCGCAAGGCTGCGGGAAGTCAACAGAGTGGGGGGCCGACTTGGAGACCACCGGCGCACATTGGGTGATTCATGTCGCTCCGTTTGGTTGCCTGCGTCTTCAAGGGCATCCGCGATGGGGGTGATTTGGTCAACCACCTCGCACCGTGGGGGCAATGCGGTCGCCGAAATTGTCAGTCGCGGCTCCTATTCAGGACCCACCTTAATCCCCGACTGGTCATTGGCGTCCTAGTCAACCGCGTTTAAGCCCGAATCCACCGATGGACGGCGCGATGGACAGCGGAAGGGAGTGAGGGAGTTACAGGCGTGATGATCCGGGCTCGAATTCGTGTAGACGGGAGGTTGCCGGGCGGTCCCCAGGCGCTTGGGGGGCACCGGTGGCGGCCTGCAGTGGCTGTAGCGGGCGAGATGGCAGGATAGGATACGGTGACCTGCCCCCGGAAATCGATCCTGGATCGATGTTAGGATTCTGGACAAACTGGGGTGAGGTCAGCGTCGCCGGCTTCGAGGTCTCCTGAACCCAATTTGACGCTAAAATAGCCCGTATGTATCATCGCGATAGCCCGGCGCAGCAGCCCGGGAGGAGTAGAATATGGACCCGTTGGAATTAGCCGAAATCGGAAGCACCGGGCTGAGAGTATCAAGGCTGGGGGTCGGCGGCGTGGCTTTGGGCCGGTCTACAACAGATGAGGAAGCCGCTGAGATTCTCGGCAAATGCGTCGAACTGGGTGTCAGCTACTTTGACACGGCCCCGGTCTATGGCGGAGGGGTCAGCGAGCAACGCTACGGCAGGATTCTCTCTGAAATCCCACGTTCCAGTTTCACCATATCCACCAAGGTGGGCAGGTTACTGGAAGCCGAGCCGCCCGCCCCGGTGGGTGCGGTAATAGGACCGGACGCCTCCAGAGACATGCCCTACATATACGACTACGATACTGTCATGCGGGTATTCGAGGGGAGCCTGAAACGGCTGAAGTTGGACCACGTCGACATTCTCCTGATCCATGACCCGGACAACCATTTCGATCAGGCGATGGAGGGGGCGTACAAAGCCCTTGCAGAATTGCGTTCGCAGCGGGTGATTTCGGCGATAGGCGCCGGCATGAACCAGTGGGAAATGGAGGCCCGGCTGGCTCGTGAGGGAGATTTCGATTGCTTCCTTCTGGCAGGGCGGTACACCCTCCTCGACCATGCGGCGCTCTCCGAATTCCTGCCTCTTTGCCAGGAGAAAAACATCAGCGTAATCATCGGCGGCCCGTACAACAGCGGCATTCTGGCCTCGGACCTTACGGAAACTGCGACCTTCAATTACGTGTCGGCCTCAGCCGAAGTCCTGGAGCAAGCAAAGCGTTGCAAAGTGGTCTGCGACCGGCATTCGGTTCCGCTGAAGGCCGCCGCTCTTCAGTTCGTTTTTGGCCATCCCGCCGTTGCCGCAGTGATACCGGGCCCGGGGTCTGTGGCGGAGGCGGAAGAGAATTTCCGGATGATGTCGCATCCCATCCCAGCCGCGTTGTGGCAGGAGCTACGCCACGAAGGCCTTATTCCTGCCGATGCTCCCTGCCCACAATAGCAACCCGTACTTATCTGGCTTGACCAGCAGCGGCCGCCGCGCCGAAATTTTGAACCTATCTCGAAACAATCTAATTTCGGCACTTTTGGCTGGGAATCTGTCCAAGCAACTGGATTCCCCCTCACCGTTTTCATGAAGACAAGGTTCGTGAGAAAGCCGCACTGTGGGCATGGGCGCGTTCTAAGAGCCTGTCTACGATCTCTGGGATATGTTAAGTTGAGACTATTACCAAGGCAGGGTAATCATGTCTCATTCCTATCCCAGCGACATCAGCCGGGAGCGATTCGCCCGGATTCTTCCCATGCTGGAATCGGCCCGCCGACGGACCAAGCCCCGCACCGTGGACCTGTACGATGTTTTCTGCGGCGTGCTCTACTTGCTGAAGAGCGGTTGCCAGTGGCGGATGCTCCCGGCGGACTTCCCGGACTGGCGCACCTGCTACAAGTATTTCCGGCAATGGAGTGAGCGGCCCGGCCCGCAGGAAGAGTCCATTCTGGAGCAGGTCTTAAAAAAAATCGGTTGGCGCGGCCCGACAAAGCAATGGACGGAGCGAGCAGACCAGCTTCTGCATCGTGGACTCCCAGAGCGTCAAGAACACCGACAGTGCCGGTAACAAGGGCTATGACGCGGGCAAGAAGGTGTCCGGGATCAAGCGCCACGTCGCGGTGGACAGCCAGGGGTTGCCTCATGCGATTCATGTGACCACCGCCGACGTTACCGACCGGGCCGGGGCTTTGGCGATGTTTGAACAAAGCCGGGCCGACCTGAGCCGGGTGCAGAATGTGATGGCCGACGGGGGCTACACCGGGAAGCCCTTCGCCGCGACGGTGCAGAACCTGCTGGGAGCCTCGGTAGAAGTGGTGAAACGCAATGAACTGCACACTTTCGTGGTGCTGCCGAAACGCTGGGTGGTGGAGCGGTCCTTCGCCTGGCTGGAGAAGTGTCGCCGACTATGGAAGAACTGCGAGGGAAAGCTCAATACCAGTCTGCAAATGGTGGTCCTCGCCTTCACGGTGCTAATCCTGAAGAGATTGTAAACAGGCTCTAAGATAGTTTCTTGGTGAGTAAGGCGCGAAACCCACAGTGCCTGAACCGGCCACACATTGGTCTCGACCGGTCACAGGACGTCAGGCCTGCGTGGTGCCCTCCGGCGCTGGCGGCCGTTCCAGCAACTCCAGCCAGTTGCCGTCAGGGTCCTGCATGTAACAGCCTTTGCTGGCCATGGGGTATACCGCTCCGGGGCGTATGGCTGGCGGGCTTACGAACCTCACCCCCCGGCTTGAGAGCTCCGCATAGAAGGCGTCCAGATCGTCCACTATCACGCCCAGGTGCGAAGCCCCCACCTGGTGCCGCTCTGGCATGGGAGCCGCCGTACCCGCAGGGTTCAGGTACTGGATCAACTCCACGGAATGCCGCAAGTCGCCAGTTCCCAAGTAGACGATGTGTAGCCTGGCGTCGGGATACCCCACCAGCTCGGAGATAAACTCCCCTTCAAGGATCTGGTTCCGCTCCTGTTTGAGTCCCAGCAAGTCTTGGTAAAACTCCAGCGACCGCCCCATGTCGCTGACCACGAACCCTGTATGGTTCATCCATTCAACTTCCATTTTCATCCTCCAAGTTCAACCTCGTCGTCTCTACCTGCATTCTTTGATCCAGTCCGCCACCCTCTCGGCGATAAGAACGGCAGTGCAGTTGGTGTTGGCCCGGATCACGTCGGGCATCACCGAGGTGTCCGCAACCCGCAGGCCCTCGATCCCGTGCACCCTGCAATACTGATCCACCACCGCCATCTCATCGGTGGCCGGCCCCATTTTGCAAGTCCCGGAAGTGTGGTATTGGGTGCCGATGTTGTCCAACAGCCACGCATCCAGGGCCTCATCGGAAGCCAGGTCGGCGTCGGCGGGGAAAATCCGACGGGTGATCAAGCCCCGGAATGCCGGGTGGTCGCCGAGCCGCACCGCGAGACGCACACCCTCCCGGGTGCGCTGCAAGTCCCACGGGTCGCCCATGTACTTGAAGTCCATAACCGGCGGGTCGTCCGGGTTGGTTGACCGCAGTCTCAATTCCCCGGCGCTGAGGGCGTTCTGCACACTGGAGAAAATGGTAATGCAGTTGCCCTCAATATCCAGTGGCAGCCCCTCCGGCACGTGGGCCGGGTCCAGAGAAAGTATGCTCAGCTGCATGTCGTCCCGGGTGGTTGACCCCTATGTGGTGTAGCGGAGCAGCGCCTGAAGCATCGCCTCCGTCTCGCCCTCCAACTCACCTTGGTACTCGTATAGGGCCATGGCCATCGGATGATCGCGCAGATTCCGGCCGACGCCGGCCAGGTCGTGGACTACGTCGATCCCCAGGTCCGCCAAGTGGCCGGCGGGCCCCACGCCGGAGAGCATCAACAACTGGGGCGTAGCAATGGCGCCGGAGCTGACGATGATTTCCTTCCCCAGCACCGTCATACGTTCCCCGCCGCTTTCCACCTCCACTCCGTTAGCCCGCACGCCGTCGAACAGTATCCGCCTGACGGGCGCGTTGGCGCGAATGGTCAGATTCAGCCGGTGCCGGGCCTGCGAGAGTTAGGCCAAGGACATGCTCATGCGAACGCCATCCCTGTGGTTCAGAGGCGCAGGACCGATCCCGGTAGCGTCAGGACTGTTTTCGTCCAGTGACTCGGGGAATCCCTCGGCCAGGCAAGCTTCATAGAAGGCCCGGGCAAACGGGGCCATGTCCGCCCTCCGGTAACGGCGCACCGGGACAGGCCCGTCGGAACCGTGGAAATCGCCCCGGAAGTCCTGGTCGCTCTCCATCTTTCGGAAGTACGGCAGCATCTTGGCGAACGCCCACTCGTCGTTGCCCTGGTCTGCCCAGCCGTCGTAGTCCTCAGGTATCCCCCGCAGAAACACTTGACCATTGACCGCGCCGGAACCACCTACCACCCTCCCTCGCGGGATGGGTATCGCGGCGGTCTGCCGCTCCGTAATATTGCCCAAATACTGCCAACTGTGCGACCCGAAGGCGGACTTCAAGAAATTGTTTCCCCGCTTCAAGTCATCGGGCAGAAGGCCCAGCTCCGGGTAGTCCGGGCCAGCCTCCAGCAACAACACAGAGCGGTCCGGGTCCTCAGAAAGCCGAGCGGCCAGCACGCTGCCTGACGATCCGGCTCCAATCACGATGACATCGTAAGCCACCTTCCACCTCCGAGCGACCTTGATGGACGTTATCGTACGCCACACAGTGAACGGTAGCGAGGGGTGTCAACCCAGATTGCCAAGCCTTCCGCGACAGTATGTAAGACCCAATGCTGAGGACCAACGAACTGCAGAACTGGCACTATGGCCGTCATTAAGAATGCGGCAGGATCACGCCTACCTTGAGCAAGGCGGGCTTGGCTCCATTGGCCGATTGAAACTTTTGCCTGCGTCCAATTGCCAGGTTATCCTGAGTCTGGATGAAGGGTTAATCGAATCCCATGACGCTCCGCGCACAAGTTTCTGCACATCTAGCAGGACCCCCCTCAGCAGTGCCTAATCCAGAGGCTCGACGAAAGCCAGGATGCGCTTCGGATTCTCAACCATCATCATCCGGACATGCTCCTCAGAAACGCCAAGGCGACGCAACTCCGGCAGGAACTTCTCTGCGATGAAGGAGTAACCCGTTCCGCCGTACTTCTTCAGCTGCATCTTCGTGCACACGTCCTGGGACAGCAGAATCCGGTCCGCGTAACCCGCCTCTATCAGCTTGGGTATCGCTTCCGCTACCATCGCAGTACCCGCGCTGGTCATGAACATTCTGAGGTCGTCCTCCTCTGGCGCAAACCGCAGCGGCACTCCCACCCTGCCCAGCAGGTCAAACTGGATGTAGACCCCGTGGTCCAGCAACTCCAGCATCAGGTCATAGTCCGCGGAAATCAAATCGCTATGGCCGAAGATCACACGGGACAGGTCCGCGCCCTCCTCACCCAGTATGCCAACCACCTCCAGTCTCTCCCGCCCAACGCCCCCACGGTGGAATGAGATCGGAGCACCCGTTTTGCGGCTAGCGCGGCCCGAGGCTCGGATGCTCTTGACCTCGTTTTCCGTGATTGGGTTACCTTCTATCCCGACTTCTCCGATGATGCCCGATCGGATGCCGGTGTTCCCCACGCCGACGGTAATGTCCCGGACTATCTCCTCCGTCATGTCCTCGACAGTCCGGCGGTCCATGTCGGAAAGATGATAAAGCTTCTGGTACCAGCCCGCGCCCATCACCACGTTCAGGCCTGTGGCCTGGGACACCCGGGACATTGCCAGCGGATCCCGACGGATCCCGATGCTGGTGACCTCGACGATGGTACCGCCCCCGTGATTACGGAACTCCATGGCCTCGTCCATCGCAGTCTTCTCGTCCAGCAGGATCCAGTTGTCCCGGATCGGCTTGCGATCCCGGGCCTGGTCCAGCTTGTCGATGGTCAACTCCTGCTCCCACAGGCACCATTCAGTGGCCGGTGTGTTGTCGTCCGGCTCAACGCCCTTGAAAAGGGCGATGAACAGGTGCTCGTGCATCAGGGTGGGACCCAACTGGTCCGGATCAATGGGACCCCTAACGGTCATCACCTTGCCGACCATGTTCGATACGTCTGTAGCCACGTTCTCCTCCTCGCCGCCCTTTTCCTGCCATGATAGCAGCCGAAGGACCGAACCGAAGCCGACGAAAGTTACTGAGGACCACCGGCCCGCAAACTCAGAAATGGCAACGGGCCGACAGATCAAGGACAGGTCGTTGTGCAACACCGGCACCGACTCCCGCTGGCGCAGGTCCGGGGGAGGTCCGTTCTGCGAGTAATAGCTGTCCTGGCTCCTTGGCAGTTGGGAGGAGATCAGACTCGATCGCTTTACCACCTCCTTGAGATGCTCCATTACTTACAATTGACTAGTAGTGCAACAGCGTAGGATTGATAGATAATTAGCTGTGGTATTGCCGGGACACGTCAAAAGCTAAGGTGATGTTGGGAGGATGGGGATGCCAGCGAAGAGGTACCGGGTCAGTCTGAGTGTAGAGGAGCAACAGGAACTGAAGGGACTGGTGTCCCGGGGACGGACGGCAGCATATAAACAGACCCACGCCCGCATTATGCTGCTCAGCGATGAAAATCAAGAGCGCGGGGCGATGAAGGACGAGGAAATAGCCCGGGTCCTGAGGGTGGGGGACGCCACGGTGGGACGGGTGCGCCGCCGCTGTGTTGAGGAGGGAGTGGAGGCAGCCTTGGGACGCAGGGAGCAGGTCAACCGCCGCCCGAGGAAGCTGGACGGCCAAGGAGAGGCCCACCTGACTCACCTCGCTTGTAGCGAACCGCCGGAGGGCCGTGCCGGTTGGACGCTGCAACTGCTGGCTGACCGGCTGGTGCAATGTGAGATAGTGGACAGCATCAGCCCCGAGACGGTGCGCCAAACGCTGAAAAAAACGAACTCAAGCCTTGGCTGAAGGAGTGCTGGTGCATCCCGCCCAAGGCCAATGCCGAGTTCGTCTGTGCCATGGAGGACGTGCTGGAGGTGTATCACCGTCAGTTCGAGGACAACGAGGTGCTGGTGTGCCTGGACGAGACCAGCAAGCAACAGGTGAGGGAGACCCGCACCCCCTTGGCGCCGCGTCCGGGGACTGCCATGGCCTACGATTACGAATACGAGCGCAACGGGGTGAGCAACCTGTTTATGCTGTTCGCGCCCTTGGAGGGGTGGCGGCGGGTGGAGGTGACGGACCAGCGAACCAAGGCTGACTGGGCCCGGGTGGTGCGACAACTGGTGGATGTGGACTACCCGGACAAAGACCGGATAGTCTTGGTGATGGACAATCTGAACACCCACCGCCTCTCGTCCCTGTACGAGGCCTTCGAGCCTGCCGAGGCGAGACGCATTGCCGAAAAGCTGGAAATCCACTACACGCCCAAGCACGGCAGTTGGCTGAACATGGCCGAGATAGAACTGGGAGTGCTGGCGCGCCAGTGTCTGGACCGCCGGATACCGGACCAGCAGACATTGAAGCAGGAAACCAAGGCTTGGCAAGGGCAGCGGAACCAAAACGCAATTCGGGCCAACTGGCGTTTCACCACCCAGGACGCGCGCATCAAGCTCAAGTCCCTCTATCCCTTAATTCAACACTGATGGACTACTAGTTGCTGAAGCGACCCGACCTGCCGGCGGCTTCCGGCTGAGAAGGGGATGCCATGAAGGATCTGACAGGTGGCTGGAGGGCGACACGCTCGTTTACCCCATGATACGCCTGAAAAACGCCAGCACGTTACTGCCTGCGATCTTCTTCACGTCCTCGTCGGAGTAGCCGCGGACTATGAGGCCGCGGATGATGTTCTTGCCGTCGGCAGGCGACTCCAGGCCGTTCAGGTATGGCGCAGGAGCGGGGCCAGTGCGGCCCAGCATCACCCGGCTGATCTCGACCATGTCTCCGATGCTGGCGTCGGTGCCGATGGCCACGTGGTCCACGCCGACCAGCTTCACCATGTAGTCGTAGTGGTCCAGCACGCACTCGATGCTCTGCTCCGGGTCGTTGCTGAGCCGGTTGGGGACGGCGGTGATGCCGATGACGCCGCCCTTCCTGGCGCAGGCCAGCAGTTCCTCGTCCTTCCTCAGCCGGCGAGACTGCAGGCTGTCGCTGGCCAGGGTGTAGGAGCCGTCGTGGCTGAAGGTAACCGGCGACTCGGACGACTGGATGGCGTCCATGGCGGTGCGGTAAGACGCGTGAGATACGTCGACCACCATCCCCAGTTCGTTCATGCGCCGAACGACCTCTACGCCGAACTCGCTGAGCCCACCGTCGTTGCGCTCGAAGATGCCGTCGCCGATGTAGGCTTTTCGGCTGTAGGTCAAGCCGGCCAGCCGTATCCCGGCGTTGTAGAGCACGTCCACCCGGTTCAGCTCGTTGCCTATCGCCAGGTGCTCCACCGTGGGAAGGAAACCCACCTTGTCCTGCCGCTTCGCCGCCTCTATCTCGGCGGCGCTGCCGACCTGCACGACGTCCTCATGCCGCGAGATGTCCGAAATCATTATGCTGATCTCGTCCAGCAGGTCGGAAAAACGAATGAAGGACATCTCGTTGGTGTTCAGCATGCCGCGAAAGACGTTTGCCGTCCCCACGGCGGTGAAACCGCCTTCCCGGACTGCGTCATAGCCCCAGACGTAGTCGTCGCTGCGCAGGTAGTCCCAGTACTGGGTGAAGTCCTCGGGCATGATCATAGGGTGCTGGTGGAGGTCTATCATGACCGACTCTTCCATCAGCCGCTGGAACCTGGTTTCCTGCCGCGCGTCCAGCGGCACGGTCATCGAGGGAACGCGCCCCGCCTGACTGGCGAGGCTGAATCGTCCGGGCGTCATGGCTCACCCTCCCTTTCGCGTTTCGGATCGGATTGCCTTCCTACCCGTCCAGCGCGCCCTCCAGGTACGAGCGGAAAGCTACGGGGTCATTGATCAGGGCCTGCAACTCCATGGATGGCAGCCGGTGCGGGTCGGTGTGCTCGGTGATGTACCTGGTGCTGTTGGGCGGTCCCCCGTCGGCCTCATCGGGTTCCGACGAACCGGCCAGCTCCCCATAGCGGATGGGCTTGCCGTCGGCCTCGTATTCCGACCCCACGACCCACAGCCTGCCAAAGCGGTACCTCTTCCTGACCTCTGCCTCGGCAGCGCTGCTCCAGCTGGTGCCGGTGAAGGCGAAGTCCTGGGGCACAAAGCCCATGTTCTCCTCGATGACCCGGTTGCACCGGTCCAACTCCTCCCGTATCACCTCGCCGTCTGTATCCTCAGCGGCTAGGTTGGACAGGTTGGGATGGCTGACGGTGTGGGCGCCTATGTGCCAGCCAAGTTCCCTGAGCTCCCGGATCTCCGACCATGGCATGTGTTCCGGCACCTGGGCCAGCGCCAGCGGGCGGGGATATTCCGGATCGTAGGGGGAGGTGTAGATGAACAGGTTCCCCTTGAATCCGTACCGTTCCAGCGTCTGAAACACCTCCCGCCGCATCGACACCACAGGGTGGTCGAAGTCGATCATGATCGGCCGTTCCGGCAGTGAGCCCGTTCCGTCGCGCCACGCCGCCAGCTGGTCGTAGTTGATCGACTGGAACCCCATATCCGCCGCGATTCCCATAAGCGCGTTGAATCGCTCCTCGGTCAAAGGATGGCGCAGGGCACCCGCAGCGATGGGCCTGATTCCGTGGCACATGGTAATGGGGATTCTCATAGCGTCCTCCACAATTTCACCGGGTCTGCAGTTACCGCACCCGGACGGGAAGGGTGCCCGCTCAGGCAGACAGGAGTTCGTCCACCAAGTGTCTTCTCAAAGTTGTATATAGCCGTCCGTTCCTCGGTGTCTCCAACCCGATCAGCTTTGTTTCCGGAGATCATTCAGCAATCACTAGCCGGTAGCCAAGGTCGAGTTCCGTCAGCTCACGCAGGTATCCGAAACGGGCGTCCCACTCCCCTGACTCCAGGTCTTGACGCAACTTTTGGGCGCAACGTTCTGCCACCCCGGGCGGCAGCTGGGCCAGGCTCGAGATTCCCGCCCGCACTGACGGGTCCAGGTACCGCTCGGGCCGACACCAATATGCTCCCGCGAATCCATCAATGCAGTCCGCCGGCACTGGCACGGGCAGGACGGTCTGGATGTCCAGGTACGGACGCAGGTCGTCGATGTTCGGCGCCCTTTTCTCCGAGGGAAGCGAAAGGCATTCCGGAAAGTACTCGACCAGCCAGAATTGCCAGGAAACCCACGGTTCAAAGATCAAGATCACCTGGCGCCTCGCCACCCGGCGCAGTTCTGAAAGCCCACCCGCGAGGTTTCTCCAGTGATGGAGGGTGAGAATGGCCAGAACCGCATCGAACGAGTGATCACCGAAAGGCAAGGCCTCTGCAACTGCGCGAACCACAGGCGCGGCCGCGGGTTTCCTTTGGGAGATCATGGCAGGCGACGGTTCGACTGCGCATACACGGAGGGCTGCAGGTTCGTAGTTGCCGGTGCCAGCTCCAACGTTTAGGACGCTCTCGGCATCACACAGGGCGGTAAGGACCAGCCGTTGAATTCGGGGGTCCGGCCGGCGGAGCCCCGAATAGCTGTTGCCGATGCTCTGGTATAGCTGATGCCCGTCGGTCGACGCCAAGTGAGTGCTTCCTGCCCCTTTGTGTATGGTGCTCTCCAATGGTTGCATAGTAACCGACTGCGTCTACCGACCTCCACTCTTGTGTTATGACTGTCGGACTGGGTTCATTGGAAACCCCGTTCCGGTATTCATAAGGGGTCGCCCACTTTCAGGAGGCAGGAAGGGCGGATACAACGGGGTCATTGGTATGGCGTGTTTCGTCCCTGTGCCCGTCGCAGGTGTGATGCAATCCGTCGGGGTTTCATCTGCTGACCCGCTCACAGAACCCAAATATTGATTGCGGAGGGACTTTCGGGAGCACCTCTATGCAGTTGGAGGCCGCCTTGTTGGGGTGCTCGTGATCAGGGGCGCCTTATCGCCCCATGAATCGCGGCCCGGGCACACCGTCCAGCCGGCTGAACCCTGAAATTTGTCGAACGTGGCAATACGGTTCCGGGGGCATTGGCGGGTTGTCATTCAGCATTAGACTAGTAGACCAACATCCTTGAAATGACGGGTGAAACGCCGGATTGTTTGGCCATCGATTCCGTGAGCCAGGTTTGTCCGGGCAACGGCCCCGTACCAATCTACCCATCATTACAATGATTTCGGACTACTAGTCTATAGGGACCTCAAGACGCCCTTGACACCAGGAGGGCCAGGAGGTTTGGAGTACGGATATTTTCCGACTCTCCTGGGAATGAATATGTATGTGGTTTGCGGCAATACTCCGCAGTGGATGGAGGTTGAGGGTCAGTAGATTCTCGAAGGATAGTACCTGCGTCAGGGAGTGTCCCTATGAGCAGTGAAAATCCCGACGAACCAACTTGTTTTCCGAGTAGACAGAAATGGAGAGCAGGATGGGTTCGCGTAACCATTACAGAAGTGGTCTAAACTAAAGCCACGGTGGGATCTACATTTCGAGGGTCTTGAAGACTACCGAAAGGACCCTGATACTACAGGCGCAGATCAGCAACAGGCCTCCTCTTGATCGTCGACGCTACCTTACCATTCCAAACCATTCCAGTTTTGGGGCTGTTACAATTAGCCCCGCAACCCCAAACTAACGAAACTTTTGGAGAGTAACCATGGCTGTTTCCGCCGGGATATCAAATGCGCTGGAACGTAACTGGGGTATGGTAGACCGCGCCATAGACGGGCTGAGTGATGAGACACTGGCGCGTCAGATATCCGACAGCGACAATTCCATCGGTTGGCTCCTCTTCCACATGAGCCGGGTGGCGGACGTTTTCATGAATTCCAGGTTCCAAGTTAAGCCTCAGATATGGATAGAGGGCGGTTGGTGCGATAAATTCGGCCTGAGCGACGACCCGGAGACGACCGGCCAAGGCTGGGACACGGCGCGCCTGGCCGCGTGGACGCTTCCCTCCAAAGACGTCCTGATAGGGTACTACGAGGCCATGAAGGCCTGCTGCCGGGACTATATGTCCTCCGTGACCGACGAGGAGTTGAGCGCCACCATGAGCCTGAGGCCCGGTTCGGACCCTGAGCCGAAAGAGGCCATCATCGGTGTCCTGGTCTTTGACAACGTCGTCCACGGAGGCCAGATAGCCTTTCTGCGCGGCCACTGGGAAGGCATGGGCTGGTTCGTCTAGCCCGAACGCAGGCTTCCCGGACAATTTCTACAGGTTTACCGAAGAGCACGGCTTAAGTTCGCCGTGCTCTTCCCTAGCTCGACTCTAAACCAATACCAAGGCGGGATGTGCATTTCGGGGAGATTGACGATGACCGCAAGGACTCCACGGCACCTCATATCACCTTTAGGCCCCAACTGGGTGGGCACAGATAGTGCGGTCTAGCGATATGTACATTTCACCTTGGCTTTAGTTTAGGAAACGGGCGGCCAACCGGTGGCCCGCCCTAATTCCCTCCAATCAAACTCCCCGCCTATTTGAAGTGGGGGATGACGTCTTCGGAGAGGCACTTCAAGGTGTCCATGACCACCTCGCGGGGGACGGATGATGTCCAGTTGCACTCGAACATAATCTCGTCGGTAGTGAAGGCCTCCCTGAACATGTGGATCTTCTCGACCACCTCTTCCGGCGTGCCGAAGAGGTTGACTTCCTCGGTGGCATCGGGACCGGCGCTGCCGGCGTCAGTGCTGCCGATGGCGACACGGCCCGCGTAATAGATGCGGGCGAGGTCCATGAGGTTTTCGACGCGGCAGTCGGCCTTTTCCTGGGTGTCGGCGACGAGAGTGGGCACCCGGACAACGGTGGTAGGATCTCCTTGATGCCCCGCCTCTATCCACGCCTTGCGGTAGGCATTGACGTCCTCGCGGAGGATGGCGGAGCCCCGCAGGTTGTGAGGGGAACTGCCGGCGCCGATTGCAATGCGGTATCCCTGCTCGCCCATGGGCACGAAGCTCTCCTGGCTGTCCACGGGAAGTAGCATGGGCATGGGCTTCTGCACTGGTTTGGGGATGCCCATGTAGCTCTCGTAGAAGGCGGGGTAGTTGAAGTATTTGCCCTCGAAACCGGAGAATCTGTCCTCGTTCCAGAGCTGCTTGAGAAGCTCGAGGTACTCGAAGAAGTACTCCCGGCGCTCGGCAGAGCCGCGAGTGCGGGCCCCTGCGCCGTAGATGAAGCGTCCCTCGCTGATCTGGTCAACGATAGCAACCTGTTCCGCGACTTGGAATGGGTCCTCGGGCTGGAGGTTGTCGAAGGCGTACCTTTCGTGGGGCAACGCCCGCGGGGATACGGTCTCACTGGGCAACCGTAGGGTCGGGCGGTGGATGGAGGTGCCAATCCTTATGTTCTTGGTGTGGTTGGCGATGACGGCAGACAGCATGAGGGACTGGGGGTCCATGCTGCCCTGGGTGGAGAAGTGACCTCCGCCGAACCAGACGTAGTCCCAGCCCGCGTCCTCGATGTGCTCGATCTCCCGGAAGTTCTGCTTGTAGGCCTCGGCTTCGAGGAGCTTGCCGTCCCGATAGTCGGGGTCCCAGGGGACCTTGCCGCCTTCGTAAACGGCGTTCCAAGTGGTAAACAATCCAAAGTCCATGCTCGCCCCTCCTCTAAAAGTACGGGCATGCGATTGCATGTGACTCCCGATGATATTCCCGCGGGTTGGCAGAGTCAACGCCGAGTTCTGCCCATCACAGGATGATTGCAAAGTCAGGAGACTTGGCCGCGGAGGCGGGCGATGGTCTGGGTTGGGCGGAAGGCGCAGGTTTTGGCTCGCAGGGGCATGGACATCTGGAGAGGAAACCACCCCTCCAGGCGCAGGGCGTTGAGCGCTGTGTTGACCAGGCTGGCGTATACCTCGCCCAGACCCGGACGGCGCAGCGTGTGGACGTCCTCGTCCCAACTGCGGTCCTTAACGTGATGCAGGCTGTTCTCAACGCTCCAGTGGTTGCGGATCACTTGAAGGAGTTCTTTGGGTGCGCACCGCCGGGAACTCAGGCTGGTCAGCAGATACCAGCGCTCCCGGCTCACCTCCCCGGTGGCTATGTCCACCCTCTCCTTCTCCAACATCACTCCCTGCCTCACTCCTGGAAAGCCCAACTCATCCCGGATATAGCCGGCCAATGCCTCATCGGTCCAGATGCGCCGTTTCTCGATCACGCCCGCTTTTTTTCCACGCTCTGCGCCTCGGGCTCCAACGGTCCCTCCCCAGCAAATCCCTCTGCCAATGCCGCCAGCACCTGGGGTTGGTTCCCCTTGATGCGCACCAGGTAGTCTCGTCCGTGGCTCACGATGGCCTGGCACAGGTCCCGCTCCGCGTACAGAGCGTCCATGGTCAGCAGCCTCAGGCCGGGATAGCGCTCGAACAGTTGCCCCAGCTGTTCCCGCAACACCCCGGGTTCGTACCGTTTCTCCGATGCCGGCCACTGGGCCAGGCACAGCTTCAGGTCATGGGCCAGTACGTTCACCATCACCAGAGGATTGCCGCTTACGCCCCCGGACTGCTTGGCCCATTTGCCGTCCACCTAGGCGTGCACCTCCTGGTCCGCCACCACCTGGCCACCCATCCCGCCAGGGCGCCCTGCAACTGCTCATAAGAGACCCCGGCCAGGGTTCGGGAGATGGTGGTGGCGTGGGGTGGATGGTCCCGGACAAAGCCCAAAGGCTCCCTCAGCACCGGCCAGTGCATCCGGGCGAAGAGGGCGATGTGGGCCATTGTGGTCTGACCACAAACCAAGCCCAGCAGGGTCAGCCGGAGGATGGCCTGAAAGGGATGCCGGACTCCCCTGGCCCTCCTGGGATCCGGCACCAGTTCCAAACATCCGAACAGAGATTCCGCCGCCTCCATATCCGCACACTCCCATATCTCACCTCCCTGTCTTTATAAACCTCCCTCCGTGACTTTGCAATCGTCCTGTGGGGGCAAGGGGCCATATATCAGGGCCACGTATAAGGAAGCAGCCTCTATTGTTTTATTCTCATCCTTAGCTAGCCGCAGGGCGCCCTCACCATAGGCCGATGGTTCGAAAGGTTCACCGTGCCTGGGTGAAAGAGGAGCCCGCGACGGCCCTGAGCGGCCCACGCACCGTCTTTCAGTTGTCTCCGCAAACTTAAGCTGTCATTCCGGCCGAAGGGGGAATCCAAGGGTCCTGCCGATGGGAGAGTCGCGCGCCGGAAGCATTTTCAGATTCCTCGCTCCGTGTCAATGGCGCCGACAAAGCGTACCGATGTGGTTGTCGACGTTCAAGGAGAATGTCCACCTAACTGGACAAAAACAAGAACATTCACGCTAAGATTCAGCTTGTTCCAATATTGTAGTAGGCCGGAGCGTCCCAGGGTTCATGGGGGTCCCAGGTGTCCAGGTAAAGAAAAAAGTCCTCTTTATAGTGTTGCTCCAGCCACTCAATGGCGGTCCTGAAGGTTCGAGGGGCATTGCGGTCCCCTTCGTTTTGCCACGCCGCCCGGACATCCAGGGCCTCGTTGTGATAGCCGGGCTGGGGAATCAAGGACCACATGGTATCCTGGCCCGGGTTCATGAAGAATGACTGGAACCCCCGGTCGTAGTTCATCCCGTTCCTCAGGTAGTAGGGGGTGTCCACCGATGCCGCCGTGTGCAGGCCGTGCTCAGCCAGCATCTCCGCCAGGGTGGTCACTCCCGCAGGCAGGGGCTCCCATCCCATGAATGACATCGTCCAGCGGCCGGTGAGGTGGTCCGCCCGGGTGGGCATGGTCGGGAATCCGGCGGCATAGTGCCCGTCGAACCTGACCGACCTGGCCGCCAGCGCATCGAGGGAAGGCGTTCGAATCGTCGGATTGCCGTATGCGCCCATGTGGTCCCTGCGAAAGGTGTCGGCAACTATCCAGATGACATTCATCTTCCCTGCTCCCATGACCTGCTCACGGCGGATAGACTGCTGGTTGATCCGCCATCCTGGCTCTCAGTTCGTTGCATAAGACTCATGCGGCCTTTGGGCCGGATTGCGCCAGCACGTGGCCGATGTGGCGGAAATTCCTGACGCCTCTGCGCGAGGGGGATTGGACGTTCGGTTACGTGTGACTGGGCCTGTTGCCTCATTGAGAAATGTTACCGAAACTTTAGCACCTGGGGTCCCGCCCCACGCCTGCAGCAGGTGAACGTCCCGGGCTCCCGCTCCGCAACCTGCGTCCAGACCACCATTCTCCCGCGCCAGCTCGACAACTCGATTGAGCAGGTCCATGTCCCCTGTCAATGCAGGGTGAGAGGAACCAGTATACACCGAGTGGGTGAACTCGTGGGAAAGCTTAGAATATCTCCGGGCGTGTTCACTCTAGGGATACTCTGAACAAGTGGGCGGCCATGTGGCATAGTTAGGCTGAATAGCCCGATGCTGATCGGTTACGAGGTTGTATGGACCAGCCCACCTTTGCCGACCTGGAATATCAGGGCAAGAAGCGCA
This sequence comes from Dehalococcoidia bacterium, assembly GCA_965261885.1. GTDB lineage: Bacteria > Chloroflexota > Dehalococcoidia > Lucifugimonadales > UBA3495 > VXOI01. Next base: position 36,403 of record CBDHDY010000043.1, read on the forward strand.
AGACCCGCCGTGAACTCTTCCTGGAGCGCATGGACGGTCTGATTCCCTGGCAGAGCTTGGAGGGCCGCATCCGCCCCGTGTATCCCAAGGCTGGCAAGGGCCGCCACCCTTACCCGCTACCGGTCATGCTCAGGGTCCACTGCGTCCAGCTCTTCTACAACCTCAGCGACCCCGGAATGGAGGACCTGCTCTACGAGTCCGAGCCGGTGCGGCGGTTCGCAGGACTGAAGCTCTCCGGTCCCCTGCCCGACGAGTCCACGATTTTGCACTTCCGTCATCTGTTGGAAAACCACAGCCTGGGGCAGGGCCTCTTGGAGGAAATCAACGCCCACCTGGACTCCCAAGGGCTGAGGTTGCGAGAGGGAACCATCGTGGACGCCACCATCATCGAAGCTCCGTCATCGACCAAGAACCAGGCCAGGGAGAGGGACCCTGAGATGCACCAGACCAAGAAGGGGAACCAGTGGCATTTCGGGATGAAGGCGCATATCGGGGTGGACTGTGAGACGGGGATAGTGCACAGCATGACGGCGACTGCGGCCAACGTGCATGACATTATGGAGGCCCACAACCTGCTGCACGGTGGCGAGACAGTGGTCTGGGGAGACGCAGGTTATCAGGGAGTACACAAGCGGAAGGAGAACCTGGGACTGGATGTGGACTGGCGGGTGGCGATGCGTCCGGGGAAACGCCGGGGACTCGATCCTGGGAGTGATGAGGCGCTGCTGGAGAAAGCGAAGGCATCGGTGAGGGCTAAAGTGGAGCATCCGTTCCTGCGGTTGAAGCGGCTGTTCGAATACGGCAAGGTGCGCTACCGGGGGCTGGCCAAGAACACGGAGCGCCTGGCGTTGCTGTTCGGCCTGGGCAACCTGCTGGCGGCGGAGGGACGACTGAGGGGGTAGTGCGCCCAGCGGCCTTCCCGGCCAGTCTTCCGGCCTGTACCAAGCTCCCTGACGCCCTATCAGGGACTAAACGCAAGGGGCTGAGCGGCGGTAAAGAGCGCCCAGACCGCGGCCGCCGCCCCCTCCGCTGCCACGTCCGACATGTCTCGAGTAAAAAAGGCTTGTTCAGAATATCCCTAGAAGTCCAGTGAGTCGAATTGCATATGGACACCCTTGAAGACGCCGGATGACGTTACTATTAAAAGTGACTCTTAATATGGATTTGCAATGTATTTCAGGCTCCATATTTTGTACACTAAGTTATTATCCTTTAATAATATAGAATAAATGTCCGTGTCGCTTGATTGCGTTTGGGGATGGTTGAGATGGAGAAATGAATTCCGCAGAGAGTGGTTTACATCAGCTTTTCAAGGCTCAAGCGACGGCGACTCCAGACACTCCGGCAATAGCCTTCGGCGCCGAACAGACATCCTATGCACAACTGGACCAGGCGACGGATGCCTTGGGAGCCTACCTTCGACGTTGCGGCGTATTAACCGATGATCCCGTGGGCATCTACATGGAAACCTGCCCGGAGTACATAGCCGCGACCATCGGAACATTGAAGGCCGGCGCGGCCTTCATGCCCGTGGCCCTGGATCTCCCCGATTCCCTTCTTGGCGCATTGGTGTCCGAGTCCCAACCCAAGGTGGTGATTACCAAGGCGAGGCACCTGCCGAGACTGAGTAAATTCACTGGGCCTCGTCTATTGGCCGTTGACTCCGACCAGTCCTGGAGAGAGTTCGATCCCCCAAGCGACGAAATTCGCGTTGACACCGGCAATCTGGCCTTCCTCCCCTACACCTCAGGCACGACAGGACAGCCAAAAGGGGTGATGCAGACCAGCGGCGCCCTGATTTCATCCTACTTGGCCAGGTACAGGTTCAGTTCTTACAATGTCGGGGACAGGGTCGCCTGCAACATATTCTTTCCCTGGGAGTTCCTCCGTCCGCTATTGAAGGGGGGAACGGTATACGTTATCCCCGATGATGCGGTGTTCGTGCCGCGCGCGCTAACCGGGTTCATAGCGAAACACCGGATTACCGAGGTGCTCTTCACTCCGTCCCTGCTGCAGGGGATCTTGAATTCGGCAAGCCCAGAACGATTGCGCGCCCGCCTGTCCTCACTGCGAGTGGTATGGCTGAACGGCGAGGTGGTGCCAACCAGTCTGCTGAAGCTGGCCCTGGACGTTCTGCCCAAGTCTGCGCGGGTGTTCAACACCTACAGCATCAGTGAAGCCCACGACGTTTGCTCCATTGAACTGACGGACTTGAGCCTGGGCAGCAGGGATGCCTGCCCCGTGGGTTACGCAATGGACGGGGTGACACTCCGGGTGCTCCCGGAAGGGCAGTCCGATCTGGCTTCCAGCGGGGCCGGGGAGCTCTTGATTGGCGGTCGCGGACTGGCCCGGGGCTATCTGAAAAGACCCGACCTGGATTCCGAGAGGTTCGTCAGATGGAACGGCGAGAGGTATTATTCCACCGGCGACCTAGCCGAGGTTGATGCGCGGGGTATGACGACGATCATCGGCCGCAATGATTCGATGGTCAAGATCAGGGGCTACACCGTTTACCTGAGCGCCATAGAGGAGACCCTCCGCAAGCACTGTGACGCGGCGGATGCAGCGGTGCTGGCCGAGAACGAGGACGAAGTCAACAAGCGGCTCGTGGCCTACGTTGTTCGGGGCCCGCGAGCGGCGTGGAAGGTCGATGGGAGGAGCGGCACGAGCAGAGACCTGCGTGCTCAGCTGGAACGGCATCTGCCGCTCTACATGGTGCCCAGCCACTTCATGGAACTGGAGACGCTCCCGATAAATCAACAGACGGGCAAACTGGAGCGCAAAGCATTGCCCGCATTGCGAGAAAGGAGGCCCGCGGTGAAGCAGCGCACCCCGCTGTCCAAGCACGCAACCGCAGCCGAGCGTCGCAGGGTCTTGCGGGAGCTATGGAGCGAAGCCCTGGATGTCGACACTGAATCACTGGAAGATGATTGGAACTTCTTTGATCTCGGCGGCCACTCCCTGACGGGCCTGGGCCTCACTCTGGGGATCGAACAGCAGTTTGGGATTGAACTCGGGGGCACGGAGATTTACGAGTACCCCACAATAAGTGAGCTGGGCGCGTACTTGGAAAAAAGAGGGCCGAATATGGAATCTGGGATTTCGCTGGCCGAGGACTCGATACTGGATCCGGAGATTGCACCAGGAGGCGCCCCGAGAATTACGCGTATCAGCGAGGCCTCCTCGGTCCTTGTGACGGGAACAACCGGATTCCTTGGAGCCTTCTTACTCGACGAACTGGTGCGTGCCGCTGGACAGGATACCCGGTTCTACTGCCTAGTTAGGGACAGGGACTCAGGACAGGGCGAGTCCACCAACCGCGTGCTGGACACTCTGAGGTTTTACGGGCTGGCCGGCCATTCCGCGGGAGAACGGATTGTCCCGGTGGCTGGAGACCTCACCCAGCCCAGGATGGGACTGGACAATGACGATTACCGGCGGCTGGCGAAAGAGATCGGCCTGATTTTCCATTGCGCCGCATCGGTCAACTACGCCTACCCTTATTCTGCGGCCAAGCCCCACACCGTCGGAGGGACATTGGAGGTGCTCAAGTTCGCCTGCACCGATGTAACCAAGCCGATTCAGTTCATTTCATCCAACGGCATCTTCCCGGGAGGAGACGACTTCCCCTACTTGGAAAACAACGCCATAGACGGCTTTGTCGACAGGATGGAGGGGGGCTACAATCAGGCCAAATGGGTTGCGGAGCGGCTTGTCTGGTCGGCTGTTTCCCGAGGACTGCCGGTATGCGTTTTCCGCCCGGGCAACATTGGCCACCACAGTGGTACCGGCACGGCCAACCCGAATGACTTCCTGTCGTTGATAATCAAGGCCTGCGCACGTCTGGGGTGTGCCCCGTTGGCGCCGAACTGGTTCTTCGAAATGACCCCTGTCGACTTTCTGGTCAGAGCAATAACGAAAATTGCCGACGATCCCAGCCACCTGGGGAAGGTATACAACGTGGTTCAACAGGCCCCCGTACCCGCCGATCAAGTTTTTGCATATATGGAGAACCACGGATACGTGGGGGACCGCGCTCAATTGGGGGACTGGAAATCAAGATTGGGAATGATGGCCGACCGGGATGATGACATGGAGTTGAAAGTTCTGATCCGGTCCCTGGAATCAGTCGAGCCGTACCTGTCCGACACCAGCGTCTACGACATCACCCGGTTCTTCGAAGCATTGTCGGAAATCGGTCTGGAAATGCCAGCAGTCGACGTTGACTATGTGACCAGATTCCTACGGAAGTGACCGTCAAATTGAGTCTGCGGCCCCTTCGGCTTTTCGGACCGCCCCCCTTTGTCCCGAGTCAACTATATTTGCCGGTCCTGTTGCCTCACCAGAGAATGCTACCGAATTTATAGTCCTTATTTCACACCCCAACCAAGATTAATTCCACATTCTCGCTCCGTTGCGATGCAGGTCCGCCACCATCGATTACGCCGGCTGGTCTGGCGTGCCCGCTGTGTCTGTTGTGGCCGAATCTAGGGCGGGCCTAACCCCAGGGTCGACAGTAACGCCCTGGGTACCGAATAGCTCCCAAGGTCTGAAGGACTCCACGAAATCCTTGGCTTCTTCGATAGATGAGAACCCCTTCCGGGAGTGGCTCGGGTCGTAGCTAAAAGTCTTCGCCAACGCGTCTATGCCCCGTTTGGTTTCTCGAAACCCTCCAAGCTCCTCTTCATGGCCGTCGTTTTCGTCACTGAGAATCAGGTTCTCTCCCCTTTTTACCCTTCGCCAATACACTCTCATCCAAAGCACTCCTCGACTCCGGTTTCTAGATTGACGGTTTTGGGACCTTGATCGTCTCTACTTCTACAATTTGCTCGCCTGGTCTGGGAGAGGTGTGTTCTCTCTCCAAGTATGGCAACTCCTCGGCGATGGTCAAGTTCCTTAGAGGGTGTGTGACAAAGTGTAATCAGGTTGACTTGAGCCTTTTGAGCATCAGGTGGACCATCGCTATATGAACCCAGGTCTCACCGGTTTCTGGCAGTTCCTCATAGTCCTTGCTGAGCCGTCGGCACCGGCTGAGCCAGGCCAGCGTGCGTTCAACCACCCATCTGCGAGGCAGCACCTCGAACTGGTGGCTGTCCGGTCTCCGGCGCACCACCTTCAGCAGCCATCCTCCATTCTCCCAAGCCCACGCCACCAGCCGACCGGCATAGGCCGCATCGGCCCAGATGACCTGAAGCCTGGGAACCGGCCCAGCAGCTTGGCCAGCACCAGTCCGGCCCCGTCCCGGTCTTGGATGTTGGCGGCGTGAATCACCACGGCCAAGAGCAGCCCGGTGGTGTCCACTACGATGTGGCGCTCGCGCCCGGACACCTTTTTGCCGGCGTCGTAGCCGCGAGGCCCCCTTTTTCCGTTGTCTTCACCGATTGGCTGTCGATGATTGCCCCGCTGGGAGTAGCATCCCATCCCTCGCTCTCCCGGACCATGGGACGCAGTGCCTCCCAAACCCGCTCCCAAGCGCCGTCCCTGCGCCATTTCCGGAAGTACCACCAGACCGTGCCCCAAGGGGGCAGGTCGTGGGGCATCATTCGCCAGGAAATACCGCCACGCAACACGTACAGGATGCCGTTCACCACCTCCCGCAGGCGCACGGTTCGGGGATGTCCCCTGGGCGAAGCTGTGGGTAACAGGGGTTCCAGCAAGCCCCACTGGGCATCGGTCAAATCCGTGGGATACGCTCTTCGATCCATACCCCAAAGCTACAGACTACCCGCAAACCACACCAAGCTGTTCCAATGCAAGTTTCGACAATTGTCACACACCCTCTAAGGGCAGGGAGCGGTCTGATGAAGCTGGATTTGTTATCGCTGGAAAACGCCGTGACGCAATTGAAAGAAGGGCTGGTTCTGTACGACTCCGACATCGTGCGGCAATTCCCGATAATTCGGAACCAGATGAGAGCCGGCGCTATCCCGCATTCGAATTCACCTACGAACTCAGCGTTAAGATTATTAAGCGGTACTTGGAGCAGGTCTCGGCCAATCCCGCGTAGGTTGACGGACTCGACTTTCGGAACCTGATCAGAAGGGCAAAGGAACAGGGCTTGTTGCACTCCGAGCTGGACCCTGGATGGGGTATCGAGCCAATCGTGGTATCACCAGCCATACTTACAACGAAGGGAGCGCCGAAAGAGTCTTTCAAGGCATCCCGGAGTTCTTGGCAGAGGCCCAGCATCTTCTGAAGGAGTTGCAGAAAAAAATGAACTCCTGGACTAGTAGTCGAGCATCGTTGAACTGATGGGTAATGGGGTACTATAAGGCCGGAGGCCAGGGAGAAGTTTGGGGCGTGGGGTGTGGATGATGGTGAAAAGGTACAGGGTAGGGCTGGCGGAGGAGGAGCAAGAGGAGCTGATGGCGCTGGTGTCCAAAGGACGGGCGGCAGCCTACAGGCAGACTCACGCGCGCATCCTGCTGCTTTGCGACGAGAACCAGTACGACGGAGCCATGAAGGACGAGGAGATTGCCCGAGCCCTGAAGGTGGGCACCGCCACGGTGGAGCGGGTGCGCCGCCGCTGCGTGGAGGAGGGTCTGGAAGCGGCCTTGGGGCGCCGGCAACAGCTCAACCGGCGGGAGAGGAAGCTGGATGGCGCCGGGGAGGCTCGCCTGATGGCCATGGCCTGCTCTCAGCCGCCGGAGGGCCGGGCCGGCTGGACCCTGCGGCTGCTGGCGGACCAGTTGGTTGAATGCGAGATAGTCGACAGCATCAGCACCGAAACGGTGCGTCAGACCCTGAAAAAAACGAACTCAAGCCCTGGCTGAAAGAGTGCTGGTGCATCCCGCCGGAAGGCAGTGCGGAGTTTGTCTGCGCCATGGAGGACGTGCTGGAGGTCTACCATCGCCAGTACCGGGAGAGCGAGGTTCTGGTGTGCTTGGACGAGACCAGCAAGCAGCAGGTGAAGGAGACCCGGCTGGGCAGTCCGCCCCGCCCCGGAGCGGCAGGTTCTTACGACTATGAATACGAACGCAACGGGGTGAGCAACCTTTTCATGCTGTTCGCACCCTTGGAGGGATGGCGGCGGGTGGAGGTAACAGAGCGCCGGACCCGGACCAACTGGGCTGAGGTGGTGCGGAAACTGGTGGACAAGGACTACGCTGACAGGGAGCGTATAGTTCTGGTGATGGACAACCTGAACACGCATCATCCGTCATCACTGTACGAGGCCTTTGAGCCAGCGGAGGCGCGGCGCATCGCGGAGCGGCTGGAGATACATTACACCCCGAAGCACGGCAGTTGGCTCAACATGGCAGAGATCGAGATCGGCGTGATGGCCCGACAATGCCTGGACCGCCGCATCCCGGACCGGGGCGTCCTGTGGAGGGAAACAGCAGCGTGGCAGGCTCAGCGCAACCGGGACGGCATACGCGTGCACTGGCGCTTCACCACTGCAGAAGCACGTATCAAGCTGAAGTCTCTATACCCATCAATACAACACTGACGAGACTACCTAGCCCAGTATACATCCGCCCCGATCACCTTGAAATCGCGCAGGAAATCCTGCACGACCATCTGCCTGCCGGATTCAAGGTCTGGGTGTTCGGAAGCCGCGCCAACTGGACGACAAAAGACTCCTCAGACCTCGACTTGACGGTGGAAGGCCCCGCCAAGCTCGACCACAAAGCGATGGTTGGGTTGGAGGTAGCTTTCGAGGAATCAGACCTTCCCTACACCGTTGACGTGGTGGACCTGAAAGCCGTCAGCAGTGGCTTCAGGCAGATCGTTGAGGACCAGAGGGTTCTGCTGACTGGGGCAGGCAGCGCAGCGAACGTGCATAGTGAGTGGCGGGAAGGCACTTTGGGTGGAGTCATTGAGTTCAAGCGCGGTTACGATCTTCCCCAGCGTGACCGCATCCCTGGTTCCGTACCACTTGTTTCGTCGTCTGGGGTCACTGATTTTCACGCAGAGGCGAAAGTCAAAGGTCCGGGAGTAGTAACCGGTAGATACGAAACTTTGGGAGAGGTTTTCTTTATCCAAGAAGACTTCTGGCCGCTAAACACAACACTGTACGTTCGTGATTTCAAGGGCAACGACCCTAGATTTATAAGTTATTTCCTTCGGAGCCTAGTAGTGCAACAGCGTAGGATTGATAGATAATTAGCTGTGGTATTGCCGGGACACGTCAAAAGCTAAGGTGATGTTGGGAGGATGGGGATGCCAGCGAAGAGGTACCGGGTCAGTCTGAGTGTAGAGGAGCAACAGGAACTGAAGGGACTGGTGTCCCGGGGACGGACGGCAGCATATAAACAGACCCACGCCCGCATTATGCTGCTCAGCGATGAAAATCAAGAGCGCGGGGCGATGAAGGACGAGGAAATAGCCCGGGTCCTGAGGGTGGGGGACGCCACGGTGGGACGGGTGCGCCGCCGCTGTGTTGAGGAGGGAGTGGAGGCAGCCTTGGGACGCAGGGAGCAGGTCAACCGCCGCCCGAGGAAGCTGGACGGCCAAGGAGAGGCCCACCTGACTCACCTCGCTTGTAGCGAACCGCCGGAGGGCCGTGCCGGTTGGACGCTGCAACTGCTGGCTGACCGGCTGGTGCAATGTGAGATAGTGGACAGCATCAGCCCCGAGACGGTGCGCCAAACGCTGAAAAAAACGAACTCAAGCCTTGGCTGAAGGAGTGCTGGTGCATCCCGCCCAAGGCCAATGCCGAGTTCGTCTGTGCCATGGAGGACGTGCTGGAGGTGTATCACCGTCAGTTCGAGGACAACGAGGTGCTGGTGTGCCTGGACGAGACCAGCAAGCAACAGGTGAGGGAGACCCGCACCCCCTTGGCGCCGCGTCCGGGGACTGCCATGGCCTACGATTACGAATACGAGCGCAACGGGGTGAGCAACCTGTTTATGCTGTTCGCGCCCTTGGAGGGGTGGCGGCGGGTGGAGGTGACGGACCAGCGAACCAAGGCTGACTGGGCCCGGGTGGTGCGACAACTGGTGGATGTGGACTACCCGGACAAAGACCGGATAGTCTTGGTGATGGACAATCTGAACACGCACCGCCTCTCGTCCCTGTACGAGGCCTTCGAGCCTGCCGAGGCGAGACGCATTGCCGAAAAGCTGGAAATCCACTACACGCCCAAGCACGGCAGTTGGCTGAACATGGCCGAGATAGAACTGGGAGTGCTGGCGCGCCAGTGTCTGGACCGCCGGATACCGGACCAGCAGACATTGAAGCAGGAAACCAAGGCTTGGCAAGGGCAGCGGAACCAAAACGCAATTCGGGCCAACTGGCGTTTCACCACCCAGGACGCGCGCATCAAGCTCAAGTCCCTCTATCCCTTAATTCAACACTGATGGACTACTAGACTTCTCTGCGTATTCTGACAAGGCGGCGGTGCCGGGCCTGAACCGGAATCACCTGCACGAGGCGACAGTACGCTATCCAACTGATATAGGGCAACAGCAGGCCATCGCCTACGTCCTTGGCGCTCTGGACAACAAGATCGAGCTGAACCGGCGGATGAACCGGACCCTAGAGGAGATGGCCCGGGCCATATTCCAAGACTGGTTCGTGGACTTCGGACCCACCCGGGCCAAAATGGAGGGTCTCGGCCCCTACCTTCCACCGGAACTGTGGGGCATGTTTCCCGACGAACTGGTGGATTCGGAACTGGGAGAGATTCCTGAGGGGTGGAACTTTAGGGCCTTCGGAGACCAATTTAACGACGTGATAGGCGGGGACTGGGGGAAGGAATACCCCAGCCCACCAAATACGAAGTCAGTCTCAATTATCCACGGGACAGACATTCCAAGTCTCCGGACTGGCAACAGAGGATCAGCCCCAACGAGATTTACTTCTGAGAAGAAGGCCGAGCGGCGAAAACTTCAAGACGGCGACATTGTCATTGAGGTGTCCGGAGGCAGCCCGACGACCCCCACAGGACGCTCAATGATAGTGACGAAAGACATACTAGAAAGATTCAATGGCACAGTCGTCTGTGCGAGTTTCTGCAGAAGGCTCCGACCCAGTACCTGGACAGAGGGAATGATTGCGTCTCAGCACTTGGACTACCTCAATTCAATCGGGAAGATGTGGGAGTACCAACTTCAGAGTACAGGCATTTCTAACTTCCAGACGAAGAGATTCCTGGAAGAGGAACAAGTCATCTGGCCTAACCACGAATTGGCTACAGCATTTGCCAGAATTATTGGCTCCACAGTCTTAGCCACCAACAGAAACGGAAGCATAACCCTTGCAGAAACCCGAGACGCTCTCCTGCCTAAGTTGGTGTCTGGAGAGATTAGCGTGACGGAAAGCTAACTTAAACTGTTCAATTCTCCATGACTCACGCGGAGACGACTTTGGGAAAGGAGATATGCCTAAGATCAACCCAACAGCAACCCTAGCAGCCTGTCTGAGAAACAATGTTCTAAACTAATCTCGTCATCAACACAGTTAATTATTCCGATAACTGTTTTACTAGAGCCTATTAGTCACCGATGAGATTGGGCAGTGGCGCTTTTCGTCTCCAAAATCTAATCCTCGGACACGCTGCTAGACACAAACGTGCTGGTTGAACATTGGAAGAACAGGAACAAGGCCGCGATAACCAGGACGCTATTGGACCTAGCCAAGAGCGGTCTACTCGATCTAGCAGCCTGTCTGAGGATTGACCAACTGGCGGTGTTGGTCAGCCGGGACTACCCTGCGGCAACAGTTCTTGCGTGGTGCGGTTAGGCACAGGCGGATTGTCGCTTGAAAATCCCACTGCCCATGGTCCGGCACGTGGCCCTGTTGTTCCCGGTGGCTCCCTTGCTCCTCACCTTGCCGTACATCCCGGCCCCATACCGGAACAGCTTCAGCAGGTTGTGGCTGGCGCAGATCAGCAGCCATTCCCGGTTTACCTTCACCTGACCCCTCAGCAGGAACTGCCGGAAGCCCCGGCCCTGCTTGATCTGCCCGAACACCGGTTCCACCGTCTCCATCCTCAGGGCGTAACGTTCCCTGCCCCGTTTCGTCCGCAGCTTGCGGCGCATCCGGTCCCTGGCTGACAGTCCCTTGGGTATGCGGCCCCGGGGCGTCGGTGGCGGCACCCAGCCGTGGCGGGTTTTCTCCGGCGCGACGAACGGGTCCACTCCCAGGGCGTAGAGTTCCTCCACCTCTTTGGCCGAGTAGTACCCGGCGTCGGCGGATACCTTTTTCGGCACCGCCCCGGTGTTATTCACGGTCTCCTCAATCATGCTCACGGCCTGACCATTGTCCGAGTGATCAACGACAATTAGTCTTGCCGGTTGGCGACGACTATTTTTGCCGGTCCCCAAGAGTAATCATCCGGTACAGGAGGTGCCGGATTGGTTACAGATCAGCAAGTCGCAACACTGAGGCAGAGACGAATGGAAGGAAAGACGCAACAGACGGCGGCGGCAATGGCGGGGATGAGCGAGCGCTCGGCCCGCAAGTGGCAGTGCGGCCCGTTGCCGTCGGAGACCAAGACTGAGCGCCAGTGGCGCACCCGTCCCGATCCCTTCGACGGAGTCTGGGAGAAGGAGATCCTGCCCCTGCTCCGGGGCGAGGCCGCCGGCAGGCTCAGGGCAACGACAATTATCGAGTGGCTGGAGGAGCGGCATCCCGGCCGGTTCAGCGCCTCGCAGCTGCGCACCCTGCAACGACGATTACAAGACTGGCGAGCGCTCAACGGCCCGGACCAAGAGGTCTACTTCCCCCAGGAGCATCCCCCGGGCCGCGAGGCCCAGATCGACTTCACCCACTGCAACTCCCTGGGAGTGACCGTCGGCGGTCGGGCCTATCGCCACCGGCTGTTCCAGTTGGTGCTGAGCCATTCCGGGTGGCGCTATGCCGAGGTGGCCACCGGGGAGACCTTCCTGGCCCTGAAGCAGGGGCTACAGAACGCCCTGTGGGAGCTGGGCGGTGCGCCTCGGGTGATCCGCTCGGACAACACCTCGGCCGCCACCCACGAGATGAGGCGCAGCCGCGGCAGGGCCCTGAACGGCAGCTACGCCGAGCTTCTGGACCACTATGGGCTCGAGTCCACCCTGATAAATGCAGGAGAGTCCCATGAGAACGGCGTTGCCGAGCAGGCCCACTACCGGCTCAAGGACGCCATCGACCAAGCCCTCATGCTGCGGGGCAGCCGCGACTTCAACTCCCTTGAGGAATACGCCGGCTTCGTCCGCAAGGTGGTGGCTCGGCGCAACCGGCTGGTGATGGGGAAGCTGGAGGAAGAGCGCCCACATCTGCGTCCCCTGCCCCCAGCCCCGGTGCCGGAGTACGTCAACCACCGGGCCCGGGTGCGCAAGTGGAGCACCATCCAGGCAGCCGGACGGACCTACACCGTGCCCTCCCGGCTCATCGGGAAGGAGGTGCAGATCCGGCTGTACGCCGAACACTTGGAAGTGTACTACAAGGGCACCTTCGTGGATCGAATGGAGCGGGTGCGGGGCGAGAAAGAGGCCCGGGTTGACTACCGCCACGTCATCGGCTCCCTGGTGCGCAAGCCCGGGGCCTTCGCCCGCTACCGGTTCCGGGAGCAGATGTTTCCCACCATGACCTTTCGCCTGGCCTACGATGCGCTCCGGGAATGGCGTGGGGAGCGGGCCGACGTGGAGTACGTGCGCATCCTGCACCTGGCGGCGACGACCATGGAGACCACGGTGGACAGCGCCCTGGCCCTGCTCTTGGAGGCGGGCGGACCCTTCGACTACGCCGCAGTCAGGGAGCTGGCCAGTCCCGCGCCGCTGCAGGCGCCGGCACTCAGCCTGCCCGGGACGCCGGACCTGAGGGTCTACGACTCCCTGCTGGCGGAGGTGGCCTGATGCTGGACACCCTGACTACTGACACCCTGATGACGGACACAGTGGCCATACAGGAGCGGATCGGGGAGCTGTGCCACCAGTTCCGGCTGCCCACCATGGGTGCGCAGTCGGTGTCCCGCTTCACTGCAGCCGGCCACGGCGACGCCCTGGAGACTCTCCTGGAAGTACTGGAGCAGGAGGCCGAGGACCGCAGGCAGCGGCGCATCAGCAGGCTGCGCACCGCGTCCAGGCTGCCGGCGGGCAAGACCTGGGAAACCTTCGAGCACGACCGGGTGCCTCTGTCTCTCAGACAGCAACTGGGGGAACTGGCCGACGGCAGCTTCGTCGACCGCGGCGTCAACGTCCTGGCCTTCGGTCTTCCCGGCACCGGGAAAACACACGCCCTGTGCGCCTTGGGCCACCGGCTGGTGGAGTCGGGCCGCTCGGTGCTCTTCGCCCCGGCCTACCGGCTGGTGCAGGATCTGCTGGCAGCCAAGCGGGACCTGGCCCTGCCGCGACAACTACGGAAGCTCGACAGCTACGACTTCCTGCTGCTGGACGACCTGGGCTACCTGCCCCAGGGGGCCGAGGAGTCGGAGCTGCTCTTCACCCTCATCGCAGAACGCTACGAGCGCCGGTCCCTGGGCATCACCTCCAACCTGGTCTTCTCCCAGTGGGAGCACATCTTCGCCAACCCAATGGCCACCGCGGCGGCCATCGACCGGGTGGTCCATCACTCGGTCATCCTGGAATTCAACGTCCCCAGCTACCGGACCGGAGTGGCCCAGCAGCGGGGGCAGGATAAGGAGGTGAACCGGCAAGAATAATCGACGCCAACCGGCAAAAGTAGTTGACGTTAAACACCGAGGGCTGATCGGTGGCCCGCGCCGCCACGATCACCTGATGCTCGCTGTCCACCACTGCCTGGCAGTTGTAGGACTGCTGGAAGTCCCGCCTTCCCGGGCCGGGCATGATGCGGGAATCCGGGTCGGTGAAGTTCCGCTGCGCCTTGTCATCAGGCACCCCGGGATGATTCAGTCCCTCTGACTCAGCCTGCTCCGCCTCTGCCAGGGCCCCGGCCTCCAGCGCCGCCTTGGCCTCCCGAAATCTTCCGCAACCGTCCCTCCCGAAATGCCAGTTCCTCCGGCAACTCATCCCCACGCCTGTCCTTGCCGTACCTGCGGTCCTCCTCCTCGTCCACCTCCTGCGCCTTGCGGAGCAACTCATCCACCTCGGCCTGCAACTGCGCTTCCCTCTCTTTCATCCGCCCGTAACTCATCGCCTTGTGCTTGGAGGCGTTGGCCCGCACCTTGGTGCCGTCCAGGGCCACGTGCCCCAGCTTCACCAGTCCTGCCTGCTGGCAAAGCTCCAGCACCTGCAGGAACAACTCCCCCAACGCCTCCAGATGGTCCTTGCGGAAGTCGGAGATAGTGCGGAAGTCCGGCGTGTTGTTCGCCGCCAGCACCCGGAAGGCGATGTCCTCGTGCAGCCTCTGGGCGATGCGCCTGGAGGATGCCACGCCGGTGCAGTAGCCGTAGAGCAGCACCTTGACCATCATCCTGGGATGGTAGGGAGGGCCGCCCCGCCTTTCCTCCTCGTAGCGGGCGGTGATGGCCGAGAGGTCCAACTGGTCCGCAACGTCGGAGATGAAATAGGCCAGGTGGTCCGGCGGCAGCCATTCCTGGAGCGCCGCCGGCAACAGCAACTGCTGGTCAGGATCGTAGGGAATGTAGGTCTTGCTCATTGACCGCTCCGCTCGTCTGATGCTCCGCACCATCATACTCCCAACGGCTCACCAACCCTGTTTCTCGGACAGGCTGCTAGCTGTCACCTCGCGGATCTGAGAGGATATCCCAGGCCCACCCCTTGCAGACCGAATTACCGAACTGCGAGCACTCCAAGTCCAACAGATTGGCTCTGTGTTCGTCCTCGGACTTTCCGCCCTAGGAGGCGGGGATATGTTGGCAGACGATGAATTTCCTGAAGTAATGGCACAGATAGAAGACCTCCTCAATGAACAAGGCCGTGTCAGGAATCGACCTGACTGGAGAGATTGGCAGCATGTCTGGGGACACTACCTGAAGGGAAGAGACGTCTTTCTGACTTGGGACCGCCCAATCCTAGACGCAGCCACGGAATTAAAAGCCAAACTTGGCATTGTCGTGATGAAACCCGAGGAGCTCCTCTCAAGCTTCTCCTAACCAAAGGCAAAAAGATAAAAACATGGTCAGCGAAGCTGAAGTAGTACAGGTAGCCCTCGAATGGCTATCCAGCCTAGGCTGGCAGACCGCCTATGGCCCCGAAATAGCCCCCGATACCCCGGGCGCCGAACACGACGACCTCACCCAGGTCGTCCTCGAGGAACGCCTCCGGGACGCCCTCTTCAACATCAACCCCGGGCTGCCAGCGTCGGCACTGGAAACCGGACTCAGGAGCCTGATCAACCCCGACGGGCCGACCCTGGAAACCCGGAACCGGGCCTTCCACAAGGCTCTCACCCGCGGCGTCACCGTCCCCGTCAGGCGCGACGACGGGACCATGAGCGGGGAACCCGCAACCGTCGTCGACTTTGAGAACCCCGAAAATAACGACTGGCTCGCCGTCAACCAGTTCACCGTCAAGGAGGGCCAGTCCACCCGGAGGGCGGATATAGTCCTCTTCCTGAACGGGCTGCCCCTGGGCATCATCGAACTGAAGAACCCGGCCGACGAAAACGCCGACGTCTGGGACGCTTGGCAGCAACTCCAGACCTACGAAAGCGAACTCCCCACCCTGTTCTCAATGAACGAGATGCTGATGGTCTCTGACGGACTCCACGCCCGTATCGGCCCCCTGACCGCCGGGAAGGAATGGTTCAAGCCTTGGAAGACCATGGACGACGACACACCGGGCGCCGCCAGCCTTCCAGAGCTCCAGACAATGCTGGAAGGCATCTGCGAACAGAGCAACTTCCTGACCCTCCTGAGAGACTTCATCGTGTTCGATGACGATGGGAGCGGGAAACTCGTCAAGAAGATGGCCGGGTACCACCAGTTCCACGCTGTCAAGGCCGCCGTGGAAGAAACTCTCCGGGCCACCGAACTCCAGGAGAGGGCTTTTCGGACAGCAACCCGACAAGGAGGAAAGCCGGGGGACCGGCGGATCGGAGTCGTCTGGCACAACCAGGGATCAGGGAAAAGCCTCACCATGGCCTTCTACGCGGGTTCCATCATCCGGGACCCGGCAATGAACAACCCCACCATCGTGGTCCTAACCGACCGGAACGACCAACTCTTCGGCACCTTCTCACGATGCCAGGAACTCCTCAGGCAGGACCCAGCACAAGCGGAAAACAGAGCCGACCTACGGAACAAGCTCTCCGTGAACGTCGGTGGAGTGGTCTTCACCACCATCCAGAAGTTCTTTCCAGAAGAAAAAGGAGACTCCCACCCGGTCCTCTCGGACCGCCGCAACATCGTGGTCATCGCCGATGAGGCCCACCGGAGCCAGTACGACTTCATCGACGGGTACGCCCGCCACATGCGGGACGCCCTGCCCAACGCATCATTCCTGGGATTCACCGGGACTCCCATCGAACTGAACGACGCAAATACCCGCGCCGTCTTCGGGTGTAAGCGGCGGAGGTAAATTGTCCCGTGCGGGCGGGTAATCTCTGACAAACGGCGGTTGCAAATTGGACCGTCCGCCGCCATTCATAGGCTTCAAGTCGAGCTTATGGGTGGTGCGATGGATGTACAGAGTGGACGTATATCTGCGGGTTCGCCGGGCGGTGATGGTGGAGGGCAAGAGCATTCGGGAAGCTGCCCGGGTGTTCGGCCTGCACCGGGACACGGTGCGCAAGATGCTGACCTACTCGGTTCCGCCGGGCTATCGCCGGCAGACCCCACCAAGAAGGCCCAACCCTTCGACAAGCTCAGGAGGAGCCTTTCACCGGCGTCATCGACCGGATCTTGGAGGACGACCTCGCGCGCCCCAGGAAGCAGCGGCACACGGCCAAGCGCATATTCGAGCGGCTCAGGGACGAGTATGGGTTCTACGGCGGATACACCACCGTCAAGGACTACGTCAGGGAGAATCGCCGTCAGACCAGGGAGATGTTCGTGCCGTTGTCCCATGCGCCGGGACACGCCCAGTGCGACTTTGGCGAGGCCCTGGTGGCCATCGGCGGCGTGGAGCGTAAGGCCCACTGCTTCGTCATCGACCTGCCCCACAGCGACGGCTGCTTCGTCAAGGCCTACCCGGCTGAGACCACCGAGGCCTTCCTGGACGGGCACGTATCAGCGTTTGCCTTTCTGGGCGGAGTGCCCCAGAGCATCCTCTACGACAACACCAGGCTGGCCGTGGCCAAGATCCTGGGGGACGGCCGCCGCCAGCGCACCCGCGCCTTCAGCGAGTTGCAGTCCCACTACCTGTTCGAGGACCGGTTCGGCCGTCCCGGCAAGGGCAATGACAAAGGCAAGGTGGAGGGCCTGGTGGGGTACATGCGCCGCAACCTCCTGGTGCCGGTGCCATCCTTCGAGAGCTTCGATGCGCTGAATGCATACCTGGAGCGGCGCTGCCTGGAACGAATGGACGCCCAGCTCAGGGGACATACGGAGACCATCGGTCAGAGGATGGAGCGGGACCTGGACGCCCTGCTGCCCCTGCCTCCGGTGGCCTATGATGCCTGCAACAAGCAGGTTGGCCGGGTGAGTTCCCTGTCCCTGGTCAGGTACAGGACCACCGACTACTCGGTGCCGGTGGCCTACGGATACCGGGACGTCCTGGTACGGGGCTACGTCGACGCAGTGGTGATCAGCTGCGGAACCGAGATCATCGCCAGACACCCACGCTCCTACGAGCGGGACGACTTCGTTTACGACCCCATCCACTACCTGCCGCTCCTGGAGCGTAAGCCGGGAGCCCTGGACCAGGTCGCACCCCTGCAGGGCTGGGCTCTGCCCGATGAGTTCGGGACGCTGCGGCGTCTGCTGGAGTCCCGCATGGGACGGCGGGGGAAGCGGGAGTACGTGCAGGTGCTGAGGCTCTTGGAGACCTTCTCCCTGCAGGAGGTGCACGCAGCGGTGAAAGATGCCATCCACCTGGGGTCGCTGAGCTTCGACGCGGTGAAGCACCTGGTGCTGTGCCGGCTGGAGGGGAGGCCGCCCAGGCTGGACCTGGAACTCTATCCCTACCTGCCCCGGGTCCGGGTGAGCACCACGTCCGCCGGAGACTACATGACTCTGTTGTCGGGGAGGGCGGCATGAACGACCGGTCCACGCTGCTGCTGGAACACCATCTGAAGGAGTTGAAGCTGCTCAGCATCCTGAGAGAGTACGGGAAGATGGCCGCGCAGTGCGCCGCCGAGGGTGTGGACCATCCCCAGTACCTGCTGCGCCTCGCCGAGCTGGAACTCATCGACCGACACCAGCGCATGGTGGAGCGGCGGATCCGCGCCGCCCGTTTCCCGGCCGTCCCGTCGCTGAACAAGGCGCTGGTGATGGAACTGGCACGCTGTGAATACATCCAGCGCCGGGAGAACGTCATTGCCGTCGGCAACAGCGGCACCGGCAAGACACATGTGGCCCTGGGACTTGGTCTGGCCGCCTGCCAGCGGGGGATGTCGGTGGGCTTCACCACGGCCGCCGCCCTGGTCCACAAAATGATGGAGGCCAGGGACGAGAGAAGGCTGCTGAATCTGCAGCGGCAACTGGCACGACTGAATCTGCTGATCATCGACGAGATGGGCTTCGTCCCCCTGTCCAGAACCGGCGCGGAACTGCTCTTCGAGGTCTTCAGCCAGCGCTACGAGCAGGGCTCCGTCCTGGTGACCACCAACCTTCCCTTCGACGAGTGGACCGAGGTCTTCGGTTCGGAACGCCTCACCGGAGCCCTGCTGGACCGGCTCACCCACCACGTCCACATCCTGGAGATGAACGGCGAGAGCTACCGGCTCAAGCGCAGCCGGGAGAACGCCGCCTCACAAGCTTCAGAAGAACCCGACGAGGAATAGCCGCACCGCCAACGCCGTCTCCTCCTGTTCTTGTAACGCCGCCACTCCGACCAATTTACTGCCGTCAGTTATCACGTCAGTGGTACACGATCACGCCGCCCCGGTGGCCCATTATCTCGGCGCCATTGACAGCGGGATAGTCCGAGATGCGCGCAAAGCAGACCGGTGCTTGGCGAAGTCCCGCACTTGGCGTGGATTGACCACCACCACCGGCAGAAACTCCGCGGCCAGGGCGCTAGCCAAGGGCAGTTCCAGGCCGCCCGTGGACTCCAGGACCACCACCGATGGTTCCAATGACTGCAACTCCGACACCAGTTCCCGAACCCCGGCCGCGTCGTAGGCCACGGTCCGGACTGTGCCCGACGGCCTCAGGGCCAGGTCCAGCCGGTACTTGACCACATCGATGCCTGCGTAGATGGATTCCTGTGCCATACTACCTCCAGGTCAATGGTAGGCCCGTTCTTGCAACATGCGGGCTGCACGGCCCAAGCAACTTGTATGATGAATCCGCTCCGCCGACCGGCCTATTGGCGGGGCAAGTTGGGGAGGGCGCGTCGCAGGCAACTGGGTGAGCCGGGCGAAGGCCCGGGTTGCACCGGCGAACAGTAGGACACCCTCCCCGCCGCACTGGTCGCTCCGGACGGATACAGGGGCTATAGGGCCCGCATCTGCAAGTGCGGAGGACTCAGGCTTTATCACACGGCTTTATCACACCAGGACGTAAAACATAGCAGTGGTAGCAGGCGTTGACATAGCCAAGGCCAGCCTGGACGTTTCAGTCTCTGAGGGTCCGGTGCTGCGGTTCGACAACAACACGAAAGGCGTCACCAAGCTGTTGAAACATCTCAAGAAGGAGGAAGCGACCCTGGCCGTGTGCGAATCCACCGGCGGGTACGAGCGGCTGCTGGTGAGCCGCCTGCGGAAGGCCGAGATTGGCGTACGGGTGGCCAACCCCAGCCGGGTGAGAGCTTTCGCCAAGGCCTGCGGCTACGAAGCCAAGACCGCCCCACGGGATGCCCAGGTGCTGTCCCGTTATGGACAGGTGTTTCCTGAATCTGACACGCCGGAAACTGAGCCGGAACGGGAGGAATCGCAGGATCTGCTGCGGAGGCGCCGTCAGCTGGTCGAACAGCGAGTACAGGAAGTGAACCGGCTGGACAAGGGTGCCTCTGCCGGCGTAGCGGAATCCACCAAGCGCCACATCGCCTGGCTGGAGGCTGAGATTGCTCAGCTGGAAAAGGAGTACCAGGAAGCGTTGCAGGGCAGCGCTCGCTTGACCCAGCGGGCAGCGCTGTACCGGACAGTCCCCGGTGTGGGACCGCTCACTGCGGCCACCTTGGTGGCCTGTCTTCCCGAACTGGGCCACTGGGATAGCAAGTCCCTGACCTCCCTGATGGGACTGGCGCCCTGGTCCCGGGACAGCGGCCGCAAGCGAGGTCAGAGATCAATCCGCGGCGGAAGGGGCGTAGTCCGCAAGGCCCTGTACCTCTGTGCCTGCTCGGTGATTCAGGTCGAGGGCGAGTTGCGCCGTTTCTACCAGAACCTGCGCCAGCGCGGGAAACCCGGCAATGTGGCATTGGTGGCAGTGATGCGCAAGCTGCTGTTGCAGTTGAAGGCTCTGGCTCGCCGGGGAACGCCATGGGTGCCGTTGCCAGAATAGCCGCATCCTAATGGCAACTCGCCAAAAGACTTGACGTCCGACCACGGATACTGTTCGGGCTCTGTCAGGAACGGTGCGGGGACCATGCTTTCAAACGGCCTCTCAGGACCAAGACCCTGCTGGCCTGCCGCACCACTACTCGCTCCAGATGGGTATCTCACGCGCCAACGTCAAGATACAAGACCCTTGGTCGTCGAAGGTGATTTGAATACGGTCGGGGTGGTTGCGAGGTAACATCAATTGGGTGTTCCTTTTCTGGGGTCGGTTTTGCTGTTACAAAACCACTATCCCAGATTGGGAGGAGCACCCTTTGGCCACTTCAGGACGCTAACCTAACGCACTCCTTCGGTGGATTCGGGCTTATGCACGGCAACATAGGCTGTCAAACGAATGGCGGGTTTGGACAGCCGGTAATGTTTTCGTTCAGCAAGCCCTAACCTACGGCGTCAGCAGGATCTTGCCGGTGGTCTCGCGGCCCTCGAGCTTGCGGTGGGCTTCCTGGGCGTCGGACAGGGGGAGCTCGAGGCCTACGTAGAGCTTTATCTCGCCGGACTGCACCCAGTTCAGGACATCGGTGGCGCGCCGGAGCAGCTCGTCGCGGGTGGCGGTGTAGTCGCCGAGGCTGGGTCGGGTGAGGAAGAGTGAGCCGCCGCGGAGGGCGCCGGTGTCGACCTGTCCGACGGGGCCGCCGGCTGCGCCGTAGAGGGCCATGTAGCCGCGGCGTCCGAGGAGTCGCATGCCCTGGTCGAAGGTGGTGGCGCCGACGGCGTCCATGACCATCCTCAGGCCCTGGCCGTTGGCGTTCTTGCGGATTTCTTCCTCGAAATCCTGCTGGGTGTAGATGATGGTGTGGTCGGCTCCGGCGCCCTTGGCGAGGTCGGCCTTTTCCTCTGTGGAGACGGTGGTGTGGACGTAGACGCCGATGTTCTTGAGCATCTGGATGAGCCAGAGGCCCATGCCGCCGGCGCCGGCGTGGACGAGGACGCGGTCTCCCTCCTTCAGGTGGGCGATGCCGTAGACGAGAAAATGGGCGGTCATGCCCTGCAGCATGGTGGCGGCGGCGGTGTTGTAGTCCATGCCGTCGGGGATGCGCACGAGCAGCAATGAGGGGACGGAGTGGACCTGCGAGTAGGTGCCGGTGTGCATGGCGTAGGCCACGCGTTCGCCGACGGCCACCTCGGTGACGCCATCGCCGATGGCGGTAACGACGCCGGCGGCCTCGCGGCCGGGAGTCCAGGGGAATGAGTCGGGCGGGTTGGTGCCCTTGCGGCTGGAGACGTCGGTGTAGTTGACGCCGATGGACTTGATCTCGACGAGGGCGTGGGCGGGCGCGGGGGACGGCTCGGGGGCGTCCTCGTAGTTCAGGACGTCAGGCCCGCCGGTCTGGTAGATGCGAACTGTTTTCATGGTGTGGCTCCTATTGGTGAGGTTTTAACTGACATCAATGTACAGGATATACAGGATGGGAGTTACCCTCAAATGCCAACACTTGGTGCTATTCAGACAGCTTGCGGCTATGCCGGTGGGTATTGCTCCTTCCACCAGCGGGCTATGTCGAGGCGGCGGGCGAACCAGACTCCCTCCTTTTCGGAGGCGTACTTGAGGAACTGGTCGAGGGCGTGGGCGCGGCTGGGCTTGCCGATGATGCGGCAGTGCAGGCCAACGGACATCATCTTGGGGTGGGTGGTGCCCTCCTCGTATAGCTGGTCGAAAGAGGCCTTGGCGACCTGGAAGAAGTGTTCCGGGGTGAGCAGGTCGCCGCGCCAGTACTTGTAGTCGTTGACCTCGAGGGAGTAGGGGACGACAAGCCAAGGGTTGCCGTGGACCTGGGTCCAATAGGGCAGGTCGTCGTTGTAGGCGTTGCAGTCGTACTCGAAGCCGCCCTCCTCGACCACCAACTCGCGGGTGTTGACGCTGGGGCCGTAGCGGGTGTACCAGCCGAGGGGGCGCTGGCCGCAGATGCGCTCTATGGTGTCGACGGCCTCGCGGATGGCCTGGCGCTCGGCGTCGCGGTCCATGCGGTAGTACTCCTCCCAGCGGTTGCCGTGTCCCATGACCTCGTGGCCGCGGCGGATGGCCTCAGGGCCGACCTCGGGGTTGCGCTCGAGGGCGAGGGCGCAGGCGTAGAAAGTGCTGGGGACGTTGTTGCGTTCGAGGATGTCCATGATGCGCCAGATGCCGACGCGGCTGCCGTACTCGAAAAAGGATTCGTTGGCGAGATCGCGCTCGCCGGGGCCGAGGGGCGAGGGCGACTCGCCGGAGGTCTCGCCGGCGGGGTCGCCGTCGAGGGTGGAGTACTCGGAGCCTTCCTCGTAGTTGACGACCACGGAGACGGCGATGCGTGCGTCGTTGGGCCAGCGGACGGCGGGCGGGTTGGGGCCGTAGCCGACAAAGTCGCGTTGCTGCATGTGGGCCTCCTGGTTGGGTAGCCAAAGATGGAGCCCAAAGAAATAGGACCAGTAGCGCTATGCGACGCTTGAATTAAGCAGCTCCTCTACGGAGGCCTCTATGGCCTGGGCGGTTGGGCTTCCAGGCTGCCAGCCATTGCGGAGGTTGGAGCGGGCGTTGGTGGTGGTCAGCCAGTCCTCGCCGTTCAGTGCCATGAGCTCGTCCAATAGGGCCCGGCACTCCTTTGCTGCCGCCTCTCCTAGACGCGACAGCTCGGCGTGGTTCGCGTTGGTTGCGTCGAATTCGGGGATGGGCAGTTTCCAGAGGTGCTTGTGGAGGTGGCGCGCTCCGAACAAGCCAGTGGGTCTGAAAGCTCTGACAGCATCCTCCAAGGCAACACTGTTGATAACGGCGAGCAGATAGTGCGCCTCGTCTGAGTTTCGGCATACTACCTGATACAAAACTTCATCGACAATCGCCTGGTCATCTGCTATCAACGCGGCGGTGGGGCGGCCGCTGGTTGTGTAGGCGATGCGAACAGGCCTGTCCCCCGGCTCGCGGAGATAGTCGAGTTGGCTGGTCAGTTTACTGAGCCAATTCAGGTTTTGTGTCAGTGATTTTGTGTCGGTTTCGCCTCGGTTGGCCTCCCAGAGCTGCTGCATTTTTTCCCAGCGTGAGCGCATTCGGTCATCCAGCTGTTGCTTGTCAACTTCGCAAGCGTTGTGGAGGACAAATCCCCTGGACAATACTTCGCAGGCAGAATGGTCTAACGGCATTTCCATGGCGACCTTGCTCACTGGCAAGGCGGGGGTTAGAGGTGGCAGGACGACATAGGTGGCTATGCATTCTCCTTTGTAGATACTAAATAGGTTGTCTCCGCTGACGATCTGCCCGTTCAGTTCTTGGATATTGTAGGATTTCTTGTCTTGAGTCGATAATTGAGGGTAAGTTACAAAAGTGTTTGGCGTGGCAAACTTGGTTTCATTCGCAAACGCGGTCACGAAAAACAGCCTACGGTCACGTATTGTTGGGCCTTCATTGGCATACAAGGCGTAAGGGGACCGGAATGTGCCGTCGTCATGAATCAAAGGCACAATTGCTCGTCCGACATTCGGGGCGCCCGTGGAGCCCACCCAAATTTCCACCTCGCCGGGCGCTAGAGGGTTGGCCGCATTGTGGTGCAGGTCGGCATCGCCACGCTGTCCGGGTAATTGAGCGAACACCACGCAGCTGGTGATGGGGAAGAAGTTATTGGGATTCAGATTTTCCAAGTCCCAAGGCGTCTTGATGCTGAAATCTAGGCTGATGGCCTGTTTGGGAGCGCGAGAGCGGGGCGGCCTTTTGGTTTCGTAGTAGGCGTTCCGGAATTGGATATGGTGCCCCGTGCGCAGGACGCTGTGTGGCAGCACCATACCGATTTTGCCATTTTCTTTCAGGTACAATTCCCACCACCCGGCAGTAAAACAGCGTTGCCACGTCCTGATTAGCCGAATTATTACCGCCGGCCCAAATCTGGTATCGGGATTGGCTCAGGGATTTCAGTTCCTTCCGGATGATATCGGCGCTCTGGTTGTACGTGAGCCAGGGCGGGTTGCCAATGATGGCATCAACTTTCTGCTGGGAGATGACCATGGGACGAATCATGTTGCGGAGGTAGTAGGCCCAAACGTGGTTGCGTTTGGCACAGTGCAGGGCCTGCATATTGGCGATGGTTGTCTCCATCGTCTGCCGCTCGGCATCGCCCGTGACGCCAAAATTGTCCAGGACGCGGTTAGTATCATCCCCTTTCTCTATGGCGCTGGAAATTTCCATCATCAGGTTATCGAAGCGCTCGGTGTCGCGGGCCAGCGACATGGGTATCCGAAACCGTACCTGGACCAAGGGATCTACGTTATCCGTTAGGGTGTCGGCGTATTCCGATTTTATGTACTCGCCAGTGTCTAGAGTTATGTAGCCTTGCGCGTCCAGTTGACTGTTGTCGTAGCGGAGCTGTATGGAATCGCCCAAGTGAAGCGGAGCGGTGATGGTTTCGCCAGTCTGACCGGCTTTGCGGGCGGCCATAATGACGTCGTGGCAAGCGATAACCCACGTTGCCTTGGCAAGCTGCACTGCCACGGGATGCAGGTCAATGCCGACGATGTTTTCCTGCAACTTTGCCAGTTGCTCGCCCGGCGTCAGTTCGCTGGTGTGTGATAGAAGATGACGGACGGCGGCGGCCAAGAAAGTGCCTGAGCCGCAGGCCGGATCAAGGACCTTGGTATTGGCGGGGTCGGTTATCAGTTCCTCTGTAATCGCTTGAGCCAGCCAAGGGGGGGTGTAGTATTCGCCCATTCGCTTGCGCTCGTCAGCGGAAATGGTGTTCTGGTACAGCGCGGCGGCCAAGTCTGTGGAGTTTTGCTCCCAATTGAACTTGGCTGACTGCCGAGCAATGACGCCGATATAGGAATGTTCCCCGGTTTCCAGCGGCCACGCGAACAGGTCAGATTCTGTGATGTCCTTTAGACCAGTGTGCTGCCGTAGGATATCGCCGTTGAGCAGGCCATCGGGGTCAGCGTCGGCGTAGCGGGCAACGTCGATGCCGAAGTGAGCCTGCACGATGACGCCGACCAGCGTGGTGAGGTAGGTGTGGCGGACGTAGAGCCAGTCGTATTCCGGCGAATCGCCTACGGAGTTCTGGCCGATGGCGACCTGCAAAAGCTCGCGCCACAGCTTGCGCTTGACCGCTACCGTGGGATGTTCGCGGTTCTCTTGGTGGGCTTCCTCAAGCAGGGCAGTTACGGTCTTGAAGAAGTCGCTGTCCTGCCCGAAATAGCGGAGCAGCGTTTCCGAGGTGGGCGTGATGTCTCTGGCCTGTGTGTCTATTATGTCGTGAAGGTATTCATACAGGCGGATTCCCTGTTCGGGCCTGTCGAAGGCTCGGCGGTTCTTTTCCACGGTCTCCTTGCGAAGGTTATCTCCCACGGAGCGCTTCAGGTAATGCTGTCCGTCGGTCAAAATCCCGTTCTGTATGCCGAGGCCCGCTCTGGCGTTTTCCAGGATGTAGCCGTCCAGTTGCGCGATGGCCTCCGGATCAATGACGGCGCCCTTGATGATGCTGCGCTTGAATTCCACGTAAGTGTTGCGGAGATACAGGTCAACTTTGTTGCGGCTATCGGCAGCGGGCCGGGTTTCGGTGACAATCTCGCTTTCGTCGTCGGCGATGCCGGTGCGGACGAGGAAATCGCGGAAGGCGCTGCGGATGTCGTTTTCGGAGGCTCCCTGATGATGACGGTCCAGTAGCTTGCTTAAATATTCCCGGGAGGTTTCTTGGACCCAGGCAGTCGAATTTGCGTCTGCTGTCGTCATTTTTTTCCGCGCCTCCGAATAACTGTGGGCCGGATTCTAGCACGGTGCCTTTGATGCTTGCGATAGCGAAATGTCACTGCACATGTAGGCGTTTGCAATGCGGGGGTGGTTGTGCTTTATTTAGGGGGTTGTCTGCGGCACTGCAAGGCGATGCCGAAAATGAATAAATAGCGCCTCGCCCATTCAGGCGGGCGGCTTAGGAGTTTTTGCTGATATGGCCTTTGAGATGATCTCCACCGAGCAGGTGGACCGGGTCGCCATCGTTACCCTGAACCGGCCGGAGGTGCTGAACGCCCTGAACCTCGGGTTGGTGCGTGAGTTGGACCAGTTCCTGACCGAGGCGGAGGACGACGAAGGCATCGGCGCGGTGATCATCACCGGGGCCGGCGAGCGGGCGTTCTCGGCCGGGGCCGACATCCACGAGAACCGGGAATTCACCCAGGAGCAGCGGGACGAGGGCGCGGCGGAGAGGGCCAATTACACCTGGCACCTGGCCAGTTGCAGCAAGCCGGTTATCGGGGCGGTCAACGGCCTGTGCTACGGCGGCGGCACGGTGATGGCCACCAGCATGGATTTCCTCATCGGCTGCGAGAAGAGCAGCTTCCGATTCCTGGCGGTTAACTACGGCCAACTCAACGCCACCTGGAGCCTGCCGACGCTGGTGGGCTGGGGCAAGGCAAAGGAACTGCTGTACAGCGGGCGAGAGGTGTTCGCCGAAGAGGCCTATCACATCGGACTGATCAACCACCTGGTGCCCTCAGAGAACCTGATGGAAAAGACCATCGAGGTTGCGGCGGGCATCGCCAAGAACCGCGCAGACGGCGTGAACAACATCAAGCAGCTACTCATCGAACACACCGGAAACTCTCTGGAACAGCAGTTCTGGACCGAGATCGAGGGACGGCAGGGACGCTTCCGGGGCCTGACCGTCGAGGAGGGCTTCAGCGATTTCCTCAGCCGCAAGGGCCGCAAGCCAGCAGTGTCGTAGCTCCTGGCCGGCAGCGACAGAGGCGGACAAAGCCAGGACCCCCGGGGGCTGCCCTCAGGGGGTCTTATCGTTGGGTCGTTTTGGCATCCAGTGATCCGAAAGGCAGACGGGCACACGGCTGTGCGTCCCTACGGGCCTGCATCGGCGAGGGATGAATTCACCCTTGGGAGAATTGCGGGACGGTCTTTTGCACCGCGCATGTTTGGGAGAGCAGCCTGACTTTCCGGCGAATAGTCGGGGTACTCCCGGTTTAGTGTTAAGCGGATTTGAATCCTGCTTTTCTGCGATTCGAGGATGAGGGCATACGAACCCACAGGCGGGTTGAAAATCCTGGGCGACCATCCCGGGGTTGCGGCGGTCAAGTTTGGCTTGCCGCTCCTGGCGTTCGCCGTGGTTCTGCTGGCCGGGACGCCGGAGGGGCTGACCGGCGAGGGGCAACGGGCGCTGGCGGTCATGGCCCTGGCCGTCGGGTTCTGGGCCACCGGCGCGCTCCCGCTGGCAGTGACTGGGATAGCGGCGGTCATCATGCTGACGCTGCTGGGGGCGGTGCCAGACATCGAGGCCGCACTCTACGGATTTTCGCAGCCGGTCCCCTATTTCCTGATCGGGGTGCTCACCCTTGGCCTGGGCGTGCAGCAGTCCGGGCTGGCGAACCGGATGGCCGGGTACCTGATTCGCCTCGCCAAGGGGAGCCCGCGGGCGCTCTACGTGCAGATGCTGGTATCCTTCGCCGCCCTGACCTTCGCGCTGCCGTCGGCCACAACGCGGGGCGCGATCCTAGTGCACGTTTACGAGCAGGTCATGGGGCGATGGAACATCGAAAGGGACGACCCGCTGAACAAAGCGGTGATGCTGGCGATGGGATCGCTCAATCGCCTGGGGTCCACCGCCCTGCTGGCCGGAGGAATCACTCCGATAGTCGCGTCGTCGCTCATCGGCGACTTTTCGTGGACGCGCTGGTTCGTGCTGATGGCGTTGCCTTTCTGGAGCATCCTGGTGGTGGGAGGGGCGGCCGTATTCCTGCTCTACCGTTCCGGGTTTGCAGGACAATCCGTAACCGCGGGCAGTGGAGACGAGGAATCGGGCGGCGGGGCGTTCACTCCGGCGGAGATGAAGGCCGGTTTGTTCGCGGCGGGCGTGGCCCTGCTCTGGTTCACCGACTTTGCTCACGGCCTGTCGCCCGCTGTGCCAGCGCTGATCGTAATGGTGGCGATGTTGCTGCCCGGAATCGGACTGCTGTCGTGGCGGGAATTCGAGCAGAACCTGGGCTGGAGCAATTTCTTCATCATTGCCACGTCGCTGTCCCTGTCGAGCGCACTGGTGGAAAGCGGAGCTGCGGCGTGGTTCGCCAACACGCTGGTTTCGGCTGTTGGCAGCTTCGAGGACTCTCCCTGGCTGCTGCTGCTGGCGATGGCGGGAGCGGCATCGGTGGTAAGGTTTGCGATGCCCAACATCGCCGGCTACCTGGCGTTCATCATACCGGTGGCGATGTCGACAGGGGCGTCGCTGGGGCTGAACCCGCTGGTCTGCGGGCTGGCAGTCGTCATCGTCGGGGATTCCGTGGTGTTCTACCCGGCGGCAGCGGCGGGAAGCGTGTTCATCTACCAGCGGGCGGAGATCTCATCCCCAGAGGTGTTGCGTACCGGAGTGATCATGACTCTGGTGGCCGTGGCGGTGCTATTTGCCTTTGCCCTGCCCTACTGGACCGCGCTCGGAGAAGGGCTGACCGTTGCCGCCAGTGCCTGAGGCGCGTGTTGCGCGAGGATAACAGAATGCAAGAAAACGACCCTCCGTGTAATTACGTGGAAACTGTGCGAGAGGTCCCTCCGCCCGCCCGTCGCAACCCGCGGCCCGATGTTTTCGCTCCCGACGGGTCGGAAATACGCTTGCTGACCGACGCCCGACACGGCGCCGTCAAGAGCAGCCTGGTGGAGGTCACCCTGCCCGCCGGCCAGATCTCGCGGCCGGTCTACCACCGCACAGTCGAGGAGATGTGGTACATCCTGGAGGGGCGTGGCCGCGTGTGGCGCTGCCCGCCTGACGCCGAGACTGCGTCCGTGCCACCGCAGGACGTGTCGCCTGGTGATGTGCTGGTCATCCCGACGGGCTGGCGGTTCCAGTTTGCGGCAGACACGGACACGGTGCTGCGCATCCTGTGCCACACCACGCCACCGTGGCCGGGCGAGGACGAAGCAGTAGCGGCGGATGCTGGCGGTCTGGGCGAGCCGACGGTGTAGGCGAGACCCCTTTCCGGGTGGTTCCGCTCAGGCGGTTCACTGCCTCTATTGCTGTACGAGCGCCGGTCCTGCAGCTTGACTCACGATCCTGCAGGGCCCGTTTACTTCCACCTGTGGCCGATCCAGAAAACACTAACCCTTCATGTTGACTGCCTCTCTCTTTTTTGTGATGCCATACAATCACAAATATACATACTTTATATATAAATTGGTGTTGAGATCGGCAGTCGGCGCAGTTTATAATATCAAGTAATAAATAGTATTAAGTACAGAGTTTATTCAAGGGGGTGCGAATCATGGAATGGACGATAACCGACAACGATATTCTGCTACGGGACTTCAGCGGCGTAGAGGGTCTGATCGAACGCATGGACAAGGAACTGCGGGCGGGCGGGACACCCATTGAGGGATTCCGGTTTCTCAGCGACGCCGCCGAGATGCTGGACTTCAGCCGTGAGATCGAGCGGGAGGTGCGGGACAGCCCCAGTGGCGCCGACCTGTACGCGGGATTCCAGACCGCGGACCGTCTGATCGAGGAGGCGAACCGGTATCGCGAACTGGTGGAGTCGGGGGTCAAGCTGGCGGCGTTCGGGCAATGCCCGCTGGAGGAGGCGCCGGAGGGCCTGGAGGGAGTGTGGACGCCAGTTGCGCGACATACCCGGGCACTGGAAAACCAGTGGTTCCTGGTGTCGTCTCACCCAGTGCCAATTGCCTTCGTTGGTTGGGAGACGTCGCCCGAGAAAATGTTCGGCGCGGGTGGAATCTCTGCCCCGGGCAAGCAGTTCCGGGGGTACATCACCAACGACTGCCGGGTCGTTCACGCCGTCATCGCGCACCTGCAGTCGGTGCGGGCCAGGGCGGCAAAGTCAAGCGGCGGTGAGGGCAGGGTGCAGCGTGTGATGGCTGTTACCAGCCTGGATGACTCACAGGAGTACGCCGTAGTGCGGACTTGCGCAGCAGGGCTGGCGGCGGCCGACGGTGGCGAGGTGGTGCTGTTCGAGATGACTGCGGCATCGTACCTCGTCAGTCCATATCCCGAGGAGAACCGGCGGCAGTGGATCCGGACGCTGGGGGAGCCGGAACTGCGGCGGCTGGGACGCTCGCCGGTGGCCAAGCAGATGGCGGCCATCCGGGCGCGAGGCGCGGGGGCGCAGGCCATTCTGCCGACGTCCCACGGGTTCAAGCACCTGGCAGAGTGGGCGGAGCGAGAGGACGCGGACCTGATCCTGATTCCGGTGTCGCTGGTCAACCCTGGCCTGTTCGAGCGGCTGCGCGGCTACAGCCTGAAGACGCTGCTGGAGCACACGGACCGGCCGGTGCTGGTGGTGTATCCCGACGGGTCAACCTGGAGGGCCAACCGCGAGCATCCTCCGGCCGCGCCGCATCGGATGGCGGTACCGCTGGCTGCATAGGTACGCCGCCCCAGCCTTAAGTTTGTCGCAGGAGGGCCGCCTTTTGGAGGCTGCCTGCAGCTCCCTCTCCCAACCCCCCGGGAGAGGGGGCTTTTCTGTGCGTGGGAAACGATAAAGAACCGCCTATTCAGTCGGGGTATATCGGTCTTCAAGTTCGTACCAGTAGACGGTGCCGGAGTCGATCAGGGCCGATACCTCGTTGACGTTGCGAACACTGGCGACAACAGGTATGGCTCTGTAGCCGGTGAACTCGGTGAGAAATAGGGCGTTCCTCTGGGCGCGACCTGAGTCTCGCAGATCGCCGGTGTAAGAGGCTTCCATCGCGATGTAGACGGTGCCGGAATCGTCCTTGGCTTCGACAACCAAGTCGGCCCTGCAGAAACTCCGTCTTTCGTTTAGGGGCAGGTCTGGGCGAGCAACCCTGATCATGCGGTCCAGGTCGGTTGCGGTGAGAGTGCGAACGTAATCGAGGCCCAGGTCAACAGGGAGAGTCTCAGCAGACCTCTGGATTTCGAAGCTGATGAACAGGTTCTTCAAGGTTGAGTTGTCGTATTCCTGCCGGTCCATGCGCGCCTCTATCCTATTCTGTCCGGCCCCAAGTTGCGCTTGGCTGGCCTGCAAATCCTGCACACTGGTTTTGAGGTCGGAGATGTCGGATTCCATACGGGCCTGGCTGGTCTTCAAGTCCGAGATATCAGATTCGACGCGTTTGTTCACCTGCCGTTGCTCGTCCGCGAACGCGTTGAACCTCGCAGGAAGCTGCAACAGCTCCTCGCCTAGGATCAGGGCGCGCACGGTCTCCTTCCACTCCGGGTTCTCCCGGAGCGCGCGGAGCAAGTCTTCCTGGCTGTTGATGGTGGTCATTAACTCTTTTTGGGTTGAGGCTGAAGGCTCTATTTGGATTATACGTTAATCGGCATCCTAAGCCCGAATCCACCGATGGGAGGCGTGAAAGCTGGGCAAATTGGTATGAGGGAGCCTACAAGGGAGAGAGCCTTGGCTCCATTGGGACCGATGTGACACGGCAGAGGGTTTTCAGTAGCCGCCCCGGGCCTGGAAAGCGGTCTATGGAGGCTGGGAATCGCCGGATAGTGAGATCGGACGCAGCGGAATGCACTCGCGGACCGGGCGGACGCGAGTTTGGAGGCGTTGGGTCGGTTGCGGATAGCGCCGTCAGGCTGGGAGTGGGATGGCTCGCAGTCGGGCCAGGGCGAGAGTGGCCTGCTCAGCCCAGGGCCAGCCCCGGGGAAGATGCAAAGTGAGTCTGCGCGCCGAGCGGGTGAGCCGTCCCACCAGACTGAAGAACCGTCGCCGGAGGGTCTTGGTGGTCACGATCTGCTCGCCCAGACCAATCCGCGCCGTCCAGCGGGCCAGGTTATGGGCCATCACCTGCACCGCCAACCAGGCGGCGTTGGCGGCGAAGCGGCCCGAGGGAAGATGGTTGAGGCCCACACCGTACTTCAGGTCTCGGATGGCATTCTCGATCTCGGCGTGGCGGCGATGGTCGGCCTCCAGTTCCAGGGTCTCCCCGTCCCGGTCGGTGATGAAGCCGTGATAGCTGTAGTAGGCGAAGAGGGCCAGTTGGGAACCGGGCGTGGGCTTCACCCGCCGGACGATGAGCCGTACCGGCGCGGCGTCGGGCTCACTCTGGAAAGGGATATAGGTGGTCTCGGCCACATCGGCGGCACCGTCCATCCAGTAGGGGATGGGCGTCCAGTCCGCCTCGGGTATCGCCTCGATGAGATGGCGCAGGTTTTTGTGTTGGCGGATGGTGATGGAGTAGCGGACATCCATCTTGCGGCAGACGGCGATGATGGCGTGGGCATAGAACCCGCTGTCGGCCCGCACCGTGAGTCGGCCCCTGGCGCCGGCGTAGCGCACCCGTCCCACCGTCTCGCGCAGGAAGTGGGCGGCGCCCCGGGCGGTGTTGGCCCGGCCCTCGCGCAGCCTGGACATCAGCACGTCGCCGGTGCCAGAGGCCACGGCCAGCAGCGGGTGATAGCCCCGCTTGCCGGTATAGCCGTGGTGGCGTGCGCCCTCCTTGGCCAACCCGTAGCAATATTATGGCCTTGTCCGGCCTGTGCAGAGGCGACTAACTGGTGAGTCGGCCCAAGGATGTATGCTCATGGCGGGGCGTGTCGTCCGGACAAAGACCGAGCAGACTCTGGTGCGTATTGCCCGACCCGTAGCATGGTCCGGGAGCCTTACGACGGCATCATTGGTGACGCCCCGATCGGGGCGATCCCGTTGGGGAGAGTGGCACAGTCCGCGGCTCCCTCCGGCGACACGCCTACACGGCAATGGTAGAGGCGATGATGAGCAGACGCCAGAGCAGCGCAAAACCGGAAGGGCTGTCCCAGCTGAACCTGAACGCGGCGGGCATTGACGTGGGCGCTACCAGCCACTATGTGGCGGTGCCCGCCGACCGGGCGGAGCAGCCGGTGCGAGAGTTCGAGGCTTTCACGGCGGACCTGTACCGTTTGGCGGACTGGCTGACCGAGTGTGGTGTGGAGACCGTGGTCATGGAGTCCACCGGCGTGTACTGGATACCGCTGTTCGGGGTGCTGGAAGAACGGGGCTTCCAGGTGATGCTGGTGGACCCCCGGCGCATCAAGAACGTGCCCGGCCGCAAGACCGACGTGCTGGACTGCCAGTGGCTGCAGCAGCTGCACACCTACGGCCTGCTCTCGGGGGCTTTCCGGCCCGACGGGGAGATCCGACGCTTACGCAGCTACCTGCGGCAGCGGGTCATGCTGGTGCAGTACGCATCCCACCATATCCAGCATATGCAGAAGGCGCTGACCCAGATGAACGTGAAGCTCCACCACGTCATCAGCGATATCACCGGCAAGACCGGCCTGGACATCATCGAGGCCATCGTGGACGGCCAACGGGACCCGCGACAACTGGCGCAATTGCGCGATCCCAGGATCAAAGCCGACGAGGCAACCGTCGCCAAGTCGCTGCAGGGGCACTGGCGGGAGGAGCACATCTTCGAGCTGAACCAGGCCCTGGAGCTGTACCGGTTCTATCAGGATAAGATTGCCGAGTGCGACCGGGAGATTGAAGCCCAGCTGGAGCGGTTTGAGGACCGCAGCAATGGTGATCCTCCAGCGGCGAAGTCCGGCCGGAGACGCAGCAAAGGAAACGCGCCACGCTTCGACGTTTGGACGCACCTGTACCGTATGACGGGGGTTGACCTGACCCAGATCGACGGTGTGGATGCCTACACCGCGCTCAAGGTGGTGAGTGAGATTGGCGCCGACATGACGAAATGGCCGAGTGCGAAGCACTTTGCGTCCTGGTTGGGGCTGAGCCCGAACAACCGCATCACCGGCGGCAAGGTCATGAGCTCCAAGACCAAGCCCAGCGCCAACCGTGCGGCGGCGGCCTTACGTCTGGCGGCCAACGCTCTGCACCGCTCCGACAGCGCCCTGGGCGCCTTCCTGCGCCGGAAGAAGGCACAGATGGGCGGGCCCAAGGCCATCACCGCCACGGCCCACAAGCTGGCTCGCATCTTCTATTCCATGCTGCGCTACGGTCAAGAGTACGTGGACGCCGGGGCCGAATACTACGAACGCCGATATCAGCAGCGGGCGTTGCGCGCGGCAAAGCGGCGGGCGGCGCAACTGGGCTATTTGCTGGTGCCCATCCCCGATGCTCCGGAACACACAACCTACGCCCCCCCTGACGCGCCAATTGCCGCGTGACGACGTTGGTTAGTGGGGAGGTCTCGCAGATGGTGGAGTCCAGGTCGATGGTCAGCGGCCCGTCGCCGGGTCCCGCACCGGCGGCCCAGGCCCGGGCCAGCAGCTCCCGGCTCACCCGGTCCAGCTGACGGACATGGCCCCACCGGAAGCTGCGCAGGAACGTCCCCAGGGTGGAGGGCGCTTTGACCATGCACCCCAGCACCGAGGAGGTCCGCCCCGCACGCAGCGCATCGGCGTCGTCAATGCAGTCGCCGCCCGCCAGCGCCGAGGCCACCAGCGTCAGCATCTTGTCTCCCGCGTTCGCCCGCCCCGGCGCATCCCCGAGGTCGAGGTGACGGTCAACGAGTTCACGCAGGCCCACGCGCTGGGCCAGGGTGGCCGGCAGGAGCAGCCCGGCATTGTTGACCAGGCGGTGGTCGTCGAAGGCTATTTGGATGCGGTCGGGGTGCTCAAGTGGTAGCATCTGTTGGGTGCTCCTTGTTTCTGGTCGGTTTCCTTTCTCGAAAACCATTATCCCCGATGCAAAGGAGCACTTTCCTACCCATTCACCACGCCGCGACGCTCATCCCTCCGGTGGATTGGGGCTAAGAAGGCTCTTTGCTAGAAGATCCCTCGTAGATCAAATCGCCACTAACGACCAAGGGCTCAAGGGTTTTCGCGTCAAGAAGACTGTTGAGGTAGGGTGGCGTCCAGGAATCCCATTGGGCTTCATCAAGTTGAGCTTGGGTCAACCCGATTCTGAGCGAGAATGCTGAAAGTTCGTTCTCTTCGGTGGAAAAATAAGCCCATGATAGGTCAGCCTCCTTCAGAGAGGCATTCACTAGAACTGTGTCGTGGAATATTGTTCCATTAAAGCTGGCTTTTGTTAATGTAGCCCCCGATAGATTTGATTTGGAAATGGAAGTATTGTCGAATTTAGCATCTTCGCATGTTGCGAGAGAAACGTTGGTACTAAAGAGAGTCGCACCAGAAAAATTGGTGCCCCCCAGTTTTGCTTTGGTCAAGATGGTTTGCCTTAAGTCAGCTCGAAGGAGTTGGCAATTAACAAGATCAGCGAGGGTTAAGTAACTATCTCAAATTAGCGAGGCTCCATTGACGGCGGTACCAGATAAGGGCACATGCCAGTTGGAGCAGACCCAGGTAATTCGATGGCTTCTTGTCGTAGCGCACCAGTATCGCCCGGCATTTGGACAGCCAGCCCAGGGTGCGTTCCACCACCCACCGCCGCGCTGGGTGGGTCTTCTCGCCCGATTGGTCCAATTTCTCTTCGCCAATACGCCGGATGTGCGGCTGGTATCCGGCGTCGGCGACGGTTCGGTGGCCTGTGGGGTTGTCATACCCCTTGTCCAAGCACAGGTTCTGGACACCTTCCGGCCGGTCCACCACTATCCTCTCCAGCGTCGGCCTGAGGAGTTTCGTGTCGTGGACATTAGCTCCGGCCACCACCACGCTCAGTGGTCCGCCGGCCCCGTCGACCAGGATGCTTTTCTTGCTTCCTGCCTTACCACGGTCCGTGGGATTGCGTCCAATAGCGCCCCCCCAAAACGCGCCTTTACCATGGAGCAATCGGCGGACTGCCATTCCCAATCTACGCCGTCCAACTCCTGGCATTCCTCGATCAGGGTGGCCCAGATACCCTCCAGCACCCCACGCTCGACCCAGCGCTGGAAGGTCCGGTGGATGGTGCTGTCATCCCCCAGATCCTTGGGCAAGCGGTTCCATTGGCAGGAACTGCGCATGCGGAATATGACGCCTTCCAGCATCTTCCGCTGGTCCACCCGTTTGCGCCCCTTCCCCTTGGGTGGGTCCAACTCCAAAATCACCGGTCCAATTCGCTGCCACAGATCATCCGGTATTTCCCAGATCGTTGGCAGGGACACGCTCTTTCCCATCATCTACCACCACACTGGTTTCCCCTAGCTTACCCCGACACCCCATGGATTCCCCTTCTCAGACTAATACCATTTTGAGATAGTTACTAAGGATATTCTGAACAAGCCTTTTTTACTCGAGACATGTCGGACGTGGCAGCGGAGGGGGCGGCGGCCGCGGTCTGGGCGCTCTTTACCGCCGCTCAGCCCCTTGCGTTTAGTCCCTGATAGGGCGTCAGGGAGCTTGGTACAGGCCGGAAGACTGGCCGGGAAGGCCGCTGGGCGCACTACCCCCTCAGTCGTCCCTCCGCCGCCAGCAGGTTGCCCAGGCCGAACAGCAACGCCAGGCGCTCCGTGTTCTTGGCCAGCCCCCGGTAGCGCACCTTGCCGTATTCGAACAGCCGCTTCAACCGCAGGAACGGATGCTCCACTTTAGCCCTCACCGATGCCTTCGCTTTCTCCAGCAGCGCCTCATCACTCCCAGGATCGAGTCCCCGGCGTTTCCCCGGACGCATCGCCACCCGCCAGTCCACATCCAGTCCCAGGTTCTCCTTCCGCTTGTGTACTCCCTGATAACCTGCGTCTCCCCAGACCACTGTCTCGCCACCGTGCAGCAGGTTGTGGGCCTCCATAATGTCATGCACGTTGGCCGCAGTCGCCGTCATGCTGTGCACTATCCCCGTCTCACAGTCCACCCCGATATGCGCCTTCATCCCGAAATGCCACTGGTTCCCCTTCTTGGTCTGGTGCATCTCAGGGTCCCTCTCCCTGGCCTGGTTCTTGGTCGATGACGGAGCTTCGATGATGGTGGCGTCCACGATGGTTCCCTCTCGCAACCTCAGCCCTTGGGAGTCCAGGTGGGCGTTGATTTCCTCCAAGAGGCCCTGCCCCAGGCTGTGGTTTTCCAACAGATGACGGAAGTGCAAAATCGTGGACTCGTCGGGCAGGGGACCGGAGAGCTTCAGTCCTGCGAACCGCCGCACCGGCTCGGACTCGTAGAGCAGGTCCTCCATTCCGGGGTCGCTGAGGTTGTAGAAGAGCTGGACGCAGTGGACCCTGAGCATGACCGGTAGCGGGTAAGGGTGGCGGCCCTTGCCAGCCTTGGGATACACGGGGCGGATGCGGCCCTCCAAGCTCTGCCAGGGAATCAGACCGTCCATGCGCTCCAGGAAGAGTTCACGGCGGGTCTTGCGCTTCTTGCCCTGATATTCCAGGTCGGCAAAGGTGGGCTGGTCCATACAACCTCGTAACCGATCAGCATCGGGCTATTCAGCCTAACTATGCCACATGGCCGCCCACTTGTTCAGAGTATCCCTAAGTCAGCACCACCCAGCAAGGCATTTGAGAAATCCATTTCCGATAGATCGCAGCCAACGAGACTCGCGCTCCGTAGATCTAGTCGAATTTCGGCTTTCTTTTCCAAGGATTTGCCGACTTCACTACGCTTGCCCAAGGCGTACATGGCAGCTCTAACGTCCTGTCTAGTAGCTTGCTCCGCGTTAGCTGCTTGTCCAGAGGGTAACTCTCTCGGCTCACTGTTTCTCGGAGGATCAGTGACAAACGAGCAAAACGACTGAATTATCTGAATGTGGTATTGGTCAGGATTCTCGTCTGCTAGCCGCTGGAGCGAATGTATCCCGGCCATTCGCACCGCTAGAGCGCCGTCGCCTAGCATTTGGGCCCCGCGTTGGTAGCGGTCGTATAGAAGCCCGAGTTTGGAAGTCTCTGCCTCCTCTTTAGCAGTCAAGGATTGCTGGTCCGCCACCTTTGCACGCCATATTGCGATCGCGAAAGCAAAAACACCTGCGACGAGGAGACCAACGTTCCTTAGAGTTTCGCTATTTGAGGGTCCAGCACCGTCACCATGCAGCCAACCCCAACCGACCCAAATGAGCGTTGGGACAATTACGGTGAATAAAAGGCCGCACAGTACGGTCGCTCTGAGCGTTTTTGATCTTCGTAGTTCATCCATTTGCTTTCGAGTCCCCTTGGGGCCATATTCCCACATTGACAGTTAGGACACTATGATACCTTGCACCGACCCCGTTCATGATGGGGCTTTCTCACGGTGTGGAAGGAAGACCTCCTACCCCGCGCCTTCCCCTTCCTTGGTATACTGTCGGCGGTTTTTGTGGCTGGAGGTTTGGACGTGGAGTTCAAGATTGCAGTTCTGGGCGGCGACGGGATTGGGCCGGAGGTTACGGACCAGGGGGTGCGCGCGCTGGAGGCCGTCGGCGGGGCGTTCGGGCACTCGTTTGACCTGTCCTACGGTGACATCGGCGGCATATCCATCGACAACCATGGCATCCCGTTCACCGACGAGGTGCGGGCGATGTCGGGCGACAACGACGCGGTGTTGTTCGGCGCTGTCGGCGGCCCCAAGTGGGACGACCCGAACGCCACGGTGCGCCCCGAGCAGG
Source organism: Dehalococcoidia bacterium (assembly GCA_965261885.1). Taxonomy (GTDB): domain Bacteria; phylum Chloroflexota; class Dehalococcoidia; order Lucifugimonadales; family UBA3495; genus VXOI01. Next base: position 75,187 of record CBDHDY010000043.1, read on the forward strand.
GCCTGCTGGACATCCGCGCCCACATGGGGGTCTTTGCCAACATCCGTCCGGTCAAAGTCTATCCGCAACTGGCCGACGCCAGTCCGCTGAAGCCCGAGGCGCTGAAGGGTGTGGACATGGTGGTGGTGCGGGAGCTGACCGGGGGCCTGTATTACGCGGAGCCTCGCGGACGCCGCGAGACGCCGGGGGGGATCATCGCCGAGGACACCATGCGCTACACCGAGGGCGAGATCGAGCGGGTGCTGCGCGTGGGGTTCGAGCTGGCGCGGGGCCGGCGCAAGAAGCTGACCTCGGTGGACAAGGCCAACGTGCTGGAGTGCTCGCGCCTGTGGCGCACGGTGGCGACGAGGCTGGGCGAGGAATACCCGGACGTCGAACTGGAGCACGTGCTGGTCGACGCCTGCGCCATGCAGCTGATCCAGGCGCCATCGCGCTTCGACGTGATCGTTGCCGAGAACACCTTCGGCGACATCCTGACCGACGAGGCCTCGGTGCTGGGGGCGTCCATGGGTATGCTGCCCTCGGCCAGCCTGGCAGGTGTGCCAGTGGAGGGGCAACCGTCAATCGGGATGTATGAGCCGATTCATGGCACGGCGCCGGATATCGCTGGGAAGGGCATCGCCAACCCCATCGGCTCCATCCTGAGTATGGCCATGATGCTACGCTACTCCCTGGGGCTTACCGAGGAGGCTGCGGCGGTGGAGCGGGCCGTGGAGCAAACGCTGGCGGCCGGACTGCGCACCGCCGACATCGCGGGCGGAGGCGGCTCGGTGGGCACCGTGGAGATGGGCGACCGCATCGTGGCTGGCATCGAGCGGGGATAGCTGGGTGCGGGTCAGTCTCGTGATTGGCCACCCACGCAGTAGCACTGGGTTCCCGCTTTCGCGGGAATGACGGAGGATTGCGAGGGGATGGCGAGGACTTGTTGTGATGATCCAGCTGCAGAATGTGGGAGTTGTGGCTGAGGGGAAGTAGTGAAAGGATGTCCTCACCTAAGTTCTCTCCCATAGGGAGAGGCGGTTTCTTCAGGTACTCCTCGAATAGATAGATGGAAGGGCTGCCGGATGATTGAATTTTCCAGCTTGACGTTTGCCATCCTGGTATTCCTGGGCAGCGCCGCTGCGGTGATTTTCTTCGGGATAAAGCTGGCCGTGTACGGCGACGCTCTCGCGACGCTGACTGGCTGGGGCAGGCTGTTCGTGGGCAGCATCCTGGTCGCGCTGGCTACGTCGCTGCCGGAGCTGGCCACCAACATCACGGCGGTCAGCTTGGTGTCGCCACCCAATCCGGGCCTCGCCTTCGGTAACGTGGTCGGCGCGAACATGCTCAACATGTTCACCTTCGCCGCCGTGGCACTGGTGTTCGGCGGCAAGATTTTCCTGGAGAAAGTGGCGCCGGAGCAAGGCTATCTCGTGGTCACTGCCGTGGTGCTGACGAGTCTGGCCCTGATTTTTGGCGCGATGAAGCTGGATATAGCGGTCTTCAAAATCGGCCTGACCTCGCTGATCATCCTTGTCGTTTTCGTTATCGGGATGTACGTCGTCTATAAGACCCGTCCCGCCGAGGGGGGAGACGAAGAGGGAGATGACCCGGGTATGAGCCTGGGCAAGGCATGGCTGATGTTCTCCCTGGTGTCAGGGGGCGTTATCGTCTCCGGCTTCTTCCTGGGAGTCAGCACCGACAGCATCGCCGAGATCACCGGCATCTCCTCCGGCACGCTTGGCATCCTGCTGGTGTCGCTGGTCACCACCATGCCCGAGGCCTCGTCCACCATCGCCGCGGCAAGGCTGGGAGCCTTCGACCTGGGCGTGGCCGGGTTGTACGGGAGCTGCGCCTTCAATGTAACGATCCTGTTCTACGCAGACATCTTCTACCGGGGAGGCGAGGTCATCGAGGGCACCGGGATCGGCACGGACAACGTGGCCATTCTGCTCAACCGCCCGCAGCCGGAGCACTTCCTGGCGGGCACGGTGGCGATAGTGCTGATGCTCATCGGGCTGACGCTGATACTGGCGCGCAACCGCATTTCGCAGTTGGTGGCTCGGGCCGGCATGTCAGTGATGGTCATCGGCTACCTGGCCGCGGCCATCGGCGTGGGCTACCTGGGCAGCACGGGTGGCGATGACGACGAGTCGCGGCGGAACGGCGGGTACACGGAGAGCGTCGAGCGGGAGGGGTAGAATAGAGGGGAGGGTTTCACTGCTGCTCGTTCTCGAGGTACGGAATGGTAGCGACTGACGAAGTGAGAGAGATTTACGCGGATGCGCACGCGATGTACGACGCGGCCTTGCAACGTCTCGCGGCAGGTGATGTCCAGGATGCTGCGGAGAGGGCGTGGTGCGCCACAAAACGCGCCACCGATGCCTTAATCATGGCGCGGACGGGAGAGTTGCCCGAGACTACTGGCATGACCTCCACCCAAATTCGGCAATTGGGCGATCGAGAAAGAGCGATTGAGAATTTAGTAGGACGGTATTACACCAGAATCGGCCACCTGCACGGCGAGTGCTTCTATGAGGGTAGATGCGCGTCACAAGACACGGAACGCCGCATCCGCGAGACCATCGACTACATCAACGACGCAGAAAGTTTGGCGTACGCTAGCAACGGGCAGTAGCCTTACACCACCTCCAGCGCTTCCTCCGTCACCTCACCGTGCTCAATGCGGAAGATGCGGACGGCGGGATTGTCCGCCTGCATAAGTGACACCAGAATGAATCGGGTATCCGTATACCATTCGCCAAATCCGCCTAGAAGGCGTATATCGGTGTCCGAAGGGTAGGCCTCGCTCCGTGTGTGGGAGTGGTAAACAGCGACCAGACCCCATCCATTGTCGGCTGCCTCGGTGTCCACATTCATTATTTCAATTGGGTCCATGTCGAAGCGAAAGGGGCTGGCTGACACATTGGTCATGCGGTAGCTCTTGACTACCTCTTCTCCCGGTCCGGCCAGAATACCGCAACATTCGTTGGGCAGGTCCTCGCGGGCGTGGGCCACCATTTCGTCGACCATGCTCTGAGCAATTCTGACCACTGTATTCACTCCTCTGAGGCCTGCCGTTGAGCGTACTCATGGACGGCGGCCTCCTGTTCCGGCGTCTGGATGGAGCCGGGGCGCAGGCGGCGCACCTCGTCGATGGCGTCGGAAGGTGTGGAGCCGCGGCTTACCAGGTAGCACCCCAGCACCGTACCGGTACGGCCAATGCCGGCATAGCAGGACACGACCACGGGGCGGCCGCCCTGCACCGCTTGTTCATCGATGAACTCTATCATCCGGTCGATCTGATCTTGGTCAGGGGGCGTAAAGTCGCGCACGGGCACATACATGTCCACGATGTCGAGGTGGCCGCCGGTGTCGGCGGGAATGGTGCGCTCCTCCATGCGGATGACCGCCCGCACGCCCTGCTGGTAGAGGAAGAACAGGTCCTGCATGCTGACCGGGCCCTGAGACCCGGCGAGCTCGTTGTCCAGCACCCAGCCGAAGTTCATGTATTGCATCTTCGTGTCCTGCTCGAGGATTGCCTGCCGTAACCGATGGCCTATTACGGCGAATCAAAGCGCCGCCTCACCTCGTCGCCGGTGAGTCCCTCCACGGCAATCACCTTGTCGCGCCCCGCATGCCCGCGAACGATGCTCAACCGTGCCTTGGCGACTCCCAATGCGTCGGCGAGGAGTTCCAGTACCGCCCCGTTGGCCCGGCCATCTTGAGGCGGAGCTGTCACGCTCAGCCGCAGTGTTCCGTCGCGGTAGCCGGCCACACGGTTGCGGGATGCCCGAGGCTGCACCGAAACGCTGATAGTGCATCCGGTTGGTCTGTCGTCGCTTCCCACATGGTCCTCTTTCAGCGCGAAGGGCACCGAGTCGGGTATAGTATAAGGGAAATCACACCCACACCGGAGCCGCTATGGATTACCAGAACGTCAAGCTTTCGAAAGAGCAGGGAATTGCCACCATACGCCTCAACCGGCCGGACGCAATGAACGCGCTGGGCCGCGATCTGGTCACCGATCTGTCGTCGGCGCTGACCGAAGTTGCCGGAGACGATTCGGTCAAGGCGATGGTGCTGCGGGGGGAGGGGCGCTGCTTCTGCGCCGGAGCCGACCTCAAATACTTCCAGGACGCCTTCCAGTCACCAGAGGGGCTGCGAAACTACCTGACGGAAATAAACGAGGTGATTTTCCAAGTGGAGGATCTGCCCATACCGGTGATCGCCGTGGTGCATGGTTTCGCGCTGGCTGGCGGGTTGGAACTGATGATGGCCTGCGACATGGCCCTGGTGTCCGACGACGCCCGCATCGGGGACCAGCACGTCAATTTCGGCCTGATGCCGGGTGGCGGCTCAACCATTCGCCTGCCCCGGCTGGTGGGCCCGCAGCGAGCGATGGAGCTGCTTACCACGGGCCGCTGGCTGAACGGCCCCGAGGCCGTCGAGTGGGGGCTGGCCCTGCGCTCGGCGCCAATGGACCGCCTCGACGAGGAACTGGAGCAGCTGGTTGCCCCGCTGCGGGGCAAGAGCCGGCCGGGCCTCGGCTGGATCAAGCAGGTGACACACCGCGGCAGGGATCTGACTGTGCGAGACGGCTCGGCCATCGAGCAAATGGCCTTCGCGCAGTATGTGGCAACGTCCGGCCACCCCGCGGAGGGCGTGCAGGCGTTCGTTGAGAAGCGGACACCGCAGTTCTAACGAGATGGCCCCAGTTCTCTCCCCCTTTGAGGGAGGGTTTGGGTGAGGGCGTTCTCCACCTACCCTTGGAGGTAAATCACTTGCTCATTTGTGGCTGGTGCAACGAAAAGGTAATCCCAACGAAAGAAGTAGAGTTTGGGAAAGTGATCCTCTGGTTGCTGCTCGGAGTTGTAGGCGTCTTCGCATACCTAATTTATTGGTCAGGCAAGCCTGGCACGATTTGTCCGCTATGCGGAGGTGACGTTTATGGAAGGTGGGACGATCTGGCGCTAATTCGTGGAGACCGTGAAGCTTTGTCTCAAAGTAGGCGCCAATGGGCCAGCGAAAGGACCAGAAGCAGACACCCAACAAACCAATCCTAATTGGGCGGTTAGACACCACTAATCGCGACGATATGATTTCGTCAATCAACCTCTGGATTTGTCACAAGGACTTCGGTTTTGAAGATACGCGAAATGCTCCATGAGGGGCGAACAATATCATTCGAATTTTTCCCGCCGCGAGCTGCCGAGAGCATTCCCGGCGTGCTGGACACAGTGGCGGAACTGACTGCCTACAGCCCCGATTTCGTCTCAGTGACCTATGGTGCTGGCGGGTCAACCAGACAGTTCACCGAGGAAATAACCCTGCGGGCCAAGGAGTCGACTGGCGTCGAGGTGATGGCACACCTGACCTGCGCCGGCCAGACCGTCGAGGAACTGGATGGCGTGCTGCAGCGCCTGGAAGAGGCGGGCATTGATAACGTTATTGCATTGCGGGGCGACCCGCCGCGGGGCGAGCAGGAGTTCACGGTCACCGAGGGCGGTTTCAGCCATGCGTCCGAACTGGTAAGCCACATCAAGGCCAACTATGAGTTCGGCATCGCTGCAGCCTGCTACCCCGAGGGCCATACGGAGGCAGTGAGCTTGGAGCAGGATCTGGAGTATGTAAAGCTAAAGGTGGACAACGGGGCCGATTTCCTGATTACCCAGCTTTTTTTCGACAATAACGACTACTTCGAGTTTGCTGACAGGGTCGCCGCCGCAGGAATCGGCGTTCCGGTGGTACCGGGTCTCCTGCCGGTGCTGAGCGGCCCGCAGATCCGCCGCTTCACATCACTGTGCGGCTCGAAAATCCCAGCGGACCTGGACTCTGAACTCAACAGGCTTGGAGACAACGACGACAGCGTGCGGGAACTGGGCATCGAGTACGCGGCCCGTCAGGTTGAGGGCCTGTGGGCCGCTGGCGTTCCGGGAGTCCACTTCTACGTGCTGAACCGCAGTTACTCTGTATCCAGGATTCTCGATCGGCTGGCCATTCCAAGACACATCCCCGACTAGCCCGGATTGACCCGGAACCACGAGGTTGCCATCATTGCCCTCTTCTCGGGTGAGAGGGTCAGGTTGAGGGTGTACCCACCATGCTTTCCACCGGCGTGGACATCATCGAAATCGGACGGATAGCCGGAGTGCAGGAGCGCTACGGAAACCGTTTCCTGCGCCGCATCTACACGCCTAGCGAGCTGGAATACTGCCGCGGACGTCCGTCCAAGCTTGCGTCGCGATTCGCCGCGAAAGAGGCTACGATGAAGGCGTTGGGCACCGGCGTGCGGGGAGTCGGGTGGAGGGACATCGAAGTAGTCCGAGCCCCCAGCGGCGCTCCCAGCATACAGCTCCACGGCCGTGCCAAGAGCCGCGCCGAGCGGCTGGGCGTGGTCGAGATTTCGGTCAGCATGTCCGACTCTCAGGACAACGCCGTAGCGTTCGTGGTGGCGCGCCGCGAAGAGCCCGAGTAAGCCCGTGCAAGTATAATGAGACAATCGGGGTCCCAAGTGCCGGAAGTCCTGACTGACCGAGGGCTCGGATGGCAGGCAACCGGATTTACCCTGACAGGAGTAATCTGCCTTGCGATTCTCAAGTCATATGACAGTAGCGATTTCTGGCTGTATCAGTGGTTTGAAACAGCAGTCGTAGACCTGTACTGGTCATTTGTGTTGCCGCTGGCGGTTCTGTTTGACGGAGGTAGAAGATTGTTTGAAAAGGGAAAGGCTATTCGTGAGGCTCAGAAAGCCCGAATGGTGGAAAGGGCGAGGCGAAAAGGCGAGAAAGACGAGAGAGAGCGCATACAAAAAGAGTTGGAACGCCGCGGCGTAGTTCTATCCCCGGAAGTAGTCGAAGCCGTCTTTAGCGAAGATCCAAATAACGGAACCTGACTGCCGTCGTGAAAGTTGTGACCGCGGCGCAGATGGCCGCCATCGAACAGGCGTCGGAGCGGGCCGGCGTCAGCACAGACACGCTGATGGAAAACGCAGGGCTGGCGGTGGCCCAGGCTGCGCGGGAAGAGTTGGGAGGCGCCGCCGGCGCGCGCATCGTTGTGCTGGTGGGGCCGGGCAACAACGGAGCCGACGGGCTGGTGGCCGCGAGGCACCTGCGGCGCTGGGGCGCAGACGTGGTGTGCTGCCTGCTCACTGGACGTCCTGATGTGGATCCCAAGCTGGAGCTTGCCCTCGAATACGGCGTAGAGGTTGTTGTCGGGCCCGATGACGGGACGCTGGAGCGGCTACTTAGGCGCTCGCGTCTGGTCATTGACTCGGTGCTGGGCACCGGGCGGTCCCGGCCGCTGACCGGCCCGGTCGGCGACGCGATGCAGCTGTTGCGGCGGGTCCGGGGGCTTCGGAATCCACCGAGGCTGATGGCTCTTGACCTGCCGACCGGACTGAACCCCGATACCGGCGAGGTTGATACCGCGTGTCCCCGGTTTGACGTGACGCTTGCTCTCGGCTACCCGAAGGCCGGTCTGTTCGCTTTTCCGGGTGCGGAACGGGTGGGCCGGTTGCGGGTGCTGGACATCGGTGTTCCCGTCGGCCTTTTGGAGGAGCTTTCGGTGGACCTGGAGGTGATGGCAGCCCAATGGGTGGCGTCAAGACTGCCGCCACGTCCGCTGAATTCTCACAAGGGTATCCACGGGCATGCACTTGTCGTGGCCGGGTCGCGACAATACGTTGGCGCGGCGTGGCTGGCTTCGCAGGCGTCGGTTCGCACGGGCGCCGGGCTAACCACGCTGGCGAGTCCCGAAGGGGTTTACACCATCGCAGCGGCTAAGGGGGCCGAGGCGATTCATCTGCCACTGCCCGAGGATGATGAAGGTCGAATCGGCGCAACCGCGGCCGGCGTTATCGCGAGGTCGGAGCGGCGGTTCTCGGCGGCCCTCGCTGGATGCGGCATGGGGTGGTCTGAGAGTACGGCGGAGTTTCTGCGGGGCCTGCTTCACCTGACACAGAATAAACTGGCGGGACAGCCGTTCCTGATCGACGCCGATGGACTGAACAATCTGTCCGGGATAAAGGACTGGCGCGACAGGATCAACGGCCCGGTGGTGCTAACTCCCCACCCCGGGGAGATGTCGACGCTGACCGGCGTGCCCGTGGCGCACATTCAGACCGACCGGGTGAACGTCGCGCGGGAATGGGCGGACCGTTGGAGTGCAACCCTTGTGCTCAAGGGTGCATACACGGTTATCGCCAGCCCCGGCGAACCGGTTCGCATCGCTCCCTTCGCCAATCCCGGCCTGGCCACGGGCGGTACAGGCGATGTGCTGAGCGGAGTGATCGTGTCGCTTATGGCGCAGGGGCTGGCGCCACCCGATGCCGCCTCGGTGGGGGTCTGGCTGCATGCCTCTGCAGGGGAGATCGTGACCACCCGCATAGGTGAGTCGGGGCTGGCCGCATCGGACCTGCTGGACGCCCTGCCTTTGGCCATCACCGATTTGCGGCGTGCTACACTGTCTTAACCATGGCCATCGACGTATTCATAAAAGCCATCGCCGACGAGTCGGAGCCCCTGTCCGTCGCGCCATTTCACGAGGCATCTGATGCGTCGCCGCCCGAGGTGGCGGAATTCGACTGCTTTCTTTCCACGCTGGACGAGGAGGAAAGACGCGCGGTTCTGACAGTGATGGTGGAGCAGGCCGAGGAAAACGTGGAGCTGGACTTCACTTCCATCTTCCGCCTGTGCCTGAAGGATGACGACGACCAAATGGTACAACTGGGAATCGAGGGGTTGTGGGAACTTGAGGACCGCTGGCTCGTATCAGAACTCATCGAGTTGCTCCGGTCGGAGCGCGGGCCGCGGGTACGCGCCGCTGCCGCCGTGGCCTTGGGCAAATTCCCCGCCCTGGCCTTGGACGGCAAGCTGAAGCCACCTGACGGTGAACTGGTCTACCGCGTACTGATGGACTTTCTGGAGGATGAGATCGAGGACCTCGAGGTGCGCCGCCGCTGCCTGGAGGCCGTCGCCCCCTTCAACACCGAAGAGGTGCGAGACTACATCCGGTGGGCATACGAGGATGAGGACCAGGACCTGAGGTCCAGTTCGATCTTCGCAATGGGCCGCACCGGGGAGGTCAGTTGGCTCCCAACCCTGCTGCAGGACCTGGAAAGCTCGGACGCCGCCGTGCGCTACGAATCGGCCCACGCCTGCGGGGAGTTGGGTGAACAACAAGCCACGCCGCAACTGATCGAGTTGCTTGAGGACGAAGACCCCGAGGTGCGGCTGGCCGGCATCAACGCGCTGGGCAAGATCGGCGGAGTTGAGGCGCGCAGGGCTCTGATCGACTGCGTGAACGACGGCGATTCGGCAATGTCCGAGGCCGCCCACAACGAGCTGGAGAACCTGGAATTCCTCGACGATCCCATGCGTCTCCTCCCGGGTGACACGTAGATTTGATTTAAGGGCAACGTTGCCAAAGCTGACCGAATCTCAGGCCCGCTTTCTCGCCGATTCCCGGGTTGCTCGACTGGCAACGGCGGATGCCAACGGGCGTCCTCACGCCATACCGGTATGCTTTGCCTATGTTTCTGATGGCAACCGGGGCCAGGCCATCTACATCGTCCTTGACCAGAAACCCAAGGCAGTTGAGCTGACTCGGCTGCGGCGCGTGCGCAACATTCTCGAGAACCCCCAGGCTGCGCTGGTCGTTGACCACTACGACGAGGACTGGCAGGCCCTCCGCTACGTGCTGGTCTCCTGCCGAGCCGAACTGCTGAGCGGCGAGGAGGACGAGGCGGCGAAGGCTCTCGCACTGCTTCGCGAGAAGTACCAGCAATATCGCGAAATGGAACTCGAAGGCAATCCCGTGATCAAGCTCACTCCGCAACGATTCACCGCCTGGAGCTTCAGTGGAGAGTAGAGGATTCCAGAGGCTTGGCAGGATAAAGCCACGAGAACCAGCTGCCTGTTCAGTCGTTGCTTGACACCCCATAGGCCGCTCCATAGACTTGCCTTTATATTGCGCCACAGGGAAATGGGAGAGGCAGACAGATGGATGGAGTTACCGCAATCGCCAACATTCTGCGAATGGAGGGCGTTGAATTTATCGGCTGTGTGCCATACCAGCCCCTGCTGGAAGCCGCCGCCATCGCCGGAATCCGGCCGATAATCTTCCGGCAGGAGGTCACCGGCGTCCACATGGTGGACGGCTATTCGCGGGCCACCAACGGCAAGAAGGTGGGCGTGTTCATGATGCAGAACGGGCCAGGGGCTGAGAACGGGTTCGGCGGCGTGGCCCAGGCCTTTTCGGAGTCGGTGCCCATCCTGCTGCTGCCAGCGGGGATGGCCCGCGACAAGCGCGGAGTACACCCCAACTTCTACCCCACACGCAGCTACGAGACCATCACCAAGTGGTCTGACGAGTTCAACATGGTGGAACGCATACCGTCGATGATGCGCCGGGCGTTCACCAAGCTGCGCAGCGGCCGACCTGGGCCGGTGCTGCTGGAGATTCCTGCCGACGTGGCCACCGCCGAGCTGCCCGAGGAACTGTTCGACTATGAATCGCCCCGCGCCGTGCTGCAACAGGCCGATCCGGCGGACGTAAGCCGTGCCGCCGCCGCTCTGCTGGCCGCCGAACGTCCTGTAATCCAGGCCGGTCAGGGCGTGCTGTACGCGGAGGCAACGGACGAGCTGGTGCAGCTGGCCGAGTTCCTGCAGGCGCCGGTGATGACCACCCTGCCCGGCAAGAGCGCCTTTCCGGAGAACCACCCGCTGGCCCTTGGCGCTGGCGGCCCCAGCACCACCGCGATGGTCAACAAGTACCTGCATGGCGCCGACACGGTGTTCGGCGTGGGTGCCAGCCTGACCAAGAGTTTCTTCGCCGTTCCCATCGCCGACAACAAGAACTTCATCCATCTGACAAACGACGAGGACGCTATCGGGCGCGAATTCCGCTGCAACTATCCGCTTCTGGGCGATGCAAAGCTGGTGCTGCGGCAGCTCCTGGAAGAGCTCAAGGAACGGGCCGGGGCGCCGCGCCCGGTGAATCATGCACTTCAGAACGACATCAGATCGGTCAAGGAGGCGTGGCTGGCCCAATGGATGCCGAAGCTCACGTCCAACGACAAGCCCATCAACCCCTATCGTGTGATCTGGGACATGATGCACACCGTCGACCTCAATAACACCATAGTCACCCACGAGTCGGGCAGCGCGCGGGAGTACATGTCGCCCTTCTGGGAGGCCCGCAAGCCACGCAGCTTCATCGGCTGGGGTAAGTCGACACAGCTGGGATACAGCCTGGGCCTCGCCATGGGCGCCAAGATGGCTCAACCCGACAAGCAGGTCATCAACGTGATGGGCGATCTGGCCTTCAGCACCGTGGGCCTGGACATAGAGACGGCGGTGCGCTGCAACATACCAATCCTGACGGTGATTAACAACAACTCCTACATGTCGATCTACGACGACAGCCGGTTCCCGGTGGCGATCCAGAAATACCAGGTCAAGACCCTGGGTGGACAGTTCGCCGAGGTGGCCGCGGCCATGGGCGCCTACGCCGAGAAGATCACCGAGCCCGGGGAGATCGTCCCTGCTATCCAACGCGGCATGGCGGCCAATGCTGCGGGCGAACCCGCCGTGCTGGAATTCATAACCTGCGACGAGGGCTCGTTCTCAAAGTACTGACAATTCCCCGCTACTTACTCGCATCCGATGTAGGGGCGCACAGCTGTGCGCCCCTACATTCATTCCATGCAGTCGCGTCCCGAATTCCCTCTCGCCGCCCATTTGCTGACAGTTGCCCATTGCCCCGCACGTCCCGCTTGCGCTCAAATAGTGGGAGCACAGTTGAAAAGGGAGCGGGCGCATGGAGACGGCAACGAGGACGGATGGAGTGGAGCATCGCAACGGCACCGGGCCGACGGTGCGGGAGATGCCCAGCGAGGAGCGGCCCCGGGAGCGGCTGGCTGCCTACGGGCCGCACCACCTGAGCAACACCGAGCTTGTCGCGATTCTGCTGCGGACCGGCTCGGCAGGCGAGAATGTCATTTCGCAGTCGTCGCGGCTGCTTTCGCGCTTCGACGGGCTGCGGGGGCTCGGCAAAGCGAGCTACGCCGAGCTGTGCGCCGAGAAGGGGTTGAGCGAAGCCAAGACCTGCCAGATCCTCGCGGCACTGGAATTGGGCCGTCGTTTCGTGTCTCTGGCCCCGGAGGAGCGGGCAACCGTGAACTGCCCGGAAGACGTGGTCAACCTGCTGTCCGCCGAGATGTCGGCCCTGGAGCAGGAGCACCTGCGTGTGCTGCTGCTCAACACGCGCAACGAGGTCATGGGTATCGAGGAAATCTATATAGGCAACGTCAACAGCTCGGTGGTGCGCCCCGCAGAGGTTTTCCGTCCGGGCATCAGGGCCAACGCCACCTCGATTCTGTGCGTCCACAACCATCCCTCGGGCGACCCGACGCCCAGTGGAGCCGACGTGTCCATCACCCGCGACCTGGTGGAGGCGGGCAAGCTGCTGGGCATGGAACTGCTGGACCACCTGGTCATCGGCAGCGGCCAGCGTTTTGTCAGCATGAAGGAAGCTCGGCTGGGGTTCGCGTAGCGCGATGACGGAGCTTTCGTGCCTGTGCTACTATCGTCCTGGAGGGGCTGGCAGCGTGGCTGAAAAAGCTGGGTGGCATCATCAGGGTGACAAGTAGTGCCACCAGCAACCCGGGTGCTTGCCTTCCTGATGGTCTTTACCGTGCTCTTCGTGTTGGCACTGGTGTCAGTGGTATTGGCGGAATTCTTAAATGCATCATGGATTAAGACAGTCGTAAGGATTAGCGAGGGATTGGGACGACTGACGTTCGTCTCCATCGCCATAACATTCATCCTGGTGGAGGGGATTCCGATGCTGGCCGCCTGGTACAAGAAGCAGATGGAACACAAAGCCCGCGAGGAGGGGCGTGAAGAGGGGCGTGCCCTGGAGCGCGAAGCTTGGCAGGAGTGGCGCCGAAAGTTGGAAGACTGGGAAGGGCGCAAGTCGGATGCTGAAAGCGTGGGCAGACTGTTTGACGAACCGCGTCCGGCCCCTCCCCAAGGGAGCTAGTGGAGGCAAATCAAGAGTCCGAAGGCAGAACGGGCGGTGGGATTCCTACCGCCCGTTCTGCGTCAGGGAAGTCCTGGCTCTAGTTGGCCTGCTGGGCCAGCCAGCGCTCGTTCGCCTCTGCAAAGGCACGCATAGCGCCCTCCACGCTGTAGGGCGCTTCCGGAGATGACTCGTCGGCCCACTCGCTGCGGGGCTGGGCGAAGAAATCTCCGCCGTAGATGTGAATGGCGCCGGTGTACATCTGCCGGGGGTTGTGGACGGCGTGAATGGCGTCGCGGCCCAGGTTGATGGCGTCCTGCGGCTGAAGCTCACGGAATCCGGCGCGCTCCAGTCCCTCGCCGTCGCGGTTGCGGCGGAAAAACGTGTTGTCCTCCTGGCCGCCGTAGAGCCCGATGGCCGCCCAGAGCTGGTGGTCGTGGGGGTAGATCGTCATACCCGGGGGCCATGTCACGTTGATGATGGTCAACTCATCCGACCGGTGAAGGGTAGTGATTCCGCCACCCTCAGGAGTTCCCAGGGCTGCCTCAATCTCCCCCGGCCTGGCGATGGCGGCACTCAACAGCTCCTTGACCGCCAACTCTGGTGTGTGTTCGTCCAACGCGCCTCGGCAAGCGGCGACGAATTCCTCTGCTTCAAACATTGGCTGCGTGTCCTCTCCAAATACTATGGTCCTGTGGTGCAGGGAAGTGGATGCCATCTGCAGGTTTGTGCACCTGTCCGTGGGCCCTGCAGAGGACCAGCGTTGCTAAATTATGTCTTCGAGGCGCTCCAGCTGGTCTATGTCTGCGACACTGGGCAGAAAGACGACCTCGTCCATTCCAATGCCTCCATATCCCGGATGGTGTCCTTGATCGCCTCGGGGGTGGATATGGCGTTCCGGGCCATGGTCTCCGCGGCCTCGCCCAGGAACGAGTAGTAGTGGCGGATATAGCCGCCCACCTTCTCGGCGGCACTGGGGCCAAGGGCGTAGGATGCGACACCGGCGAGGCGAGGCCTGCCGGACCGTCCCTCAGACTCCCACGCTTCCACGGCCACCTGATAGAGCTCATTCACAGCAGCGGCGTTGCCGGCGGCGGCGATAAAACCATCGGCGTGGCGGCCAACCCGGCGAACGGCCTGGGGGGTGCCTGCACCTATGAGGATCTCGGGGCCACCGGGTCGCACCGGCACCGGTCCCATACTTCCCAACCCCTCAGACACTACTTCGCCTTTCCAGATGCTGCGCATAGTGGCCAGGGTGCGGCCCATCTGGCGGCCCCGCTGGCTGTATTCTGCGGGCGCGGCCTGGTAGTCGTCGGGCCGCCGTCCCACGCCAACCCCAAGGGTGAGGCGTCCGCCTGATATGGCGTCGAGACTGGCTGCCTGCTTCGCCAGCACGCCGGGGTTGTGCAGCGGAGCAAGTAGCACGCACGTCAGCAGGCGAACCCTGCTGGTTGCACCGGCCGCAGCCGACAACACAACCAGAGGTTCATAGTTGTCGTATACCAGCCTGTCAATGGTGCCCAGGCAGGAAAATGGACCGGCGTCAGCCCGCCGGGCCCACTCCAGGATCGTTTCTCCCTTGGTGCCCGGAATGTTTCCGGGCAGTCCGATGCCAACCTTCACGTCACACCCCCGTTTCCTTCAAATGCTGAGGTTCCGAAGGACGGAGAGAACAAGAACCTGATCGTGCACTCATTCCCGGTCCTTGAAAGTCTAGATGAATGCCAGTTTCTCAAAGTTGCCGCCCACTATGGGTTGTGCGTCCAGACCCAGCCACTTCTCGGCAACAGTAGCGTAGACGCTGCGGAAATCGACCTGGAAATGCAGGTCGCCGTCCAGAAGCGCGTGCTCCTGGAGCGATGGATAAACGCCGTGCATGCCGCCGGTCACGGCATCGCCGATAACGAATGCCGCGCCACCGGACCCATGGTCGGTCCCGGAGCCGTTGTCCTTGACGCGGCGGCCGAACTCGGTGAACACCAGCATCAGGGCCTCGGACGACGCGTCATGCTCACGAAGGTCGGCGAAGAAGTCGTTGACTCCCTGGGCCAGTTCACCCAGCAACTGGCTCTGCACAGGCATCTGGCCGGAGTGAGTGTCATACCCCGCCTGAGCGGTGTAGAAAATCCGGGTACCCAGGCCCGCCAAGTGAGTCCTGGCAATGCCGCGCAGATTCTGCGCGACCTGCGTCTCGGCGTATTCGATCGTGGAGGAATAGCCGGCGGTGGCGGTTCTGAGAATATCTGCGCCCTTCAGCGCATCCATACCGGTGCGGCCCAGGTAGTCCAGGGCCGGACCAGAGCCGATGGCCGGGGAGTACATGCGAGCAAAAACATCCAGGGCCCGCGTGCGGCGCTCCTCGTCAGAGATACCGGTGAGGAAGCCGTGATTCTCCAGCGAACCAACGGACGCCACCGGTACCCCGGCCATGGCCATGGCACGGGGGAGGCCGCGACCGAAGTTCACCCCGGTGAGCACATTCCCGCCGCTGGGGTCGAGGTCACGAATGGCCCTGCCCAGCCAGCCCTCGGTGGCAACCCGCTCCGGTTCGCAGGTGTGCCAGATATCCATAGCGCGGAAGTGGGAACGGTTGGGGTTGGGATAACCGATGCCATTGATAACCGCCACTCGCCCGTCGTCATAAAGCTCCTTCAGCGGGGCAAATACGGGGTTGAACCCGAAGTTACCGTCGATGGGCAGAACTTCCTCTTCGGCAACGCGCACGGTGGAGCGATTGTCGGCGTATAGCGGGTCACCATAAGGGACCACGGTGTTCATGTAGTCATTGCCGCCGGTCAGTTGCACCACTATCAGGACCGGGTCGCGGTGTACGCTGGTCATTGTCCCCTCCCTGCCAAGCGTCGCCATATCGAGCCTATCGGTGCAATTGTATGCGGTTGGGGGGAAGGTTTCAAACCACCGGCGCAAGATTACGGGACAAAAACAAAAGCCCCGTTCCTACGGGGCCCGATTCAAGTACAAGAGTGGCAGGAGCGGCAGGATTCGAACCCGCGACCACTGGTTTTGGAGACCAGCGCTCTGGCCAAACTGAGCTACGCTCCTGCGTTGCTAATTGATTTTAGCGCAACAAAGGGCGGTTTTCAACGTAACCGGCCTTCCTGGTCAGGGGAATCACGTCTGGACGGAAAAGGCACTCTGCAGCGGAAGGGAGAAAGACGGGAAGTGCCTCAACAGGCAGGCTTGCTAGGTCAGAAGACAGTCCAGCGGAAGATACGGTCGCGGTTTGGCAGCAATGCCCCCGCACCCGGTGGTGCCGCTCCGGGAACCAGGCCCGCCGCTACCTGCCCGGTGGGCGATCTTGCACCGGGTATTCGAAATAGGCGGCCGTGACCAGAAAGTGAAGTTCCGAGACATACTCGTCCACCTCCCTGAGGAGGTCTATTCGATCCTCCCTGTCGGGCCACTCATTGTTGATTAGCGAGGACAGCCGGCCGGTCAATCGCTGCACGGCGCGGCTGGAGTGCCGACGCGGGCCGCTGCCAATGGAGTCTATTTCGGATTCGACCAGGCTCACCGACCGGGACAGCGACTCCGGTAGGAGCGGGTCGCTGACAAGCAGGTCCAGGACACTGCCGGGTATCACCTCGGCCTTGTGAATGTGCTGATACACCTCGAGGGCGTGGAATATACGAAGGAGTGAGATCCAGTCGGCCTCGTATCCCTCCCCGTCATCAGCGTCGCCCATGTCAACCTGCGACAGCAACAGGGATAAAACCCCCTGGACGCGTTCTACATACCGGCCCAATTGGAGAAAGTTCCAGCCCTCGTCATGGTACATTGTTGACTCGACGAGGCCGCCGAAAGTGGTTATTTCCGAAGCTGTTTCATCGTAAAAATGCGTTGGCTCCGTCCGCCAGACGCTGACAATGTCCTGTTGCAGCAGCTTCTGATATGAGGTGTTGAGGCTGGTCCAGACTTCTGGACTTATGCAGTGGCGGGTGTCCCGGGCGTTCTCCCTTCCCATGACAAAGCAACTGAACACCGAGCCTTGATTGGAGCGTTCAAAGGTCAGGTCGTCGGCCAAGGCGAAGGAATCAGCCAGGGCGAATTCCTCATCGCCGAAGAGCTCCACCCCTCCGCCGGGAGGGTCCCGCTTCACACTGGCGTAGATGCGGTTCCAGCCGAAATGTATTTCCCGGACCGGCCGGTCAACCAGGGCTTCGGACTGCAGACGCAGCAGGCGGCAGAGGCGTCCTGCCCGTTCGAGGTACCGTCCGATCCAGTAAAGACTCTGTGCGTGTCGGGAAAGCATGTACCGCTCCTGCTGTGGGCTGGAGGAGAAAAGGGCCGAATTCAGGACGAAGACGCATCATGCCTGATGGTCGCCGCCCGGGTCATCCTCCTGCAGCACCCACACGTCCTTGCCGCCGCCGCCCTGGCTGGAGTTGACCACCAGGCTGCCCCGGCGCAAGGCGACGCGGCAGAACGCGCCGGGAACTATGCGAGTCTGGCGACCGGTCAGCACGAAGGGGCGGAGGTCAACGTGCCGGGGTTCGAACCGGCCTTCGATCAGGCAAGGCGAGCGAGACAAGTCGAGCACCGGCTGGGCAATGAATCCGGCCGGGTCCGCGCGTAACCCTTTCGCGTAGTCGTCCCGTTCCTCCTGTGTGGCGTGGGGGCCAATGATCATGCCGTAGCCGCCCGACCCTCCCACCCGCTTGACTACCAGGTTGGCCAGGTTGTCTAGAGTGTATTCCAGGTCCTGAGGGCGCCGGCACAGGTACGTCTTCACATTTTGCAGCAGCGGCTCCTGTCCCAGGTAGTAACGGATCATGTCCGGGACATAGGCATAGACGCTCTTGTCGTCGGCCACTCCAGTGCCGGGTGCGTTGGCCAGAGTCACATTTCCCAGCTGTGCTGCGTCGATGAGCCCCCGCATCCCCAGCAGTGAATCGGGCCGGAAGACCAGCGGGTCCAGAAAGTCATCATCGACCCGGCGATAGATTACATCGACCTGTCGGAGTCCATCAGTGGTCCGCATGTACACTATGCCGTTGCGGACCGTCAGATCCTGTCCCTCCACCAGTTCTGCATCAATCTCCCGGGCCAGGAACATGTGCTCGTAGTAGGCGGAGTTGTACACGCCGGGCGTAAGCAGCGCTATAACAGGGTCGCTCTTGCCCCTAGGAGCCAGTTCGCTGAGGGTGGCGCGTAACAGAGCGCCGTATTGTTCGACCTCCTGCACCCTTGCGCTGCGATAAACGCGGGGAAGGCTGGCTTTGGCCGACTTCCGGTTGGCGATCATGTAGGAGACGCCGGACGGAACTCGCAAGTTGTCCTCCAGCACCTGAAACCCGTCGTTCGTACGGACCACATCGGTGCCGCAGACGGCCACCCAGGTGCCGTGGGGAGGGGAGAAGTCCTGCATCTCGGGCCTGAATTGAGGGCATCCCTTTACCATGTCCTCGGGGATTACACCGTCGTCGAGGATGCGCCCCTCTCCGTATACGTCCTCGAGGAAATAGTTGAGCGCCTTCACCCTCTGGGCCAGTCCGTCGGACAGTCCCTGCCAGTCTGCGGCTGTCAGGAGGCGAGGGATGGGGTCGACCGGGATGATGCGTTCCTCGGCCTCGGCATCGCCGTAAACCGTGAAGGAGATGCTCTCCCGCGAAAAAGTGCGATTTACGCGCCCCTGGACGCTGGCAAGCTCGTCATCAGACATCCGGGCTAATGCGTCATAAAGAACCCGGGTATGCTCCCGCCGTTCGCCGTTGGGCAGAAACATCTCGTCGTAAACTGCGGGGTCGAGTTGATAACCGTCGAAACTCACTGCGTCAGCTCATAGTCTGCTGGATGAGTCGTCGGCATCGCTGCCGTCCGAGATGTTAATTTAGTACTTTTGTATTATACACCGGCTCGTAACCAGCGATACGAGGCGGAGCGGAGGTGAGTAACCACTCCCTGAGACCGCCGTACCTCAACTCAATGGACCTGCCGAAGGCAATTCCGGCGCCTATTGCCCTATGCGGATGTGGGCGCCGCTTCGGCCTGGGGCTGCACCACCTCGGGCGGAGGTGTCCTGGGAATCATGATGACCATTTCCGTGTACTGGTCCGGTTCGGATTCGACCTCTATGGTCCCGCCGTGCTGCCGGATAATGTCGCTGGTGATTGCCAGCCCCAGCCCGGTGCCCTGATTTGTCGGTTTGGTGGTGAAGAACGGGTTGAAGATCTTTTCAATAATTTCCTGGGGGATGCCGGGGCCGTTGTCCCGTATTCGAATCTCCACCTGATCTTCCATACCCTTGGTAGTCAGCCAGACGGTTGGTGAGTAACCCTCGAAGCCAACGCCCTCCCCGGCCAGTCTGCGGCGTTTCTCGTCGGTGGCCTGGCAGGCATTGCCGACGATGTTGAGGAAGGTCCGGCCCAGGTCCTGAGGAATTGCCTCAACTTCACCCAGGTGCTCATCCAGGTCCTGCTGCACGGTCAGCTGGAACTCGGTGTCCGTGGCCCGGGCGCTGTGATATGCCAGCATGGTGTGCTCGACCAGCAGCGTATTCAGTTCGATGGGTTGCCAGTTGTTGGAGCCCCGGCCCATGAGCAGCATGTCGTTGACGATGCGATTTGCCCGGTCGCCATGGTGCCTGATTCGTACGAGATTTTCGACGAGGTCTTTGGATATATCGGCTATCAGGGAAACGTCGGGACTGTCGCCGCCCTCCCCGATGGCCTCCTGCATTTCTACCAGGAGTTCTTCGGAACTTTCTGAAAAATTCTTGACAAAGTTGAGGGGATTTCGGATTTCGTGGGCAACGCCGGCGGTAACCTCACCCAGCGCAGCCAGCTTCTCACGCATCACTATCTGGTCCTGTGCTGTCTGGAGATCCACAAGCACGCTTTCCAGTTCCGTATTCTTGCCTTCCAGTTCTGTGTTCAGCTCTTCGACGAGGTTCAGGCGCAGCGCCTCCTGCGAGTTGTGGCGGAACACCTCCAGCGCCGACGCCATTTCCGCCAGCTCGTCGTTGCCTATCACCTGGACCTCTTCGTCCAGCTGGCCTGCCGCCATGCGCCGCATCCTTGCCGACAACATGTTGATACGATGGAGCAGGACCCGGCCGACGAAAAGCCAGCTCACCAGCAGGGCGGTGACTACGCTGATGATGCTGATAGCGATGAGCAGCGTTCTGCCGGTGCTGATGGCCTGCGACGATGATTCGGCGGCCTGACCGGCAGAATTGGCGGCCGAGGACACCAGATCCTCCACCACCGTCGCCAGGCTGGAGGTCTGCTGGCGGCTTAGGTCAAGCAGCACGGCCTGTTCATCGCTGAGCAGGAGTCTCGACCGCAGCACCAGGAAGATTCCGTCGCTGGACAGGCCCAGCTCACGCATCTCGTCGTACAGGGGAGCCAGTTGGGACTCCAGGCCTTCGTTGTTCAATCCGGCCATGTGTCGTTCGATTGAGGCGATGGATGATTCGAACCTCTCTTCTTGCGCCTCCACCAGCGTGGGATCGAAAATGCTGAACACCGAAGCCAGTTGCTGCAGCGCAATGTTGGTGTCGGCCTGCAGGCCGGCAAGGCGGCGGTAGTTGACGAATTCTTCCTCCGAGAAGTGAACGCTGTAATCCTCTACCCCCCCGCCCAACTCGGTCCTTCCGGTCAGAATAAAAAACAGCTCATCGTCGACAGCCGGGATCAGGACCGACTCCAACTCCGACCGCATCGCCACCATCTGGTCCAGCAGGTCGTCAGACTTTTCGTTGAACTCGAAGCCGACCTCCTTGGTGTCGCGTATGGTCTCAATGTAGGTCTCCAGAGCCTCAGAGTATATTTTTACAGTGCGGGAACGTTCCCTGTCGGCACGCTCCAGGTCCCGCAGGTGTCCTTGGAAATCCTCCTTGGCGCTGGTTATCTGCAGCCAGACCTCGTCCACCTCTTGAGGAGTAGCGGCCGTTGCCAGGCGAGGTGCAGCGGCGCCCAGTGAGCTGCTGTATTCAGAAATGCCGAATGCGACTTCCATTCCGGGTATGCTGCCCTCGTTGACTTCGGCCTGCGCTGCCCCCACCCGGCTGAAACTGAACCAGCCAATTAGGCTGGCTGCCACTGTCAGGGCGACGGCTACGCCAAAGGCGGCAAAAAGCTGTGTAGAAATACGAAAACGGAGCGCCAGCAGTCGTTTCAATAAGTCCATCGTCAGCGTCCCGCAGAGTTTGGATGGGGTGACCGGATTGCCGGTCAGTTGACAGTATCCCGCAAAGTCTCGATGGGATGATACTTCCCGTCGGGCCCAATTACGGTCAGAAATACCGTATCGGAGCCCTGATTGTCGTCCTGCGTTTCCGAATAGCTCAAAGGAAAACCGTCGATTTCGAAATCTTCGCCTTTGAGGATGCTATCCAGGAAGCAGGATCTGGTAAGGTCGCGTCCGCAACGTTCCAACCCTGCGATAGCCAGCCGGCCCGCGAGATACCCCTCGAGAGATACAAATCCCGGCTCCGCTATGGGGTCGAATTCAGTCAGGGCCTCCAGGTAGGAAGCAACAACGGGTAGAGAGTCATCAGAGGGGAAGGGCACGACCTGGGTAACAAAAACGCCCTCGCCGTCCGGCCCCAGTTGCCGGGCCAGGGCATTGGAGCCCACAAAGGATATGGTGATAAACTCGGCATCAATCAGCCCTGTTTCACGTGCCCACAGAATGAAGGAAGCAATCGGCTCATAGGCGCCGACCATTATGATCCCCTCTGGTTCGCCTTTGCTCAGGTCCAGCAGCGCCGTCTTTACCGCCGTCGTGTTGCGTGGATACAACCCCACGGCCACCGGCTTCATATCACGCCGCTGCAGGGCGGCCAAAGCGCCGTCGTAACCGGCACGTCCAAAAGAATCATCCTGATAGAGCACCGCAATGCGCTCTATTCCGAGGTCCCGGGTGAACCTTTCCACCATCTCCTCTGTCTCCTGGTTGTAGGAGGCGCGAAGGTTGATGATGTTGGACCAGTGGGATTCCCGCAGGAACGCTGCCCCTGTGAATGGTGCAATAAAAGGGGTGCTTTCGTCGGCGGCCACCGGCGTTGCCGAGCGCGAAGTAGGAGTGCCCACCTCCCCGATCAGTGCGAACACTTCATGAACTCGGATCAGTTCCCGGGTGTTCGTTGCCGCCAGCTCGGGCTCGTAGGTGTCGTCAAGGGACGCCAACTGCAACTTCCGCCCGTGGACACCACCGTTGCGATTCGCTTCCTCAAAGGCCGCTTCTATGCCCGCTCGCATATTTATTCCCAGTTCCCGGGCCGGGCCGCTGAAGGCAGCTGATTGTCCGAACAGGATATTGTCGTCCGTAAAGCCGGTCCGTGCGATGACAGTAGGAACGGTTGCGGTGGGCTGCGGAGTGTTGGAGGGGTGAGGCGTTTTCGTAGGTTCAGAGGCTGAACTGCAGGCCAGAACAGCTAAAGTCAGCATCAGGGAGGAGGCACAACAGAGAAGGCGTGAGCACCGGACCAGCGCACCGTAACGGAGAAGTCCGTTCAGAAGACACATCTAAGTCGTTCTCCTGTTGGCGCGATTCGCCAAAAACTGTCCTCGCTAAGGCCGCAGAATTAAAAAAACGCCCTCAGTTGGCGCGCGTTAAAGCGCGATTCTGAAGCCGTTTCCCCTAAAGGGCGGCGCTGTTGGTATTCTGGGTCACTCTCGCTTGGTGACCATCTTGAGGCGGTTCTTGCCAGCGGCTCGCTCGTAAGACAGGTCATCCATCAAGGTGCGTACCAGGTGGACCCCCAATCCGCCGATGGAACGCTCTTCGATAAGAGCCTCTATGTCCGGTTCGACGGCATCTTCCAGCGGATTGAACGGACTCCCGTCATCCGAAACCTCTATGGTCAGGGAATCGTCCTCAGAAACGAGAATTATTTCGATCTCGGGGCTCCGATTCTCTTTGGCGCCTCCGTAGGAGAGAATGTTGAGGCCCAACTCCTCCAGCACCAGGTTAACCTTGAAAACCAGACTGTCCGGCCAAGCTTCCCGCTGTCCCAGTTCTTCGACGCTTCCCTGAATATATTGCAGGTTGTCAGCGTTGCTTGCATTCGAGTCGGGCCCGATTTTCAGGTGAAATGTCTCGCTCAACGTTAACCTCCAGTCCGCCGAAGCACCAGGCAGGTTACGTCGTCGGACTGAGGAGTTTCGCCCGCAAAATTGGTTACTGACTGGAGGATCGCCTCGTTGGCGTCTCGAGCCGAGGCGGGAGCCTGGCCGTCGAATATTTGCCTGAGGCGATCGACTCCAAATTCCTCGCCCTCGGAATTCATTGCCTCGGAAACGCCGTCGGTATAAAGAACAAGCGTGTCGCCAGGGGCCAGGGTTACATTCGATTCTTTATATTCAAGACCGGGCATGACTCCCAAGGCTATCCCGCCAGTCAGAGGGAGTTCTTCTGAGGCACCGTCGGGGTGCACCAGCAGGGGGTTGGTGTGGCCGCCGTTGGCGTAGATCAGGACGCCGGTCTCCGGGTCGAACACCGCGTAGAGAAGGGTCACAAACATAATGGCGTCGTTGTCCGCGGTCAGCAGGTCGTTGACCTCGGAAAGTACATCCCCCGGTGCCCCTCTTCCGATGGCCGCGCCTTTGAGCAGGGTGCGGCTCGACATCATGAAGAGGGCTGCAGGCACGCCCTTGTCCGATACGTCGGCAACAGCCAGACCCAAGCGCCCGTTCTCAAGGTTGATCACGTCGAAGAAGTCGCCGCCCACGTTGCGGGCCGGAGCCATGTTTCCGTAAACGTCGAAGCCCTCCCCCTCAGGAAAACTGGTCGGTAGGATACCCTGCTGAATTTTGCTGGCGACATCCAATTCGTTCTGCAGGGCCACCAGCTTGTCACGGGAGAGCAGCGCGTCCTTCCATTCGGCCATGTGGGTGAGGGTTCGTTCGATGGTGATCTGCAGGTCTTCGAAGTCCAGGGGTTTTGTTACGAAGTCGAATGCTCCCCGGTTCATGGCTGTGCGTATGTTGCGCATGTCGCCATAGGCCGAGACAATCACCGAGCGGATGTTGGGGTCAACCTTGGGGATCTGCTCCAGCAGGGTGAGGCCGTCCATCTGGGGCATATTGATGTCGGAGACGACCATATCGATGTCGGAGTCCCTGTGGAGGACCTCCAAAGCCTCGATGCCGTTATGGGCGAAAACAAAGGAATAACGCCCAGACCTGATGTTGCGCCGCATTCTCTGAAGGATCAGCGGCTCAAGGTCGGGTTCGTCGTCTACGACAAGAATTTTATAGCCTTTGCTGGGCGTACCCTGAGCCTCTGCCGCCATGCAATCCGGCCCTCTCCCGAAAATTCTTCCCCATCTGTCAATCTCACCTGGATAGAAAGGCGGGACTTTCCCCGCCTTAGTCGGTGCCCCTAGTTATCTACAGCGCTCAGGGCGGTCTGCTGATTGTCGTGAATGTCGATAATCTGGTCGAATCCGCTGATGGTGAAGACGTCGCGCACCGACTGGGAAAGCGAGCAAACGGCAAACTTCACATTGGCCGTCCGCATATCCTTGGCGGTGAGCAGGATCACACGCAACCCTGCGCTGCTGATGTAGGAGAGCTCTTCAAAATTCAGAATCACGGCCCTGTCATCCGGCGTGATGACGTTCTTGAGGGCGTCCTGAAACTCAGTGGCGTTGGTGCCGTCGACCCGGCCACCGGTCTTGGCTATCAGGGTTGCCCCGTCTCTTTCCGCGTTAACTTCCATGTTCCCCCCCAATTGCTAAATATTGGGTGTGTCTATTTTCAACTAAGCACTTGCCCTGTCTGTCCCTCGTCCGCGGGCGGCGCCTCATTCCCTATCAGCCAGCTACAAAGACTGGCTGCTAGTATAATACAATTCCACCCCTCCTTGAACACTTTCGCCACTTGTCACATAACCGGACTTACATAACCAGACATCACATTACTGCTAAGTACCTGAAAATCCGTCGGCGAAGAGCCTGTCGAACCATTGACGGAATCAGCACCCCATGCAATTCCCAAAAGTCCACGATACCCACGGGCCCTTTTGGCAGGAACGGCTCGCCCAGCTACCGGAGTAGCAGTTAATTCCCAGATCCAGTTCAGTGCGGCAGGTCCGCGAGGTGGCCTGAGATCTCCCCTCTCACCTCGCTGGCCGAAGATCCCCGGGACAGTGTTTCCGGGAATGACAATTCCTGCGGGTATGCTTTCCAGCCTTTCAACTGGGGCGAACTCAGGGCAGATGGGGGACTACGCGGTCCATCAGCAGCCCCAGCGACTTCATCTGCAGATCATAGGGAATGCGCCGGCCAAGGTTGTTCTCAAAAACAATGTGGGAGAGTTGCAGCTCCTCAGTCAGCTGGAGCAGGCGGTCCAGCACCGCCTCCGGCGTCCCGTAAACCACCTTGTCGCGGAGCCAGGCGTCGTAGTCCATGGCGAGTATGCGTTCGGACTCGGCCTGCCAGTTGCCGGTGGTGCCCTCGCGAGTGGCGCTGGCAGCCACCCGCAGGCCTAGGCTCTCAACCTGGGTGAGGGTGCTCTCCCTTGGTTCCTCGTAGGCCTGATCCGCGGTCTCCGCGAGGTACACCGGGAGGCGGATGCCCACGTTGCCCTCGCCGGGGTGGCCCGCCTCTTTCCACGCTTTCTTGTAGGCGGTGACGTGCTCGGCCAGGTCCGAGAGAGCAAAGACCCGAGACGGGTTTACGAACACCGGGTAACCCATTCGGCCAATGATGGGGAAGGTCTCCGCAGAGGTAATGCCCACTCTTATTGGCGGGTAAGGCTTCTGGAAGGGCTTGGGCCGGACGGACAGGTCGTAACACTGGTAGTGTTCTCCCTCAAAGGAGAACTTCTCGGTACTCCAGGCCTTGAGAATTATTTCGAGGTATTCCTCGAACCTGCCCCGGCTCTCGGGGTAGGGAGACAGGAACGCATCGTGGTGCTCTGGAAAGGTGCCGCGGCCGATTCCCAGGTCAAGTCTGCCCTGGCTGATGTGGTCCAGCGTGGCGATCTCCTCGGCAATCCGGATGGGGTTGCCCAGCGGCAGGAGCAGAACCCCCAGTCCAATGCGCATTCGTTCGGTACGGCTGGCAATGGCCGTGGCAACCATCACCGGAGCGGACAGCACGCTGAAGGGAATAAAGTGGTACTCGGCGAGCCAGACCGACTCCACGCCCATGCGCTCAGCCTCTTCGGCCATCCTGAATCCTTCTTGAAAGCCCTGCTGATCGGTCGCGTCATCCAGGGCCGGGAATTCGAGAAACAGTCCCGTCTGCATGTTTCCTCCTGCAGGCCCGGAGGGGCCAACAAACGTCCGGAAAGGGATCGGCTCCGTTACGCTGAATATAATAGATTGCAGGAACCCGGCGGGAAAGAGGCGTGAACAGTAAAAGCCGGCCAAGACTACAGAAGGGTGCCCGGCTGATCCTCGCAAGGTGCGGGCTGGATTGTTGTCACTGGGCTACGGCGACAACTGTGGCGAAACGCCCTGGTGGCTTTCAAGCTTTCCCGGAGCGAGAATTGACTTGACGCGCCTGCTATTGGCTGCCGGTGAACCGGGGCATCACCTTGGTGGCAAATGTCTCCAGATTCCTGAGTGTCTTGCTGAGCGGCAAGCCGGGGTGGGTGAACTCGACCAGCAGGTAGTCCAGGTGGCAGACTTCCTGCAGTTCCTGGATCTTCTCTGCGACGTTTTCCGGTGAGCCCACCAGCAGGGTGCGGGGCTCCAGGAAATCCCAGTCCGGCTTTGTACCGGGATCCAGTTCCTCACCCGGGTTGGTGAACACCTGCCTGCCACGAAAGGGGTCGTTGTAGGAGAAGGACGACATTATGGCGGCCTCTGCGTCCCTCCGGGCCTCCTCCATCGAGGATGCGACGTAGGTCGAACGCATTACAGCCTGGCCCTCACCCAGGGCGAACGGCCTGCTCTCCAGTTCGGACCGGACCTCGGCGTACAGCTCCATCCTCTGCCTGATCCGCGCTGCCGGGGGCTGCCAGTAGCAGGCGTTCAGACCCATACGGGCGGCGGTGGCGACCGAGTTGTCGGTGGAAACAGTCATCCACAGGGGAGGGTGGGGCTGCTGGTAGGGCCGGGGAGTTACCCGCAGCCGGGTCACCCGGTCGCCGTCCTGCCAGGCGGGATCAGGCGGTAACGACGGGTGGGAGAACACAGTATCCTCCGCGGGGAACCGGTAGTTGGGCCCCTCGTGAGAGAAGTATGGCTCCGACCATATCTTTCGGACGATTTCCACGGTCTCCCGGAACAGTTCCCGGTTTTCCGCATCCTTTCTCGGATCGGCGTTGGGATGGAACTGGGGCCCTTCGTAAGGCCAGATTCCCCTGCCGAAGCCAACTTCGATTCTCCCCCGGGTCATGTTGTCCAGGATGGCCAGGTCTTCAGCCAGCCTAACGGGGTGCCACCAGGGAGCGATGTTCGCCATCTGGCCGATGCGTATCCTGCTGGTGCGGGCAGCCAGATCGGCGCCCAGAAGTATCGGGTTGGGAATGTCGCCCACGCCGTACGGGCCGAAGTGATGCTCGCCCAGCCACATGGCCTCGAACCCGAGTTCTTCAGCCAGGACGGTCTGCTGCCTCAGGTTGTCCAGCATGTCGGCAGAATTGGTGGCCTCGCATGCGGAGGCCGCCACCGTGGTAAAGGCTGCGAACCTCAAGGGAACACCTCATTTCCTGTGGGTCACGGGCAAGCTCAATCTGCTTTTGAGGGTATCACACGTTGTGTGCGGCTGGCCGACAGAGATGCCTCGCAATACGCGGGGAAATCAACTCGTCCGGTTGAAGACGCGGTAGAAGACCCGGACTTACTTTCCCGGCGTCATACCCACAAAACAGGCCCGGCTTGCGCCGGGCCTGTGGCTTTGCTCCGGGGAAGCGCGGGGAGGGTCAACGGCTCGCTCAGGAGGTGTGCTCCAGGACGAATTGACCGCAGTGTTCAAGGGCTTGCTTCGCTTCGGGAAGGAAAGAAGCGAACGCCTGCCAGACGTGGGGCATGTCGTCCCACTTCTCCAGCGTAACGTCCACGCCGGCCTCCCGGGCCCGCTCGGCGAACCGGAGGGAGTCGTCCAGCAGGACCTCAGCAGTGCCCACCTGCAACAGCAACGGCGGCAACCCCCGCAGGTCTGCGTAGTAGGGAGACGCCAGCGGAGTGGTGCGGCTGCGGTCGCCAAGGTAGGCCGCTGCCATGCCCTCGAGCATCTCCTTGTCGATGAGCGGGTCCACCTCCGCCTTGGTTACGAAGGTTTCCCCAGTGTGGGCCAGATCGGTCCAGCCGGAATGGGATATTGCGGCGGCCGGGAGAGGGTCACCGAAATATTTCAGGGCAACCAGCGTGGCGATGGTGAGACCGCCGCCGCACGAGTCCCCGCCGATGACGATGCTGCGGGGCGAGACTCCTTTCTCCAGCAGCCAGCGGTAGGCCGCCAGCGAATCTTCGACCGCAGCCGGGAAGGGGTGCTCCGGGGCCAGCCGGTAGTTGATCCCCAGTACCCGGGCGTTGGAGAACCGGGACAAGTAGGAGAGCGGCGACCGGTGGGTCCGCATTGAACCGATCATGTAGCCTCCGCCGTGCAGGTACATGACCACCCGGTCTTGAGACACTCCCGGGGTGGAAATCCACTCGGCGGAGACGCCTCCCGCTCCCACCTGTTCGACAACAACGTCCTCGGGCAATTCGAACTGGCCTGTGAACCCCTCGTACCAGACTCGGAACTCGTCGACGGTGGTAAAATCCTGCGTTTCCGCCTTGCCCGCCCGGAACATGGCGATTGCCCGGTCCAATTCTGGTGAGGCCATTGTCAAACCCCCGTTAGTGAATGTGGTAAATGACACCGCGACGCAGACCCGGTTGTCCTATCCAGGCAACTCGACGATCGAAATCCAGCACGGCCCGCTGCCCAGCGCAACGGTCTCTGAACGGTCCAGCGCGCCAGAATCAGCATCAACCCTGAAAATGGCCATCTGGCCCGAATCCTGTCCTGCGGAGTAGATGTAGCGGTCTCCGGGGCCCAGGCAGAGCGCGTTTGGCCTGGCTTCTGATGGGACGATGCCGTTGCCAGTCAGTTCTCCGGTTGCGGTGTCCACCGTGTAGCAGGCGATGCTGTCATGGCCCCGGTTCGGCGCGTACAAGAACCGTCCCGCCCCGCTGATCTGAATCTGGGAGCAGGTGTTTCTCTCGGCAAAGCCTTCCGGCGGAAGAGTGGTGATTGTCTGGAAGAGCGACAGGGTGCCGTTGGCCGTGTCGAGGCGGTAGCCGCTAACGCTGCAACCCTGCTCGTTGGAGAAGTAGAGGACGTCCAGCGAGGGATGAAAGCAGAAATGGCGAGGCCCCAGGAATTCTTCAGGCTCCACTAATGGAGGAGAGTTGGGAGTGATCTGGCCCGTGTTCTCGTCGAACCTGAACTGCCAGACCTGGTTGGGGCCGTTCCCCGCGATGTGAGGCACGAAGGCGTATTGGTTGGTCGGGTCGGTCTGCATGGCGTGGGCGCCGGTCGCCGTTTCCAACGAAACGACGGGAGGCGCTCCCAACGAACCGTCATCCCCGATGGGATGCACCGCCACGCGCGCGCCCTGGTAGTAGGACGACAGCACGAACCTGCCCCGGCGGTCAGTGTTGACGTAGACAGGCCAGGAATCCAGCGGCACCGTACCCGTCCGCGTGAGGCCGCCGCCGGACTGGTCGATGCGGAAGCTGGCCAATTGGGGGGCTTCCCGGCAGCCGGCGTACAGGTGATTGCGGTCCGGGCTGATAGCCAGTGTGAACGGCCCGCCGTCGACCGGCACATCGTGTTGATGCGTGACACCTCCCGACTGAGGGTCAACGGTAAAGACCGAGATTTTGTTGTCTTCATTCACGGCTACATACATGTAGTGGGGCATAGTTCCCTCCTTAATTGGTGAGCGAAGCTACAAACTGGCGCACCTGTTGAGTGCACCACTCCGGGTGGATTGCATTGATCCCGTGGCCCAGGCCGGGATAGACCACCAGTTGGGAGTCGGGCAACTGTTCGGCCATGAACTGCTGCTGCTCCAGCGTGGAGGTGGGTGACTCCTCGCCCACAAGGAGGAGCGTCGGGGTTTCGACCTCCTTCAGGTGAGGGCTGAAGTCCAGAGTATCGAGGTATCCCTGCAGGCTCCGCCCGATGGAGGACGGTGTGCGGTCCATCTCGGCGATGTACCAGTCGATGAGTCCCTGCGACGCCACCCGGGTGTCCAGCCGGTTGTTGATGGTGGCGGTGGACCAGGCGCCCACGCTGCGGCTGAGGGCGGCGTCCACTTCCTCTCCCCGTCCGGAGCGTTCCCGGCGGGGCAGGCGGCAGGGGGTGTTGCACAGCACCAGCGCGCGGGTGCGTTCGGGGTACCTGTGGGCGAAATTCAGGCCGATGATGCCCCCGAAGGACTCCCCCACATACACGACGTCCTCGATTTCCAGATGGTCCAGGATGCGCTTCACGTCATCCACAAAAGTGTCGAGGGAAGGCTCGAACAGGGCCTCATCTATGCTGGTACCGCCCATGCCCCTCATGTCGGGGCGCAGGATGCGGAACTGGCGGGACAGCAGGGGCACCCAGTTGTACCAGAATCTGCCGTTACGCGAAAACCCGTGCTGTAGCAGCATGGTCGGCGCGGACCGCCAAGGATCGGTGAAATCGTCGTCGTAATAGTGCAGTTCCACTCCGGGTTCAACGCCGAGGAATGGCATGGGTGCTCCTCCAACTCACTTGTGTCCAGCCTCAG
The DNA here is from genome assembly GCA_965261885.1 of Dehalococcoidia bacterium. Lineage (GTDB taxonomy): Bacteria > Chloroflexota > Dehalococcoidia > Lucifugimonadales > UBA3495 > VXOI01. The sequence continues at coordinate 105,885 of CBDHDY010000043.1, forward strand.
GAAAGTATGGGACTGTCTTTCGAGAGTATACGCAGCCGGGGGAAGGGTGGTCAGCCCGTTGGGCCGAAGCCGGAGCGTTGCGCCCACCTCAAGCCGTTGGGGTCATGCGCCACCTCGACGGTCTCGCCCTTGGAGTTCGTCAGCCCCAGTGGATGCTGCACCAGCTCGATCATGTTGCCGTCGGGGTCTTTGATGTAGGTGGAGTGCCCGCCACTGTAGCCACGGACCGTGGGCGGGGAATACGGGATTTCAAGCGCGTCCAGGTTGGCTATCATTTCATCCCAGTCGTGAATTTCCAGGGCGAAATGGCCCGACGGGTTGGGAGTTGAGGTCAGGGTGCTGTGTATTTCACCGCTCCCGATCCTTAACTGTAGCTGTCCCTGGTTCAGTTCCGGGCCGCGGTCGAGGTATTCGGCGCCCAGGACTTTCTCATACCATTCGCAGGTCCGCTACTTGTCGCTGATCTGGAGATAGATGTGCTGGATCATCGTAACCCTGGACATGACTCTCCTCCTTTCCGCATGCTGTGATCTTTTGTCGGTCTGGGTTCGGAATCTATACCCGGCGCAGCAGTTCCTCTTCCAGGCGGTCGGGGTCGAAGGCTTGGGCTGCCGCAGCGACCTGGCCGTCCACACCCCTCACCATACGCTCGGCCTCCGTTTCCTCCAGGGCTTCCGGAAGCTCCTCTTCCCGCTCCCGGCGGCGCTGGACGTCGCGGGCGTGCTCCACGAAGAGCCGACGCATTGCCACCACCACCGAATCGGTGGACGACAGGTACTCGGGAGAGGAGTACTGGACGTATTTCTCGGCATCGTAGTCCTGGTTCCGGAAGTTAAAGTTCAGCTCCCAGTTCCGGTAGGGCCAGGTCACGCTGCTCCAGAGCCGCCGGGCGATGCCTGGGCGGGTGGCGTACCGCTCCACGTTCAGGTACACCATTCGCGTGAGATTTGCTTCAACGGGCACGGCCCAGCGGGTGCTGCGAAAGAACTCGTTGTTGCCGCCGGTGCGGGACATACCGGGAAGGCGGGTGCCGTTCCACTCGTTGACATCTGGACTGTCGGCCTGCGGGGGTTGGAGCCGCCCCGGCATCTGTCCCCGCCGACGCGCCTTCCGGTCAAAGAACCAAGTCCACAACAGCCGCCAGCGGTGCAGGGGCCAGACTCCATCCACGCCGGGGTAGTACATCTGGTACGGGACAACTTCGTTTTCGTCCTCGTAGTACTTTTCCACATGGGACTTGCCCTCGCCCGGGCGGTAGTGGACGTTCTTTTCCTTGACCAACGTCACCCGGTAGCCCAACGGAGTCCGCGGGCGGCCTCCCAAGCGGCTCTTCAGGATGCGCAGCGAATTGCGGTGCACCATGAAGGCGTTGTGGGCGTCCATGGTGTTTTCCAGCACCAGGACCCAGTTGCAGTCGAACATGGTGAACGAGGACCGGAAGATGTTGTGCTGCTCGAACATCTCCGGCGGGATGTCCTCTTCGGGAGCGACCGGTTCCCCGTCGCCCATCCAGACGAAGATCATTCCCTTGATGTTGGCGGTGGGGTACTTGCGGGCCCGCATGCCCGGAGCGCCGGTCATCTTGGAGTCCGGGCCCTCGGTGAGGAAGGCAACGCAATTGCCATCGCCGTCAAAGGTGGCGCCGTGGTAGGGGCAGGTCAGGAACCCCATGAAATAGCAGCGCCCCATCGACAGGTATACCGAGCCATGGGGGCACATGTCCAACAAGGCCTGCACCTCGCCTGCTTTATCGCGGAAGAGGACCAGGTCAGTGCCCAGCATCCGCAGCACCTCGGGCCGGTCCTTCCTGACGTCCTTGGCTGGCAGGGCCGGGTACCAGTATTCCCGGTACCCGGTGGGCGGAATGCGGCTGCGGCGGTCCAGGGGGGCGGTAGGCACTTCAAAGGGAGGAGGACCGTCGACGGCCTGGGTCCCCCGCCGCATGTGCTTGTAGCCTCCGGGGTAGCCGGACAGCAGCTTGGCCGTTAGCTTCCCGAGTCCCATTGGTCCACTCCCTTGCTGATGTTCTGTCTGCCCCCGTCGCTAGATGGGCAGCGGCTTTTCGGTGATGCCCTCCGGCAATTCGACACCGAAAGCGTTGACGTTGAAGGCCAGCATGGCGTAGCAGCCCATCAGGGTTGTCAGCTCTGTGGCGCCGTTGACTCCGAAGTGGGCCACCACTGCATCGAACGCTTCCCGGCTGACGCGACGGGTGCGGAAGAATTCCCGCCCGTAATTGACCACCGCCAACTCGTCCTCTGCGGGATTGGGCAATTCCTGTTTGTCGCGAAGGGCATCGACGAGTTCGTCGCGCAGGCCATCGCGCCGCGCCGGCGGAGCGTGAGCGTTCCAGATGAACTGACAGTCGTTTTCGCGGGCCGCTAGGAGCATTGCCAGCTCCCGGATGCGGGGCGACAGCGACGTGTCGGTGCGGAGATATGCGGCCAGGCCGAGGGCGCGCTGGGCGACCTCAGGGGCGTTCAGCATGACGGAGCCGGGGCCGGTGGCCGGCACTTCTCCTCGGGCGGCAACGAAGGCGTCGAAGGCCTCGCGTTCTCGTTCGGGTACGGATTCCCTTGTAACTGCAGGTGTTCTGGCCATTCTTGCCTCCTTCCTTGCGAAACCTGTTCCGATATTGTATTGCGCCAGTCAAACAGCGTTACTGCAAGGTCCAGGGCCGTTTAGTTGTTCCCTCTCCTTACCCCGAATCCACCGATAGAGGACGTCAGGTTAGCGACCTGAAGTGGTCAAAGGGTGCTCCTCTGAATCTGGGATAATGGTTTTGCAATAAAAAACCGACCCCAGAAAAGGAGCACCCAATTGATGCTACCACGCAACCACCCCGACCGTATTCGCATCGTCTTTGACGACCACCGTCTGGTGGCCAATGCCGGCCTGCTCCTGCCGGCCACTCTCGCCCAACACCTGGGCCTGGGGGAACTCGTTGACCGTCACCTCAATCTCGGCAGCGCGCCGGGCCGGGCCAACGCCGGCGACAAGATGATGACCCTGGTCGCCTCTGCCCTGGCGGGCGGCGACTGCATCGACGACGCCGATGCGCTGCGCGCCGGTGGGACGGCCGGTGTTCTCGACTGTAGGGTCAAGGCGCCATCCACCCTGGGCACCTTCCTGCGCAGCTTCCGGTGGGGCCACGTCCGCCAGCTGGACCGGGTGAGCCGGGAACTGCTGGCCCGGGCCTGGGCCGCTGGGGCGGGACCCGGCGACGGGCCGCTGACCATCGACCTGGACTCCACCATCTGCGAGACCTACGGTCTGGCCAAGGAGGGCGCACGCCACCACGGCTACACCGGCAAGCGGGGCTATCACCCGCTGCTGGCCGTGGCCGCCGGCACCGGCGACGTGCTGATGTCCCGGCTGCGCGAGGGCCGGGCCAACACTGTTCGGGGCGCCGCTCACTTCCTGCGCGAGACGGTGGGACGGGTGCGCTACGCCGGCGCCAGGGGCCGACTCACGGTGCGGGCCGACAGCGGCTTCTATGCCCACGCCATCGTCGCCGTCTGCCGCAAGATGGATGTCCGCTACTCCATCACCATCCGCCAACACAAAAGCCTGCGCAATCTCATCGAGGCCATACCCGAGACGGATTGGACGCCCATCCCCTACTGGATGGACGGCGCCGCCGATGTGGCCGAGACCACCTACACTCCCTTTGAGAGTGAGCCCGGCGCTGCCCCGGTGCGGCTCATCGTCCGGCGGGTGAAGCCCACGCCCGGTTCCCAACTGGCCCTGTTCGCCAGCTACAGCTACCACGGCTTCATCACCGACCGGGATGAGGAGACGCTCGATCTGGAGGCTGACCATCGCCGCCACGCCGAGATCGAGAACGCCATCCGAGACCTCAAGTACGGCGTCGGGCTGAACCACCTGCCGTCCGGCCGATTCGCTGCCAACGGGGCCTGGCTGGCCGTCCAAGTGCTGGCGCATAATCTGGCCCGTTGGGCAGCGCGCATCGGTCTGGGCGAGCAACTGGTGACCACCAAGACCCTGCGGCGACGCTTCTTCTGCCTGGCCGGACGGCTCACCCGCTCGGCCCGCCGCCTCACACTGCATCTGCCACAGCGCTGGCCTTGGGAAGCCCAGTTCAGCAGCGCCCTGGCCCGACTGCGAGCCACCCCACTCCCAGCCTGACGGCGCTGTCCGCAACCGCCCCAACACCTCCAAACTCGCGTCCGCCCCGCCCGCGAGTGCATCCTGCTGCGTCCGATCTCACTATCACGCGATTCCCAGCCTCCATAGACCGCTCTCCAGGTCCGGTGCGGCTACTGAAAACCCTCGCGGGGTCTCATCGGTCCAATGGAGCCCAGGCTTTCTCCCTTGCAGGCTCCCTCATCCCAATTTGCCCAGCATTCACGCCCCCCATCGGTGGATTCGGGCTTACCGGGAAGGGTCAGGGTGGGGGGAGAAATCCTGGCAAACAGAAACGCCAAAGCCGCAAGAACTCACTCTCACCCCAGCCCTCTCCCTCAGGGAGAGCGAGAATTAAACGACCCTGCACGCATCGGAGAGGGTCATAATTTCTACCCGAACCGATGGCAGGTGACGGCGGAAGACCCCAGAGGGGGTCCTTCGCCAGGGTGTACTCCATCAGCCCAGAAAACAGCCCATAAAACCTCTGGAACCGCGTGGGTTAGAGGTTTATCAGTAGCTGCGCAGCGGCTTACCCAGGGTCGCTCCGGTGCACACAGTGCCCCCGGCGAAGGTAAACGGGTCGTTGACGATGAAGAATACGATGCTAAGACTCCAGTCCGGCGGAGGTTGCTTATTCTTTCTGGCTCCGTCGGCTTATCCCGCCAATGGGCATGGCGCGTCCTCAATCATTTAGGGTCGGCTGGTGCTACTCCAACCACTGGACGAAGTTGGATACCGGGGTGCGCTGAGACGGAGGGTCTTCGGCGGGGTAGCCAATGGAGAGCATGGTTGCCAGCTCCCAATCGTCCTCGGCGCCCAGTGTCTTTGCCAGGTCCGGGTGGCGGGTGGGCCCGCCGGTTTCCCATGTGACAGCCAGGCCCTCGGCCACTCCGGCCAGGGCGATGTTGTGAGCGGCGCAACAGACCGACGCGTAATTCTCCCGTGTGCCCTCGTCGTCGCGTCCGGGAGTGGAATACATGTAGATGATCACCGGGGTCTTGAGCAACGAATCCCGGGTGGCCTCGGCGCGCTGTGCGTTGCCGCTACGTTGCAGGGCGAAGTCATGGGCCATCCCGGCCACTTTTTCCAGCGCCGCACTCCCCTGCTCCAGGATGAAAAAACGCCAGGGCTCGGTGAGGCGGTGGTTCGGCGCCCAGATTGCCGTATCCAGCATGCGGGCCAGCGCATCCCTGGGCACCGGCTGGTTCTTGAAGTCCCAGGCCATGCGCCGGCGATAGAGAGCGTCGTAGACGCTGACATTGGTATCAGGGACGGTGCAATCGTCGAACCCCAGTTTTTTCGTGCTCCTGGGCTCGCTGGACATAAGGGCCTCCTCTCTTAGATCGAGTTGGTTGAGTTGCCTGGGTTGAGTCGGTTCATCCCTCCCGTCGCCCCGGAGTTAGTCCCGGAGTTAGTCTCGGATAAACAGATCGAGCCGGTCCCGTTAAATCAAGGACCGGCCCGTCCGGTTGCCTGGCGTTGACAGGCCGGGCTTTCAGTGAGCGATTGTGATCATCAGGAGAGCGGGCGATTAGCTCAGTCCGAACTGCTCCCTTGCGTTACCGCCCATCATCCGGGCTATGACTGCCCGATCCACGTCTGCCTGGGACAAAGTCTGGATGGCATCCCAGGCGCTGGACGTGTCGTGATGGGGGTAGCGGGACCCCCATACGATTTTCTTTTCGAAAGAATAGGGAAGCTCTTGGATCAGCCGCTCCTCGGCGTCGAACCCCAGCATCACGCGGCCTTCATCCCAGGTCTCTTCGGGTTCGGTGCTGACGGGGTAGTAATGCTGGAGCGGAATAACCCGGGTCGAAGCCTCCATTTTTTCCAGCACCTCCTCCATCCAGGAGGCTTTACCGTGAGCCATCACCACTTTCATCTCCGGGAATCGCTCCATCACGGTATAGCCTATGAGGGTGGAGGCAACGAACAGGTGATTGTCCAGCCAGTTGGACAGAATCGGTGCCAGGGGGTGCCCCAGCGCGACCATTCCAGTTGCCGGGGACACGCGGTTGCGGTCGTCAGTGCCGCCACCGGCAAATGCTCCGCCGCCGCCGCCGTTCAGGGCAGCGGTCTGCGTGAGGCGCCCCTTCACCTTTTCGATGAATGGCCCGTGGGAAGTCCATTCGGGGTTCCACAGACCGGCGGTGGGATGCACGGCGGCGGCCAGCCCCAAGCTCTCCAGCTCCGCCCATAGGGGGTCGTAGTAGGGGTGGGTGAAGTAATGCCCCTCCATGAACATGGGGCGGATGAATGCCCCCCGGAAACAGCGGATACCGGCGACGCGCCGCAACTCCGCCAAGGCGAAGTCCATGTTCCTGAGGGGAACCATGGCAGCGGCAAACAGCCGATCGGGACCGGCCTGGCAGAAGTCAGCAACCCAGTCGTTATAGGCCCGGGCAAGCGCATAGGAAACGTCAGGGTCCTCCACCAGATGAAACCCTTCGGCGAACCAGGTGGGATAGATGAACGCCTTGTCTATGCCCATGGCGTCCATGTCCCTGAGCCTCGCCTGCGGGTCAACGGCTCCCTCGCTCATCGGGTGGCGTATGTCCGGGTCCAGATCGCCGACGGCGTCCCAGGTCATACCGGGCTTCCAGATAGCATGGCGGGGAATGTTTGGGTTGCCGTTGTCCCGGAACACCTGTCCGTTGATCTTCAGGTACGAGTCGAACTGCCCCTCCTCTCGCCAGAGAGCGTGCTTGCCCAGGACCCGGTATTCGGGCTCCAGGTACTTCTCCCACACTTCGCGGGGCTCCACCACATGGGAGTCGCTGTCAAATACCTCGAAGTCTTTGCTGGTCGTCATCGTGACTGTCCCAAGGGTGTTCAGGTTACCGGCGCGTCACCGACGACTCCGGCTTGAGTGCATCTCTGATTTCGTCTTCGTCGGGCCACCAGTCCGGCCGCTGAATCTCGGTCACGCGGTCGCGGATTATCTTCTTGGGCGCCTTGATATTGTAGAGATTCCGGGCATTTTCTCCCAGGAACCTGGCCTGGTCATCAATGGGCAGCTCGCATTCCTCCATGGTCTCGATGGCCCGCCATGCATCATCCCCATCGTGGTGGTATACGTCGGATGCCCAAGCGAGTATGTCGCGGTAGAAGTCGGGCAGCCGAGAAGGCGGCGCCTCGTCTCCCTCGAACCCGGTGACGCAGTGCTGGAAGAAGGTCTCGCTGGGCATCTGCTTCAGCGGGGGCAGAGTGCGGTCGTTGCGGTAGAGCCGGTAGGTCTTGTCGCATTCGTCGAGCAGGAAGCTGAGCCAGGTGGAGGATGCCTCGAACACCGCGGCCTTGATTTTGGGGTGCCGCTCGAAGAATCCGGACATCAGCACCATGGTGACCCACAGGGATGCCTCAGCCTGGAAGTTCTGCACGTTGGACAGGAGGTTATGGGGCAGACCGGAGGTGGTGATGGTCTTCCTGATGAGCTCCGCACCCGAATACTGGTCGGCGTAGCCAGCCGGCTTCGCCAGACCCGTGGCCGGGAAGGGGTGCATACCGTAGACCAGCCCGGTATCTTCCAGCGCGTTCCACACACCCTCGTACTTGGGCTGAATCGGGTAGTTGCCCATGGCGTCCATGGGCCTTATGAGGGCCACCCGGCATCCCTTGGCGGCCACGCGATAGACCTCTTCGGCGGCGTACTGCGGGCTCTGCATGGGGATGAGGGCGGCGAAGAACAGCCGGTCGGGGTCTTCCTGCGTGTACTCATAGGCCCAGTCGTTGTAGGCCTTGCACATGGCCCGTGCGCCCAGGGCGTTCTGCAGCCAGGGATAGGTATCGATGCTGGTGGGTATGATCATCACCTGGTCGATACCCTGAACATCCATGTCCCGCAACCGCGGCCCAGGCTCGTCGGCCCCGGCGTGGGCCAGGTAGTCCGACTGCTCCTGGGTGAGGGCGGTCTCCCCCTTGAGGTTGCGTACGTTAAGGGCGCGCTGGATGTCGTGTTTCAGGCCGGGGCCGGCCAGCCTCACAATGTCGATCATCCCAGGGCCGGTCTTCGGCGTCGGGGAGAAGCTGTTCACGTCGGCTTTGCCGTTGATCAGCAACTGGTTCGTCCCGGCGTCGTACCACATGGTGGACTTCAGGGCTTCCAGTTCGTCCCTGGTGAGGCTGTCTGCAGCCATCTCCCAGACCCTGGCCGGCTCCACGATATGGGCGTCGCAGTCAAACGTTGGAAAATCCTTGGTCATTGGCCTGAATCTCTGGACTGGCACGTAGGCCCCCTTCTTCGCAACGCGATGGGTTGTTTCGGAACGATATTACGCCTAATCTAGCAACGGGCATTGCCATTGTCAACGGACTGGCAGGTTTCGCGAGCCGGAATCGTAACGCTGCAATCTCAACGTCGACCTCTAAATTCAAGGGAGCGGAAGAGCGATGGAATATCGGAGATTCGGGCCAACGGAAATGACGGTTTCGGCCATCGGGTTCGGCTGCTGGGAGATGGGAGGCACTTACGGCGACGTCACCGAGACGGAGGTCGCCGCCGCCGTCAACCGGGCCATAGACCTGGGCATAAACTGCTTCGACACGGCCCCGGCATACGGGGGCGGCGAGTCCGAAATTCTGCTGGGCCGCGCCCTGGGCGAGAGGCGGAAAGACGTTATTGTCGTCACCAAATGCGGCGTGGGCTACAACGACCGGCCCAAGGGCCGCGACAGCCGCATGGTGTCCATCCTCGCCTCCGTCGAGCAGAGCCTGCGGAACATGGGGACGGACTACCTGGACGTGCTGCTGATCCACTGGCCGGACGTCAGCACGCCCTTCGACGAGTCCATGCACGCGCTGGACAGCCTGGTGCGGCAGGGCAAAGTTCGCGCCGTCGGGGTCTCCAATTTCACCCTCGACCAGATCAAGGAATGCGAGGCAGTCCGAAGCGTGGACATAGTGCAGTACGGCCTCAATATGTTCGACCGCCGCATGGAGCAGGACATTTTTCCTCACTGCCTGCAACAGGGCACCGGCGTGATGACCTACGGCCCCCTGGCCTTCGGCCTGCTTTCCGGCGCGTTCACGGCGGACACCACCTTCGGGAGCAACGACTGGCGCTCCACGGGCGGACGGCCCGGATGGAACGTGGGGGTGTTCGCCGAAGAGCACTTCCAGAGAAACCTGCAGGTTGTGGAGGAACTGAAATCCATCGCCGGGATTCGCGGCAAGAACATGCCGCACCTAGCCCTGCGATGGGTGCTGTCCAACCCCGCCGTAAGCGTTGCGCTGGTCGGCACCCGCACCGTTCAGGAGGTGGAAGATAACGTTGCCGGGCTGGAGTGGGCCCTGTCGGGAGTAGATATGGCTCAGATAGACGAGGTGTTTTCCCGCTACGGCGTGGATACCCACCCGGATATAGTCATAGACTCGCCGGAATAGGCAAAATCCATCGCGCCGCTCACGTCAGCGAAGCCCTGCGGCGGCACGCTTGCGTAAGCGCCGGAACATGCCCAGTCCTGCACTGATGTGCGTCTGTGTACTATGTAAGTCTGTGTAAATGGAAATTGGGCAACTCAACATTCCCCGAAGTATTCCGATGAAATTTATCGGCAAGGTGACACGGGCCTGGATGCAGGCGAATCAGTAGAAGTAATCGGTGAAGACGAGGGACGGAACTTTACCGCTGTCAGCAAACGGGACAGAGGCGGACGCTGCCCCCTTGCGGCGCTCGGGTCTGAGGGCTGTTCGCATCAGTAGTTACGCTGAACCAAACAGCGAATTGGCCCCGATATATATATGTAGAAAGTGCCCCTGTATTATTGGGTTTTCAAGTTACAGATACGATACGAGCCGTGCTTTGGGAGATTTTACACCGTTTTTGCGTGGTTTTTCAGCGGGAACGCCAGCAGGTCGGCGGTTTAGTTTCGCCTCCGTTGGCTGTCTTGGCTGGTGATACACGTCGCTGCCGCAGGTCCTGAAAGAGCCGCTGGGGTCCGTACCGTAGTTGCCACACTTCCAGCTCACCATAATGTTCCTCAGGAGTCGGCGTTGCCGCCAAGGTGCCCACCAACGAGGCCCGGATTTTGGTTTGGTTGCCCGCTCCGAGTACCGTTCAGGGCGTGCTGGTAGTCCGAAATCATTGCAATGATGGGTTGATTGGTACGGGGCCGTTGCACGGACAAACCTGTTTCACGGAAACGATGGCCGAGCAATCCGGCGTTTCGCCCGTCATTTCAAGGTTCTTGGTCTACTAGTTTGTCGAGACTTTGGCCCCGGGTCATCATCAGCTCCAGGCGATCCAATAGTCCCCGGACGCCCCTCAGTTGTTCTCTGACGTTCTTCAGGTCAAGGTCGTCATGACGCTCTGCAGCTTCCCGCAGGTTGTGAGCCTGCCCTGTGGGCACGACAATGCGATCGTACCCTGTCTGAGCGGCTGCGTTGCGGACCACCTCGGGGAACTTGCTACGCGTGTCGTATGGCCAGTCCCAGAAAAGGGCAACAGCCCTAGTAGACCAACATCCTTGAAATGACGAGTGAAACGCCGGATTGTCTGGCCATAGATTCTGTGAGCCAGGTTTGTCAGGGCAACGGCCGCGTACCAATCTACCCATCATTACAATGATTTCGGACTACTAGCCATGTGGTCCGCAGCCGTCACTCGTTTGTCAAGGGTCTTCAGGGTCTCTTAATTGTTGCGGGGTAGTCCGATGAGGGATAAGGCCTCCCAAGGTTTCCAGCCGTAGTGTCGAAGGGCCGCCGATATGTTTTTCACCCCACTCAGCCGCAGCATACCTATCACCAGGTTCCGCAGGGCCGGCAGCAGTTGCGGCGCCGACCCAGTCCTCACCTGGCTCTGGTCCTGGCCAAAGACCACGTCCCGCATCCAGTGCAGCCGGTTTTCTATGCCCCAGTGCCCACGCCATATCTCCAGCAGCCGGGAAAGCGCCGCCTCGCAAGCTACACAGAATTCGGAAGACGCATAACGCACCTGCAAGGCTGTCCCTACCCTCTCCTTTGACGTCCCCACTCCAACCATTTACTGCCCTCAGTCATCACGTCAGCGGTACACGGTCACGCCGCCCCAGTGGCCCAACATCTCGGCGCCATTGGCACCCCCAGTTAGCGCAGTCTCTGGGGTTCAGCCGGGAGCGTACCCCGTGCGTGGCCACCTTGAATCACGTGTTTCGCCGCATAGAAGTTGACGCATTCGAGACAGCCCTGGGCCGCTGGGCCAAGAATGCCTGGGGGAGGGGGCAGGGTCTCTTATTCTGTAAACTCAAGAGGTCGGAGAAGCTGAAGTGCCGCTGTCGCGCGATGGTGCCATTCGTTCGGGGACGCCCCCACCCTAACCCACCCCTGGTAGGTAGGGGGAACAACCAAAAGAACACCAGGCGTCAGGGTGTCCAATTGACTGCCAACGGTGGAACAGTTGACAGTCTCTACTGAACAGCGAGATAAGGCCTGGGCTGGCTCAAGACTATTCCGTCAGCCCCAGGCTGGCCAGCATGAAGGCATATTCCTCTGCGATTTCGTACCACCGGGCGGTCCGTCCCGACCTTCCACCGTGTCCGGAACCCATGTCGGTTTTCAGCAGCACCAGGTTGTCGTCGGTCTTGACTGCCCGCAGCTTGGCCACGTACTTGGCAGGTTCCCAGTACGTAACCCGCGGGTCGTTAAGGCCCGCCGTAACCATGACCGGCGGATAGTCCCCAGGCATGAGTTGGTCGTAGGGGGAGTAGGAACGAATGTATTCGAAGGCGTCCTTGTCCTCGATGGGGTTGCCCCACTCGGGCCACTCAGGCGGAGTCAAAGGCAGGTCGGCATTGAGCATGGTGTTGAGCACATCCACGAAGGGGACCTGGGTGACCATCGCGCCCCAGAGTTCCGGCGCCTGGTTCACCGCAGCACCCATCAGGGTCCCTCCGGCGCTGGCCCCGGAAATGGCGATGCGCCCCTCAGAACCGTAGCCCTGGTCTATCAGGTGGCGGGCCACGTCTACGAAGTCGTTGAAGGTATTGGTCCGCTCGAACAGTTTGCCGGACTCGTACCAGTGGAAACCCAGGTCGTCGCCTCCCCGTACATGGGCGATGGCGAAGATGAACCCCCGGTCTAGCAGGGACAGACGGGCGGAGGAAAAGTAAGGGGAAACAGCGCTGCCGTAGGCCCCGTAAGCATAGATATACAGGGGCGCCGAACCGTCCAGCGGCGTGTCCTTGTGGCGCACGATGGACACCGGTACCTGCACACCGTCCCTCGCCGGAGCCAGTTCCCGGTTCGTCACAAACTGAGAGGCGTCATAGCCGCTGGGAATTTCCTGCACCTTCCGTTGTTCCAGTTCTGTCGTTTCGATGTGGTAGTCAAAATCCGTCCACGGTGTGGTCATTGAGGTATAGGAAAGCCGGAGCGTGTTGACGTCGAATTCGGGATCGAACTGAATGTAGGCGGTGTAGGCCTCCTCGGGAAACTCGATGTGCGTCGATTCCCCCGCACGGTCGATGATGCGGACCTGGTCCAGGCCGTCGATCCGTTCCTCGATGGCGACGTAATCTTCGGTTACGTGAAAATACTGTATGTACAGGGACTCGGAACCCTGCAGGAGGGTTTCCCATGACTCCTCGGTGGGGTCGTCCTCGGGCGCGACTGCGATGCGGTAATTCTGGTGATTGTCGTTGGTTATGATCACGAAGCGGTCGCCCTGGTGGTCAATCGAGTAGTCGTGGCCCGGCCTCCTTGGGGCCACCAGCACCGGTTCGGCTGCCGGGTCTTCCGCGGCGATCAGCCGGTACTCTGAGGTGACATGGTCGCCAGCGCCGATGATGACGTATTCATCGGAGTTGGTGCCGGTTACCCAGACGAAGAATCCTGGGTCGGTCTCCTCGTAAACCACCGTGTCGTCCTCGACCGGGTCACCGAGGACGTGCCGCCGAACCTGAAACGGATGCCCGGTTTCGTCCAGGAAGGTGTAGAAGAATGAAGAGTCGTCGCTGGACCAGATGGCCTCTCCTCTCGTTTCCTCGATCTCCTCCTGCATCAATTCACCAGTCTCAAGATCCTTGACCACCAGGATGTACCGTTCCGACCCGTTGGTGTCGGTGCTGTAGGCCACCTTGGAGCCGTCGTTGCTCACCGAAAGAGATCCCAGGCGGAAAAATTCCAAGCCCTCCGCCAGCGCGGGCTCGTCCAGGAACACTTGGACGTTGTCGGTGGGGCCCTCCCGCGCGTCCTCGTCGGATTTGGGCCAGCGCAGCCACTCGCGGTACTCGCTTCCTTCGCCGTACCTCCACTGGTAATACCAGTCCCCGCTCTTCCTGGGCAGGCTGGTCAGTTCCGCGGGTTGGCGTCCCTCGATTTCCTCGTAGATGGTGTCAATCAGGCCCTGGTGGGATGCCATGCTGGCATCGAAATACACGTTTTCCGCCACCAGGTAAGCCAGCACATCCTCGTCATCGACCGTCGGGTAGTCCTCATCCTCCAGCCAGTGCCAGGGATCCTCAACCGTAATGCCGTGATGGGTGTAGCTGTAAGGACGTTCCCGGGCGATTGGCGGGATGAGTTCGGGGACCTGCGTTGCAACAGGTGTTGGGTCCGGATCTGGAGTAGACTCGGGCGTGGCTTCTGGAGTCGGCTCAGGTGTGGGAGCCGGAGTAGGCTCCGGCGTCGCTTCAGGAGTGGGAGCCAAAGTAGGCTCCGGCGTCGGCTCAGAGGTGGCCACGGGCGTTTGCTTGGCGGTAGGTTGGGGAGTTGACGTGGCAGCAGGCTCCGGTGTCGGCGCCAGTGTAGCGGTGGGTTGGGGAGCTATGGTGAGGGCCGAAGAGGGTTGCGTTGGCTCGCTTGCGCACCCGGCAAAAATGAACGCAGCAAGAGCGAGGGCGGTAAGCACAATCAGTGCGTAGTGGGGACGTGACAAACTGGAACTCTCCCGGTTTTTGGTGTAGGTCGAGTATTTTATAACGAAACGTTCCAACTGGTCGAATGCAAAGCAGATGTCTCCAGGTATTTTGATACTCCCTCTCTCTCCGGGGAATGGTAGGGTGGGGGTGAAATCGCGGGATGACACAATGTTGCCGCGACAATGGTGGCGCCCCACCCAGACTCTCTTCCTGAGAGAGGGAACTATTCACAGACCCAGAGGCTTCTGGAAGGTTGGCAGTCGCCTCCAACAATCAATTACAGTGGTATCCACGGACTCGACCGTTTGTGAGATTCCGGCAGCCGGTTTGCGGTGAGCTGGCCAAATTATCGAGCTTGGGTAGCAGGCGGAGGAAAAGATGATAGTAGTAACCGGAGCGGCGGGAAGGCTGGGACGCAGGGTGGTGCAGTTGCTGATGGACCAGGGCAGGGACGTCCTGGCGACGGACCAGGTGGATGCCGATGACCTTCCGACGGAGTTCGTGCGATGTGATCTCGCGGACGCCAAGGCAGTTGAGGGCATTCTCAAGGGTGCCGAGTCCGTCGTTCACATGGGAGCCATCCCTGGACCGTCGCGAGCAGAACCGCGGTTCATTTTCGAGAACAACGTGGCCTGCGACTTCAACGTCATGATGTCGGCGGCGGAGTTGGGACTGCGGCGCGTTGTGTTTTCGTCCAGCGCCTTCGGCATGGGGTGGGCCCACGACGGGAACGCCTTCGTGCCGCGGTACCTGCCTTTGGACGAGGAACATCCCATGATGCCCTTCGAGCCGTATGGACTGACCAAACAGGTAGGCGAGGACATCGGCCGGATGATCGCCCGCAGTTCAGCCACCACGGTCGTCAGCCTGCGGTTCACCAATGTGGCGCTTCCCGAGGTCCAGACGGAGTTCCCTTTGCCTGCGCCCACACCGGAGAATCCCCTGACACTGGTGATGTGGGCCTACGCCGACGCCCGGGACGTGGCCGAGGCCCACGTGCTGGCTCTGGATGCCGAGATAGACGAGTATGAGGCCTTCATGATTGCCCAGCCTTCCAGCCGCTTCCAAGAGCCGACGATTGACCTTGTCAAGAACAACTTTGGCGACCAGGTGGAGATACGGGAGGGGCTGAGCGGCACCGCCAGCGTAATCAGCACGGCAAAGGCGCAACGGTTGCTGGGCTGGACACCCCGCCACGACTGGAGGTAACAGGCACACGCAAGGCAGCGCGGCGTGCCAGCGCCCGGCCCTGCGACACCCTAAATCCGGGGCCTGATGTTCTGGTTGTGGCTGAACAGGTTCGTCCGGTCGTACTTCTGCTTCAGTACCGCCAACCTCTGGAAGTTGTCTCCGAAGGCCGCCTGAATCGCCTCCGCTCCTTCATCCTCCTCGGTGCCGACCTGGTTGATGTATGCCCCCGACGAGAATGGGGATATTGCCGCAGCCAGATCCCGCACCCATCGGATGTGGACCTCAGACTCCCCCGGGTCCAGGAACACCGCGTTGGTGGCCCACTCGCAGAGGGCGCCCCGCTGCCCAAACGCAGTCTCGCCGACGGGAATGCGTCGGGCGGCGTTGCCGAGATACTGGAAGAGGATGCTCGAGAGCGGCGAGGTTATCCGGTCGAAATAGTCCACCACGATGTCCACAATGTCGTCGCTGACCTGGCTGATGAAGTGGGACTTCAGGTAGTTCTGCCGTCCCTGGGGCGCCACTGCCAGTTTCTGGGCATCGGTGTAGGACATGGGCCGCACATCGTCGACTATTGGCGGGCCGAACTCCCGCAGCGGACGGATGACCCTCTCCCCCTCCTCGATGGGACCGTGATAGCACATCAGAATGCTGCACGCCCTCCCGCCCCCATCCGGGAGCGTGTGCAGGAAAGTGATGAAGTTCAATTCATCGGGCATATCGGCGGTCAACTCGTTGACCAGGGCGAAGAAATCACGCACCTTGTCGTATGGGTAGATCAGCCAGCCAGCCAGCACATCAGGGCCTACAGGGTGCAGCTGGTACTCGAGCGAGGTGACTATCCCGAAGTTGCCGCCACCGCCCCGGAGGCCCCAGAACAAGTCGGCATTTTCGACGGCGCTGGCGGTGAGCGCCCGGCCTTCGGCGGTGACCACGTCGGCGGAAATCAGGTTGTCGCAACTCAGTCCGTAGCTGCCGGACAGCCATCCGATGCCGCCGCCCAGGGTGAGGCCAGCGATGCCTGTGTCAACGTCGGTCCCTCCGGGCGCGGCGAGGCCGAAGGCCTGGGTCTCGTGATCGAACGCTCCCCATTTCGTGCCGCCCTGGGCTCGGACTGTCATGGCCGCCGGGTCGACGCGGACGCCGGTCATCCGCGAAAGGTCGATCATCAGCCCATCGTTGCAGACGCTGTTGCCCGGAAAGTTATGGCCACCGCCGCGCACTGAAATCAGCAGGCTGTTCTCCCTGGCGAAGTTGACCGAGTTGATCACGTCGGCCGTGCCGCTGCAGCGGGCGATCAGGGCGGGCCGCTTGTCGACCATGGCGTTCCAGATCCGCCGGGCGCCGTCGTACCCATCGTCGCCGGGAAGCAGTGACTCCCCGTGCAGGCTTCCCCTGAAGTCCTCGACTGCCGCCTCGCTGATGACGGTGTAGCCGCCGGAAAGGGTCGCAATACTCAGGTCTGACATACTACTGTCCTCCTGCCTGCTTTTCGACGTTGTCTGATCGATGCCGATTATATGGCCGAAGCAACACTGCCGCCACCTCCGGCGACGCCCAACATACCGCGTGATATATTGCCCTGTGCCGCCGCGCCCACCGGCGCAGCTTCAAGGAGGTCACGAATATGGTGGACAAGGAACAGGACTGGGAGTATGGCCTGCGCACCGAGGGACACGGGACCGAAGGTGCAACCGGGCCGGTAGTGATCGGCGAGAACGACTTCCACTACCGGGTCTCGGGTGAGAACTGGGGCCAGCTCCCCGAGGGATGCGTCTACCGGGAGGGAACAGCCGTCGCGGTCGATTCCAGGAATCAGGTCTATGTCTTCAACCGCGGCACCATACCGATGATCGTGTTCGACACCGACGGCAACGTGCTGCGCACCTGGGGTGAGGGGGTGTTCGCCAACCCCCACGGCGTGACTATCGCACCGGATGACACCGTCTTCTGCGTGGACAACGGCGACAGCACGGTCCGGCAGTTCACGCCCAACGGCGATCTGCTGATGACCCTCGGCACGCCCCACAAGCCAAGCCCAAAGATGAGCGGCGAGCCGTTCAGCGTTCCCGCCCACGTGGCCTTCGACAAGCGTACCGGAGAGTTCTACGTGGCCGATGGTTATTCCAACGCCAGGGTGCACAAGTACTCACCTGACGGCAGGCTCCTATTCTCCTGGGGCGAATCGGGCACCGGCGACGGCCAGTTCAACATCGTCCACAACGTCGAGGTCGACAAGGACGGGTGGGTGTACATCGCCGACCGCGAGAATCACCGCATCCAGGTTTTCAGCTCCGAGGGGAGATATGAGACCCAGTGGGGTAACCTCTCCCGTGCTGCCGCAATCTGCATCGGCAACCAGGCGGGCGAGGAACTGCTCTACATCGGCGAATACTTCTGCGGGATTGCCACCAACGACATCGGGACTGACCTGGGCCCCAGGGTGACGGTGATGAACACTAGAGGCGAGGTCCTGGCCAGGGTGGGGCGCGAGAGCTACGGCGACCAGTCGGGCCGGTTCTATTCGCCCCACGGTATAGCCGTGGACTCCAGGGGAGACCTGTACGTGGCGGAAGTAGCCTGGACCGACTACGGCCGGCACATGAACCCACCCCGCGAGCTTCGTTCCATGCAGAAGCTGGTCAGGGTTCTCGACTGAGCGAATTCCCTCAGAAGCTACCGGCCCCAGGGACGTTTCAATCAGGTGGTATGCACCGTGCAGGGGCGGGTTTCAAACCCGCCCTTTCTCTTGTCCGGGTCAGGTTCCCTGCTTTGACCACCGTATCCGCAACGCTCTCCGACCTACCTGAGACCTACCGGCGAAGCTACTCGGGTATCCCCAGGGCCTTTCGTACCGCTGTTCCAATGGGCGCCAGCGGGCTTTCTTCGGGAGGGCCGTGGGGGACCATCCGGTTATGCTGGACGGCAACCGCCAGCCGGTGCTGAGGGTCCGCCCAGCCGAGGCAGCCGCCGGCCCCGTTGTGGCCGAAGGCCAGCGGGTTGCTGCCCATGGCGCCCATTCCCGGACTGCCCGCGAAGTGGAACCCTCCGATGGTTCCATGATGGGGTCTGCCATGGACCGGATCGTAATCGCTGGACGGGCGCGGTACATGGAAGGTCCGCACGCGGTGCTCGGACAGGAGGCGCACGCCGTCCAGTTCACCGCCATTGGCCAGCATGGCGTAGAACCGGGCCTGGCTCCGCGCATTCATGATTCCCTGCGCTCCGGGAATGCAGGCCTGGCGCACATCGGAACGGCCAAAAACCTCCTGATTGGTTCCCACCTCAGGCGGAGTGGCCCGGAACCGCAGCGAGTCGGGAGGCAGTCCGGGAGCACCGGGAGGGAGCGGCGGTAGATTGGTAAGCTTGGCCACCCGGGGCTCGACTTCAGGTGGAATGCCAGCCCACAGGCCTGTGATGCCCAGGGGCTGGCAGATTTCATCCTGGATGAACTGGCCAAAGGGCCGGTGCTTTGGGTCGGTTCGGCGCACCACCTCGCCCACCACCCAGCCAAAGGTGTAGGCCATGTAGCCGCTCCGGGTTCCCGGCTCGAACAGGGGATGCATCTCCGCGATCTGCCCCACCATCCAGTCCCAGTCACACATCAGCTCAGGCGTAACCCCCACGGGCATCAGGGGAACGCCAATGCGGTGGGTCAGAGCGTCGAACACAGTGCCCTTGTCCTTGCCGTACTTGCCGAACTCGGGCCAGTACTTGGCCACTGGCTGGTAATAGTCCACCAGCCCCCGCTCCGCCTGTATGTGGAGCGCCGTCGCCGTCATAGCTTTTATGTTGGAAAACACCGGGAAGAGGGTGTCCCCGTCGACCTCCCGTCCGGTGGTCTCATCGGCCAGGCCACCCCACTGGTCGATCACCAGTTCGCTGTCCAGGTAGGCTGCGACCTGGACTCCGATTTCCCCGCGCTCTCCGATGGCGACGTCGATGGCTTCCTGTACGATAGTCTTCGGACTTTCCGTCATAGCGGTACCTCTCCGTCGATGATTCTTGCAAAGGCCGGTCCAGTCCAGTTGACCCGGCATTGACGGCAGTTCTAGGGTCCAAACTCCTCCAGGAGCGGCAGCGAAGTCCTGGAACTGCAGGAACCTGAAACCAAACTCTATTGCCGGAACCTCGGCATCACTTTCTTGGAGAAGAGCTCCATTGAGCGCAGTACCCTGGAGTGCTCCATACTGCCGAAGGACATGCTGGCGCCAAAGTACCCGATGCCATGTTCGTCCCGCAACCTGGTGATTCGCTGCACACATTGTTCCGGCGTGCCGAAGTAAGCGGTAGTCTCCAGTTCAGACTCATAGCTCGCCGGCTCGACGGTGCGGGTCCTTCGCCAGTGGTCCAGGTCCACGTTGATTTCATCGCCGTGGGTCAGGGTGCGTCGGTAACCACCAAGGTCCCGGACCCAGGTCAGGGACTCCCGGGGATATTCCTGGGCTGCCTGCTCGTCCTCATCCAGATAAACGAACCGGAAATAAGGCATTTCTTCCAAGGGCAGATTCTTTCCGGCGGCGGCGCAGCGTTCAGCATAAAGGGAAAACAGGCCCAGGTTATCGGCCTCCGGGGTGGAAAAGCTGGTCAGGATGGGCAGGTCCCGGGAGACGGCAACGTCAACGCTGGCGGGAGTGCGCGATACCGCCAGATACACCGGTGGATGGGGCTGTTGCGCCGGCCAGGGAGCTATGGTCAGGTCTTTCACCTGGTAATACTCCCCCTGAAAGCTGAAATCGGACTGGGTCCACAGCCCCAGGATAATTTCCAGGGCCTCCAGGGTACGCGCGTCCCGGGTATCAAAGTCGATGTTAAAGTTGCCGTACTCGTAGTCTGCCGAGCCGCGCCCAACCCCGAAGTCCAGCCTGCCATTGCTCAGCACATCCAGCATGGCGCTCTCTTCTGCCAGGAAAATGGGATTGTGGAATGGCAGGACGCTGACGCCAGCTCCGATTCGGATCTTCTTGGTGCGTGCCGCGATGTGGCTTAGCAGCGGCATCAGAGAGGGACAGATGCCGTACCGGCTCGAGTGATGCTCCGCAATCCAGACCGAATCGAAGCCCAACTCCTCGGCGTATTCAGCCTGTTCCAGCAATTCACCGAATATCCGGCTTTGGGCACTGGTCTCCTTTTCTGTCCAGGAACCCAACAAAAACAGGGCAAACTTCATGATCGACAGGGACCTCCTTCAAGCTGGCCTGGAGGGAATTCTACAGGTCTTGGAGAAAGTCTGTCCGCTGAGACATTTGGCGTCGGGCATTTACAGCTACTCGGGGATTGTTACTACGAACCTGGATCGAAAAGACGGGCGTCGGATGACAGCAGACAAGGGAGTCGACACCTCTCCCGCTAGGTCGCCTGATGGTACCCGCATTACCTTTTCCTCAAACAGGGAAGGGCCTTTTCATCTTTGGGTGTCAAAGGCGGTGCCCATAAGAGCGAGGTTTGCCGGGAGGCGGGCAGCGTGCGGCGACGGTCCGCCGCCAAATTGGAGGGCACGGCACACAGCAATTGTGCAATAACCAGTTTCAGGAAGCGGCGAATGTGGCCAAGTCCGTTGCTGTTGCGCAAGGCTGGGAATGCGGCAATCATACGGACTTCAGCGATGTGCTCTACCGGGCCGGGGAACTGCCTGGCAACTCACGCCTGCGAGACCCGCGCAATAACGCCAGCGACCTGCACGTCAATTGCCACAAGCGCAAAAGGCATCTGGAGGCCATGTACATCGGCGAGGGGTTGAAAGCAGTTGCGGAGTTGCTGGAACTTCTGGCTCCACTGACCGGCCTGGACTTCGGTGACATCAAAAGCTTATGTGTATGAGCGTTCTTCGGCAGCTCGCTGCAACCAGCAGTCAATCGGTTTGCAGATAGTCCCCAGACTATCCGCAAACCGCCGTCCTACGGTTTAATCCGGTTCCTGTACGCCGACCCCCGGATCGAACTCCACGGCCTCCCCCGGGTTGACCTTGAACCAGCTTTCGCCCGGCTCCTCCTCAGGTTCGGGCTGCGGTCGCTGCACCACCCTCACCCCCAGCGTCGCCAGCATCCCGTCGATGCGCCCCACCGTTGCGCCTGACGCTGCCGTTTCCAGGCGAAGAGCCAGCAGCTCCGAGGTCATCCGCAGGGCCAGTTGCACGCCCGACAGGTTCAGGCCCATATCATCCACGAAGTGCTTGATCAGCCGCAGCCGGGCCACGTCCTCATCGGAGTAGGTGCGGAGCGCACCCATCCGCAGCGGCACCACGAAGCCGGCGCGCTCGTACTTGCGCAGCGTCTGCGGGTGCATGTCCAGCGTCTCCGCCACCACGCCTATCAGGTAGATGCCTTGCGGCTGCCGCGTCGTCATCGTTGGCCTCTCTGTCCCACGGGTTCCGGCATGCCTGTGTTATATCCCTCAGGAAATTTAATGTCAACGGTGTATACGGAGTATTATCCAATTATCGCCAGTACTTACATTATCACATTTATATATTTGACACAAATCATATCAAGTGTTATAGTCTTACCAAACAGAAGAGAGGAATGAGCGATATGGCAGCGACAGAGATTCAGAACCGCCCGGCAGCGTTGGCCGAGGACAAGACACAGGAACTGAGCGAAAAGGTGGCCCAGCAGGTTTCGGCGATCGTGGAAGGGGCCGGCCAGCGCGAGAAGGTTGCCCACCCCGTGCTGGCTTATAGCGTGCCCGGTCCAGGCCTTCGCTACTACTTCTAGGGGAAACACGAATCACCACTCCAAGTAGTGAGGGAGAACCCGGCAGTCAGCTGTTCTCCCTCTGTTGCGTCGCAGCCGCAAACCTGCGACGCCACGATCAGGCCCTTGGCCACCATCACCAGACAGGAACCAAATCTCAACCCCGGAGAGAAGTCCGATGCCCTACCAAGAGGATAAGACCGACTGCGAGCACCGGCGGTCTCTGAGACTGGCCCTCGACTTCCTCGACGCCTACCACCCGGTGTCAGGCGAGAGAATGAGCCTGGTCAACGGACTCAGGGACCAGCTGAAGAGCAACCCGACACAGGCTGACGTCTTCACCTTGGCAGACGCCGTGGAAACAACGGCCTTCACTCTGCGCCGGGGAGTCGTGAAGGCGCTGCCCGGACTGGCAGCCAGGATCCGCCGGGCCGCAATCACCGGCATGACCTCCTGAACGGGGGGCAATAACCAACCCGCGTTAAAGGGGCGCCGCACCGTTGCAGCGCCCCTTTCATTTGCCTCCAAACGCTGCGCCTGCCTTGGCGGGTGAAGCGGGCCTGACTGCACAAGGTGATGTACCCTGACGGCCAGGATTCGCCGGCGCTCTTAAAGCGGTCGTCATCCTGTGCGAAAGAGCAGGATCAGCCACATCCCTGAGGCCGAATTCAACCTGCCTGACGTTTTGGACGGGGAGTCTCCGCGGCCGCGAAGCCGATTGTGGCTACTCCGAGTGCCATCCCAACTGGGACCAGGGCCCCGCGGCCAACACGGGCACATGGCCGACCGAGCCGTTGACCACTGTCCACCAGCGGACTGGCACGCTCACCTCACCCCAGCTTGGTGTTTTTCGTGCTTAACTGTGTTCCCATTTCGCTGACGGTGTACATTCAACAATGACCACTCTGTTGCCAGGGGTGTCCTTGCAGGCTTCAACCGCGAACGCGGAGCACCCCATATATCGAGAGTGGGTGAAGGCACAAGCAGCGTCTATACAATAACAGGAGGCGGGATTCTATATTCCGCCTCCTGTGGATTTCTCAGACGCGTCTGATCCCCCGTACTGGCATAGGGAACTATTCGCCGAGTTTCTCCACTACGATCGACAGCCGGGCTACCGGATTACGCCAATCGTGCACAGCGGGGTTGAGATCGGACTTTTCGCCCCCGTGAATCCCAGCGTGAACGTAGATATGCCCTTCGGCTTCTGACTCGTCTTCGGCGTGCTTGCCGCAGGGTGGACCCGGAATGTAGTCGCAGTCCTCGCTGTTGGCTTCGCTGCCGGCGTCGTAGGCATTCAGGTTGATGGTGCGCGAGCTGGAGACGTCAAGGCCGCTTGCGCCGATGAAAGCGTCGTTGGTAGTAACCAGCATACTGGCAAAGGAAACCAAACTGTTTCCGTCGGTGACCTCGAAACTCATTGAAACAGTTGCACCGGGCGGTATGGGACCTTCGTCCAGCGCTACCACCATCGTCTCGCTGATGTCGGGGTTGTCCTCCGATGCCCATTCAGACAGCAGGCCGGATGCGTCGGCGTCTTCGGCCATCTTCGCCAAAGAAATGCTGGCTGGTTCACCAAGCGTGTACAGAGGGCCGGCACCCGCGCCATGCCTTGTCACAAAGACGGGCGATAGTATTTGTCCGCGCGTCAGGTTTGTGATGGACATCGTGACCATTACCTGGCTGCTTTCAGCAGGCGACTCCGGAAGGGCAGCATTCCCTGTCTCTCCCTGAGGCCCCTCTGGCCCCGCTGGCCCCGGGGCGCCATCCTGACCCACTGGCCCCTGCAGGCCCCGCCTCTCCCTGCAACCCCTGAGGCCCCTGCGGCCCTGCCGCGCCGTCCTGACCCGCAGGCCCCTGCGGCCCCGCCGCCCCTGCCTCTCCCTGCAACCCCTGAGGCCCCGCCGCCCCTGCCTCTCCCTGCAACCCCTGAGGCCCCGCCGCGCCATCCAGGCCCGCTGGCCCCTGCGGCCCTGCAGCCCCTTCACTGCCAGCACATGCGGCAACCAAGAGCACTCCCACAGTTAGCAACGAGATAAACCATAGCCGCCCAAGGGCACCTGACAGAATCCTACCTGAGTAAGCACCAAGCTTCATGCTTGTCCTCCAATATCCAGCTACCTTCCGAGGCCAAACCCGAATCTACCGAACGAGTGGGTGCAAGAGGTCTCCTGAAAGCGCCACGAGGTGCTCCTCTGAATCTGGGATATTGGTTTTGAAACACGAAACCAACCCCGGACAGGGAGCACCTCATTGATGCTACACGCAAGCACCCCGACCGCATCCTTGTCTCTTTCGACGGCAGGGTTCCGTATTTTGGCCTTGGTGCGCAAAGTGTCCCCTCCGTCAGTGGGCGAAGGGACGTCTATACGCCCGGAATCATCCGGTGCTGGGTGGCGGCCTCGTAGGCGTGGCCCACCTGTACAAGCAGCGGCTCCGTCAGGTGCCTGCCGACGAACTGGATGCCTAGAGGGAGACCCTCGCTGTTCAGCCCGCAGGGCAGGGATATAGTGGGCGCTCCACTGAAGTCGTAGGGTACGGTGAACCGCCCCCAGGTCCATTCCTCCTCGTCCATAGGGCCGTAGAGCGCCTCCGGCGTGACCCGCTCCGGAGGCGTGGTCATGGAGGGGCAGACCAGCACGTCGATGCCTCCGAATATTTCGGCCAAGGTCCCGTTGCAGGCCAACCGCTGGTAGCTGGCGGTGGCGTAGTCGGTGGCGCTGTGGCGCAACCCCAGATCCAGCCAGCCCCGGAACCAGGGTCCGTATTCGTCGCCCCTGGAGGGGAATGTCTCGCGGTGGGCCGCGGCGGCCTCCGCCGAGCACAACACGCCCCAGGCGAGGGAGTAGGGCTCGGTATCGGGCATTCGCACCGGCACCAGCACTGCTCCCTGGCTTTCCAGAAGGTGGGCCCCCTCCAGCACGGCAGCGGCCAGCTCGGAGTCGACGCCGTCGGCGATATATCGCTCGTCTACACCGATGCGGACGCCGCGGACTCCCTGGGCCACTCCTGCCAGCATGTTGGGCACCGGAGCGGTCAGCGAGGTGGGGTCATCTGGATCATGCCCCGCGATGGCCTGCAGCATGACGCCGGCGTCGGATGCGCTGCGGGTCATGGGGCCGATGTGGTCCAGGGACTGGGCCAGGGCCAATACGCCGTGCCTGCTCACCCGCCCCCAGGTGGGCTTGATTCCCACGATGCCGCAGGCGGCCGCCGGAAACCTGATGGAGCCGCCGGTGTCGCTGCCCAGCGACCCGTAGCACAGTCCGGCCGCGGTCGCGACGCCCGAGCCGCTGGAGGATGCGCCGGACCAGCGGTCGGCGCCCCAGGGATTGACCGGAATCTGGAATTCCGGGTTGTATCCGGCCATCGCTCCTTCGGTGAGATTCAGCTTGCCGAGAATCACCGCACCGGCGGCGTTGAGCTTCCGCACCACCGTGCCGTCGAAGTCGGGCACGAAGTCCCGGAGCACCCGGGCGCCGCCCATGGTGGCGACCCCGGTGGTGAAGCACAGGTCCTTGACGGCGATGGGCACTCCATGGAGGCCGCCCCGGTAGTTCCCGGCGGCGATTTCCTGCTCGGCGACCCGGGCCGAGGTCAGGGCCGAGTCAGCCATTAGCGTGGCGTAGCTCTTCAGGTCGCCGTCCAGACCCTCGATGCGCTCCAGGATCGCCTGGGTCAGTTCCACGGGCGACAACTCCCTGGACCGGAGGCGGCCGCCCACTTCCGCAATGGTCTGATAGTGCAAAGGCGTATCGGGCATCATTCCACTCCTACTTCATTCCGATGGCTCTTCCGCAGAGGATACTGGATGCCAGACCGGTGGTAAACTTGGCCCTGCCCTGCGCGCTTATCCCCGGCCAGGGCCCAGGAGACGACTCGAATGCGCATCGCGGTACCCGACCTGGTGTCCAACTCCTACTTCCCGGCGGTGGCCGCCGTGGATCTGGGGTTTTTCGAGGCCCAGGGAATAGACCTGGAGCTGGAGATGGTCTTCCCGGTGGGCCGGGCCATGGAAGCGTTGCGGGACGGCAGCGTCGACTTCGTTGCTGGTCCTGCCCACGCCACACTGTCGGCCTTCCCCGGCTGGCAGGGCGCCAAGCTTCTTGCCGCCCTGTCCCAGCATACCTTCTGGGTGCTGGTGTTGCGTGCCAGCCTGGGCGTCCGGCCCGGAGACGTTGCGGCGCTCAAGGGCCTGCGTATTGGAGCGGCCCCCGGGCCCGACGCCGCACTGCGCCGGTTGCTGGCCGAGGCGGGCATAGACCCGGCGCAGGACGTGGTGATAGCTCCGGTGCCCGGCAGCGGCGAGCCGGGCGTGTCCTTCGGCGTCCATGTCGCGCAGGCCCTGGAGGAGGGAGTGATCGACGGGTTCTGGGCCAACGCCATGGGAGCCGAAGTGGCAGTGCGAAGCGGGATAGGCAGCGTGGTGCTTGACCCTCGGCAGGGTCTCGGTCCGCCGACTGCGAGGGACTATACCTTTGCGGCGCTGGTCACCACCGACAGGCTGATTGAAGAATCCCCAGCCACAGCGGAGGGAGCGGTGCGGGCCGTCGTGGCGGCGCAACGAGCGCTGCGGGCCGATCCGTCCCTGGCTGCCGAGGTCGGCCAACGGCTGTTCCCGCCTGACGAGGCTGCCTTGATTGAGGACCTGGCGCGGCGGGACGCACCCTATTACTCTGCCGACATTTCTCCGGACTCTGTGGCCAGCCTCAATGAGTTCTGCCGGAATATGGGCTGGCTCTCCGGCGACGTGGCTTATGAGCAAGTGGTGGCCAGCGGGTTTGCCCATCTCTGGACTGAGTAGGTGCGTTTGATGAAAGTAGACATCAGGGTGCCCGTCGGGCTGCCGGTCAAGGAAACCGCGGATTTCATCGCGGGATGTGAGGCCGCAGGGTTTTCAGGGGTCGGAGTCCATGACCATCAGCACAGCGGGCGGGACGTTTTCCTCACCCTTGCCCTGGCCGCGGAGCGGACCTCGCGGCTCGCCCTTTACCCTGCAACCACCAACCCGGTCACGCGGCATCCGATGGTCCTGGCGTCGCTGGCCCACTCGCTGGAGGAGATCGCGCCGGAGCGGGTACGCCTGACCGTGGGACCCGGCTACCTCGCCGTCGGCAACATCGGCAGGCCGCGGGCCACGGTGGAGGCCATGCGCCGGGCCGTCCTGACCATGCGCCGCCTGCTGCGGGGCGAGCGAGTGGAGTTCAACGGGGTGGAAACCCGGCTGCGCAACCTGAGCGACAAGCCCACACCAATATTCATGACCGCCGCTGGCCCAAGGATGGTGGAATTGGCCGGGGAGGTTGCCGACGGCGTGCTGCTGCTTGTAGGCCTTCACCCCAAGGCCGTCGAAGCGGCCCGCCGCCGGCTGGAAATCGGAGCGGCACGGTCCGGACGCAGCCTCGACGGTTTCCAGACGATCTTCATCACCCCGACCACGGTGTCGGATGACGGGCCGGCTGCCCGTCGCTTTCCCCAGCAGTGGTTCCGGCCTGACCAGCCGTACCTGAAATATCCCAGCGATTCGAACCTCGTGTGGCTGCGGGAAGCTGGCATTGACCTGGCCGACGATTTCGTCCCAGAGAGTATTGGAGATGCCCAGGCAGCCGAAATATGCGATGCCTTCGGTCTGTTCGGCACGTCCCGGGAATGTCTGGCCAGACTGAAGCGGGCCAGGGACGAATCGGGCATCGATCACGTTTTCATCTTTCCCACCCACACCCAGGAGGGTGGTTACGACATGCCGCAGGCCGAGGTGGACGCCTTCCGGGAGAAAATCATCCCGGGTCTGAGCGCCTTTTCCTAGCAGCCTGTCCGAGGATTAGATTTTGGAGACGAAAAGCGCCACTGTCTAATCGCATTGGTGACTAATAGGCTCCAGTACACCAGTATTCTGAATAATTCACGTTATTAACGACGATATTCGCTTAGAACATTGTTTCTCGGACGGGCTGCTAGCGGTTCTCGAAGGGCTCTTGGTTGTTCGTAGCATTTGAGGGGCAACAGCAACATGAAGCTGAGCCATTCCCGGACTGCTTGTCCCGGACCGTTTCCGGGACGACAGTAGCGAGTCGACCGGACAGCAGCGGCACGTCCGAAAGGGGCGAGAGTTTCTTTCCCTTTACGGGACCAGACGCCGCCAGCGTCGCTTCGGTTCCGAGCCTGGATTCCGGGCCTGTCTGGATGTTGGAATACCCCCGGGCCGTGCCGGCAATCACAGGGATGGGAACGGAAACAAACCAGGAAACGTCGCTTCCAATCTCCATACAATCCCCCACTTTCAGCACCCCGACAAGTACATAGACGGGTGCAGGATGCGTCGATTATTCATCCACAGCCTGGGCCGCGGGTAGGAAGTCGGCGTCGGCGAAATTCGAGAAGCGGTCCGGGAGGAATTCGGCCATGTCCGAGATGGCCTGGGTTGAGCCACGGCAGATGTAGTCGGCGATGATGCGGCCGGTGATGGGGCCAAGGTGGATGCCCTTGGTGGTGTGGCCGGTGGCCAGCAGAACGCCCTCCCAGCCGGGAACCGGTCCGATGATGGGTTTGCTGTCAGGGCTCAGGGGGCGGGAACCGGCAAGCTGCTGGACCAACTCGGCGCGCTCCAGGTCAGGAAAGACATCTATCGCCCGCCGAAGGAGTTCCAACCGGGCGGTCTCCGTGGGCTGCCGGTCGAACTCCTCGCCCCAGAAAAGCTCTTTTTGGTCGTAGTCCCGGCCGCCGGTGCTGCCGACGCTGGTGAAACCGTCGGTCCGGCTGATCATGTGACCGCGCTTGGGGGAGCTGATCAGAACCGGAAGGGGTTCGCCGGGGTAGTTGAGCAGCAGGCGCTCCCCCTTCATGGGTCGGACGGGCACCGGGAACCCCAGCCAGGGAGTGAAAGCCCGGCTCCAGGTGCCGGCAGCCACCACCACCGCACCGCAGTGCATGTCCCCGGTGGCGGTCCTCACGCCCGAGATCGTGGTTCCGCTGGTGACAAGGCCGGTTACCTCCCGGTAGAGGATGCTGGCGCCCTTGAGTTCGGCGCCCCGGCCGAGGGCCAGGTTGAGGCGGTAGCTGTCCAACTGGGCGGACTCGTCCTCATACACGGCGCCGATGATGGAATGGGAAAGTCGGGGTTCGATGGCCCGCACTTCCCCTGCGTCAATCCAGCGCATCGTGACGTGAGGCTGCTGCCAGACCATCAGGCTCTTGATCAGTTCGGCCTCCTCATCGTCCAGGGCCAGCCGCAGGGAGGGACGACGCTGATAGAGCAGGTTCATACCCGTGTCGGATTCCAGCTCCGGGACGATCTGATGAAATTCTGAGTAGGAGGCCCGGGCCATTTCGAAAGACGCCCCGGGGGAGAATTCGGCGCCCAGCAGGCTGAGGGAGCCGGTGGCGTGAGCGGAGGCCCCGCTGCCGATGGCTTCCCGTTCCAGGAGGGTCACACTGACGCCCTCACGGGCCAGATACCAGGCGACCGAGCAGCCGACCACGCCGGCGCCAATGACAACTACGTCGGGACTCTCAGGCAAAGCTCTGCTCTCCAATGGCATTTTGAGGGATTTTCGTCGTGGGCCGCACGGGTGTCAATGGCGGTGCGCTATATCCACAGGGCATTTTGATTCTCCTTCCCTCTTCAGGGGAGGCCCTTCGGCAGGCTGAGGAGGCGTGGGGATGAAATCGCAGGTATCGGCACCTCTTAATGCTTCGGAGGTACGCCCCCACCGCAACCCTACCCCAAAGGGGAGAGGGAACTACTGAAAGACCCTGTCCATACCCGTGGCCCACTGGCCGGAGCCTTGGATACTCCCGTAAAATAAGCGCCAGCAAGCTGCAAAGGAGAGACCATGACCAGCGTTGAATATAACCCGGCAGCCCGGTTCGGCGTCGAAATGTCCGACCGGGTCTACCTGGTACACGAGAGCGGCAGCCTGGAGGCCACCATCTATCAGCCCCAGGGCGAAGGGCCCTTCCCGGGTCTGCTCGACATTCACGGCGGCAGATGGTTCCTGAACGACCGCTCCAGTGACCGTCACATGAACCTGGCCCTGGCGGCCAGCGGCATAGTAGTCGTCGCGATAGATTTCAGGTTGGCCCCTGACCATCCCTACCCGGCCCAGATCGCCGACGCGAACTATGCCACCCGCTGGATGAAGGCTCATGCCGGTGAGCTAAAGATAGACCCGGCGTCGGTGGGGGCCATGGGCTGCTCCAGCGGAGGCCATACCGTCGCACTGAACGGGATGCGCCCCAGGGATCCTCGCTATGCGGCGATTCTGCTCCCCGAGGGAGAGGACGTTGACGCTTCGCTGCGCTTCATGCTGTGCTGCTGGCCCGTCCTTGATCCCTATGCCCGCTACGTCTGGGGCTGCGAAATCGGTGACGAACGGTTCATCGGCCCGACCGAGTCTTACTTTGCGGAACCCGACAGCCTCCACGAAGGAAACCCCCAGGAGGCCCTGGACCGGGCAGAGGCAGTGGAGTTGCCCCCTGCGATTATCATCCAGGGAACAAACGACAACAACGTCCCCCTGTCCATTCCCCACAAGTTCGAGGCCTCTTACCGGGCCGCCGGAGGCCACGTGGAGCTGGAGCTGTTCCCTGGGATGCCCCACCTCTTCGGCAATACGCCCGGGCCTGAATCCGATCGGGCCATCGATTTGATGAAGGGTTTTATCGCTCGGCAGCTGTCGCGGCCGGCGGTGGCACAGGTATAGGGAGTTTGCAATCCGGCGCGCTGCCGGCAGATTTGATGTCGGGGTATTGAAGCGTAGTCCGTAAAAAGCGAACAGGCGCGATGGTGGCCGCGCCTGCTTCGTTCCGGATTCCCAGCTGGCTCAGCGGTCCGCGCCGTCTCCCACAAAGTGATCGTACTTCCGGCCCGCCAGGTCCACCACCTCTGGGACGTCCTCCTCCAACAGGTAGCCCTCGGCCACGAGGTCCATCGCGGCGCGGGTCACCTGCTCCAGGTAGTCCTCCCGTCCGGTGTAGCGTTCCTCGATGGATGCCCGCGGGTCGCCGGTGGACTCGCGCTCGGCCTGGGTCGCGGGCAAAGGGTGGGTCCATCCGGCAAGGCCGCCGGTGATGCCGATGAAGAGTTCGGGGTTGCCGATGCTCTCGTCGCGAAGGTTCCAGCCGGTGTAGGTGGCCACCGGGACTGTCAGGTCGGGCATGCGGATGCCGCCCAGTTCGTTGAAGGACTCGTCGAGGTCGGCCACCAGCGCCGGGAATTCCTCTCCCTCTTCGGCGGGCAACTTGGTGGTGCGTCCGAGGTGTGCCTCGGGGCCGTAGTCCAGCCTGATCGCCCTAGTGGTATGGGTTGGGACCTTCACGCCGGGGAGCTGGGCGAAGCGTTCCAGCAGCGTATGGGACTCCACTGCGCTGCCGTCGTCCAGGCTGGGATGGCGGCTGGCCGGAGGGTCTTCGCCTGTGGTTACCCAGCGGTCGAGGTTGTCCAGCGCCGCACGCAACAGGGGAGCGTAGTCCACGCTGTTGAGGGGAAGCTGTCCCCTGATCCCGTCACTGGCGCGGAACTCCAGCGGCGGGAACTCACCCGAGCCGTGCTGGCAACCGGCGAAGTGGTAGCGGCGGACCGATGGCGACTCCGGGGCGTCGGTCAGGGTCTCCAAATCGGTGTGGATCAGCGCGGCGTCGCCCCGCCAGTACTCGGCGGAGGTATTGGTGAACATGATCTTCGGCACCTTGCCCCGCCGCTCCAGGGCGTCGAGCAGAGAACCCTGGGCGCCGGTCATCGGGTCGGTCTGGGGAGTGTCGGTGAAGGGGAACATTTCCGGGATGATGTAGCAGACGTCCTTGGAAGGCTGTCCGAAGCGCATGTTGAACTCGCCGCGCATGCCGCCCGCCACGTGCGGGATGATCCCGTCGAGAGCCTGCCGGTCCTCCTCGTCCTCATTGATGCCGACGTGGATGTACTGGCGGAGGAAGCGGCCGCTCTGGGAGCGGCCCATGGCGTAGGCGTAGTCGATGGCCCCGGCGAGCGGGTTCCCCCGTCTCCCGTCAAAAGGGGCCGGGGCGTACTTCAGGAATGAGACCGCATCCCGCATGGCGACGAAGCCCAGCCCCACGATTCGGCTGCCGGTTGTGGTGTAAACCAACTGGTAAATCCTACCCGGCTCGAACCCGGAGGGCATGTAGATGTGGCTGTGCTGCGGCTCCACGTCCTCATCCTCGACGCGGACGAAAGACCACTGGCTGCGGTCGACGGGCGTGGCGGGACTGTTGGGCAGGTCCCGCACCGTCAGGGTGGCCTCGGCCTCCTCGGGGTCGGCGGCGGGATTGGGCAGGTGCTGCCGGTCTGCCAGCAGGAACACCTGGGTGGGTTCATTGCACTGGAACTGGCACATGATCTTGCCTGTCAGAGGGCCTTGGGGGCCGACAGCTTCCGGTGCCTGAAGTCCGACGAGTCCGGGAGTGGTCGGCACGTCTGCCTGCCAGCCGCCCCAGACCACCGTGTAGCCATGGCGCATCAGGTAGCCGTTGCCCGCGTCGAGAGGCGCGGTGGCGTCGGTAGGGATGGGGACGCTGTTCAGGGTAAGGGCGGTCTTGCGGCCCCGGTTTACCACGTCGAACAGGATGCGGCGGTTGCCCCGGTCGATGTTCACCGGCTGGAGCATGGCGAAGTCCGCCGAAAACTGCACCCTGCCAGCGGAATTGCGGGGCGCCAGGTCCAGATCGGTTATGCCCTGATTCCGGGCGTGGGACGGGTCCACGGCGTAGTGGGCCGTGCCTTCCAGAAGCTCATACGCGCCCACGTCGCCGAAGCTCTCGCCGGACGCGAAGCTGGTGCGGCTGGTGATTTCCAGTTCGGTAAGTGCCAAGATACCTCCGGCCGGCTGGCGACCAAACGCCAGTGGCCTTTCGTCAATCTCTGGTTGCCAGTATTCGAGGGAATTTTAGCACTTGCGGACTAACCGTGGCCGCGGTATTGGTTTAAGCAGGGCGACACGCCCTCTCCGCAGGCATCGGCTACAATGGCCCTGCCAGCCATTTATTCCCGAGTTGGAGGGACCTTGAGAATTGAAACCCTTGCCGTACACAGCGGTCGAAACGTCGACCCCGCCACCGGCGCGGTCACTCCGCCGATACACATGTCGACAACCTTCGAGCGCGAGCCCGACGGCACATATCCAACCGGCTTCGTATACGGACGCTCCGGCAACCCCACCCGCGCGCTCCTGGAGGAGTGCATCAGGGACCTGGAGGGTGGAGAAGCCGCAGCCGCGTTTTCGTCCGGCGCCGCCGCCCTGGCAGCCGTGTTCCAGTCCCTGGCAGCCGGAGACCATGTGATCGCCCCGCAGGACCTCTACCACGGGACTGCGCTCCTGCTGCGGGAGCGGCTGGCCAGGTGGGGGCTTCACACTTCCTTCGTGGACATGACGAATATTGACGCCGTCAGTAAGGCAGTAACCCCGGCCACGAAGCTCATCCTGGTGGAGAC
The DNA here is from genome assembly GCA_965261885.1 of Dehalococcoidia bacterium. GTDB lineage: Bacteria > Chloroflexota > Dehalococcoidia > Lucifugimonadales > UBA3495 > VXOI01. The sequence goes on from CBDHDY010000043.1 coordinate 139,193, forward strand.
CCCGTCCAACCCCCTGCTCAAGATCACCGCCATCGCCAGGGTGGCGCAGCTGGCCCACGACAGGGGAATCGCCTGCGTCTGCGACAACACCTGGGCCACCCCGGTCCTGCAGCGTTGCCTCGAACTGGGGGCAGACATGGTAGTGCACTCGACCACCAAGTACCTGGGAGGTCACGGCGACGTGACCGGGGGAGCAGTGGTCAGCGCTACCGACAGCGCCATGTTCCAGGAGATTCGCGCCATACAGAGGGACGCAGGCGCCGTTCCGTCGCCCTTTGACTGCTGGCTGATACTACGGGGAATTCGGACGCTGCCCTACCGGATGCGGGCGCACTCGGAGAACACCGCCAGGGTGGCAGCCTTCTTGGACGACCACCCGGCAGTCCTGGAGACGTTCTACCCGGGGCTTCCGGGACACGACGGACACGAGATCGCCCGCAGGCAAATGAGCATGTTCGGCGGAATGCTGTCCTTCCGGGTCCGGGGCGGGAGGCAGGCCGCCTTCGGGGTTGCGGCCCGCACGTTGCTGTTCACCCGGGCCACGAGCCTGGGCAGCTACGAAAGCCTGATTGAGCACCGGGCATCCATCGAGGGTCATGGCAGTTCCGCCCCAAGTTCCATCCCGGAGGACCTGCTGCGGGTGTCGGTGGGCCTGGAAAACGCCGATGACCTGATAGCAGACCTCGACCAGGCCCTGGAACAATGAATGTGACTGACCCGGAGGAAAGCAGGGCGTTGCCGAGAGTACAGCACGGGAGGGCAGTTGGGGCACCTATCGCGGCGCCGGTGATCATCGCTGCGTTCATCTTCCTGGCGGCCTGCGGGGGAGAACAGCCCAGCAGTCCGGCCCAGCCACTGATCGATCCCCGACCGACGGCAACGTCCTTGATGTCCCCGACGGCCGGGCCCACGTGGCAACCATCGCCCTCCGCCGCATCGGCAGCAACGCCGGCCCCGCCGCCGGCAACAGAGGACGCTGCACCCACGACACTCCCTGCCCTGGAATCAGGCACGCCCCATGGACTAACGATCTTCCAGGACAATTGTGCCGTATGCCACGGTGCGGGCGGAGAGGGACAACCAGACTGGCATCTGAAGAAACCGGACGGGATCCTGCCCGCGCCGCCCCTTAACGGAGACGGACACACCTGGCATCACGGGGACGGGACCCTCTACACCTACGTGAGCCGGGGAGGCAAGGCATACGAGTCCCCCGACATTCCGTCCTTCAAGAGCGGGATGCCCAGCTTCGGAGAGACTCTCACCCACGAGGATATAATCGCCGTAATCGAGTACGTGAAGAGCCTGTGGGGCGACAAGGTGTCGCAGGGGCTGGAGCTGTTGCTGCGGGAAACGCAGGCAGTGGTCAGCGAGAACGACCCCTTCCCGTCAGCGCCGCCTTAGCGAAGGCCCAACGGGACTTGCGGGCACAGGCCGACAGAACTCTGAAGCCTCGACACGGCAACTCCTCTTCGCTATGGCAGGTGGGGCAGCAGTTCCTCAGAATCATCGCTATTACAGGTGCGGGAGCAGTTCCTCCGAAATGAGTTGCAGGTACCCCAACTTGGCTGGAAACTCCTTGGGCAGATTCAAGCTGGCCAGCCCGATGTAGTCCAGACCCTCCTCTTCTTTGCATCGATTGATGATTTCGGCGCAGTCCTGCGGGCTTCCGGCCACCGCCCAATCGGGCAGGTCCCGCTGCCCTCCCAGTCCAAAATCCACCGTCGTGTTCTCCTGCATATTGAAGGAGCTGTACATGCCGGCTTTCTTGGCGGCCATTTCCCTGGCCTCGGTGATGGCCGTTTCACGGTCCTTGGCTATCGCTATCGAGCGATGAACGCCGATTCGCCCCGCGGGGTCCTTGCCCAGCTCTTCGAGGGCCTCCTTGTACTGGCGGGTCAGTAGGCTGATGTCCTGCCATCCGGGTTGCGGGCCGAGGATGACCCGGTCGGCAAGGGCGGCGGCTCTGCGCACCGCACCACGGCTCTGCGCCGCAATCCAGATTGGAGGATGCGGCTCCTGCACGGGTGTCAGGGCCAGCCTGGCGTCATGCACCTGCCAGTGCCTCCCATCGTAGTTGACCTCCTCCCCGCTCCACAGCAGCTTCATCAGCTCGATGGACTCCTCGAACCGGCTCACCCGGTCTCTCCGGTTGGTCCCGAATGCAGAGAGCTCCGCTTGCCGGTAGCCCAGGCCCACTCCCAGAATGAACCGCCCGTTGCTGATGTGGTCCAGCGTTACCGTCTGCTCGGCGATATCCACCGGGTTGTGGTAGGGGAGCAACAGAATGCCGGTCAGAAGCTGCAGGCCATCGGCGTCGGGAGCCAGCCGGGCCAGCGTCTGCATGGGCTGCATCCAGACTGTGGGATGGGATATGTAGTGCTGGGGCATGTAGATGACCGAAAACCCCAACGCCTTCGCGCGACGGCATACCTCGGCGGCCTCTTCTACTTGCTGGTACATGGGCCGGTCGGGGTCTTCTAGGTAATCGCGAATGTAGAGTCCTACTTCCATGGGCCACCACCAAAAATCTTGATATTCAACTGGGACGAATGACCACTCGCAGGCGGTCAGGGTTGGCCCGCCTGGGCGAAGGAGCTCTTCAGGCCGCCGTCGTTTTGTCCAAGCCTCGTCTTCGCCGTCCGGTCGTACGGGCCATCGCGTTGACCGCTGCCGCGACTGCCAATGGAAGGCTTGAGACCAGGGACGCTGTGCCAGCGTGCCCAACGGCCCAAGGCATCACACCTTGGACCAGACCTGATCGGCCAGCAGTTCCATATCGCGAATCATCTCTTCTTGGCTGCTGGCCAATTGGGCAACCGGTACGAAGGCGGCGATCAAGTGGCTTACTCCCATGTCCTCGTACCGCCTGATGTCCGACGCTATCTGCGCGGCGCTGCCGGTGAAGGTTGGCCGGTCTGGGGAGTCAGGCATACCGCCGTTGGTGTGGAGGTTGTAGCCATGCATTCGGCAGATAACCTCCACCGAGCCCTGGGGCCTGCTAGCCCGTTCCACGTACCTGTCCAATCTCTTCATAGCGGCAACGATCTGCGCGGGAGTCGTTAGAGGGAACTGGTTGTTGGTCCCGATCGGTTGCCAGCCGTCGCCCAGCTCGGCGGCGCGGCGCATGGCCCGGCGGCTCTCGCCGCCCACCCAGATGGGGGGATGCGGCTTTTGCACCGGCTTGGGCAGGAAGGACAGGTCAGAAAAGCTGTGATACTTTCCTTCAAAGCTCGGGGAGTCGCTGGTCCAGAGTTCCTTGAATATCCGGATGTATTCGTCAGTAACCGCTCCTCGTTCTTCAAAGGGTGGCGTTTGCAGGGCCTCGAACTCTTTTCGCAGCCAGCCAACCCCGACACCCACGGTCATCCGGCCATTGGACAGCACGTCGATGGTGGACAGTACTTTGGCGGTGAGAACCGGGGGCCGGTGAGGTACGATCATCACGCTGGTTACCAGCCTGATGGACTCAGTCTGACCGGCCAGAAAGGCGAGCATGGTGAGCTGCTCCGTGGCCTCATTTGTGTCAGTAGCCGGGAAAACACCGGACTGGGTATAGGGGTAAGGCGAATCGACATCATTGGGCAGAACGACGTGGTCCGGAAACATCATGACCGCGAAGCCGAGTTCGTCCGCCTTCCTGGCAATGGGGATGATGTTTTCGGGCAGGGCCAAGTCGCCTCTTGAAGGCAACATGATTCCGTATTTCATGGCTGGACCTCCTCTAAACTATCCGCTCCCCAAAGCTGCAGGCGCGGTTGGAGGAATACGTAGTGACTCACCACGAGAAATAAAACGGGCGGAATGCAGGCCGATTCCGCCTTCACTGACAAGGGCGAGACCTACCACCTAACGAGTCAGTATCCCACCACTGCCTGCCCGATTATACAGCCCAGCCCCTGGGCAGGACTTCGAGATGATGGGCTGCGACATAGAGATGGGAAATTCGCTGAACATTGCCCCTGATTGGTCCTGGGCTCTGCTAACCAACCAGTTGCCCGCTTGAGTCATCCTGGGTTAGAGTCCACGCCAGAACAGGCGGATGACCCATAGTCCCTTTCGACACTCCGACTCCGGATGTTGAGCCTCAAATTCCCGCTTGCACGCTCGATAAGAATAAGTCAGCTTTGAAAATTCCCGGTAAATTCCCGGTGGAGGTAAATAGCAATGCCGTTCTATGAAAGAGGCCCCAGCCGCATTTACTACGAAGAGGCCGGTTCGGGATTCCCCCTTATGATCATTCCGGGTGGCGGACTTAATTCCAGCCTTGCATCCCTTACGACGTCGGTGCCCTTCAATCCAATGTTGACCTACAAAGACGACTTCCGATGCATCGCCGCCGACCTGCGAAATGCCAACGGAGGCCAGTCCAGCGGCCCACTGGAGATCGACCGCCCCTGGGACGCCTACTCCGAGGACCAGCTTGGGCTGATGGACCATCTCGGCATCGAAAAGTTCGGGGTCATTGGCTTCTGCATCGGCGGGCCCATGATCCACAACCTGCTCAGGCTGGCCCCGGACCGCATCGTGGCTGCGGCGTTGATGCAGCCCAGTGGGTTCAGGCCGGAGACGCCGGATATTTTCTACCAGAACAATATCACCGGGTGGGGGCCGCCCCTTTGCGAGAAACGTCCTGAAATCACGATGGACACGGTCCATGACTTCCTGACCAGTATGTATACCGACCGCGCCGACTTCGTTTTCACCGTTTCCCGCGATTTCGTGCGTGCCCTGCAGACACCACTGCTGATAGCACCCGACGATGTCCCGGCGCATCCCTACGCGTGCGCGATGGAAGTAGCCAACCTCGCCCCGAACTCCGAGGTGACAATCTATCCCTGGAAAGACACCCAAGAGCATATCGACGAGGTTGTAGCTCACGCCCGGCGCTTCCTGAAGACCCATCAACCGGCAACGGCAACAGCCTGACAAAACCATACACCCAGACCCATTTGAGACCCCGCCCGCAACCGGCAGCTTCCCGTTTCAGGCAGCCAGGCCAGGGAACCCATCCTTCCAGCACCGTACGCGCGTATTCCAGTCCTCCGCACCGTAGGGGCGCATTCCAAACCGAAACGGCGTAGGGGCGGGTTTCAAACCCGCCCCTACCACTACCACCTGCTTAGGAACGCAGTTCCTGACCCGTGTCCGACGCCTGCTTGAGGGTATCGATGAAGCGGTGCAGGTCAACCGCATCATCGAACGTCGGCGCGCGGTTCTGTCCGGTTCGGATTGCCTCGGCGAACAGGGTATACAACTGCCCGATGTTGAAGGGATCGCCCTTGGGGAAGTCCGAAGGCACATAGACGAAGCGCTCAGGTATATCCAGGTCCTGCAACTCCTGGCTTCCCCTTGCGCCCTGCACCCGCAGCATCTCGCCGCGCTGCGAGGAGACGCTCCCAGTAGTGATCAACGTACCTTCCCGTCCGTAGATCTCCATTCGATAGCCGCTGCCGGCCCAGGGGGCAGCCCCGACATGGACCGACGCTGCCGCGCCGCTCTCCAACTGTCCGCTGACTCTCACATTGTCCGGGGATGTTACTTCCACAAACTGCTTGGTATCGGTCTCGTACCACTGCTTGGCCTGGGTGCTGACCATGCACGCCACCCGCGCGAAGTTACCAGCCACGAAGCGCAGGGCGTCGATGACGTGTCCGTTGGCGATGGTCAGTGTATGCGCGCCCAGGCTGGCGTCGCGCTGCCAGGTGCGGCTGGAAGGGCGTTCCAGCGCGCCGTCGCGCATGGTGATCACTGAACACGAGAGCACCTCGCCCACGTAACCGGCCTCAATTTGCTCCTTGACGAACAGCAGTGCCGGACTGACTCGCGATTGCAGGCCCACTGCCGTTTGCACACCCTTGGCCCGGGCCAGGTCTGCAAGCTCCTCGGCTTCGGCGGTATCCTGTCCCAGGGGCCACTCGGTGAGAACGTGCTTGCCCGCCTCGATGGCGGCCTTGGTTGCCTCATAGTGCGATGGCACCCGCACAACCACGGCCACCGCTTCGATCTCCGGCGACACTGCCATTTCCCGGAAATCGTGGAAGGCCAGCTTCGCTCCAAAGGCTTGGCGGGCCTCTTCCGCGCTCTCGGGCCGGGTGGTGCAGACCGCTGTGAACTCTACATCCGGGCTGGCCAGTAGCGCCGGGAAGTGCGACTGGGTGGCCCAGGTCGAGTTTACGTTCGCACCCACAAACCCCAAGCGAATCTTGTTAGTCATTACGCGACCTCCATTGATTGCTGGCATCCTTCATTATCATTGCTGTAGCGGCGGCCAAAGTGGCGGGCAGCAACCCGAACCGCGTATTCCACTTCAGGCAAGAGGCCTGCGAAACCCTGTTGTCCCAGACACCAATGGGTGAAGGCCTCACCTTTGATGGCTCCAGCTCCGCGCACGGGGCCGAGATGGCCGGCTGGCGATTGAAGTCAGATGGGCATTGGCCGGTTTTGTTACAGTCCCGCCGGTAGGACGGCCCCTGCCTGGAATGGGGACTCTGGTACTGATGAAATCGGCTACCCCATTGGCAGAAGGGCGGGCGGGTGCCCCCACCGTAGTTTTCCTCCCAACTAAAGACGAGTGAGGCGATTGGACTTTGACTACGCAAATCTGCCATCCCACCACCGGGTCCGTTATCACGGCACAAGGACTTACCCCAGGGATTTGGGATTGATCGGAGTGGACATGGCCTGGACTTCAGGAAGGACTTTCTCGGCGAAGAGTCTGAGGCTTTTCTCAGCCTTGTCTCTGGGCATCCCACCGTAAAACATGTGGACCACGATCTTCTCCAGGCTGATCGTGCTCTGCAGCGATTTGATCCTTTCGATTATCTGGTCCGGCGTGCCGATGGGTTGGGTTGCGCGCCGGGCGGCGAAACTGGCATCGGCGGTACCGACGTCTGCAGTCTGGCGTGCCAGGTATTCCTCGTAGCCGTGGATGCCTTCGTAGCCCGGATTGTTCCACTCGAAGTAGTGGTGCTGGGCGGCAGTGAGCTGGTTGTGGAAGTAGGTCCTCCCCTCTTCGGCTTCCTCAGCGGTCTCGGCACAGTACATCCACAATAGAGTGGTAGGCTGGTCGGGGGGAAGGCCGAGTTCTCTCCGAATCGCGTTGAACCGTCTCACCTTGTCGGTCATCACCTCGACATCGTCGCCGGCAACAAACATCTGCCCAAGGCCGTTTTCGGCGGCCATTCTCGCGGACGCCTCTGTCGTAAACGCAACCTTGATATCCTTCGTAAGTTCACCCTTATGGCGGGCCTGTGGCCGGATGGTGGTTGGTGGAATGTCGTAGACCTCGCCCTTGAACTCGAACCGCTCCGCCCCATCAGATGCCTTGATGGCGTTGATCACATCGTAGAAATACTTGTGCGACTGTTCTATTGGATAGCCCAGCGAGGCATACTCGTGAGGGGCGATGCCACGGCCGATTCCCAGGTGGAGGCGCCTGCCTTTCAGCAGGACGTCGAGCATGGAAATTTCGGAGGCCAGCCGGACCGGATTCCACCACGGGGCGACGATGACCGCCGTGCCCACATCAACGCGGCTGGTGCGGCCCGCCCAGTACGCCAAGTACTGCAGAGGGTTGGGCTGCATCGAATAGGCGGATCCGTAGTGTTCGGTTGCCCAGATGGAATCGAACCCGAGCGGCTCGACCAGCTCCCCCATATACAGGGTGTCATCCAGGTTCGCGGCGTCCGGTACCTCCGGAGGGCGGTCATAGTCTTCCGCCATCAGACGAGGCCAGTCCCCTTGGTTGTAACCAGTGACCATCACTCCACAGTGCATCCCTGTATTCCTCCTTCCGATCAACATGCTCAATCCAGATGCAGGTTGATCCTCAGCACGGCAATTCGACATCCCAGTATAACTGTTCCTTCGGGCAACCACCGGGAATCGGAATTCGCATCCCCGTTGGCCTCGAAAGGTATAAGACAGTGTGCGGCAGTCACCAAACCCTCTGGGAGAAGGTTGGGGTGAGGGCATCCCACTGGCTTTGCAGGAACAACGAAGGCGATCCAACCATGGCCTGATTAGGTTGGAATTGGTATTTCCCACACCCTCTACGGGCGATAGCCCCGCGAAGGACGCCAGGAGAAGGTGGAATCTTGGCAGAGACATTACAATGGGGAGCATCCTACAGAACATGGGGCACGACCCACCTGCCTTTGCCACGAGTTTCGTTGACCAAACGCCGGGATAGGTTGAGCCTGACCCGAGCTGGACCGAGAACCCAAAATCGTCAATTCGGAGGCCCTCAAATGCCAGTCAAAGGGACCACGCTGACCAGTTTTCGTCCATTGATGCAGGGCGTCAACGGCATGGTCGTAGCCAGCCACCCCAGTGCTGCCATGGCCGGTCTGGAAGTCCTGAAAAAGGGCGGAAACGCCATTGATGCCGGGGTGGCTGTTGGCCTGGCGCTGAACGTGGCGCATGTCGATGATTGCAGCTTCCTGGGCGTGGCGCCCACGGTCATATACCTGGCTGACCGGAAGGAAGTCACCACTGTTGACGGGCTCGGGGTCTGGCCCCAAGCCGCTTCGGTCGAGTACTTTCAGAAAAATCACGGCGGCAAGATGCCCGCCGGGGTTCTCACGTCGCTGACACCCGCCGCCGCCGATTCGTGGATAACGTCCCTGTCCAAATTCGGCACGATGACTTTCGGGCAGGTGGCGTCTGCGGCCATAGACCTGGCTGGGAACGGATTCCCCATGTACCGCTACCTCGCCGGACGGTTCAAGACCGCTTTCGACCAGTACAACGCCCACCCATCCACCGCCGAAGTTTACCTGCCCGGCGGTCGCGCCCCCAGGCAGGGCGAGATGTTCTACCAGAAGGACCTCGCCGCCACGCTTTCCAAGATCGCGGACATAGAGTCTTCGAATGCCGGAAAAGGCCGGGAAGCCGCACTCAAGGCGGCCAGGGACTACATCTACACCGGCGAACTGGGCCGCAGAATCGTCGCATTCAACCAGGAAATGGGGGGCCTGCTCACCGAGGAAGATCTGGCCCGGTATCACGTCCAGGTAGCTCCGCCGGTTACGGTTAACTACAAGGGATACGACGTCTACAGCACAGGCCCGTGGGGCCAGGGGCCAACCTTCCCCCAAGCCCTCAAGATCCTGGAGGGATACGACCTGGCGTCCATGGGCCATAATTCCGCCGAGTACATCCACACAGTGAACCAGGCCCTAAACCTGGCCTTTGCCGACCGGGAGCAGTACGTGGGCGACCCGGACTTTGTGGACGTGCCAATGAACGAAATGCTATCGGAGGAATACCTTGCCAAGCGCCGCTCCTTGATTGACCCGGACATGGCCTGGCCGGGCACGCCCCCGGCGGGAGACCCGCGTAACGGGAGGGCGACTTTCGACGGCGCCCCGCAGTCTCCAAGAGAGGCAGCTGCCCCGGTCGCCAAAGCGGGAGTCAGCGGCGGCGGGACTTCCTACTTCGCGGTAATCGACCGGGATGGAAACATCTTCTCCAGCACCCCCAGCGAGGGCACCAAGAACGGCGGGCCAATCATCCCCGGCACCGGCTTGGCGTTCTCATTGCGCGGCACCCAGTCCAAGCTGACCGAAGGTCATCCGGCAGCTATTGCCGGAGGCAAGCGCCCCAGGCTCACCCCGGCGCCGGCGCTGGTGTTGCGGGACGGCGAGGCCGTGATGGCGCTGGGGGCGCACGGCGGCGACCATATCCCGCAGGGAACGCTGCAACTGCTGCTGAACGTCCTGGAATTTGGCCGCGACCCGCAGGAGTCCGTTGAGGAGCCCCGTTTCTTCAGCTACAACTTCCCCAGTTCCAACTGGGCGTCGAAATACGAACCGGGGATGCTGCGGCTGGAAGGCCGTATCTCCGATGATGTGGCCGAGGAACTGCGGCGCAAGGGCCACACGATCGAGATGTACCCAGACTGGTGGGAGGGTTCGGCCCTATACTGTGTCATCACCCGCAACCCGGAGACCGGAGTACTGCAAGGCGGCGCCGACCCGCGCTGTGAGGCCTATGCCGTCGGTTTCTAGTCTCGGAGGCAAATGCTGACAATTTTTCGGAGGACTACGGATGCCTGATCTGAACGACCTGCTGGACCAAGTCGATGAGATGCGCGACGAGATCGTCGCGCTGGAACAGGACATGGTTCGCATCCCCACGGTCAACACTGGCTTCATGCCCACCGGCAACGAGACCGAGTTGTGCCGGTACATCGAGGGATGGCTGGCCGAGGACGGTATCGCCAGCGAGACCATTGAGTCCGCTCCGGATCGGGGCAACCTGATTGCCCGGCTGGAAGGCAGTTCGGGGCAGGCCGGGCTCATGTTCATGTCCCACCTAGACGTGGTGCCGGTGGAAGAAGAGGAGAAGTGGTGGTTCCCTCCGTTCAGCGCCACGGTGGCCGATGGCCGGGTCTTTGGTCGCGGAGCGTCGGACTGCAAGGCCCTTCTCACCTGCCAGTTGATCGCCATGCGGATTCTCAAGCGGAACGGGGTCCAGCTCAAGGACAGCCTGATCCTGGCCTCCTGCGCCGATGAGGAGCATGGCGGCCGCTACGGGTTTGGCTGGATGGCCGACAACCACCCGGAGAAGCTGGCGGCTCCCCTGGCCGTGAACGAGGGCGGCGGAGTTCCCATCGAGGCGGCAGGGAACCTGACCTACCTCCTGGGAGTGGGCGAGAAAGGGCGATTGCAGCTGGAGATCGATGTCCGGGGCTCCAGCGCTCACGCGTCAACCCCGTGGCAGGGCACAAACGCTCTGTTCGGCCTGTCGGAAGTGGTGAAGCGGATCGAGGCCTACGAGGCAGAGCGGGACACCTCCACCAGCCTGTTCGAGCATCTGTCGGTTTTTGCCATCGAGGACAGGCCGTCGGCGGCAAACATCGACCAGATAATCGCGGACACCGAGGACAGGAACCCGCGGTTCGCCTCGATCATGCGGGCGCTGTCACGCATGACCATCACGCCCACCATGATTCAGGGCGGCATCAAGTCCAACAGCGTTCCTGAGTCGGTCCGGCTGACCTGCGATGTCCGGACGCTGCCGCATCAGGACGAGGCCTACGTCCGGCAGGAGCTGGAGAAGATACTCGAGGGGATTCCGGGGGTCGAGATCGACATTGATTACATGTCGATCCCCAACTCCTCTCCCTTTGAGACGGATTTTGCCCAGCGTATCCAGATCAGCACCGCGAGGGCCTTCGGGCGGGACGACATCCAGTGGGTGCCATCGCTGAGCACCGGGTTCACCGACTCCCGCTTCACCCGCAACCTGGGGACCACCACATACGGCATGGTGGGCTCCCACCCAGACGACGACCCGATGCTGGCCAACATTCACGGCACCAACGAATCGGTGGGCATCCAGAGCCTGATGAGCGGGTCGCGAATCATGCTGGCGCTGGCCTACGACATACTGGCCGAAGAGTAGGCGCAGTTACGCTCAAGCCCTGAATTATTGACCGGAGGCGGTGCGATGGTTACCGCCTCCGGTCCTTTCTTGAACTACTTCCAGTCAATCCACCGGCGGCCCCACACTGGCATCAGGAACCCCTGCTGCCGAATGGCCTATGTGTCGAGGCCGACTTCTTAGAGCCTGTTTACAATCTCTTCAGGATTAGCACCGTGAAGGCGAGGACCACCATTTGCAGACTGGTATTGAGCTTTCCCTCGCAGTTCTTCCATAGTCGGCGACACTTCTCCAGCCAGGCGAAGGACCGCTCCACCACCCAGCGTTTCGGCAGCACCACGAAAGTGTGCAGTTCATTGCGTTTCACCACTTCTACCGAGGCTCCCAGCAGGTTCTGCACCGTCGCGGCGAAGGGCTTCCCGGTGTAGCCCCCGTCGGCCATCACATTCTGCACCCGGCTCAGGTCGGCCCGGCTTTGTTCAAACATCGCCAAAGCCCCGGCCCGGTCGGTAACGTCGGCGGTGGTCACATGAATCGCATGAGGCAACCCCTGGCTGTCCACCGCGACGTGGCGCTTGATCCCGGACACCTTCTTGCCCGCGTCATAGCCCTTGTTACCGGCACTGTCGGTGTTCTTGACGCTCTGGGAGTCCACGATGCAGAAGCTGGTCTGCTCGCTCCGTCCATTGCTTTGTCGGGCCGCGCCAACCGATTTTTTTTAAGACCTGCTCCAGAATGGACTCTTCCTGCGGGCCGGGCCGCTCACTCCATTGCCGGAAATACTTGTAGCAGGTGCGCCAGTCCGGGAAGTCCGCCGGGAGCATCCGCCACTGGCAACCGCTCTTCAGCAAGTAGAGCACGCCGCAGAAAACGTCGTACAGGTCCACGGTGCGGGGCTTGGTCCGTCGGCGGGCCGATTCCAGCATGGGAAGAATCCGGGCGAATCGCTCCCGGCTGATGTCGCTGGGATAGGAATGAGACATGATTACCCTGCCTTGGTAATAGTCTCAACTTAACATATCCCAGAGATCGTAGACAGGCTCTTAGATCCGCTCGGCAACCGTCTCGAATATCAGTGTTGAAGATTAAAGGAAAACCCCAAGTTGGTTCCAATGGTGGTCCCTCTCCTGCTTTCCCATTGGGGTTACCGTTACGTCAGAATTAACTCGGAGCTGTCCGCATTGCCGCATATTTTTACCTTGACTTGTGGGACAAAAACCACGGCAGGTACCTTCCTGCTCCTGGCAAGGGCAGGGTGTTCACGGCGCCACCGACAAGTCCATGTTGCGCTGATTTGGAGACCGCCTTTTTACTAAATTGCCTTTGAAAAGCAGACGCAAGCCAGATATTACCAAGTCGATTGCCGCGCCCTACGGCACCTGGAAGTCTCCTATCTCTCTGGAGATGGTCGCCCACGACAGGGAAGGTCTGTGGGAACCCCAGATCCTGCTGGCCGACAACGATTTTCACAGTTCGCCATGCCTCAGCCCCGACGGAAAGCTATTGGCGTGGCTCTACTGGGACCACCCCAACATGCCACGGGGCGGCACTGAGCTGTGGACTGCCCCGTTCCATGCAGATGGCAGTCTGGGAGAGGCGACCTTCGTTGCCGGCGGCGTGGACCTGGCAGTCATTCAACCGGAATGGTGCCGGTAAACGATCACGTCCCAGGCGATTTTCCCTGATTCAGCAGCCGGAAATATTGCAGAGAGAAAGCTAACCGTGAGCTAGCGCCGCCTGCTCCTTCTGCCGGCGCGCCAGCCAATTGCGGTCTGCCTCCGACTCGCTGAGTTCGTCGTCAAAGAACCCGTGCCCCCGCTTGACCATGTGCATGGCCTCATAGAAGAGCAGCCAAACGATGTGGCGCACCACCTCGTCGGGCACGCCGTTGGCGTAGAAGGAGCGGGGGTTCATATCGGGGTCGGCGTTAACGTAGTCCACGGCGTAGAACTTGCCGTCCTGGTGCAGGCAGATTTCCGAGGTGAACTTCTTCATTCGGGAGACCCTGGCGATGTCTCGCATGATTCGCCTCAGGGGTCGAAGGTGATAGGTCCTTACCTCCCCCGGCGTCACCATCTGGTACTCGTGGGTCACGGGATTCCACCAGCACGGTATGACTTCACGGCAGACGTGAAACATGCGGAACCACGCCACGTGAATACCTAGATCCTTAGGCTCCAGGCGCTTCTGGATCAGGAAGGCATCAGCGTTGGGGGCCTGTTCCGCCGACCAGAGGAGGGCCTCCTCCGAGTCGGCGTCCACCACCACGCCCGAGTCGCCCCACGCCGGCTTGACCACGTAGGGGACGCCGATCATCGCCTTGGTCTGCTCGTCCAGCCGGTACGTGCCAATTTCTTCGCGGGGCACCACCACAGTCTGCGGCACCGGCACCCCGTTTTCCACCAGCTTGTTGTGCAAGCGCCCCTTGTGGGCTGACACGGCCGTGACGTCCGGGTCGTCAATGACATAGCCGCCGTGCTTCTTCACCTCTTTCGCCAGGCGTACGTATGGGTCGGTTTCAAGGGTCTGATTGGCGGTCAGGTCCAGCAACACCTTGGCCGACACATCACCAGCCACCACCTTCTGGTGGAACTCGTTAACCCAGGTGTCGTTGCAGACGAAAAATGTGAGGTTATTTTGCCCACACAGCTCCCGCATTTTGTGAGCAAAGAAGTTGTAATTGGGGAATGGGGTCGCCAAGACGATGTCGTAGGATTCGGACATGACGCACCTGCTGAATTATTTCGGGTCGGACTTTATCGGTTGCCGCAGGGGAACACCCTGAAGGCAACTCAATGTTAAGGCTCACCCGAACCGCATGTCCCCGCATCGGGCGATTATTTTTGACAGATGTACATACCCCATCCCAGTTCCTGCCGTTCCACGGCCAGCACCATCTGGTCATAGGCGCGGGAGAGGCCCTCATACACCTCCGGGTCCTTCTCGCGCTGAGAAATGGCCATTTGAGACAGGCAACCATAGCTCTTGCCCAGGTGCTCGGAAAGATCATGTGCGTCCAGCACCCTGAATCCCACCTGCCTCAGCGCGTCCTGGTAACCTGTGAAACTGTAGTCGGTATCGAAGAGCAGCCGGTCGTAAACGTAGCGGCGGGCGTCGTCGCTGATGTCGGGCCTGGGCTTGGTGAGGTCGTCGAAGACCAGGAGGCCGCCCGGCGCTAGCACCCGATAGGCCTCCTGCAGGGCCTTCTCCTTGTCGTGGATGTGGTAGATGGTAGCTTGGCTCCAAACGTGGCTGAAAACCCTTTCCCTGAACGGTAGGTCGGTGCCCGAGGCTTTCTCGAACTTCAGTCGGTTCCGCACGTCGGGCGGTTGGGCGGCCGTGGACTCAATGGCGTTGCTGACGCGGACGCCGCTGAGGTCAATGCCGGTCACGCTGCATCCGGCGCTGCGGCACAGCCAGGTTGAGGCGTTGCCGTTGCCGCAGCCCATGTCCAGCACAATGGACTCGGGCTGAATCTTGGCCTTCTCCAGCATCACGCGGTTGAGGTTGGTGCAGGCGGCGAGGAAATCGTCGCCGGTCTGCTCATCGAACCAGCCCCAGTGGAGGCTGCCCTCCCGGTCCCAGAAGGACCGATACAGGGCGTCCTCCGCGTCGTAAAATGCCTCGGTATTCTGCTCAGAAAAGCGGCTGCTCATACTTTGCACCTTCTATGGTTTTGATCTATGTGTTCACGAATTTATTGTTTCGGTCAAAGAGGATTATTTTCGGTTTGATTGAGTCCTCGGGGACTTCAAATCACATGATGATAAAGCAGTCGCTTTTCGTGCAAAGCCTGCTCCTGCTCTCCGCACCGGCACCGTGCCGGGACCACACACCGGGCAGGGCGTAAGTCTCCCAGCGCTGTCCGCTTGTAACGTTGCCGATGAGTACCATTTCGTACTCTCACAGGTCCGCAAGATTCATCAGGGCCCGGTCCATGATCACAGTGATTGGAGTCCACCCTCGCTGCTCTTGCCGCCGTCGGACTGGGGCGTGTTGGCCCGTACCCTGGACAGCATCAACGATGTTCCTGACTTTGAGTGGCTGGTGATAGACGCCATCTATATCAATGTGCCTTCCCACGGCGACGGAGCGTGTGGGGACGACCAGTCCAATGATGGGCCGGGCAGTAATGTATTGCAAAGCCTGACCGGCAACAAGGCAGACTGTTTGAGGCGGTGGGTACCATCGTGGACATGGGTTGCTCCAGTTCCCTGAAGGTGAGGCTGCGGAACATTCTGGTGATGCGCCGGCGGGGACGATCTGCATATCTCCGGCAAATTTGTTCAATGCCGGATTGAGCGACTGTCAGGAGTCTAATGTCGTTGAAGAGGAAACAATGTGGGCGAATGAACTCGCTGTGATTCTGGCGATAGCCGGGCTGTTTGCAGCAAGTGTCGCTTGCAGCAATCCTGATGGCGCGGTACCAATTGGGGGAAGCACTGCTACGGCCGTATCGCAACCCGTACCCACAATCCAGGTTCCCGACGGTTCAACATGGATTCTTCAGGGGCTGGACGGAAGTCCACTGATCGAAGGCACTTTTGCATGGCTAAACGTGGACGGGCACACCTTCACCGGATTCGACGGTTGCAACAACTTTGGAGGGAGATCAGAGGACGGGACACCGGTTGCTGGTGCAGACGGTGAGTTCACCCTTCCGCCCGCCGTCAGTACTTTAATTGGGTGCCAGTTTCCCCATGGAATCCTGGACCAGGCGGACAGCTATCTCGAGTTGTTGAGGCTGGGTGAGAGGTTCAGCGTTGATGGTGACCTGCTGGAGATTATCGACAGTATGGGCGCGGCGCGGCTGGTTTTCGTCCGGCAAGTATCCCTCGCCGGTCGTTCTGCAGAACTGCCGGGCACTCAGTGGCAACTGGTGGGGGAAGGCAAGGGTGGCGATGATGTGAAGGCGGCCACCCTTGCCTTCGTAGACGAACACCTGGTCGCTGGCATGACTGGATGCCGCGGGTATGTGGCATCTTACGGGTCGTCAGGCGGCCAATTGAGTTTCCCTGCAATTTCAATGACGGAGTACGAAGTATCGTCGTGTTCAGAAGAGATGCGGGAGCGAGAAGGCCGGTTCACCGACGACCTGTCGCAGGCTCTCGAATATTCCGTCAGTGAAGAGGAAGGGGCGATGCGACTCATGATCCGGACTAGTCGGGGGAAGACGGTGACATTCTCCCCGCTGGCCAATGAGATCGGAAGCGTGTTTGACGTGGAATGGCACCTGACAGCCTTCGTGAGCGTGGGTCAGAGGGACTCCGACATGGGTCTGCTGCGGACCTCGAGGCTGATCCCGGGAACGGAGATGACGGTAAGGTTCAGTGAGGGCGCTGTAGGTGGATCGGCGGGTTGCAACTCCTACGGTTCACAGCCAGAGTCGGGTGGCATCCTGGTCAATGAAGACGGCACCTTCGATCTAGGCGATGATATCGGCAGGAGTTTGGGGTTATGTACTGACCCGGCTGGGATTATGGAACAGGAGGAACGCTATATGGAACTTATTCCGAAGTTTGAGCGATATCGGATATATGGGAAGCCTGCTTGTGGTCCATACCGAAGACGGCACCATCCTCCTGTTCCAAACCGAACTGTTCCGAGCCGAATAGAAATCGCTTACCTCACCCAGGGCCTCCAGCAGTCCGGGCCCCCAATCGCCAACATTCCCATCCCACACAACAATCCTCCACACTCCCTGTACATCTCACACGATTATCCAACAACCCAGACGCCCCTTTCTGCAATTACAAGTCCCTGCGCCCGGGCCAGGGTCTGTTGACATCGATTTGGCTAGTCGATGTACTCTGCCAATTATCAAAATATTGAATATATTATGATCATAATCACAATATTGATGCATTCAAATATGTAATAGTTAGATAATTTGTTACGAAAAGCGCTAAATCATAGACCAGCAGCTAACCGGCTCGAGGACACCGACTGCGTCGGATGTGTCGATTAGCATCAGCCTCATCTAATTTCACATAGGGAGGTACGGTCGTGTTAGCTAATCGATTCAAAACACCCAGCGTCTTGGTGATCCGGATCTTCTTTGTTTCAGCGCTCCTGTTTTTCATCCTCGGCTGCGGATCGGGCGACACGCCGTCAACGGACGGGGAGGAGACCGAGGCGGCTCCGGTATCACAGGACACAAGCACCCCGGTGCCGGGGGCCGAGCCGACCGATGCGCCGCCTCCTGCCGGGTCGCCCCGGTACGGCGGGATCGTCAACATTCAGAAGCACGGCCCGCCGGGCAAATTGGACCCCCATCCCTCCGTTGCGGGGTTGGATGCCTCCGAGTTTGCCCATGTCTACGACAACCTGGTGCAATACAACCCCTTTGAACCGACCAATGAGATAGTCCCAGACTTGGCCGAGAATTGGGATATCAGTGATGACGGTCTGGTCTTCACCTTCCACCTCCATGACAACGTGGTCTGGTCGGATGGTGAACCCTTCACTGCCGACGACGTGTTATTCAGTCTGGAGCGCATGGTGGAGCCTGGGAAACCGAGACCCCGCGCCGGTCTGATCCGCCAGTACTACGAGAGTTCCAGGGTGATCGACGATAACACTATCGAGGTAACCCTGGGCTTTCCGGCGGCGGCCTTCTTGAACGTGCTTGGCATGGAATACGTCAAGATACTCCCCAGGCACGTCGTCGAGGCTGGTGTAGACATTGACCTGGGCGAAAACATGGTCGGCACCGGCCCGTACAAATTCGTCAAATACGTCAGGGGCAACCGGTTGGAGTTCGAGAAAAACGAAAATTACTGGCGTGAAGGACTGCCCTACCTGGACGGCATTAACAAGATCATCATTAGCGATATCGGTCGCATCATCGCCGCATTCAAGGCGGAACAGGTGATGACGTCCACCTTGGGCTGGACCAACCTGACAGTCCGCGATTACTTGAAGCTGTCGGAAGACGCCGGGGATATCCTGTCGGTTCCCCGATTGTGTTGCGACCAAGCTGGCTTCGGTCTAATGATGAACGTGAACAAGTCACCAACCGATGACGTGAAGGTCCGGCGGGCTATCTTCCTTGCCGTGGACCGGGAAGCCATCAACCAGGCAAACATTGCCGGCGAGGGGACGGTCGGCAGTCCGGTTCAGACTTGGGCTGGGCTTGGTATGAGCCAGGAAGAACTGGCCCAGCAACCGGGATTCCGTGTGAACGCCGACGGCTCAAAACATCCCGATGACCTTCAAATGGCGCGGAACCTGCTGGCTGAAGCGGGCTACGCGGACGGACTGGATATTACGTTGCGGTTCAGCCTCACTGAAGGTCAGAACCCCGATTCGGCAGCCCTCATTAAGGACCAGCTGAAAGACGTGGGAATCAATGTGACGCTGGAGGGCCTCGAATACCAAACGGCCCTTGAAGCTTGGAAGTCCGTGGACTTCGAACTCGGAATTCAGGGGAACGGGTACGTTGTTCCAGACCCGGATGTGCTGCTCAACGCGTTCTACATGCCTCAGGGGACGAGGAATTACAGCCACTGGTCCCACCCCGGGTTTATCGATCTGTACAACCAGCAATCGAGGGCCACCGATCCGGCCGAACGCCTGGAACTAATCAGCCAGATGGAAAACATCATCCTGTTCGACGACACCCCTGCCGTGATGCTCTACTACCAACCGTTTTTCTGGCCCTTCAATCACAAGCTCAAGAACTTCGCCGTTCCTCTCACGGTCGCTTCCTCCTACATGCAGTTTGATTCGCTCTGGCTGGAAGAGTAGCTGATGGGGCAGTACGTCGGAAAGAGGGTCATTCTATTCGTCCCGACCCTTCTGCTGATTTCTCTGATTATCATCATCCTGCTTCGGGTGATACCCGGCGACCCTGCTTTGGCCATCCTCATGGGAGACCAGGGAGATGCGGGTCAATTCACCCAGGAAGAATATGACGAGGTTCGCCGGCAGTTGGGAACCGACCGGCCCATCATGGTCCAGTATGGCACGTGGATCGCCGATCTCTTGAGAGGCGAGTTCGGGGAGTCCATGTGGTACGGACAACCCGTCTGGGACGAACTAAAGGAGAAATTCCCGACCACTTTGGAACTGGTCGTACTGGCGCTGATTCTCAGTTTTGTCGTAGCTGTGCCAGTGGGGATAATTTCAGCCGTCAGACAGAATACTTGGCCCGACTACGCTGCGAGGGTGTTTGCGATTGCCGGCACGGCGTTTCCAAACTGGTGGATTGGCATCATCGCGATCTACGTGCTGCTCCGATTCTTTGGTTGGGTGCCTCCGGTGGTCTACGCCAAGCTGTGGGAGGACCCGCTCCAGAACCTGCAGCAATTGATTCTCCCGGCAATCGTCCTGGGCTATTACAACATGGCGCTCGTCGCCCGGGTGACCAGGTCCTCCATGCTGGACGTTCTCAGAGAAGATTACATTCGTACCGCCTATTCCAAAGGGCTGCGCGAAAAGGCGGTCATAATCCGACATGCTCTCAAGAATGCTTTTCTGCCCGTTCTCACCATTTCGGGCTGGCAGATCGGAGTTCTCCTGGGAGGGACGGTTCTGGTGGAACAGGTATTCACGGTTCCCGGCGTCGGGCTGTCTCTGTGGGAAGGCTTTTTCCACCGGGATTTCACCATGATTCAAGGGATTGTTTTCTTGGTTGCCGGGGGTGTGCTCGTCCTGAACCAGCTGATAGACATCACCTACGGCTGGCTCGATCCGAGAATTCGATTCACCTAGACCTGAAGATCGGCAATAAGAGGAAGTCTTGACGACAGACTATATTCAAGAAGCTGCCCAAATCCGGCCTATCCAACCGGTTGGTCGCACTTCCGGCGCCGTGCATACGGTATCAGAGTTTTGGAAGAAGCAGCCCCTCGGCACCATTGGTGCTGTGATAGTCGCCTTTGCAATTCTGGTGGCCGTTCTGGCACCGGTAATTGCTCCCTATGACCCTTACGAACCCCATCCCACGGAAGCTTTCGTCGGGCCCAGCAGTGATTACCTGCTGGGCACCGACCAGATCGGGCGCGACGTGCTGACACGGCTAATCTACGGCGCCCGTATCTCACTCTATGTGGGGATAGTGAGCGTGTTGGTCGGGACCACCATCGGCACAATCATAGGCATTTCCAGCGCCTACTTCGGGGGAATTGTAGACCTGGTCATTCAACGGGTTCTGGACGCGATCATGTCCTTTCCGGGCATCATTCTTGCCATCGCAATCATGGCCGCGTTCGGTAGTGCCTCCCTGGAGAATATCATAATCACTCTGATGATAATTTTTGCCCCCGGAGCAGCGCGAACCATACGGTCTCGCGTCCTGAGTATCAAGGAGATGGACTTTGTATTGGCCGCCAAGGCTATTGGGGCCGGGGACCGGCGTATTCTCTTTCGGCACCTGGCCCCGAACGTGGTATCCCTGTACATTGTATTCTTCAGCATCACTGTCGGATTCGCCATCATAGCGGAGG
This sequence comes from Dehalococcoidia bacterium, assembly GCA_965261885.1. Lineage (GTDB taxonomy): Bacteria > Chloroflexota > Dehalococcoidia > Lucifugimonadales > UBA3495 > VXOI01. The sequence goes on from CBDHDY010000043.1 coordinate 160,033, forward strand.
CTTCGCTGAGCTTCCTTGGCATCGGAGCACCGCCCGACGCCCCGTCCTGGGGTGGAATGTTGGCCCAGTCCACTTCGAAAGGCGTTGACATCGCTCCCTGGATGGCGATATTCCCCGGAATCGCCATTGGCCTGATAGTGTTCGGGTTCAATTTATTTGGCGATGCCCTTCGCGACGTACTGGACCCACGATTGCGGGGGACGAGCTAGCAGCCCGACCGATGCTTTCCCGGTAGGCTGGCAGGAATCAGTTGGCGACAACTATTCTCGCCGGCCTGTTGCGGCCGCTGGAATCCCCTTAACCCTCTGGTAGCACTCCGTTCACAAACCCGGCCAATTTCCTGATGTTTTCGGCAGACACCTTTGCCTGTATGCGACGGGCGCATCAGCAACGTACCGGGGCAGTTCCGGCAGGTTGTGGCGGAGGCAGATGTGCAGCCATTCCCGATTGACCTTCTCTTAGGCCCGCAACAGAAACTGCCATGAGCCTAGGCCCAGCTTTATCCGGCCGAACACCCGCTCCACCGGCTCCATCCGCAGCGCTAGGCGCTCCCGCCCGCGTTCTTGATGCCCTCTACCATGGCGGCGTTTCTGATTCCTCCAACTTTTCGTGGATGAGCCTTCGATACGCTGGCCACCGTCTGGTTGTATCGTAGGCAGTGCCACCGCTCCTCCAAATTGACGCCTTGCTTAACGGGCTCGCAATCACTGGCAGGCTCTTCGCGTTGACATTGTCCGCTTGCGATATCTACACTCGCAGCAAGTACGGACAAAGAGGTTGGCATGAAGCGTTTCGAATATTTGGAGGCGCGCACACTGCGGCAGGCAATAGGGATGCTGCAACGGCACGGCCCGCAGGCCAGGATCGTGGCGGGCAGCACCGATTTCCTGGTCCGGTGGCGCGCCGGGTTCTGGCATCCTGACCACGTGGTGAACATACAGCACATCCCGGGCCTCAGCCGCGTGACCTACAGTCGCCGGAGCGGACTGCGGCTGGGTGCGTTGGCGACCATCCAGGCGCTGGAGCAGCATCCGGCCATCCGCCAGCATTACCCGGCACTGGCCGCGGCTGCCGCTTCCTTTGCGGGCGTCCAGGTGCGGAATCTGGCTACGGTGGGCGGCAACATCTGCAACGCTTCGCCCTCGGGAGACACCCTGCCCGCGCTGCTCGCTTACGCGGCTGAATGTCGCCTGTCGGGACCGGACGGGCATCGCCAGGTCGCTCTCGACCAGCTCTTCACCGGGCCGGGGCAGACTGTGCTGGCCCACGATGAGGTGCTGAGCGAGATCACCCTGCCGCCGCCTGCGCCCAATACCGGCGCACTGTACATCAAGCACAGCCCGCGCGGGGCCATGGACATCGCCACCGTTGGGGTGGCATCTGCAGTGTCGGTGGACCGGTCGGGAGTGTGCACCGGCGCGCGCATCGCGCTCGGCGCGGTGGCTCCGATCCCCCTGCGGGCCCACGCCGCCGAGGAAATGCTGCTGGGGCAGAGATTGGACGCAGAGTTGCTGCACGCGGCATCCCATCAGGCGATGGCCCAGGCCACTCCGATAGACGATGTCCGCGGCACGGCCGGCTACCGCCGCCAGATGGTGGGCGTGCTGGCTCGCCGTACGCTGGAACGCGCCGCCGCAGAGGCAACTGGAAGCGCGATCCCCTACGAAGACTACCGGCGGCTCGCCATCCAGGTGGCCGTCTGACCAATCGAGCACCCCCAGAATTGAAATTGATGAAGAACACCCAACAGGACGGCAATATGAAGAGCGTTGTCCAGATCACCGTAAACGGAACGGAGCGCACCATTCTGGTTGAACCCTACTACTCGCTGCTGGACATGTTGCGGGACGAGTTGCACCTGACCGGCACCAAGAAGGGGTGCGACGAGGGCGACTGCGGCGCCTGCACCGTGCTACTTAACGGCCAGCCTGTGACCTCGTGCCTGGTGCTGGCCCACAGCGCTCACGATGCCGATGTCACTACTGTGGAGGGTCTGGCCGCGGGCGGCGAGCTTCACCCGGTGCAGCGCAGCTTTGCTGAAAACGGAGGACTCCAGTGCGGCTACTGCACGCCGGGTCTGATCATGGCCACGGTGGGGCTGCTGAATGAGAACCCGGATCCCTCCGAGGAGGACGTGAAGTTCGGCCTCGGGGGAAACCTGTGCCGGTGTACCGGCTATTCAAAGGTGATTGATGCGGTGATGGCCGCTGTTGAGAGTTCGAAAGGGACGGAGTAGCAGAGATGGCTGAGTTCAATGTTCTTGGCAAGAGCCTCGTTCGCGTCGATGCCTACGACAAGGTAACCGGCCACGCCACCTATGCCGGCGACGTGTACCTGCCCGAGATGCTGATGTGCAAGGTGCTGACCAGTCCTCGCAGCCACGCACGCATCGTCAGCATCGACACGTCCGGGGCCGAGGCTCTGCCCGGCGTGAGGGGCGTGATCACCGGCAGGGACTTCCCGGATGTCTTTTTCGGCTCCGGAGCCCTTCGCGACCGCAGGATCATGGCACGCGATGAGGTCTTCTACGTCGGCGAGCCGGTGGCGGCGGTGGCAGCCGATGACGAGATAACGGCGGTGGAGGCACTGTCCCTGATCAAGGTCGAATACGAGGATCTTGACCGGGTGGTCGACCCGGTGGCGTCCCTCACCGGCGGCACCACCACCGTTCACCCTGACCTGGAAAACTTCGAAGGATACGGCTTTGCCCTCGGCGGGAACAACTGCACCATGCTGGACGCCGACCGCGGCGATGTGGACCAGGCCTTCGCGGAAGCCGACCATGTTATCGAGGAGACCTACCACACTCAGCCCATCAACCAGGGCTTCCTCGAGCCCATGGCCTGCGTCGCCAATGTGGAGGCCAACGGGCGGCTCACCGTCTGGGCGTCCACTCAGGGCCCGTACCAGGTGAGACAGCAGCTGGCCTCGGTGCTGGACATGCCCATCGGCAACATCAAGATTATCGCAATGGAAATGGGCGGTGGCTTCGGTGCCAAACTGCGGCTCGCCCTCGAGGCCTTCCCCGCGTTTCTGGCGATGAAGACGCACCGCCCAGTCAAGCTGGTCAACACCCGTGAGGAGACCTTCACCCTGAACGGCCCGCGGCTCGAGACCAACATATACATCAAGACCGCGGTCACCAGCGACGGCAAGATAACGGCCCGGGAGGCCCGCAGCGTATTCGATGTGGGAGCCTACCTGGGGGCCGGACCGAACTCCGGCGTCGGCCATGGCCTGGGGGCCTACGAAATACCCAACTTCCGGTTGCGCTCCTACGGCGTATACACCAACAAGGTATATGTCGGCTCATACCGCGCCTCGGGCGTCGCTGACATGACCTTTGCCGTCGAGTCTCACATGGACGTCATCGCTCACAAGCTGGGCCTTGACCCTCTGGAGTTCCGGCGCAGGAACGCCCTGAAGGAGGGCGACGTCGGCGTAAGCGGCGCCCGCATCCCCCGCAACGGTTTGGCCGAGGTAATGGATGCGCTGAAGGATAAGATGGCTTCGTCCCGTTCCGGTGGGGACTCGGAGGCGGGCAACGGACGCATGGCCCGGGGTGTGGGCATAGCTGTCGGCGAATGGCGCAGCGGCAGCGGGCCATCCACCGCATCGATCAGCGTCAACGAGGATGGCACCGTCGGGCTGCTGACCGGCTCGGTGGACATTTCCGGCAGCGACACTTCGTTGGCACAGATCGCCGCCGAGGTGCTGGGCCTGGAGCTGGAGCAGGTGAATGTCGCCAAGCGCGACACCGACCTCGCTCCCTTCACTGGCCCCAGCGGAGGCAGCCGCATCGTGTACAGCCAGGGAAAGGCGGTAGAGATGGCTGCCGGTGACACCAAGGACAAGCTGATGGCGCTGGCAGCTGATCGCCTGGGTGTGCAGGCCGATGCCCTTGACTGCGAAGGCGGCGCGGTCTACGTCATGGACAACCCGCCCCAGTCCATCGGGCTGGGCCAGCTGGCGCGGATGAGTCTGTCGTCACGCGCCGGTCCCATCGTGGGAACGGCGTCGCTGTCCAGCATGCCTTACAACCCGGTGTTCAACGCCCAGGGCGCGGAGGTCCTGGTCGACCGGGAGACGGGGCAGGTGCGTGTCACCCGTTTCGTGCAGGCCCAGGACGTGGGGCTGGCCGTGAACCCCATGGGGGTGGAAGGGCAGCTCGAAGGCGGCGCGGTGCAGGGCATCGGCCGGGCGCTGAGCGAGGAAATCCTCATTGACCGCGACACCGGGCAGGTGCGCAACGCCTCTCTGGCAACCTACCTGATGCCACTGGCCATAGATATGCCCGAAATCGAAAACGTACTGGTGGAAGTGCCCAGCGAGGACGGCCCCTTCGGCCTGCGCGCCGTGGCCGAGCCGCCCGGATTCGGTCCGCCTGCCGCCATCGCCAACGCCATCTACGACGCTGTCGGAGTACGCATCCGCACCCTGCCCCTCAGTGCGGAGCGCGTGCTCGCTGCCATGCAGGGCCGCGATCCGGAGGACTACGGCCTGGACGCGGAGGCCCTACGCTCTGCGGAGGCCTAGCAGCCCGTCCGAGAAACAATGTTCTAAGCGAATATCGTCGTTAATAACGTGAATTATTCAGAATACTGGTGTACTGGAGCCTATTAGTCACCAATGCGATTAGACAGTGGCGCTTTTCGTCTCCAAAATCTAATCCTCGGACAGGCTGCTAGCGAAACTGTAGCGGTCGGCGCGTGGCAAACCGCGTGGCAAGCCTAGAACAAAATGTGGGTCCGGCGACGAAAATCCTCCGTCGCCGGACCCTTTATGATTGAGTGGGTCCTCTCCTGATTGGGGATCGGATTTCTTCTCAGGTCGCGGCAAGGCGTAGCTCCGGCGTCGCCTTTTCATGGCAGGTTCCTTACGGGCGGCGGCCCTGCTTCTGCGCCGGGTTGAACGCCACGCCAGGCCCGGGGGCGTCTGGGCGTCAAAGCCAGGTTTCCCACCGATGGGGCCAGCCGCCATAGTGTTCAGGTCCGTCATTGCCGGGGCGTAGGTTACCCGCATTCCGTCGGCCTGGTAGGCGCTAAACACTTTACAGGCGGTTCTCAGGCTGACCGGTCCCTGTCACCGCCCGGGAGAGTGTATCGGCTGTACCGTGGCGGTCCCCGGCTCCTTCACCCGGATCACGCCCCAGAGTTGGTCCAGGTAGCGCCGGATCAATGGGGTGCCGATGCGGGCCCGGCTCCACATTTCCGGCGGCACGGGAAGTGCGCCCATCTGGAGGGGAGCAAGGCCGACATGGAAGTTGTCTGGACCAGACCGGGCATGACAATGTGGTTGCCGGGACCGATGACCTCGGCGTCGGGATGTTGGCGGACTACCTTCCGGAAGAGACCTTCCGCATCGGTCTTCCCGTCTCGCTAGTACCGCGCCATCTGCCACCGCCTCTTCCGAATGGTGTGAGTAACCCTGCAGACGACTTACTTTCTCGAAAGAGTGACAGTGTCATTGAGGTCTCCCCGAATACGGACGCCCCGCGTTACTCTGAGCAGTGGAACGATAGGCGCCGGTTTCGTGGGGCCAACTACCGCAAAACTATGTAATTCCAGCCCCGGAACAGGGTGCGGCCCCGGAAAGTCTGTCCACTCGTGACGTCCACAGCCACCACAACAGGTGGAATCGCCGCCAGGTTGACCGTCGAAAGCGTATTGAAGGCCGCCAATTCCGGGTCCGGATCGAAGAACCGCCATTCCCGGGTGCGGCTGTCCAACCACCAGATTCTCTCCAGGGTACCTCTACTGATAACGAACTCGAAGAGCTCCCCGACTGGTTGCTCGCCGGCCCCAGGCGCGGGAGTCAATGGCCGCTGGGTGGTCGGGATATAGTTCCAGCCCCGGAATAGCCGCAATCCCCGGAACCGCTGCGGCTGCGGCTGCGTTACATTGACGGCGACAATCGTCGGCGAATCTGACGCCAGGTCGAGAGTCTGAAATGTGTTGAACGGCCGCAGAGTCGGATCAGGGTCGTAGAACACCCACCGCTGCGTGCGGGCGGATCGTTCGTAAAGGGCGGAGGTAAATTGTCCCGTGCGGGCGGGTAATCTCTGACAAACGGCGGTTGCAAATTGGACCGTCCGCCGCCATTCATAGGGTTGTAGCCGACCCATGGATGGTGTGATGGATGTACGAGGTGGACGTATATCTGCGGGTTCGCCGGGCGGTGATGGTGGAGGGGATGAGCATACGGGAAGCTGCCCGGGTGTTCGGCCTGCACCGGGACACGGTGCGCAAAATGCTGGCCTACTCCGTGCCGCCGGGCTACCAGCGACAGACCCCGCCCAGGAAGCCCAAGCTGGAGCCCTTCACAGGCGTCATAGGCCGGATCCTGGAGGACGATCACGGGCGTCCCAGGAAGCAGCGCCACACGGCCAAGCGCATCTTCGAGCGGCTCAGGGACGAGTACGGCAAGGGCGGCGGATACACCACGGTCAAGGACTACGTCAGAGAGAATCGCCGTCAGACCAGGGAGATGTTCGTGCCCCTGTCCCATGCGCCGGGACACGCCCAGTGCGACTTTGGCGAGGCCCTGGTGGTCATCGGCGGCGTGGAGCAGAAGGCCCACTGCTTCGTCATCGACCTGCCCCACAGCGACGGCTGCTTCGTGAAGGCCTACCCGGCGGAGACCACCGAGGCCTTCCTTGACGGGCACGTTTCCGCCTTCGCCTACCTGGGCGGAGTGCCTCAGAGCATCCTCTACGACAATACCAGGCTGGCTGTTGCCCGGATCCTGGGCGACGGCCGCCGCCAGCGCGCGAGAGCATTCACCGAGCTGCAGTCCCACTACCTGTTCGAGGACCGGTTCGGCCGCCCCGGGAAGGGCAACGACAAAGGCAAGGTGGAGGAGCTGGTGGGGTACGTGCGCCGCAACTTCCTGGTGCCGGTGCCGTCCTTCGAAAGCTTCGATGCACTCAATGCCCACCTGGAACAACGATGCCTGGAACGAATGGACCGCAAGCTCAGAGGCCACACGGAAACTATCGGTCAGCGTATGGAGCGGGACCTGGACGCCCTGCTGCCCCTGTCTCCGGTGGCCTATCATGCCTGCGAGAAGCAGGCGGGCCGGGTGAGTTCCCTGCCCTTGGTCCGGTACAGGACCACCGACTACTCGGTGCCGGTGGCCTACGGATACCGGGACGTCCTGGTACGGGGCTACGTGGGCCAGGTGGTGATCAGCTGCGGAACCGAGGTCATAGCCCGGCACATCCGCTTCTATGAGCGGGACGATTTCGTCTACGACCCCATCCACTACCTGCCTCTCCTGGAACGGAAGCCGGGAGCCCTGGACCAGGCCGCTCCGCTACAGGCATGGAACCTCCCCGAGGAGTTCGGGGCGCTGCGCCGGCTGCTGGAAGCGCGCATGGGACGCAGGGGCAAACGGGAGTATGTACAGGTGCTCAGGCTGCTGGAGACCCTCTCCCAGCAGGAAGTGCACGCAGCCGTCAGGGACGCCATCAGGCTGGGGGCGCTGAGCTTCGACGCGGTGAAGCACCTGGTGCTGTGCCGGCTGGAGGGACGTCCGCCAAGGCTGGATCTGGAGCTGTACCCCTACCTGCCCCGGGTCCGGGTCAGCACCACGTCCGCCGGAGACTACATGACCCTGCTGTCTGGGAGGGCGGCATGAACGACCGGTCGACGCTGCTGCTGGAACATCATCTGAAGGAACTGAAGCTTCCCAGCTTCCTGAGAGAGTACGGGAAGCTGGCCGCGCAGTGCGCCGCCGAGGGTGTGGATCACCCCCAGTACCTGCTGCGCCTCTCTGAGCTGGAACTCATCGACCGCCACCAGCGCATGGTGGAGCGGCGGATCCGGGCCGCCCGGTTCCCCGCGGTGAAGAGTCTGGACACCCTCGACTTCCCGGCAATCCCGTCGCTGAACAAGGCCCTGGTGATGGAACTGGCCCGGTGTGAATACATCCAGCGCCGGGAGAATATCATCGCCGTCGGCAACAGCGGCACCGGCAAGACCCACATGGCCCTTGGGCTGGGGCTGTCCGCCTGCCAGCGGGGGATGTCGGTGGGTTTCACCACGGCCGCCGCCCTGGTCCACGAAATGATGGAGGCCAGGGACGAGAGAAGGCTGCTGAATCTGCAGCGGCAACTGTCACGACTGAACCTGCTGATCATCGACGAACTCGGCTTCGTACCCTTGTCCCGCACGGGCGCGGAACTGCTCTTCGAGGTCTTCAGCCAACGCTACGAGCAGGGCTCCATCCTGGTGACCACCAACCTGCCCTTCGACGAATGGACCGAGGTCTTCGGCTCGGAACGCCTCACCGGAGCGCTGCTGAACCGGCTCACCCACCACGTCCACATCCTGGAGATGAACGGCGAGAGCTACCGACTCAAGCGCAGCCGGGAGAATGCCGCACCGCCACCACCAGCCGAACCGGACGACGCTTAACTTACACCTGCACTGTCCTCCCTCGCTACCAAACAATCCCCACTCCACGTGCCATACAGCCCTCGCTCATCACGCCGGTGGTACACGATTCTTCCGCCGCAGTGGTACGTTTTGTGAACGCCCTTGACACTGAGACCGCCTTGAGGTCTGCGCGAGCGACAAGGGGGATGGAAATGCCCAATCCTTACATCGCTCCTTCCGGAGAGGCGGAAGGCGCCAGGGTTCACGAGAAAGGGACCCCCTCGGCAATTTGACTATTACCCAAGTGCAAGGAGGTGCACAAGGGACATCGATGGTGTCGGACCCCTAAGAGCCTGTTTACAATCTCTTCAGGATTAGCACCGTGAAGGCGAGGACCACCATTTGCAGACTGGTATTGAGCTTTCCCTCGCAGTTCTTCCATAGTCGGCGACACTTCTCCAGCCAGGCGAAGGACCGCTCCACCACCCAGCGTTTCGGCAGCACCACGAAAGTGTGCAGTTCATTGCGTTTCACCACTTCTACCGAGGCTCCCAGCAGGTTCTGCACCGTCGCGGCGAAGGGCTTCCCGGTGTAGCCCCCGTCGGCCATCACATTCTGCACCCGGCTCAGGTCGGCCCGGCTTTGTTCAAACATCGCCAAAGCCCCGGCCCGGTCGGTAACGTCGGCGGTGGTCACATGAATCGCATGAGGCAACCCCTGGCTGTCCACCGCGACGTGGCGCTTGATCCCGGACACCTTCTTGCCCGCGTCATAGCCCTTGTTACCGGCACTGTCGGTGTTCTTGACGCTCTGGGAGTCCACGATGCAGAAGCTGGTCTGCTCGCTCCGTCCATTGCTTTGTCGGGCCGCGCCAACCGATTTTTTTTAAGACCTGCTCCAGAATGGACTCTTCCTGCGGGCCGGGCCGCTCACTCCATTGCCGGAAATACTTGTAGCAGGTGCGCCAGTCCGGGAAGTCCGCCGGGAGCATCCGCCACTGGCAACCGCTCTTCAGCAAGTAGAGCACGCCGCAGAAAACATCGTACAGGTCCACGGTGCGGGGCTTGGTCCGTCGGCGGGCCGATTCCAGCATGGGAAGAATCCGGGCGAATCGCTCCCGGCTGATGTCGCTGGGATAGGAATGAGACATGATTACCCTGCCTTGGTAATAGTCTCAACTTAACATATCCCAGAGATCGTAGACAGGCTCTTAGAGGTTTCGACTAACTCCTTCAGGATATGGGACGATGGCGTAAAGGGTCTGAATTCCCGCCAAGAGGGTGTATTAGCCCGAATCCACCGATGGGAGGCGTGAAGGCTGGGCGCCATTGACAACGGTTCGGGCCAAATGAGTTGCTGCGGTGGCTGGAGGATACGCAGGACAGTAACGAACGGGCCAGGCGCTCCCATGCCAAGCACCGAGCCGCGCTTTGTGCATCCCCAGACATCCCTCCTTGAAACGTCGTTGTAATGCTAGTGGGCATCCATTAGTCAATCAACCTCTACGTCGTCTGGCAGCGGGCAAATCGCAATACCGAATGGGATTTGCCTGACCTTTGCGACGGTATCGGTCCGGTACTCGCTTACCAACGTATTTGTCCCAAACCGACATTTCGGACTCTCTACCTTTGAATCCCCAGCGTCCAACTATGTCGTGTTCTAGATTCGTGAAGTTGGCCGTTGTGGCGGGCAACCATTCGTCAGGGTGGTATGCACCTCGGACGATTCCTCGCGCGTGACCCAAAACCAATCTACACCGCTTAACGCGATTAGGGTCGAGTCTCCATACACCCCGTGTAGCTTGGTAGGTGTCGAGTACGTTCCAAAGCGCCGCTATATTGATGAGGATCAGCGGTTCGTCCAGTTCGAACGGTTCCAGCGTGTGTGCTTTGATTATCTCGTCGGCGTGGCGACTCCCACGGTCGTTGGCTCCATGACCTGCTTGTAGATTGACCAGACCTGGATAAGCGTCAATCAACGCCGCTTCAACCTCGAACGCAGTTTTCTGTGTCATTCCAAGACGGTGGATGACGTGGATCACTTCGAGTCCCGCTCCTTGTATGTCCCTTATCCGTTGATACTTGGGGGCCGACACCAAATTATCATCGTTTTCGCCTTCGGCGGGCATTGCCTGAGCGTGGGCAAACACCCGGTCGCCCTGGCCCTTCCCTACATAGAAGGTCTCACCGTTACGCGGGTCTATCAACCGGTACACGTAGTGCATCAATTGTTCGGCCGCAGAAGTGGGAAAACCTGTGCCAAGCATGAGTCGCTCCAATGCGTAGATGTATAATTCACAGGCGGATATTTCGCCCAGCTGGCGTAGCGCGAAATATCCTGGAGTTATTGAAAGGCGCGTCGGCCGCGATCTTCACGCATACCTACTTCGACCTATCATACCGGCGAAAGCCTGAATCCAGAAGTTTTGCAAACAAGCGGTTTCAACAGGCCCTCGTCGTCCGTCGCCACATTCCTTCCTCCGTTCTCGGCCACTTCCGGGCTGGTCGGACCGGACACCTCCGGCGTTTCGTCCACGTCCTCGACGGTGATGGTCGCTTGCGGTGTCTGTCAGGCCGCCGGGGTCGGTGGCGGTGACCGACACCATATGCGTCGGTCCTGTTTCGTGGTCGAGCTCGACCTTGGTGCGCAGCTGCCCTGACGAGGGGTCGATCTCGAAGTAGTCGGATGCAGGGATGCTGTAGGTCAGCCGGTCGTTGTTGCCGTCGGTGGCGCGGATGGGTGCGCCCAGCCTAGTAGCCGGACATCGTTGAACTGATGGGTGGAGGAGTACCATAGTGCCAGTGGCCAAGGATAAGTTTGGGACGTGGAGTGTGGCTGATGGTGAAGCGGTACAGGGTACGGCTGGCGGAGGAGGAGCAACAGGGACTTAGGTCGCTGGTGTCCAGAGGGCGGGCGGCGGCCTATAGGCAGACTCACGCCCGCATCCTGTTGCTTTGCGACGAGAACCAGGCCGACGGCGCCATGAAGGACGAGGAGATTGCCAGGGCCCTGCAGGTGGGCACCGCCACGGTGGAGCGGGTGCGCCGGCGCTGCGTGGAGGAGGGTCTGGAGGTGGCCCTGGGGCGCAGGCAGCAGCTAAACCGGCGGCAGAGGAAGCTGGATGGTGCAGGGGAGGCTCGCCTGATTGCCTTGACCTGCTCCCAACCGCCGGAGGGCCGGGCCGGCTGGACCCTGCGACTGCTGGCGGACCAGCTGGTTGAATGCGAGATAGTGGACAGCATCAGCACCGAAACGGTGCGCCATACGCTGAAAAAAACGAACTCAAGCCCTGGCTGAAAGAGTGCTGGTGCATCCCGCCGGAAGGCAGTGCGGAGTTTGTCTGCGCCATGGAGGACGTGCTGGAGGTCTACCATCGCCAGTACCGGGAGAGCGAGGTTCTGGTGTGCTTGGACGAGACCAGCAAGCAGCAGGTGAAGGAGACCCGGCTGGGCAGTCCGCCCCGCCCCGGAGCGGCAGGTTCTTACGACTATGAATACGAACGCAACGGGGTGAGCAACCTTTTCATGCTGTTCGCACCCTTGGAGGGATGGCGGCGGGTGGAGGTAACAGAGCGCCGGACCCGGACCAACTGGGCTGAGGTGGTGCGGAAACTGGTGGATGAGGACTACGCTGACAAGGAACGGATAGTGCTGGTGATGGACAACCTGAACACGCATCATCCGTCATCGCTGTACGAGGCCTTTGAGCCGGAGGAGGCGCGGCGCATCGCGGAGCGGCTGGAGATACACTACACACCGAAGCACGGGAGCTGGCTCAACATGGCAGAGATCGAGATCGGCGTGATGGCCCGGCAATGCCTCGACCGCCGCATCCCGGACCGGGGCGTCCTGCGGAGGGAAACAGCAGCGTGGCAGGCTCAGCGCAACCTGGACGCCGTACGAGTGGACTGGCGCTTCACCACCGCAGATGCACGCATCAGACTGAAGTCTCTCTACCCATCAATACTACACTGACGGTCTACTAGTGCCGGCCCGCGTGTTCTCGCTGATGGTGCGTGCGTAGTCGCCGCCCGCCGGGAACACGGGCGGCTCAGGAGTCGGCGGCGCCTCCTGCACTCGGTTGGCGCTGACGGCAGTCGCGGACTTGCCCGTGCCGTGGCCGTCGTCGTAGGAGGCGACGGCGCGCAGGTAGCTGCCCACGTCGGAGGCGACGGGCGTGTAGAACCTTGTGTTTGAACCGGATGCTACATTGTCGATGGCGGTGCCGGTGCTACCCCGGCTGGAGGTGCGGTACCACTGCCAGGTATCGTTTCGTTCGTTGTCAGGGTCCTCGAGTTCAGCCGCTACCTCCGTCTCGGCCTGGGGCTGAACGGTGGAGAGCGTTACGGCTCCGGCCTCCTCTATGTTCGTGATGTTGATGGTTTCGGTCTTGCTGGTTGTCTGTCCTCCGGCCTCTACATTCACGGTTACTGAGTAGCTTGGCTGGTCCTCGTAGTCGGGCGACTCCTTGAACGTCAGGGTTCCGTTGTCGAGGGGAAACGCGCTATCATCCGTGCCCGACAGGGACCAGGTAATCGCAGCCCGCTCCGGATTGGAGGCAGTGTACCTCGCCACCTGCCGACTGGTGGCGGAGTTCTCGGGGAAGTTGTCGACGGCGTCCGGGCCGGTCAGCTCCGGTGGCTCGTCGACGTTCCGGACGATGACGTCAACGTGGAGCTCTCCCTGCTTGCTGTTGGAGTCGGTGGCCTGGATGGTGACATCGTAGTGGTTGTTGCCGCCGGAGTCTGCCGGGGCTTCGTGGTCTGGGGTGCTGGCGAACTCGAGCACGCCTCCGGCGATGGTGAAGTCGCGCCAGTCCGTGCCGCCCAGGTTCCAGGTTAAGGGCGTGTTGCCTTCCGGGTCTATGGCGATGTACGTCTCGATGGCGCTGGCGTCATTCTCCTGCCAGTTATTGAAAGTGGTGGTGCCGGTGATCACCGGCGGCTCGTCGATGGAGGTGACAGTTACCTCCACGTCGAATGATGCGGACATTGAGGGCGGACCTGAATCCATTCCGTCGGCAAGATTGCCGTCGTCGGTGGCGGTGACGGCGATGTCGTATGCGTTGTTGCCGCCGGAGTCCCTTGCGTTCTCGTAGTCGGGAGCACCGTCGAAGGCGAGGTTGCCGGAAGCGTCGATGCGGAAGGCATCGGCGTCCGTTCCCGTGACGCTCCACTCGATGGTGCGCCGCTCCGGGTCGGAGGAACTGTAGCGGGACAGGTTGCCGGTGCTGTTCTCGGCGACCGTGATGCTGGCGTTGCCGGTGGGGGTGGACGGCGCCTCGTTCACGTCCTGCACCGTGACTGTAACGTCGAGCCGACCTGCCTGGGAGGGAGTCCCGTCGTCAGTCGCCACCACAGTGACGTTGTACACGTTGTTGCCGCCGGAGTCGGCAGGGCTCTCAAAGTCCGCACTGCGCCCAAACGCCAGCTGGCCAGCCCCGGTGCTGGTTTTCGTGACAGTGAAATCACCGCGATCGGTGCCGGAGAGAGACCAGGTCACATCGTTGCCTTCGGAATCGGAGAAGCCAAAGACTGCTACGGGGTGTGCGACATCTCCTTCAATGATTTCTTGGTAAATATGGGAAGCACTTCCAGTTACAGTGGGTGCTTCGTTCACGTTGGTCACGGTCACGGTGACCGAGAGTTCTCCCCTGTTTGACGTGTCGGTGGCGTCGGTGGCGACGATGGCGACGATGGCGATGATGGTGATGTAATAGCTGTCCTTGGTCTCGTGGTCGGGCTGGCTGTTGAATCTCAGGTTGCCGCCGGTGTCGATGGAGAAATCGCTGCCATCCGTCCCTCCGACGGACCAGGTAAAGGTTATCGGACTCCCTTCGGGGTCGCGGGCGGTATAGCGGGCCACACTGTTGTTGAGGTTGCCGTTCTCGTTGAAAGTCGGTGACGTGTTGCCTGAGATCACGAGTGGTTCGTCCACGTCCCGCACAAGTACAGTTACGTCGATCTTGTCCGACAACCCGCCGGCGTCCTTGACGATCACGTTTAATTCGTGGTACTGGGCGGTCTCGTAGTCCAGCGAGCCATCGGCGGCAACGGTGATCTGGCTGGTGCCGCTGTCGATGCTGAATTTGCCGCTGGTATCTTCCAGCTTGTAGGTGAGCGTGTCGCTGGTGTTAAGGTCCAAGGCCTCGACGGGGTCTCCGACGTTTGTGCCCGCGCCTGCAGTTTCGGGCACAGACCGGGTAGTATCCGTGCCTTCCACGAAGTATGGGGCCCTGTTGCCGTCGACAACGGTCACATAGACCCTAGAAATCTGGCCGGAAAGTGGCGTTCGTGGGCCAGGGGCTATACTTGGGGTTAACAAGCGTAGCGAGGGCTGAGAATGCTGGGAGAGCGTTCAGACCAGAGGGGTCTCTGGGAAGCGGACCGGTTGTACCTGGACCATGTAGGGAGGGACACTTTCTACGGTCTGCTGGCCTCGCTGCGGGGCCGGTTGTTCCGGGACTCTGATTTCGCCGTGTTCTACTGCGCCGACAATGGCCGGGACAGCGTGCCGCCCAGCCTGCTGGCGACGGCTCTCCTGCTCCAGTCCCACTACAAGGTGAGCGACGCCGAGGCCAAGGCCCGGGCCGACTTCGACATCCGCTGGAAGGTGGCGTTGGGGATTGAGGTGGAGGACAGGCCCTTCGCCAAGAGCACGCTGCAGGTGTTCCGCGCCCAGTTGATCATGCACGACAGGGTGCGGGAGGTGTTCGAGTCCAGCCTGCGCCTCGCCCGGGAGTCGGGCTACCTGAAAAGGCGGAGCATGAAGGTGGCGCTGGACACGACCAACATCCTGGGCCGGGGCGCGGTCAAGGACACATACAATCTGCTGACCAACGGGATCATCAAGCTGCTGCGGGCGCTGGCGCAGGTTGAGGGAATCAGCGTCGGGAAATGGGCCAAGGCCCAGGGATATGGGCGGTACCTTGCCTCCAGCATCAAGGGAGAGGCGGCCATCGACTGGTCGGACAAGCGGGCACGGGCGGTCCTGCTGGCCGGGATCGTGAGAGACGCGGACCGGCTGCTGGAGTTGTCGCGTCAGGCGCAGGGAGAGTTGCCTGAGGATAGCGCCGAGCGTCAGCAGATAGTGGCGGCGGCGGAGTTGCTGGGGCAGTTGCTGCTCCAGGACGTGGAGCGCACTGATGACGGAGTGAGCCTCAGGGACGGGGTGAGCCGGGACCGGATGATGTCGGTGCATGACCCGGAGATGCGCCACGGGCACAAGAGCAGCAGCAGACGCTTCGACGGGCACAAGGCGGCGATTGTGGTGGACACGGACTCTCAGCTGATCACCGCCGTGGAGGTACTGCCGGGCAACGCTCCGGACAACTCGGGGTCGCTGGAACTGGTGGAGGTGAGCGAGTCCAACACCGGTGTGCCGGTGGAGGAGGTCATGGGCGATGCCGCTTATGGTGACGGCGATACCAGGCAGGCCTTCGCCGATGCAGGCCGCACCCTGATTGCCAGGGTGCCGGGCCGCCCAAACCGGAAACACTTTCCAAAAGAGGACTTCCATATTGACCTGGAGGCGAGCGCCTGCACCTGTCCGGCGGGGAACCTTACCCGGAGAATCCGGCCCTTGGGTACTCGCACCGCAGCAACAGGCCGGACGCACCAACTGAAGGCCTTCCAGTTCGATGGAGCGGTCTGCGGGGTGTGCCCGCTGCGGACCGAGTGCGTGGCCGCGGCACAGGGCACAGGACGGACGGTGCAACTGCACCCGCAGGAGGCTTTATTGCAGCAGGCCCGGGCCCTGCAGCAGAGTGAAGCCTTTGGCGAGTACCGGCAGCGCCGGGTCGTGGTGGAGCACCGGCTGGCGCGGCTGGTCCAACTGGGCATCCGCCAGGCCCGCTACTTCGGCCGCGTCAAAACCAGGTTCCAGCTGTACCTGGCGGCCACGGTGGCCAACCTGACCCTGGTGGCCGCCAAGGCTGGCCTGCCAGCAGGTCCCGGCGGCGATTCCAGCGTTGGCCGCGCCCTCCGTGCCGGGACCATCCGTTCCGCCCTTGAGATCGTCCCTGCGCGGCTCGCTCAAATCTTGATCCTGGCCTTGCTTACGGCCGTCTCACTGCCGGAATTCATCTCCCCGTACAGGGCTTTCCGGCCAGATTTCTAGGGCGCAGGGCAGTCTTGGAGCCATCTGTCAGGATGTGTTCGAGTTCAGGGAGATCGTCGAATTCGTCGTTATCGTTTTCTCCGGTTACGGTTACTGTTTGTGGCGTACCCCAGTTCCCGCTGGCGCCGCCCGTAAAGGAAAGCTTATCCTGCCAGACGTAAATGGCGTTCTCAAATGGGCCGATTTCGACTCTTATTTCAACGGTGGCGGTGGCGCCTTCGCCGGGGTCACTGGCCAGGGCCACCGTATATGTCGCAGTGGCGCCCTCGTTGACGCTCACGTTCCTGTCGGACGGGCTGAAAGTCAGACTCGGCAGACCCAGTTCCCTAATTTCGACTTCCAGCTCGGCCACGACATAATCCTCGCCGCCCACGGTAACCTCGTGTTTGACTCGGCGATACTCGTTTGCGAGATCCGGGTCGTTCAGGGCCATTATGGTGACTGTCTGGGGGTCGTCCCACTCCCACTTGTCAGCGTCTGAAGCCTCACCGGTCTTGGTGAACGTTATTGAATCTGGGGAGACACTCCATGCGTCGCCTGCCGCGTAGCTGGTGTCGACGGTGACATCGCCGTCCGGTTCTTCCTCCAGTTTCACCGTGTAGGTGGCAGTGTCGCCTTCGTCTAGAAGGAAAATCCCGTCGTAGTTGTGGCCCACTGATACGTCGCTCGGAAAGGTTACCCCGGTAGTCGTGCTCTCCAAGATGAGCGTGGGCGCGTCGTCGTCGGACACCTCGACCGGCACGATCGCTGTGATGTGGTCGCTGCCGCCTATTGGGACCAGGTGGCGTATTTCGTTGGCCTCATCTAGAGCGTCGTCGTCGGACACCCCGAATACGGTTATAGGTATGGGAACGTTCCAATTCGTGGTCGTGAATACTAGAGTATATGGATAGCCAGTGGTGGGGTTGACTATGTTTGATCTCGAGGAGAATGGGACAACCAGCTTCACGCTGGTGGTATCGGATGGCTCCGATGCAAGGGCCATGTCGTAGGTTGCCGATGGCGAGGCATCCTCGGTGACCTCCATTGCATCGACCGAAAGGTCCAGTTCGGGAAGATCGACGAGTGCCACGCATGGAGCTAACTCTGAGGTTGCGTTCAGGAGTGTATCGGTGGCAGTGGCGGTTATATGTGTGGCAGTCGGCGCGGTGAAATCACCGATCTGGCCCAGGAATGTGCTGGCGGTGAAGGTCCGCTCGCCCGAGGCTGACCCTCGCGCGTCAGTGGAGCCCAGCCACCGCTTGCCCTCGCCACTGCTGGACGTGTCGCACGAGTAGAAATCGACGATGTACCCGCGACTCACCGTGACTTCGAGGGTGAAGCTTACCGAGGCCACATCGTCCCTGGTAGCAAAGGTGATGTTGGTCGGGAAGTTCTGCAGGAAGTTGGGGCCTGTGTCCACATCTCCGGTGTCGTTGGCGGTGGCTCCGTCGTCGCCGAGGTCGATGCCAAGGTCATCATTGGAGTGTATGGAGTTTTCCCGGATGGTGTTGCCGACCCCGCTGGCGGTCGAGGTAACAGTGACGCCGTCTCCGGTGTTGCTGGCGATGTGGACGCCGGAGCCGCCGTTGCCGAGATCCGAGTCGCTCTCGTTGGTGCCGATGTAGTTTTCTCCTACATAGAGGTCCTTGGTATCTGACCCGGTCAGGCTGATTCCGTGGGAGTCGTTGCCTGAGATGACGTTGTCCCGCAGCACGACGTCCGGGGCGCCGTTGATGTAGACGCCCGCCGCGCCGTTGCCCTCGTCGGATACGCCAGCGGTGTCGGTGCCAATGTGGTTGCCGACGAGCACCTGTCCGCCGCCGCTGCCCTGCAGCACGATGCCGTTGCCGTCGAAGTTGTTGATGGCCAGCCCGCGTACGTAGCTCCCCTTGCCGCTGAGGGTTAGGCCGTTGGTGCCAGTTCCCGCGCTGGACCATAGGCTGGGCTGCTGGATTGCCGCGCGCAGGGTGCAGTTGTCGCTGCCGTCGTTACAGGAAACGTCGCCCGTGTTGCTGTCGGCGCCGTCTCCGGTGGAGTCGACGGTGTAGGTGAATGGGAATGTTTCCTTTGAGTAAACTTCGAAATCGGTGATGGACTCGATGGCGGCGAGGGCGTCGGCGCGGCCGTATCCGAAAGTGTTGTCGTGGCCGTCGTCGCCCAGGTCGATTGCGGTGTCCCTGATTATTTGAGTGACCTCGTCGGCGACCTGCTCTTGGTCATGGTGGGATCGGCGATGCGCTGGGCCTCCATTACCAGGGCGGCGATGCCGGCGACGTGGGGCGCAGCGGCCGAGGTGCCGTCGAACCGGGATGCCGAAACGCCCTCCAGCGGTATGCCGAAGCCTCCGACGCCGGTTACCGTGACGCCGTCGATGCCCATTACGTCCGGTTTGGCCCTGGTCTCACGACTGGGGAAGTGAATTTCTGATGGACCCCAGTCGCTGAAGGGCTCAGGGTCGTCGTTGCCTGGATCCGAGGCTCCGATGGCCCCCACGGCCAGCACTTCGGCCACAGCGGGGTGTCCAATGATGCCGCCTTCAGGGACGCCGTGCTCGAGGATCCGCCCATTCCCAAACTCCAAGAACAGCTCCAGGCGCTTGTTTTCTCCTGAAAACTTGCGGATGTAGATGTCCGCTTCACCGTGTTCGTTGAGAAAGACACCTTCCACGGGATCGTCGTCGCCGTCCTGCACCCGCGAGCTGCCACTGCAGATATCGTTCTGAAGATTGAACTTTATCGGCTTGAGGCCCGGGGGACACATGAACATGTCGTAGTCGTTCCCGGAGGCTCCGAAGGGGTCGTTCCATTGCATTATTGCTCCCGAGCGTGCGCCGGTTACGCGCAGCGAGACGTCGCTGTCCCCGTCAAAGGCGTGGTAGCCGTCGCCTCCATCTACGAAGTCCGCCTCATAGTGTTCCTCCGCGGAGTTTCCTGCGGCGGACACGAGCACAGCGCCACCCGCGACCGCGTCGGCTGCCGCCAGGGCTATCTGGCCGTCTTCGAAGTAGGGTTCTGCATAGTATCCGATGTCGTCGACGATGATATCGGCGCCTTCACCATCAAAGGCATCGTTGGCCAGCCAGAGAATCGCTTCCACGAAATATAGCGATGAGCCGGCGCTAGAAAATGCCAGTTGGGCGTCGGGGGCAAGGTCGTGGATGATTTCGAGGAGGGCCGTGCCCTCATCGCCAGACCTGATAATGTTATGGTTGATTTGCAGTGTGCCCGGGAGGTCGCCGAGGGCCTTGGCGTTGCGCCAAGAGTCCACTCCGTCGGAGATGACGCCGACCCTGACTCCCTTCCCAGTCAGCCCACTGAAATGACGCACGAGGTCCGCGCGGTGGATGCCGTCGCCCTCCGAGGTCACGGAGCCAGCCTTGGTAACGCCGTAATCGGGCGGTGTGATTCCCCTCACAACATCCAGTTCGGCAATCTGGTCCAGGGCCTCGACGGGGACCCACGCCTGCAGCTTTTTCCAGTCCAGGTTGACGATCTCGATGTCGGCGCCCAGGTCCCTGAGTTGTTGCAGGGTGGATTCATCGGTGTTCTCGAGGTGGATGTAGACCTGGACGTTGCCGGAGGAGTCGAAACGCACGAGGTCGTCGCTCGAATTGGTCGAGGAGGAGCTGTCTGACCCCGGAGCGTCCTTGGTCGTTGCGCTGCTTTCCGCAGACTGGCCGCGGGTGACTGCACCGCTGTCCGGTTGGGGGCTCTGCTGGGTTGAAGTGGTCTCCCGCTCCAGTATGAACTGCTGGAGCAGCGGGCTCACCGGCGAGTCGTCCTTGCCGACCTCTGCCGCCGGGTCGTCAGCAAACGCGGGCGAGCCGGCAACCGCCAGCCAGGCCATGACCAGTAGCAGAAATAGCGCCGGAATCTTCATCAGGGTACGTGCGATAGTCCGGAAAATTTCTCTTGATCGCTTTTTTTATCATAGCGAACAATCTGCTACTGAGAGCGTTTTGCGAAGTTAGGAACGTTGAATATCCACGCGTAATGGCGACGAATTTCACTATTACCGCAGGTAATCAGCGCATGAACCCGTGGTGAATTCCCCAATGCGGAGGGTCATTTCCACCGTTAACTGAGCAATATTTTAAACAACGGCGCGTAAAACCATCCGGTACATTTCGCAAACGCTAGGATGCGGATTCACCGTCCTGCGCAGGAAGACGGTCGAGTTTTGTTACGCGGATACCGCAGCTGTCACGGTTTCATCACCCGCCCCGCGAACAGCGTCGCACCGGTGCCGCGGTCACGGATCAGGAAAATGAAAGGCCGGTCGATCGTCAGCACGATGGGTTCCGGTTCCTCTACCACTGCCCTAGTCGTGCTGATGATGACGGCCGTGGCCGCCGCCGCCTCGGTGCCCGACTCGTCCACCGAGACGAAGGCCTTGTGCAGTACATCGGAAATTAGCAGGCAGATATCCCCCCTGGCCAGGCAGGACCGACCGTCCATTCCAGAGAAGTCGGCGGCCTGATCGTCGAAGGCGTCCGGCATCCCCATGGCGTTCAGAGTGTCGGACAAACTGAATGCCGATTCAGTCTCGAATCTGGGCAAGGCCAGGCGGACAAGCTCGTAGTCGAGCCTGTCCAAGATTGTCCGGACTGACTGGCCGCTCAGGGAATCCTCGAACTCATGGAACCTGCCGGAGTCGGGCACAAGGATGGCCATGGCCACATCGCCGCCTACGTAGGGGAGCTCGACTGCCTGGTACCCGTCGCCCCGGGCGTAGCGTAGGGTCGACTGCTGCCGCATCATCGGTACATCGCGCTCGCTGCCGTCGAGGAGGTGGAAGGGACGGTCTGCCGTGGCGCGCTCGTCGAAGGCCTTCTGCCAGGCGGCCTTGAAGTAGATGGCGTTGGCAAGCACCAAGCGGGTGAGGGGAGTTATGGCCCCGTCGGGAATGATGTCGTTTATCCGCTCCTCCGTCTTGTCGGCGATCCAGTCGTTGATGCGGACCCGGGCGTCCTCCGGGTCGCGCTGAAAGTCCACCGGCCGCACCTCGTCGCCATAGTTCGCAGCCAGGGTGTCGAGGTACTCTGGCAGGAAGCCGTAATCCTCCTGCCCCCACACGGAATTGGCCACGCTGAGGCGAAATTCCTCTGCGCCATTCGCTGTACTCTGCGGGGCCAGGTAGAGATCGAGGGCGTTGAACGCGGGATGCAGGCTGGCCTGGGCCAGGCCGTACCGGAGAGTGGCTGCCATCTGGAGTTCCGTCTCGCCCCGGGCCCCGGCGTAGGCCATGGCCAGCGCCGTCGAGAAGCTGTGCGGAGAGAAGAACAGGTTGCCTTCTGAACCAGCCAGGGCGCGGTACAGATCGAAGGCGAAGGCATTGTTGCCTCCGACCAGGGCGGCGAGGTCAGCGGCGGCAACGTCCGGGTCCGTTTCCCTGTCCCTTGTCGAGCGGGAAACCCGAACCACTGTGGGGCTGGGAACGGCAGTCGCGTCGGGCGTTGGCTCCACCGGGCGAGCTGTCGGCGCAGGCGAGGTGATGCCGGGAGTGGGGGAAGACGCAGGGCTGCGCTCCACGGTTGCACTTGTAGTGGGGCTCGGCACGGCCGGCACGGTGGCCGTGTGCCTGACCGTCGGCACCTTAGTGGGAATGGCCGTCTGCGTCGCGGTTGGTGGCGCCCCGACTGTCGGCGACGCGACCGGGTCTCCGCCGCAGGCCCCTGACGCCACAGCGATCAGGCCGGAAAACAAGACAAACAGAATCCTATTCAACGATGACCGCATCCGTGATTGCCTCTGGTAGTCCGTACTACTTTATCGTGTACAGCACAAACGACTCCTGTCCTCAACAGTAATTATCATATTTCCACGGTCCTTCGAAAACAGGAGGGACTCCGAAAATGAAACAATTCCCTGATTGGGCGAATCATTTGCTCGGTATATAAGGGGGCGCTGAAAGGGCGACATGCCGTGCTGTCTGCACCGGACATTCTTTGACCGAAAAACAGGACATCGGATTCAAGACTCGACCTGCATTCCAAGCGGTCCACCACGACACGCGGCCCCAAGCAAGGACCAAGCCGTCCAAACCATTACGCCGGTCGCAAACAAGTGGATTTAACGTGATAGACCGGTGAAAATCCAGGCCCAGGCCGGGGATAGCCGCAAACAGGCAGCACCCAGGTTGTTGGGCTTGGCATGCCTGGTCACTCGCGATTGAGGGGACGGAAGAGAAAACGCACTGGGAACGGGCTTTCTGAAAAGCAGATGCGAGGCCCGAAATGACTGCCGTGGTGCTGGGAAGCGACACTGGGGACTGAGGATTTTGGTATGAGGGATGGAGGCGACGGGCGGATTCGAACCGCCGCATAGAGGTTTTGCAGACCTCCGCCTTAACCGCTTGGCTACGTCGCCTTGTCTGTCCCTTTCCCGGAGGTTGAGAAACGGACCGCCTGACCGGTTTGTGGTGCCGAGGGCGGGATTTGAACCCACACAGGCGCACGCCCACTGCCCCCTCAAGACAGCGTGTCTACCAATTCCACCACCTCGGCCGGGCCAGTAAGACTCTATTATAGCACCCCAATTTCCCCCTGCAACACCTTTTCCAACAACCCCTTGGCTATCGCATCTGGGCGACAAAGAGTCGTCATTCCCTTGGAAGCGGGAATCCACGGTCCCTTGCTGTCAAGTATTCAGGCGCACACGGAGAGCCCTGGATTCCCGCTTCCGCTGGAATGACTGTTCTTTTACCCAACGGTACGTGTTTCACCGCCCAATTGCGATGGCCCTGCCTGGCTGCCACCGGGGAATTCCACTTGTTAGCCGGAGCGCAGCGTATGGTCTTATCCGCCACCAGCGAGATGCTTCGCTCAGCCCAAAACAACCGGTCTGAACACGCTGGAGTAATCGACAACAAAAGACCTCATGGCGGCCCTCGCGCCTCATGGATGGCGGTGGGTTCCTGTTATAATCCTGCCGCCAATTAGCCGTTTACCCACTATGATTTACCGGAGATTCGCGATGTCCCCTTTCGAGCCGCGTTCCATTCGTGCGATCACCTTCGACCTTTATGGCACTCTGCTGGACCTGGAGGCCACGTTCGCGCCCGCTTTCGCCAGTTTTTTGCAGAGTCGTAACGTGTACTTTGACGCCGCCGAGCTGGTTCGCACCTGGGAGTGGGCCTACCTGCATGAGGGGATGTTCGATACGTTTCTCGGCGGCCCGCGAACTCCCTTTGAGCAGTTGCGGCGAACCACGCTGTCGCAGGTGTTCTCTCGCGTGGGAATCGAACACAGCCGCCACGACATCGAGGAGCTGCTGACCCAGAGAGTTACTCCGACTCTGTTCCCGGATGTCGCGGAATCGCTGACCTCAATGCGAGAAGGCTACACATTATCAGTGCTCTCCAACGGCGACCTTGCTGTCCTGGAACGAATGGTGTCTACGCTCAACATTCCAGTCCACCGGACTATCTCGGTTGAGCAGGCGGGATGCTACAAGCCCGACCAGCGGGTGTACCGGAAGGCCGCCGAATTGCTTTCGATCGACGCGGGTGAGATTCTGCACGTCGCCGCCCACCCCTGGGACATCCGCGCTGCCCAGACCGCCGGAATGAAGGGCGCCTATGTCGACCGCCACGGCATTCCCTTTGCACCCTTCACCGACGCACGACCCAACATCGAAACGTCTGATCTGCCCGAGTTGGCCGCCTTCCTGACCTGAACGGGAATAGAGACTCTCATTCTTCTGAGAAAGAGGGTGAGGTTGAAAGCCAAGGCAAAGCCATCAGCGGAGGATGACAATGTCCGTCCGATATGGAATAGACATGGTCCTGCAGCCCTCATTCACGGCGAAGGTATACCAGACGCGCCAGATCGTCTGCGGGCAGTACTCCTCGTGGGCCGCAGAGATGCAGATGCTCCGGATGCCCCTCACCCCCTACTTCCCCTGCCCCGACGATCGCCTGTCCTTGCTGACTTCGGAGGTGGTAGGTATCGCCCGTGAAACCGGAACCCGGGAGCCCTATATTCTCAGCCGCAGGGATATCGTAGCCGACCTCACCATGAATGGTATTGTAATGCAGTTCGGAGCTCCCGCGCCGCTGCTGGACCTGCAGAATAAATCGTTTGCGGCTGCCCAGAACCATTCCGCGGCCCTGTATCCTGCCGAGTCCTTTCGCCCTCGAATCGCGCTGCTAGAGTACGGTGTTTTCCCAGAGGCCATTTTGCCCGACGCCGTGCAGTTCGCTGAGGGAGTTGCCTCTGGTCTCGAAATGACCCACACGGCGCTGCCGTGGCGCCTGCTGCTGACCCGCTACTCGTCTGAGGCCGCCGGCGACGACTGGAGCAATGGTCGCTGGGCCGCCGATCTGTCCTGGCAGCAACTGGCCAGCCATCGGCTTTACGCCGATGTCGCATAGGTTGAGGAAGTCCCCGACCTGACCTATAAGCAGCAGCCAGCGGAGCGGGACGAACGCCGTGGAGGCCTCGGCCGCCTATTCGTCCGTGGATAGACGCTGCCTTCGTTCCCGGTTTGCGCCCACCCTCCCGCGATGCGGTATCATTTGAACACCATTTCCACCCGAATTAGGAGAATGCGCGATGAAAGCCACCACCAAGCTGCGTCAGATGCTCAACTCCGGCGACCTGGTAGTTGCCCCCTTCGTCCTTAACGCCCTGCATGCCAAGATTGCCGAGTCCGTCGGGTTCCAGGCAGTCTACATGACCGGCGCCGGCACCGCCGCCGAACGCGGTTTTCCCGACGTGGGCCTGCTCACCATGACCGAGATGGTCGCCAACGCCAAGTACATCGCCAACGCCGTGGGCATCCCGGTCATCTGCGACTCCGATACCGGATACGGCAACCCGCTGAACGTTATGCGTTCGGTGCAGGAGTACGAGGCCGCCGGCGTGGCCGCCATACACCTCGAGGACCAGGTTTTCCCCAAGAAATGCGGCTTTTTCGAGGGCAAGCAGGTCACAACCGTTGAGGATCACGTGCAGAAGATTCGCGCCGCTCTCGATGCCCGCCGGGACCCCGACTTCGTGATCATTGCCCGTTGCGACGCCTACGCTGTTACCGGCTGGGAGGACACCATCCGCCGCTGCCAGGCCTACGTGGAAGCCGGCGCCGACGTGGTGTTCGTAGATGGTATCAAGAGCGAAGAGGACATCCGCAACTACGCCCGCGACATGGCCGAACTTCCCCGGATGTACAACGGGGACCTGATGAACACCAACGATGTAAACGAACTGGGCTACAAGATCATGATCTGCGGCAGCACCATCTGGCTCATATATCAGCAGGTGAAGGAGTCCTTCGAGGAGCTGAAGGCCACTGGCGCCGTCGACCCCAAGCGCTTTGCCACCCGCTGGGATGTTGCATCTCTCCTCGGCCTCAGCGAGATTTACGAACTGGAGCGCAAGTACGGCGTCAGCGACACCGTCCCCACGAATGTTTAGGCTCTTGCGTCGCGATAACAGCGATATAATTCTGCCAATATGTTGCAGCCACAGTTGAGTTGGCAGGGCGGGATATGACTACAAAAGCTGGACTGGTTACAGCTGATGAATTGCTGGCGATGCCGGACGACGGTATGCAGCGCGAACTCATTCGCGGGGTGTTGACGGAAGATATGCCTCCAGGGGACGAACACGGTGTACTGGTAATCAGAATAGGTAGGCTCTTTGCGAATTACTGCGAGGAGAACGACTACGGCGATGTTCGAGGGGGCGACGCTGGCTTCATGCTGGAGCGTAACCCGGACACAGTGCGAGGACCGGACGTGGCCTGGGTCTCACCGGACCGCCTTCCATCGCCGGTCATTGGGTTCGCAGAGTTGGCCCCCGATCTCGTGGTGGAGGTCAAGTCCCCCAGCAACTCCAACCGCGAAATGACGGACAGGGCAATGATGTGGCTGTCCCACGGCACACGCATGTCTATAGTCGCCAACCCACGGCCAGTCACCCTCACCGTCTACCGGCCCGGCGGCCCGCCGCAGGTACTGGGTGAGTCTGATACCTTCGACGGTGGCGATGTCCTGCCGGGATTCACCGCCCCGGTCTGGAGCTTCTTCCGCCGACGCGAGTAGCGCCATTCCTTGGCGTAACTACAGAGAGCCAACATCGCAGCGACGACTTCGGTGCTGAACGCCAGACGACCCCTGTCTGTCCTTCCACTGGCCCAGGAAAAACAGGGGTCGTTCCCTTGCAATAGTCGCCTGCCGGCAAGCGAAAAGGGACAGTGTACGGAGCCAGCCAATTAGTCAGGCTAATGTCCTCGGTGCTGCTGGAACTCGCGCTCGGTTGTTTCGGCCTCCACCTGTTGGTACTCCGGCAGGCTGATCAGTGCCTCCACCCCGGCGCGCATCTCGGCCACCTGCGGGGCGTTGATCCCGATGTGGCCCGTGTCCCTCAGGCTCTCGTAGATACGACGTATGCCATCCACCGCCGCAATGATCGATGAGGTGGCGTAGATCAAGAACTGGCAGCCCAGATCCCGGTACTCTTCCACCGTGATGTCGTCGGCTCCGGCGATCACCATCAGCGGGATGTCGGGCACCCCCCGCCGGAACGTGGCCAGGTCCTCTCGGCTGCGAACGCCCCGTGGCATCACCAGGTCCACGCCCAAGTCCTTGAGGGCGTTGCCCCGCCGGATGGCCTCGTCCATGTCGCCTTCGACAGCCGTGAAGGCGTCCGTGCGTCCCACGATCAGAAATTCAGGATCGGTGCGGGCCCTGAGCGCATAGCTGATCTTCTGGAGAAACTCGTCCATGGGGATGACGTGTTCCAGGCCTGCATGGTAGGAGGCACGCTTCGGGAAGAACTGGTCCTCGATGTGAATGCCCGCCAGGCCCGATTTCTCGAAAGACCGCACCGTGTGCATTGCGTGGACCGGCTCGCCGTATCCCGCGTCGGCGTCGCAGATCACCGGCAGCGGGACAGCCTTTACCACTCTCTCCGCTACCGAAAGCTGCTCAGTCATGGTCATGAGCGGCTCGGTCACCGCCAGGTGGGCGCCGGAGATGTACCCGCCGCAGTAGACGGCATTGAACCCCAGCGACTGCACCACCCGCGCTGATATGGGATCGTAGGCACCCGGCGCGACTATCTGCTCCCCGGACTGAATCCTTGCCTTAAGGTCGCTCCGTACTGACATTTCTCGCATCTCCACAATTCCCTGCCTTCTTCCTCACGGTGGAGGGCAGGGTGAAGCATAAACGGAATTTCGCGCTAGTCCTGCGGAATGAGGGGAATCACCTCGCGGGAGAAGTGCTCCATGTTTTCCTGGATCGATGCCACACTGTCGCCCGCAGGGAACCCGATGATGAAATTGGATACGCCGATGTCCATATATTGCCGAAGGTCAGCAGCGATCTGCTCCGGTCGGCCGTTCAGCCAGGGACGGGAGCCGTCGGCGGAGTTGTTGAAGCGCACGTCGGTGCTGAAAGTGATGTCGACAGCATTCTCGTCGCGTCCGGCCTGAACCGTCAGTCGTCGCAGCCGGGCGATGAGACCGGACAGCTCTTCCGGCTCCAGGATGGCGGGTGGCCGCAGCCCTATGGGCATCCAGCCGTCTCCGTACTTGGCCGCGCGTCGGATCGCGGGACCCGTGTGTCCGCCGATCCAGATGGGGGGATGTGGCTTCTGAACGGGCTTGGGGGAGAACCCGCTGCCCGATACCTGGTAAAACTCGCCGTCAAAGGAGGGCTCGTCCTTGGTCCACAGTTCCTTGTACAGCTCGATATATTCGTCGGTTACCGCCCCGCGTTTGGCGTAGGTGTCCAAGCCCATGGCCTCGAACTCCTCCTCCATCCAGCCCACACCTGCGCCCAGGATCACGCGACCGCCGGACAGGACGTCCAGCGTGGACAGCATCTTTGCGGTGAGCACAGGGTGGCGATAGGGAAGGATCAGGACGTGGGTCCCCAGACGCACCCGCTGGGTGCATCCTGCCAGGAAGTTCAGCGCTGCCAATGGCTCGAAGTAAGGCTGGTCGGGGACGAAAGTCGCCACGCCGTCGGAGGCGTAGGGGTAGAAGGAGCTGACGTCCCGAGGCAGTATGATGTGGTCGCTGACCCAGATGTGGTCATAGCCCAGGTCATCGGCTCGCTGGGCCAGGGCCCGCAGTTCGTCCGGCCCGGCCAGCGGGCCGCGAGTGGGGACGGAAGTGCCGAAGGTAATAGCCATAATGTCCTCCGCCGGCGCGACCAGTCGCCCGCGCCAATAGTCTCAGTAATGCGCAGGCCAGTGTAACAGACGCCTCTGTGATTGCGAATTAAAGGATTCCGCCCGGGGTCCTGGAGCCTCGCCGCTTTCGAACCACGTAGCTCCCTCCGAGGAAATCGTGCCATCCTCTCTTGTTCTGGTCGAATCCTATCCAGAGGTAGCCCAGCCAGAAGACCGCCTCCGATACGAACTTGCCCACCAGCTCGCGGAGCAGGACCCTGCGCCAGGGGGGTATGTTGCCGCTCGAGTCAACAACTTGAATTCCAACCAGCATCTTGCCCAGAGTCTGACCGCGCAGCGACGTAAGTATCACGCTATAAGCTGTCCAGATCCCCCACACCAGCAGCAGAAAGCTGTAATTGATCGTCTCAAGGCTGATTGTAACCTCCTGCTGAATAGCGGGGTCGGCCTCTCCAGAAGTGCGGGAAAGACCAATGGCAGCGGCTATCACCGCGGCGAGCAGGTACGCAATGATTCGGTCGACAGCAAAGGCCGCGAGGCGGATCCAGAACCCCATGTGTTCCGCACCCGCGTACGACGCCGTCAGGGTTCTGCCGCAATTGGAGCAGAATTCCATGGACGGCCCCACGGATGCGCCGCAGGCAGTGCACCTCATACTCGCCGGAGCTGTGGCGGTCCGCAGGTGAGCTGGGGCGTCTGCGCAGTCGAAACAGAGGCGGTCCATGGCGCGGAAGTGCAATGTGCAAAGGGGCGAGATTCCACATTGAATACAGGTGTGACCCTCGCCCAATGGAACCCCAACTCCGCAGCTTCGGCAGTAAGGTATGTAGTCAGCATTGGAGGCAAGGCCGGCTACATGCGGCTGCTCATCCTCACCTGTCGCACCCGATATTGGTAGTCCGCAGCCTCCGCAAGCCCGTGCGCCCGGTTCGACCGGAGCTCCGCAATTCCCGCAGAAGGAAGGTCCCGTGTCGATACCTGGTTCTATGGTCATCTTTCTCGCCGTTCAAGTGCCGAATTCCGAGGATAACAGCATACGACGCTCGATTACGCGGCTCAAGGTAATGCGCAGTCGGCAACACGGGTCGAAATGTACCCGGTTTGATGATTGACCGAAAAGCAATAGAATCCAATGTATGTCTGAGCGAAGTCGGCGTATCCCGTTCGGAATACTGCGCCCCCGAGGCCAGTAGTGAGCCGGTTGAGAGAAGGAGGCTATGCAGACCACCGAAGGATCGAGACCTGACGAAAGGAAAGGGTCGTTGTCGCCCCTGCGCCTGTTTTGCCGTCCCGACAATGGCCTTAACTCTCCCCGGTGGTTGATCTGCGTAGTCCTGATGGCGGCCGCTCTCAACCTAGTTTTGTTGGCTGGCTGTGATTTCGGTGAAGGCCTTGTTGGTTCGTCCACTCCTACCCGTATCCCACACACCAGCACTTTGCCGCCAGTATCCGGCACTGAGCCGGCTCCGTCCGTGAGTTCAACAGCGACAACGGGACCCAGTGCCACTGCCGATTCAAGCGCCTCGGGGCTGGTGCTTCCGGTAACCATAGCAGCGGTACCCGCGGACCGTCCCGAGTATGACCGGGGTAACTGGCGACACTGGACAGATGAGGACGGCGACTGCCAGAACGCCCGTCAGGAGGTCCTGATCGCCGAGTCCAGAACCGACGTCACCTTCCAGTCAGATGAACAGTGTCCCGTCGCCACCGGCATATGGGAGGGACCCTACACTGGAACAATTGTGGACGATCCGGGGGACCTCGATGTCGACCACATGGTACCTCTCGAGAACACCCACCGTTCGGGCGGGTGGGATTGGAGCAGGGAACGCAAGCGCGAATACGCCAACTACATGGGTTACGAAAACCATCTGATCGCAACCACCAGCGGGGCCAACCGCTCAAAGGGCGCCAAGGGACCGGAGAGGTGGCGCCCGCCCCTGGAGGACTATTGGTGCGTGTATGCCGTTGATTGGGTCACTATTAAGAACGAATGGGGGCTGACAGTTACCGAGGACGAGTACCTCGCACTTTCCGAGATGCTGGCCACGTGCGATTCGACCGTTCTGATGCAACCCCGGCAGGGCACGCCCCCGTCTCCTCCGACGCCGACGATCCCACTGCCCCTGCCGACGGACCTGCAGTACGATCCCTTCGGCCCGGACCGGGACTGTGGTGATTTTGACACCTACGGGGAAGCGCTGGCATTCTTCCTGGCTGCGGGCGGGCCTGATGCCGATCCGCACCGGTTGGATGTAAACGGCGACGGCGAGCCTTGTGAAACCCTGCCCGGCGGCCCCTCGGCCATTCAGCCACAGGATACGAATGCAGATACGGCAACTGAGGCAAGACAGGGCGCTACACAGGGGAGGAACACAGTCGCCGGTGACGATGCCGCGTGCGCTGCCACGGATCCGTCGCAGGCCGCCTCCGCCGTGGGAGGACATGCCCAAGCTGACTGCGAGCCAGCACCTGCATTGTTTGTCCCTGTCCCCCTCTCCCCTGTTGCGACCCCGGTGCCGACTCCCGTAGTCACAGTTGTGCCGATTGCGACACCCGCGCCAACCCAGGTCGCTATTGCTCGCACGCCGGTGCCGGAAGCTGCGCCAGACGTGAAATGCAGCGATTTCTCGAACTGGCCCGACGCCCAGATATTCTACCTGTCATCGGGAGGACCCGACGATGACCCGCACGGGCTGGATGCTGATGATGACGGTGTGGTCTGCCAGTCGCTCCTCGGTGCCCCCACAACCAAAGAAGCAGGTAACGCACCGGTAGCCACGCCGGCAATTGCTTCGACGCCTGTACCGGAACCGACGCCGACATCCCCTGTATTTGTGGACCTCCCCTTCGACCCGAACGGACCTGACCGCAACTGCGAGGATTTCGCTTTTTGATGGGACGCGCAGAACTTTTATCTGGCAAGCGGCGGCCCGTTATCTGACCCGCATCGCCTCGACAACAACAGCGATGGAACGGCTTGCGAATCGCTCTTTGGAGCCGCTGGCAATGGACCGGAACGGGATGCGATCCGGTCTGATCAATCATCAGTCAACGAGGAATTCGAAGACAGGAATTGTTCTGATTTTGCGACATGGCAGAAGGCGAATTCCTTTTTTGAGGCCGAAGGAGGCCCGCACGAAGACCCTCACGGCCTTGACCGCAACTCCGACGGTACGCCGTGCGAGTCCCTGCCGGGCGCACCTGAAGACGATGCAGGTCGTGACCGGCGAGATTTGCAGCCTGCTTCATCGGTGCAGACACAATCGGGGCAGACACAAGTGGAGGAGGAGGAATTTCAGGATCGTAACTGTGGCGACTTTGAAACATGGCAGGATGCTCAGGAATTCTTCCTGTCAGAGGGTGGTCCATCCGAGGACCCCCACCGTCTCGATGGCGACGGTAATGGCAGGGCCTGCCAGTCCCTGCCGGGGGCTCCGGATGGGTGAGGCGGGGCCGACGCTTACGGCGGTTTTCAGACTGGCTACCCTGTTCCGGTTGTGCCGTTTGGAGGCGATGTGCTAGGCTGAATTCGAGGTTGGTTATCGGAATGAACGAACATTTGTCGGCAAATAGAGTCGTCGTCGCCATGAGTGGAGGCGTAGATTCCTCCGTGGCCGCAATGCTGCTGCATCGCGAGGGCTGGGACGTCATTGGCGTCACACTGAAGCTTTACAGCCTCGACGAATCGGAACTACCCGCGGACCACCAGGGCTGTTGCACCCTGGATGACGTGGAGGACGCCAGGGCCGTTTGCCGCAAGCTGGGCATCCCCCACTATGTTCTGAACATGGAGCGGGAGTTTCACGATCAGGTGATGGGCTATTTTGTGGACGAGTATCGCCGGGGCCGCACCCCGCATCCCTGTATCGCCTGCAACGACAAGATTAAGTTCAGCCAGCTGATGTCCCGCGCCGACGCCCTGGGTGCGCAGTTTGTCGCCACGGGACACTACGCTCGAATCGAGCGCGGCCCGGGCGGCTCAACGCTCCTGAAGGGGTCGGACCACACGAAAGACCAGTCCTATGTTCTCTTTGGTATGACCCAGGCCCAACTGGATAGGACGCTTCTGCCGGTTGGAGGCTACCGCAAGGAGGAGATCCGGCAGTTGGCGCTGGACGTCGGCCTGATCACCGCGGACAAGCCCGAGAGCCAGGATATCTGCTTCATCCCCCTGGGCGACTACCGTGAGTTCCTGCGGCAGCGGTCCTCCGGCATACCCGGCGAGATCGTGGAGCTGGACGGCACCGTGGTGGGTGTGCACCAGGGCATCGAGTACTTCACCGTTGGCCAGCGTCGTGGTCTTGGACTTCCGAGGACCACCGGGGAACCCTTTTACGTCATCCGCCTCGAAGCGGACACCAACCGAGTGGTGGTTGGCCCGGAAAGCGCTCTCTACGCTGGCGAGGCGTGGGTCTCGGGTGTCAACTTCGTTAGCGGCGAGACTCCCAACGACGGAACGTCGGTATCGGTGAAAATCCGCTACAAGTCTTACGAGGCTCCAGCCACGCTGCATCCCCGTCCCACGGGTGCGCTGGTGCGCTTCCGCGATGCACAGCGGGCCGTAACGCCCGGGCAGGCCGCCGTGTTCTACCAGGGCGACGAGCTGCTGGGCGGCGGCACCATCGAGCCTGCCTTCCCGGCTCTGGGGCAGGAGGCCACCGAAGGACGAGGGTACCTGCGGGTTTGACCGCTTGTTGCACCGTATCTCATCGGCGACGCTTCTCAGATCGTAGATATTTAAGGATTAGAGGCAAGGCATCAGTTGCCCGACCTGTCTCTTGAACTGGAACTGCTACGGCGTGGAGTGCGTCCCGTCGCCGGGGCCGACGAGGTGGGGCGTGGGCCGCTGGCCGGCCCGGTAGTTGCCGCCGCAGTGATCCTTCCGCCTGACCTCACGGGCGATGAGGACTGGCTCAGCCTGCTGGACGATTCCAAACGCCTCTCTCGCGCTCGCCGGGAGCAGGCTTGCCTGGCCGTTCAGGAATACGCCCTCGCTTGGGCTGTTGCGTCAATTTCCCCTGGCGAAATCGACCAAGCGGGCATCGGGGTCGCCTCCCTTCGCGCGATGATGCAGGCGGTGGAAGCCCTCACGTTAAAGCCAGCCCACCTGCTGCTGGACTATATCCATGTGCGCCAGTCCCCTTATCCGTACGATACCGTGGTCAAGGGTGACAGCCGCAGTTACAGCATCGCCGCCGCCTCAAACGTCGCCAAGGTGGCGCGCGACCGGATGATGGGCGAACTCGACGAGGCTTTCCCCGCCTATGGATTCGCCCAGCACAAGGGCTATGCCACCCGTATGCACCTGGAGCGGCTGCGGCAAATCGGCCCCTGCGAGATCCACCGCCGGTCCTTCAGCCCCGTGGCCCAGGCCAGCCTTCGCTTCCCGGAGCAGACCGAGCTGTGAGCGCCGGCAACCGGCGGCTGGGACAATGGGGAGAGAGACAGGCGCAGCTGCTACTGGAAGGGAAGGGCTACTCTGTGCTTGCCAACAACTTCCGGTGCCGTGCGGGAGAAATGGATATTGTGGCCCGTCAGGGAGACCAGCTGGTCTTCGTAGAGGTCAAGGCCCGCCGCGGCGATTCCTATGGGACAGCCGAGGAATCCATCTCTCCGTCCAGGGCCGAACGGCTGGCGGAGGTTGCCGAGGAGTTTCTGCGAACCCGGCTTGACCATGACTTCCACTCGGGGATAGCGTGGCGCATTGACCTGGTGTGTCTGAACATGGACCGTCAGGGGAGAGTTACGTCGATCAACCACATAGAGAATGCAGTTGAATTTTGAGCCGACGAATCTTGAGCGAGGAAGGGGTCCCATTCGGGGCTACCCGTACGGGTCCAGTCTGTCGTACTCGCCGGGTTTACTAGAAAGTCAGAGTCAGACGGCCCAGCATACCGCAGGAGACGAACAGCACCGCTGCCATCAGTATCAGAATGAAGCAGCCGGTACGGCAATTCAAGACTCTGTTTGCTCCTCATTCAATACTTGGCGGTTGATCTGCGCCGCCAGGTAGCCCGCGCCGAATCCGTTGTCTATGTTCACTACAGCAACCCCCGGAGCGCAGCTGTTCAGCATTGATAGCAACGCTGCCAGGCCGTCGAAACTGGCACCATAGCCCGTGCTGGTAGGGACGGCGATCACTGGCACCGAGACAAGTCCTGCGACAACTGCGGGCAGCGCAGCGTCCATTCCCGCGACCACGATGAGCACTTTCGCAGTCTGGATCTCGGGCAAGCGCTCCAGCAGACGATGCAACCCTGCCACGCCCACGTCGGCGATGAGACCGGCCTCCTGCCCCATCAACCCAGCGGTTAGCCTTGCCTCCTCGGCCACCGGGAGGTCGGCTGTTCCGGCGGTCACGATCAACGCTCCAGGCTGTTTGGGGCGATCGGGCTTTGCTGGCAGGACAATTGCCCCGGCGAGTTCGTGGTACTGGGCCTCGGGCGCTTCCTCCAGCACGGCTGAAAAGGCATCGGGACCCGTTTTGGTAACCAGCACGGGATGACCTCGGCCCCGCAGGGCAGCCACGATCCCCGCGATCTGCACCGGCGTCTTTCCCTTGCCCAGCACCACTTCCGGCGAACCGGTGCGCAGTGGACGATGGTGGTCAACGCGGGCATAACCCAGGTCCTGAAAAGGAAAATCCCGCAGCTTGGACAGGGCGCCCTCGGTGGTCAGTTCACCATCGCGCACCTGCTCCAGCAGAAGGCGAATATCATCGCTTTCATGTTCACCAAAGGCCATCAGGTCAGTCCAGCAAGCTCCGCCGGGCGGCCTCTGAAACTCGCTGATAGACCTCCTGGAACGGCAGGCCGGTTTCGATGGCAATGCGGCGGCAGTCGTCCGGCTCAGGGGCGGCGCTGACTGCTGAACCAGCCAGCCACTTCACCTTGACGCTGACACTGCCGAATTCAGTCTCGACTGCGAGGCCCTGGCGGGTAGCCACGTAGCGGTCGACCATGCGTGAACGGATGCCCAGAGTCGGGGTCTCTCGCAGAATCAGGTCCACGGCTGCCTGCTCGAGATGGGGGGGCACCAGCACGGACAGGACTGCGCCGGGGCGGTTCTTTTTCATCTGGACCGGGGTATGCCACACGTCCAGGGCACCCATGGCGAAGAGGCGCTCCTGTGTATAGCCGAGCACCAGCCCGGGCGCGTCGTCCAGATTGGTCTCCAGCAGCACCACGCTGGCTGGCTGAAATATGTCCGGTCCGTCTCTATCAGAAGCGGGTGCTGCGGCAGCCTCTCCAAGCCACACCCTCAGCGCGTTGGGGAATCCGGAAGGGTCCTTTGTGCCCAGGCCGACGCCCACCCTATGAACGGAAAATGCCGGGCGAGTGAATTCGGCCAGTGATGTGATCAGCGCGGCTCCTGTGGGGGTGGTAAGCTCGCCCGCTCCGGCGTGCACCGGGGAGTCTGCGGCCAGCGGGGCGCCCGTAGCCGCGATCAGCTCCAGCGTGGCTGGCGCAGGATTTGAGTACCCGCCAGGACGACGGGGCGGCGATGCCTCGCCCAGCACCAGCGGCGCGGCGTACACATCGTCAATGCCCAGTTCCCGCAGTCCGATGCAGAATCCCACAACGTCGATCAGGGTGTCCACGCTGCCCAGTTCTTCTAGTTCCAGCGACTCCTCCGTCTCCCCGTGGACCCGCGCCTCGGCCCGCCACAGTGCCCGCAGAACCGCCTCGGCCCGATCCTTTAATGCCGCGTCAAGCCCACTGCCCTGCACAGCCCTGAGCAAAGTCGCAGGAGAGTGGCGGGTGCGGTCTTCCAGGAGAATTTTGAGATGAGTGCCCCGAACCTCGCAGCGTGTTTCTTCGGCTGCACCGATGTGGTACCCGCTGATCGGCAACTTGTCCAGTTCAGTGCGCAGCAACCCCAGTGAGAGTCCGGCGTCAACCAGTGCACCCAGCAGCATATCGCCGCTGGCGCCGCCGATGGGCTGAATGTAGGCGATCTTCATTGAACGTCGCGACGGTGTGATTTGGGTGAGGGGATCCGGTCTTTTATACCGGCGCCGGAGGTCACTGGGACGGAGCTCTTTGGCCCGTCGACTTCAGTACCTCGTTCAGGCTACCGGATCGCAGACCCGTCAAATCCAGCGAGACCCACAGGTAGCCGATCTTCTTCAGCCCCGCTACGATTTCCTCACGGCGCCTGAAGGCGGTTTCCATATCTGCCTCCGACGCTTCTACCCGGCACAGCTTGTCGTGGTGGCGCGCCCTGAATTCCCGCAGCCCCAGATTGCGCAGGAAGTCCTCGGCCCGTTCGATCTTTGACAGCGTCTCCACGGTCACAGGTGTCCCATACGGAACTCTGGATGACAGGCACGGCTGGGCAGGCTTGTCCCACACCGGGATGTTAAGCCGCCGTGCGATGGCCCGTACAGCCGTCTTGTCCAGTCCGGCCTCCAGCAGCGGACTGCGAGCCCGGTGTTCCGTTGCTGCCTGCATGCCGGGCCTGTAGTCGCCCTGGTCGTCAGTGTTTGCCCCGTTGGCCACCCAGGCGTAGCCCTCTTCTTCTGCCAGAGCGGTCAGGTGGGTGTAGAGCTCGGTCTTGCAGAAATAACAGCGGCGAGGAGAGTTTTCCGTGTAGCCCTCGCGCTCCATCTCGTTTGTGCGGATGACGCGGTGGGCAATGTCGAACTGTCGGGCCAGGTCCTCCGCTATCTGCAACTCCCGAGACGCCAGCGCAGGAGACACCGCCGTGACCGCCAGGGCGTTGCCACCCAGCGTTTCGTGGGCCGCTACCGCCACCAGCGCGCTGTCCACCCCGCCCGAGAACGCGGTCACCACCGACCCCATATCGCGCAGGATGTCCCGCAGTTGTTGCAGTCCTTTTTCCGCGGCTTCAGTAATCAGAGCTGTTTCCGTCAAATTCAGCCCTCGCTGAGAAAGGCCGATACTACGTCTGCAAAGGCGTCTGGCTGTTCCAGCATCAGCAGGTGCCCGGTGTTGGCAATGGTGTCGGTCCGTGCCCCGCCAATCAATCCCTTGAAATCGGCGGCATACGATGGAGGATTGATTCGGTCCTGCTCTCCCCAGAGGATCAGCGTCGGCGCCTTGATTCGGTAGGCGCGGCGATTAAGGCCTCTGTCGGGCAGGGGCCACAGGAACTTGCCAGCCGCGGCGATGTCCTGCATCCGGTCGCGGGCCAGTGAATCGGCCAGGCCGTCGATGGATGATGCGCCCTCAGGCGTTGCGGCCAGTCTGTCCTTCAGCTCATCGGCGTTCAGGGCCAGAAGGTCCGCCACCGGCTCTTCGTCCCGCC
This sequence comes from Dehalococcoidia bacterium, assembly GCA_965261885.1. GTDB lineage: Bacteria > Chloroflexota > Dehalococcoidia > Lucifugimonadales > UBA3495 > VXOI01. The sequence goes on from CBDHDY010000043.1 coordinate 197,925, forward strand.
ACACTCCGGCGGGAGACACCAGCGCCAGCCTGTTCACCGATGAAGGAGAGAAGGCAGCCATTTCGGCTGCGATCATCCCACCCAGGAAGTGCCCCACCACATGGGCTCGGCTGACTTCCAACGCATCCAGCAGCGCCAGGTGGTACAACGTCAGGTCGGTCAGGTCGGCCAGGTGCTCCAGCCCGGAGGCATCGCCATAGCCGGGTATGTAGGGGGCATATACTTTGAACTTCCGTGAGAGCCGCTCCAGAAACGGGGCCCATCCCTTCTGCCCCACCGCGCCATGCAGGTAAAGCAGTGGGGGACCGTCGCCAGCCGTTTCAACCACGGCCCGAAAGTCGCCTCCTCGAATATCCAAGTTGATGGTTTCAGGCATCGTTGCTCCGAAAATGAGTTGCTGAGAACAAGTGTAATGTATTCACAACCCTGCGTACCACTCTGCGATCGCTGCGCCGATTTCGTGCGGCGAGTCTTCCTGTATGAAGTGGACGCCGGGGACGGTCACTTCTCGCTGGTTGGGGAAGGTGCGGCAGAACTCTCGCTGTGGCCCGGTGAGTATGGCGCCCGGCTCGGCGTTGACGAACAGCTTTGGCGTCGGGGTCTGCGACAGCCAGTCGGCGTATTCAGCGACGATGGCCACCACGTCGGGCGGCTCGCCTTCGATGGGGATTTCTCGGGGCCAGGACAGCGTGGGCCGTCGCGACTCGCCGGGTTCGGCGTATCGGCGGCGGTAGACCTCCATGGCCTCGTCGCTGACTCCCCGGATGGTGCTGCCCGGCAGGACTCGCTCGACGAAGATGTTGCGCTCCAGCACCATGGTCTCCCCCGCCTCTGAGCGGAAGCCCTGGAACACCTGCCGCGCCGCCTCCGGCCATTCTTCCCACGACACCGGGCGCACGATGGCCTCCATGTAGACCAGTCCGCGTACACGTTCCGGGTGGCGGTGAGCCCAATGGAAGCCCAGCGCCGATCCCCAGTCGTGCACAACCAGAGTCACTGGACCGCTGGGCAGAACCGCATCGAACCATGCGTCCAGGTATCGTCTGTGGTCGGCGAAGCGGTACGAGCCGTCGGGGGTGCCGTCAGACTCCCCCATGCCCACCAGGTCGGGGGCCAGGCATCGCGCCAGCGGAGACACGTGGGGAATGATGTTGCGCCAGAGGTAGGATGACGTCGGGTTGCCGTGCAGGAACACCACAGCGCCGTCAGACTCGCCGCCGGTGTCCACGTACGCCATCTCGATGCCGGCAACGTCAGTGCGTCTGCGCGGGTGGGGGTCATGTGCAGATATGTCGATGGAGGTCAACCTATCGTCCTCGCTAGTATTCGCCTCAATCAAAGGCGTCTCAAATAAAGAGACGCCCTCTCCAAGCGAAATTCATTTGCTGCCGAAAGTCTAAACCCTAACCGGCGTGAGGGCGTTGGGGTTTGAGACACCCTCTGGCCACCAGCGGGTCTCGTACTCCGACCACATGTCGCGGACGTAGGGCATTACCTCCCGGGCGAATAGCTCGGTGTTCTTCATCGCCAGCTCCTTGGGCATGTCGCCGAACTGGAGCAACAGCATCAGGTTGCCCACCCTCAGCTCCTTGATGGCGTGAGCCAGGTGCTCCCGCACGGTCTCAGGCCCACCGACTATGACGTTGCCTGCCTCCAAGTAGTCGGTCCAGGTGAATTCCTTCAGCTGGTCTTCTCTCGATTGCGCGGTGGAGTTTGACACCTGTGAATTGTTGCTCCGGACCGAGCGGTAGCCCGGCGGGTTGCCGAAGCCGGAGTGGATGTGCAGACTCTTCTTGAAAAAGTATTCTATGGACTCCTTGTACTCTTCGGCCTGGGCGTCGGTCTCCGAAACGGCCACCAGTTGCAGGAAGCCGGCGTGGTATGGGTTGAACTCTTTCCCCTGCCTGTCCATCTCTTCCCAGAACCCGTCCAGCACGGTCTTGCCGACCTTGTAGCCGGAGTAAGAGAGATAGCAGTAAACGTAGTCGTTGCGGATGGTCCAGTCCCAAGTCTCCAGGCTGCCGCTTCCGGGCACCCAGATGGGCGGGCGCGGCTCCTGGAGGGGCCGGGGCCAAATGTTGACATATCGCTGCTGGTTGTATTTCCCATTGAAGGAGAAGGGCTCCCGCTCGGTCCACGCCTTTACCACCAGGTCGTGAGCCTCCTGGTACTTTTCCCGCAGCGTGATTGGCACCTGTCCGTAACCGAAAATGGTGTCCATGGCCGTGCCCAGCGGGAACCCGGCGATGAGGCGCCCGCCGCTGAGGACGTCCAGCATGGCGAATTCCTCGGCCACCCTGATGGGAGGGTTGTACAGGGCAAGGCTGTTGCCCAGCACCACGATGGCGGCGTGGGAGGTGCCACGGGCCATTGCGGAGGCCATCAGGTTGGGCGACGGCATCAGTCCGTAGGCGTTGGCGTGGTGCTCGTTGACGCAGATGCCGTCGAAGCCCATGGTCTCAGCGAATTCCAGCTCGTCGAGGTAGTCGTTGTAGAGGCGGTGGCCCTGGCGTGGGTCGAACAGGGAATTGGGCACATCCACCCACACGCTGTGGTAATCTTGTTCAAAGTTACTGGGAAGTCCCTGGTACGGCATCAGGTGGAAGAAGCACATTTTCATGGTGTAACAATCCTGCGAGACGGCTTTTCGCAGATTCTACACTGAACCGGGCCAGCCTGCCACAGTCCGGCTTTAGGCGCGGGATGACAGTGCGGGGGCGCCATGAGAGGGTCAGGAAGCGTGCTTCTGCTTGACACAGGCAATCAGGCAGCGGTTTAGAAATAACGGACCTAACGGCAAAAACCACGTGCCGCCGGTCAGGCTGTTGACTCCCTGCGGCAACCGGGTCAGGCTCCTCACATTCCAGCCGCCTGATGTCGAGGACACGATCTTCGGCCTCTGCGACTTGGGATTCGCCCGGCCTGACCTTGGCTACTTACGGGTTTCACTATCGGAATCATACAGAATCCGCGGAATAGGCATTGAACGAGAACGCAATTTCAGGCTCGACAATCCGGTCTCAGGATGTGCCCGCATCGCGAGAGAAAGCAGCAGCGTAGAGGTGTAATATCAGACGGCAGGTTGCCCATTTTGCGAAGGTATTTTGCGAAGGAATGGAAGTATTTTATGCCCAGCATTGAATCGCAAATCGAACTGGTAAAGACACTGGCCTCCAGCGTAAGCTCGCGGGCCGCTTCGCTCACTCCGGAACAACTGGCCTTCCCCAGCGCCTGCTCTGAATGGCAGGTTCAGGACGTGGTCAGCCATCTGGTTGGCGGTGCCGAACGGCAGATTGACAGTATGCGGCGGGGCAGGGCCGGTGATTCGGGACCTCCCGAAGGATTTGTCCCTTTGGAGAGCGCCGCCATGTCGGCCACCAACGCCCAGCGCGATATCCAACGCCGCGAGCGCCTTGGGGCTGGCCTGGTGTCGGCATTCAATGAGCACTACTCTCAGTTGTACGAAGAACTGGACGAATTTGCCCCCGGCGGGTGGGACACCCTGTGCTGGCATTTGCGTCGGGGCGCCATGCCCGCCTCGGACTACATCGAATTGAGAATCCAGGAGCTGGCCATCCACGATTGGGACATCCGCAAGGCTTTTGAGGATGAGCCGGCACTCCACCCCGACAGCATAGAATCCCTGCTGAGCATGACCCCCAAATGGTTGGCCATGTGCTTCCGGCCCAGCGATAAACTGGAAACGCCGGTGGTTTACGAGTTCGACCTGGCGCCACCCTACGAAACCAGCATTATCCTGCAAGTGGCCGGCGACAGCTTCGACGTCCTTGCACCGGAGGATGCCCCCGATGACCGCTGGACAGTATGCGCCGAAGCTCCGGCTTTCCTTCTTTTCATTTACGGCCGCGTAACAGGCAGGGATGCCATCGCAGCGAATGAATTCGCCATTACAGGTGATGCAGGAATGCTGGACCGGTTCGAGGCCTGGTTCAAGGGAGTGTAGGCTCCGGTGGTAAGCGGTCCTGAGAACATCGTAATCAACCTGTGGAGTGGGTGAGTTGAGTACTGACACCAGAGACGTTGTAGTCATCGGTGCAGGTATCGTGGGCAGCATGACCAGCTATCTGCTTTGCCGCCGAGGGCTCAGCGTCACCATGATGGAGGCCGACACTTTGGGCAGCCATGCCTCCGGGCTCGCCTTTGGTGGGCTGGATCCCCTGCATGGCATCGGCGTTCCTGAGCCGCTGCTGGATTTCAGCCTCTTCTGCCTGGGGCGGCACAGGTCAATTGCCCGAGAATTTCATGGGTCCACTGGTCTGACCCCCCAATTCCGTTCCCGAGACAGGCTCTACCTGGCCTTCACTGACGACGATGCTGAAAAAGAGCAGACAGACGAGGCCTGGATGAGGCAAGTCTCCGGCTTCAATGTCAGATGGCTGGATCGAGACTCGGTCAGGCGACTGGAGCCCAATGCCAACCCCGAGTGTATCGGAGGCCTGCACATCGGCGGAATGGGATCCGTGGATGCTTACGACCTGACCATGGCCGCTCTCAGGTCTGCGGAGCGGTATGGTACCAAGCTGTTCATGCAGCGGGCCACGGGACTGGAGTACAGCAGCGGGCACGCAATTGCTGTCACCTATGACGGCGGAAAGATAGAGGCCGGAACTGTGGTAATCGCCATGGGGCCCTGGTCGCAGATGGTTACTGAATGGTGTGGTGCCCTTGCCCCGGTTGAGCCGCTAAAGGGACAGATCCTGCGATTCCGGTACGAGGGACCACCGTTCAATGTGGCCCTCAATTACCGTGGCAACTATGTGGACTCAAAGACGGACGGTCTTGTGTGGGCCGGTTCAACCGAGGAATATGCCGGATTCGATGGCCATCCCAACTCCAGGGGACGCGACACTATCCTTAACGACCTGGCTCAGATCGCCCCCGCAATCGGGTCTTCGCTGATTGTGAACCACACCGCCTGTCTGCGCCCTGTTACCCCTGACGGCATTCCCATCGTGGGGCAGCTGCCGGGTTGGGATAACCTCTACCTGGCCAGCGGCGCGGGACGCAAGGGAATACTCTGGAGCGTTGGCATGAGCCAGGTAGCTGCCGATCTGATCACACAGGGCGAAACAGCCGTCGCCGGTGCCGAGCATCTCACCCCGGCCCGTTTCGTGGCGAATTAACGTCAACCGGCAGGAACCTGCGAGCTCAAGATGGCAGGCAATTGGAGGGCAAGCAGAGGCGCTGGCGGCGGCTAACCAATATCCTCCTTTCGAGCTACCAGCAGTCCGTCCTCGCGGGTGATCCGCATTGCGAAGGAGTACCGGTCCAGTTCCAGCGCCAGGTCCACGTCCTCTGGATGGAACTGCGGCTGGCCAGGGTCAAAGAACTTCTGGGTCGCACCGCCTGTCATTATCAACGACCTGACGGCGCCAAACTCCGGTTTTCGATCCTCCAAGATGTTGCGCAGATAAATTCCGCACTGCTCGTCCTCATCGGACCGCACCCGGCCTTGGTCTCCCATTGCGATGATTGAAACGACGTCCGCCCCCCGTTGCCGGATGGCATCCACAGTCGCCTGCGCCACCACGAACGAGCCCAGGTAGATCGTGTCGGCATTCTCCGCCGCTGCCACGCCCACTGTACCCGCCCGCGTCGACTGCACGAGGCTCTTGCCAGCAACGTCGGCCCGCGAGATCTCGAAAGGCGAGTTGCCGAAGTCAAACCCGTCGGGCCTTTTGCCGTCCACTTCGCCCATCAGCAGGTCGCCCACGCCGCTGCGGTGCAGTTGCAGCGCATCGTCCGCCTCTGCCACCAGCGTGATCTGCGTCGCGCCCCGGTCGAAGGCAATGGCAGCCGTCGTGAAGGCCCGGAATACGTCGATGATTATGGCCGTCCCCGCAGCCTCCCGCGCGTCGCGCACCAAGCTGCCCATGCATACTTCCATACCAAATCCTCAGTAACGCCTCGCGTCTTTCAGCCCTCGCGGGTGGTATCAGTGAGCGGCTCAAGAATGTCCAGTAACTCCGCTATCGAAGCCAGGTCCAGGTCGATGGCTTCGGCGCTCAGCAAAATGTCGCGTTTGTAAAAATTGGCGTGGAGGTCGTTGGCGATGCTTCGCAATCCGCGCAACTGGTCATTTCCGGTCGCTCGACGTGCATTGTCCAAGACGGTACCGAAGTGGCCGTGAAGCCGGTACTCCCAGCCCTGTGCTGTGGCCACGGCCTTGGCCATCCACGCAGCCGCTCCCCATCCTTTTTCGGACGCTTGGTGCAAGTCTCCCTCGGCCAGAATTGCTCGACTCCTAGCCAAGAACTCCCGAGACTTCTGACGGTAGTCCTCGATGGCTACGGGGTCGAAAAACTCATTCGAGTCATTGGTGGCGTCGATTGGTGGTTGTGCCATGACGTTTACCCCAGCTTCGTCAACTTTTGCAGGGAGCGGACTTCGCGGGGCGGGTTCAGGTGGCTGCCGGTGTGCGTCCACGACACCTCACCGACGAAGATGTCGCCCTTGGAGTTGATGCAAACGCCGTGGGGGGCGATGAAATGGCCCGGCTCCTCGCTTTCCGGCGCATCACCCAGACGCGCCAGCACGTTGCCCTTGACGTCGTGAATGCCAACGCGAGGGCCGAGACCGTAAGCCTGTGAGTTGGGGCCGATGGCGACGCCGAGCTCGCCGACGTAGACCTTCTGATCACCGCTCTGGTCGATATAAAGGCCACAGGGGCGGGCCATGTTCTTCCACTGGGTCTCGAACTTGCCGTTCTTGTCGAACACCTGGATGCGCTGGTTCTCGCGGTCGGCCACGTAGACCCAGCCGTCCTTGTCGGTGCAGACGTTGTGGGCGATGTTGAACTGCCCCTCGCCGGTGCCGGATTCGCCCCAGGAGAACAGGAGCTTGCCGTCGGGTGTGTACTTGTGGACGCGGGCGTTGCCGTAGCCGTCCGACACGTAGAACTCGGCGGTCTGTGGGTCGATGGCGACGTGGGTGCAGCGGTTAAACGGGTCGCCGCTCATGAAGGGCGCAGGCGTCCCCGGAACGCCCAGGGTGAACAGCACCGAGCCGTCGAGGTTGCACTTGCGGACAGTGTGGTCGCCGTCGTCGCTGCAGAAGATGGTGCCATCGGGACTCATGGTAATGCCGTGAGCCCGCGGGTACATCCCCTCGCCCCAAGAGCGCAGGAAGTTGCCCTCGGCGTCAAACACGATCATCGGGTGTTCGCCGCGGTTGAACACGTAGACATTGTTGTTGGCGTCGCAGCCCACCGCCGCGCATTCTTTGAATGACCAGCCGTCGGGCAGTTTGCCCCAGCCCTCGGAGACCTCGTACTTGTATTCGCCATCGCCCAGTGTCACCATATCGTTGCCTCTTGTGGTCTGAAATTTCGGGTCGCGTGCCGCCTCTTGCGGCTTGAATAGCCGACGCCGCTAGAACTCCGGGAAGGTTGTGTAGCCTGCTGACCCCAGCGCATCGGGCTTGTCGTCGTCCGGTCCGGTGGGACCTCCCCGGCGCGCCTTCGCATTCCATTCCTCGATCTGCACCTCCACCAGGGCGGTCACGCCCAAGTCGGCGGCGGGCGGCGAATTGTAGTCGCGTTCCAGCAGCCTGTCCGGGAAGTAGCGTTGCACCATCTGGTCGAATAGTTCGAACTTCTCGTCGTGGTTCGTAACTTCCCGGGCGGTCCCGAAAAGCACCACGCTGCGATAGTTCATTGAGTGGTTCATGGCCTTGCGCGAGTACACGAGTCCGTCAGTCAAAGTGACTGTTACGCAGACTGGGACACCGGATGCAAGGGCCTCCATGGCACGGCTGCGTATGGAGCCGTGCAGGTACAGCCTGTCGGGATTCTTGCCGTCATAGTGATAGGACAGGGGGATAACATAAGGCAACCCGTCTTCGATGAATCCGACGTGGGCTACCAGCCCGTTGCCCAGGATTTCCGCGGCCTCCTCCGGTACCGCCCGTTCCGGATGATTCCTGATTCTGCTGCGTTCGCTGAACTGCAATTTTGTCTCCCGTTCAGGCTGTAATAATACCGACGAACTATTGGTTCGTTCGCCTTGGCGTTTCCGGTGAATTTCTCCTGCCACCAGGAATTTTAGCACGGGCCCGCCCCTGCGGGTGCCCGAGGTTTGCCACCCCTGCGGGCGGTTGCTAAGATGACGGCAAGACAGGCACTGGCAGGAACATTTATGCCGCATCACGAAGAGCAGCAGACAAAGCGGGACTTTGTAAAGTATTCCCTTTTCAAGGTCGATCCCGGTTGGCGCAGGAAGGCCGACGAGGAACGCCAGACCGGCAAGCAGGAATTCTCCGCCGTGCTGGATGAGTTCACCGACAGAGTTTCCATTTCCAGCTACAGCATGGTGGGGACCAGGGGCGACGCCGACCTGATGTTGTGGATGGTCAGTCCGACCCTCGAGGCAATCAACGAGCTGGCAGCCCAGCTCAACCGGACGGCGCTTGCTCCGTACCTGACTACACCTTACTCATACCTGGCGATGACGCGCCGTTCGCCGTACGTGGTAGACCATCGGCATGAGGGCCAGGAAGGCACTTCAGCCACCATGCGAATCGTCGGTCGCAAGTACCTGTTCGTCTACCCCTTCGTCAAGACCCACGAGTGGTATCAGCTCTCGAAGGAGGAAAGGCAGGGGCTGATGAACGAGCATTTCGTCATAGGCCACAAGTACCCAGACGTAAAAATCAGCACAGCCTATTCCTTCGGGCTGGATGACCAGGAGTTCGTGCTGGGCTTCGAGACCGACGATCCGTCCAATTTCCTGGACTTGGTGATGGAGTTGCGCGAGTCCAAGGCCCGACCCTACACGCTGCTGGACACGCCGATATTTTCCTGCATCAGCAAGCCAATAGAGTCCTGCCTGGATGATCTGGGGTAGTCCCGGCTACCCAGGACAGGCGAGGCCCCACACCCAGCGAGAAAAGAGGCCTGCCGTTAGCAGGCCCCTCGGGTTTTCCTCTGTCAGGTCACGGTATATCCGCTCTACTTGCGCTTCATCTCGGCGGGGTCGGTGTTCTTGAAATAGTCGTAGTTCTTGGCAATATAGTCCTGCCACTCGGCCGGGACGGAGTCTTCGGCGAAGATTGCAGTGACCGGGCACACCGGTTCGCAGGCAGCGCAGTCGATGCACTCGTCAGGACTGATGTAGTATTGGTCATCTTCGTCGCGGGTGTAGATGCAGTCCACGGGGCAGACATCAACACAGGCGGAGTCTTTCAGGCCAACGCAGGGCTCGGCAATGATGTAGGTCATAGCGATCGGCTCTCTTACAGATTTGGGGCCAGACCCGCCCGTTAGGCGGCGGGAGTTTCACTGCTGATTATATCACGGTGGGACGGGTCTGCAATAAGACCATCCGCGCTTTTGCGCAACCGCCTGACAGTTGGCAGTGGAGTTCATTGGTTGTTGCTGATGGTGCTCCGAGTCCGTTCGTTGTGACCTCTTCAAACCACGGATGGACAACGGCCGGACGGCCCTCCGGCAAGTTCTTGGCCGACGGGTCTGACGACAACCAAATTACCGCGCAATTTGACATAGAAATATTTACCACGAACCCGAAAGCTGATCCCTGTCCTTGGACCTATAGCACCAGTCCGTACGTGCGCTTTTTGATGGACAGGTTCACAAAGGTCTCCGTGCGTTGCACTCCGTCCACCACGCCAACTTTCGTGCGCAGGAAGTTCCCCAGGTTTTCTGCGGACTCCAGGCCAGCCCAAATGAACACGTCGAAGGCACCGGTGGTGATCGCCACGTAATGTGCCTCGTCCAGTGATGCTATCGCCTCGGCCACGGAATCGGACTTGCCCGGCCCGGTTTGGAGGCCGATCAGGGCGGTGGTGGCATATCCCAGCTTTTCCAGGTTGGGCACTGCGACCACTTTCACCACGTCGTCCTTGATCAGGCGGCGCAACCGTCGGCGTACCGTGCCCTCGCTGACACCAACTTCCCGTGCGATCTTGGCGTTGGATGCCCTGCCATCCAGCTGCAACAGGGCTATAATCTTCCGGTCTAGTTCGTCCATGGTTGTAAGCTCCCTTAACCTGCCGGAGCAGAATATCCCGGCGCGCTCCTTTTGAGGTGATGCGCGTCATCCGCCATGGCGAATAATCTTATTTCCGACTTGTTAGTGTGTCAATAGCGGATTTCAGCTTTCGGATGCATAAATTTGTCCAAAATTGCCGTTATATGCGTAGCATTATCATATATATTAACGATTTGATATAGGAACTTCGCCGGATCCACCCGGCAGTTCAGGGGGGTCGGCAAGCTCTCCTGGCCCTGTTGCTGCCTTGGTGGGAGCCGGGGGAATCCTCGGTTTATTTAAGTCTGCAATGGATTGCCGCCGCCTTTCCACGGCCCCGGAGTATTGACACTTTCCCGAGGCGCCAGCGTTGACAGCGAGTGCGTAGGCTGATAAATTTGGTTGGTGACGATTAGCAGTTACCACCACCCGAGTGCCAGATCAAGTTGTGTCCCCGGGTGGTCTGTGCCAGGAGATGACTGATGCCTCGATACGATTACCGCTGCGTCGAGTGTGATCACTATTTCGAATTGAGGCAGAGCTTTAGCGAAGCCGGCAAGGGATCCTGCCCGGAGTGTTCCGGCGAAGGGCGGCGCGTCTACCACGCCGTGCCTGTGATTTACAAGGGTAGCGGTTTTTACACTACGGACTATGGCCGCCCGAAGCCTCCCGTTGAGAACGGGGGCGGGCAAGAACGGCAGCGATTCGTCTAAGTCCTCCAGCGACAGCAAATCTGCCGAGTCCACCAGTTCGGATAGCGGCAGCAGTTCTTCTGGTAGTTCCTCCAGTAGCGACACCGCCTCAACCGCCGCCGGGGCTTCTTCCTCCAGCTAGTTTCGTTTTTTTCGATTCGTATTGCCCAATAGCCGGGTGCATCCGCATACCGGCTATTTCATTGTCATCCCCCTCCGACCGGGTGTTGCCGCATGCGAGCGTTGGTGCAAAGAGTTTCCGAAGCCTCTGTGGATATTGAGGGAGAGGAGGTCGGCCGCATCGGGAAGGGGCTTCTGGTCCTCCTCGGTGTGTCCGCCGATGACGAGGAGGCGGACGTTGCTTACCTGGTTCCCAAAATTGTAAACCTGCGCATTTTTGCCGATGATGCAAACCGGTTTAACCTGTCTGCGCTGGACCTGGGCGCGGAGGTGCTGGCCGTCAGCCAGTTCACTCTCTACGCCGACACCCGCCGGGGCCGCCGTCCCGATTTCACCCGCGCCGCGCCTCCTGACCTGGCGGAGAAGCTTTACGAACATACAGTTACGTTGCTTAGAGATACCGGGCTCACGATAGCCACCGGCCGCTTCCAGGCGTATATGCAGGTAAAGTCCCAGAACGATGGGCCGGTGACCATCCTGCTTGACAGTGCTGACCGCAATCGTTCGAGGCACTAGCCCCTGCGAGACAGGGCTAAAGTATTATTCCTTCAGGCAGGTCCGTCATTCCAGTGAAGCAGGCCCTGGCGAAAGCGGGCAGCGGCAATCCAGCGGCCCACACCGCCTGAACCCGCGCAGGAGTGGTCGCTTCTGGAGCCTGGAAATTGGGTTAGTGGCAAGTGCACTACCCAATTGCGAGCCTGTAGACAATCAAATGCGCTGGGCCTGTCAGCCATGCCACCCCATCCCTTGGTAAAGGCCCCGCAGGTACGCTATCTGCCCGCCGTGGGACAGGTAGTCCCACATCACCTGCCCAAAGCAAGCAGCGATAGGGCGCCGCTCCGGCAGTGGAGGCCACACGATTTCACGCGCCAGTTCCTCTTCGTCTGCCTGGCTCAGGTAATGTTGGACGGCGGCCTTGATGGCGAGGTAGTAGCCCACCTGCACGTCCCGGGAGGGTGGGTTCCACTCCGCCACCTGCTCGGCGGTCCAGCCGAAGCCGCGGTCGTCAGCATCGTAAGCCATGCCAAATTTACCAGCCCAGCCGTCCTTCACCCACACCTGTTCGGATACGAGCACCCGAGCGTGAAGAAACAGGTCCATCACCCGGCTCATGTGCCAGAGGATCCACGCTGCGGAGTTGCATTCTGCTGCTGGCACCATGGCAAGAGTCTCTTCGTCCATGCCCTCCAGGGCTGACTCCACCATTGTCCAGTTGCGGTCCAGGCATGTGGCGATTGTGTCCTTTGCATTGGCCATGGTCGTTCCTTGCTTGGGAATCGGGCAAAAAGCAGGACGCCTCTACACAAGTCAAGGCGTCCTCAACAAATTCTTATTCCCCGGTGCTTAGCTACTCGAATTCCAGATCCAGGCTGATGTCCAGGGCGGGCGGCGAATGGGTCAACTCGCCGATGGAAATGAGATGCACTCCTGTGCTGGCCACGTCGCGAACAGTGCTGAAATTGATACCGCCGGAAGCCTCCACCACCGCCCGCTCTCCGATGAAGCCCATGGCTTCCCGCATCATATCCACTGGCATATTGTCCAGCATGATGATATGGGCCCCGGCGTCCAGTGCCTCCCTCGCGGCTTCCAGCGTCTCCACCTCGACCTCTACCCGGATGGTGTGGGAGGCCCGCTCCAAGGCCAGTTCAATAACCTGCCGCAGACCCATTTCCCGGAAACGGTTGGCTTCGATGTGGTTGTCCTTGATGAGGATACCGTCGGCCAGATTGTAGCGGTGGTTGTAGCCGCCTCCGGCCCGGACCGCGTACTTGTCCAGGTAACGGTGCCCCGGTGCGGTCTTGCGGGTGTCCACGATCCGTGAGCGGGAACCTTCGATGGCCCTGACGTAGCGATTGGTCAGGCTTGCGATGCCACTCATGCGCTGCATGAAGTTCAGCGCGATGCGCTCTGCCCGCAAAATACCGCCCGCAGGCCCGGCGACCCGCGCGATCTCGTCCCCAGGGGCCAGCGCGGCCCCGTCCGCCATTAGTGTCTCAATCTCAAGTTCCGGCTCCACCCGGCGGAAAACGGCCATCCCCACGTCAACGCCAGCCAGCACCCCGTTGGCCTTGGCCCGCAGCATGCCCACGCCCCGGATCTGAGACGGTACCAGCGCCGCTGTGGTTGGGTCGTTGAAAGTCTGGTCCTCGGCTATTGCCGCATCAATCAGCGCATGGACTTCAGGCGGAAACTCAGGCAACGAACGACTCCTTGATGCTCAGGCTATTCCTCAATAGCGATTACCGCAACGACAGCATCCGGTTCAGCGCCACCAGCGCATCGCGGCGAATGTCGTCGGGCACGGTGATCTCGTTCATCACGCGGCCCTCCAGCAGCGACTCCATCACCCACAGCACGTAGGCGGGGTGGATGCGGTACATTGTCGAGCAGGGGCAGGTCACCGGGTCAAGGCAGAAAATGGTCTTGTCGGGGTTGTTGATCGCCAGCCGGTTCACTAGGCTGATCTCGGTGCCGACTGCCCAGACGCTTCCGGCGGGCGCGTCATTGATCTGGTTGCGGATGAATTCGGTGGACCCCACCAGGTCGGCGGCCTGCACCGTCTCCATCACGCACTCCGGGTGCACGAGCACGTTGACGTCCGGGAAGCGCTGCCGGGCCATTTCGATCTGCTTGACCGTAAAGCGGGTATGCACCGAGCAGTGGCCTTGCCACAGCACCATCTTGGCGCGGCGCAGTTGCTCCGGCGTGTTGCCGCCCATAGACCGGAATGGGTTCCATACCACCATCTCGTCCAGCGGCACACCCATCTTTAGCGCGGTATTGCGGCCCAGGTGCTGGTCTGGCAGGAATAGCACCCGCTTGCCCTGCTCGAAAGCCCACCTCAGTACCGCGTCAGCGTTCGACGACGTGCAGACCGCACCATCATTGCGGCCACAAAGGGCCTTTATGCCGGCGATGGAGTTCATGTAAGTCACCGGGACGATCTCGCCCGGCCCCAGTACTTCCATCAGATCGTCCCAAGCGTCATCCACGTCGTCCATGGGTGCCATGTCGGCCATTGAGCAGCCGGCGGTGATGTTGGGCAGGATCACCCGTTGGTGCTCGCCTGACAGCACACAGGCGGTCTCTGCCATGAAGTGCACGCCGCAGAAGATGATGTAGTCGGCCTCGGGCCGGTTGGCAGCCTGCTGGGACAGCAGGAACGAGTCTCCCTGGAAATCAGCGTATTTGATTACCTCCTCCCGCTGATAGTGGTGCCCCAGCACCGTGACTGAGGTGCCCAGCTTCTGACGGACAGCGTGAATCCGCTCGTCCAGTTCGTCGGCGGTGTAGTGGAGGTACTCGGTGGGAATCTGCTGCCATCTGACGTTGACGCTGAGTTCCTCGGCCAATGGTTTTGCGGGCAGTTCATCCTCGGTCTTACAGAAGGCAGAATGTTCCAGTTCCGTTATGGGTACGATGGGACGGCGGCGGGTCGTCATTTTTGATTCCCTCTCAAGACTGTTTCGAAATGCGGACTCCGGAGTGGGACAGCCCCACCCGGTAGAGTTCCGCAATTCGCGTTGCTAGGACGGTTGTCCCTGGAGCGACCACGGCCCGGCGCGTTCAACCCGCACGTTCACTAATTCTCCCAGCCGGTTGCCGTCGTCTTCAGTTATCGGGAAAAATACCAGCTTGTTGGATCGTGTGCGTCCCTGCCATTTGCCCTTGTTCCGTGCCTCAACCAGCACCTCGAATTCGCATCCCACCAGGTCGGCGTTGACTTCGGTCAGGATGCTCTGTTGGAGGGTGTCTATTCTTACGCGGCGACTTACCTTCACCTCGTGAGGGATGTCATCCTCCATGGTGCGGTCCGCTGTGGTGCCCGGTCGCGTCGAATACGCGGCGCAGTGCACCTTGTCCATACGCAGCAGCTCCACCAGGTCCAGGGTGCGTTCGAACTGCTCCTCGGTTTCTCCGGGGAAGCCCACGATGATGTCGGTGCTGAGCGATGCCCCCGGCACTGTGTCCCGTATCTCTCCAACCAGCGAGATGTATTCATCGCGGGTGTAGTTCCTGCGCATCCGGGCAAGAACCTCATTATCGCCAGCCTGCACCGGCAGGTTGATGTGCTCGCAGACCTTCGGCAGTTCGGCCACTGAGTCAATGATGCGCCGGCTCATGAAGTTCGGGTGTGAGGTTAGGAACCGTATGCGGTCCAGTCCGTCCACGTCGTTAAGCCGGGTCAACAGCGTAGCGAGGTCCGGGCGTCCGCCGTCCTGGTCCGGCAGGTCATGGCCGTAGGCGTCGACAGTTTGCCCCAGCACGGTGACTTCCCTGACTCCGCGCGATACCAGCAGCTCAACCTCGCGCGCTACCTCGTCCACCGGGCGGCTGACCTGCCGGCCCCTGCGGTACGGGATGATGCAGAAGGTGCACATCAGGTCGCAGCCGTGAATGATGGGAACGTGGCAGGTTACATCGGGGCGGATGGGCGCCAGTGTGCCAACGCACCCTTCCCAGTCCAGGCTGAGCCTGCCTCCCACCAGGTCCAGCAGCGGCTCGAACTGCTGGGGTCGCATGAAGACGTCTACATAGGGGAAGCGTCGGGCCAGTTGGTCCGACTTGGGGCCCACCATGCAGCCCATGAGCGCGATCACCGTGTCCGGGTTCTGTCTCTTCAGCCGAGAGAACGCGCCCAGATTTCCCACCACCTTGTCTTCCGCCGACTGCCGCACCACGCAGGAGTTGAGAACCACAACGTCGGCGTCTTTGGCGTTTTCAGCCGACTCCAGCCCCATCTGCTCCAGGGCGGAGGCGAGGCGCTCCGAGTCCGCCGTGTTCATCTGACAGCCGATGGTCCAGATGTGATAACTGTTCATAGTGCCAATAACAACAAGTACTGCTGAGTAGAATGAGCGCGATCAGGTACGTGGCAAGCCCTAGAACGAGGTGGTCAAGGGTGGATAGCAAACATATGCCGCGCCATCCTGAGTCTCAACAACTCGCTGGTACCCGGTACCTCCAGTTTCCCACGTTGCCATAGAACACAACAGGGGTGGCAAGTGGGCTGAACCTGCCTGCCTCGCCATGGGTCGAGGGACCCTCACGGCATCAGCGCGGCGATTCCAGCTTCCAGCGGAGCCGCCACTTCCGCCAGCTAAGTCCATTGCTTGTGTTACGAGTATTGTAGCGATGCGCAAGCCAAAAATCCATTCCGATTCCAAACGACGATACGAGACGGGTGGGGTCTACGTCGCCTGATCGCCCAGCATACCGATCACTTTGCCTCCCTGACCTGCCTCCTGCCGCAGGGCACCACGCAAAGCTGTTCACCAAGGCTTCGCACTGGGGTGACCGCAGGGATGAACGCCGGGATAACGGGAGGTTGGCTGTCCCGCTGTACTCTGAGTACTGGCCCCGGCGAAAAACTCGACTCTTGCCTCACCCGCGGGGCGTAACCCACTGAGAGGCAGGTCTTCAGGTGACTCACTCGCTGCAGGATCAGGTTTCGCGGTGCAGATTTCGCGGTGAAGGTGGACACCCTGCGAATGTACATCTCGAGTGCATCTTGATCAGCACGTCGTTCAGGGGAGATCGCATATCGGATGAGGTGACGAGGAAGACACAGGGAAGAGTAGCTGCAACAACTTGGTCCAAAGGAACAGTGCTGGAGTCTGGCAAATGGCAAGGATTTTGGCCAGGAACCATGCGGCTCTTCCGGCAAAACGAGTTGCTTTCGTCGGGCGGCCAGGCCATTAACGAGACATGGCCAATTCCGACCCAGTCGAGCGGTTGAGAGTTCTACTGCAGTGGAAGTCGGCTGTAGAATCAGGACATATAACGGTGGATCAAGCGGGAGAAAAATGTGGGACGGTTCAACTGGGGCCCCGAGGGACCGCCCGAGGATGCCTATTCACGCGTAACTGAGCCGGAACGCTTCATGCCGTTGCACGCCTGGGCCCTCGAGGCCGTGGCGCTGCTGAATACGAGCTATGAAGTCGCCCTTGAGGAAGGCATAGGTATGGACGCGGAGTTGGAACGACGTCCGCTTTCCAGACCGACATTGAAGGTGGCACCGCTTCAGGATTCCTGTGCGCCGATCACCATTGCCTTCACCGATTTTCCCGGCCTCGCAGTAAGAGCCTGTCTACGATCTCTGGGATATGTTAAGTTGAGACTATTACCAAGGCAGGGTAATCATGTCTCATTCCTATCCCAGCGACATCAGCCGGGAGCGATTCGCCCGGATTCTTCCCATGCTGGAATCGGCCCGCCGACGGACCAAGCCCCGCACCGTGGACCTGTACGATGTTTTCTGCGGCGTGCTCTACTTGCTGAAGAGCGGTTGCCAGTGGCGGATGCTCCCGGCGGACTTCCCGGACTGGCGCACCTGCTACAAGTATTTCCGGCAATGGAGTGAGCGGCCCGGCCCGCAGGAAGAGTCCATTCTGGAGCAGGTCTTAAAAAAAATCGGTTGGCGCGGCCCGACAAAGCAATGGACGGAGCGAGCAGACCAGCTTCTGCATCGTGGACTCCCAGAGCGTCAAGAACACCGACAGTGCCGGTAACAAGGGCTATGACGCGGGCAAGAAGGTGTCCGGGATCAAGCGCCACGTCGCGGTGGACAGCCAGGGGTTGCCTCATGCGATTCATGTGACCACCGCCGACGTTACCGACCGGGCCGGGGCTTTGGCGATGTTTGAACAAAGCCGGGCCGACCTGAGCCGGGTGCAGAATGTGATGGCCGACGGGGGCTACACCGGGAAGCCCTTCGCCGCGACGGTGCAGAACCTGCTGGGAGCCTCGGTGGAAGTGGTGAAACGCAATGAACTGCACACTTTCGTGGTGCTGCCGAAACGCTGGGTGGTGGAGCGGTCCTTCGCCTGGCTGGAGAAGTGTCGCCGACTATGGAAGAACTGCGAGGGAAAGCTCAATACCAGTCTGCAAATGGTGGTCCTCGCCTTCACGGTGCTAATCCTGAAGAGATTGTAAACAGGCTCTAAGGTTCGGCAGTTGGGCAATAGATTGGTTCCCCTCCTGCGGTTGCGATGCGTGCGATGAAACGCCGGACAGTGAAATCGAGCGGCTCGAGCGGCTATTGAATGAGGCCGTGGCCGGACGCTTTCGAGAATCCCTGCGCCTGGAGCGCAGATTCCTCTGGTCGCGCGGCGAAGGGCAGCGCACATCGGAATTCTGGTCGGCAGATCACCGATCATCCCGGGGGACGCGGTTGTCGCACGACGAAGCATCTCAAATCTTGAACGGCGAGGCGGAGGCTGTTCTGGAGTGGAAGCCGTGGCAGCCAAAACCGTGCATGCGGCCACTCGTCAGCTAGTCCTCCGCCGAAACGACTGCCGACAGGTCAGTGGCCGTGCTGGGCAAGCTCTATCAGGACGCCGCGGGCTGCCGACGGGTGCATGAAGCCGATGTCCCCACCCATGAGGCCGGTGCGTGGCACCTTGTCGATCATGGGTATACCGAGCCCGTCCAGCGTCTTCAGCTTGTCAGCGATTCCCTCCACCTCGAAGCACAGGTGGTGCAGGCCCTCCCCCCTCTGCTCGATGTGCCGGGTAATCAGGCTGTCGGGACCGGTGCCTTCCAGCAATTCCAGGTTGGTTTCGCCTACCGGCACGAAACAGCCCCGCACTCCGATGTCCTCGCGTACGATGATCTTGTCGGGCTTGAAGCCGAAGAGGCCCCGGTAGAACTCAATGCTCTCATCCAGGCTGGCGACGGCGATGCCGATGTGGTGCACCAGGTCGGTGGCTACTGGCGGCGTTGCGGACAGTGTCATGTCTGGTCTCCTGAAACATGTATTCTGTGTTCCCTCGATTGTTCTGAGTTCCCTCGATCGCTGACTGCTGAGCGGATCGTGCCATCAGTAGGTTGACTTTCGCCCCTCCAGGTTTGTGTGAATGTCGAGCAGCACTGTGCGGCCGTCGCGGTTCAATTGCTGGGCTCTGACCAGTGCTGGCGCAATCTCCGACGGCTGGGTTACAGTGATTCCGACGGCTCCCATACCCTCGGCTATCTTGGCGTAGTCGCCGCCCATGCGGGTGAGTCCGAACAGCTCATTGGCCACCGGGTACCCGCCGGGATAGGTGGCCATGCCGCCGTTGTTCAGCACGACGGTGGTGATGGGCGCTCCCGCGCGGACTGAGGTCTCGATGTCCAGACCGGACATTCCGAAGGCTCCGTCGCCCATGAAGTTCAGGCAGAAGCGGTCCGGGTCGGCCAGCTTGGCGCCGATCATCAGCGGGATGCCGTAGCCCAGGTGAGTGGACTTGCCCCAACCGATGTAGCTGTGGGGCGTGGTGGCAGTGTAGAAGGGGATGATGGTGTCGCGGGGAGCACCGGCGTCATGAGTGACCACGCTGTTCTCCCTGTCCAGGTTTCGATCCAACTCGTTGATCACACGGTAGGTGCCGATGGGCACTTCGTCGGTCTCCAGCAGCGGCGTCCATTCGGCCAGCCAGCCCTTGCGCACCTCTGCTATCTCCTCGGCGACGCCATTGGCAGGCCTTCCTGCCTCGCCGATCTGGCTCTTCACCTCCTCGATAATGGCCTGCAGCGTGAGCCTTGCGTCACCGGGCAGGCCGACATCGACGGAGAAATCCTTGTTGATGTCCTCAATGCTTTCCACGTTGTGGATGATGACCTTCCCCTCCGGTATGGGCTGGCCGTAGCTGGTGCGGGTCATGCTCGATCCGACGGCGAACAGCACGTCGGATTCCTGGATCCACTTGCGGGCAGGGAGTGAGGTAGCGGCGCTGCCCGCCCCCAGCGACAGCGGGTGCCGCTCGTCGAAGGACGACTTCCCCGGCAATGTTGTGTACACCGGGATCTGGGTCAGCTCAGCCAGTTCCCGCAACTCCTCGGTCGCCGAGGCGAAGAGGACGCCCATCCCCGACCAGATAACTGGCTTGCGCGCGTTCAGCAGCAACCGGGCCGCCTCGGCCACGTCGCCTCGGGAGGGAGATTGAACAAGCCGCTTCGGAGGCTGGTAGACCAGTGCCGACTCCGGGACCTCCTGTCCTCCCACGTCGGCGGGTATTTCTATGATCACCGGGCCGGGGCGGCCGTTGCGCAGGTGATGGAAGGCCCGCCGCATGGCTGCTGCCACCTGTCCCGGCGCGGTGATGACCTCGGCGTGATTCGACACCGACTGATAGGAGCGGACGGGCGAGAAGTTGGGCCGCACGGCGTATTGGCTGAGGGCCGGTCCGCCCGCGAGGTACAGGATGGGTATGTTGTCGGAGAAGGCCTGGGCAATGCCGCCGTGGGAGTTCTCCGAGCCGGGGCCACCCTGTGTGATGGCTACGCCGAACTTGTTGCGGTCGTTCATCCGGCTGTAGCCGTCGGCAGCCATCAGCGCCCCGCGCTCCTGGCGGAACATGACGGTGCGAATCCCCTCGCTGGCCACTGACTCAATCAGGTTGTTGGAGGGGAAGCACGAGACCCACTCCACACCCTCCGTCTTCAATATCCTGGCTACCGCATCGTTGACGTTCATAATTTTCAGCTCCGGGTACAGTTGTTGCGCAGTATTCTAACACCGTGGCGGACCCCTACTCGTATCGGCCTGTCGGCCGGTGATGCATCTGCCAGACGGCAGGCGTGACACTCCGCGTTGCCGTGATAAATTGGCGTCACCACCATGAAAGAGATTGACCGACCAAAAGACGCAGGGCTGTTTCCATCAACTGGGGGCAGTGCCCAACCCGCGGCGGAGATGCGACGTGCCTGGCCCAGCCTGGTCCGGGGAATAGGAGGCAGCCCGGGATTTGGAACCCAGAGAACTTAGGCAGGAAGCGGAGATTCCTGCCACGCACTCTGGGAGGCATCACTCATTGCGGAGGGCCGCAACCGGGTCGATGACGGTGGCCCGGTAGGCCGGATAGCTTCCGCTGGCAAAGCCCACTCCGGCAGCGACGAGAAAGGCCGCGGCAATGCTCCAGGGCTGGATCAGCGTCACCATTTCCTGGCCGCCCAATTCCCGTCCGTTGATGGCGAGGGATGCCCCAATGCCGATGGCGATCCCGACGACACCTCCGAAAATGCTGAGCATTAATTCCTCTGTCACGAACTGCATCACGATGTCGCGTGTTGTGGCTCCCACCGCGCGCCGGATGCCAATCTCGCGGGTCCTCTCGGTGACCGAGACCAGCATGATGTTCATTACCCCGATGCCCCCGACAACCAGCGATATGCCGGCGATGCTGCCCAGCAGGATGGAGAGGGTGTTGCTGACCTCCGTGGCGGCGCTGATCAGATCGTCCTGGCTCTGGATCACGAAATCAGGCTCGGTCGTGTCGTGTAGAAACAGCAGCAGCTCGCTGATTTCCTCCTTAATTCGTTCTCCATCGGAGTCGCTGGCTGACTGGACGTCGATCTGGGTGACGCGCAGGTCCCCTGTTGGCGTGTACAAGAAGCGCAGGCGGCCTGCCGTGGCGCTGAGGGGCACGAACACCTGGTCGTCCGCCTCGCTGGCGCCGCCCTCTGCCTCCAGCACACCAATTACCACAAAGCCCAGCGTGATCCTGCCGCCGGCAAAGGACAGGCGCACCTCCTGTCCCACAGGGTCAAGTCCCGGGAATAGCGTATCCCCAACGCGCGCGCCCAGCACGGCCACCAGCGAACGCTCGTCGTCGTGAAACTGGGTTATGAAAGAGCCGTAGCGGAGCGCGAGGTCCCGCACATCGGAGTACCCACTCGATGTCGCCACGATTTCCGCCCCGACGTTGTTGGCGCCTGCAATGGCCTGCGAGTCGATGGACATCCGGGCGGCGACGGCAGTAACGCCCGGGATGCCGTCGGCGGCGATGGCATTGGCATCGCCCTGGACCAGGGTGGAGGAAGCCAGCCCGGCAAAACCGCCGCCCTGGGACGTGGTGGCTGCGGCGCTGGACTCGATGAAGATCAGATCGGTACCAAGCCCCTGAATTCGGTCGGTGACACCCTTCTGGGTGCCCTGGCCTATTGCTATGAGCAAAATGACCGAACTGACGCCGATGATGAGGCCAAGGGAAGTCAACGCACTTCTCAGCCGGTTGGCAAATATGGCGCGCAACGCGATCATGATGGTGTCAAGCACGCTCATTGCTGAGGGTCCTCCGGTCCGGACACTGCCACCGGAGGAGCATTGTGCCCAGCACCCACGGCTCCGCTGTCCTCAATGATCATACCGTCCCGCATGCGTATGACGCGGTCGGCGTAGGCCGCGACCTCCTGCTCGTGCGTCACCAGAACAATGGTCAGGCCTGCCTGGTCGACCAGCTCCTTCAGCAGGGTCATCAAGTCGCGCCCTGTCGCCGTATCCAGTGCCCCTGTGGGTTCGTCGGCCAGCAGTACCAGCGGGTTGGAAACCAGCGACCGCGCAATGGTGACCCGCTGTTGCTCGCCACCCGAGAGTTCCGTTGGCTGATGGGCGATGCGGTCCAGGAGGCCCACCCGGTCGAGCGCCTCGGCGGCCCGGCGCCGCCGATTGCGGACGCCCTGGTAGATGAGCGGAAGTTCCACCTGTTCCAGCGCGTTCAGGCGCGGCAGAAGGTTGTAGGACTGGAACACGAAACCGAAGGCCTGCCCCCGGAGCCGGGCCCGGGTGTTCTCCGGCAGTTGCGAGACGTCGTGGCCCGCGAAGACATACCTTCCGCCGCTAGGGCGGTCCAGCAGTCCGATGATGTTCATCATTGAGGTTTTACCGGAGCCGGACTGCCCCATCACCGCGACAAATTCCCCTCTGCCGACCTCGAGATCGACGCCGGCCAAGGCGTGCACCTCCGTCCCTCCGATGGAGTAGCTGCGGGAAACGTTCTGCAGGATAATCACCGGCGGCCTCCTCCAGGTCCAAAACCAAATCCCGGATTGGCCTGGGGTTGTTGCAATGTCGCACTGAAAGCGATGCCGGCGTTGTCGGCTCCGATCAGCAGAATAGTACCCGAATCGATGCTGCTCAGGATCTCGACGTTGGTGCCGTCGGAGTCCCCGACCTCCACGAAGACCCGTTCGAACCCAACCTCATCCTCGGCCTCGGCCTCGGAAGTGGCGGAAACGCTGACGAACCAGGAACCGTCAAGCTGACGCACGGCGGAGACCGGTACCAGCACCGCAGGTTCGCGAACCTCGGTAAGGATGGTGACACTGGCACTCATTCCGGGCGCAGGCAGGGGGCGATCCGCGACGGTGCCTGGCTGATTTGCTGTGCCCTGCGCCCCGCCGGATGCTTGCTGAGGTCGCCTGCCCTGGCCAGAGCCAGCGAATTGCCGGAACGCCTGTGCCGCTTCCTCGAATTCTTCAGGGAGTACCACGCCCTCAGGCAGCGGCTCCCCGTTGGCCACAGCCTGTATCACCTGCTGGATTGTAACGCCCTCCGGCAGTTCAAGTCCGGCCAGCAGGGCGCGAGACGCGCCTCCGCCGATTCCGCCGCCCGGCACAAATCCGGCACCTGTACCGGGACCGCCGGGGCGAAAGCCGCCGGCCGCCTCCGCACCCGCACCCCCACCCCCACCCCCACCCCCACCCCCAGTGAGGATACGGGCTTCCACGTCGTACGTCACCACTCCCTGCTCAGAGTTGGGCACCCGGCTGATCGACTCCACCCGTATCCGGTACTCCGCTCCATCGATCGCATCGAATGTAGCAAGCCCGGTCTGCCCGACTTCCAGGTCCGGCAGCTCCTCCTCTGTAACTGTCAGCGCAATGAGCATGCGGTTTGTAGTGCTCAGAGTAAACGCCGGGGAGCCCGAGTCGATCCGGTCCCCGGGCAGGATATTCACTACCTCGACGACACCGTCAAAGGGAGCAATCACGGACAGATCGTCCAGGGCCGCGCGAGCTTCCTCCATGGTGAGCTCGGCCAGGCGCAAATCCTGTCGCTGCTGCTCGATGGCGTTTTCTGAAGGTCCCGCCACAAGCTCATCGTACTGGGCCTGGGCGCTGGTGAGGCTTGCCCGGGCACTTTCCAGCGAGGCGCGGGCCTGCTCGAATTCCCCCTCGTCTGTGGCCGCGCGCAGTTCCTCAAGCCTGGCGACTGCTGCGGTATGGCTGGCTTTGGCCGCCTCCACCGCCTGCTCCGCCTGGTACACGTCATCTTCGCCCGCCTTTGTCTGCAGTTCCCCAAGCCTGGAGACTGCTGCAGTGTGGCTGGCCCTGGCCGCCTCCAACGCCTGCTCCCCTGATACACGTCATCTTCGCCGGCCAGTGTCTGCAGGTCCTCAAGCCTTGCCACCGCGGCTGCGTGGCTGGCCCTCGCCGCCTCAACTGCCTGCTGAGCCTGGTAGAGGTCATCCTCAGAGACTGGCTTGAGCAGTTCGGCGAGAGTCTCTTCCGATGATCTCAGCGTGGAAAGGGCCGAATCCCTGTCGGCGGCTGCAGCAACGAACGTCAGGTTGGCCTCGATAAACGCCAACCCAAGACTTTCATAGGTGGCCGACCTGTCCTCAAAGGAGTCCTGCAGCGCATCAACCTCGGTATCGGAGAGAGGCAGAATAGCGGTGCGAATCGACCTGATTACCTCATCGCTGGGAATCAGCCCGCTGTATCTCTCGCAGAAGTCTTCAGCGGCAGTCGTGAGAATTTCGTTCAATTCCTCCTCAAGCCTCGTTGCGTCGGCAAGCTGCACCTGCGCCTGAGTCACCGCTGAACGGGCTTCGGAGACCACTGCTTCGCTGGGGTCAGTGGTCAAATCGTTCAGGGCCTGTTCTGAGTTCGAGATTTCTCTGAGGGCCGTTGCCACCGCCTGTTCCGCGCTCCTCAAATCACTGGCGCTGGGAGGCTCTGACAGCAGGGTAAGGGCCTGCTGTGCGCTGGAAACCTCCCTGAGGGCGCTGGCCACCGCCTGCTCCGCGCTGGCCAGATCAGATGCGCTCGGTGGTTCTGAAAGCAGTGCCAGGGCCTGTTCCGCACCGATCACCTGCGAATTTGCCGATGCCAACGCCTGGTTAGCGGAGGCGATGGCTGATGGCTCGGGGCCAGCCAGCAGGTCCTCCAGGCGCAGTTGCGCCAGCCCCAACTGTATTTGGGCGGTCTCGACCCGGCGCTGGGCCTCGGTATCATCCAGCGAGGCCAACGAGTCACCCTGCCGAACCTCATCTCCCCTTGAGACCTCGAGGGATGCAACCACGCCGGCGACCTCGAAACTCAGCGTGGCACTCCGTTCCGACAGGGCGGAGCCGGATAGGTCCACCTCGGTGGTCAACTGCCCCATAACCGCCTCGGTGCGTTCCGGCTCAAAAACCACGTCCGTTTCACCCGCCCGGGTCAGCAGGAAGACAGCAATTACCACAGCAGCTACCACCACGGCAGCGCCGGCCAACAGCAGCCAGCCCCTGCGGGATTTGCCGCCGCGGAGTATCGCGTCTATATCAGTTTCGCTCATTGATCAGCTCCCCCCAAGACGGACAAGGATGAAAGAATGAATCCCATACTCCAGTAGCAACGCCGGGGCAGGTGCCCGGAGCAGCATACAGCCGTTCTGCGCTCGCAGGCGTCCAGTGTGCCGCATCCTGCACCTCGCCGGGTGTCGTCGAAACCCACATCGGCGAATTGTACAAGCCGGATAATTCGAACGGACTCAATGTATGAGTTTTCCGACGGAGCCATTCCGAGCCAAAGGAACCCAATAAGGCTATCGACAAAACTTCAATGGAGATGTGAAGACGCCGGATTGCACCAATGCGCGAGCGTCACATTGTCCAAGAACTGAGGAGTCAAGCGGAGTAACTGCAGGCTTGGGATACTGGCAGAGGTCTGACATCACCGGCGTTGACCACCGCTTTGAATCTCTGTCGGGAAACTGCGTGCCCCACAACGGGCCTTATGGTCAGCGTTCGCGCAGACTCCGCTTTGGCGGCCTCCCTCCATCAGCAAAGGTAGAACGCATTACCTATGCATCCAGCCTGTTACCCAGGAATCCGAATGGAGGAACGTGTCGCACTCTGACAGGTGAGCGAACCGCTTGAAGCGCACATCCGGGCCCTGGCCGATGCAAATCTTCAACCTGGGCCTTACACGATGCGACCAATGGAGCCCGGTGCGATCTGCACTGCCGGACGGACATGGGGCTTTCTCCGTCCCTGACCCTGGATCAAGGTGTGTAGGGTCCGGTAGTAGGGGCAGCCGGAGTAGACCGCCCGCAGGGATCTTCCCGACGCCACCGAGTCAAAGCGGATAGTCTCAGGCGAGGAGGGATCTTCGCCGATTCGGAATAGTCCTTCCCCCAGGGGAACCAGGGGATCGCGACCGCCCGCCGGATACAACAGCAACAGGGAGCCCTTCCGAATCACTATACGAAAATTGGTCAGTCCGAAGTTGTAAGTCCTGTAGTGCCCACAATAGCTCTCCCAGTCTGCGGGGTAATCGAAATGACCAGCACCGGAATTCCCTTCCCGTACATACCAACTCGGGCCATGGAATACCTCCACCACACTTTCGCCCTCGCGGCCGAACTCCAGAAGGTAGTGTTCCAGATCGGGGTGAGGTACATAGAAGACACCCTGGATGCCATCCTGTCCGCGCCGCTCCAGCGTGACGTCCTTGCCTTGCCATCGCAGCGAGAGTCCTTTGCCTTGAGCGGTTATGACGAGACGGTCCTCGCCTGAGACATAGGCCCCCACGTAATCCGTCGCATTGCTTACCACCCGCGGATCGGAAATTGCTGGATGCCCGGGCATCTCCTGCCCGTCAATCCCCGCGCGGAGCACTCTTAGCATGTGCATTGCCAAGTCCACGGCCCTGAAGGACTGCACCAACCCGTTGATCAGCACCACGACCCCGATTCCTGCGTCGACGTCCGCGATCATAGCCGACACGAATCCCGTGGAGCTGCCTCCGTGGCCCAGGTAGGCGTGGCCGTCGACTTCGGCGAGGATCAGACCGTACCCGTAGTGAGCGCCTCCCCATTGCGGTGTGGCAATCAGCTTCTGGGACATCAGCCGGAAACTCTCCTCGGAAACAACCCGTCCTGCCGGACCGGCCCCGCCGTTCATGAGCATTCTCAGGTACGCGGCCATGTCCTCAGCGGTGGACGCCTGGCAGCCGTCGCCAACGCCGTATTCAGTCCACATGGCCGGTACCAGGCCGTGGCTGACGTGTTCCGGACGGTCGTCATGGAAGCTCCGGTAGCCCACCGCCGCTCGCTTTCTGGTGTCGAACCCGATAACCGGGTGAGAATTCCGCATTCTCAGGGGGTCCAGCACCCTCGCCTGGATGGATTCCTGGTAGGGCCGGCCGTCAAGTTCCTCCAACAGGAATCCCAGGACTTTGTAACCGACGTTTGAATAGCGAAAATAAGACCCGGGAGGAGCTGCCGTGCGGCTTTCCCGCAGTGCCCACGCCTCATACAGGCCGTGAGGTCCAATATCGGTTCCCGCTACCAGTCCGGAAGTATGCGACATCAGGTGATGGGTGGTAATTGGTCCGTACTCGGACTCCACTTCGAACCATGGCAGGTAGTGATTCACAGGTGCGTGCAGGTCCAGCTGGCCTTCATCGTGAAGCTGCATCAATGCGATGTTGGTGAAGGACTTTCCGATGGAGCCTATCTCGAACATCGTACTCGTCTGCACTGGTGAGCGCGAAGCAATGTCGGCATACCCGAATGTGGCGACCTCGAGGAGATGGTTCCGGTCAGTTACAGCGAGAGCCAGACCGGGCATATTGACTTCCTGCATCCGGCCTTCCACGAAGGAAGCAACTACCTGCAGGGCCTTTTCTAGATTCGTCATCAGGCACCTCTGCTGGATTTATAGGTTTCCCGGGGTTTCAACGATTCCAACCTTGGTGTGCAACAAGTTGGGAGTGATAGTACTTGTTTGGGGTCGTTTCAACGTTAAGGCGGTTTTGTTGGCCAGGCCCCAACTGCTGGGGCGAATTGGCAATTGGGCTAAATCTGATTGAGGCATTCGGGGAGGAATTGCCCGCGAGACGTCAGAGTGTAAATGAGAGAGTACAGTGCGGTGAAGGGCTTGTACGCGATGAATTACAAGATGAGCAACGCTGGGTGGCACGGAAAGCCGATTGACAGCACCGGTATTGTTTCTCGACCCGCTGCCGGCCCGGCTGAGGGTGATATAAATCTCGTTGATTCCTTCGCTCATTGCCACTTGATATCCCGAGCTGCTGGAGTCCGAATCGTCCGAATGGACGGATATGGATGTGCCACTGTTATTGCGAGCGATACTTTGGAGACCGAAATGCTTGCAGCCGACATGGCAATATGAATCGCGGTGGCGTCATCCAATTCCGGCGACAGGGTAACGTCCGACAGGAACAGGCTGCCGAGCTTGGCGATGGACCGGGTAAGATCGCCATCCAACTTGTGGCCCTGTAGCCGCTTATGGTGCCGGTAGGGGAGTGGTCCAACGATACGGCCCTGCCGTTGCCGGCGTGCCGGATAGCGCCGTCTCTCAGATTCAGTTAGACGCGCTTAAGCCTGATTCTCAGGTGAGAAGGTTCGTAGAT
Organism: Dehalococcoidia bacterium; assembly: GCA_965261885.1. Taxonomy (GTDB): domain Bacteria; phylum Chloroflexota; class Dehalococcoidia; order Lucifugimonadales; family UBA3495; genus VXOI01. Next base: position 226,210 of record CBDHDY010000043.1, read on the forward strand.
ACGGTCGCCAGCGCGTACAGAGTACTCGAGCTCCGGGGTATCGGTCCCCGAACCACTGACCTTTTGAAATCCCTGTCGCCAAAGCTGAGGAGTCTTTGCGAATAGGGATATCCGACTTCCCTCGTCAATTTGGGACTGCCTTGGGCGGTGCTCACTTTGACCGGGTTGTCGAACTTTAAGTGAAAATTTATGGTCTCACCATTCCCGTAAATGCCCTCCTGCAACTGGGTGGAAATGATCGCTATGTCGGGGCCTTTGGCTGCACCCGCTCAACACGCGCCAGCAATGTGATATAGGACGCTGAAATGGTGCCAGGTTTGGTAGCTGTTATGGAGATGATATTGAGACCGTCGTCCAGCGCCATCCGGTGCCCGTCGGCGGCGTCGGAATCGGCAAGGGGTAATGATCGGGGAGCCACCTGTACCCGGCGGCACCGACACCGTGGTGGCTCCGGCCGTGCTGGCCACCCCGGCGATGTAGCTAATGGTGCCGGGGTTAAGTGTGGACCCTCTCATACTGAGGCCGGTAAGGGAGGCCCGCAGCGTAACTATGCTGCCGTCCACTCGGTGCCACGGGAAGTCTCCGGAACATGATATCCAGAACCACGAAGATTGCCTACCGGCCCTAAAGAGTCTTGACGCGGCGAAATTTTGCACATTCAGTACTCTGGCCGTGCTCAAGCAGTCGTTGTTGACCTTAAACCGAAAACGGTACAAGCGACATCGGATGCAATCGGGGGGAGTCCAAATTTCCGAGGCCCCCAATTGCGATGGCCGCACAAAGAGCCTCGTAAGTCTGCAGTCCTAGTGTGGCCAAACCGAGCCGGAACGAGCGTTGAAGACTCTAGAAGAGCACCGTAGCACTGCTAACTTTGTTTCTGACGGCCTGCACACACATCAAATCGCACGCCGAAATGCGCCGCCACCTCCCGCACTCGCATCCGCCATTGACGTCCTTCGCGAGAGATCTACTTGTGCACATGCTCAGTAGCGTTTGCGCAAACCGAATTTTCGCACTGTTGCCTGCGAGCGTAATAGATTGTCAATACTAAGTTAGTTTCACACATGTTCAGGCTCCACTGTGAATATTTACAACTGAACAGACTTGTGAAGACCCACGAGTTATAGTCACCGCGTGCGGGGCCCAACAGGGGCTGCTGAACCAAGCCAGCGACCGCACGTCCCGTTCGGTGTTGGCCGGTAATGCCATCGCAGTACGTGCTGTTGCCAGTACTCTTGCTTCTTGTCTTATCAGACTGAATCAGGGAGCCGTCATCCGGGTAGTAAAGGGTATCGCGGTCTTTTTCACAATACTTGCCGCGTTGGCAGTCACCACCACAATGCCGCCGGGGACACGTGAGCAAGGCGGGGTGCCGACAGCTCTCCGAGATTGATCACATCCACACTGATTCTGACCGAGACTAACAAGGTACGTGTAGTGTCGAGCGCCGTCACCAACCCCCGCATCGCCGGCGAGGGCCGAGACTTCATCCGCCTTGCCTGGTACCCACCCTCAGCAAATGAAGCACCGCAAACCACTGGATACAAGAGCCACGTTCCCCTACAGGGCCGAGCATATATGTAGCACGGAATGGGATACGCCCCCCAGAGGTTCGTCAAGATTTGGGACCTGGTACCAGCCGCACTCACCCGAGACAGGATGATGGCTCGCAGCGGTACCAGGTTCAGGGTCTTGAGCACATGGGTCGACGGACGCCCCGGCGAAGGACGTCTGTCCGTATTCCCGTTCAGTCCAAGTCAAAGCGAGAGAGGACGGATCAATCTCAACAGCCGGGGCGGAAGATACTGGCTTCAAGTCGAACTGGAAATCTGCACTCAGTGCCGGATTGACATCAAGGGAGGGGCCACGGGCGACAGGGGCGGCACTCTCAGAGACCCGAGAGTTTGGATGGTCAATAGCGACCGTAATGGTATCCCCGGAGCGTTCAACAACAACGGTGGGACTGGCAAGAACGCCTGCCTCAGCATCACGTCCGAAACTGCCGGAACCTGCCGCGTATGGGTCGGCGCCAACAGGCGGACCGTGCCTGCGACTTACACCGTTTCGATGCCCGAACTTACAGGTTCAATCCCTTAGTCCAACAGACGGGCGCGGCGGGAATCTGCCGTGCCCGCAAATGGAGAGATTCTATGCGGTCCAGGATTTCACGTCTGCGAATTCACCGCTCCGTCGGGCTTGTTCTGTTGATCGTTACCGTGATGGCAGTCGCGTTGGCTGCCATTTTAACAGTCGGTTCGCCGCAAACCGGCATTCAGGCGTGGGCCCATTCCGCCACCGATGACGCCTCGCTCCAGAATTACCCAGGCCCTGGGGATGAACAGGTCGCTGCCAAAATAACCCTGGTCAGCAACTTGGGGCAAGTTACCGCTCCCGAAGGCTGGGAGCGCGTAGGGCCGGATGAGGACGTCGTATACCTTCAGGTCCAGGGGTTTACCACCGGCAATAGCGAGACCGGGTACACTCTTTCCAAGGTCGTGGCTTATCTGAAGGACGTTGGCTTGAACGACGCGCCAAAGGTCAGCATCTATACGTCCGATGCAAATGGCAACCCCAACGACATCCTGTACACCCTGACCAACCCGGCATCGTTTACTGACGACGCCCGCAATACCTTCTCCGCCCCCGCCAATGCCAATCTGGCAGCGGGGACCGACTATTTCGTCGCGTTTGAAAACGACGTTTTCGTCACGAGCACCGAGTACTACCAGGTGGGATTTGTCGCTGGCAACGGCCAGGACGCAGGTGCGGCAGCCGGTTGGACCCTCGCCACCGACCAGTATTATTCCGTCCTCGTGGGCATACAGGGCTCCATCCCCACTGCCTCCGATACCACTAGGAGCGCCAACCCAACGAGGTCCAACAGTTCCCCGAACGAGGCGGCCAAGACCCATATCGAGGACGAGTTCGTCAAAGAGTACGAGGATGACCATCCCTGGGTGCGCACAGCATGGAGTGATCATCCACTCCAAGTGCGGGTGGGTGACTATAAAAGCCCGGGCTTTTATGTGTATTCCATCAGAGGCGTGCAGGGGTTCCGGGGCGTGAACCGCGGCATACGCCTCGGTTTCACTGTTGGGGGTTACCACTCAAGGGTGGTGGTGCTGCACGAACTGGCTCATCACTTCACCCTGGACCCCCGTGTGCCCGACGCACCGGAAGCGGTTGGCGTCGGATGGCTGTATTTCAACCATCGGGTCAAAGGAGATTGCCCGGTCAGCGAAATCTACCCCGACGTGTTGGGGTATTACACGCACCGGGTAGCCACCACGTCAGTTGGATACCTCGGGAATTGTCGCGAGATTGCCAGAAACGGAAAGCCCGACGCGGAAAGCGTGTCGGTGGCCGGCAGCGTTGCCCGCGGCGAAATTCCCGCCTGGTTTCAAGATCACTACGGCCGCGACGACGAAACGATGGATCTGGACGCCATCTGGGCAGATCTCAGGGTCGCCAGCAGCAAGCGCACCGCCGCCTACCTGATGCGCAATATGTTCGGAGGGTTCTGCTCACTGCGCGAAGCCAACTGGGCAATAGGATCCTCGGGCCCGTCTCATGGCAACCCGTGGCAGGACGGCGGCTGCCACTGGCGCAAACCCCAGGACGCCGGCCTGACGATTGGCAATGGTTCCTTGAAAATGTCGTGGGACGCCCATCTCTACGAAACGTCCCCCGCGGTAACCCACTACATCGTGCAGTGGCGAACTGCTGGTCAATCTTACAGTGCTGACCAACAGGCCTTGGTGTCGGAAACTGCGGACCTCACTCACACCATCGAGGGACTAACCGACGGGACCGAGTATTTCGTACGCATCGCAGCCGTGAACAGCAATTCGACTGATACGGTTGTGGACAACGACGGACACAGCCGGTCCGTGGAGCTTGCCGCCGTTCCGGGAAAGCCGACGGCTCCGCGTTCGGTCAGCGCCTCCCCGGACGACCAGGAGATCCAGGTGTCGTGGCGCGAGCCGCAAAACCACGAGATTGAGTTGACCGGCTACGTAGTCGAATGGAAATCGGGCGACGAAGCATACGACGCATCTCGTCGCCTGGAGGTGTCCGGCGCGTCGACCCGTTCCGCGACCATTACCGGCCTTATCAACGCGGTTCCATACGTGATCCGCGTGTCCGCGGTGGCCGCCGACGGGACTGTCGGTACTCCGTCCGCTGAGCTGCCGTCAGCTCCGACAGGGCGGCCATTGTCTCCTCTAAATGTATGGGCGGTGGGGGGAAGGAATTCCCTCCTGATCAATTGGGAGCCTCCCCAGAGCGGCACCCCGGCCAATCGCTACATCGTGGAGTGGCGCACTGGAGGTACCTACGAGAGCGCCAATCGCGCAGACGTGCGAGACGCGTCGGCCACGTCGCATCTGTTGAAGAAAATGGCTGGCCACGGACGCTATTACGTACGGGTCCGCGGAGCTAACCCGCAAGGTTGGAGCACGCCATCAGACGAGTACTTCGTCATGTCCGGCGCGCCCGGCGCGCCCACCGATTTCGACGTCGCGGTACGACCCGAGGGCGGTTTCGACCTGACCTGGGATCGACCCGACCCCTACTATCCCAACATTCCGGATTTCCGTCCGGTGCGTACCAGCAACCGCGTACCGATCCGGGACGGCGATGGCAACAAGGTGCCGCAGTTCCGCTATGACGTGGAATACAAGCTGGCGGACGGACAGCCCGGGGGATGGTGTTCACAGTCCCGTTACAGGGATATGCACGGCTACAACGAATCATTGGACCCAGCCGACCTTGCCCTGACCGTAACCGGGTTCTGCGAAGATGCCGTTCCTGTGGTTGGTGAACGTTACAACTTCAGGATCAGGGCGGCCTACGTATGGCTGAACTCTGGCAACACCAACGAACGCAACGGGCCCTGGCAATACAGCGGAGGTGTGTCTTACAACCCCAGCGGTAGCGTACCCGATGTCCCCACCGGCGTCGAGGCGGTGGGAGGCAAGGAGTCGCTGCTGGTGTTTTGGGACCCACCCACCACCGGCACTCCAGCCGTGGACTACCTGGTGCAGTGGCGGACCGGTGCCTCTTACGAGTCGGGCGATGAAGCCGTGGTGGAGGATCCAGGGGCCGGTTCGCGTCGTCTTAATAACATGGCCGGCCACGGACGTTACTATGTGCGCGTGGTGGCCAGGAACCTCCTCGGCGAAAGCGAGCCATCGGACGAGTACTTCGTGATGTCGGGCGCACCCGGTGCCCCCACGGATTTTGACGTGCAGGTGAGGCCGGGCGGCGGGTTCGCGCTGACTTGGGACCGCCCCGATCCGTACTATCCGAACATTTCCGATTTTCGTCCGGTGCGTGATAGCAGCCGCGTGCCGATCCGGGACGGCGATGGCAACACCGTACCTCAGTTCCGCTATGACGTTGAATACAAGCTGGTGGACGGACAGCCCGGGGGATGGTGCTCGCAGTCGCGTTACAAGGACATGCACGGGTACAACGAATCACTGGACCCGGCCGACCTCAAACTCACCGTCACCGAGTTCTGCCAAGATGCTGAGCCAGTTGTTGGCGAACGCTACAACTTCAGGATCAGGGCGGCCTACGTATGGTTGAACTCCGGCGACACCAACGTACGAAACGGGCCCTGGCGGTCCAGCGGAGGGGTGGCCTACAACCCCAGCGGTAGCGCCCCTGATGTCCCCACCGGCATCGAGGCGGTTGGCGGCAAGGAGTCCCTTCTGGTGTCTTGGGACTCACCTTCGACCGGCACTCCGGCCGACGAATACCTGGTGCAGTGGCGCACCGGCGGGTCTTACAGGGCCCACGATGGAGTTGTGGTGGGAGACCCGGAGGTCGGTTCGAGTCTCCTTGGGAACATGGCCGGCCACGGACGTTATCACGTGCGTGTGGTGGCCAGAAACGTCCTGGGCGAAAGCGAGCCATCGGACGAGTACTTCGTGATGTCGGGTGCGCCGGGCGTCCCCCGGGAGTTCACTGCGGAGGTGCGGCCCAGCGGCGGGTTCGACCTGAGTTGGAAGCGGACGAATCCATACTATCCCAACAATACCGATTTCCGCCCGGTAAGGACCAACAACCGCGTGCCAATCCTGGACGGCGACGGCAACACGGTGCCGCAGTTCCGCTACGACGTGGAATTCAAGCTGGCGGACGGACAGCCCGGGGGATGGTGTTCGCAGTCGCGTTACCGGGACATGCACGGGTACAACGAAAACTTGGATCCGGCCCCACTGACGCTGGTGTACGACCGGTATTGTCAGGGTGCTGCGCCGGTCGACGGGAGTAGCTACAACTTCAGGATCCGGGCGGCCTACGTTTGGCTCAACTCCGGCGACACCAACAGCCGCAACGGTCCATGGCAAAACAGCGGTCCGGTTCTCTACAATCCGACAGTCTACAATTCCAACTGACCCAATCAAGGGCCGGACTCGCGTCCGCTGATGCCAGCCCGGCCCTTGGCGTCGGAATGCTGCGCGCCGCCACGCAAACAGTTCTTTCGTAACGCAGAGGCGGACTCTCGCATAAAATCGGTGTATGTGGCAGGTGCCTACAGCGATTTCTGTTCCCGCGGCCGCGTGGAGGGCATTGCACAGAAGCCAAGTGACTGCGGGCAGCTGTGAGCGTGTAAGACGATCATCTCACAACGCTCTAGCTGTGGCTCCGAGGGCAGCTCTTTTGGGGCTGGTTATGCACTCACGGCCCCCTGTGGACGGTCAATCGCTTGTTGCGCATCAGAGCCCTCGACCGCGTACTCCACCCGCGGCATCCTTCTGGAGACCTCGGCGAATTGGTTGGCCAACAAATATGGCTAGAAATGGCACAAATATGCCGGAATCAGGGAATTTGCGGCCTTTAGATCCTTTAGATAGTGTTGGCGGCGAGAGTGTCCGCCGAAGTGGAGGCTGAATTAGCTATGAAATGGGCGGGGCTGGCGGTATAGGTACAAACGGATTTGGGCTGTGCGTGTACAAAAGAACGGGATTAGCCTCTGATCGTGGCGACGGTCCGAGTTTGAGATGCCGCAGCTCTTACCAACGGTTCCCTCGGGGTTGTCGCTAATTCGGTACAGGATTCCCTGCCAGGGGTCTGGCCACCATCAACAATCGCCCCCAGTAACCGCCCGCGTTGAAAAGTGGTGGGGGCTACTCCCCGGCCAGTTCTTCAGAAGACTGATACTGCATACTGTTAACTGGATCGAGAACGTTCTGCATCAAACTTGTTCATAGCTCTATTTACTGAACCGATTGTTCTATCAATGTTTGCTGCCATAGTACGAATTTCTGCGCTTCCCCTTGTTACTTCCCGATTTAGCCTACGTTCCATTCTGGGTAATTCATCCATGGTGTTCGCCAATGCTAAAAACGAGTCTCGGCCATCTATGGCTGTGGTCTTGAAGTCTCTTAAGCTTGAAACTTGCTCTTCAATATTTAAGTCCTCCGGTTCAGGCCCCTTAACGTAGAAACCGATTACAAATTCCAAACTATCTTCAATGCCCACCGTTATGAGTGCGTATTGGGAATTAGCCTCCGCTAGTCGCTGATTGAAAGTTGATATGTGTTCGGCAAGGCGGCGCGAAACCCGCTGGGCAGCCACAGGTGAAGATGCACTTGGATTGCTATTGATGGTAGTAAGATCGTTGTTTGTCGCACTTACGGATTCGGTCAAGCCTAGTAGATCAGCAGTTACCTCTTCAATGAGCGTGGCTATCTGGTTGTATCCTTCGGAAACATCAATTAAGTGATCAAGCAATCCTCGATCATCTTGGTCCTTATCTCCGCCTGCCCTCGTGTCACCACTTCGGGTTGGTGAGTTAGATTCTTGCCCAGGTACTTGGGGTCGGATATGCACACTATAGTCTGGAGAAAAATCTGATAAGGGGTTACCAAACTGTAGTTCGCCAGCTAGAAAAGCTTTGCCATCGTTGGTTAGCTTCTCTCTTGCTGCGCCAATTTTCGCAAAATGCACATCGTATTCAATCAGCCTGTACGGTTTTAAATCAAACGGAACCTCATCTATATTTTGGGTTAGCAGAATTACCGGTTTTCTGAAAGCGTGGGCGACGGCGAGCTCATAAAATACATTGGGATTCAAATTCGTTAAGTCTGCGACAATCAGATTACTGTTAACAATTCCATCAAACACATCGCGGAGAATGTTCCTCTGGTTCTGAATATCGTCTGCACGTTTTACACTTAGGCCTGCTAGCTCAAGCCCAGACTTTATGACTCCTTCGTATATGGAATCAAACTCTGGATCGAAAGGCATTAAAACGAACACAGAGGGCTTGTCTTCTGGTGTCATGTCGCCTCACTTAAAATTCATCGCCAGACTAGCAGTTGGAAATTTTTGTGGTGAGGGGTTGATTGGTACAGCGCCTTTTCCGCCCCATAATGCGCTTATGGAGACTAACACTGAGCAATCCGGAATTCCACTCATTATTTCAAGGATGTCGCTATACCAGTCCAGTTCTGTGAGAAGGTGCAACTCCCCCCGACGGTGCCCAGTCGAGGGGAGTTGATTGGATTCAGGGTTCCCTGATGCTGGCTATTCCGGGCTCACTGAGGGGACAGAGCGGCGTTTTGCGGGTTGGGATGGAGGCGGGGCGCTTGCCAGGCGCAAAGGGCAGGATCAATAAGTGTGCCCTACTTTCATGCCCTCGAAATGACTGAGCACACAAAAGATGGACAAGCGGGACGAGACTCGCGCCCACGAACCCCACCGCGCAGGGCGCGACCAACTCTATTGGACCGAACGTGACGATCACGGAAGATCCGTCACCGGCCAGGCGCGTCCTACGACGGCTCGGAACCCGCATCCACCAGACCGTTCTGGACCGCCCAGAATACCAACTCCTGCTTGTTCGCAAACCCCAGCTTGCGCTGGATGTTGTAGACGGCGTTACGCACCGTTATCGGCTGGATCCCCTTGGCCTCGCCTATCTGAGCATAGCTCCGACCCCGGGCGAAAAGAGCCAGCACCTCCCTCTCCCGAACCGTAATTTTGTCGAGAGTCGATCCGCCCGACGGCCTGGGAGCCGAACGGACACCGGCCAGCACCCTCCGCATGGCGTCATTCGGAATGCGGTACTGGCCCGCCGCAACGTCGCGCACCGCAGTCAGGAACTCCTGTCTCCCGCACACCTTCTGCAGGTATCCCGTCGCGCCGGCGGCCAGCGAATCCACCACCGCGTCCTGCTCGGTGGACATCGTAAGCACCAGGACCCTGGTGCCGGGCAGCTCGTCCATGATCTCCCGGCAGGAGTCGATGCCGTTTTTCACCGGCATGATCAGGTCCATGACCACCACGTCAGGGTGCAGTTCAGAGGCCATTTCTACCGCCACCTGCCCGTCGGCGGCCTGCCCCACCACCTCGAAATCTCCAGCGCTTTCGAGAACGTCTCGCAAGCCCTCAAGGACTATTTCATGGTCGTCCACCAGCATCACCTTCACCATAGGCGAACCCGCCATCTCAGAAACCTCCTTGACCTGCTTCAAATGGAATCAAACACACGACCGTAGTACCCGGGCCACCCCTATTGTCCTTCACGCACAGACTCCCGCCCAGCCGTTCAGCGTCGGCCCGCATATTGCGAAAGCCATGACCACGACGGGCGTAGTCCTCCGGCAACCCCTTGCCGTCGTCGCTTACCCAGAGCCTCAACCGGTCCGACTCGAAGTCCAACCATAAATCAACCCGGCTCGCCTCCGCATGGCGGAAGACGTTGGTCATGGCGTTGTGGGCGATGGAAAAGAGCATACTCTTTGTACCGACTGAAAGCGGCGGTTCACTCCCCAGTTGGGTGACCTCTGCCGGTATCGACGTGATGGCAGTGAAGGTCGCGGCGTGAGAACTGAGGGTGGTCCCCAACCCCTGGCCATCGAAGATCACACCAACGTCGATCGGGTGTCTCAGGGACCACATCGCCGACCTAGCAAGCTTGCCGGTTCCCTCCAGGCTCCGGGCCAGTTCCGGGTTGGACGAACCCGCCAGTTCCTTCGCGTTGTCGATGCCGATACCGATCATGTAGGCCGACTGGCCCACGGTGTCATGGATTGTATGGGAGAGAGCAATGCGCTCTCGCTGCAGAACCTGCTCGCGGGCCACTGCTTCCCTCCGCTGGATCCGCTCATACCGGGCTATCAGGCTGACCGCGCAGGCGACGCCGTACATCATCAATATCCGGGTGAGCAGGTGCTTCTCATCATTGGCCTCCAGGTCCAGCCCAGCCCCAATCGTCCAACTCAAGGTCGCATAGGTGGCCGCCACAAGGCTGGTCCACACAACGGTCAGCCTGACGGAGGTGAACACCACCGCGAACATGGCCAGCACGAGAAGATATACCGGGAAGAAGTGGCTCTCAAACCCGCCGGACATGGCGACGCTGAAGGACGTGATGAAAACGTCCAGCGCCGACATGGCGAGGAGCCACCGCGCCGACACGGCGCCTCCGGACCGGATCCGGTAATAGACGTACCCGTTGATCAGTCCCGGCGTCAAAACGTACAGGGTATTGAGCGCGTAGTAGCGGTCCTGGTAGCCGGCCGGATAGTTGATTTCTATCAGCCCTCCGATGACCCAGAACCACCTCATCCAGACGGAGATGATGGCGCCGTACCGGAGTTCCTCAGGACTGAACCCGTCGGACCAGATCCAGCCGACGATCATTCGGACCGGCTTCGCCGAGAGAGAGGGTGAGGTCACCGGTCCCCTCCAAGAGGAGCAATTCCGGAACGGGTGGTCCCGTTGGGCAGCCCCCCGTTCCGGCTCCTGCGCAGCTTTCATGCAGCAAGAAAAGAATTCCGCATGGGCGCAGCCTCCCCATAGTGCGGAAGCGCCCCGGGATTATCGACACGGCCAACCGGCTAAGGAAGGTCCCTGTCGGTTAGATGATACTCAAAACCTGGCTATTGGCAAGAGCGCCAACGCGTGCCTGGTTTCCAAGAGTGTGAACACAGGGGCCGCTGAAGCGGCCCCTGGATCGAAACGCCTACCATGGCGGACCCCGGGACAACGGGCCGCCCAGTGAGCGTCTACAATCAGTATGGTAGTGGATACCGTATTACAGATTCTGGCCAGATACGGTTCTGTGTTTTTAGAGGTATAGTTATGAGATGATAACGCTGTGAAAGTACAAACGCCTGCCTACAGTCACGGAGCACCGGTGACAGAACAGAGAGAAGGCAGGCTCAATCTACGGCGAACAAAAAGGAGTTGAAGTCAATATGCACGTGACACGGGGAAAGTGGAGCGTGCTCATAGCCGCCACCCTTATGGCACTACTGATGGTGATTGTAACCGCTCAGTGGTGGGCCGCCCCGGCCCAGGCAGCCAACGAGGACAATACACCCGCAACCGCCACCGACCTGGGCAACTTCACCAACACCAGCTCCGGCCAAAGAACCGGTCAGACTTTGCAACACTCAGCCACTGACGCGTACAACTAAAACAAGTTCTTTCTCGACAGCGAGAAAGAAATCCGCATCCTGATCGACAACCAGGAAACCGACAACGCCCTGCTCACAGTCGTGGACGGAAACGACAACATGATATTCGAAGCCGACCAGTGGGGATCCACCGGCTCAGGCTCCAATCGGAAGTACGAAGACGAGTTCTTCTGGGAGCTCGTGGGACCCGGCACCTGGTACATTCGCATCCACCAGACAGATTCCACGAACGACACCTTCGACCTCAAGTGGTGGGTCAGAGACGGCCTGAACTGTCCCGAATGACGACTGCGCCGCCGGCATCTGGACCACCTGCCTCGCAGGTGGCTTCTATACGAACACTGACGGCACGATTCCCAACATCTCGCTGAACTCGAACCGCGAGAAGGACTTTGACTGGTCGGCGTCAATTACTCTGGATCGCCGGCTGCCGGACGCCGTTTTCTCCTCGGAGTTCCTGGACAGGCACGAGCACGTACTGCTGGAGAGTCGGCAAGAGCTTCCTGGCCCAGGCTCTGGGCTATGCTGCAATCCGCGCCGGCCGTACCGTACGCTTCAGCCACGCCGACGACTTATTCAAGGCCATGTCCCAAGCCAGGGTGGACAACTCCGTGGACCGGACCTTCCGGTCCTTCCTGTACCCCGACCTGCTCATTCTGGACGATCTGGCCCTGCACCGGCTCACTGCCTAGCAGTCCGCCCACCTCTACGAACTCATCCTCAACCGGCACCGGTCGTCCAGCTTCGTCATCACCAGCAACCGGGCCGTGGACGAATGGCTGAGCCTATTTGACGACCCCATTCTGGGCAACAGCGCCCTGTACCGGCTGGCCAACGCCAGCTACCAGATCGTCATCGAGGGCACCAGCTACCGGGAACGCCAGTCTCCCCATCACGCGCTGCTGGGCGGAGGCAGGGAAGGGAGTGATTGACCGGAATACCACGGCCAGATAATACTCAGATCACCATGCCCCAGGGTGGGTCAATGACTCTGGAAGTCAACACCCTGCATCCCGGCCCGCATCACCGACCCCTACGGAAACCACTGGTCCATCGCCACCCACATCGAAGACGTCACCCCCGACGAGCTCGCGCAGCGCCTCGCCGTGATAGGGGGGGCTAAGTATCATTTTTTGCCCGATTTGCGTGATGCCTTGACCTCACTTTCCATTTCGAAGAGCTTGCTCTTGTTAAGCAGCAACTTTCGGGAGCCTATTCACAAAAGGAATGCGCATCCCACCTAACCGAGAGACTGCGAGGAGTACTACCCTCGCTTTCGTTGCCATGCTTAACTCAGGGAAGAGGGCAAGATTCATGCGTTTTCTGTTCCAGAGAGTTCCAGTTCCTGATGAACTTTGACGAAAGCCTCCCCAACTTCGTCTGTCAACTCCGACAATACCTTCACAGTCACTACACAATCGAGCAACAATTTGGTTGCCAATAGCGTAGTCGTTAACTGCATCAGCGAGATAGCAGTTGAGTGTCCAGGATTGGCCAACCCTAAGTTGCTGGGACCGGCGAGGAGAATACCCTTTTGTTGAGATGAATGTAGACCCAAGCGGAAATAAGTCCCGTGGGAGTTTGGATGGACATTGTCGCTGGCCATCCGGTAGTAGGGTCTCATATGATCCAGCTGCACTTGCTGTTCGATGTCACTTATCGTAGGACGATCGATTCCAATAGCTGAGGAGGCCCACCCGTAATCTCCCTTACAGGGTTCACCAAACCTGACTATGAGTTCGTCCCTTTGTACTCTTAGTTGATCAAAGTTCTCCTTTGACGGGGGCTCATGTCCGAGGCGACAAAAATATTTTTGGTACTGAATTGCTAATTTGTACTGCTGTATTGTTTTGTAAAGGGCGGAGGTAAATTGTCCCGTGCGGGCGGGTAATCTCTGACAAACGGCGGTTGCAAATTGGACCGTCCGCCGCCATTCATAGGCTTCAAGTCGAGCTTATGGGTGGTGCGATGGATGTACAGAGTGGACGTATATCTGCGGGTTCGCCGGGCGGTGATGGTGGAGGGCAAGAGCATTCGGGAGGTCTCCAGGGAGTTTGGCCTGCACCGGGACATGGTGCGCAAGATGCTGACCTACTCCGTTCCTCCGGGCTACCGGCGACAGACTCCGCCAAAGAGGCCCAAGCTGGAGCCCTTCACCGGCGTCATCGACCGGATCCTGGAGGACGACCTCGCGCGCCCCAGGAAGCAGCGGCACACCGCCAAGCGCATCTTCGAGCGCCTCAGGGACGAGTACGGCAAGGGCGGCGGATACACCACGGTCAAGGACTACGTCAGAGAGCATCGCCGTCAGACCAGGGAGATGTTCGTGCCGTTGTCCCATGCGCCGGGACACGCGCAGTGCGATTTCGGCGAGGCCCTGGCGGTCATCGGTGGCGTGGAGCAGAAGGCCCACTGCTTCGTCATCGACCTGCCCCACAGCGACGGCTGCTTCGTGAAGGCCTACCCGGCGGAGACCACCGAGGCCTTCCTTGACGGGCACGTTTCCGCCTTCGCCTACCTGGGCGGAGTGCCTCAGAGCATCCTCTACGACAATACCAGGCTGGCTGTTGCCCGGATCCAGGGCGGCGGCCGGCGCCAGCGCACCCGCGCCTTCACCGATCTGCAGTCCCACTACCTGTTCGAGGACCGGTTCGGCCGCCCCGGGAAGGGCAACGACAAAGGCAAGGTGGAGGGCCTTGTGGGGTACGTGCGGCGCAACTTCCTGGTGCCGGTGCCGTCCTTCGAAAGCTTTGATGCGCTCAATGCCCACCTGGAGCAGCGCTGCCTGGAGCGAATGGACCGCAAGCTCAGGGGACATACGGAGACCATCGGTCAGAGGATGGAGCGGGACCTGGACGCCCTGTTGCCCCTGTCTCAGGTGGCCTACGACGCGTGCGACAAGCAGGCTGGCCGGGTGAGTTCCCTGTCCCTGGTCCGGTACAGGACCAACGACTACTCGGTGCCGGTGGCCTACGGATACCGGGACGTCCTGGTACGGGGCTACGTTGATGAGGTGGTGATCAGCTGCGGGTCCGAGGTCATCGCCAGCCATCCCAGATCATACGACCGCGACGACTTCGTATACGACCCCATCCACTACCTGCCGCTCCTGGAGCGTAAGCCGGGCGCCCTGGATCAGGCCGCTCCCCTGCAGGGCTGGGCTCTGCCAGAAGAGTTCGGCACGCTGCGGCGTCTGCTGGAATCCCGCATGGGACGGCGGGGCAAGCGGGAGTACGTGCAGGTGCTGAGGCTGCTGGAGACCTTCTCCCAGCAGGAAGTGCACGCAGCCGTCAGGGACGCCATCAGGCTGGGGGCGCTGAGCTTCGACGCGGTGAAGCACCTGGTGCTGTGCCGGCTGGAGGGACGTCCGCCAAGGCTGGATCTGGAGCTCTAACCCTACCTGCCCCGGGTCCGGGTCAGCACCACGTCCGCCGCGGACTACATGACCCTGCTGTCTGGGAGGGCGGCATGAACGACCGGTCGACGCTGCTCTTGGAACACCACCTGAAGGAGCTGAAGCTGCCCAGCATCCTGAAAGAGTACGGGAAGATGGCTGCCCTGTGCGCCGCCGAGGGTGTGGATCATCCCCAGTACCTGCTGCGCCTCGCCGAGCTGGAGCTCATCGGCCGCCATCAGCGCATGGTGGAGCGGCGGATCCGCGCCGCCCGCTTCCCCGCCGTCAAAAGCCTGGACACCCTCGACTTCCCGGCGATACCGTCGCTGAACAAGGCGCTGGTGATGGAACTGGCCCGGTGTGAATACATCCAGCGCCGGAAGAACGTCATTGCCATCGGCAACAGCGGCACCGGCAAGACCCACATGGCCCTTGGGCTGGGGCTGTCCGCCTGCCAGCGCGGGATGTCTGTGGGCTTCACCACCGCCGCCGGTCTGGTGCATGAGATGATGGAGGCCAGGGACGAGAGACGGCTGTTGAACTTGCAGAAACAACTGGCCCGGCTCAACCTGCTGATCATAGACGAACTGGGCTTCGTCCCCCGGTCAAGAACCGGCGCGGAACTGCTCTTCGAGGTCTTCAGCCAGCGCTACGAGCGGGGCTCCGTCATGGTGACCACCAACCTTCCCTTCGACGAGTGGACCGAGGTCTTCGGCTCGGAGCGCCTCACCGGAGCCCTGCTGGACCGGCTCACCCACCACGTCCAGATCCTGGAAATGAACGGCGAGAGCTACCGACTCAAGCGCAGCCGGGAGAACGCTTCCTCGCAGGCTCCAGAAGAACCCGACGAGGAATAGCCACACCGCCAACGCCGTCTCCTCCTGTTCTTGTAACGCCGCCGCTCCGACCAATTTACTGCCGTCAGTCATCACGTCAGTGGTACACGATCACGCCGCCCCAGTGGCTCATTATCTCGGCGCCATTGACACGGGGCCCCGGATCCCCGACTTTTGACCCGTCTGCGGCAACTGAACGTGGTCCAGAACAAGCATATCCCGGACCATTACATGAGTCGATTGCGAAATTAAAATTCCCGCCTACAGGCGTAGCTGATGGCGGATTTCAGATGTATGATTCCGTATTGCGCAGTCAGGCGTATCTTCTAGCAATGAGCACCATTTACGGTGGGTCTGGCGAATTCGCTAACGGAATCAGAGTCTGAAGGTTGTGGCATTCCTAGCGGTTTCTTGGCAACTAGGCGAGATGTATGCGGAATTTGAACGGGCAGCGGCTTCAGCAGCGGTGTCAGGGATACTGGTCATTTTGGAGACAGAGAGAGACCCCGGCGTGTTTTCCGGGGCCTCTCTGTATCACGGGATAGCTAAAACGACCTGTGTGCTGGCAGTAGAGTTCAGTCCGTGGCTATGGAAAGCCCAGGCAACGCCTCGTCGATGTAGTCGGCCCGCGGCCACACATCCCGTCTTCTGGGAAAATCAAACCTGGACCCCTGGTGGAAACCGAAGGCTCCCCGGCCCAAGTAGACGGGACCGCCGCTGTCGCCCCCGACGCTCCTGTCCCTGTCGAACTGCGCGAGATTACAGACATCATCCGCACATACCGACACCTTGTGGACCTGCTGGCAGTCCTTGTGACTCCTTGCCCCGTTTCGGCAGAGCCACTGATTCTCCACGGGAGTCTCCACCCGCTCAATGGGTCGCTGAGTGACTTCCACTTCTGTGGAGGATCCCGCGTAGAAGTCGTTTCCCATAGTGTCAGGTCCCGTGTGTCATTGGAAATCGCCGTAGTCTCCGATGTGCTCGTCCTCGTGGTCGAGTTCTTCGCCGTCATCGTACAAGTCTTCGTCGCCGTCTTCGTCCTCACAATGCCCGGCGGTCGCCACTCCCCGTGTACCCGATGAGTCTATGACACCGAAGCCGGAGGTGCATTGTATGTCGTCATAGTGGTGCTTCAAGATTTCTCCGCCCATGTGCTTGGAGTCGCTATCGATGAAAGTTACTTGATGCCCTACGACGGATACAGACACGGACACCATGTCGATAAGGCCCTGGCTAGTCGCGTCCCTGACGGCATCCTCAGCGGCGACTCTCAGGCTGTCCGATGTAGGGTCGGTGGGTGCGCCTCCTGTTTGGGCGATAATGTCGATTTGCATGGTATCGTGGTCGAAGGAAGAACCCGCGCCCAGCACGCCCTTCGTCCTGTACACTGAGTAGTGTGCGGCCATAGTAGCGGCCTGAATCTCCTGCTCGGTGTAGCCCATGTTTGTCTCTGTGGTCACCGTTACAGCAGGGAAGTCGGTCTCGAAGGTGTCCACGAGAGTCTGGGCAGAGTCTGGGATCTCGCCCGAGAAGGATACTGACGCCGAATCATCACCCGTTATCTTCGCCGTCGCCACCTCCCCGGGGCTGGATACACTGATCTCAGAAACCGTCCGAGCGAAATCGTCGTTCCAACCGTACCTGGTCACGGCCTCCTGTAGGGTAATGCCCACCTCATCGGCGATGGTCTGTAGGTCTTCCAGCTCGGCGCCCTCATTTGTACTGGTGTCCAATGTCAAAGAAAACCCTGTGGCCGCGAACATGGCTATTATGACCGCCATTGCCATAAGTAACCGGATGTGTACTGTTTTCTTAGAGCCTGTTTACAATCTCTTCAGGATTAGCACCGTGAAGGCGAGGACCACCATTTGCAGACTGGTATTGAGCTTTCCCTCGCAGTTCTTCCATAGTCGGCGACACTTCTCCAGCCAGGCGAAGGACCGCTCCACCACCCAGCGTTTCGGCAGCACCACGAAAGTGTGCAGTTCATTGCGTTTCACCACTTCCACCGAGGCTCCCAGCAGGTTCTGCACCGTCGCGGCGAAGGGCTTCCCGGTGTAGCCCCCGTCGGCCATCACATTCTGCACCCGGCTCAGGTCGGCCCGGCTTTGTTCAAACATCGCCAAAGCCCCGGCCCGGTCGGTAACGTCGGCGGTGGTCACATGAATCGCATGAGGCAACCCCTGGCTGTCCACCGCGACGTGGCGCTTGATCCCGGACACCTTCTTGCCCGCGTCATAGCCCTTGTTACCGGCACTGTCGGTGTTCTTGACGCTCTGGGAGTCCACGATGCAGAAGCTGGTCTGCTCGCTCCGTCCATTGCTTTGTCGGGCCGCGCCAACCGATTTTTTTTAAGACCTGCTCCAGAATGGACTCTTCCTGCGGGCCGGGCCGCTCACTCCATTGCCGGAAATACTTGTAGCAGGTGCGCCAGTCCGGGAAGTCCGCCGGGAGCATCCGCCACTGGCAACCGCTCTTCAGCAAGTAGAGCACGCCGCAGAAAACATCGTACAGGTCCACGGTGCGGGGCTTGGTCCGTCGGCGGGCCGATTCCAGCATGGGAAGAATCCGGGCGAATCGCTCCCGGCTGATGTCGCTGGGATAGGAATGAGACATGATTACCCTGCCTTGGTAATAGTCTCAACTTAACATATCCCAGAGATCGTAGACAGGCTCTTAATATCGCTCCTCAACTGGATAAGATGGGCACAGTCTAGTGGTGAGGAATGAAGGCCGTCTACATTGTGCAGACAATAACTTTATTGTTTACGATAGTAGGCCACCACCGTTGGACTGATGACCGGTAAGGCAATATGGGTTGATAGCGCGGGAGATGAGGACGTGGTGGTGAGGTAATGCGGAAGAAATAGCTGAGGTACCTGATCTAAGGGTAGCATCCAGGGTCAGACTATATACTACGCGACAATACGGCTTTGACCAAATACAAGGGTCCCTATGGAGAGACTCTTGGATGAGTATTACTCAAAAGCAGATTTGATGTCGTGATCTTCCGCCGCATCCTCTTCTATTCTGCGGTCCCGTCGTGCTTCGGGCAGAGGCAGCAATCCTCGCACCCCTGCATCTCCCTGATTTCTCTCGCGGGCGCGGACCTCCGCGGCAGACGGATGTACATGTGCCTCATACGCCGGTAGTCGTCGGCCTTGAGGCGTGCGAGCGCTGTCAGCAACCACGCCAGAGTGGACAGATTGGCGTGCAGACTGATCTTGCCCATTTTCAGAAGCTGGTGCTTGTCAAACAGACGGGAGCGCTTGGCGCTGCTGAACCACCGCTCAATGGCGCCCCGCCTGTTGTAGATCTTCCTCCACAACTTGGTGAACCGCGGAACTATACCGATAATCCGCAGCACCCGGCCATCGGGCTTCTCCGAGTGCCCGGAGTTGCAGTAGCGAGACCAGTCAACCTTGTCCTTCAGCCAGCAACCCTCGCTGGGGCAACGGAAGTGGTGGTTTCCCTTTTGGTCCGTGCCCAGGTATTCCATGGACTGCCCGCCCACGCATACCGGTCGGCCATCCTCGTCGTAGGTGTTGTCGAACCGGCGATGTCCCGTTTCCTTGTCCTTCTGGGGCCGGCGCACCGCGATGATGGGGATTATGCCCTGCTTGACCGTGTGCTGGAAGTTTGGCAGGGAGTCGTAGCCCTTGTCAGCCAGCACGAACTTGGGCTTGAGCCAAGGGTGACGCTCCAGCGTATCATCCAGATCTTGGGCGAAATGGCTAGTCTCATTCTCGTTGGCCGGGCGGAGGGCGATGTGGAGGGGTATTCCGTAGATGGCGTCGGCAATCACGTGAGCTTTGTAGCCGAAGAACAGTTCCTTGCGGTCCTCGCCATCATTCGCGGTACTGGTTCCCGACCTTCCCTTGGGTGTGCGGTAACCCCACATGGCACTGGGGTCAGCGATGGGCTTGCCACTGTGCGTGCTGCACTTTGTCCGGTCTGAATTGTTGCAATGTCTTTTGTGCTTCTCGGTACAGTTCTCCTTGTCCGGAGCGTTGCAGTGTGGCGAGCGGTACCTGGCCCATGCTGGTATGTCCGTGGCGTCGATAGCCAGGTATTGGCCCAGGCGCGGCGCTCTCTTAGGGATGATTCCGGCCTTTTTCAGACGCCTGATTTCTCGATTGAGGTCCCTCAGTGTGAGGGTGTAGATGTCTTCCAGCATTTCGGAATATGCAACGAGCTTTTTCTTGAAGCGACAATAGGCGTATTCGCTGGGGACTTCGTTGATTTGGCATGTCGCCATGATTTTCGGGCTGGCAATGAGGCGATTCAGCAGGTGGCTGTTGTAACGCTCATTCAGGAGGCACTGGAGTAGGAAGACACAAAGCTGGTCCCGTACCGGATAGCCATGGCGTCCGCTTGTTTTGTGGCTTTTATCCAACTCTTGGATTAGCTTGTCAGAGTGCCTCAAGAACAGGTTGAGAACGAGTTCATAGAACCCATAACCGTTCTTGGGAATTGTAGAGTCGGGATTTGTTGTATTACTATTCTGTCTTGCCACGAGGGACCCTGATTCCCTTGTGGTGTCGGAAGCCGTTGGAGGTGCGAACTCCGGCGGCTTCTCTATTAACAGAACGAGTGTACCAATCCGGTCTTTGCTTTGACACTGTAAAGTGTCATCAATATCCGGTTCGGACAGGTTTTGCAGTTGGGTTTTAGGTTGTTCTGGAAGTTGGTAATCAGGCTCAGGGAATGGTAACTGGGTCATCTGCTTCCGTGGATGAATGGGGTCTTACCGAGGTGGGTACCGAGGGGGTTGGCCGGGGATGGTCTTGCCGGAGAGGTCCTGAGCCAGGAGTTGCCGGAAGCAGTTTATCGGGCGTGTCGCGCTACGATCTATTGCATAGCCGGGCTTACGCTGGTTCCTAATGCCTTTTCGGTCTTTGCCTTGTTCGGTCTAACCTTGCCGGTGCTGTGTCTTCTGGTAGGTTTTCATCGTAACCATTTTTTTGCACCCAATGTCCAGCGGATGATGTCAGCATTTCGTAAATCGGGTTTCGCGGGCTGAGGTCTGGAGGCTGGTACCAACAGTGAGGATGGTTACCAAGTCTTCTGCAGGCAGTCAAATTAGATTACGGAATTCGAAATTTGTGGGAGGCCTAATTTGGGGCTTTTTCGTTCCCCGGGCGGGGTGAATCAGACTGATTTTGCGCTGAGCACTTAGTTTCGCAATCGTCTCATTACATGCGGGCGGGCCAGGAGCAGCGACTGGCTTTGCTCCAAGGCCTGATCGACTCCGACGGCCATATCTATCCTAATGGGAGGGCGGAATTCACCTCAAAGTCCATTCGCCTTGCTGAGGGAGCAGGGTCTTTTAATTGTTGGGGGGTAGGCCGATGAGGGATAAGGCCTCCCAGGGTTTCCAGCCGTAGTGTCGCAGGGCCGCCGATATGTTTTTCACCCCACTCAGCCGCAGCACACCAAAGACCAGGTTGCGCAAGGCCGCCAGCAGTTGCGGCGCCGACCCGGTCCTCACTTGGCTCAGGTCCTCGCCGAATACCACATCTCGCACCCAGTGCAGCCTGTTTTCTATCCCCCAGTGCCCCCGCCAGATCTCCAGCAACCTGGCAGCATCCGCCCGCTCCGGCGGGAGGCTGGTGATGGCATAAGCCCGCTCCACCGTCTCCCTGCCCTTGTGTCTCCTGGTCCGTTCCACGCAGCAGACCTGTCCCAGCCCAGGCCAATCCAGGTACCCGTTCAAGGCTGCCGATTCCCACAGGCGCCGGTGTTCCCACCGGTCTCCATGACGGCCCTCCTGGCAAGCCTCGCCAAAACTCTCTCCCCAAGGCGGATGTTCGAACAGCAGGCTCACCGCCTCTTTCACCCCAGGCTGATTGTCCTTCACCACCCAGAAATAGTCTCCGCCCTGCTCCAGGATGCTTCGGCTCAACTCCCGCTGTGCGTAGAGGGCGTCTCCGGTAACCACCTTGCCCTTGAGTTCCAGTTCGGCCAGCAGTCCGGAGGCCATCCCCAGTTCACTCTCCTTGCCATCACCCCTGACCCCCCTTTTGTCCCAGTACCAGGCCGCTCTCCCCAGCATATGCCGCCACCAGCCTCACCCCCGGCAGTTCCCTGCCGTGTATCCCCCGCAGGGCCTTGCCGTCTATGGCAATGGTGGCAGCCCCCTCCCCCAGGCACTCCTGGGCCCAGCGGCCCAGGGCTGCCTCGAAGGCATCAGCATCCAAGCGCCGAAACACATGATGCAAGGTGGCCACGCACGGGGTCCTCTCCCGGCTGAATCCCAGAGACTGCGCTAACTGGGGATGTTCCCGGCCCCACTGGGCGATGGCGTACAAACTCCTGGCGCCGCCCAGCATGGCGCATACCGACAGAGCCAGAACTGCCGGCAGGGGATGGCGCACTCCCTTGGGATTCCTGGGATCCTCTACCTCACTCAGGGCCTCCAGCAGTCCGGGCCCCCAATCGCCAACATTCCCATCCCACACAACAATCCTCCACACTCCCTGTACATCTCACACGATTATCCAACAATCCAAACGCCCCTTTCTACAATTAAAAGACCCTGCGTCACCCCAGAATTTCAGGCAATGGCTCCAGATTTGCGATAGAATCCCATTGGCGACTACAGGAAGAAAGGAGGGGCCATGGCATCAATACGGTTGTATTCCGGCGACGACGGAGAATCGCACATCGAGGTGATAGAACCGTCCTCCCATCCGACTTGGACCGAGTTGCACAACGCCAAGGGAATCGTTTTCAGGGCCCTGCCGCCAGGATTCTTCAGCGATTGGCACGTTGCTCCCCGCAGGCAGTACCTGATCACTCTCTCCGGTGAGGCGGAAATCGGCCTCGGCGACGGCACCGTCCACAGGCTTGGCCCCGGAGACGTCAACTTCGCTGAAGATCTGACCGGCCGCGGACACACCACCCGCGTTGTAGGTGACGTCCCGAGGGTCGTCGCCACCATCCACCTGGACGACTAGCAGGGTCCTTCGGGGCGGCGCCTTTCACCCCTCTGCGTCACCGGGTCCTGCCGGAGTGGGCAACATGGGTGTTCCTTTCGAAGAGACATCTGCCAATCGCCGGTGACTGCATCCCCGCCCGTGTGAAAACGTGAGTTCAAGGACGTCACGACGAGGCCTTTGACCTACCCAAAGGGCTCGGGGGCCCGGTTCTTCTCGCCACTGGTCCCTATCCTGGGCGGGGTCGCGTTCCTCACCGCCTTTTTTCGCGGGCTGGCCGGTGAAAATTCGCGCTGGTTACAGCAACTGCTGCAGGAACTGTTTGGTACGTCTGTGCCGGGGATTCCTGAAGAAGTCCTCCGGGGGCTGGTCCTCCACTATCTGTCCCTGGTCGAACAGCACCACCCGGTCCGCGGCCTCCCGGGCGAAGCCCATCTCGTGGGTGATGGCCACCATGGTTATCTGGGAGTGGGCCAGTTCCTTCATGACGTCGATGACTTCTCTGACCATTTCGGCGTCGAGCCCCGACGTAGGCTCGTCGAGCAGCATGATGTTGGGTTTCATGGCCATGGCCCGGGCGATGGCAACTCTCTGCTGTTGTCCTCGTGAGAGCTGGCCGGGCGGCTTGTTGGCCTGTTCGGGGATTCCGACTCGCTCCAGGAGTTCCATGGCGATATCATGGGCCTCTTTGGGTGTCATGTTCTTGACCTTCATGGGGGCCAGGGTGACGTTTTTCAACACCGTCATGTGGGGGAATAGGTCGAAGGTCTGGGAGACCATCCCGATGTTCCTCCTCACCGCGTCGATGTTGCGGGTATCCTCATTCAGAAGGACACCGTCCACCAGTATGTCGCCTCTCTGGTGGTTCTCCAGGTGATTGATGGTCCTGACGAAAGTGGACTTGCCCGACCCGGAGGGCCCGACTATCACCACGACCTCCCCTCTTTTTATGGTGATGGTGACTCCCCGGATTGCATGGTAGCCTCCATACCATTTGTGGACGTCCCGGCAGATGATGATTTCCTGCCAGGTCTCTTGTTCCCTTCCCTCTGCGGTCATCAAGAGGTCAACCTCCTGGTGTCAGGTGCAGCTCACGTGGGAGCGGTTTCCACCCTGTCCTGCGGTATCGCCGGTATTCTCACGATGAACTGGGCGAACTCCCCCAGCTCGGACTCCGGGGTTATCGTCCCCCCGTGCTCCCTGACGATATCGTTGGACAGGCTCAGTCCCAGTCCGGTTCCCCGGTCGGTGGGCTTGGTGGTGAAGAAGGGATTGAATATCTTCCCGATCACGTCCTCGGGTATGCCATTCCCGTTGTCTTTGACCTGTATTTCCACGGCGTCTCCCACACGGGTGGTGGTGAGCCACATCGTGGGCTGGTGTCCGGTTTCGGACTTGCTCCGCTCGGTGACGGCATAACATGCGTTTCCGACCAGGTTGAGTATGACCCTGCCTATGTCTTCAGAGACCACGCTCACCTCTCCGGCATCCGGGTCTAATTCCTGAACTATCTTCACGTTGAACTCAGGGTCTTGGCTCCGTGCCGATTGGTAGGCCAGCATGGCGTGGACTTCGACCAGTTCGTTGATGTTGACCATGTGGAAGTTGCCCCTGGAGGTCCTGCCCATGGCCAGCATGTCCTGGACGATCCGGTTGGCCCGGCCTCCGTGATGGCTTATCCTCTGCATGTTCTCCGACAGTTCGCTGACCAGTTCGTTCAGGAGGTCCGCTTGGTCCTGGCCGGGTGGTCTCTCGAGTGCTTCAACCACCTCCTTCAGTTCCTGCATCATTTCATCGGAGGACCGGGCGAAGTTCTGTATCAGGTTCAGAGGGTTTCGGATCTCATGGGCGACCCCGGCGGTCAGCTCGCCCAGTTCGGACAATTTCTGCCTGCTGACCACCTGGTCCTGGGTGTTGTGAAGCTCGTCCAGGACCTTCTCGAGTTCCTGGTTCTTGTCTTGAAGGTCCTCCGAGAGTTCCTGTACCAGATCGAGCCTCTGGGCCCTCATCGACTGTCTGCGGAGCACTTCCAGGTCGTAAGCTACCTCGGTTATCTCGTCGTTTCCGGCGGGCCTGACCCTGTACGTCAGGTCCCCTGCTCCCATGCGTCGGATCCAGAATTCCAGAGCGACGATCCTGGGCCCGGCCCGGACTATTATGAAAATGGTGACCATCAGGGCCGCCGTTGCGCCAGCGGCGAGAGCCAGGATTCTGGTCCGTGCGTCGTCTATTATGCCCGGCGCCAGGTATGCGAACCTCTCGGAATTGTCCTCTGACTGCTGTTCCAGTTGGTTCAGTGCCTGCGTGGCAGAGAATGCTCCTGCTGCGCTGAGTATCAGTGCCGCTAGGAGACTGATGGCGATCAGGGTCGATTTCCGCCGGAGACTGAACCGATGGAGGGCCACCTCCCTATGGGGGAGTACGCTCCGGCTGTAGTACTGGACCTGCCCGTCGTCTTCGGACTCCCCTCCCTCAGACTCCGTTGTGTCCACCCCGGAAAGGGGCTGGCTCCCTGGGTCAGGGGGTTCGTCGTGTGTGTGAGCCATGTCTTTGTCGCTCATCTCTGCATTTCTGCATTTTATCCAGCAGTTTTGAGTTGGACTAGTTCGCCTGGGCCGGTTCCGTACTGGCTTGCCAGCCCCAAGGCATCAGAACTGATTTGCCGGGATTTTATCAGCGATTGGGATTAAAACCCGCCTGATTGAACGCCTGTGGCTTCGGCTTCTGGTCTGCGCCGCCGCCGTCCACCGCCGGTCTGTCCCTGAACTCCCGGAGCCTGGATTCCTCGGACTGGGTCCCAGTTCTGCTGGGTACTCTTGAGTGGGTGGCGTGGTCTTCCTGACGGGCTTTAGGCAAAAACGCAACCATCCTGTTGGTCGGTGGTGGCCGACTAGTTGTCAGTATGCGCCACTTACACTGTGCCATCTACGGATTCGCTCACACTTACTGCCGGAAACGCCATCCAGTGTTGCTAAACACCTGAGAGACCTACAATTTACCATCAGAGTGGCCTTGAAACGGCTCCATGAGTCTGACCGCTTCTAAAGGGAAATAGCCTGTGCGCGGCCCTTCAGTGGTAGTGGCGGTTACGCTTGGGATGAGCCCGGACCCGGTTCAGGGAAACGGTCAGTGTTTATGGATTATTGCAAACGATCTGGTGCCGCAGTGTGCCTATATGACGGTATAGCGGTTGCCAAGCGCCCTCTTGGCCCTTTCCTGGTCATCGGTGGTGATGGCCGCGGTCGCGTAGTCATCCCGGCGTTCTATGATGTGGAAAGTCCTGATGCTGAGGCCAGCGTCCTTGAGTTCGCCGGCAAGGTTGGCGAGGGCCCCAGCCTGGTCCACCAACTGGACCAGCACAGCTTCGTCAGCGACTGCTTTGAAGCCGGCTTGGTTGAGGATAGAAAGGGCATGGTCCGTCCGGTCGGTGGTTATGATCACCACCCCGTGCTGTCCCTCGTTCTCGGTCGCGATGCTGTTGAGGTTCACTCCGCCTTCAGCCAGAGTGCCGGCGATCTGGGCGATGGTGCCGATGCGGTTTTCGGCCATGATCACGATGCGCTGCATCGTTGTTGCGTGAGAGGGCTCCGTCAGTTGCTCCTGTGCCGGCAGGCCGGTTCCCGCTGGCTGCAATTCCTGTACCTGTGGCGGTTCGGGACTGGGGCTGATGCAGTCGTCGATCAACCGGTCGATGGTTTCGAAATCCACGTGGGGCATGGTGATGATGTGGGCCACGTCGCCTTCGGGGGCAATCTGCCACCTGTCGAAGACTTCCTGCGATGGACGGGCGAATACCACGGTGGGCGAGTTCCGGTGTCGCCATGCGTTGATGCCGTGTTCATTGAACCGTTTCACGGCGTGCTCGGCAGTGTCGAGCATGCCGCCGACGGTTTCTGTCCATTCGTGTTCGCCGTAACGGTTGATGGCGTACCAGAGCATGAGCGGGGTCAGGCCGTTGCGGGAGCCGGACAGTGTGGTGTCGTTGACGCCGACGAGTTCCACGGCCCTGCCCAGGGTTTCGACCAGGTGTTTGCGGGTGAGAACGATACCGCAGGGCAGGGGTGCGCCGATGAGTTTGTGGCCGCTGATGGAGATGCTGTCTATGCCGGCGTCGAACCCGAATGGCTGTGGGTCATCCACGTAGGGCAGGATCATGCCGCTGAGTGCTGCGTCCGCATGAATGTAGTGTTCTCCGATGTTCAGATCGTCAATGATCTGTCGGATGGCGGGGATGTCGTCCACGGCGCCGCGCATGGTGGTGCCGATGGTGGCCAGGATAATGGCGGGACGGTCCCGGTGGACGGCCAGCATGTCCCTGAGGTCGTCGTAGTCGATCTCGCCGTCGGAACGTCGTTTGACTGTGGTGTGAGGCATGTTGAGGATGCGGGCAATCTTGAGGATCGAATAGTGGGCTTCCTCGGAGAAGTACAGCATACCCTCGGGATGGAGTTCCCGGGCCAGGTAGAGGCCGTACATATTGCCCTCGGTGCCGCCCGATGTGACGTAGCCCCAGGCGTCGTCGGGATCCAGTCCGGTGAGTTGAGCGAAGTGGAGTATGACCTCTCGTTCGAATTGGTGGGTGTTGCCCCGGTAGTGGGTCTGGTGGAAGGGGTCTCCTATGTTGTTGAGGCAGTGGCTGAGGAATGGGATGAGAGGGGAGTAGTCGAAGTTCTGGTTGCCGGGGTAGCCCACCTGCCATTGGTCCCCGTCCTTGATTTCCTTGAGGAGTTCTGCCAGGCGGGTTTCGATGTAGTTCTGTGAGGTCATGTTTGCTTCGTCCTCGGCGTGTTCAAGCGAGCAGTGTCTTGGATGTTTTTCGGCGATGGAGATGTTGGCAATTATACGCATTGGGCGGTCCAAAGCGGGACGGCCCAATACGATTGTACCGTGACGGTTTTGTCGCTCAGGGTTCGACCCGGACGACATTGGAACCGGCACCGATGCAGGGCGGCGTTGATGGCATGGACCCGGCAGGCGTGGCGAAAGCACACCGTTAAGTTGTGTCCGGTGTAAGCGTCGACGGTGTTGAGGGTGTCGGCAACACTTTCATTGTGCCAGCAGGGGGCGGTTCCGCGCTACGCAATGCGCTCGCCATTATGGGACAGCGCAAAACCTGTTCGCGACTCGAGGGCGATGCGGTACGCACTATTCGGCGCAGCAGTCATGTGCGGTGCTGCCGGGCAGGCACTGTTGCCGTGGCCGGTGCCGGCTGATCGACCTTCGTGGTTTTTCAAGCCGTGGCCATCCCATGACTGGGTCAAAACTTCGACGAAGTTGACGCCCGAACGCCCGCCACGCTCAGGTGGTTGTCAGGGACTAGTACTGGACCAAATCAGGATTGGCAGGGATAGAGGCGGTGGAGTTTGCGTCTGGCGTCTTGGGCAGTGAACCGCCAGTTAATAGTGGTCCCTGCCGCGTTCCGCTCTGACACGCAGGCTCTGACGGCGTTTTCCAGGCTGTCCTCGTCGGCGTTGCGTCCGCGCAGGCAGGCCCGGGCCAGCACGCTGAACTCGATCTCCGCCATATTCAGCCAGCTTCCGTGCTTGGGAGTGTGGTGGAACTCCAGCCGCTTGGCAATGCGCCGAGCCTCGGCCGCCGGAAAGGTCTCGTAAAGCGAGGCCATCCGATGGGTGTTCAGATTGTCGAGAACCATCCGAATCACCGGGACATCGGGGTAGGCCTCATCCACCAGCCACCGCATTTGGTGAGCGAAGTCCGGCATGGTGCGTTGCCGGGTTATCGCCACGTGGCGCCAGCCCCGGCGAGGCTCACAAGTGAGGAACAGGTTGCGCGTCCCTGCC
Source organism: Dehalococcoidia bacterium (assembly GCA_965261885.1). Lineage (GTDB taxonomy): Bacteria > Chloroflexota > Dehalococcoidia > Lucifugimonadales > UBA3495 > VXOI01. The sequence goes on from CBDHDY010000043.1 coordinate 254,620, forward strand.
CGCTCGTATTCGTAGTCCTCACGCCTCGGCCTCCCAGGCTTTGCCGGAAGCGGTTCCCTGATGTCGGCCAGCAACTGGGTTGAGGTCTCGTCAAAACAGACCACTGGCCTCTGGGGATCGTAGGGCTCGGCGTAGAGGTCCAGGACGTCCTCCATGGCCGCCACGAACTCTCCACCTACCTTGGGGATGCACCATTGTTTCTTGAGCCACGGCTTGAGCATGTTTTTTTCAGCCGCAGGCGCACCGTCTCGGGAGACAAAGACTCCTGATCAACGACAATTAGTCTTGCCGGTTGGCGACGACTATTCTTGCCGGTCCCCAAGAGTAATCATCCGGTACAGGAGGTGCCGGATTGGTTACAGATCAGCAAGTCGCAACACTAAGGCAGAGACGAATGGAAGGAAAGACGCAACAGACGGCGGCGGCAATGGCGGGGATGAGCGAGCGCTCGGCCCGCAAGTGGCAGTGCGGCCCGTTGCCGTCGGAGACCAAGACTGAGCGCCAGTGGCGCACCCGTCCCGATCCCTTCGACGGAGTCTGGGAGAAGGAGATCCTGCCCCTGCTCCGGGGCGAGGCCGCCGGCAGGCTCAGGGCAACGACAATTATCGAGTGGCTGGAGGAGCGGCATCCCGGCCGGTTCAGCGCCTCGCAGCTGCGCACCCTGCAACGACGATTACAAGACTGGCGAGCGCTCAACGGCCCGGACCAAGAGGTCTACTTCCCCCAGGAGCATCCCCCGGGCCGCGAGGCCCAGATCGACTTCACCCACTGCAACTCCCTGGGAGTGACCGTCGGCGGTCGGGCCTATCGCCACCGGCTGTTCCAGTTGGTGCTGAGCCATTCCGGGTGGCGCTATGCCGAGGTGGCCACCGGGGAGACCTTCCTGGCCCTGAAGCAGGGGCTACAGAACGCCCTGTGGGAGCTGGGCGGTGCGCCTCGGGTGATCCGCTCGGACAACACCTCGGCCGCCACCCACGAGATGAGGCGCAGCCGCGGCAGGGCCCTGAACGGCAGCTACGCCGAGCTTCTGGACCACTATGGGCTCGAGTCCACCCTGATAAATGCAGGAGAGTCCCATGAGAACGGCGTTGCCGAGCAGGCCCACTACCGGCTCAAGGACGCCATCGACCAAGCCCTCATGCTGCGGGGCAGCCGCGACTTCAACTCCCTTGAGGAATACGCCGGCTTCGTCCGCAAGGTGGTGGCTCGGCGCAACCGGCTGGTGATGGGGAAGCTGGAGGAAGAGCGCCCACATCTGCGTCCCCTGCCCCCAGCCCCGGTGCCGGAGTACGTCAACCACCGGGCCCGGGTGCGCAAGTGGAGCACCATCCAGGCAGCCGGACGGACCTACACCGTGCCCTCCCGGCTCATCGGGAAGGAGGTGCAGATCCGGCTGTACGCCGAACACTTGGAAGTGTACTACAAGGGCACCTTCGTGGATCGAATGGAGCGGGTGCGGGGCGAGAAAGAGGCCCGGGTTGACTACCGCCACGTCATCGGCTCCCTGGTGCGCAAGCCCGGGGCCTTCGCCCGCTACCGGTTCCGGGAGCAGATGTTTCCCACCATGACCTTTCGCCTGGCCTACGATGCGCTCCGGGAATGGCGTGGGGAGCGGGCCGACGTGGAGTACGTGCGCATCCTGCACCTGGCGGCGACGACCATGGAGACCACGGTGGACAGCGCCCTGGCCCTGCTCTTGGAGGCGGGCGGACCCTTCGACTACGCCGCAGTCAGGGAGCTGGCCAGTCCCGCGCCGCTGCAGGCGCCGGCACTCAGCCTGCCCGGGACGCCGGACCTGAGGGTCTACGACTCCCTGCTGGCGGAGGTGGCCTGATGCTGGACACCCTGACTACTGACACCCTGATGACGGACACAGTGGCCATACAGGAGCGGATCGGGGAGCTGTGCCACCAGTTCCGGCTGCCCACCATGGGTGCGCAGTCGGTGTCCCGCTTCACTGCAGCCGGCCACGGCGACGCCCTGGAGACTCTCCTGGAAGTACTGGAGCAGGAGGCCGAGGACCGCAGGCAGCGGCGCATCAGCAGGCTGCGCACCGCGTCCAGGCTGCCGGCGGGCAAGACCTGGGAAACCTTCGAGCACGACCGGGTGCCTCTGTCTCTCAGACAGCAACTGGGGGAACTGGCCGACGGCAGCTTCGTCGACCGCGGCGTCAACGTCCTGGCCTTCGGTCTTCCCGGCACCGGGAAAACACACGCCCTGTGCGCCTTGGGCCACCGGCTGGTGGAGTCGGGCCGCTCGGTGCTCTTCGCCCCGGCCTACCGGCTGGTGCAGGATCTGCTGGCAGCCAAGCGGGACCTGGCCCTGCCGCGACAACTACGGAAGCTCGACAGCTACGACTTCCTGCTGCTGGACGACCTGGGCTACCTGCCCCAGGGGGCCGAGGAGTCGGAGCTGCTCTTCACCCTCATCGCAGAACGCTACGAGCGCCGGTCCCTGGGCATCACCTCCAACCTGGTCTTCTCCCAGTGGGAGCACATCTTCGCCAACCCAATGGCCACCGCGGCGGCCATCGACCGGGTGGTCCATCACTCGGTCATCCTGGAATTCAACGTCCCCAGCTACCGGACCGGAGTGGCCCAGCAGCGGGGGCAGGATAAGGAGGTGAACCGGCAAGAATAATCGACGCCAACCGGCAAAAGTAGTTGACGTTAAACACCTCCACCAATCCCAACTCCACCACCTTGCCCGCCAGGGCCCGCATGGTCCAGTGGTCATGGCCATCGGGCACCGGGCTGCAGGCCAAGGCTATCAGGTGGGCCTCCACCCTTTCATCTACCTTTCTGGGCCGGTTGACCTGGTTATGGTGCCTCAGCACCTCATCCAGTCCCTCCTCGGCATACCGCCGCTTGGTGCGGAACACGGTCCGCTCCGACACGTCCAGTGCCGCCGCCACCTGGGGGGCGGGCCAGCCTTCATCTATCTTGAGCAGGATCCGTGCCCGGGTGATGGCCTGGGCAGAACTCCTGCCAGCCCTGATCACCTTCCTGAGCCGTCCCTTTTCCTGTGTTGCCAGCCGGACTCCGTACTTCTCCTGCACCATGACCACCTCCCATCCCACAACCATTCGTCTGCCCCCAAGGTAACATCTCATTGGGATCATGAATTAACTGACAATACCAGTTTGGCCGAATACTAGTGTTAGCCCAAATCCACCGAAGGGATGACTATGCAGGAGGGGAACGGACAGTAGGGGCAAGGGAGGGCGATGGCCCTGGCACGATTTGGGGTGGAGGGGGCCGGTGTCTGTCTTCAGTTGCCTCGGGGAGACCCAGTGGCCGGCTGCGGATGTTGGTCAGGGCTGGATAGCGGGGAGAGGACGCAGCAAGAGGCACTCGCAGACCGGACTGGCGCGAGTTGGCGGGGATGTCCGGTTTGCCGGATGGCGGGTGAGTGCCCTACGGGTTTTGGATTGCCGGATTGGTTATAGAACTACTGTGCTTACATAGTTTTGCTACAACGCAATTTGAGGATTGGCAAGGGGGTGAGTGTCAGGAGTTGGGGGAAGGGTTGAACGCAGATGGCGCGGAGGTGGGGGTGATGGTGCGCGAGAGGGTGAATGATATTGGACGACCTATTTTAGAGAATTTGCTTTTACTGCTCGCAGAAGGGCTTTCCTGGACGGACGCTGTATGGAACGCCTTTGTATCCAGCTGCCCCTTAAGGGACGCCGGAATGCATCCTGTCAGGCTAGTACCTTGCAAGCCTAATTCCTTGAGTTGACGCAGTTTCGCCAGTTCATGCGGTATGTCCACGCGCGGCTTATTCCAACCGAGAGACCCTATATGTTGGTTTCGTCCGAGATATAGCTTCTCAAGCTTTTCCAGGTTGCCCAGCTCTGATGGCAGCGGCCCATTTAGGCCGTTGAAGCTCAAATGGAGTTCTTTGAGGAAATTGAGGTCGCCTATCTCTGGGGGCAATACTCCTAACAAACCGTTTACGTACAAGTGGAGATGGGTGACACGGCCTACTACGTCCGTTGTGACACCATACCATTCGTCAATGGGCCGATCGCTCAACCAGTGGTCGTTTCTGTTCCAGTTTGGGCCGTCCGTAGCCTGATAAAGTGCTACTAGCAGCCTGTCCGAGAAACAGGATTGGTGAGCCATCGAGGGTATGATGGTGTGAGCATCAGACGAGCGGAGCGGTCAATGAGCAAGACCTACCTTCCCTACGATCCGGACCAGCAGTTGCTGCTGCCGGCGGCCCTCCAGGAATGGCTGCCGCCGGACCACCTGGCCTACTTCACCTCCGACGTCGTGGATCAGTTGGACCTATCGGACATCACCGCCCGCTACGAGCAGGAGAGGCGGGGCGGCCCTCCCTACCATCCCAGGATGATGGTGAAGGTGCTGCTCTACGGCTACTGCGCCGGCGTGGCCTCCTCGAGGCGCATCGCCCAGCGGCTGCACGAAGACATCGCCTTCCGGGTGCTGGCGGCGAACAACACGCCGGACTTCCGCACCGTCTCCGACTTCCGAAAGGACCATCTGGAGGCGTTGGGGAACCTGTTCCTGCAGGTGCTGGCGTTGTGCCAGCAGGCCGGGCTGGTGAAGCTGGGGCACGTGGCGCTGGACGGGACCAAGGTGAGGGCCAATGCCTCCAGGCACAAGGCGATGAGCTACGGGCGGATGAAAGAGAAGGAAGCGCGGTTGCAGGCCGAGGTGGACGAGTTGCTCCGCAAGGCGCAGGAGGTGGACGAGGAGGAGGACCGCCGGTACGGGAAGGACAGGCGTGGGGATGAGTTGCCGGAGGAACTGGCCTTCCGGGAGGGACGGCTGCGGAAGATACGGGAGGCCAAGGCGGCGCTGGAGGCCGAGGCACAGGCGGAGGCGGAGCAGGCTGAGTCCGAGGGACGGAATCACCCCGGGGTGCCTGATGACAAGGCGCAGCGGAACTTCACCGACCCGGACTCCCGCATCATGCCCGGCCCGGGAGGGAGGGATTTCCAGCAGTCCTACAACTGTCAGGCGGTGGTGGACAGCGAGCATCAGGTGATCGTGGCGGCCCGTGCCACCGATCAGCCCTCGGACAAGGGGCAGGCCGTGTGCATGATTGAGGAGACCATCCTGAACGTGGGCACAGTCCCAAAGGAGGTATCCGCCGACGCCGGGTACTACTCGGCCAAGGAGGTTGAGGAACTCTGCGCCCTGGGAGTGGACCCGTTCGTCGCGCCGGAGAAAACCCGCCACGGCTGGGTGCCGCCACCGGCGCCCCGGGGCCGCATACCCAAGGGACTGTCGGCCAGGGAACGGATGCGGCGCAAGCTACAAACCAAGCGAGGCAGGCAGCGTTACGCCCTTCGGATGGAGACGGTGGAACCGGTATTCGGCCAGATCAAGCAGGGCCGGGGCTTCCGGCAGTTCCTGCTGCGGGGTCTGGTGAAGGTAAACCGGGAATGGCTGCTGATCTGCGCCGGCCACAACCTGCTCAAGCTGTTCCGATTCGGGGCCGGTGGCGCTGGCAAGGTGAGGGGTAAAGGAGCCAATGGGAACAACAGGGCCACGTACCGGACCATGGGCAGTGGGCTTTTCAAGCGACAATCCGCATGTGCCCGTCTGCACCACGCCAGAACCGTTGCCGCAGGGTAATCCCGGCTGACCGACACCGCCAGTTGGTCAATCCTCAGACGGGCTCCTAGGGTCTCTCTGTCGGGGGACGGACGGCCGCTCGCAAAAGGCTGCGCCGGGGACTCTTTCTCGAGCAGCACCTGACAGGCTTCGTTAAATGACTGGTCCATCGGCGAAAATTTCTCACCCTCTGTTTCCGGCCCATAGAATTCTTCCTCTAGGAAGAATATGCAAACATCGCCTATATCTCCGAGTAAGCCGTTCCCGTTGTGATAAAACGTCTCCCCGTTTATTTCTACGGCGCCGGTAATATAGAATCTGCCAGCACGCTCGTTGTTTTCCTCCGCTTTTATCCCTAGAGCCCGCAATGTCCCCGCGACCAGCCCACTGGCCGATCCGCTACCTGCTTCTCCCACGTACAGGATCCATCCCGGTTCGGGAGAGAAGGGGGTGACAGTGTAGGGCTGGTAAAGAGGTAGCCACCCTTCCTCTGTGTTTCCGGTAAAGTGCTTTAGCCTGAAACGCACGTAATCAAAAACTTCCTCGACAGCCTGCTGCTCGGTCGTCGCGTGTCCAGCCATTCGGAAGGCCACGGTGGGATAGGACTCCAGGGTTCCGTCGGGTAGCCGTATTTGGGACATGAACGATACGTTCTCGTGACCAAAGGAGGCACCCGTTCTGGGGCTGGCCAAAAACTTTCGCTTGTATAGCAGTTCAAAGTCCTCTGGATGGTTGACCATCAGGCTCCTGACCAGTATCCCCAATCCATCAGCCTTGGCGAAGTAAGCGAAGTGCTTCAGCATTTCCCGGTGTATATGGCCATCCTGGTACACCAAAGGGATATAGTTGTCATCTAACCCTTGGTTCGTATCGTAGCCGGTCTTGCCGTAGCAGTGGACACACAGGTCGGGGTAAATGCCCAGACCGTCAAGGACCCGATCCAGGGAGTCAACCTGCCAGCTCACAACGTGGCGCCCGTTTGACCGCTTCTGAATATCGATCTCCTTCATCAGCAACAGGATTGCCTGGGCTGAACGCAATCGCAGTTCTGTTGGAGATAGCGTTTCCTCCGGATCGAAACCGTACTTGTCCACCAAGGGCTGAAGTATGCGCTTGCGCCATTCCCTCGGATGCTCATAGTTCGCCCAGTTGTCTGGGCCCCACTTGCTATCGAGGAAATTCTGGTTGCTGAACAGCCTTGAGTCGGCCCAGTCCAAGATCCTCCGCTCCTCAGGGGTCACGCCGTCGCGCACAAAGTCGTATTTGGCGGGGAGTGACGACGCTGCCTTGGCCAGCAGTGGCGAGTAGCCGGCCACCGACGAGTACACTATCACCGGTGTGGGAGGGGGACGTGTTGGCGTTGGAGTGGGGGGTATGGGGGTCGGCGTGGGGGTGAATGCGGGCAGGGCATCGCCCTCCTCTAGCAGTACGGTGTCAACGACCTCTACACCATTGGCAACGTGGGAATATAGCCTGATGAAACTGCCCTCCGGTAGCTGCTCAGGCGTGATCCTGACGAACCTTGGTCCCACTTTCCTCCTCAAGGACATAGAACCGGCCCCGCTGGTGACGGTCTCGCCAGCCCGCTCGAAAGACATCACGCCGTTCCTGCTAGATATGAATCGGGCGTTGGAAATTATGATTCCACGAGGGTCGGTCGAGATGATTCCCGTCTGAGGCACTGGAGTCGCTGTTGGCGTACGAGTTGGACGAGGTGTAGAGGTCGGTGTATGGGTCGGTCGGGGCGTCGGGGTTGGCGTCGGGGTCGACGTGGGTGTTGGTGTGGCTGTTGGTGTGGCGGTCGACGTGGGTGTTGGCGTCGGCGTGACGGTGGGCGACGAGGTGCTGATGGGGGTTGGCACTGGCTTTGGGGCTGCGGTAGGCGTTGATACGGGTACGGGGGTTACAGTGGCGGCCGGTGTGGGCGTTGGGGTTGGTGTGAGGGTCGGTGTTGAGGTCGTCGTCGGAACGGGCGCAGCGGTGGGTGTGGGTGTAGGCGACGGCGTGGGTGTCAGGGTTGGTGGCGGTTCGGGCGTTGCGGTGGTAGGGACAGGGGTACCGGCAGGCGGCTGTGCCTGCTCGCCAGCGCAGGCTGCGAGAGCGAGGAGGAGGGCGAGGGCCAGTGCGATCGTAACGGGGATGTTCATGTGTTTATTACCATGTTGGGGAGACTTTAATGATGGATTTATGGGGTGTCAATGGAGGGGTGAGGAGTGGGTTTTCGCTGGCCGACCGGGGGGGCAAGTCCATCGCGCTCAGGGCGCACCCTCCCAGATTGGCGGCTGACAACGTCGCCTGCACGGATTACCGAAGGTAGCCGTCATACCAGTCGTTCCCCCAGGGCACCGTGTTCCGGGCTCTGCACTGGAGTCCTCATCATCCCGGGTGGCGTCTGGGACGGCGGGAGGATTCGCCAGTGGGGCGAAGACACAGAGTGCTGCCCGCAAGGGCACTTGAGTCTGCCACCTGGATGAGTTCTTCATCGAGCCGGGCAGGAGATTCGACTTCGTTATTGAAAAACTTCGTTTCATCTTGCTTCTGCAGGTATGATGCAAGGCGATGTTTGCGATAATCTAGGGTGCATAGAATCCAATTGTAAGGCAGGTTGTTAGTCGGGCCGGATAATACAGTCCCTGCCCCGGCGCTTACCAATGCTATTAGCATCTGACGTCAGCAAAGCCTACTCTGATCGCACTTTGTTCAGTGGGCTCAATCTCTCCATGGCTACCGGCGACCGTGTTGCGTTGATTGGCGCAAACGGTTCGGGCAAGACCACTCTTCTCGACATCTTTGCCGGCGAGGCCCTGCCGGACACCGGGTCGATATCCAGGCGTCGCAACACGACCATAGGGTATCTGCGGCAGGAACCAGGGGAGTTTGCCGGCCATTCCCTGCTGCAAGAGGTGTTGAACGTCAATCAGCAGGTGATCGCCCTTACTGACCGCATTGCCGCCACCAGGGAAGCCCTGTCGCTGGCAACGGACTCTCTGAAGCAGCGGGAACTGATGAGCCTGCTCTCTCAGTTGGACGAAGAACTGGAAGCCGCTGGCGGTGAGGATCGCGACCATGAGGCGAAAGCCATTCTGTCTGGCCTCGGCTTCAAGGAAGGCGATTTCTCTCGCGGTATGAACGAATTCAGCGGCGGTTGGATCATGCGGGCCGAGCTGGCCCGGCTGCTGTTCAGAAATCCTGACCTCCTCCTGCTGGACGAGCCGACCAATCACCTGGACCTTGAAGCCCACTTGTGGTTTGAGAAGTACCTGTCCTCCTTCCCCGGAGGAGTCATAGTGACGTCCCACGACAGGGCTTTCCTGAATCAGGTCGCCAACCGGATACTGGCCCTAGAACCCGGAGAGGTCGTGCATCACCGGGGCAACTACGATGACTACCTGATTGCCCGTGAGCGCGCGCTGGAAATCAAGCAGGCGGCCGCCGCTCGCCAGGAGCGCGAGATTCAGCGGCAAATGCGGTTCATCGACCGTTTTCGCTCCAAAGCGACAAAGGCCACCCAAGTCCAGAGCCGCATCAAGCAACTGGAAAAGATACAGGTCATAGAGCTGCCGCGAGCGACCAGGAAGGTGCGTTTTTCCTTCCCGGAGCCGCCCCGCAGCGGTTCGGACGTACTGACACTGTCCAAGGTAGCCAAGTCGTATGGCGGCAATGTTGTCTATCGCGGGTTGAACCTGTCTCTGGAGCGGGGCGACAGGGTCGCCCTGGTCGGGCCCAACGGAGCCGGCAAATCGACCCTACTCAAAATTCTTGCCGGCGTTTTACCCATCGACAATGGGGACCGCAAACTTGGATACAACGTGATTCCCGCCTACTACGCCCAGCACGTACTGGACCAGCTCGACGCCGGCAATAATCCCCTCGAGGAGCTGCGGGGTATAGCTCCGGCCGAGTCCGAGCAGAACATTCGCACTACTCTGGGCGGCTTTCTCTTCAGCGGAGACGACATTCTGAAGCGCATTTCCGTGCTCTCCGGCGGAGAAAAGGCCCGGGTCGCGCTGGCCAAACTGCTCCTTCAACCCAGTAATTTCCTGCTGATGGACGAGCCCACCAACCACCTGGACATTGCGTCCCGGGAGATCCTGGCCGACGCTCTCGGCGATTACCAGGGCACCATCTGCCTGGTGACCCACGACCGCACCCTCATCAGGCAGGTTGCAAACAAGATCATTGAGATTGACGCAGGGATGCCCAGGGTCTTCCACGGCGACTACGACAGTTATCTTTACCGGAAGCAGCAGGAAACCGAAACGAAACCCGCTCCGGTGGGTAGCAACGGCAAGGACCCTGATGCCTCCGGCGATGCCAGGCGCGGTCGACGTTCCGGGCGGCCCCTTACAGCCGAGGAGGAACAGCAGCGTGCTCTGGGCAGGCAGGCACGCAAACTTGCGGCCCGGATTGAGGAGATTGGGGCAGCCATCTCCGAGCGGGAATCCCTCTCCGCAGAGATGGAAGCCATGTTCGCCAGCCCGGAGAGATTCGACGACCGGACTCAGCTGGAGGCGTCCAGTGAGCGCTACCGTATCCTCAAGGAAGAGGAACAGTCTCTGTGGGAAGAATGGGAACGTTTGTCGCTCGAGGCGGAGGAATTGGAACGTACGCTGGTGGGACTCAAAGTCGGCTGACGCGGCGGAATCCGGCGGAATCGAGTTGGAGAGGAGAAGCGGGCGCCCGGCCCAACTCCTGCAGTCCCCCGATTGCTGGCATTGCCAGGTCCGCACCGCGTGAAGCAGGCAGATCGGGGCCAGCCTTTCGCTAAGCCCGAATCCACCGATAGAGGACGTCAGGTTAGCGAACTGAAGCGGCAAGAGGGTGCTCCTCTGAATCTGGGATAATGGTTTTCGAGAAAGGAAACCGACCCCAGAAAAGGAGCACCCAATTGATGCTACCACGCAACCACCCCGACCGTATTCGCATCGTCTTTGACGACCACCGTCTGGTGGCCAATGCCGGCCTGCTCCTGCCGGCCACTCTCGCCCAACACCTGGGCCTGGGGGAACTCGTTGACCGTCACCTCAATCTCGGCAGCGCGCCGGGCCGGGCCAACGCCGGCGACAAGATGATGACCCTGGTCGCCTCTGCCCTGGCGGGCGGCGACTGCATCGACGACGCCGATGCGCTGCGCGCCGGTGGGACGGCCGGTGTTCTCGACTGTAGGGTCAAGGCGCCATCCACCCTGGGCACCTTCCTGCGCAGCTTCCGGTGGGGCCACGTCCGCCAGCTGGACCGGGTGAGCCGGGAACTGCTGGCCCGGGCCTGGGCCGCTGGGGCGGGACCCGGCGACGGGCCGCTGACCATCGACCTGGACTCCACCATCTGCGAGACCTACGGTCTGGCCAAGGAGGGCGCACGCCACCACGGCTATACCGGCAAGCGGGGCTATCACCCGCTGCTGGCCGTGGCCGCCGGCACCGGCGACGTGCTGATGTCCCGGCTGCGCGAGGGCCGGGCCAACACTGTTCGGGGCGCCGCTCACTTCCTGCGCGAGACGGTGGGACGGGTGCGCTACGCCGGCGCCAGGGGCCGACTCACGGTGCGGGCCGACAGCGGCTTCTATGCCCACGCCATCGTCGCCGTCTGCCGCAAGATGGATGTCCGCTACTCCATCACCATCCGCCAGCACAAAAGCCTGCGCAATCTCATCGAGGCCATACCCGAGACGGATTGGACGCCCATCCCCTACTGGATGGACGGCGCCGCCGATGTGGCCGAGACCACCTACACTCCCTTTGAGAGTGAGGCCGGCGCCGCCCCGGTGCGGCTCATCGTACGGCGGGTGAAGCCCACGCCCGGTTTCCAGCTGGCCCTATTCGCCAGCTACAGCTATCACGGCTTCATCACCGACCGGGACGGGGAGACGCTCGAACTGGAGGCTGACCATCGCCGCCACGCCGAGATCGAGAACGCCATCCGAGACCTCAAGTACGGCGTCGGGCTGAACCACCTGCCGTCCGGCCGATTCGCTGCCAACGGGGCCTGGCTGGCCGTCCAAGTGCTGGCGCATAATCTGGCCCGTTGGGCAGCGCGCATCGGTCTGGGCGAGCAACTGGTGACCACCAAGACCCTGCGGCGACGCTTCTTCTGCCTGGCCGGACGGCTCACCCGCTCGGCCCGCCGCCTCACACTGCATCTGCCACAGCGCTGGCCTTGGGAAGCCCAGTTCAGCAGCGCCCTGGCCCGACTGCGAGCCACCCCACTCCCAGCCTGACGGCGCTGTCCGCAACCGCCCCAACACCTCCAAACTCGCGTCCGCCCCGCCCGCGAGTGCATCCTGCTGCGTCCGATCTCACTATCACGCGATTCCCAGCCTCCATAGACCGCTCTCCAGGTCCGGTGCGGCTACTGAAAACCCTCGCGGGGTCTCATCGGTCCAATGGAGCCCAGGCTTTCTCCCTTGCAGGCTCCCTCATCCCAATTTGCCCAGCATTCACGCCCCCCATCGGTGGATTCGGGCTAAGGGCAGTGAAGCTCCCTGTTGGTCAGCACTGGAGTCGGATCTATTGCTGTATGTGCCGGGGAACTGGACAGCGATTATCTTCAACCCAGTATCCGTAAATCCGGGCACGTCTGCACGACGCTGTTGCTGGCACGGCTGCGGGCCTTGCACATCATCAATTCTTGACGTTAAAGAAAAGCAGTTGCTCTTAATTCATCCCCTACCTGAATGGCGAGGGTGAAGTCTGGATATGACTCAAAGTACCCTCACCAACGCGGACGCCCCCACCCTAATCCTCACCCGGAGGGAGAGGGAACAACAAAAAGAACCCGATGAGTAATCCAGCCGGGTCCAGGCTTCCAGGCATGGATCAGCTTGTCCTATTCGCACCGCCCCTCTGGTAGTGTCTGCTACACGGCGTCATGGCGTAATATGCTGAAAACAGAGCCCACTTTCTTCCAACAGGTTCAGGAGGTCCCAGGTGTACAAGATCGGGATAGACGTTGGCGGCACCTTTACCGACTTTGTCGTAGCCGCGGAGGGCGCCCAGCCGCGATTCTTCAAGACCCAGTCGACGCCAGAAGACCCTTCGATTGGTGTGATGACCGGACTGCAGGAAGCGGCTGCCGGGTACGGGCTGTCGCTGGACCAGTTGCTGGGTGACACCGACCTGGTGATCCATGGCTCGACCGTTGCGACGAACACGCTGGTGGAGCGGAAGGGTGCAACGGTGGGACTGGTCACCACCGACGGATTCCGAGACCTGCTGGAGATGCGGGAGGGTCTGAAAGAGGACCGGTACAACCTGCGGATGACGCCGGCCGAGCCGCTGGCGGCCCGCTACCTGCGGGTGGGCGTGCCGGAACGTATTCGGGCCAGCGGCAAGGTGGCACGGCCCCTGGACGAGGCAGCACTGGTCGAAAGCCTTGAGTACCTGGTGCAGGAGGGTGCCGAGGCGCTGGCGGTCTGCTTTCTGTTCTCGTACCTGAACCCGTCGCATGAGCAACAGGCTGCGGAAATCATACGCCGCCGCTTTCCCGACGTGTACACCTCTCTGTCCCACGAGGTGATTCCGCAGATCAAGGAGTTCGACCGCCTGAGCACAACGGTGATCAACTCCTACGTCGGACCGGTGTTCAGCCGCTACCTCTCGCACCTGGGTGAGCGGTTCGAGTCGTACCCGCAACTGAAAGACGTGCTGATCATGCAGTCCAACGGCGGAGTGGCGCCGATAGCCGACTCCAGCCGCATGGCGGTGCGGGCGATCCTGTCCGGCCCGGCGGGAGGTGTCAGCGCCGCCGCGTACATCGGGCAATTGCTGGAGGAGCCCCGAGTCATTGCCTTCGACATGGGTGGGACCAGCACCGACATTTCGCTGATCGAGAACGGGGTGCCCCACATCACCAACGAGAAGTTCGAGGCCGGATGGAAGATCGCCGCGCCGATGATCGACATCCACACCCTGGGCGCCGGCGGGGGCAGCATCGCCCGGGTGGATGCGGGTGGGATTCTGCACGTCGGCCCCGACAGCGCCGGAGCGGATCCCGGGCCTGCGTGCTACGGCAGGGGTGGAGACAAACCCACGGTCACCGACGCCAGCCTTGTCTTGGGTTACCTGGATGCGGCCAATTTCCTGGGAGGCAGGGCCACCCTGGATTATGCAGCCGCCGACCGTTCCTTGGCAGAGGAGGTGGCCGCACCGCTCAACCTTTCCAATTTCGAGGCCGCGTTCGGAGTTTTCAAGGTGGTCTGCACCACCATCGCCGAGGGCATCAGGCTGATGTCGGTGCAACGAGGGGTAGACCCGCGGGAATTCACCATGATGGGATTCGGCGGAGCCTCGGGCCTGCATGCGTCGGAGGTCGCCCGGCAGCTTCGGGTTGCGAAGGTGTACATACCGGCGTCGGCGCCGGTTCTGTCGGCCTACGGCATGTTGAACACCGACATCAAGTACGATCTCTTCCGGTCGTACCCGGTGAGCCTGGACCGAATGGACCTGAACGAGTTGCGGGCCATCCTGGACGAACTGGGAGCGCAGGGACAGGACAAGCTCTCAGCCCAGGGTGTGGCCGACGAGGCAGTCGAGATTCAGTACTCCGCCGACATGCGGTACCTGGACCAGATCTACGAGGTCACCGTGCCGCTGCCCGACCTGGCCCTGCCGAACGCGGAATTCCTTGGCAGATTGACCTCAAATTTCCATCGGAGATACCAGGAGCTCTACTCCTACAACCAGCAGGACCAGGAGGTGCGGCTGGTCACTCTCCGGGTGGCGGCGGTCGGCAAGCTGCCCAGGATTGCACAGCTTGACCGGACTGGAGACCAGATTGCGGCCAACCCCACAGGCTCCCGCCGGGTCAATATGGGTGAATGGCGGGAAGCACCAACCTACGCCGCAGATTCCCTGCCGGCCGGGGCGGAAATTGCCGGTCCGGCGATCCTGGAGTCGGAATTCACCACCATCCTGGTGTGGCCGGGCGACCACGCCACGGTCGATTCCATGGGCGGCGTCGAGATGCGGGTAAACCTGGGGGATGTCCCGGCATCGCAGGACTCGGCGCCCAGCTCGACAGGCGTGGATGCGCAGGACAGCCCCGCGCACGGGGACCCCATCACACTGGCAGTGGTGGAGCACCGGTTGGAGTCCATCGCCCAGGAGATGACCGAGGCGATGCTGCGGACGGCGATGTCGCAGATCCTCAACTCCAGCCGGGACTTTTCCACGGCGATCCTGGATGGCGAGTGCCAGCTGGTAGCCCAGGGAGAGGGCATCCCGGTACACATCAGCGCGCTTCCCGTGGCGGGCGCCGCCGTCCGGGACTACTTCGGGGAGGACATTTCCGATGGGGACCTGTTCATTCTGAACGACCCCTATTTCGGGGGCAGCCACCTGCCGGACATCACCATCATCCGGCCCGTTTTTCACGATGGACGGGTGCTGTTCTACGGGGTGAACCGGGCGCACCACAGCGACGTCGGGGGTGGCACCCACGGGGGTTACAACCCCGGCGCCAACGAGATTTACCAGGAGGGCATCCGCATACCTCCGTTGAAGCTCTACGACAAGGGCGTACCCCGCAACGACCTGCTCCAGATGCTGTCGGCCAACGTCCGGCAGCCGGAGAATTTCCTGGGCGATCTGAACGCGCAGATAGGTTCGGTGATGCTGGCGGCCCAGAGAATCGAGTCCCTGCTCACCGACTACGGTCCCGACCGGCTGATGGCGGTGGTGTCCGAAATCTTGGCCGCCACCGAGAGACAGGTGCGCCAGTTCATCTCCGGGTGGCCCGATGGCGTGTACCACGGGGAGTCCTTCGTGGACGACGACGGGTTCGACAGCAAGCTGGTGCCAATCCGGGCGAAGGTCACCATTGCTGGCGATTCCTTGACCATCGATCTGAGCGATTCCAGTCCCCAGGTCGAGGGGTTCATCAACAGCGCTTACGCCAACACCCGGTCGCTGGCCCACGCCGCGATCATGTATCTCGCGCCGATGGATGTGGCCCGGAACGAGGGTTCCATGCGGCCCGTCCAGATCATCGCCCCGCGGGGACTGGTGGTCAACGCGAACCCGCCTGCACCGGTGTGCATGAGCACCAACCACTGCGCCGAGGAGGTGGTGGAGGCGGTGTTCAAGGCCCTGGCCCCCGCCATTCCCAGTGCGGTGTCCGCGGGATTTTCCCGCCGGTTGCGTTACGCCATCACGGGCGCCGACCCGAGGACGGGACGCACCTTTATCTGGCACTTTTTCCTGGCCAGGGGCGGCGGCGGTGCCTCGGAGGGCTTTGATGGATGGTCCAATGTTGGCGAGGTCAACGTGGCCGGTGGAATACGGTCGCCCAGCATTGAGGTGACGGAGGAGCGGTTCCCGTTCTTCATCGAGCGACACGAGCTGCGACCCGATTCGGGAGGTGTCGGCGCGTGGCGCGGCGGCTTGGGAGCAGTGTGCGACCTGGTGTACGAGGGCGAGGGCCCCGCGCTGCTCAACACTGCGGGCGACGGCGTGGTTGTGCCGCCCTTCGGGCTGTTCGGCGCGACCGACGGCCTGCCGCACCACTACACGGTTGTTTCCAACGGCTCGGAGCGGGTGCTGGGTTCGAAAGAGGTGGGGGTAGTCGTCAATCCCGGTGACCACATCATCTGCCTCTCCTCCGGCGGCGGTGGTTATGGTGAGCCGAAAGACCGGGACAGGGACTCGGCGAAATGGGATCTGAAGAACGGCTATGTGACCGGGTGAGGAAAAAGAGGGGCGGCCAGCCTGCCCCTCAACCACCTCCCATTCCCTGAGCTGGCCGTTACCGCTGTTCCTCAGTTCCACTGTACTTCCGGAGATAATTCTCACGTCGGCCCGCTCAGTCAGATACAACCCAACACAACATGGCCTTGTCCGGCATTTCTCTAAGCCCTTGGGAGCATGCTACCCCGGCGGTCAGCTTTTTCGACTCGTTTACTGTCGCTTTATGTGTCCGTGCAATCATCTCCAGTTTCCGGTTAGAATGGCCGGTGACCTCAAACCTCCAAAACGGAGGCCCCGACCATGGTCGAAGCCCCTTCCAGAGTTGATTACAGCCCAATCATTGAGCGGCCCCCCATCCGGTGGCCCAACGGCGCCCGGGTGGCCCTGTGGATCGCCCCCAACATCGAGCACTACGAATACCTGCCGGAGTTCGACGGCGTTCGAACCGCGTGGCCCCGCGTGCCCATCCCCGACGTTCAGCAGTACTCCTACCGCGACTACGGCAACCGGGTCGGCTTCTGGCGCATGACCGAGGTGCTGGACAAGCACAACATCAGGTGCTGCGTGTCGCTGAACCTAGCGGTGCTGGAACACTACCCGGAAATCGCCGAGGCCATGATCGAGCGGAACTACGACTTCATGAGCCACGGCATCTACAACACCCGCTACCTCAACGCCTTATCCGAGGATGAGGAGCGGGAGTTCTACCGGGACAACATCGAGACCCTGCGCCGCCACACCGGTAAGCCCCTAAAGGGGATGCTGGGCCCGGCCGTTTCAGGCACCGACCGCACTCCCGACCTGATGGCCGAGGCCGGGCTGATCTATCACACCGACTGGGTACACGACGACCAGCCGGTTCCCATCCGGGTGAAGTCGGGCAAACTGGTGTCGGTACCCTACAGCTTCGAGTTGAACGACGTTCCGGTGTTCCGGAGCAACTTCGAGGGCGAGTATTTCGCCCGCATCTGCAAGGACCAGTTCGACCAACTCTATGCTGAGGGTGCGGACAGTGGCCGCGTTATGTGCATCGCCCTGCACCCGTTCCTCATCGGCCAGCCCCACCGGGCCAAGTACCTGGACGAGATTCTCGGATACATCATGTCCCACGACGGGGTCTGGCAAACGACTGCCGACGAAATCGCCGAGCACTACATCGCCAACCACTACGACGAGGTGGTCGCCCACTCGGCCCAATACCGCCCCCAATAAAGATTCCACAGCAGCTCACCCTCTCCGTTGAAGGTGAGGGTGAAATCGTTGGTATTCAGCGTCATAGAGAGGGAGAACATGCCGGCTGAACGCCGCCACGGAATGGACCACGAGCACTACGAATGGTCGCCAATTAACAGGCGGGGCGCGCTCCGCTGGCCCAACGGCGCCCGCATCGCGCTTTGCGTGTTGGTCACCCTGGAAAAGATGGAGTGGGAAGCCCCTCCGAACAGCTTCACGGTCTCCCTGCCTGGAGGCATCGCCGACCGCCCCTTCCCTGACTACGCACGGGTCTCTCACCGCGAGTACGGTCACCGCGTGGGTATCTTCCGGGTGCTGGACGTGCTGGAGAAGCATGGCATTCGCGCCACGGTGGCAATGGACGCGATGACGGCGGAGGCCAATCCCTACCTTGTCGAGCATTGCCAGCAGCGTGGCGCCGAGATCATCGGCCACGGAATATCGGTCAGCCGGATGATAACGGGGCGAATGACGGAGGAGGACGAAGAGGAGTACGTGCACTCCAGCCTGGAAGCCCTGCGTCAGGCCACCGGCGCGCCCCCGCAGGGATGGCTGGGGCCGGAGTACGGCGAATCCGAGCGCACTCCGGGCATCCTGGCCGCCTCAGGAGTCAGCTACGTCTGCGACTGGGTCAACGACGAGCAGCCCTACATTATGACAACTCCGCAGGGGGAGTTGAGTGCCCTGCCCCTGATGCTGGAGCTGGACGACATCAATGCGCTATGGGACCGCAAGGTGCCCATCGACCGCTACGCCCGCCTGCTCCAGGAGAGCTTCGATGGGCTGTACGAAAGCTCCCGGGAGTCGGGTCTGCTCATGGCCTTCAATCTCCACCCCTGGCTCATCGGCCAGCCCTTCCGTATTGGTTACCTGGACCAGGCCCTGGGACACATGGTGCGGCGCCAGGGGGTGTGGGCCGCCACGGGCTCCGAGATAACCGACTGGTTCAAGGCCAACCCTCCGCGATAACAGAGGCACCTGGGCTATTCCTACTCGGTGCAAGGCGGCTTACAGAGGCGCGTCCGCCTACTGTTTGAGCACAATGCCGCGGGCAGCGGAGGGAAGCGCGGCCCATGGGTCGGCTTGGCCCTGCCTGAAATACCCCTTTAACTCGCAGGGGCTTGTGAGAATTTCCCTCAGGTATTTGCAGGGAATGTGCGTAGGTGCCCGCACTCATCTCCCGATGGGCCAGAGTTCCGGCGGACTCCAGGCCCACAGAGGGCCCACGATTCCTACGGCCGCAGATTCCAGGAATGCTGGTGGGGCTCCCTGCGATGAGCTTTCACCGCTTCAGCCGGCGCTCTGCAGCAACCTCTGCCTCATATCCTCCGGAACAGACTGCAGGCGTCGGCGGAATGCGGTATTGGTCCGGTCAGACACACGGCGGGCCGCCTCCAGCATCAGGGCAACGCCGCCCAGGTAGTCATCGACATGAATGTATTCCGCCTCAATGCGGCCCTCAGGGGCCCCGTTGTGGTAGTTGCCCAACGGGAAGGCAATGCCGGTGGTCCGGTACCCATAGACCGCGAAGGCGCTGGCCTCGCAGACACCGCCGCTCATCAGCTGCCGTTGCGCCGCGAAACCGCCCTCCCGCTCGTTGAGAGCCTCCCGCGCCCGGACCAGCACCGATTCGGCGTCGGCGTCGAAGGTCGAACCGGCGTCTCCGACCCGGATCACCGGTCCGCGGCCCTGCTCGGCTCCGGGGAGGGTCCGGCTGGACTCGGCGGAAATGATCAGCGTGGCGGCAGGCAGCAGGCTGCCCTCCGCAGCCAGCCTGGCGCCAACCAACCCGACCTCCTCAGCGCGGGTGAACAGGGCAAAAACGTCGCCCTCCGGTTGCTGGCCGCTGCGAACCAGTCGCGCCATCGCCGATAAAGCTGAGGCACAGCCGGCCAGGTCGTCCACCGCCCGCATGCGGATGAACTCTCCGTCCAACTCAAAATCC
This sequence comes from Dehalococcoidia bacterium, assembly GCA_965261885.1. Classification (GTDB taxonomy): domain Bacteria; phylum Chloroflexota; class Dehalococcoidia; order Lucifugimonadales; family UBA3495; genus VXOI01. The sequence continues at coordinate 274,068 of CBDHDY010000043.1, forward strand.
ACCAGGTCGAACACCGCGGCGGCGGGCAACGGCATTTCGGCAGCGAGGTCAGCATCGGCCACGCGGACCAAAGCTCGCCGTGCTTCCCCGTGGCCTCTTGCCGTCCAGCCCGCTGGTTCCTCACTGAATGGCCCTGCTGTCACCGCTGCTGCCCGCAGACCGCCCGGCAAAATGACCTGCAACGGGACTCCGGCGCCAAAGCTGGACGCTGGTATCCCTCCCAGCGCGTCGGCCACGAACTCGCCCCCGTTGCCATGGCGTTCCACCAGTTCGAAGCCTGGGTGGTCCATGTGCGCCACGATGGCAAGGGGCGGTACATCGGGGTTGCTGCCCGAGAGGCGGGCAAGGATGTTTCCGGGAGCATCGGTACTGTACTCGATGCCGTTCTCGTCAAGGATCGTTCGCACCACCGAGGCGACGCCCGATTCATGGTAGGCCACCGCCGGTTGCGCTCCCAGCCGTGCCAGGTAGTCCAGCGCCTCTTCTCTATCGTTCATTTGCATTCCTCCATGCCGGAAATTTAACACGATTGCCCAACCTGGAAAACAGAGAGACTAGGAAGGATGTAGTTACAGTTCAAGCCGCATGGTAGTGCTCCCACGCAATTCACCCCCCATCGCTCCGCAATTCCAGCATTTTTCAACTATCCCTGCGAAAGCTGGAATCCAAAGCCGCCCGAAATTGCTTGGATACTTGGCATCAAGGTGTTGTGGATTCCAGCTTTCGCGGGAATGAAATTTTTTTCACCCGGCGGACCGTGTTGCATCGTCAGAAATGCGAGAGCCGGTGGGGAATACAGCGTAGTTTCCCAGTTTGAGTTCCACAGGAAGCACGGAGAATAGACATGGGACACCGGACAGTGTTCTGGCGCTGCGCTCTGCGCGTTCTCTATGCGATCACCGCTATCATTCCTGTATACTCAAGCAACAACACAAAAGCGGGGTGATAGGCTGTGCTGGAACAATTCAAGGTAGGACACGACGAGGCCGAATTCGTTCAGGGGGAGACGTTGAAGTCGACTGTCGCGGGCATATTTCGCCACCTTGGCGTGCCGGACGACGACGCCGAGCTGGGGGCCGATGTGCTGGTGCTGGCCGACCTGAGGGGCGTGGATTCCCACGGCGTGTCCAACATGCTGCGCAGCTACGTGAACGGCTACCAGGACGGCTCCATCAACCCTCGCCCCGACTGGAGGGTCATTCGCGAGACGCCCTCCACCGCGACGGTGGATTCCGACAGGGGCCTGGGGACGATAATCACGCCGAAGGCCATGGGGATCGCCATCGAGAAAGCCCGCAACGTCGGAGTCGGGATGGTCGCCATCGGCAACGCTAGGCACCTGGGAATGGCGTCTTACCACTCGATGCTGGCCCTTGAGCACGACATGATCGGCGTGTGCATGACGAGCTGCCCTCCATCGGTGCTGCCCACCTTTGGCGCCGAGCCTCGGCTGGGCACCAACCCCATCGCCATTGCCGTGCCGACGGGTAACGAAGCGGCGTTCGTCTTCGACGCCGCCACCAGCTCGGTTGCCGTCAACAAGATACGCATCGCCCAACGGTTGGGCGCCGACATACCGGCTGGCTGGCTGGCGGAGCAGGATGGAACTCCGATCATGGAGGAGAAGCCGGCCCCGGACAACTACTGGCTGCTGCCTGTGGGAGGCAGCCGGGAGGGCGGTTCCCACAAGGGCTACGGTCTGTCCTGCGTGGTGGACATCCTGGCTGGGGTGCTGACGGGCTTCGGGTACGGCGCGGTGCCGGGCCGCCCGAACTTCGGGCACTACGTGGCCGCCTACAGCGTGGACGCATTCACCGACGCTGCCCATTTCAAGCAGGAGATGGACGAGTGGGTACAGATGATGAACGCCACCAAGCCGGCGCCGGGCCATGACCGCGTGCTGGTAGCCGGCCAGCCTGAGGCCGAGATGGAGGCCATCAGGAGGGACGAGGGCATTCCGCTGCACCCCGATGTCTCCCAGTCGATCCGCGACATCTGCGCCGAGCTGGGCGTGGAGTGCACGTTCTAGGGGAAAAGCCTGGATAGCCCGCCCCGCCCCTCACGCATTCGGCGGGCGCATGGTGTGCCACGGGGTGTGCTGCTCGTAGGCGTGGGCGACTTTCAGGACTGTTGACTCGTCGAAGGGGCGGCCACCGATCTGGAGGCCTATGGGCAGGCCCTCGGAGTTGAAGCCGCAGTTGATGGATATGGCGGGGGCGCTGGCCAGGTTGAAGGGCCTGGTCATCACCGGGGCGAGGTCGCGGGCCATTTCCTTGGACGTTATCGTGGGGTCCTGTCCCACCAGCGGAGCGCAACTCTTGGATGTGGGCAGAATCAGGACGTCGCAGGTTTCCAAGGCGCCCAGCACCTCGCGGCGCACCATTTCCCGCAGCTTCTGCACCTTCTGGTATGCCTGAGCCGGCATGATACTGCCAGTGAGCAGGCCGACGCGGTTGGAGTGGCCAAATTCATGGAGCCGTTCGCGCAGCCAGTCGCGGTAGGTGAACGACGCCTCGGTGTTTATCAACGCGGCGGCCAGGGTTCCGCCATGGACGGTGAGGGGCAGTGACACATCCTCCACCGTCGCGCCAAGTTCCTCCAGAACCGCAGCGGCTGCCCTGATGCCGTTTCTGACCTCAGGGTCCACGATGTCGCTTTCGATCAGCTCACGGATGGCGCCTACACGGACGCCGGAGAGATCGCCGCCCAGAGCGTTCCGGTAGTTGGGGACGGGCGTGTCCCAGGAATAGGGGTCCCTGGGGTCGTGCCCGGCGATGGCGCCGAGGGTGATGGCGGCATCCTCGACGGTGCGTGCGATGGGGCCGACCTGGTCCATGGACCACGACCCGGGGGCCACGCCGTAGCGGCTGACCCTACCCCAGCTGGGGCGCAGGCCGACGATGCCGCACCAAGCCGCCGGACGCCGGATCGAGCCACCGGTGTCCTCGCCGAGGGACGTGGAACAGAGGAAGGCTGAGGTGGCTGAGCCGGACCCGCCACTGGAGCCGCCGGTGAAGCGGTCGAGATTCCATGGGTTGCGGTTGAGGCCATAACGCTGGGAGCCGCCGAGGGCGAACTCCGTCAGGTTGGTCTTGCCCAGCAGTATGGCTCCGGCTCGTTTCAAGTTGGCGATGGCGGTGGCGTCCTCGTCGGGGACGAAGTTGGCCATCAGACGGGAGCCGACGGTGGTGCGGACGCCCTTGGTCCAGATCTGGTCCTTGACCGCCACCGGGATGCCGTGCATGGGGCCGAGATAGTTGCCGGCGGCGATGGCCTGCTCTGCCTCTTCGGCCGCTGCCATGGCCTCGGTGCGGCAGACGGTCAGGTAGGAGTTGAACTTGAAGTTCAGGGCGTCGATGCGGTCCAGGTAGGCGGAGGTCGCCTCGACCGGGGAGACCTCGCGCGTCCTGATGAGATCTGACAACTCCGCCGTGGTCAGGAAAGGGATGTCCTGCTTGTCCATCTTCCGCTCCTGTGTCCTGTGGCGACTTCTGGCTGGTACGTGAAGACTGCCGCTAGTCATCCTTTAATGCGGGAATCACTTCCTTGCCGAACAGCTCGAGGGAGCGCATGGTGTCCTGGTGGGACAGCGGGCCACCCTGGGCCTCCAGCAAGAGGGCGCCGATGCCAAGCTCCTCCTTGATGTAACGCAGCTTCTTGATGACCGTCTCGGGGCTGCCGACGACCAGGTGGTACTCGTCTTGCAGCTCCTGGTATGACATCTCGTTCAGCGGCCTGGAACGGCGCAGGGTGTTGGCGGCAGCGCCGGCGGCTGAGAAGTATCCGGGGGGAGACCAGTATTCCCGCGGCCCCTTGAGCGGGTGTCCCATGCGCCACATGAACGCCTTGCCGGACTCCTGCGCCTTCTCGTCGGTGTCGTTGACGTGGGCGCAGATCATGAACGCGAACTTGTCGGGCTTCGGCTCCCAGCCGGCCTCGTTGGCGTGCTTGCGGTAGTTGGCGAAGAGGTTGCGCGCCTGGTCCATCCTGGTGAGGAAGGCGGCGTAGGTGTAGTGATTGTCAGCGGCCCACTTGACGGTCTCCGGGCTTCCGGTACCGGGCACCCAGCAGGGCGGGTACGGCTGCTGGATGGGGAGCATCCACGGGTTGACGGCGCGGTAGTGGTAGTGCTTGCCTTCCCATCGGAAGGGGCCTGGCGTTGTCCAGGTCTTTATGATGAGGTCGTGGCATTCCTCGAACCGCTCCCGGTTGTGGATTGGGTTGGTGTTGTTGGCCCAGGTCTCGATGCCGATGCCGCGCACGAAGCCGGAGATGATGCGCCCGCCGGAGATGACGTCCAGCATGGCGATTTCCTCGGCCAGACGCACCGGGTTGTCCGAGGTGGGCAGCATATTGCCCAGCATCAGGATCTTGGCACGGTTGGTGACGCGGGCCAGGATGCCGCCCGTGATATTCACCTCGACGTCCATACACGAGGGCGTGTTGTGATGCTCGTTGATCATCAGGCCGTCGAAGCCCACCTCCTCGGCGTACTGGTACTCATCCAGGTACCGCTTGAACAGGTCGTGGGCCGTGGATGGGTCGAAGTAGGTGTTGGGGAAGGTCAGGCGCATGGAGGGATAGTCGTCGACCAAAGACTCCGGGAAGGCCGGATAAGGAAACTCGGTGAAGTAAAAGACTTCAAAGGACATGTCGTGATCTCCGTTTGCTAGGTTGGGTTACGTGTACCTAAGGTTTGGTTCGCGAAATAAGTGAAATGATTACTTCTGGGACAGAAGCCAGTCTACCAGAGCAGCAACGAATTCGTCGCCGTAGCCCGGGGAGTGGCCGCTGCCCTCGCCTTTCCACAGCTCTATATTGACGCCTTCGGCGCAGCCTGATTCCAGGCGGTAAGCCTGCGTTTCGGCGCCCGGCACGAAGGCATCCAAGTCCAGGGATGTGTAAGGCCGCAGATCTTCGGGCCATTGCAACCTGCGCGCTCGCTCCAGCGCATCACCATGTCCACGGCGCCCGCGTAGAATGCCGGCTCGCCCTCGCCCTTCTGGTCAGGCTCACTTTCGTCGCCCTCAAACAGGACCACTTGGTCATCGGTGCCGTGGATGTGCAACACCGACACGGAGGGTACGCCGTCGCAGCTGGAGTCCTCGACGTAGCTCGTACCGGCCAGACTGGCCACGGCACGCAGGCCGGGCAGACCCTTGCAGGCCATGTGGTAGGACATGAAGCCACCGTTGGAGTGTCCGAAGAGGTAGACCGGGCCGAAGTTTTTCAACTTCTTTGCCCTGCTTACCAATTCTGCGAGGTAGACAACGTCATCCGCGCCTGTCTTGCCGGAATTGAGGAACTGATCGGTGGGGTTCCAGAAGCGGTTGCCCTGTGCGTCCATAGTGCCGTTGGCCAGCAGCAGCCCGAACCCTGCTTCATTCAAATGTTGGTGCAGGGGAATGTACAAGCTGTGGTCGGCGGAATTGCCCCCGTAGCCGTGCAGGGAAATGATGAGCGGGGTCTCGCCCTCAATGATTTCCAAGGGCATTATTAGTATGGATCGGTCCTCAACGCCGGGGGGCAAGTCATCGATGTTGTAGACCTCGCCATCGAAGGCTTCAGCCATCCTGACGGTCCTCTCCAGTACCGGACCTTCGAGCAGTGCCAGCCGCTCTTCCATTTTCTCGAACCAGGTCTTCAGAAGCGGAAGAAAACCCTCAATTCCCGACGCGGCACTCTCCAGATCCCCTACCCTGGTATTCAGATCTGAAAGGCGCTCATCGTTTAGGGTCTCCCCCTCTACCAGCTTGGCCAGTTGTTCTTCCATCTCCTCTTCGAAGTCTGAGGCCTCTACTTCTGGCTCCCTGGTCCCCTCAGCAGCTTTTTGTGCCTCCACGAAATCAACTTGCTCCTGGCGAAGGACAGCGACTTGGCCCTCCAGTTCAGTGTTCTCGTATGCAAGTGCCTCAAGCGACTCCTCCAGCGAGTGAGCCTTAGCCTCCAGTTCCAGCATCCGCTCCTCGCTGCCGGAATCTGGCCCTCCCCCGCCGCAAGCAATAAGTGTGGCGGCCAGCAAAAGGCTGGCCGCCACCAAAATGCAAACTCGCGAGGTGCCGGTCGAGCCAACCGCCGGCGTTTCGATGACCTTCATCTGCTAAGCCAGGAACTCCAGCGCCGTCTTGACGAACTCGTCGGGCTTCTCCACCTGGGGAGAGTGGCCGCAGTTGTCTATGACGACCAGCTCCGAGCCGGGGATGGCCTCCTGGTAGATGCTGCCGCACTCGACGGGGACGATGCGGTCCTGACGCCCCCAGACCATGCGGGTGGGGACCTTGACGCGCTTGAGCAGGCCGCCGGCCAAGCGCGGGTCGTACATGTAGGGCTTCCAGGTGAGGCGGACCGCCATCTCGCGGTTCAGGTCGGCGGTGAGCTGCTCCTCGGGGGAGAGTTCCCGCTTATAGATAGCGTCGTAGTCCGCCACCTGGCTGGTGTCATGGAACATCAACTCGGTAACCTGGGCCGGGCTGATGATGAAAATGTCGGTGATCTCACCCTCTTGCGGCTTCACACCCGCTGCGCCCACCAGCATCAGCTTGCCGACGGCGTTGGTGCAGGTGGCCACCAGCTCGGCAGCGATCCAGCCACCCATGGAGAAGCCGATGGTGCGGACATTTTCCAGTCCGAGAGCGTCAAGGTACCAGGTGTAGAAGGCGGCCATGTCCGGGATGCTCTCGAGCCAATCGGGCCGCGGAGACTTCCCGTAGCCGGGATGGGACGGGTAGTAGACGGTGTAGTGCTCGGCCAGGGCATCGGCGAAACGGAGCCAGCCGGAATTGCCCCCGGCGCCGTGGAGCAGCAGCAGAGGCTCTCCGCTTCCTCCCTTGAGCGTGTGGACTCCGACTCCGCCTACATCAACAGTTTCTTCGGTAAACGCGGGCATGTTCTATCTCCTTAGATTTATCGTCATTTGATGATTCCGAGGTAAGGGCGCACGGTTGTGCGCCCCCTTCCAATTTGACTTCTCGTTTCAGCGGGACTACTCCGCCTGCATTTTCTGGAACGGATCGGTCAGTTCCAGCTCCTCGCCGATTTCGCGCAGGGCAGGCAACACTTCCTCTCCCATGAGCTTCAGGCAGTTCATGGTGTCAGCGTGAGTGGTGTCGCCGTCGTTGGTCCAGATGCCAAGGATGCCGGGACGCAACTGGCCCAGCACGTCGCGGAGCTTGCGCACGACAGTTTCGGGGCTGCCGACAATCCAGCGGTTGGAGGCGAGAATTTCATCGTAGCTGGCCTCCTCCAATCCCAGACCGAGGAACGGGTCCTTGCGGACGCGGCCCTGGTAGCGGGCGACTCGGGGGTCCTTCATGCTGCCGCTGTAGCCGATGGGCATCATGTAGTCGCGGGGCATCGGCACCCGGCCCACGCCGACGTTGCCGGTCAGGAACCCCTTGGCCGCCTCGTAGGCCTTCTCGTCGGTGTCCTGGACGTGGATGCGGCACAGGTAGCCGAAGTTCTCCGGGCCCGGCTCGTACCCGTTCTCGCGGGCCGTCTCGGTGTAGATGTCCATCATGTCCTGGGTGCCCTGGGGATCGGTCTCCAGGTAGATGTAGGGGTAGCGGCGCTCGGCGGCCCAGACCAGCGTCTCCGGGCTGCCCAGGCCGGGGATCCAGACGGGCGGGTGCGGCTGCTGAATGGGCCGCTCGAAGGGGTTGACCACCCGGAAGTGGTAGTGCTTGCCCTCCCAGCGGAAGGGGCCGGGCGTCGTCCAGGTCTTGATGAGCAGGTCGTGGGCTTCCTCGAACCGCTCCCGGTTGAACAGCGGGTTGACATTGGCGGCCAGGCTCTCTACGCCGGTGCCGCGCACGAAGCCAGACACCAGCCGTCCGCCGGAGATCATGTCGATCTCGGCCAGCTCCTCCGCCAGGCGCAGGGGGTTGTCGAACACCGGCAGCGGGTTGCCCAGCAGCACAATCTTCGGCGTCTTGGTGTTGCGGGCGAGGATGGCGGCCTCGAGGTTCATGGTAGCGCCGAGACAGGTGGGCGTGTTGTGGTGCTCATTGAGCATCAGCCCGTCGAACCCGACTTCCTCGCAGTATTCGTACTCATCCAAATACTCGTTGTACTGGCGAGAGCCGACCATGGGGTCGAAGTTGCTGTTGGAGAAGGTCAGCCGCACCGCCTGGTTGGGACTGTTGCGAACAGCCTCCTCCGTATAGTTGGTGTAAGCCCGCTCGGTAAACCGCATCAGGAACATTGCTTTCGTCTCCTATGTTGATTTCATATCAAGGGTTGTAGTTGCCTATCCATTGGACTCGAGGGTAGGAATTTCGCGCCGCTCGGTAAAATGGTTGATCGGCGGTCCAAAATTCGCAGTCCAGCGCTTCGGCGAGGGCAAGATAGTGGGAGTCGTATGCCAGCCGCTGGTTGAGCTCGACAGCCAGATCAATGGCCCGGTTGTGCAATAAGCGGGACGGACGAAAGGCGATGCCTGAATTATACAATTCTGATACAGAATTCTTGACATCGTCCACGGACAGTATTCCTTCTTGGATCTTCCTTCGGAGTGCGGAAGTGAATTCTGAAGCCATAAAGTCTGGAGCAAAAAGTTCGACTCTCCCACTCTCCCAATTTGAGGCGAGTGCTCTAGTAGACCAACATCCTTGAAATGACGGGTGAAACGCCGGATTGTTTGGCCATCGATTCCGTGAGCCAGGTTTGTCCGGGCAACGGCCCCGTACCAATCTACCCATCATTACAATGATTTCGGACTACTAGCTTGATCGGTGAATTGTTCTGTGGCTAACACCTTTACGGCCAAGCTAGCGTCGACAACTGCCATTACCTTCCATATCCCGGTGCCGTTCTTCTCGAGCCTCCCGTATCAAATCCGCAGAGTCAGTAACGCTCAGGCACCCACGAAATACTGCTTCCCCAGCCGCTATCATGCCCTCGGCTGAAAACTTCTTGGTAGGCGCTTCTCCGCCTAATTCTTTCTTTACTGCATCCCAGCAAAATTGTTCGATTGTGACACCCCTTTGCTCCGCAGCCTCACTTAACCTATGTTCTATGTCTGCGTCAATCTCAATTGTGATGCTCTTTTTCTTGCTCGTCATGTCCAACCTGTCAGGAGCCCGATTTGAGAGAGATCGAGCTTATCGTACCCGCGCGCCCTGTGAGGGTCAAGGAATGGGGCGGGTGTCCCGGACCCCGCAGCCACGCCCACGGAAGGGCGTGTGCTATATTTGAGCGCAGGATTAGCACAGTCGCCGTCATGCACCGACCGGCCCGGACGCGGCTATATTGCAGGCCTAATTTGCTGAAAAGGAAGAGGTTTTTGCCGATGCCCAAGGTTCTAGTTTCTGATCCCATCGGTCCCGAGGGTGTTTCCCTGCTGGAAACCGGGGCCGACGTAGACGTCAAGACGGGCATGAAGCCCGCAGAGCTGATCGATACCGTCGGGGGATACGATGCCCTGGTGGTGCGCAGCGAGACCAAGGTAAATCGTGAGGTCATTGAGGCAGGAAAGAACCTGCAGGTAATCGCCCGCGCCGGTATCGGCGTCGACAACATCGACCTGGACGCCGCAACCGGCGCCGGCATCGCAGTGGTCAACGCCCCCACGGGGAACACCGTGGCCGCTGCCGAGCACACTCTTGCCCTGATGCTGGCCCTGGCCCGCAACGTGCCAGGCGCCCATCAGTCGCTGAAGTCGGGCGAGTGGAAGCGGAGCTCTTTCATGGGTATCGAGGTGCGCGACAAGACCCTCGGTATCTGTGGCCTGGGCCGGGTCGGCACCGAGGTAGCCCGCCGCGCCCAGGCCTTCGGCATGCGGCTGGTCGGATATGACCCCTTCGTCGCCCCGGACTACGCCCGCCGCATCGGCGTCGAGCTCCTGTCCCTGGAAGATCTGCTGGCGGACTCAGACTTCGTCACCCTGCACACTCCGCTTACCGAGGGCACGCGCGGCATGCTGGGGATGCGGCAGGTCGAGAACATCAAGCCCGGCGCCCGGATCATCAACGTGGCTCGCGGAGAACTGGTAGACGAGGCCGCATTGCTGGCCGGTCTGGAGTCGGGGCGTCTCGGCGGAGTGGCCCTGGACGTGTTCGCCAAAGAGCCACCCGATCCCAGCCCGCTGCTGGACCATCCCAAGGTAATCGTCACCCCTCACCTGGGGGCCTCCACCCGGGAGGCGCAGCGCGAGGTTGCCATCGAGGCGGCCGAGCAGGTGTTGGCTGTGCTCAAGGGCGAACCCGCCCGCAATACGGTCAACGCCCCATTCGTCGCTCCCGAGGTTCACGAGGTCCTGGCTCCCTTCGTCCCGGCGGCCTCCATGGTGGGCAAGTTGCTGGGCGTACTTTCGGAGGGTCAGATCACCGGAATCACCGTCAACTATGAGGGGGAGATCGCCCACCACGACTGCCGGATGCTGCAGGCGGCGGTCCTCGCCGGTCTGCTGGCGCCGGTCAGCACTGTAAACGTCAACCTGATCAACGCCCCGGTGCTGGCGCGGGAACGTGGCTGGAGTGTTACCGAGCAGAGCAACAGGATGTCGAGGGAGTACGCCAGTCTTATTTCGGCAACCCTGCAGACGTCCAACGGCAGTCTGACTCTGGCCGCCACCTCCATGCGCAACGAGACTCACATCATCAAGTTCAACGACTACTGGATGGACATTGTTCCCAACACCCCTTATCTGCTGTTCGTTGACAACCGCGACCAACCGGGTTCAATTGGCGCCGTGGGAACCATCGCGGGACATCACAATATCAACATCAGTTTCATGGGTGTTGGTCGAATGCAACTCCGGGGGCAGGCCATGATGGTCATCGGCCTCGATGACCCGGTGCCACCACACGTTATGGACGAAATCATGGCCCTTTCGCACATCAGCACTGCCCGCTTGGCCACTCTGACCGGGTGACAGTGCAAGGCAATTTTTCACCCATGATTTTCACCCATAGGGATACCAAGCCAGGGGCCCCAAACCATCAGGCGGAGGCCTAATATGGGAGACAAGATTGGCATCATGGGCGCGGGCGCGCTGGGCAGCTACGTGGGAGCCTTCCTGTCCCGCGAGGGCGAGGACGTGACTTTCATCGACATGTGGCCGGAGCATGTGGCGAAAATGCGCGCCGAAGGGCTTCACGTCACTGGCAGCCAGGGTCCCTTCACCGTGCCGGTCAAGGCGATGCATCTGACCGACGCACAGGGCATCACCGAGCGCTTCGATTTCGTTTTCGTCTCAGTGAAGTCCTATGACACCGAGTGGGCCACCCACTTCATCAAGCGCTACGTCAAGGACGACGGCTTCTTCGTCTCGCTGCAGAACTGCTGGAACGATGTGATCATCGGCGGCATCGTGGGCGAGGACCGGACAATCGGCTGCATCGCGTCCCACATCGAGGTCGCCCTGTGGGAGCCGGGCCACGTTACGCGCGGCGGAGCCGTTGGCCGGGACCACGGGCATCACGTGTTCCGGGTCGCCGAACTGGACGGGCGCGTTTCGGCGCGGGCTGAAATGGTCGCCGGATTGCTGGACACCATAGACGGGGCGTATTCCTCAGACAACCTGTTCGGGGAGCGCTGGGCCAAGCTCTGCCAGAACTCAATGGGCAACGCCATTTCCGCCGCCTCCGGCCTGGGCTCGCAGGAAATGGCCGACGACCCCCGCTGCCGGACGATACGCATTCAGCTATGCAAGGAGGGGGCACAGGTGGGCCTGGCCATGGGCCTGAACGTGGTGGACATCAACGGCCTGCCCGCCCAGACCTGGGCCGACGCCGACAGGGGGGACGTGTACGAGGAGCTGGATGGTTTCCTGGCCGCCCGCGGCGGCCGCGTCAATTGGCTGGCGTCCATGGCCCAGGACGCTCACAAGGGCCGCCGCTCGGAAATAGACTTTATGAATGGGCTGGTGGCTGCCAAGGGCCGTGAGGTGGGAATCCCCACGCCCTTCAACGACGCTGTCATCGAGGCAATGCGCGCGGTGGACTCCGGCACCCTGCCGCAGGGTCCCGACCACGTGGACCGCGTGATGCGAGCCGCCGGGCGGTGACATTTCTGATGGACTACAGGGGACATTGTGCCGCCGCTCAATTCGACTATAATGCCGGAGTTTTTCACGGGAAGGTTGTGGACACCGGCAACGCAGTCATTTTTGAGGGCACCTCGATTGACCAACTGAGAAATGAATTCCACTTCTCGACAGACGACTACCTGGCCGTATGCGCCGAGAGAGGGCGGGAGCCTTACAAGCCCTTCCCTGGTCGCATTTCCCCACGGTGAGTTCGCATCTTCACCGCGCGGCTGTGGCAGCCGCAAAGGCAGAGGGCAAGAGCCTGAATGCCAGGGTAACTGAAACCATTGGAAGATCGGTCACATAGGCTATCCTGTTTTGCAGTCGGACCCATCCTTCCCCCAACTGGAGGGCAGTCATGTTCATCAAGGTGGAACCTGCCGAGTTCTTCATGTATCGCGTCATCATCGTCTTCGACCTGGAAAGTCCCAACTCGGAGGACGATGAGGTCCGCGACTACATGACCGAGTGGGAGCTGGAGCCCAAGTACCAGCGCACCGGTGACTTCGAGGGAAGCAACAGCGAGGTCATGCAGTTTGGCGGCTGCTATCTTGGGCGGCACCTGGGCAAAATCTCGGAGATACAGCGCAGCCACGTGGAGCGGGAGATCATCACCACTGAGATAGGACGAGCGCTGGACGACGAGACGGACCCAGTGGCGGTCCCAGATGTCCGGCGTGAGGAAACACTGGCCCGGTTGGTACAGACCTTCCATCAGCCGGAGGTATTCCAGCCCAACGAAGAGGGGTTGCTGGAGGCGGTGCTGGACGCGCCGGCTGTAAGGCAGGCCGCGCGGGAGCTTCTGGCAACTGCCGGATAAACCCGACCAACGCCGGCCCACTGAAGACACAAGACCCTGCACTTAACCTGCAGGGTCTTCTAATTCCTTGCTGCAGACGCCCGGGAGAACGACGTTGCCTGTCTGGGTGATAGTTGGAGCGGGCGATGGGAATCGAACCCACATGGCTAGCTTGGAAGGCTAGAGCTCTACCATTGAGCTACGCCCGCTCTGGGTAGACACGAAAGGAGCGCAAGCTCCTGTAACGATTATATCCCCGGCAGGCCCTGCTTGCCACATCCTGCCATCCCCTGGCAGGGTTTTTAGGTTGTTCCCTATCGCTCTGGGGGGAGATTGGGGTGGGGGCGTCCCCGTTGATGAGGGAACAATAGTTTCATTCCCGGATTTCACCCTCACCTCAGCCTTCTCCCTCAAAGGATGTAGAAATAGTAGACCCTGCATCCCCTGGCAAGCCCTGGTTCAGCTCCGGTTCAGTCCCGCAGGCGCCGTGCGCCGGGCCGAGTGGTCCTGGGGGCCGTCCCAGTGGATTGCGAACCAGAACCATTCTTCGAGTCCCCGTCTCCCTCTTCTGAGTTGCCATCGGTCCCGTTCTGGGAAGGCGAGTCTCGCCGGGAGTCTTCGGCGACGAAACTCAAGCGCTCCCTCAGTTGGTAGATAACCCTGTCAACCTCATAGTCGGGAGTCTGATAGCGGACGAGAGAATGACGCACTATTTCCAGACCCGCCTCCATCTCCGGCCAGACAACCTCCTGCACCCCCATCCTCTGCAGGTCCTCCCCCTCGGAACGCGCTCGCACCCGGGCCACAATGTCGAGATTGGGTTGAAGGTGCAGGGCCTGGTATGCGGTCATTTCGACTGAAACCGGGTCGCCGGTGGTCACCACGAGCATTCCCGCTTGCGGCACCCTGGCCGCCCGAAGCACCTCAACGCGGTCCGAGGAACCCAGCACCGTGTGGTAGCCGTTCTTCCGCCATTCGTCCAGGGTACGGGGATCCAGGTCCACCACGGTGAAGGGCACGTCATGCTGTTGCAACTCCTGCGCCACCAGCAGGCCCACCCGCCCCAGACCGCAGATGACCACATGCCCGAAGGTCTGCCGTGGGCGTTCCTCGGAATGCGGGTCGCCGATGCGGTAAGGGCTCAGGACCCGGAAACGGCGGCTGAGGATGTTCACCAGCTGCGTGCCCCCGGATATGGCCGGCGGTCCAGCAGCCATGGTCAGCACAGCAGAGACCACAATAAGGGAATGGAACGACTGGTCCACGACTCCCAGCGCGAACGCACTGGCCACGAGGATAAAACTGAACTCGCCGATCTGCCCCATCCCCACCCCGGTCAACAGTGCGGTGCTGGGCAGGTATCCAGCACCCCGGACGATTGTCGCCGTGACAATGAACTTGATGACCACGGCGGTCCCGATTACGGCCAGCACGCTGCCCCAGTGGTGGAAGATGAAAACCGGATCGGTCAGCATCCCCAATGACGCAAAGAAGAGCGCTGCAAAAATGTCCCGCAGGGGCGCGACCTCAGCCAGAGCCCAGTGCCCGATGTCGGACTCGCTGAGGAGCAGCCCGGCGACGAATGCGCCCAGGGCCGCCGACAAGCCCACGAAGTTGGTGAGGCCGGAAATCGCGAACACTATTGCCATCACCATCAGGAGGAACACCTCGCGGGAACCCATCAGGGTTATCCGGCTCATCACATGGGGCATGACCTTGATGCCCAGGAAAACCACCCCGCCAATAACGACCACCGTCTTGAGTACACCAAATCCGATTTCCCGCAGAACTCCCGCGGCTCCGCCACTCCCGTCGAGAGCAGGCAACATGGCTATCATCAGGATGAACACCAGGTCCTGCATCAACAGAAAGCCTGTCAGGAGACGGCCGTGCAGGCTGTGGATCTCCCCGCGGTCGGTCAGGGTCTTGAGCACCACCATTGTGCTGCTGAGGGCGCCCACCATGCCCAGGATGATGGCGGTGGTTATGTCGAACCCCAGCAACAGCCCGATGGGCATCAGAAGCGCGCCAGTGACGGTAATCTGCAGAATCCCGCCTATGACGATGACCTTCCCGAGGCTCACCAGCTCACGGAGGGATACTTCAATCCCGATGGCGAACACCAGCAGCACAACGCCGATCTCCGCAAGCCTGTGCACCGTATCAACATCGGCCACCGTGGCGAAGTGAAGCCACTCGTCGCCGCTCCGGCCAGCGACGTAGGGACCAATGATCATACCCATGGCCAAGTAACCCAGAACCGGCGGAGCCCGCAGTGCCCGAGCCGCCACGCCGCCCAGGAAGGCCGCGATTACCACGGTCACCAAGTCAACGAAGAGATAGCTTTCGAGGTGAGTATCGCCCATTGTGCGCTGAGAACCCTGGCTCCTGACCGTGTACCGAATTAGTTGAATTGAAGCTATTATAGGTTTGAAGACAACAGGTGCGTCAATCGAGTTCACCCAGATTTGGCCCCGAGGTGCATTCGCGCTGCCCGTCGCGGCGGGAAATGTGCCTCAAAACAGGCTGGATCGCCAGTCACAGGGAATGCACCAGGACTCTGAGCCTACACGCGGAGGGGGAAATGGCAGTTGAACATCGAGACTATCCCGACATTGCGCCAGCAGGTCCCACCTACAGCCGGGGCACCCGTGCCGGGAACCTGTTTTTCGTGTCCGGTTGCACCGCTCGCGGTTCCGACGCCCAGGGCAAACCACTGATGGAACAGCTTGATGAGACACTCAAGAGGGTCGTCGGAGTCGTAAAGGCGGAGGGAGGCAATCCTGGGGACATCGCCAAGATTACCTGCTTTGTCACCAGCATCGCCGACTGGACCAACAACCCGGAGAAACAGGCGGAGTTGTTTGCGAAGTACTTCGAGGGAAAGTATCCTGCCAATTCACTGATTGAAATCAGCGCCCTTGCTGAGCCGGGCCTTGACGTGGAGATCGAAGCCATAGCCGTGCTCGGCTAGCTCATTCGGATATCACAATTTCGTCCGCAACCAACGCAAAATCGTACATCCCCCTGAGCGTGAAAGACCTGAGCAACGGAGACAGTTGGTCGTAGCGGGGGGCAGCAGCCACGCTACTCCCCCCTTCGCTGTGCCTCGTTCAGCCAGCGGCGAATGTTGTGAGGGCTGAGGGGCAGGCTGTTGACCTGCACGCCAAAGGGAGCCAGCGCGTGGGCGACCGCGTTTCCCAGGGCAGCCCCGGTGGCGAGGATGGCCCCTTCCCCCGCACCCTTGACCCCCAGCGGGTTCAGGGGTGAGGGGGCCTCTTCCGTAATCACGGTTTCGATGTTGGGAACGTCGGTGCTGGTGGGCAGCAGGTAGTCCATCAGCGTGCCTGAGAGCAGCTGCCCGCTGTCGTCATAGACCAGTTCCTCCAGGATCGTTCCGCCGATGCCCTGCACTGCGCCGCCGACCGACTGGCCGTGCATGGTAAGAGGGTTGATGCAACGCCCCACGTCCTCCACCACCACGTAACGCAGCACTTCCAGCATTCCGGTTTCCGGGTCCACAGCGACGTGGGCGGCGTGGCTGCCATAAGAGTAGGTCCACTCCTCAATGCGGAAGTACTCAGTGGCGTCCAACGCAGTTTCGGGGTCGTCGTACAGGCGTTGCGACTCGGCCAACGCCGCCACCTGCTGCAGCGTTAGTTGCCTGTCATCGGTGGCACTGTCCTTGACCACAACCACGCCATGCCGCAGATCCAGCGATTCCGGCTGGGTGTCCATGTAGCTGGCTGCCAGGGAAAGAATCCGTGCCCTCAGCGCCTGGCACGACAGGTAGATGGCGCTGCCCGCCATCACCGTGGCGCGGCTGCCAAAGGTGCCGATGCTGGCCGGGATATAGTCCGTGCTGCCATGGAAGATGCGAACGTCCTCCATGGGCACGCTCAGCGAGTCGGCGCAGATCTGGGCCATCACAGTCTCGTGCCCCTGCCCCATGGTGGTGGTGCCCAGGTAGACCTCCACGCCTCCCTCCGGCGTGACCAGCACTCGCGCTCCCTCGAAGGGTCCGAATCCAGTGGGCTCGACGTACGAGGCGATGCCGACTCCATGGTACCGTCCCTGCTCGTCGGGCCCCTCCCTGGAGGCAAGTCCATCGTAGCCAATCTGCTCCAGGGCACGGCTGAACGCGCTGGCGTAGTCACCGCTGTCGTAGACAGTATTGCGCCCATCCAGCCGCGTCGGGCCAGCGTCGTAGGGCATTTCGCTGGCGGAGATCATGTTGCGGCGGCGAAGCTCCGCGGGATCCAGGCCCAGGTCGGCAGCCACCAGGTCCAGCAGCCGCTCGCGGATGAAAGTCCCTTCGAAGAATCCCGGGGCCCTGTAGGTGCCGGCGCCCATCTTGTTGGTCATCACACAGTTGACCGAGGCCTGGAAGTTGGTGATCCGATACGGCCCGGTCATCATCACCGCTGTCAGGGCTGGTACGACGCTGCCGTGGGTGCGCACGTAAGCTCCCATGTCGCCATAGACCGTGGTGCGCAGGCCCAGCAGAGTCCCGTCGTGCCTGGCGGCAATCTCAACATCGCACAACACCTCGCGCGAGTGGTTGGCCGACGCCAGGTGTTCCACCCGGTCCTCCACCCACTTCACGGGGCTTCCCAGCCTGAAGGATGCAAAGGGTATGAGGAAATCCTCGGCGTAGAACTCGCCGCGAACGCCGAACCCTCCCCCCACATCGGGCTCGATAAAATGAATGCGTTCCTCGTCTATCTCCAGGTGCCTCGCCAGTATGGCCCGGTTGGTGTGGGACACCTTTGTTGGCCCCCAGACCCGCATATGGCCGTCGGAAGTATCATAGTTCGCCAGCAGTCCCCGGGTTTCCAGCGGGTTGGCGGTGTGGCGATTGGTGCGAAACTGCTCCCGCCGTACGTAGTCGGCGTCACGGAAGGCCGCCTCAACGTCACCGACCTTGATCTCCGCCGAACCCGCCAGGTTGGTGCCGTTGGCTGGGTGCACCAGCACGGAATCCTCCAGCGCCTTGTCAATGCTGGTTACCGCAGGCAGCGGCTCATAGTCAACCTCGACAAGATCCAGGGCGTCCTCCGCGATGTAGCGGCTTTCGGCCACTACAACCGCCACCGCCTCCCCCGCGTGGCGGATGGTGTCGGCTGACAATGGAGTCTGCAGGTAGTTCTCCAGCCCCGGCAGGGGAAAGACTCGCATGGGGATTGGCTTGGAAAGCTCAGCCATGTCTGCGTAGGTGAACACCGCCACCACTCCGTCCATGCCCATGGCTGCTGAGGTGCCTATGTCGCGTATCCGCGCGTGGGAGTGTGGGCTGCGCAATATGGCCGCGTGCAGCATTCCAGGCAGGCGGATGTCGTCAAGATACTGTCCCCGGCCGGTGAGAAACCGGACGTCCTCCCGGCGGGGAATCGAAGAGCCGATATATGACTGCGTGGCTGGCTGGCTGGTCACGGCTAAATCCATCCTGGGGCGGTTGGAGTACCAATCAAAAGCGCGGGTGATTTGGGTTTCAATCAGCCTGAGACTGTTGCGTCCTGCAGGCTGAGCGCATGTCGGCGTGAGTATATCGGTGCCGCAGATTCGGTTGCAAGAAACCTGAAGGATTCAGGCCAGTCTATCCTCCCCTTCTAGTCTATCTTCCCCTTCTCCTGAGGGAGGAACGCCTCCGACGGCGACCTGCGACCGGGCGCCCCCTGACGGCTCCCATTTGCATTCGGTAATACTCTGAGGAAACCTCTGCGCCGATAACCACTATGAAACCGGACACGTAGGCCCACGCGAGGAGGACTATCACCGAGGCCAGAGTACCGTAAATTCTTTCGTAGACAGCATAGTGGTCCAGGTAGAAAATGAAAATGCTCTTGGCCGTCTCGAACAGAATTGCCGCCAGGAGGGCGCCCGGCCAGATGTATCGCCAGTGCGTCTTGGTCATTGGCATGAGCTTGTATATGAACAGGAAAATTACGAAAGTGAACAGGAACGGCAACGGTCTGGCCACGGCATTGATTCCGTTGTGCTCCAGGAATGCCAGCCTTCCCAGGGCAGGGATCTCCTCGTTACCAAGAAACTGCAGCCCAGATGTCAAGGCAACCGACATGAGAAAAAATGGTGCCACGCTCAGTGCCATGAAGATCTGCCGCGGCTTGTCTATGTAGAACGGCCTGTCGTGCTCAATGTCCCACGCACGGTTGACCGCCCGGGTCACAGCACCGAACAGCAGGCTGGCCGACCATAGGAGACCCAAAAGGCTCAGTATCCCCAGGACGCCCCTGATGTTATGCACTGCCTCCACATTCGCTTCCAGGATTCCACGGGATCCCGGAAGGTAGTTGTGGAAAAACCGGTAGACCTCATCCTCGACGACGTCGGCGTCCATCACAAAGCTGAACAGGCTAACCAGCCCTATCGCCAGCGGAAACAGGGAAAGGACAGCGTAGTAAGCGATCGACGCCGACAGGTCCATCGAATGGTCGTCACCCAGTTCCCTCCAGGTGCGCCGTGCCAGCTCCACTCCTGGCAGAGGAGCCAGCGCACGCCGCAGCCAACGGATTCGCACTTGCAGCCGCAAACGAGGACGAAGCAGCATCCCTGCCAGCCCAGCTTTGGGGAAGGCGGGCGATAGCAACAATTGCTTTATCCGTGTGAGAGGGGAGGGAAAACTCAACATAACAGTAACAACAAAGGGAGAACAACAAAGGGAGACCCGGAATTTGAGTCCCCCTTTTAGTGCGATTATACCAATCTGCTGGTTTGATCAGTCCAAGTCATCATCCAGAGTTGCAGTCTCGCCAGATGTCTAGTCGAAAACGATCATCAGGACTTATCGTCTTCTTTCTGCTGCGGGCGGAAGGGGGCGCGCAGGGCGACGGAAACACCACCCACTACACCGGCGACCGAGTTGGTGACCGCCGTGGTAGTCGCCTCGCCGAAGGAGCCGGCCGCGCTGACGGCGCCGTTGGCCGCGGCGGACGCGGCGTCCTCCGCCCGGATGCCGATGCTCTTGGCCGCATCGATGGACTCCTCTACGGCATTTCTGGCCACCCCGGCCACGTCTCCTCCAACCTCGGCTGTGCCCTTGACCAGACCCCGGGCGCTGTCCTCAATGGCCAGCAGCACGTTACCGCCTATCTGGTTGGCTCCGACGACTGTCCCGTTGATGGTGTCCCTGGCAGTGGCTCCCAGGTCACCACCCACATCCCGCGAACCATGGATCGCCCCGCGGGCCGCGCTGAAAGCTGCGTCCTGCAAACGCACAGTGACACTGCTGGTGGCCTCTATGGCTCCCTCCACAGCGTTTCGGGTTACAGTGCCCACGTCGCCCCCAACATCGGCAGCACCCTGGATGAGTCCCCGGGTACTGTCCTCAACGGCCTGCAACACGTTGCCGCCGACCTCAGCGGTGCCCGCAACCACGCCCTTGGCCGAATCTCGGGCAGTAGACCCAAGGTCTCCACCGACTTCGCGTGTGCCCTGGATGGCGCCCCGCGTAATGCTGAAAGCGGTATCTTCAGCTCTCAGGCCAACGCTCTTAGTTGTCTCAAGAGTACCCTCGACGGCACTGCGGGCCACGGTGGCCACATCGCCGCCGACCTCGCTGGTGCCCTGGATGGCAGCGCGTACGGTATCGCTGCAGACCCCGACGGTTACTGTTGAGACCTCACCCACGCCGCGTATAACGCCAATGACGGCGCCTTTGGCCGTGGAGCCGAGTTCAGTGCCGACTTCAGCGGTGGCCTGGATGGTGCCCTTGATTACGTCAACAGTCAGCCCCTGCACGCCGCCGACCACGTCCCTCGATCCCTGCAAGGTGGCTACAGTCGCATCGCGCGCGGCAGAAACGGTACCCTCCAGCACATCGCCCGCCCCGCTGATGGTCCCGGTGATCGAATCCCTGATAGTCCGGCCAATATTTCCCAGTACCACTATTCCTTTCCTCCCCGCAAAATGAGTGTCTGTTCATTACTGTAACTTTATTGAATGCGCAGCCATAGAGGCATATAGAGCCTCCTGTATTATACGGCATGGCTTACTTCGACGCCGCTTCTTGAGCCGTTCTGGGCTTGGGGTTACACTGGCTGTCAAGGTTTTGACAGGTTTAGGAGCGCGAAATGCCCAGCGAGAACAAGGAACAGTGGCTGGAGGAAACCCTGCGGCCGGCAGTGGTCCGCTATCCGGAACGCCGGGAGTCTTTCGAGACCGACAGCGGCCTCGCCATCGACCACCTGTACGTGCCGGAGGACCTGGAGTCCAGGGGCCATGATTACGCCGGGAACATCGGATTTCCTGGCGAGTTCCCCTACACTCGAGGGGTGCAGCCAAGCGCCTACCGGGGGCGCGTCTGGACCATGCGCCAGTACTCGGGATACGCCACTGCCGCAGACACCAACCGCCGCTTTCGCTACCTCCTGGAACAGGGACAGACCGGGCTGTCGGTCGCCTTCGACCTGCCCACGCAGATCGGCTACGACTCCGACCACCCGCTGGCCAAGGGCGAGGTAGGCAAGGTAGGCGTGCCAATCTGCAGCCTCGAAGACATGGAGACGCTGTTCTCGGGCATCCCACTGGACCGGGTCAGCACGTCCATGACCATCAATGCCACTGCTTCGCTGCTGCTGTGCTTCTACATCGCCGCCGCGGGCCGTCAGGGTGTGTCACCGGACCAGGTGAGCGGAACGATCCAGAACGACATTCTCAAGGAGTACATCGCGCGCGGCACCTACGCCTACCCGCCGCGCCCGTCCATGCGCCTGGTGGTCGATGTGTTCAAGTATTGCGCCGAAAATGTGCCGCGCTGGAACACCATCAGCATCTCCGGCTACCACATGCGTGAGGCCGGCGCCACTGCGGTTCAGGAGCTGGCCTTCACATTCGCCAACGCCATCGCATACGTGCAGGCGGCGCTGGACGCGGGGCTGGAGATTGACGAGTTTGCGCCCCGGCTGTCTTTCTTCTTCGTTTCGCAGAACAACCTGTTCGAGGAGGTGGCCAAGTTTCGTGCTGCCCGCCGCATGTGGGCGCGCATCATGCGAGACCGGTTCGGGGCCAAGGACCCGCGCTCGATGATGCTGCGCTTCCACACCCAGACGGCCGGCGTCTCCCTGACCGCGCAGCAGCCCGACAACAACGTCATCCGCTGCACCGTGCAGGCCATGGCCGCGATTCTTGGCGGCACCCAGTCGCTGCACGTCAACTCCCGCGACGAGGCGTTGGCGCTACCCTCGGAGGAGTCGGCCCAGCTTTCGCTGCGCACCCAGCAGATACTGGCCTACGAGAGCGGCACGGCCGACGTGGTCGACCCCCTCGGAGGGTCGTGGTACGTGGAGAGCCTGACCGACGACCTGGAGGGGCAGGCGCTGGAATACATCCGCCGCATCGATGACATGGGCGGCGCAGTAGCCGCCATAGAAGACGGCTTCCAGATGCGCGAGATCGGCGACGCCGCCTACCGCCACCGGCAGGAGGTCGAATCAGGCGATCGTACAATCGTGGGCGTGAATCGCTACGTGTCCGATGAGCCCCCGGTGGAGGGACTGATGCGAGTCGACGAAGAGGCCGCCCGCCAGCAGCTCGCACGCCTCGAGCGTCTGCGCCGGGAGCGAGACGGCAGTGCGGCACAGGCGGCACTCGCGAGGCTGGAGGGTGTGGCCCGCTCCGAAGCCAACACGGTCCCCGCCATACTGGAGTGCGTCGAGGCCTACTGCACCCTCGGCGAGATCTCCGGCGTCTCCGCACCGTATTCGGCGAGCAGGAGGAGATGGCGGCGTTCTAGTGGGACGGCGGGTCGCCCATACTCTTGCTCAGGCCGTTAACGATCAGTGGGATGGGGAGCAAACAAGTGGAACACTACAAAAATCCCAAACTGGCCCATTTCAAGGCACTGCAGATGTACTTGGGCTTGGTCCAGGAAATACCTGAGGTCGTCGAGGTACGGTTGGCGAAGCATGATGAGCTTCATACCATTATTTCTGCCCCTCGTGATGATGACGAGATTCGCTATCGAGTCATCGATGCCGAGCTGATGGTAATGCGATGCATTGACCCTCAACCCTTTCTTTTTCACTTAGTAAATTCTCAACGTCTGCCTCAGGAAGGGTTAGAAAAGCAAATTTGTAGTTTTGGCGACCTGGTTTGGAAACGGTAATTGATTCGATGCCCACTGTACAAGAATATCTGAATAAAGCCGAGAGAAACGAAAGATTGTCAAATTTCCTGGCTTCGCTCCCGGATCGATATACCGAATGGGAAATCACAACCCTTTTCTATTCGGCACTTCATTACGTCAATGCATTCCTGGAATTGCGCGGTCTTGAAGCTCCTCATCATTTTGCGCGTTACAAGCTGGTGGCAAGCCTGACGAATTTCGCGAGGCAATACGAGAACCTTTCCCAGAAAAGTATGAACGCGAGATATAAAATGGACGAATTCACACCCCAGGAATTGGACTCGGTAAGAACCGACGAATTCGTCGTGGTAAAGGAAGGAGTCTTGGCACTGTTGGCGATGAATGTGTAGAGCAAGTGCAGGAAACCCAAATTAACATCGAATCTAGTAGCCGGACATCGTTGAACTGATGGGTGGAGGAGTACCATAGTGCCAGTGGCCAAGGATAAGTTTGGGACGTGGAGTGTGGCTGATGGTGAAGCGGTACAGGGTACGGCTGGCGGAGGAGGAGCAACAGGGACTTAGGTCGCTGGTGTCCAGAGGGCGGGCGGCGGCCTATAGGCAGACTCACGCCCGCATCCTGTTGCTTTGCGACGAGAACCAGGCCGACGGCGCCATGAAGGACGAGGAGATTGCCAGGGCCCTGCAGGTGGGCACCGCCACGGTGGAGCGGGTGCGCCGGCGCTGCGTGGAGGAGGGTCTGGAGGTGGCCCTGGGGCGCAGGCAGCAGCTAAACCGGCGGCAGAGGAAGCTGGATGGTGCAGGGGAGGCTCGCCTGATTGCCTTGACCTGCTCCCAACCGCCGGAGGGCCGGGCCGGCTGGACCCTGCGACTGCTGGCGGACCAGCTGGTTGAATGCGAGATAGTGGACAGCATCAGCACCGAAACGGTGCGCCATACGCTGAAAAAAACGAACTCAAGCCCTGGCTGAAAGAGTGCTGGTGCATTCCGCCCCAAGGCAGTGCCGAGTTTGTCTGCGCCATGGAGGACGTGCTGGAGGTCTATCACCGCCAATACCGGGACAACGAGGTCTTGGTGTGCTTGGACGAGACCAGTAAACAACAGGTCAAGGAGACCCGGCTGGGCCGTCCATCCCGCCCCGGAGCGGCAGCTTCTTACGACTATGAATACGAACGCAACGGTGTGAGCAACCTTTTCATGCTGTTCGCCCCCCTGGAGGGATGGCGGCGGGTGGAGGTTACAGAGCGCCGCACCCGGCTCGATTGGGCCGAGGTGGTGCGGAAACTGGTGGATGAGGACTACGCTGACAAGGAACGGATAGTGCTGGTGATGGACAACCTGAACACGCATCATCCGTCATCGCTGTACGAGGCCTTTGAGCCGGAGGAGGCGCGGCGCATCGCGGAGCGGCTGGAGATACACTACACACCGAAGCACGGGAGCTGGCTCAACATGGCAGAGATCGAGATCGGCGTGATGGCCCGGCAATGCCTCGACCGCCGCATCCCGGACCGGGGCGTCCTGCGGAGGGAAACAGCAGCGTGGCAGGCTCAGCGCAACCTGGACGCCGTACGAGTGGACTGGCGCTTCACCACCGCAGATGCACGCATCAGACTGAAGTCTCTCTACCCATCAATACTACACTGACGGTCTACTAGTCCAACCCCGTCAGATACACCAAATTAACCCAGGAGTAACCACCATGCCTGACCTGATACTTAACGAAGAGGAGCAGATGCTCCAGACCACCCTTCGCGACTTCGTGGACCGCGAGATTGCGCCCAAAGCAAAGGAGTCAGACGAGCGCGCGGAGTTTCAATGGGAGGCCTGGCGCGGCCTGGCCGAGCTGGGACTGACCGGTCTGGGCGTCGACGTAAAATACGGCGGGAGCGGCCCCGCCGGCTACCGGCAGGTTTCCATCGCTGCCGAGGAGGTGGCCCGTGGCGACGCATCGACCTCCGTTAGCTGGCTGGCTCACCTGGCCCTCGGCGTTGCCTCCATCGATCGTTTCGCCAACGAGGAGCAGAAACAGCGCGTCCTGCCGCCGCTGGTAGACGGCCGGGGCGTCGCCGCCTTCGGCCTGACCGAGCCGGGCGGAGGCTCCGATGCTGCCGCGCTTCAGACTTCCGCCGTTGAGCGCGACGGGACCTATTTCCTTAACGGCAGCAAGATGTTCATCACCAACGCCTCCGTGGCCCAGAATATCGTGGTATTCGCCACGCAGGACCGCGGCCTCGGCTACAAGGGCGTCAGCGCCTTCATCGTTGACAAGGGCTCACCGGGGCTGACCATCAACCCCATGCACGGCAAGCTGGGAATGCGCAGCTCCACCACCGACGAGATCGTGTTCCAGGACACGCCCGTCTCCAGCGAGAACCTGCTCGGAGAGGAGGGGCGCGGATTCAACCAGGCGATGGAAATCCTGACCTCCAGCCGCATCATCATCGCCGCCCAGAGCGTCGGGATCGGCCAGTCTGCTCTTGAGGCTGCCCTGCGATACGCCCAGCAGCGCCAGACATTCGGTCAGCCTATCGCCCAGCACCAGGCAATCCAGTTCATGCTGGCCGACATGGCTGCCGAGGTGCACTCCGCCCGCGTGGTGACCATGAACGCCGCCACTCTGAAGGATGCTGGCCTGCCCTTCCTGCAGGAGGCCTCCATCGCCAAGCTGATGGCGTCCGAGATGTGCATCCGTGTCGCCGACAAGGCCCTGCAGATTCACGGGGGCTCGGGCTACTTTCAGGAGGCCGGCGTGGAGCGCATCCTGCGGGACGCCCGCGTCACCACCATCTACGAGGGGACGTCCGAGGTGCAGCGTCTGCTCATTGCAAGGCAGTTGCTGAAGGATTACGCTATCTAGCAGAAAAAGTCGGACCGCTCTGGGTGGGCACAGGGAATGGCGGGGATTGCCTCGCCAATTGCGGCCTGTTTCGAGCTGGTACAAGCGATGCGTCTGCTTCCCGTCCCCAGGAATGACGCTGCAGTTCGCTTTTTGCCTTGCCGCATCCTGGAGCGGAGCACGGCCAGATGTGGGTCGGCTGATGGACGGACAAGGGCCGCGACGCGGCAGTATGACGCAGATGAACCGAAGAGAGGAACGGCGTCTCTTGCCCGACGGGCGGACCTGACCGGCGCGGCCGCCGGATACACGGGCGCTGCCTTGCCGTGCCGCGGAAGAGCGGCTGATGAGCGCTCGCAAGCTCTCGGCAATGCAGAAGAGAGACCAACTAAGATTGTAGCGAAATGCAGAATAACGAACGTCCGATACGGATACTGGTAGCCAAGCCCGGCCTGGACGGCCACGACCGCGGCGCCAAGGTCATCGCCCGCGCTCTCAGGGATGCCGGCATGGAGGTCATTTATACCGGCATTCGGCAGAGCCCCCAGATGATTGTGCAGGCAGCAGCGCAGGAGGACGTGGATGTGCTGGGCCTGAGCATACTTTCCGGTGCCCACCTGGAGATACTTCCCGAGGTAATGAGTCTTCTCCGGGACCAGGGTATGGATGAGGTTCTGGTTGTCGTGGGTGGTATCATTCCGTCCGTTGATCGCCAGCCACTGAAGGACCTGGGGATCACCGAGGTCTTCGGCCCCGGCACATCCACCGGAGAAATCGTGTCATTCATCACCGAAAACATGTCGGGGCGCATCTAGGGATGCTCGATGCTGTCGAATCCCGCACTGCCCCTCCAGCCGTAACTGGCTGGAGGCCTTCTTGACAGCGCCAGTAACCAGAATCCTATAATTCCAGATGGCGATTTTCGGAAAGCCAGTTTAAATGCTTTATAATGTATCGCAGCTTCTGATGGAGCCAACCGGCTCCACCAGGCGATTCGAATTGAATGAACCGGTGCCGGGCGGGACCGACGGCCTAACCGAATGCCAGGCTTCGGGCAGGGTGCACCTGCTTCGCACACATCAGGGTCTTCTGCTCAATGCCACCATACAGGTTCAGTCCGGTGAGCAATGCGCGCGGTGCCTTGCGGATATAGCGCACGTCGCAACCATAACCCTCGAGGAGGAATGCTATCCCGCGGTCGACCCGTCCACAGGCCAGAGGACTTTGGCACCCGATGTTTCGGAAGGGGTTCTGCACATCGACATTAACCAGATGCTGGATCTGAGCGATGTGCTGCGCCAGTACCTCCTTACCAACGAATCGCTGAAAATTCTGTGCCGCCAGGACTGCAGGGGGCTTTGCCCGGAGTGCGGAGCGGATCTGAACGTGGAAGAGTGCAAATGTGGCCAGGCCCCGGTGGATCCTCGATGGGGTGCATTAGCTGACTTGCTCTCCAAGGAAATCAGGTAGCAGGACAGTTCCTGCCAATGGTGGGGGAAATCCCCCTTCTCCATTCGATACAACTGAACGGAAACGCCGGGCGCAGCCGCCGATGACTCTGCCCTGCCATCAACGGGTGCCGGCCTCTGGGCCTAACTGAGGAGGATACAACGCAATGGGCGCATTACCCAAAAAGAAACTTACGCGGGCACGGCGGGGTCGCCGACTGACCGCCTACAAACTTAAACCGATTCACCCAGCCAGTTGCCAGCGTTGCCGCAGCGCCAAGCTGCCTCACACGGCATGCCCACAGTGCGGGTATTACCGCGGGAGAAAGGTGGTGGACCACCAGCTCTAGAAAGGGTGTCCCCCGTATGGAATCGAAGCTTCTTTCGCAAGGAACGGTTACTGTTGCCGGGGATTGATCCCACCGCAACACACAGGGCGTCGCGTTGAATGGTATGCGCCTACGGTCTCCTTAGGACCGGGTTCCTTTTTTTGCCAACATTCCCCAAAAATCCATAACTTGTCATAACGTGGGATCGCACTGCATTGCGCACCCAATATGTTATGTCTTAAAATTTGCACACCAAAATCACCTTTTGGTTCTTCATCCCCCTTGGAGGCATCTACGATAAACTCAGAAATTAATCGGGCCTACGTGTTTCCTGGGCAGGGTTCCCAGAAAGTGGGAATGGGGCTTGGCCTGTTTAAGGGGTCTCAAGTAGCTCGCGAAACCTTTGAAGAAGCGGACGGTAGCTTGGGCTTCCCTTTGTCCCGAATGATATTTGAAGGTCCGGCAGGGGAACTGCAGAACACAGTCAACTCTCAGCCGGCCATTATGACAGTCAGTGTTGCCGCATGGCGTTCCTGGGCTGAATACGCCGGACCCCAGGCCATAGAGGCCAGGGCTGTTGCGGGGCACAGCTTGGGCGAGTACACCGCGTTGGTAGCGGCAGGTTCTCTTGACTTCGGCGATGCGGTGCGGCTGGTACGCCGCCGCGGCGAATTGATGCACCAGGCCTCCCTGACCCGGCCCGGAACGATGGCCGCCATCCTCGGACTGGACGAGATTGCCCTCGCCCAGATCTGCGCCGAGACCGGGGTGGAACTGGCCAACATCAATACCGACAACCAGATAGTAATCAGCGGTGACCGGATGGCGGTCGCCCAGGCAGTTGACCTTTCCACCGCACGGGGCGCCCGCAAGGCCGTGCACCTTCCAGTGAGCGGGGCATTCCACTCTTCCCTGATGGCGGATGCCGTGATAGGGTTGGCTGCAGAACTGAAGTCTCTGACCCTCAACGAACCAAGGATGCCCATTATTGCCAACTGCGATTGCCGCCCCCTGACCACCAGCCAGGAAATCCGCGAAGAACTGGTACAGGGACTTTGCTGCTGTGTCCAATGGAAGGATTCAGTACGCACCATGGTTGACTCGGGCATCACCGAGTTCGTGGAGTTTGGCGCGGGCGGTGTACTCGCAGGATTGATCAAGAGAATCGACCGCGAGGTGGACGTTTCCGCGGTGGCCGACCCGGAATCCATCCGGAAGTTGGCTTCGGCGGAAAGCTAGACCTCCGGGGCTTGCCAGAGGCTGGTCTTTATGGTCAAGTCGGGTGATCCCAGACGTGTGGCGAGATCCGTCGCGCTGCAATCGCTTTTCGCGGCAGACGTTCGAGAGCCTCCCGGGGAAAGCGAACCATTCCGAAAACCCGGCCCGGACTACGACTGGTTGGACGAAGATATCGACCGTTCCGTCATGGAGTTTGCCGACAGGCTTCACTATGGCGTCAGCGATCACCAGCAGAGGCTTGATGGTCTAATTGGCCGTTTTGCTCCCGCTTGGCCTGTGACCCAGTTGCCCATTGTTGATCGTAACATTCTTCGGATCGCATTATTTGAACTCTTGCATAATCCGGCCACTCCACGCAAGGCGGCCATAGACGAAGCGGTGGAGTTGGCCAAGGTGTTCGGAAGCGAAAGCTCGGCCAGGTTTGTCAACGGAGTACTTGGCTCCGTTATGACAAGTCTGGACTCCGGGGATATCGCCGTCTCCGGACCCTCGCCGGATGGGAGATGAACGTTGCCCACAGTATATGAGCGCGTCAAAGTCATTGTTGTAGACAAGCTGGGAGCCGATGAGGCCGACGTTGAGGAAAAATCCTCATTTATCGACGATCTCGACGCCGACTCCCTTGACTTGGTCGAATTGATCATGGCCTTTGAAGAGGAATTCTCCTCCGAGGATTCACCCTTGGAGATTCCTGACGAGGACGCGGGTTCCATCGCAACCGTAGCCGACGCCGTGGCCTACCTGAAGGGCCGCGGCATAGATGACGACTGATTCCCGCCACTTGGTCAAGTCCTGGGATGCCATCCCGTTCGGGGCTCCGGTCCGGGCAGGTCTGTTCATGTCGGCCGCAACGCATGCGGAATAGTCACTCTTTTACTCAAGGCATCCCGAGAGCTTTGAATGCCCCAGGACGGGGTGTGCGAGTGAGTGAGTGATGGACAGCCTGGACGATGTGGCCCAAGCCGTCCGTACCTGCACCGATTGCCCTCTGCATCGTGGCCGCACCAATGCCGTGCCGGGCGAGGGTAGCCCCTCGGCTGAGCTGTTGTTCATAGGTGAGGGCCCTGGATTCCACGAGGACCGGCAGGGTCGTCCCTTCGTCGGTCCGGCGGGCAATCTGCTGGAGGGTTTGCTGGCGTCCATCGGAACCAACCGGGACGAAGTTTTTATCGCCAACATGGTCAAGTGCCGGCCGCCGGAAAACCGCGACCCCCAACCCTCGGAAATTGCGGCATGCTCCAAGTACCTGGACCGCCAGATTGAGCTGATCAACCCCAGGCTCATAGTGACCCTTGGCCGCTTCTCCTTGGGACGTTTCTTTCCCGGGGAAAGCATCACCCGGGCCCGGGGCAGCCTGCGTCAGAAGGACGGGCGCCTGATTTTCCCGGTTATGCATCCCGCGGCTGCATTGCGGCGTCCCGAGCTCAGAACGACCATGGTGCAGGACTTCCGTGCCATCGCCGACGCCCTCGCCCAATCGCCAGAACCAGAACCGGACCCGGAACCGTCCGAGGCATTGGAGACGCCTTCGGAGGTGTCTACTCCGGAAGAACAAATGGACCTTTTCGGAGCCGTTATCCCTTCGGCGCCAACAGCGGATGCGCCGGCCTCCCAGGAAGACAGAATTTCTGAAAACAACGCTGACCAGGGCAGTCCGGAGGTTCCGGGTGGCCCACATCAACTCTCAATGTTTTAGGCCTTTGTATTGGAATGTGTGCTCAAATAGCAGAAAAACTTCGTGTCATTCCCCTGGGAGGGCTGGGGGAAATCGGCAAGAACATGTTGGCCCTCGAATATGCAGACGACATCATCATAATCGACTGCGGCGTCCAGTTTCCGGAGGAAGGAATGCTGGGCGTGGACCTGATCATCCCTGACGTTTCCTACCTGGTGGAACGCGCTGACCGGATTCGGGGCATACTCATCACCCACGGCCATGAGGACCACATTGGTGCCCTCCCATTCATCCTGCCCCAGATCCCCACGGAGGTCTTCGCTCCCCGGCTGGCCCACGGTCTCATATCAGCCAAGCTCAAGGAACGGCGCACCACGCGGGAGTTCGCCTCCTCGCCCATTGACCCTGGCATCCCCTACCAGTTCGGGCAGCATTTCGCAGCCCGGTGGTTCCGGGTGTGCCACAGCATCCCAGACGCCATGGGAATCGCCGTCAGTACCCCTCTGGGCACGGTGATACATACGGGTGACTTCAAGATTGACCACACGCCCGTCGACGGTCGCACCATAGACCTGAACGCCCTAGCCAGCTACGGCGAGGCCGGGGTCTTGCTGCTCCTGTCAGACTCCACCTACGCCGAGGTACCCGGCTACACGCCCTCGGAGCGGTTGGTTGGCGAGGCACTGGACCGGGCCATCGGCGAGGCGCCGGGACGGGTATTGGTTGCCACCTTCGCCTCCCTGGTCTCCCGGGTGCAGCAGGTGGTGGACGCCGCCGAGCGCCACGGGCGGAAGGTCAGCATCGTCGGCCGCAGCATGGTGGAGACAGTAAAGGTAGCCACGGAGCTGGGCTACCTCCGGTTGCCTGACGGTATACTGGTGCCCCTGAACACAACGCGCAACCTGCCTCCCGAACAGGTGGTCCTGATGACTACCGGCAGCCAGGGAGAGCCAACCTCGGCTCTGGTGCGCATCGCTAACGAGGATCACCGCGACGTCAGCATAATGGCCGGTGACACCGTGGTCATCAGCGCCACCCCCATTCCGGGCAACGAATTGCCGGTCAGCCGCACCATAGACAACCTGCTGCGCCAGGGCGCCCGTGTACTTTACGACCGCATCGCGACCGTGCACGTTCACGGCCACGCCAGCCAGGAGGAGTTGAAGCTGGTGCTCAGCCTGGTCAAGCCGCGCTACTTCGTACCGGTGCATGGAGAATACCGGCACCTGAATGCCCACGCCCAGATTGCCTGGGATCTCGGAGTTGCCCGGGACGGCATCTTCGTCCTGGAGGACGGCAACGTGCTGGAACTCGGGGCTGAGGGTGCAGCGACCGGGGAGCCCGTCAAGGCCGGTCCCATCTTCGTGGACGGCTTGTCAAGGCGCGACACCGGGAGCAGGGTGCTGACGCAGCGTCGCAGCCTCTCCCGCGACGGCGTGGTGGTCGTTGTGGTCCCCGTGGACCGCATCAGCCGCTCCCCAGCCGGAGACCCTCTCACCGTCGCCAGCGGATTCATGGAGGAAGGCGAGACCGACACGCTGTTTCAGGATTTGGGCATTCACCTGGTATCAGAGCTGTCGGCGAACGGTGGCCCGCCGCCCACGACAGACGAATTAAAGGCCAAAGTGCGTGAAACTGCCCGCAGCTTTATAGGTAACGCAACGCGCAGATCGCCTATGATAATCCCTGTGGTGACCGAGGTCTGAAGAGACCCGGTTCCCTCTCCCAAGGGTAGAGGGTGTGGTTGAGTGTGAGTGTGGCTGTTGTCCCCTCTCGTGCTTCGGTTGCCATCGGACTGCAACCGGACAGGAGGAGCATCATGGCCACCACCGCAAAGAGCGACCAGTCCCGCTCCGCCCCGCCCACCTTCGGAGAAATATTTCGCGCCAGTCCCTGGCTATTCCTTGACGGAATGGTGCTCGCGTCTGTGGCCGTCGTCACTGGGGCATTCTTCTATTTCTACGAAGATCCCCGGGAATGGTTCTGGCAGGCACTGGGATATGGTTGGATTCCAGCGGCATTCTGGGCAGCCTCTGTCCTCTTTGCCCTCAGGTACCGGGCCAGGATGCTGGTCCACCACTGGCGCCCGTGGGGTGTTGCCGCTGCCGTGGCAGCCCTGTCCATCTGCGGCCTGTCTTACTTCAGCCCTGCGCGCGGCCTGCTGGAGGAGGTCTCCTTTGCCGGGCGCTGGGGCATGGCTCTGGGCGGGCCTTCGTTTTTCCCCATAGGTTTAGGGAAGATGCTGGTTCTCACCGCCCTGGTACCCCTAGTCTTCTACCCCCATTCCATTGGCCCCTTATACTCCCAGGGCCTTACTCATCTCTGGCGATGGTTCCAGATGGCCGCAGGCTATGCCTACCTGGGAATGCGATGGGCCATTGTTAAAGCCAGGGACGCCCTGGGACGATTGAGCGATTCGGCCTCCCGTGGCCGGGCGGCCCGGGCGGAGGCCAGGCGAGCCTCCAAGTCAGAACAGGGTTACGAGGACGAACCGCCGCAGGAAATTCGGCAGGATCCAGACTCACCGCGCCCGGCCGTTACGACTGGCTACCTGAAGCGCGCTGAAGTTGAAAAAGAACCCGAGTCTGATCCTGAAGATGTCCTGCCGCCCTGGATGCCAGTTCCCGCCGCTGCTGACGGCACGGAGGTGTCCGAATCAGGCTGGCGGCTGCCTTCCAGCGAAATGCTCGCCCCCCCGGAACCCGTGGGATCATCCGAGGAGGAATTCCGGGGAATGGCCAAAGAGGTTGAGCAGGCCCTTGCCGACCACGGCGTCCGCGTGGAGGTCAGCAGCATCACGGCGGGGCCCCGGGTAGTGCAGTTCGGACTGTCGCCGGGATGGGTTGCCAGGCGAGCAGCAGCAGCCGACGGCGAGGGGGGCGAACGCAGCAGGGTGAAGGTGCAGAGCATACTGACCCGTGAGAAGGACCTCGCGCTGGCCCTCAAGACGCCGTTCCTCCGAATCGAGGCACCAGTCCCCGGCGAGGCACTGGTGGGGCTGGAAGTGCCGGTGCCCTCTCCCACCAAGGTCCATTTGAGGGCCGTAATGGAAACACCGAGGTTCCACAAGCTGCTCAGCAAGGGCGGTCTACCCATCGCCATGGGGCAGGATACCGGCGGGGAGCCGGTGGTCCTGGATCTCGCCTCGTTACCCCACATGCTGATCGCCGGAGCCACGGGCAGCGGCAAGAGCGTGCAGATCAACTCTATCGTTGCCTCTTTTCTCATGACCAAGACACCGGATCAGTTGCGACTGCTGATGGTCGACCCCAAGCGGGTGGAATTGACGCCATTCAACGGCATACCGCACCTGATCCAGCCGGTGATCGTCGAGGCTGAGGAGGTCACCGAAGCCCTGCGGGGCCTCAGCCGTGAGATGATCCGCCGCTATAAGCAGATGGAGGAGCTGGGCGTCCGGAACTTAGAGGTGTACAACGAACGTTCCGAGGATAAGATGCCCTTCCTGGTGCTCATAGTGGATGAGCTGGCCGACCTCATGATGGTGGCCGGGTTCGAGGTGGAGCAAAACCTGGTACGCCTGGCCCAGCTGGGGAGGGCGGCGGGCATTCACCTGCTGCTGGCGACGCAGCGGCCATCGGTGAACGTGGTGACCGGGCTGCTCAAGGCCAACATTCCGGCCCGCTGTGCATTCGCCGTATCCGGGCAGGTCGACTCCCGGGTGATTCTCGACTCCGCAGGCGCAGAGAAACTGATGGGCAAGGGCGACGCATTGATTCTGCACAAGGAGTCCCCCAAGCCCGAGCGGATGCAGGGCGCACTGGTCTACGACGAGGAAGTTGAGGCGCTGGTGCGCTTCTGGATCGAACAGGAAGGCCCGCCCGTGCCGCCTATCAACCTGGAATCAAGCGAGGACGATGACGGCGAAGGGACCGTCGACGTACAGCAGATGGACGTGGCCCGCGACCTGGCCGTCCGAAACCCCAACCTCAGCACGTCGGTACTGGAAAGGCGTCTGAAGGTGGGAGGCAGGCGGGCCGAGGAAATCCTGGAAACGCTGGAGGAGGAGGGCTACCTCATTCCACGCTAGCCTCCCGTTGACCCAGCGACTTCTGCCAATTAATGGCCTCAATTGCGCCCGCGCCCGGTTGGGTACGGGCGTAATAATTTTCTTGTAGGCTGCCTCGCTGCCAACAGGGCATCCTCAGCCCGGCTCACCTCAACGGGGGCGGCAATCGTCATCCAGCCGGATTCCGTATTCCATTCTCCCGTGATATTATTACGCATACTCCTTCTCTCCTCGGCAGTTGCTTTGCTCATTGACCTTCATACCCACAGTTACCCCAAGTCCGACGACAGCTTTCTGACCGTCGACGAACTAATTGTAGAATCGAAGGCTGCGGGGCTGGACGGTATCTGCCTCACAGATCACGACGCATTCTGGTCCGAGGAACATGTGCGGGAACTGTCCCAGCGGCATGAGTTTCTGGTGTTGCCTGGCAGTGAAATCAACACCGACGGCGGCCACGTGCTGGCCTTCGGGCTTGGCCAATATGAATTCGGGATGCACAAGCCAGAATTCCTGCGGGCCCGCGCCGATCGTGAAGGCGGCGTCCTGATCGCAGCGCATCCCTACCGGCGGCGGTTCCTGGAGGACCCCGGACGCGACCCGGAGATTCGGGCAGGGATGCTGGACCGGGCCACTGCCGACCCGTTCTTTGGACTCTGCGAGGCGGCCGAGGCCTTGAATGGGAGGGGCTCTCTCGAGCAAAACCGGTATGCTGCGGACCTGTGCGGAGACTTGGCGATGCCGTCTGTGGCAGGCAGCGACGCCCATCGCTCCGCGCAGATCGCAACAGCAGCCACCGAGTTCCGGGGGCGCGTGGAGTGCCTGGCCGATCTTCTCAAATGCCTGAAGACCGGCGAGTACCGTCCAGTGGACCTGTGCGGTCTGGCGAATCCGGCAGACAGCCTCCCGGTCGCGAAAACGAAACGCAGAGCCAATAGCTCTTACCGAGACGACAGAAAAGAAGCCACCAGACACCCATAGGTCCGAACTCAAACGGAGCGTCCAGATGGCTGAAGCCCTCAGAATTGAAGACCTGTCCGTGGAGTTTCGCAGTCCAACCGGCACTGTCCGGGCACTTGACCGGGTCAGCCTGACGCAGGAGGAGGGCGAGACCTACTGCATCGTTGGCGAAAGCGGTGCGGGGAAGAGCACC
Source organism: Dehalococcoidia bacterium (assembly GCA_965261885.1). GTDB lineage: Bacteria > Chloroflexota > Dehalococcoidia > Lucifugimonadales > UBA3495 > VXOI01. Next base: position 309,706 of record CBDHDY010000043.1, read on the forward strand.
CTGGCCCTCGCCATCATGGGGCTGCTGCCACAGAATTCCTCGGTTCTCAGCGGGCGCATTTTCTTTCAGGGTGTGGACCTGATGCGGGCCGGACAGGACTATGTCCGCGGCCTGCGCGGGCACGAGGTCTCCATGGTATTTCAGGATGCGCAGGCAGCCCTGAATCCGGTGGAGCCAGTGGGCTCACAGCTGGAGGAGGTGATCCTGCAGCACAGCGATATTTCCCTTCGCAACGCCAACCGCCTGGCCCAGGAAATGCTCCACGAGATGGGACTGCCTGATCCCAAGAGGGTGATGGGCCAGTATCCTTTTGCCCTCAGCGGCGGCATGTGCCAGCGCGTGATGATGGCTATCGCCCTAGTGCTGCGACCCAAGCTGCTGATCGCCGACGAACCGACCTCGGGGCTGGACGTGACGCTGCAGGCCGAGATCCTCGAGCGCCTGCGCCGACTGGTCAGAGAGCAGGGTTCGTCGGTGTTGCTGATCACCCACGACATGGGCGTGGTGGCCTCGATGGCCAAGAAGGTGGGGGTGATTTATGGTGGCCATTTGATTGAGCACGCCGAGGTGATTCCCCTTTTCCGCCGGGCCCAGCATCCGTATACCTGGTCTTTGCTTAAATCACTTCCTCGTCTCGATGATGTGGACCGAGCAATTCAGCCGGTGCCTGGGAGCCCGCCGGATCTGGTGAACATGGGCGAGCAGTGCCCATTCCTTCCGCGATGCTTCAAGGCCACCAACCAATGCCGCAACGACGACCATCCCCCTCTCTCGGAGACAGAGAACGGACATTACGTGGCCTGCTACAACCCCATGGTGCCACAGGAAACGTAGGGACAGGGCGCGGGGGAACGCAAGGGCACAAATACCTGCCGGCTGACCTGTCCGGGGCTGTCAGACGGGGGAGACAGCTGCCGACCTCGGGCTCGGAATATATTCGGGCTTCACCACCTGCGGACCCTACCGCCGCGGGGCCGAATCGCCGACGAGCAGCTCGAGGGCCAGATCGGGTTCGACCCGGCCCTGCTTGATGGACAGATCGGCCTCCAGCAGACGGTCATAGCGCCAGGCGATGTCCTGACGGGAGTGGCGGCGGGCCTGCTCCATGGTCTTGCGCACCACGAAATCCGATGACGTCCCGAGGGCCCGCTTTAGTTCGTTCTGGGGCAGGCGTCGCTCTATCGAATCCTGGGCGAGGGCGAGCAGCCGCAACTGCCGCTCTACCATGGCGATGATGTACTGTGGCTCGCGCCCGTCGTCGCGCAGCTGTGCAAGCAGGCGCAGCGCCACTTGGGAACGCCCGTCGATCATCGCGTCCACCGCCTCGAAGATACTGGCCTCGCGCACCTGAGAAACCATCAAGCGCACGTCGTTCTCGCCAATCTCCCGTCCTGTGGCGTACAGCGACAGCTTTTCCAGTTCCTGCTCCAGGGTCCAGAGGTCGCTGCCCACCAAGTCGGACATTGACCGTATGGCGGCCGGGCTGATGGCGGCTCCCTTGGCTTCGGCGGTTTCCTTGATCCAGCGAGCCAGCTGCTCCCCTCGAGGGGCAGTCAATTCCTCCACACTGCACACCGGGCGCAGCGATCGCAGCAGGGGGTTGTTGGCATTCAGTGGACCGTCAGAGAGCAGGAGGAGAGTGGTGTCGGGCATCCCCGGGATGGCTTCGGCGAGCACTTGCCATGCCTCCGCTGCGTTGTTGCCGCCACGCCGTCCCCGGCCGCCGCCCGAGCGCGACTCTGCGGCTGCCAGCAGACCATCCACCTGCACCAGCCGCATCACATCCAGGAAAGGGATGGCCTGGCAGGTGCTCAGCAACTCTTGGGGAGAGACCTGGTTGCCCTGCATCCTGTGCCGGTTGGCCTCCATAATCCCGTCGGCACCGTGCTCCAACTCCAGCGACGCCATTCGTTGCCGCACTAGGAAACTGTCACCGAATACGACCCAAGCAGGCATCACACTCTCAACGGATTACATTTCGATCGAATCAATGTGTAAGCCACGCACTGGGGCGAAGGAAACAAGTGCAGGGCTCTGGCTGGAAATACCGGATTCTCCAGCCGAGGTTGCAGACCAGATACAAATCGCACGACCCGGAAGCGAAAGAGCGTGCCTATTCCTGAGCCCCGTTCTGCTGGCCATTTAACTGGCTGGTCAGGCGTTCGATTTCCGCTAGGAGCCGGTTTCGTTCCTCATCGGATCTTCGGCGCTCCTCTTCTGCCCTCTGGCGTTCTCGCGCCAGGGCCTCTTCTGCTGCCTCTCTGGCCCGTCTTTCCCTGGTTATCATGATGTAGCCCATTACGCCGCCGCCCGTTGCTGCAATGGCCGAGTTGGTCGCTATGTCTTTCAGCACTACCGGGTTGATGAACGCGGCAACCGCTTTCGTGTTTCACCCCGTGTAGGCGGCCAGTTCTTCCAAGCACCTGTTACCTGTAAAGTACTATACCGCCCAAGTCACCGCCAACGCCAGCAGTGCTGACGCCACGGGCAGTGTTGCTATTTCGCGGAAATCCTGTAGCGGGGAAGTGTCCTGAATCGCCATCTGCTACTCTGCCGGGTGCCTCTGCCTCTGGAAAGTGGCAATGGCCTCACCCGCCATGAAATAATGACCCAGGCCTCAGTATTAATTCAACTCTGACTTGGATGTAACATTCTATGAAATTTGGCCTGTTTTCCCACGTGCCCTGGCCCGAAGACACTGCACCCAGCCAGGTGGTCGACAACATCACCGAGGAGTTCTGCGTCGGCGAGCAGCTGGGCTTCGACAGCGGCTGGCTGGCCGAGCACCACTTCTCACGCTATGGTCTGGGATCGGCGTCGTTGATGCTGCTGGCCAACATCGCGGCCCGCACCACCAAGCTGCGCCTGGGTACCGCGGTGATCATACCGCCGCTTCATCACCCGGTAAGGCTGGCGGAGGACACGGCCACCCTGGACCTGCTCAGCGACGGCCGGCTGGACGCGGGATTCGGGCGAGGCACCGCGGGCTACGAGTACACTGGCTACAGCGTGAACAGCGACGAAAGTCAGGATAGGTTCCAGGAATCGGTCAATATAATCGAAGGCCTGTGGACCACCCGCAACTTCACCTACGAGGGCAAATACTTCCAGGTGCACAACGCCAACCTGGTCCCGCCGCCAGTACAGAAGCCCCACCCACCCGTGTACATCGCGGCCACCCGAAGCCGCGAGACTCAGGACTTCGCCGCTGCCAGCGGGCATTCCGGCATCATGGGCGTCGTACTGGACACCACCGACGCCCTGGATCTCAGCAACCAACTGGTGAGCGAGTCCCGCAGGGCCGGAAAGGAAATGGACATCGGCGGTATCCCCTTCTTCCGATACTTCTACGTTGCAGAAACCGAGGAGCAGGCCCGGCGCGACAGCAGGCCCGGTCTCGACTGGACAATGGATGTGAACCAGTGGCGACGCACCTACAATTCCGGGAGCGAGGTCTACGACAGCCTGGAGGACTTCCGGCGGAAGCGAACCGAGCTCCCGCCATCTTTCGAGTACCTGTTCGAGCACCGGGCCTTCATCGGGAACCCTGACCAGATCATCGCCAAGATACGTGCGCTCCAGGATGCGGGCATTGGCTACTTCGGTTGCAACTTCTCTTTTGGCGGAATGCCCCAGGACAAGGTGCTCAAGTCCATGGAACTGTTTGCCCGCAAGGTGATGCCCGAGTTCGCCTGCCAGGATCGTCGGCCCCTTCCCGGCAAAATTCCCGCTCCCTACGGGAGAGGGTTAGGATGAGGGCATTTCCTCACAGGCAGATCGTTTATGCCGGGATATCACCCCCCTAGCCATCCCCCCATGAGGGGCAGGAAGAAAGCCGGGGGGGTCAACAGGACTGCGGCACTTAACGGGAGGTACAGCATGACCACACTGGCCGAGACGCTGAGCAGCTACGCGACATCGCTCCGCTACGACCACCTGCCCGAGGAGACGATTCATCTCGCCAAGCGCTTCATCATCGACACTCTCGGCTGCGCCCTGGGCGGCTACACCAGCGAGCCAGCGAGGGTCGCGAGGGAGATGGCTGGCACGGTCTCCAGCACCGCACCTGTGACCGTCATGGGCAGCGGCCTGCAGACCAGCCTCGATCTGGCCTCCTTCGCCAACGGCGTGGCCATCCGCTACCTGGACTACAACGACGGCTACACCAGCAACGAATCCGGCCACCCCAGCGATAGCATCGCCGCTTGTCTCTCGGCGACAGAGGCGGCGCACGGCAGCGGCAGGCGATTCATCCTCTCCACTGTGCTGGCCTACGAAATTTTCTGCCGTCTCTGCGATACCGTGGACATCAAGCCCCGCTTCGACCACGTCACCGTCGGGGGGGCGGCCAGCACGCTGGCGGCGACCCGGGCGCTGGGGCTGACACAGGAGCAGACGCTGCAGGCCCTCAACCTGAACGTGGCCTCCAACCTGGGGCTGTACCAGACGCGCATTGGCGACGTGTCGATGTGGAAAGGATGCGCCTACGCCAACGCCACCCGCAACGCCATGTTCGCCGTGATGCTGGCTCAGCGGGGCATAACCGGTCCGTCGCCGGTGTACGAGGGGGCAGGCGGGTACTTCAACGCTGTCACGGGGCGTCCCTTTGAACTTGAGGCAATGGGTGGCAACGGGGAGCCATTCAAGATCGCGGAGTGCAGCATCAAGCGGTTCCCGCTGGGCCAGTACTCGCAGACCATCGCGCAGGCGGCCCTGGACGTGCGGGCGCAGGTGCCCGGTGGAATCACCCCCGACACTGTGGCCGAGGTCAACATCGCCACCCTGCAGACGGCGGTGAACATCATGGCGGGAGACTCGGAGAAATGGCGGCCCGCCAACCGTGAGACCGCCGACCACTCCATGCCGTACACCGCCGCTGTGGCGCTGCTGTACGGCGGCGTGGAGAGCCGCCACTTCGACGACGAGTTCCTGTTCAATGAGGAACTGCTGGGGTTGGTGGGCAAGGTAAACGTGGCGGTGTCGGAGGAAGCAAACCGCCGCGTACCCGAGGCCATGCTCTGTGACGTAGAAGTGGTCACCACCTCGGGTCAGCGGTATTCGGCCGAAGTGGCCTACCACAAGGGGCACTACAAGAATCCATTGACCGACAGCGAGGTCGAAGACAAGTTCCGCTCTCTCGCATCCGAACACCTGCCTGCCGACCGCATCGACGCTCTGCTCAACCACCTCTGGCGCATCGACGAGGCGCCGGACCTGGTGGAACTGCTGGGGCTGCTGCGGTTCGAGTAGACCACCAGCCTGGAACGAAAAGGGAGACCACAATGGCCAACGCGCACGGGAAGATCATCGCCAACGTTGAGCGACTGCACCGCCTGATGGACGAGGAGGGCGTCTCCGCTATAGTCGCGCGATCGGGCAAGAATTTCACATACTTGTCCGGGTTCGCCTACCCGGGGACACTGGCGCGGCACCTGGAATTTCCGGACTCGCCACGGGAGGTGCTGGTGGTGTGGCCTCGCCGCGGCGAGCCGGTCATGGTGCTGAACACCTACGCCGCTCCGCTGGCCCGTCGAGACTCGTGGCTGGAACGGATCGAGGTGGTCGACGACTACGCGGAGTCGCCGTACCAGCGTGCCGCCGACGTGCTGAACGGGCTGGGGCTGGCCGAGGAGACCATCGGGTTTGAGAAGAGCTACGTCAGTGCCAACCGCTGGGAGGAGATCAACGCCCTCCTTCCCAAGGCACGGATCGTCGACAGCACAGAGCTGATGGACCGGGTTCGGTGGATCAAGACTCCTGAGGAAGTGGCGTCGCTGGAGGCGGGGGCGCGGCTACTGGACGAGGCCTATCTCGAGGTGCTGCCCACGATACGTCCCGGTGACACCGAGCGGCTGGTGCACAGCAGGATTATTGAGGGCTGCCTGCGGCGCGGCGCCAACTGGGCCCACGGCATCCTGAACTCCAGCCGCAACACCGTCGGCTACGGCGGCGAGAGCGACTTGGCTTTCGAGGCGGGAGACATCATCCGGAACGACTATGTGTCGTACCTGAACGGGTACCCGGGCCACCAGTCGCGCAGCGTCTGCGTGGGTACGCCCTCCGACGAACAGAAACGGGTCTACCAGGTCACCCTCGACATCTACCGCGCCACCATAGAGCGGTGTGTCCCCGGTGCCAGGACCGCAGAAATTTACCACTTCGCCAACGACCGGTTCCACGATGCCGGGTTCCAGGGCAACGTGGCGCTGGCGGGCCACGGCGTGGGCGCGTGGTGGCACCAGCAGGAGCCGTACCTGGTGCCCTCCAGCGAGCGCGTGTTGGAAGAGGGTATGGTGGTGGCGCTGGAACCGCACATCGGCTACTGGCACCTGCAGGACATGGTTCTGGTAACGGCCAACGGACCGCGGCTGCTGTCGCCGCTGATCAACACCGACGAGATGCTGATCGCGGGCTGAGGACCAAGTACCCGGCGGGCGGCAACTGAATCAGCTTCGCCTGAAGCAGGAATCCGTTGGTGGTCCGCTGCACGGACCACGAACGGATTCCTGACTGCCTTTTCAGCGGTACGCCAAAATCCTACTGGCGGCCCTGCAATTCCTCCAACGCTATGCTGGCCTGGCGTCGCAACCGTCCGGCGTTCACGCGCTCATCGTCGATGGCCTTGAACACGTCGACGGCAAAGGGCGTCCACGAGTTGGACAGGGTCCTGAATGCACCCGCCTCCCGGTCGGCAGCCTCTGCCACCAGGCTGTAGACGGGTAGGAGAGGTCCGGACTGCGGCAGGTCCCTGGCCGCGCCTGCCAGTTCGCCGGCTTGCTGGCTGAACCGTGCGAGGTCTCCCACCACCTCCACCCGGTCGCAACCGCCTTCGGTGGACCGCCACGCGATGTACACCTCGTAGAACTGGTTCCAGTCGCCCACAAATCCTTCGAACTCTCTGTCGAATTCCTCGAGGTCCTGCAATTTCACTGCTGAATCGTCGTTTATGACTTTCTCTATGGCTTGATCCAGTTCCCCAAGGATCCCTTCAGTCGCCTCGACGGCGGCAGACAGTTCCTCCTGCGGTGAGAGTTCCATATCCTTTCCCCCGGCCATTGACGTAGCCGGTTCGGTGGCAGCCGGTGGCTGCGGGGGTACGGATGGCGCGCCCTGGCCCGGTGGCGGGGTTTCGCCCTGACCGGGACCGTCATCGCCAGCGCTCTGCGGGGGTTCGACAGGCACAATTCCTTGGGCCGGGGCCGACAGCGAGCGGGGTGCGGGTGTGGCAGTTGCAGCGGGTTCGGCACCATCAGCCGCAGCCTCATCATCATCAGCCGCAGCCTCGTCATCATCAGTCCCGGTTTGCGCCGGGAACTCCGCAAGGAATTCCAGTGCCGCCAACTCGTCCTCGGCCGCGTCCTGAAGCGCCTCGATCATATCCTCATTGATTTCAGTGGCTGTAAGCTCCGCGATGGCGTCGAAAATCTCCTCGAGTTCCAGGATCAGTTCCTCGTAGCCTTCGCCGAGAGCGTCGGACTCCAGCTTGCTTTCTCGCTTGGCTAGGGCCGCGTAGTTGTCATGGAAGTCGTCCCAGGCATCGGCGATTCCGTCAAATGCCAAGCGGAATTCTTTCATACCCTCCACTTCTGCAGCAGTGGGGCCTTCCTCCAACTCCTGCTGCCGGCTGAGGGACATGTCTGCCACAATGTTATGGGCGAGAGCGGATTCGGCCTTCTTCTGCTCCACTGTCTCGAATAGGGAGATATTTCCAGCCTGCCAACGGTCCCGCAGCTGACGGAAAGAGGAATCTTCCGCATCGGTGGCAGCGATCATCAGGTCGGCCAGTTCCTGGGAGTTGGAGGCCCTGGGCAGATTCCTGGCAGCATCCGCCAGCACGGTGAATGATGCCGCGAAATCCCGCAGCGCTTGACGGGCCGAACTGGGATGGCAAGAGGTAAGACCGGATCTCCAGTTGTCGAATTCCTGGTAGAACTGGCGCCAGTCCGCCTCAAAAGCCTGCACCCCCTGTTCGAACCGCTCAACTGCGGCCAGCTCATCCCCGGTCAGTGGCCTGGCCGGTTCGACTGCTTCTCGCGTCGGGAGTAATGCTGCGGGCGCCGGTGTTTCATCTCCATCCTGGCTGCAGGCGAGCAGAGCAACCATTGCCAGTAAAAGAACGGGCAGGAACAAACGAAATCCCAGTTGCAGTTTCATAATCTATTTGCCAATTTCATCGAACTTTCGCAGCGCCACGTAATCGCTCACCAAGTCACCTCTGAATTCACCGGAAATCAGCCGGGCCACAGCGCCGCCAAGGTTTGCCGGCGTATCAGCCAGCACCATCAGCATATCCCGGTCCTGGCTCTGGTCCAGCACGATCACCGCCGAATTCTCCAGGGCCAGTTCTGGTGCAAATGTGGTTCCCAGGGTGTCGTCTACCCGAATGCCGGCAATCTGCAGGTATTGAGTTACCTGAGACGCGTCCTCATACAGGCCGAGGAATACCGTATCTCTGCTCAGGTCCTCCACCGGTACGATCTGCGAGGTCAGCTGACGGCCCGCCAGGGCCGTCCTGATCTGCAGACCAGTATTCAGGAGGTCGGGCCGGCCCATCAGGATATCCACACCACCATCCTGACCGGAGCCGTAGAAATAAGGGAAGTCGGACAGGTGAAAATCCCTGCCGGAGTCCGTGAGGTAATCAGCGATATTGGCCACCAGCCTTCCGTTATCCAGCAGCGTGTCGTTGTTGGGGACCATAAAGGTGAAGTCAGCTATGGCCAGCACATTGCGGCTGTTGCCCCAGGCCATGGGTGCCAGGGTTTCCACCGTGTTCAGCAACGAGGACCTGGTGCTCGGTGTGGTGAAGGCGATGCCGCCGGAGGGAGACTTAACGGAGCCGGCGTAGTCCAGGGTGATGGTTTGCAGTCCGGCCGTTAGCTGGTCCGGCTGGAAGTCCCTGATCAGGATCCGCTTGAAATTGGCGTCATTCTCCGTTGTGTTGTAGAGATAGTCTGCCTGGAAATCGACGCCAAAGCGCTTGGCAAGGGCGTTGATACCGTGGGGGCGCGATGGGTCCGAAACGAGCAGCAACTTGCCGCCCTTCTCCACGAACCGCTCCACCAGGGCCGCTTCTGACTCCGTGTAGGCGAGATTTGGCAGGATCACGACGAAGGCATCGGCCCTGCGCAGTTTCTCCGCCAATTGAGGCAGTGGAGCCGGACCTAGGGGCGGACCCAAAGGAGGCGTGAAATCGCCCGCGAACTCCACCTTAAATCCTCTGTCCGCCACCTTCGAGGCGAAATTGACCAACTCGTTCTCCGTGAAAGCGTTGACGTGCTGGGCGTCAATCACCAGCAGGCCCTGCCTCAACTGACCCGTTGGCAGGTCGCCGGATACCCTTGGAGGCAATGCGGAAACGGAAATCTGATCGTAGCGCAGGTCCGGAGATGGGGGTGGCTCATAGCCGCCGCGGTAAAAGACAAAATAGGCAACGGCGAATGCAACCGCTGCAAGAAGGGGCAACAGGACGATGACGGCCAGCTTACCTGGCATTGCCGACATACAGGTAATAGAAATTAGGGTGGTTCAATTCAAGGGGGAATTCAGGCAGAGGATCTTCCTGCTCGAGACCAAGCCGACCATAGCGCACCAGCCCACGCAGGGCGTCCAACCTTTCCTGACCGGCAGCCGGCTGGCTGGCTGGAGGGTACTGGCCGGGAATATCGCCAATGCGATCCGACTCCAGAACTGACAAGGCCGCAGCTGAAGTTCCTCCTCCCGCGTCTGTCGCCGGTAGTATGTCTTCAAGGTCCTTGTAGAATTTCTTCAGCACCTCAAGATTCACGTCCACCAAGCCATAGTTGGAAATTCCGGCCAGTTCAGCGGCCTTCTGAAAGGCGTCAGCGTCACTGCCGAGATCGTCCACGAGTCCAAGCCTCACCGCCCTCAAGCCGGTATAGAGGCGCCCTTCGACAAGCTCATCCCTGGTGATTCGCATCTTGTTGCCGCGCTCTCTCACTACGATCTCGGAGAAGGTGCCTTTCAGTTCCTCGATGGTTGCGATCCACTCGTCTCGAGAGAATCCGGAAAGCTTGTAAGGGCCGCTGGACAATACGCTTTCACCGGGAATTGGCGGAACCAGCGGATCGTTGAAGGAGACAACACCCACGTTGCCCACCAGAGACGAAGTCTGGGCGTAGGAGTGGGTGGCCCCCATGGCCATCATGTATCCGCCGCTGGCGACCAGTCCGTTCATCACCAGCACCACCGGCTTCTCCTCGCGCAGCTTGCGGGTCTCTGCGTAGAGGCGCTCGCTGGCGGCGGCGCCTCCGCCGGGGCTGGTGAGCCGGATCACCACGGCTTTGATGGAGTCGTCCCGCCGGGCGTGGCTGAGGTATTCGCTGATTACGTACGTAGAATCGTCGGAAATCACGGTGAAAGGAATGTCAATAATGCCAATCCTGGGCTGCCCCGGAAAAACGTACACGAAAATGAGCAGCCCACCGGCAATGCCGAAAGCTGCCATAAACACGGCGATGGTGATCCAGTTGGTGAGAAACTCTCCCAAGTCAGAGAGGAGACCCATCAGTTACTGCAGCAACTCCGGAGCTGTATGCCCCAAGCTGGATTCGAGGCCCTTGGGGCTGATATTCAAGGCCGCGCAGGCGCGCTGCCCTGAACGGGCAATAGCTTATCACACCGCCAATACGATGAGTGACGGGAAATCGGATCCGCGCTGCTGGGCCTCTGTGCCCGAACGAGGCTAAGCTGAGACTTCCTGGTGGCGGGGGTGGAAGCCGGAGCGGTCCTCAAAGGCGCCAGACTCGGGGAACACCTGCCGGTACAGCCCCCGGGTGCGGGCCTTGATGGTCTTGTTCACCCGCTGGTACAGGGCTGTGGGGTCGGCCTGCTGCTCCTTGTACATCTGGCTCTGCAGCGGGCTCCCGTCCTCCAGTTCCCAGATACACAGGTACTTGAGGGCGCCTTCACCTTCCTCCAGCCTGAACCGGCGGGCACTGACATATCCCGGGATTTCCATCCGCTCCGGGAGGTGCTGCTCGTTGTACCACTTGTTGAATTCCGCCTCATCCTCGGGGTCCACATCCATCGTAACCACCAGTACCGTGCTGCCGATGTGCTGCGTTGGGGCGCTGCCGTTTCGTTCCTGCATGACTCCGCTCCTTTCATAAAATCCGGCCGATCGTAACTCGTCTGGGGCCAGCACCAACGACCAGTATATCAACGCAGGAGGGCAGTGGTTGACGCTATTCAGACATAACGGTATTGTGTCTGCGATGGTAAGGTTGAAAGTGAACGGAGTTGAGCGCGAGACCGAGGCCCCAAACAGCCGACTGCTGCTGGACTTTCTTCGCTACGACCTAGGGCTGACCGGATCGAAGGAGGGATGCGGCGTCGGCGTATGCGGCGCCTGCACCGTGCTGGTCGACGGCGAGCTTTTCGCCTCCTGCATCACACTGGCGGCAGCGGTTGAAGGCTCGGAGATCACCACCATCGAGGGCATCGCCGCGGGCGGCGCGTTGCACCCGGTACAACAGGCGTTTATTGACCACGGCGGATTCCAGTGCGGTATCTGCACTCCCGGACAGATCGTCGCCGCCAAGGCACTGCTGGACGTCAACCCTCGCCCCACCGAGACAGAGATCAGGGACTGGATGATGGGCAACCTCTGCCGCTGTACCGGATACTACGGCATCCTGAACTCGGTGGTCGCCGCTGCGCGAACAAGCGGCCAGCCGCAATGACCCGTCGCTGGTGATCGATTTCGAGTTTCATAGGCCTCCCTCGCTGGAAGCTGCGCTGGATTTGCTGGAGCGACACGGCGACGACGCGCGCCTGATCGCCGGCGGCACGGCCCTGGTGCTGCAGATGAAGCAGCGTTTCGCCCAGCCCGGCCACGTGATCGGCTTGCGCCGGTTGACCCGGGCCGAAGGTCTTGGCACCATAGAAGAGGCGGGCGGCGCGCTGCGGATTGGGGCCCTGTGCACCCTTAAACAACTGGAGGACAGCCCGCTTCTCCAGGAACGCATTCCTCTCCTTGCAGAGACGGTGAGCCGGGTGGCCACCCGGCGTATCCGCAGTATGGCGACCGTTGGTGGGGCACTGGTCAACGGCGACCCTAACCAGGACCCTCCGCCCACCCTCATTGCCCTCGGTGCATCGGTCGAGCTGACGTCCAGCACCGGGGTGCGAGTCTGTCCAGTCGAAGAACTGTGCATTGATTATTACGAGACGGATGTGCGGCCCGGTGAGGTGCTAACTTTATTGAACGTGCCAATACCGGCACCCAACACTTTCGGATCGTATCTCAAGTTCTTGCCCCGAACGGCCGACGACTACGCAACGGTGTCGGTCGCAGCGACGGTCACTCTCGGCGAGAACAGCGTTTGCCAGTCCGCCCGGATCGTGCTGGGTGCTGCAGG
>CBDHDY010000044.1:0-11256 GCA_965261885.1 Dehalococcoidia bacterium
GTGGCTTGCCCTGCCAGACCAGGGTTCGCCACTTGCGGCGTCAAGGACACCGGTCAGTTTGGGCGGATTGTTCGGTCGGCCCGGGCCTCGTCAAGTTGAGCTTGGTTCAGCCCCTTGGCTGTTTGTGGCCCGCCGATAGAAAACATCCACGCCCGACAGGTTCGCGTCTGAAAATGTCTGCTCTGTTCAAGTCGGCATCCAGGAATTGCGCGTTGGACACATCCGCCTTCATGAGCTTTTGCGCCCGACAAGTCCGCCCTCAGAAAAGAGGCGCTGGAGAGGTCGGAACTTTTCAAGCAACGCATTGGCTACCACTGCATCCTGGAGGATCGCTCCGGACAAATTGGCATTGAGGAGATTCACGCAGGACAGGTTCGCGTAATGGAAACTCACCTTGGACAAATCCAAGTTTTGGAGTAATGCCCCCGACAGGTTCGCCAACATGAGTCGCGTTCCTGCAAATTTCACATCATAGAATATGGCCTCCGACAGGTCCGCGGAGTTGAAGAACGAACCCGACAGGTCCGTGCCGGCAAAGGTGGCCCGGGATAGATTCGCCCGATGGAAATAGGCATTGGACAGGTCTGCGTTCAAGAATTGTGTCCCGGAGAGGTCGGCGCCCGCAGGTCCAGCCTGAAACCAGCTTTTCGCTCGATCCGGGTTCGCGACTCCGAGCGAGAGTTGACTGCCTCAACGACAGCCTCCACATCCGGTCGAACTCCCAATTGAGCACCTGTCTCAATTTCCACCTGCCCGGATTCCAGGACTCTGGTCTTTCGTGGGCAGGCGCACGAAAGCGCAGAACAGGCGCATAACCTGGACGTGGTATTGTCGGGCAATCTTCGGCGAGGCGTTGCAGCGCGTAAACCCCGCCCAATCTGACGGGGAGGACATCGCTGCCCATCATCCCGGCTCCCTTCTGGTAGCGCTCGTTCAGCAGACCCTGTTGCGCGGTATGCGCGTGGTGCTTCGCCACGATCCCACGCCATATCGCCAACGGCACGCGACCAGGCCCGCTGCAACCAGCGCGATGTTCCGTATCGTTGTGCTGCCTGATTCTGCGCCGTTCAGCCATTCCCAAAAGATGATTGAGAACGTAACCGCTGCCATTGCAGCACAGAGGCAACCCGCCACGATCATGCGGCGGCGGTTGCAAATACGAAGGAGCCAACCCCATGGGTTCAGGGCGTCACCAAAAGCGTCATCCGTCTTGGCCCTGGCAGACGCGGGTCATTGCCCTCCGGCACCGGGTGGGAGTCAACACCCGCCGCGACCTCATCAAGCAGGCGGTTCCGCACGGCCCAGACCACGAGTTCCTGCTTCGTCCCGATGCCCAGCTTGTCCTGTATGCGGTAGAGGGTGTTCCGGACGGTCACTGTGCTGTTGCCCCTCTCCTCGGCGATCTGGGAGTAGGACCTGCCGCTGGCGAACAGCGCCAGCGTCTCCGCTCCAGCGCCGTCAGCTTGTGCCGGTTCTGACGGGAGGCGAGCCCGCGCTCGCCGCGGATCATCGCGAAGACCTGCCTCACCGACTCCTCGGGAATTCGCAGCCGGCCCTCGGCCACGTCCACAACGGCTCCCACCAACTCCTCCGGCCGCGAGTACTTCTGAAGGTAGCCCGTCGCGCCGGCGGCGATGGCCTCGATCACCGCATCCTCCTCGGTCGAGGCCGTCAGCATCATGACCCGCGTGCCGGGCAGGAGCTCCATGATCTCCCCGGCAGGCATCGATGCCGTCCTTGCGCGGCATCATCACGTCCATGACGACGACCTCCGGCTTCAGATCCCCGGCGGTAATGACCGCCTCCTCTCCATCGCCGGCCTGTCCCACCACCTCGAGGCGGCCCGATGCCTCCAGCACCTGCTGCAGGCCGTTCCTCATTACGGGATGGTCATCCACCACCATCACCCTGATCCGGTCTGCTGACGACATCCTGTGCTCCTCCTTCATTCGCCTCCCGGTGCATCAACTTCCCGGGGAACCGTCTCCCGGGGAACCAGGCAGGTGATGGTCGTGCCTCCCCCCCTGACGCTCTCCACCAGGAGCGTTCCCCCCATCCGCCCAGCGTCCGACCGCATCCCGCTGAAGCCCCGGCCGAGTGCGGCATAGCCGTCGGGAAGACCCACCCCGTCGTCCGAGACGGAGAGCGTGGTCCGGCCGGCCTCGAAGCTCAAGCTGACCTCGACCCTGCCGGGCCTGGCGTGCAGGAGGGCGTTGGTCAACGCGTTGTGCGCGATGGAGAAGAGGCGGGTCCGGGTCTCCGTGGCCAGAGGGGGCTCGGTCCCCGACTGGGACATCCCGGCGGGGACGCCCGTGATCTTCTCAAATGTGGCGCAGTGCGACCACAGGACCCGTCCCAGGTCCCGTCCCTCCAGGATGTGCCCCGCGTCGATGGGCCCCCTCACCTCCCACATGGCCGAGTTTGACAGCGCGTAGGTCGCGTCCAGGGCGGCCACCAGTTCCTCGTTGGAATTGCCGGCTAGTTCCCGGGCCCGGTGAATCCCCAGGCCGATCATGTAGGCGGTCTGGGCAGTGGTGTCGTGAATCGTCTGGGAGAGCTCGATGCGTTCCCGCCGCAGCTCCCGCTCCCGGGACACCGAGGTCCGCCACCTGATGCGTTCGAACCGGGCGATGAAACCGATGCCCAGCACGATGGTATACATCATCACCAGCCTGGCCAGCAGCACCTTCTCGTTGCCTGCGTCCAGGTCGAGACCGGAGCCGACGCTCAGGCATACGACGGCGTAGGCAACAGCGACCGCCGTGGTCCAGGCCAGGCTGAGCCAATAGGACGAGAAGACCACGGCAAAAACGGCCAGGGTCGGATAGTAGGCCAGGAATATGAAGCTCCTGAACCCGCCGCCGATGACGACGCCGGCGGTGACCAGGGCAATGTCCGCGGCGCAGAGGAGGAGCATCCAGCGCCACGTGACGGACCTGTTGGTGAGGAGCCGGTGGTGCACCAGGCCGTTGAGCACCCCCAGCAGCACGGGTATGGCCAGGAACTCGATGTCCCCGGGGTACCAGAAGCCCGGCCGGTAGGCCAGCAGGAAGACACCGGCCAGCCAGACGAACCAGCGGCTCCAGACGGAAACGCCTGCCGCATACAGCACCACGTCCGGGTCGGACAGGGCGCCCGGCGCAACCCACTGCCGTATGGATCCCATGCCTGCCCTCAGCAAGCCGGGGCTCCCGGTCCCGAGTCGCCTGCCCGGATGCGCTCTGACATTGCAGACCGAATGCCTCCGCCTCCAGCCGCGCCTTCACGCGGCGTTCACCACAGACAACTTACATCTGTTGCTCAGGGGCTACCAGAGCAAACTGGACCAATCGGACTAAACCAAAGCCAAGGTGGGATGTGCATGTCCGGGGTGTTGAGAGTTGGAGTGGGAGTCCCGCGGCAGGGCGCTGGCCCTTGATTGCAAGACGGTGCGGCAGCGGCTTTTTACCTCCTCTTTCCGGTTGGCCAGACCAACGAGGAAGCTGCCGACCCGCTCCTGCACCTTGACCTTGGTCCCCAAGCATAGGTTCCCGGTCGCCTCCTCCCTAGCCCAGCCCCAGACTGCCTCATCGGCATTGAAGTCCGGACTGTAACCCGGCAGGTTAAACAGCCGCAGGTTCAGACCCGGCGTCCGCAGGTACTCCCTCACCGCCTCGCCCCGGTGGGCCGGCGCGTTGTCCCAGATCACGTTCAGACGACCGCTGTGCCTCTCCCGCAACTGTCCCAGGAAGGCTGCCGATGTTCCTGAGTTGCTGTTCCCCTCCAGTTCCATCCATTCCACCTCGCCGGTCTCCAGGCACACCGCCGAATAGTAGCTGGCCTTTTCGCCATAGCGCGGGCTGCTCGAGTCCACCAAGGCCGGCTCTCCACGCAACACCCACTTGCCCCGCAGTTCGGCGTCCGCACGAAAGTGGGCCTCGTCAGCGAAGAATATCTTGGCCCCAGACCACCGCGCCTCGTCCGACAGGGCGGCGTACTCCGCCACGAAGACCTCCCGTTTCTCCACATCAGCCTTGAGCAGCCGTTTCTTGGGGCGTTTGAAGGAGAATCCCAGCCGACGCAGATAGTTGAGGCAGGTGCTGCGGCTCAGGCTGATACCGAAGCGCTCGGAGACGTACTGGCAGACCACTTTCCAGTTCCAGTTGGCCAGTTCCATGCCTGAGTTGGCGGGCAACTCCTGCACCGCCCCTTTCAGCGCCGCCTGCTGCGCCGCTTCGAGGGCGGGGGGGCACCACCGGACTGCTCGAATATCAAGGCTGTGGGCCCACCCTCGCCGAAGGCGGCCAACCACCGTCCAATGGTGTGGGGGTCCCGTTCCAGTGCCTCGGCGGTAGCCTGAGCGGTCCAGCCTTGGGTCAGAAGCCACAGAGCGTACCACCGTTCCCGCTCCCGGGGCACCGGCGCCAGAATCATCCGCCGGCGCACGCCCGGCACATCCATCTCCCATCGTTCGAGAAACTGGTCCATATCTCTCACACCCATCACTACCCCACGCTCTTTCCCAGATAAGGTAACCCCGTTCCTCCACAAATTTATCCCATGTCTCTGCGCTTTTCACCTTGGCTTTGGTTTAGGAAAAGTGATCGCTCAACATTGGGTAAAAGAGAAAGGCGAAATTTTCCCTTTTCACCTAGCGAAACACCGGAGGGACATGCGTCACTTTAGGAGCGTACCCAAAGAGGGACGGCTCACCCGATTGACAAACAGCGGACGCCAATGTGCTTCCCTGGTCCGGCACGACGAGCAGGCCCTCACCAACGACATCTCAATCCGAACGAGGTCAAGAATGAATGCGAACCGGGGAAGCCTGCTGAGGAAACCGGGACTACCCCTCGGGGTGTTGATTATCTCAGCCTTGGTCGCGCTGTTCTGGATTTCCGGCATCCTCAACCCTGCGCCGGCCTTCGCCGACCAGGCCAAGTTCTACCTGGACTGCCCCACCACGGAGGTAGTGGAGGGCGATTCCGTAGACGTCTTCAATGTCCGCGTGACGAACCACCAGCACGGCGTGCCCTTCAGCGCAGACTGGTACACCGACGTCGGTACCGCCGGCACGGACGACTACGTACACCAGTCCGCGGGCGGAATCTGGTCTAATGAGTCCGAGCGGCTGGCCAACCGCGCGAAGCGCGCCGTCGAGACCCGGGAGGACAGCCTGGTCGAGGGGAACGAGACCTTCACCATCCGTACAGACTCGTTCAACATCGTGGACCGGAGCGACCCGGACCTGGACGAAAAGTGCGAGATCACCATCATCGACGACGACCCGAATATCACTGACGTCGAAGTGTCTTCGTCGCCGGCCAGGGACGACACCTATGGCGTGGGCGAGACTATCGAGATCTCCGCCACCTTCAGCACAGTAGTGGAAGTGAACGGGACCCCGAGCCTTGGCATGTGGGCAGGTGGCTGGAAGGCGGCCAAATATCTTCGCGGTTCCGGGTCAAAGTCCCTGGCAATTCAATGTTGATGGTCTACGATTCGGTCACCTGCTAACTGTTCAGCGAATATGTCATCCCTATGAGGGATGTAAAGTTGAATCAGCAGGAACAGTCAAGGCTACAGGTTCTCAACAGCGTTCTGGAATACCAGCTTCCCATCGCCCAGGCTGCCGAGATCATGGGAGTTGGCGAACGCCACACCAAGCGCCTCCTCGCCGCCTACCGCAAGGACGGTGCCGCCGCACTAGCCCACGGGAACCGGGGTCGAAAACCGCACAACGCCGTCCCTGAGCCGGCCGCCGCTGCCGTGGTGAAGCTGGCCAGCAACGGCTACGCCGGCGCCAACCACAGCCACTTCACCGAGCTGCTGCGGGAGCGCGAGGGCATCGACCTGAGCCGCCCCACTGTGCGCCGCATTCTGGTCAAGGCCGGCATCGGCAGCCCCCGCAGCCGGCGTTCCCAGCAGCACCGCTTCCGGCGGCGTCGCATGCCCCAAGAGGGCATGCTGGTGCAGATCGACGGCAGCCAGCACCCCTGGCTGGAGGACCGGGGACCGAAGCTGACGCTGCTCATCGCCGTGGACGACGCCACCGGCACCGTGGCCCAGGCGGTATTTCGCACCACCGAGGACACTCGCGGCTACCTGGTGCTCTTGGAGGGCCTAGTCCGCCAGTGGGGCATTCCCCTGGCCCTTTACAGCGACCGCCACGCCGCCTTCAAGTACAACGCCCGAAAGAAGCCGGTACCGGTTGAGACCACCCAGTTCGCCCGGGTGATGCGGGATCTGGGCATCCAGCAGATATTCGCACTCTCTCCACAGGCCAAGGGACGCGTCGAGCGGATGCTGGAGACCTTCCAAGACCGGCTGGTAACCGAGTTGCGCCTGGCCGGGGCCAGCGCCATCGGCGAGGCCAGCCTGGTACTACAGGAGTTTCTGCCCCGGTTCAACGCTCGTTTCGCCGTGGCGGCGGAGCAGCCGGAGACAACGTACCGGCGGGTGCCGGACGAGCTCTCCCTGACCGAGACCATATCTCTCAAGGACACACGCAAGGTGGCCAGGGACAACACGGTGAAGTACCAGTGGCGGGTGCTGCAGCTGCTGCCCGGCACGGAGCGGCCCAGCTACGCCGGTCTCCGGGTGGATGTGCTGGAACGGGCCGACGGGGGGCTGATGATCCGGTACCAAGGAGAGGTCGTTGACTTTCAGGAGGGGCCACCGCCCTCCTCGGCGCTGTGGGGAGCGGGCTCCGGCTGCTCCTCTGATCCCGAACAGGAGAAGGTCGCCGAAGGCGCGGTCATCAGCCACCTGGACATGGCTCAGCAGGCTCTTCTGACCACCCTGGCTTCGGCCGATGAAAACGACGCCAACGTCTACGGTGTAGTCACCAGACGCAGGGGCGGTAAAGAGAAACCGCTTCGCCACCAGTTGCATCGGACGCCCACGGCGACCCAGCAGGCCCGCTGGGAGGCGGTGCAGTACGCCAGAGAGCAGGGCCTGTCCCTCAGGGCCATTTCCCGGACCTTGGGGATCGCCAAAAACACCGTGAAAAAGTACATGTCTGCTGAAAGCCCGCCCACCAAGAAACTCAGCGCCAAGGAATGTGCCAAGGCGGAAGCACTGGCCGCATCACCAACCGCCGCCGACTAACCCGGGTGACATATTCGCTTTTCAATTGAGGGGACGTAATCGCTGGACAACAACAGTTCGGCTACACGGTGAAGTCGGGCGACAGAGACGGCAACGGCATCTCGATGGACGGCGGCTACCAGGACAGCAATGGCACCTGGCACAATTTTGTCAATCACACCACCGTGACGGCCCCCGGAAGTGTGGGCTTGGATGGTGGTCACTGTGACCGCCTACCGCGTCTACCGCGGCCTCGGCCAACAGTCGGGCCACAAGGTGGACGGCAGCCTCATGCCTGTCGGCACCGGCATGGAGATCACCTCCGAGCCCGCCGACGGCGACACTTACCGCTATGGCGAGACCATCGACATCGCTCTGACCCTCAGCGCCCCGGTTGACGTCGAGGGCGCCAAGAATCTGAATGCCCGCGTCGGCACCAGTGACGGTACCGGTACCTGGCGCGGTCCCATTTACAAATCAGGTAACGGCACCAACACGCTGGTATTCGGATACACCGTTCAGACCAGGGACCTGGACACCGACGGTATCGGCATCGAAGGCAGCTACATTCTGGTCGGCATCCGCCACGGCTGGGGCGGCAGCGGCACTGTCAAGGTCAAGGGTACCGACGACGTCGTACCTCCCGACTTCAGCGGCCTGTCGGACCAGTCCAATCACAAAGTGAACGGCCAGCCTTACGCGAAGGCCATCTCGATCACATCGACCCCCGCCCTGAGGCCAGAAGTATACGGAGGGGGCGAGATCATCCAGATCAGCGTCAGGTTCGACCAGAACGTGACCGCTGGCAATGGCGCCGTCGCCACCCTGCTCATCGGAACCGAGTTCAATGAGAGGAGTGCAGCATACGTTTCCGGCAGCGGCACTGACACGTTGGTCTTCGAATACACGGTGCAGGGTATCGACAACGATGGCAATGGGGTTGACGCCTACGTACCCTCTGGGCAGGACATCAAGGCCACGGGAACTGAGATAGCCTACCAGCACAACCCCGGCGGAGTGATTCCCACCATGGGTGACAACTTTGTTCACAGGGTTGCGGGATCCCTCAGGGGCCCCGATAGGATCGCGCCAACCATATTGTCCGTCTCCATCACATCTGATCCCGGCGACGACGACACCTACGTCGAGGACGACTCTATTGAGGTCACGGTGAACTTCGACGAGTCGGTCATAGTCACCGGCACGCCGCAACTGGAGCTGAACTTCGACGGCACCGCCAGGACCGCGGACTATAGCAGCGCCAGAATCTTCGGCTGCGGTGGTCTTCAGCTATGCGGTGGCGGCGGACGACATCGATACCGACGGTATCGCCATCAGCGCCAACAAGCTGTCCCTGAACGGCGGCGCCATCAAGGACGGCGCGAACAACGACGCCACCCTGACCCACGACGCCGTGGCTGCCGACTCCGGCCACAAGGTTGAAGGGTCGGACACCACGGCCCCCACCGTCTCCTCGGTCGCCATCACCAGCGACCCCGGCGACGACGACACCTACGGCCTGGGCGACGCCATCCAGGTAACGGTGACCTTCAGCGAGGACGTGACCGTCACCGGCACCCCGCTACTGGAGCTGGACTTCGACGGCACGGCCAAGACCGCGAGGCTACCGCAGCACCAGCGGGGCCAACGTGGTGTTCAGCTACACCGTGGCGCTGGACGAGAGCGACGCCGACGGCATCGCCATCGGCGCCGACAAGCTGTCCCTCAACGAGGGGACGATCAAGGACGCCGCTGATAACGACGCCACCCTGACCCACGCCGCCGTGGCCGCCGACTCCGGGCACAAGGTGGACGGCTCCGACGCCATCGCTCCGACCATCTCGTCCCTGTCATTCACCAGCGACCCCGGCGACGACAGGACCTACGGCACCGGCGACACCATCCAGGTAGCGGTGACCTTCAGCGAGAATGTGACCATCACTGGCACCCCGCAACTGGAACTGAACATGTCCAATCCGCTTCGTCGGCGCGGCAGGCCAGTTACAGCAGCAGCAACAGCAGCGGGGCCGATGTGGTGTTCGAGTACACGGTTGCGGTGGGCGACAGGGCGAGCGACGGCCTGGAAATCGAGGCCAACAAGCTGACGCTGAACGACGGCACCATCCAGGACGCCTCGGGCAACGACGCCACGCTGACGCACCCGAACTATTTTGTTCCCTCCGATCACTTCGTGAACGGCATCGGCGGCGTGTAAGACATCCGGCGGCGCCGGAATGGTGCCGCCTCTGCCCCGTATTGAGGCATTTCCGCCGTGAGGGCCGGCTACGGTCCTCACGGTAGTTCTGATGAGATGCTTTCACGGACACCAGAACTGAAGGAGAAAGGCGGACGCCCCATGTTTGACCACAAGCTCAGGACTCTGGCGCTGGCGGCCCTGCTCCTGTTGGTCCCCGTTCTGCTGGCCGCCTGCAGCGATGACGGCACGGAGGCCGGTGCGGGGCTGTCCCGCGAGGAAGTGCAGGAGATCGTGCGCTCGGAGGCGGCCACGTCCGCCACGGTGCCTGAACCCAAGGGCCTGACCCGCGCCGAGGTGGAAGCGGCGATTCAGGCGGCCATGGCCCAGATGCCCGAACCGGGCATCAACGACGCCCAGATCGAGGCGGCCCTGCAGCAGATCATGGCTGCGATTCCCGAACCCGGCCTGACCCAGGCCGATGTGGAAACTGCCATCCAGGCGGCCATGGCGGACCTGCCGCAATCCGAGCCCGGGCTTACCGCCGACGAGGCCAGGACATTGGCCCAGTACGCGGTGGCAACCGCTCCCCCGAAGACTTCGCCTGCCGAGTACACCAGGTTCTTCGTGAACAACGCCATCAGCAGGTACGAAATAGAGGGCCGGGAAGCCACCCTGACCCACTACAGCCGGGCCGGGAGCATCGACGGTCAGTGGTACGTG
Organism: Dehalococcoidia bacterium; assembly: GCA_965261885.1. GTDB lineage: Bacteria > Chloroflexota > Dehalococcoidia > Lucifugimonadales > UBA3495 > VXOI01. The sequence goes on from CBDHDY010000044.1 coordinate 9,986, forward strand.
TTCGTCGTGGACGAGAACGACCTGGTCATCGCCCATCCCGACGGGAGCCTGGTCGGTCTTGACCTCAAGGGCCCGCTGGGCACCGACGCCAACGGCTACAACTTCGGCCAGGAGATGCTGTCCGCCGGCGAGGAGGGCAGGTGGGGTTCCTACGTGTACGGGAATCCCGAAATCAGGTCCATCGGCAACGATTTCGGCGAGTTGCAGCTCAAGAACGCCTGGGTGGTGCGGCACGATGGACTGCTGTTGGGCTCCGGCTGGTACGTCGACGCCGACGAATTCACCAAGTCCTTTGTGGCGGCCGCCGTGAGCAAGTTTCGCGAGGTGGGGCTGGAGGGGACCGTGGAATACTTCACAGGCTCGGAGGAGAGTGAATTTTCCGGCCTGGCACCGGCCATCGACTACTACAACAGCCTGGAGTCGGTTGAGGGGGAATGGTCCGCGTTCATAGTGGACGGCAGCGGCAGGATCGTCGATCACCACGACAAGGAACTGGTGGGAAGGGACATGGAAGACCTGTTCGGCGTGGCCATGTTCGAGGCCAGCCCGGAGGGCAACTGGGTGACCACGGAGTCCCTGCGCATCTGGGTGGTCGAGCACGACGGGCTGGTGTTTGGTTCCGGCTGGCACCAGGACCAGCAGGGCAGCTAGCTCGGTATGGGCTGCCAAACCTCAGTATCCGGAGAGGAAATGATCAGGTGCGCCACAGCGACTTGCGCAAACGCTTGCCGGACGCCACGCACACAGCAATGGGTCTGCCGCCAACCACGGATCAAAGCCTGAGTCCCGGCGACAGCTGGCCGGCAACGTTGCGACAGGGCGCCAGTAACGACCGGGCGCGGGGCAAGGAGCTCCGGCAGCGTGTCCTGGGACCTCCGGATGAAAATCCCATTTGGGGCATGGTCCAAGCAGCCGGACCCGGAGCCACGCCTGAACCAGAACCCACGGAGTTGGGGTCGCTGACTCCCTGCAGCAATGCGAGCAGAGGATGGAGTTGGCGATGACCTCTGGGATTTCGGCAACGCAAGCCAGCATCCAACGCTGGGGCTTGGCTCTTAACCGCTGGTATTGCGCTGGCAAGCCCCTCGTTTTAACTCTCCCCCGCAGACGGAAGGGAAGGGACTGGATGCGGCCGGAGAAACTGGGGCCTCTTGGGCAGGCCTCCGCCGGGGGCCGCTTAAGCCCGAATCCACCGATGGAGGGAGTCAGGTTAGCGCCCTGAAGTGGTCAAAGGGTGCTCCTTTGAATCTGGGATAATTGTTTTGTAACAG
>CBDHDY010000045.1:0-32944 GCA_965261885.1 Dehalococcoidia bacterium
AGTTCCTCGCCGTACTATTCCCGTAGGAACGCGATAACGTGATTGAAGGAAATCTTGGATTGGTCAAAGCTACTGGCCACCACTACCGTTTCAGCGCGCGGGAACGCCAGGGGTCCATCAATGGCGGCACTAGCAAGCGCGGCAACAAGTGTCCTTTTCCCGTTGCCGCGCCCTACCGAGATAGCAGACTCAATCACGCCTTCAACGAAGGCGACCTTGATAAACCGGCGCTCCCACGGGAACACCGGCATAGGTTCACCGGCAAGCCGACCTTGCGTGACGGTCAACGTCCCTATATAGGCTATCAGCTTGTCGGCAACCATACCCATCCCAGCTTACTTTTAGCTAGTGTGTGAAATGGTGCCCCCCATCGGCGGTTTCCCGTGCGCTACGATATGCCGACAGGGGTCCCCTTACTCGTCGGTGGCGTCGCCAACGTCCCACGGGTCATCAGGTCTATCCAGCACCTTCAATATTTCCAGTGCTACACCAAGCACCTCAAGTCGGTCATCTTCAGCCGACGGGTCATAAACGTGCTGGCCTACGATAGCCCGCACTTGCCTCAACTTGGTTTGAGCTTCTTCAAGTAACCGTTGCCCGTCCCTTTGCGCAGAGACAAATTCCCTTAAGGTCTGCACCAAGTAAATTTGACCGAGCGGCCCATCTGTTTGTAGACGTTCAAGGATTTCGAGATTGCTTCTGTTGACCATATATTGAGCATGGTCATCACCGTGAGGCTCCGCCAGCCATTCTGACAGCATCGCCTGGTCCTCATAGGAAAGGCGGGAAAAGTTATTCACTCCCCTCATTCGTTGCAGCAGTTCCTCCCTGCCTTTGTCCATCGGTCAACCTCCATTCCCGTTTGCGTTACCCCTTGTTACCCCATTTCCCTACAATACGCCGCGCTATGTCCATTGCCTTATATTCCTATTCCGTGCGGCGTCCAAATCATCGGCGGCGAGTGCTTCACCGAGATCGGCCATAGCTTCTCGATCAATCGGCATATCGCCAATGATTGCCTTGGCGTTGGCGGCGGCGGCGTTTTCGGGATTCCTGCCGTAGCGTTGCGCCACTTTATCGCAGTGTTCGCAATGGTATTTGGTGTACAGGATCGCCTTATCGCCAATCGGCACTTCCTCGATTGTGGCTCCACAAATTTGGTACGTTCCCACTACCTTGCGCGGCTTAATCCAGCCTAGGGAGAACACGGCTGATATAAGGCCGGATTCGGATTTCTTGGCGTCCGGCGCGTATGCGTACACCCCGCGCCAAAGTAACGTCGTGCATCGGGACGTGGTGAATCTTCTTACCTTGGTCCGTTTTGAAAGATTCGTGGCAAGATGGGCGCTAACCATTTAGCGCCTCCGTAATGTCAAACACTATTATATCAGAAATGACGAAAGTCGCCACAAGACGGGCTATTTGTTACGAGATGAGATAGACTGTCAGGCTAGAACGGTGCAGGATCGAGGCAATTAGCCCACGCTTGCATCATCCCGCGCCGTTCCTCCAGCAGGTCCTCGCGGTCGTAGGCTTGCGTTACGCAGGTTCCGATGTGGTGAGCTAGGCACAACTCGATTGCCTCAAACCGTGAGCCGTATTCAGCCTTGGCCCAAGAACGGAAAGACGGTCGGAAACCGTGTGGCGTCGCGCCGATGTTGTCTTTCTCGCAACGGTCAAGCAAGGCGTTCTCGGATAGAGGCTTGCCGGTAGGCATTCGGAATACGCGCCCTTCCGTTGCTTCCAGCAGTTGGAATATCAAATCGACGTCGGGATCGGGAATCCAAAGCACTTGCCGCAGTATCGCTATTGCCTGTTCAGACAACAGGATTCTGTGAGCGCGCTTGCCCTTCAACCGTTCGGCGGGAATTTTCCAAGCGGCGGCGTCCAGGTCAATCTCGCTTCAATCGGCCAACCGCACTTCGCCGGAACGCGCCGCCGTGAGTACCAGAAATTCAAACGCCAAGGCAGCTATACGCATCGCGTATCCAAACTTGACCTTGGCGATTGCCGCCGCTACTTCGGGGTAGTTCAGCGCCTTGTGATTTTCCGGTACGTGCTTGACCTTGCGGAGTATGGAATTGAGCGCGCTATCCGCCGGATCGTCAACGCGGTAGTCATTGGCGCGTACCCAGTGGGAGGTCCTCGCCAGCCCTTGCCTGATTATTCTGGAAGTCTCGTGATGTTCCCGGCGTGGCGGCGTGAGAATGTCTGCCAATTCCCGCCGCGTGATGCTGTCCACCGTGCACCCTTCCAGTGGGCCGCAATGCTTCAGCATCCGGGACAGCCAACGGTTTGCCGTGTCTCTCCCCACTTCGCGCGGTTGGCCTCATACACCGCCTGGATCGCGCAATGGAAAGTGGGGATAGCGTCGGCTTCTACCGGGGTGTCAAACTCTGAGACGGTAGGGGCGGTTTTGGGGAAGGGATCATGGCCGCGTTTGTTGGCGGCACGGTTGGCCGCTACCGCCTTGCGGGCTGTGGAGAGGGTTACCTTCCGGCAACTGCCGACCCCTTGTCGGTTGGCTTGCCGTTCATCCAGACACGCTGAACCCAGGACTTGGTGCCGGTTGGGGCGACTATCAGATAGAGGCTGGCCCCGCCGCCGTACCGTCCAGGTTCGGAGATTTGGGTTGCCATTTTTGCCGTCAGCTTGCGCATTTGCCGCCTCCGTTTTAACACCGCTGCGCCGGTAACAACACCGGCAGGGCAATGCCTTTTACACCCAACAGCATTGGTTTCAGAGGCTGGGCAAGCCTGGCTCAAGCTATTTTGTTAATAAAAAGTACCCCTGGAGTTATCCATTCTGGTAGCTACAAGGCTGAAAATCAGTCTGAAAATGCGGTTTTTACCACACCCCGGTTGACTTTGTGCTTGCCCATCAGCGGGTTGCCGCCGCCTTGGGCCCGGCCCCACGGCGCCGCCTCTGCCTCAGTGGGTTGACGTGGCGGGTGATACCAGTCAGCGCCGCACTGGAGGCAGGTACCGTCATCGCTACGGCGGTTGAATCCGCACTTCCAGCAGGTCAGAGGCGTAACCATCAATGCTTCCTCCAGAACGGCCACCATTGCCGCGACGGGGCAGGCGGTGGCGCTGGCAGTTCCACGTATCTGGCCTTGGCGGGTTTGGCCTTGGCCTTCCGCGTTGGTGTCAGGCCAGCCCGTTTCCGCAGGGTTCCAGCCCGTTGCCGCACTGTGCGCTCTTGACGGTCCAGTATCTCCGCCACGGCTGCCCACGCGCCCGGTCGCGCTTGTCCACGGTGGGTTATCGCCAGTAGCAGCTCATTCTCCGCGTCCGTCCATTCTCGGTTACTCATTCAGCCCAGCTTCCTCCAGTGCCTTATCAAGCGGCACCCCAGCGGCCACCATGCCCTTCAGTGCAGACGCCCTTCCAATCAAGTCATGCGCGTACAAGGCAGAGAATGACAGGCTTACATCCGTTTCAAGTTTTTCCTGAAGCTCCCGCACCAGCATATTAGACAGGGGCATCACGGTCATGGTGAGGTAGCGCCTGAATGCCTCGCGTTGCCCCTGGGCGGTGCTTACGGTGGCCAAGTCCGGCGGCAACCCACTGGCGGCCAGCATCATCCCGTGCGCCTGCTCTGACAGCCCTACCAGCGATTCAGGCGGCATCGGCCCGTAGCGTTTCGGGGTCCAGTCGCCTTGGGGTGCCGATGCCTTGCCCTCGCCCCAGCCCGCGTTGGTGGTCTCCACCATCAGCCCGTCGCCGTGCGCGTTTCGGATGTCCTGCTTCAGGTCATACAGTGGGTCGGTGTCTTCCGTGCCGTCGCCTCCGTCCTGCGGAGAAACCAAGAAATTCACCAACGGGCCGCCGCTCTCGTCTGCCAGTGTCTTTTGGGTGGCAGTCAGCATCCTGTTCGTGGTGGCGGAGTAGGAACTTGGAGCGGTGCCCACATACGGGGTGCCCGGATCGGAGCCCCATTTCACGAAAATCACGCTACTGTATGGCAGCAGCCACGTCTGGCTGGAACTGGGCCCAAAAACCGTAGCCCGTACAAACCAGGTATCAGGGTCAGCGTCGCCCTCGAAATGCCAGCTTGAACACGGCAGCAATACCACTTTGCCCATATCGTTGACGCGGATGACGTGCAAGCTATCCCCACCCCGAACCAGGTCGCGGCCCACTTGCGACAGAAACACCGGAGATACCGCTTGCTGTACCCAAGGCGGCCCTACTACCTCAGCAGCGGCAAATGCCCTTGATAGGTGCCCTGCGGCCGCTTCTGTGGCCGCCGTGGAACGGGTGTCAGCACTCGCGCCGGATGCCGTCGCCTCTAGCAGGCGCACTACTGCGTCGGAGAAGTCGCCACCCGATTGTTGACGGGTGGCCCGTGGCGGTTCGTCTTTCTGCCATGGCCAGCGCATCAGACTTTCCCACCCCTACGCCGCTTGTAACGAGTCAGCAGCGCCGCCGCTCCGCTGGACCTGAACATGGCCGCGTGATTGGTGGTGAACGTCAACGACTTCGGCCCAAACGTCTCAGACGTGCGGCCCTCATTCGAGGCGTTAAGCATGTTTGCAGAAAACCGGATGACTGCCTCGCGTTTGTTGGGCCCGGGCGCAAGGGGTGCGTAGGCTTCTACCTCATTGACAGCCACCGCCAGCAGTTCGCCCGCCGTCTGCACGTCCGTCGAAATGGCCATGCCCAACTGCAAAGCGGTCAACTCGAATGTGGTGTCTATCGGAGTTGGCGTCATAGCCAATACCTCCGGCGTGTCGGCACCATCAGCATGTCATCCGCACGGGTGTCAACCTGGGTGCCGGCGTAGGTGGGCCGCGCCACAAGGGAATATTCGTAAACCGTGCTGTCCAGAATCTCTTTCACCAGCGAATCACCCGGCCCATCCTCCGGCACGAGGCGCTGGCGTCCCTGCGGCGTTACGTTGAATCCAGGACTGATACCCCGTAGTTGCTTGCCATCCACCGCGAGTACCGCATCCCTAACCCAACTGGGTTGCAGTTCCTCCGGTGGCAGATCGGCACGGAGGAACACCGCGTCATCGGTGTGCTGCACGGTCAGGTTGCCCGACTTCATGTCAGCGATGGCCCGGTTAAAATCGTGGCCCACCAGTAGGTGCGTGTTGCGCTTTTCGAGTGCATCGTCAAGTTCGGCCACCCGTCGTTGCATGGTGAAGTCATCAATGCCGCTGGACAGCACACGCGCCATTTCGTCTTGGAGCTTGGCGAACTCACGAACCTGCCAGGACATGCTGCCCCGTGCGAATCGCTCTTTGCGGACCCGCCCGGTGCTGCTAACGGTGGCGGTGCGGTTCAACGGGAAGACGGCCGTCAGCACGGGCTTGTCGCCTTCCTGCCGTACTTCCAGCTTCCCGTCAAAGACGGGGTAATCAGCCACCCTAGGAAACCTTCAGGTCTACGCGGCTGTAGGCGTTGGCCTGTTCGATGATGACGTCGCCAATCAGGCTGTGCATCGTGTAGTGGTGGATGCCGCTGGCGCTGTCAGAGTAGATGTCATCAATGCTGATTTCGTTCCACATCGGGCAGACGGCGGTCCGTACCGCGTTCACCCCGTCCATCCCCATGGTGCCAGCCCGGTACAGGATGCAGCCCGCTATGTCGCTCACGGTGTCGGGCATCCGGCGGCTGCTGAAGAACCCGGAAGTGTTCGCCCGGAGGTAGGCAGCGGCGCTTATGTCGCCCGGCGTCGCCTGTGCGCCCGTGCCGGACTGGAAAGTGGATTCAGCCAGCCGCATGGTTTCGGGATTCACCAGCATCATCACTTCCTGCAAGGTTTCGGCCCATGGTCCGCCGTCAATGCCGCTGGCCATCGCAGCCACGAATAGCGGCCATGTAACGATGACTGACCCATCCGTTGGGTCGGTCAATTGCGGATACAGGCCCTCGGGGTCGGGGTCCACACCGTCGCCGGTCAGCCCCAGCTTGTCCAGTTCGTCAGACATCACCAGCATGAGGTTCTGGCGCAGGATGCTTTCAAAGTTGTCCACCCCGACGTGCTGAATGTCCTCGACACGTAGCGACAGACGGCCCGTCACGCGATGGTTGCGGGTGGTCTGCGGTGTCAACGTCGCCGCCGTAGCGACAAAGGCAGCGCCCGCAGTCTGGGCCGCAGCGGTCACGCCCATGGTTACGGTCATGGTGCTGTAACTGCCGCTGGCCACACGGGGCATGGCCACTCCCAGTCGAGGCAGCACCGCACGGGCATAGATCATCGGGCGCACGGGGTCAACGTTGACGCCGGTGCCGGTGGTGGGTGCCAACGATTCGGCGCGAGTCTCGCGGCGGGCAACGTCGAACAGTTCGGCGGGTATCCCGTTGACTTGGGCTTCCTGCTGAAGCTCCAGTTCGGCCCCGCTGTTCATCTTGCCTTGGGCATGGGCCAGCATGTAGTTGGTCAGCTTGGCGGCGCTCCGCAGTTCGAGGCGCTGGCGGTCATCCTTGCTCACCACCGGCACGTCATCGGCAATTTCCAGCGGCCCATCAATGGCCAACGCGGCCCGGTACTCAAGCTCCAGGTCCTGCATCCGGGTGGTGAGTCCTGCCAGTTCTGTCCGCTGGCCTTCGTCTAGTTCGGTTTCCACACCGAGCAGCGAATTGATCTTCTCGCGGTGTTCACTCTGCTGTCGGCGTATACGCTGCATCGGTGTCATGGCATCCCCTATTCCGTAGTATAACTATTACCTAATACTGATTCTATTTTAGCATAGCCCGTACCAGATCACGCCATGCAACGGTCTGCGGAGATACTGGCCTACGATCAAAGGCGAGATGACATGGCCTGCATCTCGCCTTTACGTTGGATTCGTCCATTTCCAGGTGTGGGTGTGTCTTGACGCTCAGATCGTGCGATGCCTCTAATCGGCCTGGGCGGTGGCAATCCCTACATCGCCACCCGTCGCGCTCCAGAATCATCCGCCGAAACGCCTGCCACCCCGGAGGCATCCGCCGGCCGCTGCCCATTACTCGGTTTCGTAATCCACGCTGTCATGCATCTTTTTAGTCCGCACCAAGGGGTCATCGTTCCCCTTGGCCAGCACCGTCGATTCAGCGTTGGGTGGGTCCGCAAAGTCGGCTATCCTGCCCTGTATCACGCCCTTGGCGTACTCGCCAACCTTGTCAGCAGCAGCCGCGTCAACGGTCATCGTGGCGGGGTCGATGATCTTGGCCAGCTTGCCCGGCAATTCGTCTTCCATGATGGCAATGGACTGGCGAAAGAAGGGGCGCTCCGGTACGCCGCCGATGCCAAATTCCTGATAGGCCGCAATCTCCGCCACGGGCTTGCCATCGTCATACTTGGCATCGCTGAAAAAGCCCACACGGACTTTTGACCGGCGCGCTTCCTCCGCTTTCTTGAGTGTCGCCTCCAATTTCTTGCCGCCGGATGTTTTGACCCCGGTGCTGAATGCCATGGTGTGCCTCCGTTTCGTTTAGATTCTGCCACGGTAGCGGCCACGGGATACGGGCTTGTCTGCCTCGCGCCGGGTGCCTTCAGCCACCGCCAGGATGATCGCGGCGGCCAGGTCATCGCGCCCACGGCGGCGGTGCTGGCCCTCTCCAGACTTGGCCAGCTTTTCGTTGCTGGAACTGTCCTGTATCGTTTTCGCCTCAGACAACGCCGCGCGCATCGCCATGGACACCGGCGCCGCAACCTTGCCATCCAGTACCGCAGATCTGAAAGCCCGCACGTCAACGGCACCATCGCGCCACCCCTGCCCGCGCCATGTAGGTTCCGGGAGGTTCAGGCCCACCGCCTTGACACCATCCTCCAGTTCCCCAGCCCGCCAGCGGTCGGCGGCAATGGCCTGGGGTTTGCCAAAGCGGATGACTGCCTCCTGCATGAAGTCACCCACCGGCACAACCCGGCCGCCGATCTGCACCAGCTCGCCCCGGTCGCGCATCGCCTCATACACGCCGCTCACGCCATCCGCAATGGCCCGCTCAGGTAGGGGTGGTGAGGTGCCGCACGATACAAAGCCTTCCAAGCGCCCAGAACGGGGCCACCATGCGGCCGCTGCGCAAAAGGCAGCAGTGCCACCCAAATCTATCCCCAGCGACATTGGCCCAGCCCGCTCCGGCAGTTCCTCCGTTTCGATTGACCGCCACACCAGCGAGTCAATCAAGTGGTGGGATTCGACTTCGCTGGTGCCTTGATTCAGGCGGAGACTGCGGAAGGTGGCCAGCTCCGCCGGGTCCCGCTTGGCCATCCGCGCCTCCGCCCGCAGCACCGATATATGAGGCATCCCGTATTTCATCGCTGGGTTGGCCTTGTGCCACGTCTTGACCGCGAAGGGGTCAGCGTCATCGTCTGCGGCATAGGTGATGGAGAACACGCTGGGGTCATCCTCCGCCAGCAGACGGGCGAAGAAATGGGCATCGGAGGACGGCCTGGTGCCGATGTACAGCACCCTCGCATCCTTGCGCTTACCAAGTGCCGTCCGGATAGCCGCTGCCAGACTTTCGCCTTTTGGCCCGTGCTGCGCTGGTTCGTCCACGATGGCGAGATTGAACCTCCACCCGTGCGCCCTCCGGTTGTCTGACCCTGCCACCCGCAGCCGTGCTTTGGTTTCGCGGTGCTGAATGTCCGCGAGATTCTGCTGATCGCGGATGCGGTACTCGCCATCCTCGCCCATCAGTTCCAACGATGTCTTGACCGCCTCGAATATGATGCGCGCCTGGGCGAAGCTGCTGGCCACGATGACGGTTTCTCCACCCACCCGATGCAATGCACCAGCCGGCCGTATCGAGTCCAACGCCAGCGCAGACGCCAGCCCGCTTTTGCCGCCACCCCTTGCCAGCGTCAACCCGGCCCGGAGGATTCCGTTCCCGAAAGCCCCGGTCAGGAACTTGCGTTGATACGGCAGCACCTTGAATGGTTCCCCTACCAAATCGCCATCGCCAACGGGTGCTGATTCCAGACTCTTGACTAGACCCTTCATGCCCTACCTCTGCTTAACGTGTCACTCCCCCTGCGCTGTGGCCCCGCCAGTCGGAATCCCATGGTGCCATTAAAGCCCTTGCGGGATCACCAGCCCGCCGATGTAATCAACTAGCGCGGTTTCCAAACCCATTAATGATCTCCCTGATACTGGCACGCATTGTGGCTGACACGCTGTTGTCCAATTCAGCCAGCGCCAATGCTGCCCGCATCCTTTCGGTTACGTTTGGATGTGGCCCTGAGGCTATCCCAGTAGCTATCTCTCGCAATAGTCTTTCTAGAACGTCTCTCCCCTTTTGGTCCTCGGCCATTTCAACGCCTCCGTGTGTTTCATGTAAATTCCCGACAGCGCAGACAGCGGCCCTAGACGTCCCCTACGCCTTTTCGTCTCGCAACTGCGCATCCACAATGTCTCCTAGCCGATCATAGGGCTGGAACTGGGCCGCCGTCAGTGCTGCGCAGGTTTCGTTATAGTCACCGTCCCCCAGGACGTAATAGCGATCTTCACCCGTTCCCCTGGGCAACCCGTCCACCAGGTATTCGACCTGGATAACAGTAACCACGTGTCGCTCAATCGCCATTGTCATTCCTCCTCAAGTTTGATTTCCATTCTACACCGCGCTGGGTGTTCACCTGTTCACCCCTGTTCACCCCTTTTCTATGGCGGCTCGTCCATTGCTGAACACGCACACACAATTATTTATTTATCTTGCACACTTATCTTTTACCAATTCTCCATTACAGAAAAAAAGTCTTGCTGAAGGGGTGAACACCTATGAACAGGTGAACAGTAGGTCATATCCGTAGCTAAATCAGGCCCTTATAGGTGTTCACCCCTTGGCATTTCAAGGGGTGAACAGGTGAACAGGGGTGAACAGTGGCGGCCTACTTGCTGTATACGTTCTTTAGCTTGCCGTTCACCCTCCGCCTTGCCTTCTGATAACCAAAGTGGCGGAGTGCCGCGCCTATGCGCTGCTGATCGGCTGGCGTTACCTTAGCCCCGTCATCGGCGTGTTCAATCAAGCGTACCCCGTGGGCCACGGCCTCAATGGTGAACGTCTCAGGTGCATCCGTTAGCCATCGTTCAACGCTGTCCTGTATGGCGTCCGTGGGTCGTGCCTTGTCAGTAGCTTCCTGCTGCTGTTCCTTGAGCCAATCCGGTAGACGGGCATCGTGTCCGTTCTCATACATCGTCAACGCCTCTGCCCATAGCTGCCCGCGCCACTGGTCAAGGAACGCTATCAGCCGCCCCACGTCGCCGCCAGTGAATCGCACGGGAACAAAGCGGCGTAGGTTGTGGTCTGGCGGTAGGGGATCGCTACGGTCTGCCGTTCCCACGATGATGCAGCGCCTTGGCATTGGAGCAGGTCGCCGGTCATACGCCAGCCGGATGCTGCCGTCGTCTGTGCGGGATAGGAACGCCTTGAGTGATTCCACGTCTGCCCGCCGGGCCCCGGCCATTTCGCCAATTTCGACGATGGCCCTGCCCAGCAACGCCTCTACGCGGGTTTTGGCGTCGCTGCCAAGGTTCAGGCCATCCGTGAATAGTTCCTCCAGTTCAGGCGGGAACAGCAGCCGCAAGGCGGTTGACTTGCCAATGCCCGGCGGCCCAATGAATACCGGCGTTTCGTCCAACTTGCACCCCGGATGGTATGCCCGCTGGATTGCGCCGGTCAGCGAAAACTCGCTGGCCCACTCCGCAAGGTCTAGGGAATCGTCGGCAACGTCAAAACAGTTCCAAAGCCAAGCGGACACGCGCGGTATGCCATCCCAACGCGGTATGTCGTTTTCGAGGTACTCGCGGAACGGGTCAACGATGTTCATCGCGCAGGCCAGGTCAACCGCTTCGATAAATTCCCGTTTGTTCAATTCCAGTGTCCGTATGACGTGCGGGGCGTCCGTCGGCTGTATGCGCTTGTGGGTGTAGGCGTCCGTCTGGGTGCCTTTGTCCACTATCCACATCGGCACGCCCTGTACGGCCATCTTTGCGCGGATGATGGCGGAGTCGTTGTCTGTCAGGTCCATCCACGCGCTGGGCTCACCGTCGCCAACGAAGGGGATACGGCGGAATTGCTGGCGATGGCTGCGCAGGTTGTGGCGGAGTTCCACGCCGATGGCGAACAGTGCATCCTGAAAGTTCTCTGGCGTCGCCTCGCGGGGCATCGGGTGCGGATCATCCACGGCTGCGGGTGCCGGTTTGGGTATGGCCCATTCATTGATTGCCGTTTCAGCGTTTGTTATACTACCTAGCATAGAAATCGCTCCTTTTTCAGGTTGGATTGCCCGCCGCTGCACACGGCGGGTTTTCCGTTTTTGGGGGGTCGATTACTTGCCCTCAGATTCACCCCGATAACTGGCAACGTCGCCTTCGTGCTTCATGCTTTCCAGGCGGTCGATATGGTCAATCGCCATTTCCACAACCTGAGCCATGGTCAGCTTCCAGCCCGCTTGTCTGGACAGTTCCTCGGTTAGGTCCTTGAGCTTCTGATAAGCCACCGGGCGGAGTGCTATCGTGTGCCTTGCCATCGTTCATCCTCCGAATTAGATTGCAATACCATGCTATACCATTCCGTCGCAAAAAGAAAACCGCCCGATAGACTTCTACCGGGCGGGATTCGTTGGAGGTGTCGCGGTGGGTTAGTCTGCCCTATCCTGGTTTATCGGAACACGTCACTTAGTGCTGACAGGTTCGCGCTCTTTCTGGCTAGCAACCTCATTGGCTTGCCGCAATAGCGCAGGATTGTTGCCCACGCGTTGAATGGCTTCGGCGTCTTGGTCCACCTTCCTTCCGCCTACGTATTTGACGATCGCTCCTATCGTATAAAACACTGCCTGTCCTCCTAAATCGAGGGTCACGGCTATGATCCCGTATATGATTGCGCCAATACTAGCGTATTCTGCTAGCTTGTCAAACTCGGCTTGCCCCGTTTGATACACCGTTATCCGCCAAGTCAATAAAGCGAATCCAAACGGTGATGATAAGAAATGGTACCGGAGAAGCTTTTCCGACGCAAACCATCGTTGCCATCGGTTCATACCGTGATTGTACTAAAATGCCCGGTGCTATAGCAATTAAAACGGCGTCGGATCCAGGTAGTCCGCCCACGCCTGCATGAGTCGGGCGCGTTCCTCTAGCAGGTCTTCGCGGTCATAGGCTTGCGTTACCGACGTTCCTATCGAGTGCGCCAACGCCAGTTCGATTGCCTCAAACCGGGCGCCGTATTCAGCCTTGGCCCAACCCCTGAAACTGGTTCGGAATCCGTGCGGAGTCGCGCCGATGTTGTCTTTCTCGCAACGGTCGAGCAGGGCGTTTTCACTCAAGCTCTTGCCGGTAGGCATACGGAATACGCGCCCTTCCGTTACCTCTACCAGTTGGAATATCGAATCGTCATCGGCGTCGGGATCGGGAATGTAGCGGACTTGCCGCAGGATTGCCATAGCTTGGTCAGACAGCGGTACGCGGTGGGAACGCTTGGCCTTCATCCGGCCTGCGGGAATCTCCCAAATGGCGTTTTCAAGGTCTACCTCAGCCCATACCATCCCGCGTACCTCAGACGTTCGCGCCGCCGTCAAAATCAGGAATTCAAACGCCAGGGCGGTCACCCGCAGGGCATACCCAAACTGAACCCTGCGGATTGCTGCGCCGACTTCACAGTATGGCAGCGCCCGGTGATGCTCCGGTACGTGCTTTACCTTTTTCACCAGCTCGCCAAGGGCATCATCGGCGGGATCGTCAACGCGGTAGTCATGCGCCCGCGCCCAACGGAATACCTTTGCCAAGGCTTGCCGAACCTTGCGGGCAGTCTCATGATTCTCGCCGCGTAGAGGCGTCAACAGTTCCGCCAAGTCAGTGCGGGTGATCTCGGCAACGTCCCTGCTGCCCAACTCCGGGAACGCATGAAGTTCAAGGCGGCGTAACCAGCGTTTCGCAGTCCCGTCGCCCCATTCGTCAAGGTTCAGGGCGTAGACTGCCCGCGCCGCATCCGCGAACGTCGGGATAGCTGGCACTTCCTTGACTGGGGGGGCAACGTAGCCCGCCTCAAAGGGATTCTTGCCGGCCTTGATAGTCGCAATGTTTGCGGTTGCGATTTTCCGGGCACTGGCAAGGCTTACCTTCCCCAGCCCGCCCAATCCCTTGTCAGTGCGCTTGCCGCCGATCTGGACACGCTGAATCCAAGACTTCGTACCGGCTGGACTCACCACCAGGTATAGCCCGTTGCCGTCGCCATACCGCCCGGCCTCTGAAATTTGGGTGACCGTCTTGGCTGTTAATTTCGCCATATCTACCACACTCTTTTACCACGTTGGCTTTCCTGTGGTAAGTAGTATAACGGCTGTGCAAGGCTAATTCTAGCCTTTTTAGTGGTAGAAAGTACCCCTGGAGGGACTCGAACCCCCGACGCGCAACTTAGGACGCTGCCGCTCTATCCTCTGAGCTACAGGGGCATGCAGCTGTGAAACGGCCCTGAATGGTGGAGACGGGAGATTCGACCCCAAAACATCGGCGTTGCGAACGCCTCTTTCTCCAAAAGGCCTATGTCCTCACTACGAACCAGGTGCGACCCACTCAGGATCCGGGCGAAATGAATATTCGCAGAGGACACTGCTCAAATCGTATGGCTGTCCGGTGTCCGATGTCAAGTTGCCGGAGATTCCGGGTTTCGGTATTCCCTGGTACTGCAGTCGCAGATGGGACCTCAGGAGTTTCTGCATCGCCTGCAATCGCGGCGCCAGGCTCCGGCCTCGTGCCGCTGCATCCACTCGCTATCACCACCTCCCGTCCGACGGCCCATGAACAGAGCCACATAGGTGCGGTCCTGGGGTTATCTGGAGAGTGGAGCGATCGGCCCAAGGCTTTACTTCCATCCTGAATCAGCACCCCCAATCTGCCGCAAGCGCTGGCGCGAACCCCCATTTACACGCTCGAAAAGCTGGGGATCCCGGGCACGCAGCGAAGCGTGAATTGAGCCTGAGCTTAACCCCCGCAGATATGACAAAGGCTGAATCCTGGGCGACTATACCCTATATTATCAATATAATGTATAATGTATGTGTATATAGTTGAAGATACTAAGCGATTAGTTCGCCCTTGCGAGGCTTAGAACTTTACGGAACGCCATCACGTACAGGCTCCCGTCGCAGTAACGGTGACGCAGACATGATGCCGAATAAGTCCCAAGAGAAAGTGGGCCGAAAGTAACGCAGTGGGTTCGTGGTCAGACAAAGGCGGCCCTCCTGACAGTTTCAGGAACAAGGAAATCCCTCCGGCGGAATGATACCAGAAGAGCGGTGGCGACCAGGACCCGGATCCATTCGCCCCGGACCCGCGCCCCGGCGCTTTCGCCGATGAGTCCCTACAGGTATTCACCGAGTGATGGCCGGGAATTCCTAAACCATTAGGTTTGATGGCATTGGTGGTGAGGAAAATGACGGCGCAGTTCCAGCCAAAAGGACTCCAGTTTTCGTCCAAGCGGCATGCCGCGGAGAACGACATGGGAACCAGCGGGATGCCGGACCAGAGTACCTGGGAAATGATGCCCTCGTCCGTAGCTGTCAGCGAATAGGCTTAACAGAAAGGTGGAGAGGAGAACGCCCTTGTGAAATACGGCCCCCTTGAAGGGGAAACCCCGGTGGAGGTAGGGAAATGAACACTCTCAGAAGAGCGATAAACATTGAGGATCTCATCAGGGAACTGGAGATAATCGATCCGACTGAAACCAGCGTCGGAACGTGGAGCAGCCCTGAAGGAGAAATGCGGGTGGCCATCATTCACGAGTCCGGGCATGTCTACGCGACCCCGGGGGACAATGAGGATGAGAGGGACCCGGCACTCCTGTTCCGGCTCCCGGTGGAGAAGATGGGGGTGGAGGCGGCGATCCAGGCAGTGGAGAGACACCTGGAGTCGGTCCGCCAGCCTAACATGCGGGAGTGTGACATGCTGGGTTGCCGCAACCCCGTCCCGGAGGACCGGGGAAAGAGCGTGGCTCCCGGAACTTACCTGGCCGTCTGCGACGACTGCGCGCCAATCGTGGCAACCGTCAGGTGAACATCGGCGAGCCGTTAACTCACTCGCATCGATGACGGCCCAGCCCCTCCCGGAGCTGGGCCTCAATGGCGCGGGCGCTCTCCTTCATTCGGTGGGCGCTGGGCAGGTTGTCCCGCTCGTGACCTCTCCTCACGCCACCGGGGGTAGTTCCGGTACCAGTCCACGACCTCGGCCCCAGAAGTGGGGCGTATGCCACACCGTTCCAGAACATCCAGAACCCCGTTAAAAGCCCACCAGGTGGCCGAACTCCCGATGCGATCTGCGGGCATGGTCGGGGAAAAGTCGGGCCACCAACGTGATCGAGAATCGAGTTGCGCGGCTTACCGGCTGGCCCCTCCTGATACTGTCGGCGGCAACATTGTTCCAACAGGCACGGGCCCTCGCCGAACGGCGCGGTCCCGAGGAATCTCTGGCGGCGCCGGGCCTCGGCATACAACTGGTGAACCTGCCCCGGCCGCAGTGCGGACTTCAACGCTGATGAGTCGATCTGGGGTTGGATGAAAAAGGTGGCCACCGGCAATCCATGGATGAAAACCTGGTTGGAAACATGGATGGAAAGCGAGGCCATAGATCAGCGATGATTCAGAGGAAATTCAGCAACTTCTTCGCCGGAGTAGCCAGCCTGAAAGGCGTGGTGGCGCATCGCTGTTTCACCGTCCCATAGCCAAGGCTGCGTACTTCCTGCCCCGCTTCCAAGCCGATTCCCAAAACCCGGCAGACGCGCATCCCACTCTTGCCTCGGGTTAGACCGGGGACTCCTGGAGCGCCACCGCCGCCAGCCATTGCAGGACCGCCGCCGAGGCCTCGGTGGTGCGGTTCACCAGGGAGTGTTCCCCCTCGTCCACCATTATCGCGCTGGCGCCGGGGCTGTTCACTGCGGCCCGGGCCAGGTCCTGGGCCATCCCCTCCAGCCGGGTGTGGGTCTCTCGCGAGCCGTTGAGCGCGAGGACGGGCACCCGTATCCGGTCCGCCAGGTTGATCAGGTTGTACTTCTCGAAGGGGCCGTGCTTGTCGACGTAGGATGCGGCACTGAAGAACTGGGGGATGGGGAAATTGACCCGGAAAACTCCGTCGGGGTCCCCTTCTGACATCAGGCGCTGCGCTGTCTCCAGGTTCGCCCTGAATTCGTCGGCGTCCACGGACTGCAGGTAGTGCGAGTATGACAGTCGCACGGGAGAGACCGGCACAATAGCGGCGACACGCGGATCATCCTGCGTAGAGGCGTAGTAGGTCACGCGCACCGCTCCCATGCTGTGGCCCAGCAGGCCGACGGCGCGATACCCGCGCTGTTCCAGGTGATCAATGCCGGCCCGCAGGTCGCTCATGGTGTCTTCGAGGATCTCGAAGGCGTTGCCCTTGTAGTTCTGGCCCGGAGGATTGTACCACATGGTGTCGTGGGCGTTGGTGTTCAGGGCCAGACAGGCAATCCCCTGGGCACTCAGGTCTTCGGCCATGGCCTTGGTGGTGGAGTCGCAGAAATTGCCCCGTGACCCGTGAATCAGCAGCATCGCTACCACCGGGCCGGGATACTGGGTGCCTGCGGCGGGCGCGTAAAACGCACCGTCCAGTGTCAGGCCCTCCTGGTTAACCACGCTGATTAGATCGACCAGCATCTGCCACCCCTTTTTCGACGCCCAAGGGCAATCGGGAATGGCCCAATTCTAGGCGTCACGTTCCTATGCCGCAAGGACGGGGAGCAGGATCCCGACAGCGATCAGCCAACGCCGGGGCGGGTGATTGGGGACGCCAGCGGCGTTTCAAGGGTTGTTGCCTCGCATGTTGTCCAGGGGCTGTCTGGCAGGAGTATCGTGCGAGACAACCGTTTGTCGGCCACCCTTGCAGAAAGGCATGGTCCATTGCACTGATAGCGTGGCCGTTTGCGAGGCTCCGTTGGCCGTGAGCAACTCTCCGGAGTGGCCGTTGAGTCCCTTATCCCGCAGTTGTCCCCACACCGACGATGGTATGCCACAGGTGCTTGCGGGCATCCACAGGACAAAATGAGGGGAATTCAAATACAAAATCGAGGAGGCAGGAACGATATTGGGTGGAGGAGGATGGGGGGAGTGGTGGAGACAGGGGGGGTCGAACCCCCAACCTCGGCATTGCGAACGCCGCGCTCTCCCAATTGAGCTATGTCCCCACGACGAGTCTGACCGGTTCCCGGAGGCGGCCAAGTCAGCTTCAATCGTAGGGTTGCGCGTCGCCGGCTGTCAAGTCGATTGGAATACTGGACAGGGTCCTTTAATTGCTTCCATTCCATAGAGGAGAGGGAACTATTGAGAGACTTTGTAACCATCCCTGCCGCGGCAGGGATGGGGCATAACGCGGTGCTACAATTGGCCAAAGCGACGGCCGTCGGCTACTGCCGCTGGCGGCCCACTGGAGGGCGCGATTATGGCGACGCTGGTTACGGGTGGAACCGGGTTTGTAGGGGCAAACATCGTTCGGGAGCTTGCCCGCGCTGGGCACGAGGTGGTTAGCTACGATACCGCGCCAGCAGACGAACTGGTGCGAAAATTCGTGTCCGCATGGGAGAGCAGGATCTCCTTTGTCCAGGGCGACATTCGCGACCCGGACGCAGTGCGCGGACTGGCCGGTACTCAAGAGATCGACAAGATCATCCACGCAGCCACGTACACGGTGAACCAGTTGGCCCTGGAGGTCGAGCGAGGCCGCGATGTCGTCAGCATCAACATCGAGGGACTGGCCAACGTGCTGGAGCTGGCCCGGATCGCGAGAGTACAGCGGTTCCTCTACGTGAGTTCCGGGGCGGCCTATGGCATTGCGGCGGGCACCGACCAGACCTACAGCGAGGCAATGGCTGTGTCTCCCGATTCAATGTACGGCATCACCAAGTACGCCGGGGAGCTGATCACGCGGCGCTACGGCGAGCTGTACGGCTTTTCCACGGTGAGCGTGAGGCTCAGTACGCCGTACGGACCGATGGAGCGGGTCACTGGACATCGGGCCGTGATGTCCGCGCTGTACCAGTGGACGGGGCAGGTGGCCCGGGGCGAGCCACTGCAGGTGCAGACCGACTCCTTCGACCCCGAGGAGGGGCGGGATTACACCTACTCGGTGGATACGGCCCGGGGACTGCAGGCGATTCTCGACGCTCCGGAACTGCCCCATGACCTGTACAACCTGACCGCCGGGCCCTGGATCACCTACCGCGAGATACTGGAGGCACTGGCCGAACTGGCACCCGGCAGCCCGGCACCTGCGGCGGTAGCCGACGGCGCCGCAGCGCGGGCGCGGGCAGCGGTGCCCTCGCGAGGGCCGCTGTCGGGCCACAGGCTGCGGCAGGACCTGGGCTGGCAGCCGGACTACGACCTGCTGGGAGCGCTGGTCGACTACCTGCAGTGGCGGCGGGAGTCGGGGTTTACGGCGTAGGGCCGTCCAACAATCGTTGTTGCGCTCAGCCCAACCCGAGTAATGCTTTGTCCACACATCTTCCTCGCAGGAAAGAATTTTTTATCCCGCCGGGACTACTGAAATGGAAATCGAGCGATTTGAAATCGATGTCTCCCAGAACGTGCTGGACGACCTTGCCGTCCGGCTGGCGGATACGCGGTGGCCGGACGAGATTCCGGGCACGGGATGGGACTACGGCACTGATCCGGCCTACCTGCGCGAACTGGTGGAGTACTGGCGGACAGAGTACGACTGGAGGCAGCAGGAGCGGGCGCTCAATGACCTCGAGCACTTCCGCGCCATTGTGGATGGGCTGGGCGTGCACTTCATCCACGAGCGCGGCAAGGGGCCGGACCCGTTCCCGCTGGTAATCTCCCACGGCTGGCCGGGGTCCGTGGTGGAGATGCTGCGGATCATTCCCATGCTGACCGATCCGGCGTCGCACGGCGGCGACCCTGCCGACTCCTTCGACGTGGTGGTTCCCTCGCTGCCGGGGTACGGGTTCTCCGACAAGCCCGTTGATCGGGGCATGAGCAACACCCGCATTGCCGGGATGTGGCACTCGCTTATGACGGAGGGTCTGGGCTACGCGCGGTTCGGAGCGCAGGGCGGCGACTGGGGTGGAATGATCAGCTCGCGGCTGGGCTTCGACTTTCCGCAGTCGGTGGCCGGGGTGCACGTGAATCTGATGACCGGCGTGCCCGCCTTCCGAGGCGCCCCTGACCCGCCGCTGACGGATGCGGAACAGGAGTTTGTGCGGCAGGCCCGGCGCTGGTTCGAGGACGAGGGCGGCTACTTCCACATTCAGCGGACGAAGCCGCAGACCCTTGGGTTGGCGCTCAACGACTCACCGGTCGGCCTGGCCGCGTGGATCATCGAAAAGTTCCGCACATGGTCGGACTGCGGAGGCAACCCGGAGAACAGCTACACCCGCGACGAGCTGCTGACGAACATCATGGTCTACTGGGTTGGGCAGAGCGGGGCATCGTCGGTGCGGCACTACTACGAGAACCGGGTGGACAACTGGCGCTTCCAGCCGGGAGAGCGGGTGGAGGTACCCTGCGCCGTGGCGCTGTTCCCTGTGGAAATAAACCGTCCGCCCCGCGAGTGGGCCGTGCGCACCCACAACGTGCAGCGCTGGACCGAGATGCCCCGCGGCGGACACTTCGCGGCCATGGAGCAGCCCGCCCTTCTGGCGGAGGATGTTCGGGCGCTCTTCCGGGGGCTGCGGTGACCCTGTTCGGGCTTATTTAAGGATGTTCCATTCCTCCGATCAGTGCGGCGAATAGAAAAGCGGCTTCCTCGATGGGTACGGACGCCTCGAACACCAGAAATGCGTCGTCAGTGTACACGTCGGTTATCCAGCTCGGGTCGGCCCAGTCACCATCTGCTGCGAAGGCGATGATTTCTCCTGCATCCAGAACCTCCTCAGATGCCTCCTCGGCTTGCTTTGCGATGTCATCGTTTTCGAATAGCACCACCCAGGTGGCTTCTACGACTATTTCGCTTGCGCCAGAAACGGCGAATGCAGAGACCAGGCAGCCGGCATCGCAATAGTCGGTTTTGGCGAACATAAACCAGCTTGCCCCCAACTTTTCAAAGGCCTGTACTATAGGGTTATCTGAATCCCCCGGTAGCCAGTTGCCTTGGGCCAACGAGTCTAGGCATAAGCTTGAATCTTCAAAGTGACGGTCTACCCCATAAACTCGGTCATCGGGAAAAATGACAGTACTGGTATTGCCGGAATAGTAGCCGGTAAGACGCCAGACCTCCAATTCGCCGGACGGTTCGTGGAGCAGTTCAGCGTCTTCCGAGGCGCTCAGGGACTCTCTAATTGGCTCAGCGTGGTAATCTCCCTGGATAGCAAACCCGTTTCCTCTGTCCTCGTAGCCTTCATACCAATGACCCCATTCCAGGGCAATGAAGGTTCCCAGGTCCGATAGGGACAAGTCAATCGGGTTTTCCTCGGTGGTACTCAAATCATCCTGCAACCTTTGCCACACCCTGCGGATGCCCTCGACATTTGCCACCTGGCTTGGAGCTTCACCCGAGAGCAGTGCTTTCACATCGACCAGCACCACCCGGTCATACTGGAGGTTGGGCACTGACTCCAAGTCCTATACTGAAACTCCTCCGCCTGCGCTGCTGGGCCTGGCTGAAGTGACGGACTCACGGTCTTCGTCCTCGTCTTCATCCGCATCTTCATCGAGGTCTTCGCTATCGCTGGAGGAGTCACGGTCCGATGACCGGCTGGTGGGGCGTCAGTCGCGGTCGTCGTCGCCGCCGCCGCAGGCGATGCCGCTGGCCAGCAGCAGCCCAAACAGAACGACTGCCACGATCAGGATTCGCAGCCATGTTGCGGCTGCTGACTTGAGGGCATTTGTATCCATAATCGCCACCTCAACGGGACTCGGTTACTTGCCCGTGCCTGGCTGGCTTGTGTCCAGTGGCATCTCAAGCTTCGTCGTCCAGGATGCGCCCTGTCAGTAACTTGTTGCCCACTACCCTTCACCCAATTTCATTATTGGCGTGGCTCATCGGCCGTCAACCGGAATATAAATAGGAAATGGCTAGGATTTGCCTGATGGCGGGCAGTTCCGGCGTTTGCCGTCGAATTCCCGACGGTGGTTTCAGTGAGGTGGGCCCCGATGACGGGAACAGAGCGTACAGGGGAGGCGGCGAAAATTTCCTTTATAATGCCGTTGGCAACATTTTCTGGAGCTGTGTGCCTATGGTGACTCCCTACAAGTTTGCGATAGACCAGCGGGTCCGGATTCTCAGGCGCGGCGGCGGGACGCACCGCCAACCGCCGGAGAGCTCCCGGGGGCTGTTGGGCACCATCGCGCCCCAAATGACCGATGACTGGACCGGCACCAAGCTGGAGCTGGAGCCGGGCACTCCCAACGTCTACTACGTAGTCCTGGACAGCGGGACCATCGAGTTGATTGCCGAGGACTGGCTGGAGCCAGCTTCGGCATCGGAATAGACACTA
This sequence comes from Dehalococcoidia bacterium, assembly GCA_965261885.1. Classification (GTDB taxonomy): domain Bacteria; phylum Chloroflexota; class Dehalococcoidia; order Lucifugimonadales; family UBA3495; genus VXOI01. The sequence continues at coordinate 21,386 of CBDHDY010000045.1, forward strand.
CACTTACTACAATCGAACCGGGTAACTAAAACCCGGCACTTAAAAGGAGTGGCAACATGGACTTCGGACTAACTGACAAGAAAGCATTCGTGGTGGGCGCCAGCAAGGGCATCGGCAAGGCCATCGCGCTGGAGCTGGCCCGTGAGGGCTGCGATGTGGCGATCGCATCCCGCACCGTTACCGATCTGGAACAGGCGGCACAGGAAATCGCGGAGGCCACCGAACGTAACATCATCGCCATCGCCATGGACGCCACCAGCCGCGAGCAGGTGGACGCGGCGGTTGCCGAGGCCGCGCAACGGCTGGGCGGGCTGCACATCCTGGTGAACAGCGGGTCCCCTCCCGGCGGCTCGGCGGACGCCACCGGCCCCATCGACACTGTTAACGAGGACTCCCTCATCAACGACTTTGACGTCAAGTACGTGGGTGCGCTTCGCTGTGCCCGGGCAGCCATCCCCCATCTGAAAGAACAGGGCTGGGGCCGCATCATCAACATCAGCGGCGGCAACGGGAGGACGGCCGGCAACCTGAGCGGCGGCGCCCGCAACGTGTCCATGGTGCACCTGACCAAGACGTTGGCAATCCAGATGGGGCGGTTCGGCATCACGGTCAACTGCATCCACCCGGGAACCACCCGCACCGAGCGCACGCCGGGGCTGCTGGAGGCCCGCGCCGCGCAGCTGGGTATCCCGGTCGAGGAGGTGGAGGCGCACGACTTTGCACCCGACTCCCCGCGGGGCAACCACATCTGCCGGATGGTAGACGGGTCGGAGATCGGCTACCTGACCTGCTACCTGGCGTCGGACAAGGCCTGGGCTGTCACGGGTGAGGTCATCGCCGCCGGCGGCGGCACCGGCGCCGCGGTGTACTACTAGGGGTAACGCCAACCGGACAAGGTCGAAGATATGAGTACCGTCCAATTCATCTCGGAGTGTCTGCAACAAACACACATCAGGCTGATGGCGACCTGCGAGGGCCTCACCGAGGAACAAATGGCGTGGCGGCCCTCGCCCACGTCCAACAACATCGGCTTCATCCTCTGGCACATGACGCGCAACGAGGACGCCCGCATCAGCCGCACCGCCGGTCGGCAGGGGGACTACGAGCAGGACCTGTGGGTGTCGGGTGGATGGTTCGAGCGGTTCGGACAGCCGGAAACGGCGCCGGACCCCGGCGACCGCCTGGGACTGCGCAGCCTCGCGATCCCGGCGGCCGAGGTGCTGATTTCCTACGCCGAGGCGGTGACCAGCCGGACGGTCCGGTTTTTCGAGTCGCTGGATGACTCGAGGCTGGCCGAGTTCATGGGAGGCGGAGAACGGGACGAGACCGTGAGCGACTCACTGCGTCACGTTATCGTCCACAAGAACAACCACCATGGCCAGATCGACTACCTGCGAGGGTTGCAGGAGGAGGACTGGGACCTGACGCCCGGCACGGGGCGGGTACTACCGGGCCGGTCTGGGTAGCCGGTACCAAAACGTTTGGGGGAACCATGACCACTACCACGCGCGCCATTGGGCAGTCCGTCGTTCGGGGCGAGGGGCCGGACAAGGTTACCGGCAGGTCCATCTACGCCGCAGATGTCTCGCTGCCGGGGATGCTGTGGGGCAAGGTGCTGCGCTCGCCGTTCCCCCACGCCCGCATTGTCAGCATCGACACGGAGCAGGCCAAGGCCGTGCCGGGCGTTCACGCGGTTATCACTGCGGCTGACCTGCCCGACGCGCTGGTGGGACGGCGACTGCGGGACATGCCGGTGCTGGCGCGGGATGTGGTGCGCTTCGTCGGCGAGAAGGTGGCTGCGGTTGCTGCCGAGACAGAGGAGGCCGCCGAGGAGGCCCTTCTGCTCATCGACGTGGAGTACGAGGAGCTGGAGGCGGTGTTCGACGCCCACGAGGCCATGGAGGCCGGCGCGCCGACGCTGCACCCGGAGATGTCTGGCTACGACGGGCTGCCGCAGCCCGAGTCGGACATCAACAACGTGTTTGCGCACATCACCTGGGGCCAGGGCGACGTGGAGCAGGGCTTTGCCGAGGCCGACCTGGTCTTCGAGCACACGTTCAACGCCCAGCTGATGCACCAGGCCTACATCGAGCCGCACGCTTGCGTGGTCAGCGCCGAGGACTCGGGGCAGGTGCAGGTCTGGATCAACAACAAAGATCCCTACGCCCTGCGGGAACAACTGGCCGCAGTCTGGGGAATGGACGAGGAGCGCATCGTGCTGCACCCGTGCAGCATCGGCGGCGACTTCGGCGGCAAGGGCTCGTTCATGGACGCGCCGCTGTGCTACTACCTGTCGCTGCACTCCGGCCGTCCGGTCAAGATGGTTATGGACTACATACAGGAGCTTATGGCGGCCAACCCGCGCCACCCGGCGACCATGACCATCAGGAGCGGCGTGAGGCGCGACGGAACGCTGGTGGCGCGGCAGGCGCGGGTGGTGTTCGACAGCGGGGCTTACGGTGCGTTCAAGCCGACGGTGTACCTGCGGGGCGCCGACCACCTGTGCGGCGTGTACCGCATCCCCAACGCTCGCATCGACAGCTACATGGTGTACACCAACAACGTGCCCAAGGGGCACATGCGCAGTCCCGCCAAGCCGCAGGTGGTGTTCGCCGTGGAGGCGCACACCGATCTGGTCGCCCGCGAGCTGGGGATGGACCCCTACGAGTTCCGGCAGAAGAACCTGCTGCGGGACGGCGATGCGTCCCCGGTGGGCCACGTCTGGCAGGACATCCGCGCCGAGGAGACACTACGCCGCGCCGCCGACGCGGTGGGCTGGCATGCCCCAAAGCCCGCCCGCGACGGGATGCTCACCGGGCGAGGGCTGGCCATCACCGACCTATCGCAGGGCGTGGGGCGCTTTGCCGCAAAGATCAGCATGGACTCTTCGGGCCATCCCACGCTGCACATGGCCTTCTGGGACACCGGAACCGGATCGCACACCGTGCTGCGTCAGATGGTGGCCCAGGAGCTGTCGGTGCCGGTGGACGAGGTCGACATCAAGCTGCTGGACACCTCGGAGATGCCGTTCAGCTCGGGCTCAGGGGGCACGCGGGTCACCTACACCGCCGGGCAGGCCGTGGTGGGGGCTGCCCGCGAACTGAAACGGCAGCTTATCCGCGCCGCTGCGCCGCTGCTGGACTCGCCGGAGGAGGATGTCTCGCTGCAGAGCGGGCGGGTGGTGGTCGGGCCTTCGCCTCTACGCCCTGCGTACTACCGCACGATCAACATCGGTGAGGTGGTGGCGCACGTTGGCGACGGGACCATCGTCGCGGAGTACGAGTTCGCCTCGGAGCCGCCGGACATGACATCCTTCTGCGCCCAGGCCGCTGAGGTGGAGGTTGACCCGGAGACGGGAGCAGTTACCGTCAAGCGGCTGGTGTCGGCCCATGATGTGGGGGCGATCCTGAACCCGCTGATGCACCAGGGTCAGGTCGAGGGCGGAGTGATTCAGGGCTTGGGCTACGCGCTGATGGAGGAGCTGCAGACCGAGGACGGCCACATCTCTACCGTGAGCTTCGGCGACTATAAGATTCCGACCATCGCCGACATCCCAGAGTTGGTGACCGTGCTGGTGGAGGGCAATAACGGCCCGGCTCCCTACCGCAGCAAGGGCATCGGCGAGAGTGCCAACATCCCCGTGGCCGCCGCCATAGCCAACGCAGTCGCCGACGCCATCGGCACGCCCGTCGCCAGCCTGCCGCTCACCGCCGAGAAGGTGCTGCGGGCGATGAGAGCGGGCTTATAATCGGTTCTAGAATGCCGTATAAGGACGCCTGCTGGGGAGTACTGAAAATGGCTGAACAGAGTAGAGTCTGGGCGATTCGCGCCGCAGAGAAATGGAGAGCGGACAGATTCGCAAGCTTGTTCTGGAACAGGGGCATTGCGGCTATAGACTACTTGGGGAACGGCGGACCGGATCTTCGGGACTGCACTCGGCAGCAATTGAAAGAGGTGGTCCGAAAGGTTAGAAATGAAAACGGAGCGAGTCCGAGTGAGAGTAGGACCGGGAATGTAGCGAACCAGTTATGGCGGTTCGCCAACGAGATTTGTAAGGACGACTGGATTGTCATTCCTAGGCCCAAACCCGGCGACATTATGATAGGGCTCTGTGCCAGCCCCTATCAGTATGCCCCTGGTAGGTTGGACGATGACGAATACCCGTACATCATCAGGGTTGATTGGTTAAGGGAAATTTCTCGCAAATGCCTGTCCGAGGATTTGCAGCGTTCAGTCGAGGGCAGGAACGGGCAATCACTTTGGCAAATTGAAGGTGGGCATATCCCGGAGCTGGAATCGCTGTGCAAGCTGGGTCTTGAATACCGAAAGGTGCCAGTGAATCTGCCAAACTACCTGGTGCAGGCCGTGGACGAGCTGGTGGGCGAAAGGGGGCGCTCCCACTTCATCGTCCACGTCGTGATGAAAGAGCTGGAGGAAACAGAAAAAATCAGGAGGAAAAAAGAGGACTCCGATGAGGAGTTCCATCCGTACTGGGAAACTTCCGCGATGGTCTACGCTTGGGTAAGGGCGTCGCGCGACTTGGATGGTGGGCGGTTGGTGGAGAAGTGGGGTGGCGAAATACCTTCTTGATACCACCGCGCCCATCAGCTATACGCGCCATAGGCAAGACGTGGTCGCTCTGGTAGAGGGGTTGTTGAATGGGAATAATCAGGTGGGGATCTGCGCAATTGGGGTAGCCGAGTTTTACAGTTTCGTCAGGCCTCACGAAAAGGAGGCGGCGGACCGTCTAATAGCTCGCTTGGAGTTCTTTGACACTACCCCCCAAATGGCAGTCGAAGCTGGCCGCTACCGTTATGAATTCGCCCGCCAAGGCATCACCCTGACTATTACTGATACCATAACTGCCGCCGTAGCTATTGCCAATGACGCGACGTTGGTGACAGCCAACGTGCGAGACTTTCCGATGCCGGAAGTCCGGCTCTTGCCCCATAATCCCTAAACCTGCGAGGCCCTTATGCTCGACCTGCTCATCACCAACGGCCTGGTCATTGACGGCACCGGCAGCCCCGGCTTTTTTGCCGCCGTGGCCGTGGAGGGCGACCGGGTCAGCATCCACCGCGGCGACGTGTCGCAGATGGAGGCGGCCCGGACCATTGACGCCGCTGGCTACGTCGTCTGCCCCGGGTTTGTTGACCTGCACTCCCACGCCGGGCTCACTATCCTCGGCGAGCCGCACCACGACCCCAAGGTGCGGCAGGGTGTCACCACCGAGCTGGTGGGCATCGACGGCATCTCGCACGCGCCCTTCAAGACCCGGGAGGAGCTGGAGCGGTATATCTGGCTGGACTCGGGGCTGAACGGCTACCCTCCCCTGCCCGCCGACTGGCTGACGGTGGCACAGCTGCTGGACAAGTACGACAATTCCGTCGCCATCAACATGGCCTACATCCTAGGCAACTCGCCGGTGCGCATCTGGAGTGTCGGCTGGAATGACCGGCCCGCCATTCCGGCTGAGATGGAGAACATGAAGGCCGTCACGCGCGAGGCCATGGAAGAGGGAGCCTGGGGCCTGTCGACGGGCCTGGACTACCCGCCCGGCTCCTACGCGTCAACCGAGGAGCTGGGGGAGTTGGCCGGCGTGACGGCGCGGATGGGCGGCCACTACCACACCCACACCCGCGCCAGCCTGCGCTCGCAGGGGCTCATGGCCCCGTGGGAGGAGGCACTTCAGATTGGGCGGCTGGGCGACTGCCCGGTTCACCTCACCCACTACCGACAGGGCGCCGCCGGCGTGGGCAGCCACCTGGACTACCTCGGGCTGGTGGAAAGAGGCCGCGACGAAGGGATGGACGTCACCTTCGACTGCTACACCTACCCCTATTCTGGCACTACTGTCACCATTGGCCTGCCCCACTGGGCCAAAGACGGCGGACCCGAGCGGCTGATTGACGCCCTGCGCGACCAGGACGACCGTCAGCGGATGAAGCGAGAGCTGTCCCGCGAACGGCTGGAGAATAACTGGCTGACCAATTTCACCCAGCCGCAGAACAAGCAGTACGACGGCCGACTGATCACAGACATCGCGGAAATGCGCGGCCAGGACCCGGAGGACGCGCTGTTCGACCTGCTGCTGGAGGAAAATCTGGGCATCTCCACCGTGGGACTGGGCACCAACGCACAGACGCTGTTCGCCTTCGTGTCGCACCCAGCTGGGATGATCGCCAGCGACGCCATCCTTTTCGGTGAGTACCCCAATCCACGCAGCTACGGCTGCTTCCCCATCGTGCTGGCTGAGTTCGTGCGGGCCGAGCAGCACCTGAAGCTGCCCGAGGCCATCCGCAAGATGACGTCCTTCCCGGCCCAGCGCCTTGGCCTGCCCGACCGAGGCATCCTGCGCGATGGGTTCCGGGCCGACATCGTCATATTCAATCCCAACACCGTCAAGGCGCTGGCCACCAAGGAGAACCCCAAGCAGTACCCCGTCGGCATCGACTATGTGATAGTCAACGGCCGGGTGGTCATTGAAAACGGCAAGAACACAGGCGCCCTCCCGGGACGCGCCCTGCGCCGGGGACGGGCCAGTACGTAACTTGAGGGGATGGTGCCGAGAGTTTTGAGTTTCCCCAGAGTTTTTGCGCGGCGTTGGGCCTTGGTCTGCCTGGCGGTTGCCTCGCTGGCGGCGGTTTTCGTTGCCTGCAGCGGTGGCGAATCAGGAGAGGCATCGTCCGGAAACGGAGATCCGGCATTCCGGCAAGGCGAGTCGCTGTTCACCTCCCATTGCTCGGTCTGCCACGGGCCAATCGGAGATGGGACGCAAACCGGGCCGCCGCTGGTGCACGCGATCTACAACCCCAACCATCACCCGGATTTCGCCTTCCAAAACGCTGTGAACAACGGTGTTCCGCAGCATCACTGGGTGTTTGGCGACATGGCGCCGCGGCCGGGACTGTCCGAGGGGGACGTGAACAACATCATCTGCTACATTCGGCAGCTGCAAGTGAACGAGGGTATATACGAGGGCGAGGTTCCCTGCTGAGGGCTGCTAGTGGTCGAAGATCTCGCTCAGCGGAACGGTGAATCCCGGCAGCACGTCTCCGCAGTCAAGCATATCTTCGCCGGAGAGAGTCTCCAACGAGGCTCCGGGGCGATGAATCACCACCGAGCGGTCCACCGGGCGTACCTCCAAGGCCATGGACACTCCAAGATCGAGCCACATAGTGATCTTTTCGATCACGTCCTGCTGAGAGTCACTGGGAGAAACTATTTCGACAATCAACTCCGGGACGACCTCAAGATAACCTTGAACTCGGACGTTAAGGGGCAGTCGAACGGCGGAAATAAAAAAGACGTCGGGTTCGCGCACTGTGTCCGGGTCCCGTTCTACCAGGACGCCGCCATCCGTACCTCCGACTCGGCCCAAACGTCCAGGGCGTACATGGCTATGAAATGCAGCCAGGATATTTCCTGCTATAAACGAATGTTCCGCTCCAGCTGACACGGTTTCGTGCAACACTCCCCGGATAAGCTCACCTTTGACTCCCTGGCTGTTCAATCTCAGCAGGTCTTCTGCGGTGAGCAGTTTGTTCTTGGCAGTCGCCATTTCGATCACCTGGCGCCCTATGGGTTAACTTGATTTTACTATACCCTCTGCGCCCTTGGGCTACTGTGAAAGCGCCGCCAGCAGCCCCTCCAGCGCGGCGCAATCGCGGCAGCCGTCGCGGGATTCCGGCGGCGTGGATGCCTCGTGGATGCGGTCGGCCTGGCGCAGCAGCGGCGGAATCAGTCGCTCGGGGTCCAGGTCCACCTCCACCACTCGGGGCCGGAAGCCGAGGACGAACCCTGCTGCATCAATTGGGTCAGTGGAGTTGATGGTGTCGTCAACGGTGGCCGGTTCCATGTAAACCAGGGCCAGACTGGATACGGGCGGGAAGTCCAGATGTCTTGCGATCCAGGCGTAGGCGTTGAGCTGGGCCCGGTATACCCGGTGCTGGCTCCGGTTGTCCGGGTTGTGACGGGACGTCTTGTAGTCGATGATCGCGCAGGAGCCGTCGGGGAGTCGGAAGATAGCGTCGGCCTCACCGCGGAGGGTTACGCCTGTTGTCTCGTCTACGGCCTTGAACTTGGACCAGTGGGGCGGGTCGATGTGCCCGTCGGCGTCTCCGATGCCGGACAGCCAAGATGGCAGACTGCCCTTCCGTTCCAGATGACTGATAATGATCTGTTTAGTGTAGCGGTCTATGCTGCTGAAGATGCCGGGGAAGCCCTGCCAGGGCAGCGGCTTGACGTGCATCCGGATCCAGGCACAGCGGGCGCAGAAGCCGAAGCCGGCATAGCTACCGAGCTCGGTTGCCGAGATGGTGAAGCCCTGCGGGGAATCCTCGCCAGCGGGCAGCGAACGGCCAGAGGCTGGTGGCGCCAGCGGCTAGTCCCCGTCGCCGTCGCCGGCGGCGGCAGCGGGCTGCGCGGCCGGCACATCGGACTGGGGTCGTTCCATGGCGGCAGCTGCCACGCCGGTGCGGGCCTCAGCCGGCAGGGCTTCCTCCCAGTCTGGCAACTGGAGTCGCTTGGTGCTGGGCAGGAACAAGATGGCCAAGACTGCGAAAACGCTGAGCCCGAAGGAGAGCCAGAGGGGCCAGATGTATGCGCCGGTGAAGTCGCGCAGGAAACCGGCCGACACCGGGCCCAGAGCCATTCCCAAGCCCGCGCCCATCATCTGCCACCCGTAGGCTGTGCCAGTGGGCGCGTCGGCATAGTACTGACGGTTAATGATTGGAAAGGCCGTCATCTCGCCGCCCATCCCGATACCGAAGAGCACGGCGAAGATGAAGTACACGGGCACACTGTCGCCCGCCACGAACAGAATGAGTATGGGGAACGTCTGCAGGGCGAAGCAGACTATCATCACGCTCTTGCTTCCCACAATGTCGGCCAGGACCGGGGTGGCGAAGCGGGTTGCGGTGCTCACCACGGTGAGAGTCAGGTACACCATGGCGGCCACGCCGCTGGAAATCCCGTCCTCGATGGCGATGGCGACCAGAAGTATCAGAATGATGTTGTGGCCAGCGCATCCCAAGCCGTGGATGGTGGCAAGATTCCAGAAAGCGCCGGTCTTCTGCACCTGTTTCAGGAATACCTGAGTTCGCAGCTTGGCCACCGCGTTGTTTTGCAGGCTGCGGACCGGCTCATCCTCGGGAGCACCCCACTGGGTGATGCCACGGTCCGCCGGCTCGTTGTAGAACCACCTGGTGAGAGCCAGGAGGAGGATCCCGCCGGCGATTCCGGGAATCCAGAAAGTCACCTGCAGGCCATACCTTTCGAAGAGCAGGTACACCATGAGAATGGCCAGCCCGGTGCCGAGGCCCTGCAGCGCCTGCAGGATGCCCATGGCCAGTCCAAGATTCTTGCGGAACCAGAGGGTGACGCCAGAGACCAGGGTCACCTGGAATGAGGCCATCCCCGCGGCCAGCACCAGGCCAAAGTAGAGGTAAAATTGCCACAAGTCAGTCATTATCCCGGTCATGACCATGCCGAACATGAACAGGAGGCCGCCAGCCCACATGACCCGTCGGACGCCGTAACGGTCGCTCAGCCAGCCGCAGACCGGGCTTAGGGCCGCGGACATGAGCCACTGGATGGTGAATCCCAAGGTGATGAAGCCGATGGACCAGCCAAATTGCTCTTCGAACTCCGGGACCAGGATCGCCACGGCGAAACGCATGCTGGAGCTGGTCATCCACATCACCGTAGCGACGCCGACGATGACCCAGGCGTAGTGGACGCGCTTGTTACCGACAACCAGGCCTTCGGGCCGCATTCCGAAACCGAACATCAAGCACCGCTTTCCGAGTGAATGCCGAGGAGGTGGCCCATTCTAACCTCGCGTCCAGAATGTTTCAATGATGTTACGTGCCGTGACAGTTGCCCTTAAACGTTCCCTCTGCCTCCGGGGAAGGGTTAGGGTGGCTGCGTCCCCGTTGGTGAGGGAACATTGTGTCATCTCGGGATTTCACCCTGACCCCAAGCCTTTCCTCTTAAAGAGGATCAGAAGTCGCTCGGCAATGGAGTCTCCTCTTTGACTCTTTGACACTTGGTTGCACTGCGGGTTAAATTCAAGCTCAACCATACGATTATTCGAGACAGGTGAATTATGAAAGCGGCAGTATTGCGGGAAGTGAACCGGCCCCTTGAAATCGAAGAGATTGAAATCGCGGCCCCTGGCCCCCGGGAGGTGCTTATACGCACCGGCGCGTCGGGTGTCTGCCATAGCGACCTGCACTTCGTCGAGGGACTGTACTCTACGCCCATGCCCGTGATCCTGGGCCACGAGGCCGCCGGGACCATCGAGGCAGTGGGCGAGCTGGTCGATTACGTAAAGCCCGGCGACCGGGTCATCACCTGCCTGTCGGTCTTCTGCGGTACCTGCGAGCGGTGCACCGAGGGCCGGACAGTGCTGTGCTCACGTACCGGGCTGAACCGCACGGCCAATCAGACGCCGCGACTCAGCCAAAACGGGGAGGAGGTCACCCAGTTCGCCAACCTGTCCGCTTATGCCGAGCAGATGCTGGTGCACGAAAACGCCGTGGTGAAAATCGAGCGGGACGTGCCCTTCGAACAGCTGGCCCTCATCGGATGCGGCGCCACCACCGGACTGGGTGCGGCGCTGAACACCGCCGCCGTGCGCCCGGGCAGCACCGTGGCGGTCATCGGTTGCGGCGGCGTGGGCCTGAACGCCATCCAGGGAGCGGCGCTGGCCGGCGCCCTGCGCATCATCGCCATCGACGCCGTGGAGACCAAGCTGACCCTGGCCCAGGAGTTCGGCGCCACCGAGGTCATCGACGCCTCCGGTGGCGACGTGGTCCGCAAGGTGCGGGATCTCACCAACGGCGGCGTGGACTACTCCTTCGAGGCCATCGGCAAAAAGGAGACCGCCGAGCAGGCCTTCCATATGCTTAGGGCCGGCGGCACCGCCACCATCATCGGCATGATCCCGCAGGGCACCAAGATCGAGCTGGACGGCCCTTCGTTCCTGCGCGAGAAGCGCATCCAGGGCAGCAGCATGGGATCCAACCACTTCCGCACCGACATGCCGCAGTACGTAGAGTTCTACCTCCAGGGCCGCCTCAAGCTGGACGAACTGGTATCCCGCCGTCTGCATCTTGAAGACATCAACGACGCCTTCGGGTACATGAAAGAGGGCAGCGTGGCCCGGAGCGTCATCACGTTCTAGCAATTGCCGGCACCGCCAGGGGCTGATACGCTGACAGTTAAATCCCCGGAGTGGCCAGATCGACGCCCATCCCAGCAATATGGGATGGGCGTCGAAAATAGCCACGGGTTTGCTGCTGAGGAGAGCACCGGATGAAAGTAAAGGGCGTGGTCAAAGGGCAGACGATCATACTTGATGAGCCGCTGGACTTGCCCGAGGACCAGCAGGTGGAGATGGAAATCCACCCGATTGAGGCAGTTGATCTAGAGCAATTTGGAATCAAGACCATTCCACCTGGCGGTTACATAGTGACCAACGAAATGGTCAACAAGATACGTGACGACCTGGGTATCTGAAATTTGAGATCCCTGTATGACGTAAACTGCCTGATT
>CBDHDY010000046.1:0-74615 GCA_965261885.1 Dehalococcoidia bacterium
ATGATGGCTGGTTCTACTTGCACTGTCCGGCCGACTCGTCCTGGGACGCTCTCACGCAGCTTCCCGAAATGTCACACCTCTCCTCCGACAGCCGGTTCGAGGACGCTGATGCCAGAGATCAGAACGACGCCGCTCTTGTCGATACTTTGTCCCAGGCATTCGCGGATGGGTCTCGGGAAAGCTGGGTCCGGCGCCTGAGTAGCCTCGGAATCAGCGCCATGGAGAACATCGCCATCCCTGACTACCACGATGACCCGCACATTCGAAAGGCTGGCCTGATCGTAGGCCGCGACCATCCGGGGATGGGGATGGCCGATCACCTGGGCGTGGTGCCGCGCCTTTCTGCGACACCGGCCAGGGTAGGCCGGCCCACCCCGTTGCTGGGTGCCGAAACGAACGAAATACTGGCGGAAGCAGGCTACAGCGCCGGCGAAATTGCCGCCCTCAAGGCTGCTGGCGCCGTGGTCCAGCACGGTGAATAACGGCGAGTCACTCAAGTGGCGTCGGATTCAGCACCGTGGTAAACTACCGCTATTCGGCGGGTAAGGGGCGTTTGCGTTGCTGCGAATCTACAACACCCTGACTAAAAGGGTAGAAGAGATCGAGCCCGCAGAGCCGGGCAAGGTTAGCATCTACACCTGCGGGCCGACCGTGTATCGGGATGCCCACATCGGCAACCTGCGGACTTACATGATGGCAGACTGGATCCGTCGTGCGCTTATGCACCACGGCCTCCAGATCAACCACGTCAAGAATATTACCGACGTGGGCCACATGCGCCAGGAGCTTGTGGAGACGGGTGGCGACAAGATGATCCTGGCCGCCCTCGCTGAAGGCAAGACCGTACAGGAAATTGCCGAGTTGTACGCGGGCCGCTTCCACCGGGACGAGGCCCGGCTCAACATTATGGATGCCCACGTATTCCCGTGGGCGAGCCAGCACGTCCCTGAAATGCTGTCGATAGTCGGCACGCTGATAGAAAAGGGTTATGCCTACGAGCGGGGAGGCAACGTCTATTTCGACGTCCCCAGCTTTGGCGACTACGGCAAGCTCTCCCGCAACACAGGCGTTGACCTGTTGGAGGGAGTTCGCGCCGAGGCTGACCCGCTCAAGCGGGACCCCCGCGACTTTACCCTCTGGAAGGCCGCTGAACCCGGCCGCGACGTCAAGTGGGACAGCCAGTGGGGCGAAGGATTCCCCGGGTGGCACATCGAATGCTCCGCCATGGCTTCCATGTACCTGGGCGAATGTTTTGACATTCACACCGGTGGCGTGGATAACATATTTCCCCACCACGAGGACGAGATCGCCCAGAGCGAAGCCGCCTTCGGAAACCAGCACGTTCGCTACTGGGTCCACGCCCAGCACCTCCTCGCCGACGGTGCCAAAATGGCAAAATCGTCGGGTAACGTGTTCCTGGTCGAGGAATTGATCGAGCGCGGCTTTGATCCCCTTGCCTTCCGATATCTGTGCATGACCGTTCTTTACCGGCACCGCATGAACTTCACTTTCACCTCATTGAAGGCTGCAGAGAAGGCCCTGACCAATCTGAGGACCAGGGTATGGCAGTGGAGCATGGAGCCGGATGGCAATGGCCATACCGCCGGGGCAGACGAATACCGCAGGCGGTTCTGGGAGGCCGTGGACTCCGACCTGAACCTCCCGGGTGCTCTTGCGGTGACATGGGAGATGGTACGGTCCTCTTTGCCAGGCCGGGCCAAGATGGGCCTGCTGTTGGAGTTCGATGAGATGTTCGGCCTCGACCTCTACAAGGTGCCGTCGGAAAACCGTGTTGGCGAAGAGATAGTGGCGTCCCTGCGAGAACGCGAGGCCCTCAGGGAGCAGCGGACCTGGGAAACTGCCGACACCCTCCGCGCCCGGCTCTCCGCCAGCGGTTACGTCGTCGAGGATGCTCCCGACGGGTCCCGCGCCCGTCCCAAGACGCCCTTTGAGCGCCGGTTGGACAAATGGGACTCGGTTTCGTCCTCCCGCGATGTGCCATCCCGGTTGCATGAACCAGCACAATATGACTTTACCTTTATTCTCAATGCCTACGGTTATCCTGAGGATGTGCGCCGGTGCGTCAACGGCATGCTTCGCCACTCGCAAGGCCACTCGGCTGAAGTCATAGTCATTGACAGCGGCTCCACTGACGGCACCGGGGAGATGCTGGAGGAAATGCAGCAGGAGCACGAGAACCTTCGTGTCTTCCACTGCGACCACGTCATCGGGGATGCTGCCAGCAAGAATATCGGTATAAAGCAGAGCCTGGGCAGGCACATCATCATCGTGGACGGCTCCGCTGAGATCGTCGGGGACATCCTGCAATCAGTCAAGGAGAGGCTCAGCGATTCTTCAGTGGGAATATTCGGGCCGTTCGGCCTGACCACCGACGATATGCAGCACTTCCACGAGGAGGTGGAGGCGGGTGAGGCCGACGCAATGCAGGCCTACTGCATGTCCTTCCGTCGCGAGGCGGTGAACACCGTTGGTTTGATGCGAGAGGTATTCCGCTTCTACCGCAACCTGGATATTGACTACTGTTTCCAGTTCAAGGACAAGGGATTCCGGGTGCTGGCCGACTCGTCGCTGCCCATCGTCAGGCACGAACATCGCCAGTGGACCGAACTGGATGATAACCAGCGGGATGAGCTGTCGCGCAAAAACTTTGGCCGTTTCCTTAAGCGCTGGGGCAACCGGCCCGACCTCTTGATCACCGCGGGAGCCAGGGGCTTCGGCAGCGGATTCCACCACTGATAAGTCAGCCTTTGTTCGCCCACCAGCAATCTCCATTGAAGATCCGGAGCTGATTGTCGTTGTCTGAATTGGCAGACAGATTGCTGGCTGGCGAGCAGCGCGCGCTTTCCCGTGTTATATCGATGCTGGAACGTGGTGATTCCGCTGCCGTCGACGTGATGCGCAATGTCGATTCCTGGACGGGCCGCGCTTACACGCTGGGCATAACCGGCCCACCGGGCGCGGGCAAGAGCACCATCGTCGACCAGTTGACGCGGCATCTTCGTGCGCAGGACAAGAGAGTTGGAATCGTTGCCGTCGACCCCACCAGCCCCTTCAGTGGCGGCGCGTTGCTGGGTGATCGCATCAGGATGCAGCGGCACTATCTGGACTCGGGCGTTTTCATCCGCAGCATCGCCACCCGAGGCCAGGCTGGTGGCCTGCCCAGAATTGTAAAGGGCGTGGCGAGGGCTCTGGACGCAGCGGGATACGACGTGGTCATCGTGGAAACTGTTGGCGTGGGCCAGACCGAGCTGGGCATTATGGGTGTCGCCGACACCGTTGCCGTGGCGTTGATCCCCGAGGCCGGAGATTCCATCCAGGCACTGAAGGCCGGCATCATGGAAATTGCCGACATCTACGTGGTCAACAAGGCCGACCGTGATGGCGCCGATCAGATGGCCGCTTCCGTGACGGCAATGCTGCATATGTCTCTGACCACGCCAGAATGGGTCCCGCCTGTCATGCTGACCTCCGCTCACACCGGCCGTGGTATTGAGGACCTGTGGGAAAAACTGGAGGAGCATCACTCCTTCCTGGAGTCCAGTGGTAACTTGGCAAAGCGCCGCGGTGAACACAGGACGCAGGAATTCCTGGAGGCGGTGGAGGAGGAACTGGTCCGCCGGCCTGCGCCGCCTGGTGCAGACCGACCCCACTTTGCTTGCCGTGATGGGCCGGGTCGCCGCGAGGGATAGTGAACCCTACTCCGCTGCCATTGAATTCCTCACCTCGTCGACTCTGACCCCGGAGTCTCTCTCTGCGGGTGCCCGTTAGAAGTTTCACGCCTGTGCCCTAGAATCCGCATTCCAACGTTCCATCGGCAGAGCGAACGCCTTAGTTAAATCACCCTCCGCACAGTCCGGCATTACCGCAAAAGCGGTAGTCTTGGGTGCCCCCTTTCTCGACTCCCTCCGGATGCCCAGGGGAGATATGATTCCGAACGGCACACTCACTGGATTTTACGGCCGCTGGACCCTCGTCCCGGCTGCGGTAAAGGTCAGGGGACTTTCTCAGGAATGACGGTATGTGCGCCGCCGTTGTTGTTTAGACGCGATTGCGCTGCTACTCACTACGCACCGTGCCCGTTTACTTTGTGTTATTATCGCTAGTCCTTCCGGGGTGCGAATTGTCCACTTTCGACGTTCGCCAGCCTGGGGAAAGGGAGGTGCAAAATATGGACCTGCATATTCAGGGTCGGAACATCGAGATCACCCGCTCTATGAGGGAGCACGTGACCACCAAGCTTGCCTCCTTGGACCGGCACTTGCCCTCGATCTCTCGAGCCGAGGTCGAGATGGCGTCGGAGTCCACCCGTTCGCACCAGGACAGGGTGGTAGTGCAGGTGTCGCTGAGTGTCGGCGGGGGACCTGCTGCGGGCGCAGCGCAGGGCTGGCAATGCGAGAGCCGCGGTAAATGCGACGGTCGACGCACTGGACCGCCAGCTGGACCGATGGAAGGCCCATACCTATCGCAGTGAACGCCAGTCCCGAAATGCCCCAGATGCCGACGCCGTGGTGGAGGCCCTGGCGGCGGTCGAGCCGCAGCCCGCCGACGAGGAAGAAGAGCTGCTGGCTCCCACCGGTGACCTGGTGCGCATTAAGCGGTTCAACATGGAGCCGATGTCGGTGGAGGAGGCTGCCTTGCAGATGCAGTACCTCGACCACAGCTTCTACATGTTCCTCGATGCTGAATCCAACCGGTACAGCGTACTGTACCTGCGGGGCGACGAAAACTACGGAATGATCCAGGCCGCCGACCGGTAGCACCGGATAACCTGTGGCGTAAAGGCCCGGCCGTAGGTCAAACAGGGCTGCTGCATTTGGTGGTTGTAACCCATTCCATTGGACGGAGGAACCTTCACTTCCGCGAAGGCGGGAGCCCAAGGCTATCCGAGAGAGGCCGGATTCTTGGGAGAGGGAGACTGTGGATTCCTGTTCTTGCGGGAATCAGGCTACCGGTTCAGCCAAATGCGGGGCCCTGGGTGGCCAGCACCGGACAAAAATAAAGGCCGGTCAGAACGACCGGCCTTCCTGTTGCGACCTGTGTATGACCTTAGTCCGCTCCGCTGTTCTGGTGGTCGCTGTTGCCGTTGCCGACCGCGTTGCCGCCCATCGACAAGAAGTTGCCCAACATGGAAGTGAATTCCATCGGGAAAATCCACTTGGTTGAAGGGGATTCGCCCAGCGACTTCAGCGTGTCGAAGTATTGCAGGCTCATGGTGCGTCCGTCGGCCTGGTTGGCGACCTGGTTGATTCTTTCCAGCGCCTCGCTGAATCCCATCGCTCTCAGTACCGCGGCCTGCTGTTCGCCCTCGGCCTTCAGGATCTCCGACTGCCGCTCACCCTCGGCCTTCAGAATGGCCGACTGCTTTTCTCCCTCAGCGCGGTTGATAGCAGACTGGCGTGAGCCCTCTGACTCCGTGATATCGGCGGTCTTGATGGCCTCGGCGGATTTCTCGCGCTCCATTGCCGCCTTCACGCCCATGGGAGGGTCGATCTCATTGATCTCAACCTGAGATACTTTCACACCCCACCGTTCAGTGACCTCGTCCATGCGCACCTGCAACTGGTCCCGGATGCGCTCCCGCTCGGTCAGTGCGTCGGCCAACGTGGTGGAGCCGATCACGGCGCGGAGAGTGGCGAAGGCCAGGTTGATTACCGCCAACTCAAAGTTCTGCACCTCCAGCACGGCACGGTCAGCCATGGAATCAATCACGCGGTAGTAGATTACGAAATCCATGTCCACCACCACGTTGTCCGCCGTGATGTACTTCTGGGTCGGAACGCGGGCCACCCGTTCCCTCAGGTCGACCTTGGTACCGTGGTAAACGAAAGGAATCAGGAAGTGCAGTCCAGAGGATTTAAGGCCAGTGAAGGTTCCGAATCGCTGGATGACCATTTTCTGGTACTGCTGAACCATAATCACGCCTGCTGACATATTGGCCTCCTTGAGGTTTCTGACTGTTCGGTCACTTACTGTATTTTACTCTTAGGACGGTGGTTCCTGACGGGCCACAACCAATATCAGCCCGTCGATTGATACCACTCTGATCTGTTCCCCTGCGTCTATGTGGCTGCCGTCGGAACTCACCGCAGTCCACGTATCGTTGGCGACGCGAACCGCTCCCCTGGGCTGCATGGGGATGGTAACTGAGCCAGTCTGGCCCACGATAGCCGTGCTCGCTTCCTCAGGACGGTTCTGTCGGGACTTCACGGCCTGACGGGCCAAGTATATCACGCCACCTCCGGCAGCCACGGAGACGCCCACGATCAGCCATCGATTAACCCCGACGTAAGGCAGCGTTGGAGACGCCTCTCCGAACTGGGCAAACAGTAGCAGGCCGCCAATTATCAGGCTCACAATTGAGGCGATGCCCAGTACGCCGAAACCGGCGATGACCACCTCGGCCCCAGCGAGAACAATGGCCAGGATAATCAGGGCCACGCCGGCATAGTTGACGGGCAGGTTGCCAAGGCCCACGAAGGCAAGGATCAGGCAGATGCCGCCCACAATCACAGGAACCAGGAGGCCGGGATTGAACAGCTCTATGATTATCCCCAGCCCGCCGATGGTCAAAAGCAGAAACGACACGTTGGGGTCGGCCAGGAACTCCAGCAGGTTCTCCAGGAAGGTTTTGTCCAGGTCTCGAGTAGCAATCCCGGATGTTTCCAGCATCACTGGACCCAGGGAGGTTACGGCTGTCCTGCCGTCGAGTTGCTTCAATAGGCTTTCCATATCTTCCGCGATGAAGTCTGCGACATTCCCGGCCACTGCTTCCTGGGCACTGAAGGATGCCGCGTTCCTCACTGTTTCCTCCAGTAGTTGCTCGTTGCGGCCCCGTTCCTGGGCGATGCTGCGGATGAGGGCGGCTGCATCGTTTTCCACCTTGCTGGCGAGGGTTTCATCCAGGTCCTGCCCAGTGGATGAGATCGGCGTGGCGGCGCCAATGTTGGAGCCGGGCGCCATCACGGCGAAGTTGGCCGCGGCGGTGATAAATGTACCTGCAGAACCGGCCCGAGCCCCGTGTGGAGAAACGTATACAGCCGTTGGGACGGGCGCGCCCAGCAGCCGTTCCACGATGTCCCGAGTCGAGTCCAGCAACCCCCCAGGGGTGTCGAGACGGATGACCAGCAGAGACGCCCCGGTTTCCTGAGCCACTTTCAGTGCCCGCTCAATGTACCGGTCCTTGACCGGGTTTATCACCCCATTTACCTTGATTACCAAGACGTGAGGGCCGGAGGGTGATTGGGCGAAGACCCCGCCAGCCAGTGGCCCCGCCATCCCCAGGAGCAGCACAAGCACTGGGCAAAGCAGGAAGAGGCGCCTGAGGCCGCTTGGTACTGTCGATTTCGAAAATAGCATTGTGCCGATACGGACTTTCAATCAAGAATCACAATATCAATTATATAGGTGTTTGGGATAATGCCAACTCCCAGGTACCCGCAGGGCAATGGCTCCGATTCAGGTGGTTCAAACAATTGGCATTTCCGTATGGCCGAGTCTTTTCTGAACTTGCCGCGAAAGCCGCAGACACTGGGTGCAATCGGACGTGGATTCCAGGTCGCTGGGAGAATCCGGCCGTGCTGTTGCGGAACCCTGTGGATTTCTTCTTTCGTGCGAATATGGGGGAATGACCTGCGGCAGACCGGCTCAGTCTTAACGTTAGCGCATTGGCGGCCCGTCGTCTCTCAAGACTGCTCTTCTTTAAGATTCCTTAAAGTTGTGGGAATAGAATCTGGTTGAATGCAATTTACGTAACAGGTAGTGCAGAAAAAGGAAGGAGGATCAGCGGATGCGAAATTCGGCGTATCTGATTTCGCGCTGGAGAGTGTTCATTATTGCGCTGGCCTTCGCGGCGAGCGCGTTTGCGGCCTGCAGCGGCTCCCCCTCCCCTGATGCTGGCCCGCCGGGCGTCAACATGGCGCCTGAGCCGACCAATACAGGCACTCCACCAGTTGAAGCCGCCACCCCTGTCGCTGCGGCGATCCCAATAGCTGCCAGTGAGACATCTGGCAATCGCGAAAATGGCAGCACGCCAATCAATCCTGCGGGCGTGCCGCTGGCCGCTCCGGAGAACGGCGTTCCGCAGTCCGTTGCAGACGACGCTGCCAACCTGATGCTGGCTGCGTTTGAGCAGGTTCTGAACGGCATTTACGAGAGCGTTCTGCCTTCGGTCGTTTACATCCGGGTACCCAATCCAGCTGCCTCTGCCTTTCAGGGCATGCAGGGCGTTCCGGATGAGCTGCTGTGGGGCGCGGGATCCGGATTTGTATGGGACGAAGCAGGCCATATCGTGACCAATCACCACGTGGTAGAGGACCTTTTGGGTACCTCTGGCGAGGTCACCGTAATCTTTGCCGATTCCACCCAGGCCCAGGGCCGAGTGGTGGGCAGCGACCCTCATTCCGACCTGGCAGTGATCAGGCTCCAGGGAGATGACTGGGACCTGCATCCAGTGAACCTCGGCGACAGCGACGCGATGAGGGTTGGGCAACTTACGGTGGCGATTGGTGCGCCCTTCGGGCAGGAATTCACCATGACCTCAGGCATCGTAAGCGCGGTGGGGCGCAACATCAGCGGACAGAACCAGTTCACCATTCCTGAAGTGATCCAGACGGACTCGGCCATCAACCCGGGAAACTCGGGGGGCCCGCTGCTGGACCGCCTCGGCCAGGTTATCGGGATCAACACCCAGATAATCAGCCGCTCCGGCAGCTTCTCCGGTGTTGGGATGGCCGTACCCGTCAACATTGCCAAACGAGTAGTTCCGCCGCTGATCGAGGATGGACAATTCGACTATCCCTGGCTGGGAGTCAACATTTCCACCGTGACTCCCAACTACGTGGAAGAACTTGACCTTCCCGAGGGAACGAGAGGAGCGCTGGTCGTGGTCGTGGGCGGTAACACCCCTGCGAGCAGGGCGGGATTGCGCGGCTCTGACTCCACTGTCGAACTGGACGGCGTGGACTACCCATTTGGTGGCGACATAATAATGGCTGTTAACTCCCACGAGATAACGGGTTCGAGTGAGTTGATCGCACATCTGCTATACCACAACAGCCCCGGCGATATCGTCACCCTCACGGTGATGCGGGATGGACAACAGGAGGAGGTACGGGTTACTCTGGGCCAGCGCCCGAGGTCCCCTTAATTTACCGGGCGTGTTGCGGAACGACCGATTGCCCGCCATCAGCGCCATCTACACGTCAGCGGTCAAGTCCCTGGCCCTCGAGCCTCGTGCGGCGGTGACCGTGGGGCCTACCGGGATCGCGGAGGATCGCCGTTTCCACCTTATCGATGGCGGCGGACGCCTGCTGACGCAGCGGCAGCGCCCCCGGCTCGCGCTGGTGACCGCCGACTACGACCCGCGGTCGGAGCAACTGGCTCTGAATTTCCCGGACGGCAGGCAGGTTTCCGGGCCGGTGGAAGAGGCGGAAACCGTGCGAACTGCTATCTGGGGGCGGCCAGTTCCCGGGCGGGTGGTATCTGGCGAATGGAACGAGGCATTGTCCCAGTTGTGCGGCGGCCCGGTCAGGCTGGTCAGAACGGACGAGGCGGGCTTGTCTTTCGACGAGTATCCCCTGTCGCTGCTTTCGCAGGCATCCGTAGACCTGCTCTCCCGGCTGGCCGAGGGAGACATGGCCTTCGAGGCACGACGCTTCCGGCCAAACTTCCTGCTTGACGGCTGCTCCCCTCACGAGGAGGATTCCTGGTTGGGAGGAGTGGTAGCCATCGGCCCGGAGGTCCGGCTCAGGATGGTGGCTCCCGATCCCAGGTGCGCCATCACCACCATTGATCCCGACACGGGCCAGCGGGACTTCGACACCCCCAGGTTTCTGCTGGCGTACCGCCCTTCTGCCCGGGCACCGTATTTCGGAGTATACGCCTCCGTCGAATCCCCGGGCACCGTTACTGTGGGCGATCGCGTCGATATTGTTTTTCCTACATCTCCCCGGTAGCCGCCTCGCACCGTTCCTGTTCTGTACGGAGTATCAGGGCAAGCCCCCACAGATGCGTTCTGGTTTGACAGTAGCGGTGGCCGCTATCTACACTCTATCGCAGCATTGAACGGTACCATCAGAAAGGGGTCGTTGCCATGAAAGACAACCGGGTGAAGCGGGTAATGCGGGAGGGTCGGCTAGCGATAGTCAGCCATGTCGGCTTCGCCGATCCTGCCGTGGTGGAGATTATAGCGGCCGCTGGATTCGATGGTGCCTTCATCGACATGGAGCACTCGGCTTTCGACATGCGCACGGTGGGGGAGATGATACGGGTGGCCGACCTGTGCGACATCACCCCCATAGTCCGGGTTCCCGAGAATAATCCAAAGACCATCCTCCGTATCCTGGACGCCGGGGCACAGGGCATTCAGGTCCCGCATATCGAAGGGGTCGAGGGGGCGAAGCGTGCCGTGGCCGCTGTCCGCTATCCTCCGGAGGGAGAGCGTGGTGGCGCTGGCACCACCCGGGCTGCCGGATACGGCGCGGTGCCCTGGACGGAACACATGCGCACGTCCAACGAGGAGATACTCCTCATCATCATGACGGAAGACAAGCGTGGCCTTGACGAGCTGGAACAAATCGCGGCCCTGGACGGTGTTGACATCATTTCGCTGGGGCCTACAGACATCTCGACCGCGCTGGGGATGACAGATCCCAACGACCCAAGATTGAGGCAGACTTTTGTGGACCTGGCGGCCCGAATCAATGCTGTAGGAAAGGCCAAGGTCTACATTCCAGTCAATCATTCTTCACTGCGCCTTTCTCCGCAGGAGTTGCTCGACATGGGGGTGAACTACACCTCCGTCGCTCCTGCTCCGCCGACCATTGTGCTGAATTCGCTGCGCGAGTCAGCCGCTCGCATTCGCGAGGAGACTGCGAAGTCTGCCGTTGTCTAGGGCAGAACGGTCGTATACGCTTAGCCCGGTAAGGGCAGCGTCACTCCGTATCAGGGAGACCCAGGTATAGCTACTCAAAGACTGGTCCGCAGAATTCCGACCATCGCTGTAAACCGGCAGTTTGTAGAGGCGGCGGTCGAAGAGTCCCATCGAAACTCGGAAAGTAAGGAATACCTGCATCTCCGCCGCCTGGTGGCCGATCGCGGGCTTCTGGATCGTCAATACCTATACTACGCCGTGAAAGTATTTGGCTCAGTGGCGGCGCTGGGTGCGGGTATAGCGGTACTGATCGCCTTCGACCAGTTCTGGGTCCAGATGCTCAATGCCGTGTTCCTGGCCATCGTGTTTGCCCAGTTCGGTTTTATAGGCCACGACTCGGGGCATCGGCAGATGTTTCATTCGGCCTTCAGGAACGACCTGGTTATGCTGCTTGCTGGGTTGGTCACAGGTATGACACCAAGCTGGTGGCAGGACAAGCACAACAGG
Source organism: Dehalococcoidia bacterium (assembly GCA_965261885.1). Taxonomy (GTDB): domain Bacteria; phylum Chloroflexota; class Dehalococcoidia; order Lucifugimonadales; family UBA3495; genus VXOI01. Next base: position 11,399 of record CBDHDY010000046.1, read on the forward strand.
CACCACCGGAATCCTAACCAGTTGCACCTGGACAGCGATATCGAGGTGTCAGTCTTCGCCTTCACCGAAGAGCAGGCCCTGGAAAGCCGGGGCTTCCAGCGACTCTTGGTAAAGTACCAGGCGGTCCTCTTCTACCCGATGCTGCTCTTGACCTCGCTGAGCCTGCTGGGCGGCGGCCTCGCCTACCTGGCCAGGAGGGAGCGAGTACGCTATCCACTGGCAGAAATCACTATGGTCCTGGCAGGAATAGGCCTGTATGCGGGCGTCTTATTTGCCTTCCTGCCTGCCTGGCAGGCGGTGGTGTTTATATTGGTGCACCGGGCACTGGCCGGACTGTACATGGGGTCTGTCTTCGCGCCCAATCACAAAGGTATGCCCATACTGGAACCCGGAACGAAGCTTGATTACATGCGCCAGCAAATGCTGACGTCCCGTGACGTAATTCCCAACCCGGTGATCGATTTCGCTTACGGCGGACTCAACTACCAGATTGAGCATCACCTTTTCCCCAACATGCCGCGTAATCAATTGAGGAAGGCCCGTGAGGTAGTGAAGTCCTTCTGCCTGGAAAGAGAAATGCCATACCACGAGACAGGATTCTGGCGCTCTCACCGGGAGATCCTCGGCTACATGCATGAAGTCAGTGCCCCGCTGCGCCGCAATCCTGGGCAAGCAGCCAAGTGACCGGGGGCAGGTGAGGCGGAAAACCGGCGAGGCTGCCACACGAAGCCGTCCCTGCTGAGGCCGTGGTAGGAAGCGAAGCGAGAGCTACTGCTGCTGCTGCACGAACCGGCGGTAAACTTCCTCTTCCAACATTGGCGTCGAATGGAACCAGGCCTGCTCGATGGCGGTGTGCAACCGGTCCAGGGTGGGCAGCACACGGTTCATCAGACCGGCCACATCATCTGCTGAAGAAATTGCAGGCCCCTCCCCTTCTACCATTTCGACCGCCTCGCCAAGGATCTGCAGGATTTCAACCGGCGCCACGTGAGTCGCGTTGAACCGGGCGGCGACAAGGCACCCCCGCAGGGATGCGCTGCCGTCCCGCATCAGCAGGAGGTCCAGGGCAGTTGCATAGGGCTCTACACTTACGCCCCTGATGTCGGCCGCCATGCCGAGCACGCTTTCGATGTCGTGCTTGCCGCTGGCGGCGTCCTGCATTGCCGCCCATCGCACCACGCGGGCAATGGTGTGGGACCGCTCGATCCATCGCCCCAGCCACACCAAGTTGTAGACTCTGGAGTCCGTGAGCCAGCGATCTGATCCCTGTGCAATTGTCCTGGGATCGGAAGGGTTTGTCATAAGTCTCTCTCCGGTCTTTCCAGCGAGTAGCCGACGTTTCCGGCTTCGTTATGCACCACGTAAGCTCGCTTCAGCAACTCCAGTGCATCTTCCAGGGTGGGCAGGGTATCGGTAAACTGCACATCCGCGATCGCGGCTGTCTCGACCGCTCCCCCTTTGGAAAGGAACGATCCGGTCACCGGGGATACGTCGGTATAGTCCCTTCCCACCCCCAGCTTCACGTAGTCGCAGGCCGGCGGCAGAATGTCTCCTCTGGTAGGGTCGGCTCCAAGCCATCCCTGGTTGGGATGGTAAAACTCAACCCACGAATGCGTTTCGCCGGTCTGACCAGAAATCAGTCCACTTGCATAGCGGCAGGGTATTTTCAGCGAACGAAGCATTCCCAACGCGAGATGGGTCTTGTCCTGGCATACACCCTCGCCCGCCTTGAGTACCTGGTCGGCGGTGGTGGCGACGTTGGTTGTTCCTCTCTTGTACAGGATATTCCTGTACACCCACTGCACCACCCCGTTGACCGTGGTGAGTAACCATCCGTTGCCGCCACACGCATCGGCAGCATGCCTGGCAACGGTTTGCGGGTCCACAAGCGGCGATATGGCCGTGTATTCAAAGCTCTCCGGCAGGTCCTGCACATCGGAAATGGGCACATCCACGTATGCCGGTCTTTCGAGAGAGAGAGAGACTTTTCCCGCAGCCGCAACTATGAAGCTTGTGTGCGGTTCCATCACCCTGAGGCGACGCACCCTGTTTCCGAACCGGTCCTTGAATCCCACCCCGCGGCCGTTGGGAATGGACCAGACTTCCGTGGATGAGCTGAACTGCCCCTCTCCGTCGCGGGGAAGAATTCGAAGCTGATTGTCATTATTGATTACCGTATCAGAGTAGCCGTATCTGACCGCATAAATGAATGATGCGGTAACAGTTTCTATCGGACCACCCACGTCGGTTTGCATAATCCACCGGAGGAGTTGTTGGTAATTCTGCTGCCTGCCTGGGCAACACGCGTGAGCCCGCCCGGGAACACCGAAACGGTGCCGTCGCCGCTCTGCACCGCGAAGACCCGCAGGTCGACGTGGTGTGGCTCCAAGCTTCGAGTCTGTTCATTAAAAACCATGTGCTGGGAAAAATCCAACGTCTCTTGAGCAATGAAAGCCATAGGATTCTGGAGAATGTTATTGGCGACCCGCGCTTTGTATCCCTCCCCCAGATCGGGCATGACGAACACCCCGAGGCCACCGTACCCCTGGCGAGTCTTGATCACGAGGCTATCCAGGTTTTCCAGCACAAACTTGCGGCCATCCACATCGGCCGGGTTGTAGCTCTTGGCCTGCTCCAGGATGGCTGTCTGTCCAAGGTAGCGTTCGATCATTTCAGGGACCCAGAGGAACACGAGCTTGTCATCGGCGGCACCCGTGCCGATCCCGTTGACCAATACCACCTTCCCGTCGAGATATGCTTCACCGAGACCCGGAACGAACAAGTCCAGGTCCTCCACTCTGCGGTAAATGACATCCACCCTCACGTCCGCGTCCAGAGTGCGGGCGTAGACGTACCCATCGGGGCCGACATACAGATCGGGCCCCTCCACCAGGGGAATATCCAGCAATTCCGACAGATAGCGGTGCTCAAAGAAGGCGGAGCCGTATTTCCCGTCGGTCAGCAGCACACAAACCGGGTCGGGATTGTCGCTCAGTGACCGTAACATTCCCAGGTATGCGTCCCGGATGTCAAAGGGAATAATGTCGTAGTCTCTGGCGAATTCAGGAAACAGTTCGGAGGACAACTGCACGGACTTCAGCTGATAGGAGATACCGGAGGGTATCCGCAGATTGTCCTCCAGAACTACATAGCGGCCATCACCAAGGTGGACTAGGTCGATGCCGTATATGTGTACAAATACGTCTTTCGGAGGACGAAATCCCTGCGCCTCGGGATAGAAGTGCTGGGAGGAGTAGATAACGTCATCAGGAACGACGTCCTGCTGTCCGGAGTAGAGTTCCCCCAGGAAGAGGTTAATGCAGCGCAGGCGCTGCTCAACGCCGGCTGCGATAGTCTCCCAATGCGCCAGTGGGATCACCCTGGGCAGAAAATCGGTGGGCATGTTTCTATAGCTGCCCGGATCCAGGTAGAAAGTAACTGAGTCCAGGTCGACCTGCCGCCTGGCGTCGACCAACCTGTGCGACAGATCCTCGAAGCCCGCAGACTCAATAGTTCTGGTGAGGCCTTCGTAGTGAGGCCTGAGCTCTCCATCGGTGCCTCGCCACTCGTTATAGAACGCGTCGACGGTTGCCTCCGCGGTAGTTACCACCTCAATCACCTTTACGCTCGCATTCGTATTTGAGTTGCCAACTGCTGCAACGTCGTAATCTTCCTCGTGACCTTCCAGAGGATGACGCATCTCGCTGCCAGGACCCCCACATTGCTTTGGAGGCACGCATTTACATGCCCAAGCGTAACTCGAAGGCCTCCGGATTTCCGGAGAAGGTCGCGAAACGCAAGCCCAGTCAGAGCAAGAATCTCAGGGCGCCCTTGCCAATAACGAGGTTCTCGGGGCAAACTCCGTGGATTCCCGACATACCGCGAATGACCGGTTGATCGCGCACGGAGGCAAGGCGCCTGATGTTCAGATGCGTAAATACTGGAAGTCTACAGGACGACAATACGTAGGATAAGACGAATATGTTACGGAGGGATTAACTGCGGCCAACCAGCCCGGACTCTCTGCAGGCCACCCCATGTGAATTGATTTCCAGGAAGGGCGGGATAGTTGCCGGTGCGATCTATGGACTTTACACGGTGTCTCGGTCAACCTGCTGGCGTTGCAGCCCGATCTCCCGAGACCCTTCGCCGGATGCGCTAGAGATGATATGGCCGCCCTTCAAGGGGGCGGCCTGAGTCCGAAGTATGCGATCAGTCTTTTCCGCCCGCGTCTAGTCCGGATCCAGATCGGCAAATCTTGGCATAACTTCATTTGCGAAGAGGTTCATGGACTTTTCCCAGGCCTGCTGGTTTTCGATGTTGTCGTAGATCAGGCTGAGCAACGTGCCGAACCCGCCGCACATCTCGTAGAGACTGAGCAGCCGCTTCTCCACCGTGTCGGGCGACCCGACCAGCCAGACGTGCTCCGCCATGTACTCGGGCGTTACTGCCTCATCGGGAACGCTCGAGTCGTGCTTGATCACGTGGGTCAGTCCGAACGCAGAGAAAAGCGGCAGCAGGTAGTCGCCCCACACGCGGCCCAGCATGCCGTTGACCGCTCCGTCTATGGCTTCGTCGTCGGAGTCAGCCACCCACACATCCCGGGTGATGCGCCAGTCCGAGCGCTTTGGGATCCGGCCGCCACGGGCAGCGCCCTCTGCAATAGCATCCCAGTGGCTTATGACGTAATCGTGGTTGAAGGCCAGGCTCATGGGTATGAAGCCGCGCTCGCCCGCAATTTTCAGTGTCTCGGAACCGATACTCACGGAGGCCACGCCCACTGGCGGATGCGGCTTCTGGTAGGGCTTGATGAAGAAGCGCAGCGTGTCCAGCATCGGCTCTGGGTAATTCACGTCCCAGAAGTCGCCCTTGTATTCGAAGGGCTCATCGCTTTCCCAGAGCTTGAGAATGATGTCGATGGCCTCGCGGGTCATGCGCCGGTGCTGCCCGTTCATGCCGTCAACGTCAAACAGCCGGTAGTCGGTGGGCAGGCCGCTGGAGCCAATCCCGAACATGAACCGGCCCTGTGCCATGTGGTCGAGGTAGGCTACGCGACAGGCCAGTTCAGCAGGGTGATGGTATGGCAGCAGGTGGACGCCGGTGCACAGCTTGATGTTCTTGGTCCGCATCAACGCCTGGGCTATCATAAGATCCGGCGCAGGAATTGGCTCCCACGGCGAGGTGAAGTGCTCCCCGATCCACGCTTCGGAGAACCCAAGCTCGTCGCCCAGCTGCAGACAATCCAAGTCCCACTGATGAGCGGTGTACAGCTCCCGTTCCGGCGGATGCGAAGGCATCATAAACATTCCGTATTTCATCGGTCCTCCGTTCAGTGTGTATGCACTGGCCCTAATTTGCGAATTTGGCCAAAACTGGGTGTGCAGCGAGCGGAAATGGCAACTCTACCGTTGGCATTGGACGCTAATTTACCACGTCCCATGCAGGTTGGGAATCGCCAAACTCATTCCCGGACGACCCGTCGTGCGGCACACATGGTCGTTGCCAATAGGTCGCGCACCACCTTGAATCATGTTGTATCATTTATTATGATGGAAATTGCTTGATATTATGGCTTTTGAACATGCCATTCGGCGCCGTTAGATCGGCCGTCGAAGTCCGTGGAGGCAGCCCGCTGTGTTTGTAGCGACGACAAATCCGGCGCCTATTAGTGAACTGTCTTGAGGCCGCGGAAGATATTCTACGGCTGGTGGCTTTCTGGATTGGCCGGCCTGATCATGGTCGTATCGGCTGTGCCGGTCTTTCATGGCATGGCCGTCTGGTCCGTGGCGCTCAAAGCGCACTACGGCTGGAGCGCTACCCAACTTGGCGTAGCTCTCTCTCTGACCCGCGCAGAGGGCGCAATGTTCGGCCCGCTGGAAGGATGGACCGCAGACCGCTTCGGCACGAGGATCATGGCCGGAGTCGGTCTGTTCGTGTTGTTTGGCGCATTCATGCTTTTCAGCCAGACCCAGAACATCACCGTGGGGAAGTACCTGCACGTTGATGCCCTTTTGATCTTTTATCTGTCATTTATCCTGATGTCTCTGGGCCAGGGCCTGGGCGGTTGGGTGCCGCTGATGACCATGCTGAATCACTGGTTCAGCAGGAACAGGGGCACGGCCATGGGAATATCCATGGCTTGCATGACTGCCGGTGCGCTGGTGGTCATCCCGGCGCTGGCATGGGCAATCGATCCGGAGACCAACCGGGTCGGCTGGCAAACTACAGCCATGATTGTCGGTTTCGTAATTCTTGGCGGTGCGGTCCTCTTCCCGCTGTTTATCAGAAACCGCCCCCAGGACATGGGACTCCTTCCCGACGGCGACCCCGTCCGCGAGGAACAGGCGGTACGGAGAACCCCCACCCCGGAGGAGGATGCCGCGTCACTTCCTCCGCAGCCTGAGCTGACGGTACGGCAGGCCCTGCGCACTCAGGCCTTCTGGTGCATCGCCTTCGGCCATGGCTTCGCCTCGATGATCATTCTGGCAATAATGCCCCAGCTCGGCCTGATGATGACGGAGACCGGCTATTCCCTTCAGACCGTGGCCTGGATTGTCGCCCTCTACAACTTCGTGTCCCTGCCTTTCCAGTTCGGCGGAGGTTATCTCGGAGACCGAGTTCCAACCAACGTGGCCCTGTTCGTATTTACCGCTATTCAAGGTGTGGCGGTGGTGCTGATAAGCATCAACACCAGCATTTACATGTTCTATCTCTTCGCCATCTTGTTCGGGATTGGATTCGGCGGGCGCACACCGTTGACCACGGCAATAAGGGGAGAGTATTTCGGACGGGCCTCCTTCGGCAAGATACTCGGCTTATCCACCGTACCAATGAATATACTCCTGCTGATTTCTGCTCCGTTGGCGGGATTCATGCGGGACCAGCTTGGTGATTACCAGTGGGCCTTTCTGACGCTGGCGATTCTTGACGGCGTTGGGGCAGTCCTTTTCCTCATTGCCCGAAAGCCCAAGATACCCGCCTCTAACCCGGCACCCGTTCCCGTGGCCTCTCCTGCGGCCGGCGATTCTTAGAATGCCGGCCATTCGTTTTAGCAGTTTCTCCATCACCCACACACCGGTACTGCTACGTCCCTTCCCGATGCCCTCCTTGGACTGTATATGAGCTTCGTCCGCGCCCTTTCGCCGGGGCGATTCTTTTATGGCTGGACCCTCGTCGGCGTGTCCGCCTTTATCATGGTTATCGGCACTGTGCCGCTGTTCCAGGGTATGACAGCCTGGTTCGTTGTACTGGAGAGCCATTTCGGCTGGTCCCGCACCCAGCTATCCATAGCCTTCTCCCTCAGCCGTGTGGAGGGGTCGATCATGGGCCCCATCAGCGGCTACCTGATCGACAAGCTTGGCTCGCGGCGGATGGTACTGATCGGGCTGGTGGTGGCTGGTTGCGGGTTCGTAATCATGAGCCGGATGGAGAATATCTGGCACTTTTATGTCGCTTTCGTGGTCATGAGCATGGGCGTCGGCCTTGGTACCTGGATGCCGATGATGACCGTACTGAACAACTGGTTTGCCCGCAACCGCTCAATCGCCATGGCCCTGTCGATGGAAGGGTTCCTGATCGGCGGAATGGTGCTGGTGCCACTCCTGGCCTTCGCCATAGACCCCGACGCCGTTGGCAGACCGGGCTGGCGAAACACCGCCCTCGCCATTGGTATATTCCTGGTGGTAGTGGCCTTCCCCGTTTCCCGGCTTGTTCGCAATGCCCCTGAGCCCTACGGAATGTTCCCCGACGGCGAGGCGATGGCCAGGCCTCGCCAGAACTCATCCACTGCTGGACCAGCGACCGAAGAACCCGACTACACCTGGCAGGAGGCGGTTCGCACCAGTACCTTCTGGATCATAACGATGGGGCACGCTTGCTCCTCCATCGTCATCGTTACCATCACCGTGCATCTGGGGCCGATGCTTACCGACAGTGGCTTCTCACTGCAGACGGTGGGTTGGGTCGTTGGGGCCTACACCGGTGTCGCGGCCGTCTTCACGCTCATCGGAGGCTACGTCGGCGACCGTCTGCCGATTCGGCTGGCCCTGTTCGGCTTCTCAGCAATCCAGTCCGCTGCGGTCGTGGTGCTTATGGTTGCTGACACGCTGCCCCTGGCCCTTCTGTTCTCGGTGCTTATGGGCATCGGGTTCGGCGGCCGCAATCCGCTGACCACTGCCATACGGGGCGTATATTTCGGGCGCAAGGCCTTCGCCAGCATTACCGGAATGTCTATGATCCCTATGAACGTAATGTTGCTGGGCGCGCCGCTGTTCGCCGGGATAATGTTCGATGCCACGCAGAGCTACTTCATCCCCATGGCGGCGATTGCGGTGATAAGCCTGGCGGGCTCCACCCTGTTCCTGTTCCTGGGAGGCCCCGAAGCCGCCGCGGAGACGCGCCGCCAGAGGGCCGCCGCTGCATTGCAGGGCAGCCACGCGGACTAGCTGAATTACCCGTTTCTCGAACTGACCGGAGCAGCCCCGTTGGTGTTTGATACCCTCCGCGGGATTCATCAGCCGATTGCCGGGTGTAGTTTACATGGACTCAGGTCAGACTTCGACGATCTAGACACCCTCCTGATCTTCAAGCTGTCGGCCACGTAAGCGGCGCCATTGCTGTTCGTGATATTGCGATGGGCGGTGCGCAGGGCGATCAGCAATTACGCCAGAACGCACCGTTTTGCGGCCAGCAGGATTGCATCCGCCCATCGGGCTGTCAGCGTTTCTGGTTCCCTGGCACTGTTGGGAGTGATGGCGCTCGAGTGGAGCATCAACTTTCACAATTTCCTGGCTGCGACCGGGGCTGTCCTGGCCACCATTGGAATCGGCTTCTTCGCCGGCTGGTCTAGCCTCAGCAACGTGACTGCCAGCTTTATCATGTTCTGGCGTTTTCCAATGCATGTGGGCGACAAAATCGGTCTGATAACGGACAAGAACTTCATGACTGAGGTGAAGGAGTGAACTCCCTTTTTCATAATCCTTGAGGATTCCGACGGCAATGAGGTAACTCTACCCAACTCGCTGACCCTGCAGCAAATGTTTGTCATCTATCGGGGCGAGAACCAGCGAAGAAAAACACCGGCCTCAGACGAGGCCGGTGCTTTGACCGGTGACTACCAACGCGAACGCTAGCCCACGCTCTTCTCGAGCAGCTCCCGGATTTCCGCCACGGTGGCCGCAATCCATTCGTCGGCCTTGGCTGCAGTGCGGGCACGGCGCTCACGCCCGAAAGCCTGATCGTCGATGTCGGGGTTCTCAGCCCGTATGTCGACTTCGATCTGGTGCATTTCCCTCTCGGCGATTTCGGGCCGCTCGATCCAGTGGCAGATGTAGTCGTGGTCTCCGGTGTAGAAGACAGCCACAGGAATCGACATCCACTGTCCCTCTTTAAGGTACTCGTTCATGATGTCGTGGTGAGAGTCGCGCGGGAAGATGCGAATCTCCAGGTCTGCCGCCTCGCAGATCCGGGCCAGCACCGGCATGCCGCGAACCACGTCTCCGCACCAGTCTTCGCCCAGGACCAGCATCCTCTTTGGGCCATTTTCTCGCGCCTTCAACTCCCTGAATGCCCGAACATCGTCGTCCGTAAGGATTGTGGTCTCGTAGAAGCCTTCGAAGCGCGCCTTATTCACCTTGATCTCGTTCATGTAAGCCATGTAGTCGAATCCCTGGGAGTACCGTTCCGGGGTTACCACACTTGTCTCTCTAGCCATATCTCCCCCGTAGTTCACAGCAGTTAGGTGCAGTTTAAGAAATGGAGCCGGGCGCACGGCCCGCGATCACCCGATTTCTCAACCGGTCATTCCCTTGAATCCCACCTCCACCTTGCCATCCGGGTGGATGATGATGGGCACGGTGTCGGCGTAGTCGAGGGCCTCATCCAGGGTATCCTGGCTCTGGTCCACTCTGCGTTCCTCGTACTGGATACCCTCCCGCTTCCACGCAGCGCGAAGGGCATCGCAGGCCGGGCAGACAGTAAGGGTGTAAACGATTGGAATATCGGCCATCGAGGCCTCCTCCTGCTGGCATGCGGCTTAGTTCTTTGCTGCCATAGCAAGGTAATTCTACAACGGCGGAACAAGGCCCGCCAACCACGACGGCGGCCTATCGGACTGAAGACGTATCATCGCGGGCCTTCCATACACGCCCCTGTCTGCCAGTCCCGCTCTCGGACTCCAATTCCGCCCCAACCCGTGAACGCCTAACGACGCGGCGCGGCCTCGCGAACCTGACGCCAGGGCTTGCGAACGAACCTTCGGCCCAGACCGCGCTCTATCTCGCGCCACTTCCTTTCCTCGTCCGGCGTGATAAACGTCACTGCCTCTCCGGAGCGGCCCATGCGGCCAGTCCTTCCGACGCGGTGGGTGAACAGCTGTTCCGAGTCCGGCAGGTCATAGTTGATGACCTGGCCGATACCATCGAAGTCCAGACCTCTGGCGGCCACGTTGGTTGCCACCAGAATGGGCGCGGCTCCGGAACGAAAGCTCTTTATCACCATTTCGCGCGCATTCTGGCTAAGATTCCCCTGGAGCGCCCCTACCGGGTAATCCAGGTCATCCAGCTCCCTGGCCAACTGTTTGACGCCGCGCTTGGTTTTGCCAAAGACGATAACCGGGGCATCTTCCCGCTGGTCAAGCAGAGTGAGCAGGGCTCTCAGTTTGTCTTTTTTCTCAATGGTGTAGACCAGGTGCTCAACGCTGGGTGGCGCCTGCAGACCCGCGTCAACCTCCACCGTTACAGGATTGCGCAGGTGCTTCGAGGCGGTCTGGGACACCCAATGAGGCATCGTTGCGGACAGGAGTGCCGTCTGTCGCCCATTGGGCGTACGGCCTATGATGGACTCGACGTCGGGGGCGAACCCCCTGTCGAGCATTTCGTCCGCTTCGTCCAGCACCAGGAATCGCACCCCGCTGAGGTTGAGCGTACCCTGCCGCAAGTGGTCCAGCGTCCGGCCGGGAGTGCCGACGATTATTTGGGGCCCGTTTCTCAACGCTACATACTCCGGTCTCAGGGACCGTCCGCCATACAGCAGCGTAACGCGGATTTTCTTTGGGGAAACCAGGGCTTCGATGACTCCGGCCACCTGCATGGCCAGCTCGCGGGTGGGGACCAGTACAACGGCCTGGACCTGCCGGACGGAAGAATCGCACATCTCTGCCATTGGCACGGCGAACGCCAGCGTCTTGCCAGAGCCGGTCCGCGCTTGGCCGATCAGGTCTCGCCCCGCCATAAGGTGTGGGATGGCCTTCTCCTGGATGGGTGTGAGCCTGGAAATGTTCATCCGGGAAATCGCCGCCTTGGTGACGGCGTCCAAGGACATACCGGAAAATGTGGCATCGCCGACCGCTGCGCTGTCAACGGTTGGCTCGCTTTCAGAACGAGAACGGGTGGGCTTGTTTGCCTGGACTGACTGGATGGATTCGGTGCCGACCTCCGGGGAAGCCCCCTGGCGGCGTGCTTTGAAGCAGGAACGGCAATACACCGGCTTTCCCTGGGTTGGCCGAAAGGGGAGGGTGGCCGACATATTGCAGTCATCGCAAACGGTCTGGAACGGGGTGTGGTTGGGGGCGCGCTTGGACGGTCGCGCGGGGGCAGTCGGATATGCTAGAGCCATATGAGAACGGACTCCCTAAATTTAGAGTGGTAACACAGGTGAATCAGCGGGAGGGCGAACAAGAAGAGAAGAGGAGGTGGAGTGAGGAGCCAGTCCGTTCTTGTGTCAAACCTTGGCGCGCCAATCAAGCGTGTCCCCACATTATAACCCAGTGTGACGGAAACCGATACGAATGGCTCACATATAACCAGCACAATCCCAAAGTAGACGCCGGGGCGACTGATATTTAGAGTGGACCAGGGAATCTCTCGCCCAGGGCGAAACTCCTCCGTTTTGCCCATCGGGGCTCACCGCAAGGCCTTCATTGTCCCAAGCCAACTGCCGTTTTTAGCCAGCTGCCCTTTCGTATGCCGCTGTCAGAGGCCGCAGTCTATAATTATGCCATCGTACGCCCGCTCCAGCGGTTCGACGAGCCATAAATTCTGCCGCCCGGCACTGCCGCGCCCTGAATAGCCGGCCCCGGGTGTGGAGGGACAATGTTCACACTGTTCGTTACTGTCAAGATCAAGGAAGGCCGTCGCGACGAGTTCATCGCGGCCACCAAGGGCGATGCCGAGGGATCCAACACCAAGGAGCCCGGCTGCCTCCGCTTCGACGTTCTGGCCGACAACAACGACCCAAACACCTTCTACCTGTATGAGGTCTACGAAAACCGCGACGCATGGGAGACTGCCCACCGCGGCATGCCCCACTACACTGCCTGGCGTGAGGCTGTCGGCGACTTCTTTGACGGCGATCTCCAGCGCGTCGAGGCCACCGCGGTGTTCCGCCGCGAGGACTTCGCCTAGCCTACGGGGCCGATCCACCAGTGGACAACGAGGAGTCCCCGCCCAATCGGAGCGGGGACTTTCCTATCCCACCTGTCAGTGGAACTACGTCTGACCCCGCAGCACCCTGCGGAAAGCCTCCACAAACGTGTCCACCTCGGCCTCGCCTATGACCGTCGAGACCGCACCCACCAGGTTGGGGGCCATCAGGATCCCCTCGTTCAGCAGCCCCAGGAAAACGTTGTGGCGGAGTGCGGAGTCGGCCCTGGCGAGGTCCCGGTAACCGACCAGCGTGTCGTCCTGGAAGTGGATCCCGAACAGCGATCCCAGCCCGGTAACCTGCACCGGCACCTCCAGCTCCTGCCCGACCTCGCGCAGACCTTGCCGCAGGTATTCGGTCACCTCGGCCAGCCGCCGGTAGACCTCGGGCGTCAGCTGCTCCAGCGTTACCGAACCGGCCAGCATGGTCGCGGGGTTGGCATTGAACGTGCCGGCGTGGGCCACCCGCGGGCCGGACGTGGGGTCGTACAGCCCCATAATGTCCTCGCGCCCGCCAAACGCGCCCACGGCGAACCCGCCACCGATGATCTTTCCCAGCGAGGTCATGTCCGGCGTTATCCCGTAGTATTCCTGCGACCCGCCCGGCGCTATCCGGAAGCTGATCACCTCGTCGAAGATCAGCACCACACCGTTCTCTGTGGCGAAGTCCCGGAGCATCCCCAGGAACTCGTGGGTTGCCGGCAGCATCCCAACCGACCCCAGCATCGGCTCGACGATGATCGCCGCCAGATCGTCCTTGTGCTTCTCCAGAATCTCGCGGGCCGGTCCTGTCTCGTTGAATGGAATCACCACCACCGAGTCCAGAACGCCGTCGGCCAGTCCCTCGGTGGCGGGCAGGGCGTCGGGATGCAGCCTCTCTCCAGCCTTGCCGGGGTCGACCCGCACGCTGACGCTTACAACGTCGTGGCTGCCGTGGTAGCCGCCCTCCGCCTTGGCGATCTGACTCCGGCCGGTGAAAGCCCGCGCTGCGCGGATGGTGTTCAGAGTTGCCTCGGTGCCCGAGTTCGTGAACCGCACCAGATCGAAGCTCGGAATCCGCTCGCACAGCAGTTTGGCCAGGCGGACCTGCTGCCGGTTCGGTGCGTTGTACACCACTCCCAGTTCCAGCTGCGCCCGCACGGCATCCATCACCGGCTCCGGCGCGTGTCCCAGGATCAGCGTTGTCATCGTTCCAATGAAGTCCAGCCGGTCTGCGCCGTCTACGTCAACAACGTGAGCACCGTTTGCCTGCTCCACGAATATGGGGTAGGGATTCCAGAAGATGGAGTTTCGGCTGTCCCCTCCGGGAAGATAACGCTTGGCCTCCTCCCAGGCCTCCTTCGACTTGGGGGTCTTTTCGATGTATCGATCCAGTTCACTGCTCATGGAGGGACCTCCGGCAAGAGTATTCACACTTTGATCAGGTTCAGGCCGCCGCAGTAACGGCGGGTGCGGGGAAGTAAACGCGCCTCAAGGTGCCGCTCCCCAGGCTCACCACCATGGTGCCCAGGAACAGCAACCCTCCCACCAGCATGACCGCCGGAGCGCTGTAAACGTCAGATATTGCGGCTCCGACCATGTTGGTGATAGCCATGCTCCCGCCCACATGCACCGAATATACCCCTGCGACGCGGCCCCGCACCGAGTCATCGGTCAGCATTTGGATGATGGTATGGCTGATTGTCATGAAGCCGGCCTGGGTCGCTCCGAGGAGCACCGTGGCCACTATGGAAACCTCCCTCATATTGGACAGCGCCAGCATTATCGAAGCCGCGGCACTCATAACACCGAACATCAGGAACAATTTCCCTCTCGCAGAGGAACCGCGCACGCCGGCCAGGAAAATCGATGAAATGAGCGCGCCTGCACCGACGCCTCCCATCAGATAGGTAACACCCACTGACCCTGCGCCCAGTTTATCCTCGGAAATGGCCGGGAGGATCGACTCATACGACATGGTGAAGGCGCAGTGGGCTACCACCAGCAGGACCATGATCAAGAGACGCGGGCTTGTGTAAATGTACTCAAACCCTGCGATAAGGTTGCTCCAGAAGGTGCGGGTCTCGTCCATTTTGCCCGTCGACCGGGTGCCAACCCTCGAGACCTGGATGAGTCCAACAAGGTAGAAGACGCTGCAAAACCAGAAGGCGGCCTCGAGGTTCACGAAGGCGAGCAGCGGCAAGATGGCCAACGGCCCGAACAGTCTCGACCCTTGCTGCGTGGCCTGGTTCAGCGCCAGGGCGTTCAGCAAGTGCTCCCGCGGCACCAGGTTCGGAATCAGCGCCTGGGCTACGGTCATCTGCCCGGCACGGAGTGTGCCGTTGAAGAGAGCCAGGAACGTCAATGCCCATGGACCCGCCAGTCCATTCATCACCAGGAAGCCGAGCAGAATGTTGTGGGCCAGGTTCAGGGCGAAAATCCACTTAAGCAATGTCTGGCGGTCAAACCGGTCGGCGAGGTAACCGACGAATGGTGTGGAGAAAACCCGGGGAAACATCGCGGCGAAGGTGATGACACCAACCCACAGCGATGCTTCCGTAAGCTCCCACGCCAGATATCCCCGGATGACGATCAGAGCCCACGCCGCAGCCCCCGAACAGGTCGTGGCGGTCCACATGGTTCGGTAGTCGGCGTATTTCAGCGCCAGCAGAAAGCGGTCTCTTGTGGCAGCCAAGTAAGAATTCAAAAACAACCTCTATCGCCATATGGGCAAAGCGAGGGATAGCAGATTATAGCAGTAGTGATTTTTTGAGGGAGAGAGTATCAAGCAAATAAATGCTCTACCATGGCAGGCGGTGGGGGTGCGGTACATGTCCGCCGTCGGTATCTCAAAGCCGGGCAGCGGTGCCGTGGTCAGCGTATCGAACGGTCTCGGCAGTGGCCAGTTAAAGTACTCTCCAGCTTGCAGTCCCAACCAGGTGGAACTGTTGTTGTCGGGGTCGAAAACCCCGTACTCCGCACTCGCGTTACGCCATACAGTTACCGCTTGCGCCCCAGGGCACGCCGCAGGACCGACGAATTTATCTCGATGGCAATGTCCGGCAAAACTTGACGCTCCGTCCCCCACCTTCCTACAATCCCGATGCCACTTTCGCGGAATCGTGACCGGGTGGCACTTCTTAAAGGGAATGCCACTTCGCCATGCCTCTCCAAATCCCTGACGATGGCCGCCTCCTCCCGCCATACCGCGTGCTCGACCTCAGCGGTCCGGAGGCGGTGTTCTGCGGCAAGCTGCTTGCCGACTACGGCGCCGACGTGGTGCGCGTCGAGCCTCCCGGCGGCGACCCCTCGCGCGCCCGGGGCCCGTTCGTCGACGACAGGGAGGGGCCGGATCGCAGCCTGTATTTCCTTTTCTACAACACCAACAAGCGCTCCATTACCCTAGATCTCCAGTCCGAGCGCGGTCGCGACCTGTTCCGACGCCTAGTCGCCCAGAGCGATGTGGTCGTGGAGAGCTATCCCGTCGGCTATATGGACTCCCTGGGGCTCGGCTACGAGGCCCTCAGGGCCATCAACCCCGGCATCGTCGTGGCCTCCGTTACTCCCTTCGGCCAGACCGGCCCGTGGAAGGACTACAAGTCCAACGACCTGATCGCCCTTGCATCCAGCGGGTTCATGCAGATCACCGGCGAACCGGACGGCCCGCCCATGCGGCAGGGCAACGACCAGTCCCACTTCCCAGGCGCACAGTTCGCCGCCGCATCCATCCTCGGCGCTCTCTACTACCGCGACTTCGGTGGCGGCGAGGGCCAGCACATCGACGTATCGCTGCAGGAAGCACTGATCACCTACTACACCGACGCCCACCCGGCCCTGGCCCATATGATGCTGGGCGACAACGTCACCCGCGTCGGCGCCACCTCCACCCTCGTCATTCCCCTCGGCGCCTACCCCAGCTCCGACGGCTGGATATCCGCGGGCATCATCACTCCCCGCGAGTGGGACAACTTATCCGAATGGATCTACGAGGTAACCGGAAATGAAGAAGTCCTGAACGAAGCCTATAAGGGCGGCAACCAGGACCGCGCACCTTTCAATGACATAATCACCGCCCTCGTCATCGATTTCACCACCCGATACACCAGCGAATACCTGTTTCATGAGGGCCAGCGCCGTAACCTCGTATTCATACCCGTCAACACCGTCTCCGACCTCCTGGCCGACCCGCAGCTTGAGGCCAGCAATTTCTGGTTCGGCATCGACCACCCGGAGGCCGGAACACTGCAATATCCCCAGGGCGTGTTCGACAGCGAGCAGGTCTCGCCCGCCACCAATGCCGCTCCCAGCCTCGGGCAGGACAACGAAACCATCTACGCTGGCGAGTTGGGCCTCTCTTCGGAAGAGATGTCATCGCTAAGGGATCAGGGGGTCATTTAGGTGATCGAAAACGGAAAGAAAGCCCTCCAGGGCGTGCGCGTGCTCGAGCTGGGCCCCTACGTCGCACTGCCGCTCACCGGCCGCATCCTAGCCTCCCTCGGCGCCGAGGTCATCAAGGTCGAGACCAACAAGGTGCTAGACGAAATGGCCTTCATCCCCGCCTGGTCTCGAGGCGCCGGCCAGCCCGACTTCCAGCGCAACAAGAGGCGCGTCTCCATAGACGTCCGCACCCCCGGCGGCCTGGAGGTATTCCAGGAGCTGGTCAAGACCAGCGACGTCTTCATGACCAACTTCCGCCGCAACATCCTCGACCGCTGGGGCATCGACTTCCCGGCGGTGCGGGAGCTGCGGCCTGACATAATCCTGATGTGGCAGACCGGGCTGGGTGGCATCGGCCCCTACTACACCTACAAGTCCTACGGCATCCTGGTCCAGCACATGGGCGGCGTCTCGCTGATGTCCGGCAATGAAGGCGAGCCACCCTCGGCCATCAACACGTCCTATTCCGACTACCACACCGGCGTGTTCCAGCCCTCGGCCATCATCGGCGCTCTCATGCGCCGCCGGTTGACTGGCGAACCCGCCACCATGGAGTCCTCGATATTCAAATCCGGCGCGATAACGGCGGGGCCATCCATCCTGGACTACCAGGCCAACGGCCGCCTGCCCCAACGCATCGCCAACCGCGGCACCGACTGCGCTCCCCACGGCGTGTACCAGTGCCAGGGAGAGGACCGCTGGTGCGCCATTGCCGTGCAGAACGATGAGGAGTGGGATGGTTTCCGCCGCGCGATAGGCAATCCCGACTGGTGCGACGAGCCCGACTTCGCCACCAATCAGGGCAGGCTGGCAAACCAGGACCATCTTGACTCACTGATTGGCGAGTGGGCGGCCCAGCACACCGCCGACGACGTGATGACAGGTATGCAAGCAGAGGGCGTGCCCGCCAGCATCGTTTCGCAGGGCGATGACCTCTACGCCAGCGAACACCTGAAGGCCCGAGACTTCTACCGGCCCACGCCCTACTACGTCGCCGAGCGTGGCACCCCGGCCTGGGAGTGGGAGAAACGCGACAGCCTCGCCTGGACCACCCCGGCGCGCCTCTCCGAAACCCCCATGGAGTTCGGGCACTACAGTAACGTCGGCGAGGACAACGACTACGTCTTCCGCGAAATCCTCGGCATGTCGGAGTCAGATATTGAAAGACTCTCGGAGGATGGATCGCTTTACTAGATCCCACCAGTTATTGACGCAAGGAATTTAGAAAAGATGGTTGATTACAGTGGCTACCAGGACATCATCATCGAAAAGAACGACGGCATCGCCCTCCTTACGATGAACCGCCCCGAGGTGTTCAACGCCACCGGTTTCACTCTGCACAACGAGCTGAGCCGCGTGTGGCTCGACCTCGGGCAGGACCCAGAGGTCCGTGTGGCGGTCATTACCGGAGCAGGCAACGCCTTCTCCGCCGGCGGCGACTTCGATATGATTGAGCAGTCCATCGGCAACGCCGAGGTGATCGCTGGCACGATGCAGGAGGCCCGCGACATCGTCCACAACATGATCAACCTCGACAAGCCGGTCATCTCCGCCATCAACGGCGTTGCCGTTGGCGCGGGGTTGGCGGTGGCGCTGCTGGCCGACATCTCCATCGCTTCCGAGCGCGCCCGCTTCACCGACGGCCATGTACGACTCGGAGTGGCTGCCGGAGACCACGCCGCAGCCATCTGGCCGATGCTCATCGGAATGGCCAAGGCCAAGTACTACCTGCTGACCTGCGAGTTCCTCGACGGCCCAGAGGCCGAACGACTGGGCCTGGTCAGCCTCTGCGTACCCCACGACGAGGTCATGGAGCGCGCCATGACCGTCGCCCGCAAGCTGGCCGACGGCCCACAACTCGCCATCCGCTACACCAAGCGCTCCCTCAATCAGTGGCTCCGCATGGCCGAGCACACTGCCTTTGACTATTCGCTGGCGCTGGAGATGCTCAACTTCATGGGTCCCGACGTCCGCGAGGGACTCGACTCAGTCCGCCAGAAGCGCGACCCGGAGTTCCCCTCGGCGCGCTAACCTTCTCTCTCTCTTCAACTTCCTGGGTAGGCCAAATTTGGCCGAACTCGTAATGTGCCGCTGATACAATTAGTGGTAGCACATGCGATTCGGGGCTGATGGCCTTTTGGGATAGGTGGATGAGTGGACTCTAAGCGCGATTTGCTATTGCCTTTTGCTGTGGACAAATGGGGGAATTGGGTGGGTCCCCGCGACGTCGAAAGAGGACTCGCCTGTGATTGCTTTTGTCCCACCTGCCACAATGCAGTTATTGCAAGGCAGGGGCAAAGCGGGAAGGTTGTATGGCATTTCGCCCACAGGTCTCGTGGTGGAAATTCGGGGTGTGGAGAGGGAGCTATCCATCTGCTGGCCAAAGATGTTCTCGAGGAATCAAAGGGTAAATGCATAAAGCTTCCTGGGGGGAAATCAGACGATCAGAACTTTCTGATAGATGTCAGGAAGGAAGTATGGATTAATCTAGCCGAGCGACAGGTAGACGTCCTAGCCAAGGTAAGACATCGATCTAGGACTGGGCATGTCCGCGGCCAGTCAGCCTCATTATTTCCCTACGAATCTTTAGCCCCAATCCACCGAAGAGATGAGCGTCGCGGCGTGGTGAATGGGTAGGAAAGTGCTCCTTTGCATCTGGGATAATGGTTTTCGAGAGAGGAAACCTACCAGAAACAAGGAGCACCCAACAGATGCTACCACTTGAGCACCCCGACCGCATCCAAATAGCCTTCGACGACCACCGCCTGGTCAACAATGCCGGGCTGCTCCTGCCGGCCACCCTGGCCCAGCACGTGGGCCTGCGTGAACTCGTTGACCGTCACCTTGACCTCGGGGATGCGCCGGGGCGGGCGAACGCGGGAGACAAGCTGCTGACGCTGGTGGCCTCGGCGCTGGCGGGCGGCGACTGCATTGACGACGCCGATGCGCTGCGTGCGGGGCGGACCTACTCGGTGCTGGGGTGCATGGTCAAAGCGCCATCCACCTTGGGCACTTTCCTGCGCAGCTTCCGCTGGGGCCACGTCCGTCAGCTGGACCGGGTGAGCCGGGAGCTGCTGGCCCGGGCCTGGGCCGCCGGTGCCGGACCCGGCGACGGGCCGTTCACCATCGACCTAGACTCCACCATCTGCGAGACTTACGGACTGGCCAAGGAGGGGGCGCGACACCACGGCTATACCGGCAAGCGAGGCTATCACCCGTTGCTGGCCGTGGCCGCCGGCACCGGGGACGTGTTGATGTCCCGGCTGCGCGAGGGCCGGGCCAACACTGTTCGGGGCGCCGCTCACTTCCTGCGGGAGACCGTGGGACGGGTGCGCTATGCCGGCGCCAGAGGTCAACTCACGGTGCGGGCCGACAGCGGCTTCTATGCCCACGCCATCGTCGCCGTCTGCCGCAAGATGGATGTCCGCTACTCCATCACCATCCGCCAACACAAAAACCTGCGCCATCTCATCGAGGCGATACCCGAGGCGGACTGGACGCCCATCCCCTACTGGATGGACGGTGCCGCCGATGTGGCCGAGACCACCTATATCCCTTTCCAGAGTGAGCCCGACGCCGCGCCGGTGCGGCTCATCGTCCGGCGGGTGAAGCCCACGCCCGGTTCCCAACTGGCCCTGTTCGCCAGCTACAGCTATCACGGCTTCATCACCGACCGGGACGGGGAGACGCTCGAACTGGAGGCTGACCATCGTCGCCACGCCGAGATCGAGAATGCCATCCGAGACCTGAAGTACGGTGTCGGCCTGAACCATCTTCCCTCGGGCCGCTTCGCCGCCAACGCCGCCTGGCTGGCGATCCAGGTGATGGCCCATAACCTGGCCCGCTGGACGGCGCGAATTGGTCTGGGCGAGCAGATCGTGACCACCAAGACCCTCCGGCGACGCTTCTTCTCCCTGGCGGGACGGCTCACACGCTCGGCGCGCAGACTCATTTTGCATCTTCCCCGGGGCTGGCCCTGGGCTGAGCAGGCCACTCTCGCCCTGGCCCGACTGCGAGCCATCCCACTCCCAGCCTGACGGCGCTATCCGCAACCGACCCAACGCCTCCAGACTCGCGTCCGCCCGGTCCGCGAGTGCATTCCGCTGCGTCCGATCTCACTATCACGCGATTCCCAGCCTCCATAGACCGCTCTCGAGGCCCGGTGCGGCTACTGAAAACCCTCTGCGGGGTCACATCGGTCCCAATGGAGCCCAGGCTTTCTCCCTTGTAGGCTCCCTCATCCCAATTTGCCCAGCCTTCACGCCTCCCATCGGTGGATTTGGGTTTAGGAACAGGTACTATTGCTATTGAAATTACCGTAACAAACCCAAAGGATAGTGAATACGCCAACGACATTGAGCGGGCTAACCTCTCAGTTCTAGAAATTGAAATTCCACCAGAGGTCGTATTCAACAAATTTATGGAGCGGAGAGACGGAGGCATTGGCGGAGGAGTAAAGAGTGTCATGCGCTCCATAGTATTGTCGGGTGGCACCAATCGCCGATGGCTGTTCAATAGGCGAGAACAGCGCAATAGATAAGTACGCCTACTGGAATCGAGCCCGCATCAATTTCGTTTGATCGCTAAAAGCTTGGTAAGGACTTTTTGGAATTATGAATGGACTCCTCCCGTCGGCGCGCTAGGACCGCGTCATCCACACGGCGAAGGCCACGATCCACAGGACAAGCAGTAGGTTGATGCGCGCCGCCCACTGCACGAACAGGCGGCCAGGCCCCGTGGGCAGCGGCGCGCCTGACGATCGCGCGGCATCCAACCGGTCCATCATCCTCGGCCCCAGCCAGAAGTCGTGGACGAAGCTGAGGATGATCACGATCACGAACAGTCCAGTCTTTCGCTGCAGGTAATCGAGAAAGTCTGTGCTGCCGGTGAAGAACGTCTCCGGGCGGACGTTCCAGTACTCCCAAGCCAGGTAGGCGCCCGAGCCTGCCAGGACCACCTTGGCCGCCCACGCTATTGGCACGAACTTCTCGGCTGCGCTCCGCAGCGTGTTGAACCCGACTCCGGCATCCCGCCTCGCCAGCGGCACCATCACCATGGCCAGAAACAGCATCCCTCCCAGCCATGTAATGGCGGATAAGACGTGAATTAAAACCAGGACCTGGTACATAACTGGAAACCCCTCACACCCTGGTAGCCGTTAGTCTTAGTCTACGCCGTAACGGCGAATAGCCGTGAGCCCATCCCCGCCTGGGGTAAGGCTACACCAGCCAGGGAATGTCCTCCTTCAGGTAGTGCGTCGCCCGGAATACCCGGTTGACTGGCTGGTCCTCCATGTCGACGTGGAAGTGCGGGTTGATGTACTCCCACACAACCTCCCCTTCCGGAGTAACCTGGAACATCCGCCCGAACTGCCCCTCGGTTATCAGCGTGTTTCCGTTGGGCAAGCGACGCGCTCCGGAGATGTAGGCGCTGAAAAAATTGTATGCCGGGTTGTCCGTATACTCCCAAACGATCTCGTTTGACGCGGGATTCACCTCGACGGCCCGTGAGAATGGCAGACCCGCGTCCCTGCGGTGGGAGCCATTGTCGAAGATAAGTACGTTGCCGTTGGGCAGCATGTTGGGGTCATGCTGCTGCGCCAGCGTTTCGTACCCTATCTCCCAGACGATCTCGCCACTGGCCTTGTCCACGATCCCGACGGTGGAAATGTTGCGGAAACTGAACAGCACTCGGTCCTCCCCAATCGGCGCCAGAGTATTGCCGTGGCTCCACTCGTCCCGCCGGTCGTTGACGGTCAGGATGTGCCTTTCGACGTCAAGGTGGTCGGCCGCGTGCCACTCCCAGATTCGGTTGCCCTCGGCGTCGACCTCCACCAGCACGTCGGCCCACATCCCTTCCGGCGCCGAGTCGGGAACGCCGCCCTGCACCTTCGCAGCCAGCGACGGGTCCATCAGCTCGACGGTCATGTAGATAGCGCCGCCCGACTCAGTCCTGCGATGGTCGTGGTGGTGGTCGGGATCGCGGTGCTCCCACACCACGTTGCCGTGGCGGTCAGCCTCTACCATCACTCCGCCCTTGAACCGTTTCCAAGAAGGAAAGCGGTCCCATGTCTCATCCACCATCTTGCCGCCGTAGAACACGTTCCCGTTGGGCAGCAGGTATCCGTAAAGCCCCGGAGGGTAGGGCATCCTCCACTGGTGAGCGACATTCCCCTCCACGTCGATCAGGTACATATCGCCCCGGCTCGCCATCGGCGTATACAGCACGTAGCCCGGGCATGCCTTCGCCGGATTGTAGGCGGTCAGGCCGGTTCGGCCCATCCGCCGCCGTGTCTGCTGGTCAACGCTGGTCATCAAATCACCTGTTTCGGTATTCTGGAGGTAGAACCCTGGACGATTTTCGCCTACTGCGCCACGTACCCGCCGTCCACGGCCATGTTGTGGCCCGTGACGAAGCTGGCTGAGGGCGACGACAGCCAGACCACCGCCGCCGCGATCTCCTCAGGCTCGCCCAGCCTTCCGATGGGGTGGCGCGAGATGACCGTCTGCTCCATGGCCTCATACTGGTCGAACAGTGGGCGCACCAGCGGCGTGTTGATGTACCCGGGGCACACGGAGTTCACCCGTATGCCGTCCTGCGCGTACTCAAGCGCCGCCGCCTTGGTCAGCCCAACAACGCCGTGCTTGGCGGCCATATACGCCACCGAGCCGGAGGTGGCGATCAGCCCCATGATAGATGCAGTGTTCACGATCGCGCCGCTGCCCTGTTTCAGCATATGCGGAATCTCCGCCTTCATCGAGAGCCACACGCCCTTGAGATTGATGCGGATCACCCGGTCGAAGTCCTCCTCCGCGTAGTCCGCCGACCGCCGCCGCTCGCGCCCGCCGGAGATTCCCGCGTTGTTGAAGGCGCAGTCCAGGCTGCCGAAGGCCTCCACGGCCTGGTCGACCATCAGTTGCGTTCCGGATGCGTTCGACACATCGGCGTGCACCAGGATGGCCTGCCCGCCCGCCTCCACGATCATCTGCACCGTTTCCTCGCCGCCCTCCACGTTCATGTCTGCCACCACCACCCGTGCTCCCTCCCGCGCGTACGCCAGCGACGTGGCCCGTCCGATCCCCGAGCCGCCGCCGGTTACCAACGCAGTCTTGCTGTCAAGCTGTCCTGCCATTTCGTTGCTCCTTTCTGTGGAATTTGACGCAGATTATACCTGCCAGGACATCCCTGGCCACTTCGCTCGTACATTCACTCGTAATTGCGCCGGGGGCGATGATGGTAAAATGATGGCCAAATGCACACCCACGCCTGCAGGGGCCTGAGTTCGAGGTGAAACGATGCCGAATCCTGCCCCCAACATGACCGATTACGAGCACTCCTACCTGAACGACCGCATCGAAGTGCCGGAGTACTTCAACTTCGGCTTCGACGTCGTCGACAAGTGGGCCGAAGACCGCACCAAGCTGGCTCTCCTGTCCGTCGATCCCAGTGGCGAAAAGGCCACGCACCACACCTTCTGGGACCTCAAGGCCCTGACCAACCGCCTCGCCAACTCCTTCCGTGACCTGGGCATAAAGAAAGGCGACCGCGTCTTCATAATGCTGCCCCGCATCCCGGAGTGGTACGTGGCAATGGTCGCGTTGTTCAAACTCGGCGCCCTGCCCATGCCCGCCACCACGCTGCTGACCCCCGGCGACATCGAGTACCGCATCAACCGGGCCGAAGCCGTCATGGCTATCACCGACGGCGAGAACGCCGCCAAGGTCGAGCAGGCCGCCGGCGGCTGCGCCGGCCTAAAACACCTGCTGGCCACCGGCGAAGACCGCCGAGGCTGGTTGTCCTACGAGCGCATGGTCGCCGACGGCTCCCCGTCCCTCGAGGGAGTGGAGCCCACCCGCAGCGACGACCCGCTGCTTATCTACTTCACCTCCGGCACCGTCGGTTACCCCAAGATGGTGCTCCACACCCAGGCCTCCTGCGCCATAGGCCACGTCCTCACCGCCAGGTACTGGCACGACCTGAAGCCCACCGACCTGCACTGGACCCTGTCCGACACCGGCTGGGCCAAGGCCGCCTACGGCAAGCTCTTCGGCCAGTGGACCCTTGGCGCAACGGTGATGCAGCACGACGCCCGCGGCCGCTTCGACGCCCCGATGACTCTGCGCATGCTGGAGCGGTACGGCGTGACCTCCTTCTGCGCTCCGCCCACCGCGTTCCGGATGATGGTGCTGGAAGACCTGAAACAGTACGATCTGAGCGGCCTCCGCCACTGCACCGGCGCCGGCGAGCCCCTGAACCCTGAGGTAATGAAGCAGTGGGAGGACGGCACCGGCCTCACCATCTACGACGGCTACGGCCAGACCGAGACCGTCTTGCTCGTCGGCAACTACCGCTGCATGCCCGTACGCCCCGGCTCCATGGGCAAGCCGATCCCCGGCTTCACCATCGGCATCGTCGACGATGAAGGCAACGAGGTCCCCGTCGGCGAAGAGGGCCAGATCGCCGTAAAGGTCAAGCCAGAACGCCCCCTCGGCCTGTTCCAGGAGTACTGGCGCGACGACGAGGGCATGGAACGCTCATTCGTCGGCGACTGGTACCTCACCGGCGACAAGGCCTACAAGGATGAGGACGGCTACCACTGGTTCGTTGGCCGCGCCGATGACGTGATCATCTCCGCTGGCTACCGCATCGGCCCCTTCGAGGTCGAGAGCGCGCTGATCGAACACCCGGCTGTCGCCGAGTCCGCCGTTGTCGCCAGCCCCGACGCGGTGCGCGGCGAGATCGTCAAGGCCTTCGTCATCCTGGCCCCCGACTACGTGCCCTCCGACGAGCTGGTCCTCAGCATCCAGGACCATGTCCGCAGCACCACCGCGCCCTACAAGTATCCCCGCTCCGTCGAGTTCGTCACCGAGCTCCCAAAAACTGTCAGCGGCAAGATCCGCCGCGTCGAGCTCCGCGAAATGGAGCTGGAGCGTTCCCGCGCATCCTGAGCCTGTAGACCTGACTCGCCTAACGGAGGACCACCCAATGGATAGTTTCAGCGACCAGCTTCGCGCCGAGGCCGAGCCCATCTGGCGCAAGATATTCGCCCACCCCTTCCTGCGCGAAATCAAGGATGGCACCCTGCCCCTGGAGACCTTTCAGGCCTACCTGGGCCAGGACTACATCTACCTCGAGGGCTTCGCTCGCTGCGTTGCCATCGCCCTCGCCAAGTCGCCCACCATCGAGGTTATGGAGGAGATGGCGAAGCGCGTGATGACCCCCATTGAGCGTCCCCTGCATCACAGGCTCTTGGGAGAGGCCGGGCTGAGCGTGGAGGATGTGGCAAAGACCGTCCCCTCCCCCACCAACGCGGGCTACGTCAACCACATGCTCTCCGTCGCCAACCGCGAGGGCCTCGGCCCCACTGCCGCGGCCATGCTCCCCTGCCCCTGGACCTACCACCTGCTGCGCGAAGAGTTGGGCCAGTCCGAGCACCCGCTCTACGGGCAGTGGACCAACTTCTACGTCTCCGGACTCCTCGAGGACAGCGTCAACGCCTGGCGCAGCTTCGTCGACCGCCAGGCAGAACACGCCGGGCCCGAGGAGCTGGAGGCCATGCGGCAGGCCTTCCTCACCAGCAGCCGCTACGAGTACATGTTCTGGGACGCCGCCTACCGCCGCGAACAGTGGCCCGTCTAACCCGCACCCAACTCCCGAAAATGCCCGCTCCCATAAGACCATCGCCCCTTCACCTCAGGGGGAGGGCTGGGGCTGGGAGGGTAGACCCATAGCAAACACACCAATAGCAAAGGAGACTGCACCATGCCCAAAGCGCCCATCAACGGCATCGACCTCTACTACGAGTCCCACGGCAGCGGCCCCGCCATCGTCTTCGCTCACGGGCGCGGCGGCAACCACATGAGCTGGTGGCAGCAGGTCGCCCGGTTCTCCGGCGAGTTCCGCTGCATCACCTTCGACCACCGCGGCTGGGGCCAGTCCGTCGCCCCGTACGGCTCCCCGCTGCGTGAGAATTTTGCCGCCGACATCATTGCCCTCATCGACTACCTCGGCATTGAGGAGACCTTCCTCGTCGCCCAGTCCATGGGCGGCTTCAGTTGCCTCGAGTTCGCGCTGGCCCGCCCCAATCAGACCCTCGGCCTCGTCCTCGGCGACACCACCGGCGGCGTCGTATCCCCCGGCGTCCTGGCCGAGCTGGCCAAGACCAACCCGCCAGACGGTGTGGCCCGCTCCCTGGCGGCCAATTTCATCACCGGGCAGCCCGCCCTCACCCTCCTCTACCAGCAGATCCAGGGCCTCAACCCCGAGCGCGGCGAGGACGGCGTGATCTCCGGCTTCCGTCGCGAGGACGGACGCCAGGACGCTGACTTCATCGGCTGGCAGACCCCCACGATGCTGATCGTCGGCGACGAAGACGCCATCTTCCCGCCCAGCGTGATCGCCGAGGCACAGAAGATCATCCCTGGCTCCCGAATGGAGATCGTGAAGGGCACAGCCCACTCCGCCCACTACGAGAAGGCCGACGAGTTCAACGCCCACCTGGCGCCGTTCTTCGCTGGCATCCTAGCCGAGCAGACCGCCCCCACGCCGGCTGATTAGCATTCGTCGTCAACCAATAACCTAAGGATACTCTGAACAAGTGGGCGGCCATGTGGCATAGTTAGGCTGAATAGCCCGATGCTGATCGGTTACGAGGTTGTATGGACCAGCCCACCTTTGCCGACCTGGAATATCAGGGCAAGAAGCGCAAGACCCGCCGTGAACTCTTCCTGGAGCGCATGGACGGTCTGATTCCCTGGCAGAGCTTGGAGGGCCGCATCCGCCCCGTGTATCCCAAGGCTGGCAAGGGCCGCCACCCTTACCCGCTACCGGTCATGCTCAGGGTCCACTGCGTCCAGCTCTTCTACAACCTCAGCGACCCCGGAATGGAGGACCTGCTCTACGAGTCCGAGCCGGTGCGGCGGTTCGCAGGACTGAAGCTCTCCGGTCCCCTGCCCGACGAGTCCACGATTTTGCACTTCCGTCATCTGTTGGAAAACCACAGCCTGGGGCAGGGCCTCTTGGAGGAAATCAACGCCCACCTGGACTCCCAAGGGCTGAGGTTGCGAGAGGGAACCATCGTGGACGCCACCATCATCGAAGCTCCGTCATCGACCAAGAACCAGGCCAGGGAGAGGGACCCTGAGATGCACCAGACCAAGAAGGGGAACCAGTGGCATTTCGGGATGAAGGCGCATATCGGGGTGGACTGTGAGACGGGGATAGTGCACAGCATGACGGCGACTGCGGCCAACGTGCATGACATTATGGAGGCCCACAACCTGCTGCACGGTGGCGAGACAGTGGTCTGGGGAGACGCAGGTTATCAGGGAGTACACAAGCGGAAGGAGAACCTGGGACTGGATGTGGACTGGCGGGTGGCGATGCGTCCGGGGAAACGCCGGGGACTCGATCCTGGGAGTGATGAGGCGCTGCTGGAGAAAGCGAAGGCATCGGTGAGGGCTAAAGTGGAGCATCCGTTCCTGCGGTTGAAGCGGCTGTTCGAATACGGCAAGGTGCGCTACCGGGGGCTGGCCAAGAACACGGAGCGCCTGGCGTTGCTGTTCGGCCTGGGCAACCTGCTGGCGGCGGAGGGACGACTGAGGGGGTAGTGCGCCCAGCGGCCTTCCCGGCCAGTCTTCCGGCCTGTACCAAGCTCCCTGAGGCCCTATCAGGGACTAAACGCAAGGGGCTGAGCGGCGGTAAAGAGCGCCCAGACCGCGGCCGCCGCCCCCTCCGCTGCCACGTCCGACATGTCTCGAGTAAAAAAGGCTTGTTCAGAATATCCCTAGAATTGCGGGGTGCAAAATGCCATTCCGCAATCCTATAAAAAGCCCGCAATCTCCCTAGCGTGCACTACGGGGGCAAAGTTTGGCGTTATCAATATACCGAAGTGCAATTAAGCATCGGCCTACAAGACTGTTGGATAGTTTGAGCGGTGTTCAAGACAGAGCGTATTTGATCACGCTAATCGGGGGTGAGCTGGCTGCCGTATGCCTGGAAGTAGTCTCCCTAGGCCTATGGAGCACGGTCGCGAGTGCCTTTGTGATTGTAGGGTTAGCGTTCCTCGCATTGCGGAGTCCATTGTCAGGTGGAATGAGGTTTGAAGTTAAAGCAGAGGCACGAAAATTGGCGGAGATGTACGCATGGACCGCGGAAGATGTCAAAAAGCTATTTGCAGATTTGACGGAATACAATTACGCAATGTTCGACGCTGAGGTAAGGTTTCGCTGTGGAGAAGTCGATCCAAAACGTTCCCCACGGCAATATTCGCGCATCGAAGTTTCAGCGCTCAGACCTGTATTTTCGGAAACTGGGGCTACCCAATGGCGTAGTGGTTCTTCCGATGGAGTTCTGGAACTGCACAAATTTAGCAGGAGACGATCGTCTGGGCTTTACGTGATAGTAAGAAACACTAGCGTTCGTAGCAATTGTCTTGATGGAGTTCTGAACTATCCGTCGAGGGTTGTTGTTTTCGATCGCGATGGAGAAAGGGCACTCGATCTGGATGGAGTATTGAGGGAACACGCTAGTTCAGGCACTGTGGAGAGGTATGTGTTTGAAGACACGTATAAGCATGAAGAAATTAGTAAATGATGAAAACCCAATTGGACTCCTTATCCCAAAGCTCTTTGAGCCTTTAAAAGAGTGATCGACAGCCATCTCGACATCTTGTAGCTTTTCTTAGATTGCTGTTAATTCTTGTGGCCCCACACTCCTAAATCTTAACCATCCAGAAATCACACGAATCAAAGTTCAGACAATCCCCCTTGTCAACCGGCATCCCCCCGATAGCGGGGATACAGTGGTCCTGCGATAGCGCGCACTTTACACCACCATTCCTGCTCCACTACTATTTCTTAAACGAATACGAACAAATAATCTATCGGCAAACTTGCCCTATCCAATGACCGACTCACCCCTTCAACGCAAGTACCAGAAACTACCGGAACTTAAAAAATTCATCGGCTGTCACCCGGCACCACGGAAATAGCTAGTTGCGGCTAAATGAGCGGATATAGAAAATTTCAGGTCACTCGGGCACCACCGGGAGGTGTAGTCATGGACCCGGATAGAACCAGTAGATACACAGCCAACACCTCGAAATTGGACGGAAATTCGGCGGTCTACCACGTCTACCAACCGCTTCCCCTCTGTCATTCAGGTTGGCTCACGTTGGTCGGCGCACCCATGCATAGCGCCGCCGAAAACCACAATCGGCCGCCAAGGGCTCGCGGCTATGATAGGCTTTAGACACCCCGCCCTTTGCAACAGATATATAGCCTTGGAGTGAGTAGAAAGAATGAGGTGCCCTCACTGTCTAGTAAATTTTCATGTGACCGAGCGCACAGCCATTAATTACAACCTCACGATGACAGGGGGCATTCGGATACACTTTATTGGAAAGGATGTAGATGGTTACTGGTGGTTAGAAAAAACCGATTGCCCTGCCTGTGAACGGGTTATCTTGTGGCTGATCAGCACCGATGAGATAGTAGACGAATCCCCTGTACATTCGTATTCGAAACTGCCTGGTGGAACTGAACACGCTGTCTTGGTACGACCCAAAGCCGCAAATCGACTACCTGTCCCCGCAGAGGTCCCACTGGAATACGCAAAAGACTACCAAGCAGCCTGCCTGGTCATCGTGGATAGTCCGGAGGCCAGTGCTGCATTGAGCCGTCGATGCCTCCAGCAGATACTCCGCGATAAAGGGCAGGTACGGCAGCCAAACAATCTTGCAAGGGCAATAGAAGAGGTCGTCAATAATCCCCGGTTACCGACCGACCTTGCGGATTCGCTCGACGCCGTTCGGAACATCGGCAACTTTGGGGCCCATCCGAATAAGAGCTTAAATACAGGCGAGATCGTGGAAGTGGAGCCGGGAGAAGCGGAATGGAGTCTTGAGGTTATCGAGCTGCTGTTCGACTATTACTTCGTCAGGCCAGCTGACATCCAAAGGCGCAGGCAGGCACTTGACGACAAATTGGCCGAAACAGGCAAGCCCCCGAGTCTACGTTCTGGCTGTTAGCCCCAACGATGGATGTGTAAACCTGATAATTGTCGCTCACGTTGACGCACATCGGCGGGTGGTGATACGATTGCGACCAATCTGGAAACCAAATATTGGTTCTGGCGGGAGCTTGGGCGAGCCAGGCTGAGAGGGCGGTAGAAAGCGCCGCCGACCGTCTATACCTTATGCGGCCGCAGCAGCGGAGCGCTAACATAACGCAGGCCGACGAAGGGACAAGACGCCAAACCTGGTAACGCTCAATGGCCGCCCGGAATCATCCCGGCGGCTGTTTATTTCCAGCCCCGGACTTTAGGAGCAGGGTCGAAATGTCCGACGAATTGATCATCGGCGGCAAGAAATTCAATTCGCGCCTCATCGTGGGCACCGGTCGCTACCGGACCATGGAAGACATGGTCGCCGCAGTAGAGGCCTCGGGCACCGAGATGATTACGGTGGCCATCCGCCGCCTCGACCTCGATGACCCCACTGCCAAAACCCTGCTCGATTTCATCGACTGGGGCAAGTACCAGATGCTTCCCAATACCGCTGGCTGCGCCACCGTCGAGGAGGCCATGTTCGTCGCCCGCCTCGGCCGCGAGGTGGGTCAGACCAACTTCGTCAAGCTCGAAGTCATCCCAGACCACAAGTACCTCTTCCCCGACGGCGCCGCCACTCTCGAGGCCGCCCGTCGTCTGGTCGAGGAGGGCTTTGTCGTCCTTCCCTACATCCACGCCGACCCCGTTCTGGCCAAGAACCTAGAGGATGTCGGCTGCGCCACCGTGATGCCCCTCGGCTCCGCCATAGGCTCGGGCCAGGGCATCCACACCCGTGAGGAAGTCCGCATCATCATCGAGCAGGCCAACGTGCCCGTGGTCGTCGACGCGGGCCTCGCCGTGCCCTCCGATGCCTCCCAGGCCCTCGAGATGGGCGCCGACGCTGTGTTGGTCAACACCGCCATTGCCCAGGCCAACGACCCAGCTTTGATGGGCGAGGCCTTCAAGGCAGGCGTTGAGGCCGGACGCAAGGCGTTCCTGGCCGGGCGTATCGGCGTGCGCCAGTACGCCGCCGCCA
The DNA here is from genome assembly GCA_965261885.1 of Dehalococcoidia bacterium. Lineage (GTDB taxonomy): Bacteria > Chloroflexota > Dehalococcoidia > Lucifugimonadales > UBA3495 > VXOI01. The sequence goes on from CBDHDY010000046.1 coordinate 43,316, forward strand.
GCAGTCCCACCACCGACGTACCCCAGCCGGCGGCTGCCGGGGCCTAGCCGGACTCCGCCCAAAGACTGCATAGGGCTAGTTCATGGCCGCCGAGCTGCGACTCCCCTGCCTGTGCCTCGTCGCTGACTGCTCCGTCGTTTGCCCGGAGGAAATTGCAGCCCGGATTGAGGCCGCTGTGGCTGGCGGCGTTTCCCTGGTCCAACTGCGGGCCAAGGAGATGCCCGGAGGGACACTGCTGTCCCTTGCGGCGGAAGTACGCCGGGTTATAAACGGGCGAGCAGTACTTCTGGTAAACGAGCGGGTGGATGTCGCCGCTGTGGCCTCTGCCGACGGAGTACAACTCGGGGAGCATGCTCTGCCAGTAGGAGCAGCCCGGCAGTTGCTCCCGGCAGGGTCGCTCATCGGGCGATCGGTGCATTCGGTTGAGGGCGCGGTAAAGGCGGCATCGACAGGCGTGGACCTGCTGGTGGTCGGCACGATGTTTGCTACCCGTTCCCATCCCGGTGAAAACCCCGCGGGGCCGGGTCTTGTACGGGAGATTTCTACCCACTGCAGCCTGCCGCTCATTGGCATCGGTGGAATTACGGCCGACAACCAGGGCGAAGTCATGGCCGCCGGTGCATCAGGGGTGGCAGTGATCCGGAGCATCCTGACCGCAGATGACCCGCGACTTGCGGCTCGTGAGATGATGGTAGCGCTGCGGGCGTCCTGGCCCGAGAGTCATCAACCGACTTACAATGTAGCTGAAATCAGAGGCGGCCAAACACCCTGACTGGAGGCTGACTTCCAGATGATCAACTTGATGGTGAATGGAAAACCCCGTCCAATAGACAGCAGTGTGGATCTCGAATCCTACCTGAATTCTTTTGGGCTGGACCTGAAACACGTTGCCGTGGGATATAACGGTGAGGTTTTGAAACAGGAGCAGTACCCTGAGGTCACGCTTCAGGACGGCGACATCCTGGAAATCGTACGTCCCGTCGGTGGTGGCTGAAAGCGTGTCCGGCTGTCGCGGTACTTCCGTTTTCCAACCTGTATCCGTGTCCCTGCCCTCGGTGCCTTGAGCGATGGTGCGCCCCCAACTGGACCTCGAGGTACTTGACCCCGTTCTTAGCCAGGTACTTAGCGACCACAGCGACAGGGCCTGGGCGTGGATGCGTAATGAGCGGGGCGCCTGGGGGTTCCTCGCCGGTCAGGGCGTCGCGGCCACCCGCCGCCACCTGGGGCGCCAGTTGTCTGATTCAGAGCGCCGCATGGTCTGGAGTCGCCTCTGGTGGTGGCTCGAGCAGTTGAAGCTCCGCCTACACGAGCAGTAATTCAGTCCTCCGCCCGCGGATGGCTTCCCCTCTTGCTTCCCGAATGCAGCCTTGACGGACGAGAATCAAGCTACGAATTCCTCTCCCTCCGTAACCGGATTCCGGTTATACTCTGTAGTTGCGAAATAACTGCAGGTAGTCCAAACAATTCCGGTTATTTCACTCGGTCTGGGGCCGGGCATCAGTTGAACTGGAGCACCGATGAACGAGGCGATTGTCCGGGCCACGGGCATTCACAAGACCTACGACACCGGGAAGGTGCAGGTGAACGCCCTCCGCGGAGTGGACCTCTCGGTCGGCAGAGGCGAGATGGTCGCCATCATGGGCCCCAGCGGCTGCGGCAAGACCACCATGCTGAACTGCCTCTCGGGCCTGGATGATGTGGACTCGGGGCAGGTGGTCATCGACGGCGTGGTGCTGCACGAGCTGCCCGACGACGAGCGGAGCGACTACCGCGCCAGGAACATGGGATTCGTGTTCCAGCTCTACAATCTCCTTCCCGTCCTGACCTCCGTGGAAAACGTCGAGATGCCCCTGCTGCTGTCCGGAATTGGCGCTACAGAGGCCCGCAGGCGGTCCATGGCAATGCTGGAGCGTGTGGGCCTTGATGATCGCGCCAGTCACCTGCCCAGCGAGCTGTCCGGAGGTCAGCGCCAGCGAGTAACCATCGCACGCGCCCTGGTTAACCAGCCATCCATCATCTGGGCCGACGAGCCCACGGGTGACCTCGACAGCGAAACCACCAACGAAATTATGGACCTGATCATTGAACTGAACCGCGCCAACCAGCAGAGCTTCATCCTGGTAACCCACTCAGAGGAAGTGGGCCGAATGGCCCACCGAATCGTCCGCATGAGGGACGGCGCGATCGTTGACGATGGTTTCGGCAGCAACTAGAGGAACAACACTTTCCTTGACCCCCAAAGATGGGCTTACAACCCCTGACAGGTGGTCCAGCTGATGGAAGACCTCTTCGGCGTCAAGATGGACCACATCATGATCGTTCTCCTTGCGGTCTTCCTCCCGTCGTTGGCCATCATCAGCGCAATGGCCCTGCGCAACCGCGTTATGCTGAAGATGGCCCTGCGCAACATCCCGCGACGCAAGGCCCAGACCGCGCTGATCGTTGTCGGAATTATGATCTCCACTCTGATCATGGCTGCCTCCTTCGGCACGGGCGACACCCTTACTTTCTCCATACGCCAGGCCGTGGTCGACGGTCTGGGAACGATAGACGAGTTCGTCATCTCGGCCCGCGCAGGAGAAAACGACCAGTTCGGCGGCGCCGCCTACGTCCCCATGCAGCGCTTTACCCAGCTGCAGCAGGAACTCGCCGATGTGGACAGCATCGATGGCCTTGCTGCCGGCCTCGCCGAAATCGCTCCCACCATAAACGATCGCACCTCCCGCAGCGAGGGGCGAATGCAGATTGCTGGAGTGAATCCGGATACGCTGGCAGGGTTCGGGGGATTTGCCCTCGAAGGCGGCGGCGACGTCCGAGTGGAGGATCTGGGGCCCGACGAGGTATTCATCAATTCCGCGGCCGCCGAGGACCTCGAAGCCGTATCCGGGGACACGCTGACCGTCTACGTATACGAGGAACCCGTTGCCCTCTCGGTTAAGGGGGTGGTCTCCGGCAGCGGTCCGGTGGGGGAGGAGCCAACTCTGCTGCTGAACCTCTCGAGGGCGCAGCAAATGTTTGACCGAGAAGGGCTTATCAACTCAATCGTGGTGTCCAACAGGGGCGACGAATACAGTGGTGCCGACCGGAGTGAGGAGGTCACCAGGACTCTGCGGGTCCTCTTCACCGACCGCGAGGCGGCGTCAAAGCTGAAGGCCGCACTCTCTCGCCCGGACGTCCAGCAGCATCTGGTCGAGAAGGGACAGAGGCCCGGTATTTCCGACACCCTGAAAGAGCACCTGTCGGAACTGCAAAATGAACTTTCCAAGGCCGAGCTGACCGACGAGCTTGTCTCCCTCTTCTACGACGATGACGTGCGCTCGGAGTTCCTCCAGGCTGTTGCAGATACTGGAGACGAGGAACTGATTCGCGAGGTCAATACCCTCGTCGTGTCCATGGCCGAGTTCCTGGTGATCGACATAAAGCGCAGTCTGCTGGAAACCGCGGAGCAGGTCGGAAGCGTCGTCACCAGCTTCTTCATCCTGTTCGGCCTGTTTTCCATCATGGTCGGGATACTGCTGATTTTCCTGATCTTTGTGATGCTGGCGGCGGCCCGTCGCTCAGAGCTGGGAATGGCTCGAGCCGTCGGCGCGCGGCGCTGGCACCTGATCCAGATGTTTATTTTCGAGGGCACCGCCTACTCGCTCGTATCCGGTGTAGTCGGCGTGGCACTGGGCTTGATAGCCAGTGCGCTGATCGTCGGCATCATCAACCAGATCTTCGCGGGCGGCGGGACGGGCAGCGACACCGACGGCTTTCAGCTGACACGGCATTTCGAGGTTCGAAGCGCGGTCGTTGCCTATTGTCTCGGCATGGTGATCACCTTTATCACCGTAGGAATATCCGCGTACCGGGTCAGCCGCATGAACATCGTCGCGGCGGTTCGAGATCTCCCGTCGCCGCAGGAGACCAACACCGCCAGCGCCCTGCAGCAGCTGTCCAGGCTGATAATCGCCGGCCTGATGCTCTTGCCGCTGCAGGTGCTTTACTTCAGCGCGCGTGCCTTCCTGGCCGGGCGCTTCGTGCGTGGAATCGTCCTGTTGGTCGCGGCTCCGCTTTCGGTACTGGCAGCGCCCTTAGTTTTCGTCTACACGCTGTTCCAGCTTTTGCTGAGCCCCTTCCGGCAGGGTTGGATGGTGGTCATCCGTGTCTGCCTGTCGGTCATAGTGGTTGCAATTGGGATTCTGGTGACCTGGGTGGGCACCCAGACAGACACCGCCATGGGAATCAGGATAGGCGTTTCAATCGCAATAGTAGGGGTCGGACTTCTTGTCCGTTCTCTGATGAACGTGAACCAGGTGCGTCCCGAAACTTCCGACCGCGTGGCATACACGTTTATTGGCGTGGGCGTCGTGGCATACTGGTTCGTGCCCTTCAGCGTGCTCGAGAATTTCTTCGGAGAGATTAACGCTGGCATCGAGATGTTCTTCCTCTCCGGCATAACGATGGTGGCCGCCGCTGTATTGGCGGTGATGTTCAACGCCGACCTCCTTCTGCGGATTTTGACCACACTGACGTCCCGGATCGGCAGCCTGCGCCCGGTTCTGGTGACCGCCGTGGCCTACCCGATGAGCGCCAAGTTTCGCACCGGTCTCACCCTGGCCATGTTCGCCCTTGTCATTTTCACAATGATGGTGATGTCAATCCTGACCGAGGCATTCAGCACCACCGCCGGCGATGAAAGCGAACTCGTGGGTGGATGGGATTTATCTGCCACGGTAAATCCAAGCACCCCGATATCGGACATCCGGCAGGGAATCAAGGACGATCCTGACCTGAACCCGGCAGATTTCGAGGCTGTTGGCAGCTACACCTATATACCCGTCCAGGTCCGCCAGCAGGGCGCGGAGGAGCAGAGGTGGGAATCATACGGCGTCCGGGCGGCCGACGACGAATTTCTCGCCGAATCGGAAACAACATTCCACCTGATTGCCGAAGGCTACGGGACCTCGCCGGAGGAGGTCTGGGATGTACTGCGTAGTGATTCGACGCTGGTGGTGGTCGATGCCCTTGCAGTGCCGGTCAGGAACGGCTTCCGTGGCGGAGAGAACCTGCCGCAGTTCCAGTTGGAGGGAGTCTTTTACGAGGACGAGACTTTGCAGCCCGTCCAGATCGAAGTGAGAGAACCGCGTTCTGGGACTGAGGTCAATCTCACGGTAATCGCCATACTCGATGAGACGGCCGATGCCTTCGGACAGCTCGGAGGCGGCATGATCGGGTCTCGGCGGCAATTGGACGAAGTTTCTCCCTTCCCGATACCCGTAACCAGTTACCGATTCAAGTTGGCTGAGGACGCAGACGCCGCATCGGTCTCCAACAGCCTCGAGTTGGCATTCCAGCGCAACGGACTTGAGAGCAACGTGTTGGCGGAACAGGTCCAGGATTCGGTGTCCGCAAACCAGTCCTTCAACTACCTGCTCACGGGATTCATGGGGTTAGGCCTGATGGTGGGCGTGGCGTCGCTGGGAGTAGTCAGCCTGCGGGCCGTGGTGGAGCGTCGTCAGCAGATCGGCATGCTTAGAGCCATCGGCTACCGCCGCAACATGGTGCAGCTGAGCTTCCTGCTGGAGTCATCTTTCGTGGTCCTGCTAGGAGTCGCAATAGGCGTCGGCCTGGGCACGGCAATTTCCTACAACATAGTGCGGGAGATCCGTGAAGACGTCGACACCATTCGATTCGCCCTCCCGTGGATTCAGATCGTGATAATCGTCGGCGCCGCTTATCTCTTCTCCCTGGTTACCACCTTCCTCCCCGCCCGGCAGGCCAGCAGAATCTACCCAGCCGAGGCTCTGCGGTACGAGTGACGGGGTGGACCGCCGGGTATACTCCTCTTGCCGAAGCAACCCGTCGGGAGTAGAGTAGGGGCAATTTTTGACGCGATTTCCGTCTTAGGAGGACACATGGCTAACGACCCCATCAATCTTTACGATTACGAGGCACGAGCGAAGCTCGTCCTTCCCCATAACAACTGGGAGTTCATCGAGGCCGGCTCGATGGACGAGTTCACCACCCGCCGCAACCGGTCGGCTTTCGAGGATCTGAAACTCCGGCCACGGTTCCTGCGGGATGTGCCGGAGCGCAAAATATCCACCACCGTTCTGGGACAGGAAATCAGTATGCCGGTGATGGTGGCCCCCGCGGGCAGCCACATGCTGGCCCACCCCGACGGAGAGGTCGGCACGGCCCGGGGAGCCGGGATGTCCAACACGCTGATGATGCTGAGCACCTCATCCAACTACAGTATGGAAGACGTTTCAGAAGCAGCCAGCAGCCCGCTGTGGTTCCAGCTCTATCACCGGGGCCGCAACTTCACCGAGATGCTGGTGCACCGCGCCGAAGAGGCAGGATTCAAGGCCATCGTGCTCACCGTCGACACCCCGGTCGCCAGCCCAAAGGATCGCGACCTCCGCAACCGCTACAAGCGCGAGCATGACCTCGGCAACTTCCGGGGCATGGACGCCAGCCGCAGCGAGATCAGCGGCACAGACGAGACAGAAGGCTGGGACGTCTCCTACGCTCCCCCCATAACCTGGCGGGATCTGGAGTGGCTGAAGGGTCTCACCTCGCTGCCGCTGGTGCTCAAAGGCGTGCGCACGGCCGAGGACGCCCACGAGGCCGTGGAGAACGGTGTCGAGGGAATTCTTGTGTCCACCCACGGCGGGCGGCAGCTGGACATGACCATGGGCGCCATCGAGATGGTGCCAGAGATCGTTGCCGCCACCAACGGCCGGGCCGAGGTATACGTCGATTCAGGCGTGCGCCGCGGCAGCGACGTAGTCAAGGCGCTGGCCCTCGGCGCAAAGGCGGTGGCCATTGGCCGCCCGCTGTTCTGGGGCCTGGCCATCGACGGCGCCGACGGTGTGCACGGGGTCCTGGAGCTGCTGCGCGAGGAAGTTGATCGGTGCATGGCATTCTGTGGTCAGACCGACGTCAACGCGCTTGATTCCGGTGTAATCCAGATCCCTGCTGGCTGGGGCGCCTTCGGCGGCACCACCGCCCCGTAGTTACCCTCGATTTTCGGCAACACATTACGGCCCCGGCTGCTGCGCCGGGGCCGTCTGGTTTTGGTAGGGCCCGGAACGCATCGCGTTACGCTTCAGCGTGCTGATGCAATTCCTTGCCGAACTTCCTGTTCGACAGCGTCATCCAGAGACGGCAGAATTCCAGCGCCCCCAGCACCGCAAAAAATATCACCGATCCTAGTTCAGGCTCCACAATAAGCCAGTGCGCCATGACCAGAATCGCCGCTGGATAAACGCCTCGCTGCAACATTTTCCAGCGCCGCCATCCCATTGCTCGGGTCATTGGCGCACTTGACGTAAGCGCCATCGGAATGAAGATGAAGAGCGCCAACCATCCGGTGAGGATAATCGGGGTCGTGAGCTCTTCAAACACCACCTGAAGACTGCCCAGGTCCACGAAGTAAAATGCGAGGTGCACTAAGGAGTAGGAAAAGACGGCTACGCCGATATACCGGCGTCGCTGCAACAGCCAGGCCGTAACGCGAGATTTGGAAAATATCCTATCCAAGGGGACAGGCTCATCGCAATTATCAGCAGGAATGTGGCCAATACGCTGGCCCCTTCCAGAATCTCGTGCGCCGTCCCGCGCCGTCCCGCGCCGTCCACCGCCGTCCCCTACGAGGGTCAGAATCATCTGGACGGAAGGCAGAGCCAACAAGGCCCAAAAGAAGTAGGGAGAATTGAGGAGTTTCTTCGCGGCGGTCATTTTACGCCCTCAAAATTGAAACCCTTGATCTGCGCGATGCGAGTAGGCAAATGAACCAGCATCACGGCATTCCAGAGACCAGACTGGAACATAGCCAAGAAATGTTAAGAAATTTTGAAGCAGGGCGTATCCATAAGGCAGTAGCCCGGGGCGGGGAGTGGGTTCGGCTGGGCCGTCAGGCGCCACGCTTCCGGCCCGTTTTCTCCTCGTACAGTTCCCACGTTCGGTCGTTGAATGGGTAGTACTTGCCGGGGCTGCATTGCTCCACTTCCAACTGCGCCTTTATCACCGCCTCCACTTCCTCGCGCTCGTGGGCGATGCGAATCACCTCGTCGACCGCCGTAGCTGGCACCACCACCGCACCGTCGTCGTCGCCGACGATGGCGTCCCCGGGCCGCACGAGCACGCCGCCGCACTGCACGGCATCGTTGACCTGCCAGGGCCAGAACTCGGCGGGGCCCTGCTTGGCAGTGGTGTTGGCGGCGTAGACCGGGAACCCGTATTCCTTCAGCGCGTTGCTGTCCCGCACCGCGCCGTCGGTTACCAAACCGCCCACCTTGCGCTGCATCAGGCGCATGAATTTGATGTCCCCGCCAATGGAACTGTACTCCCAGCCCATGGCGTCGATGACCAAAACGTTCTCCGGGCCGCAGAGCTCGAAGGCCACGTACTCGGCGGAGTCGGCCCCCTTGGGCTTGTCGGCGGCAAGGTCCGGGCGGTGCGGTACAAAACGCAGCGTTACCGCACGGCCGGCCATATGCTGCCCCGGCTGGAGAGGCTTGGCCCCGTGGATGAAGGTCATTGGCCAGCCCATCACCCAAAGGCCGTCGATCAGCGTCTGGGTGGGGATGCCGCGCAGGGTTTCCAGGGTTGTGGCGGTGATTTCCGGCGCCGTGGTCATGGGGTGCCTCCGTTTCGCTGTCGTTATTGCGGGGCCGGGGAGGGGGGTCTTCCCACCCTGACCCTCTCTAATATGGGGAGGGATTTCTTTCACAGACTGGGTCTATTGGCCGGGGGCACAGGCACGAATGACCGCCATGGCCCTCTCTCTCGCGTTAGGGCCTGTGGCTCTGGGCGAGATGATGGGCATCCTTATTCCAGCTTCACGGTACAGTTGGAGCCGCTCTCGGCACTCCTCTGGGGATCCGGCCAGGGCCACGGTATCCACCAGTCCTGCCGGTGCGAGGTTCAGTGCATCCTCGACCCGTCCTTCCCGCCAGGCCTGGGCCACGGCGGCCACCTCCTCGGCGAAACCGGCCTCCTCCACCAGCCGGCGGTAGCGCGGGAACCGCCAGACGTACGATGCGATGTAGCGGCGCAGTTCGTCCCGGGCGGCGTCCCGGTCATCGGATACCGCGCAGGCGATCAGTGTTGTAACGTCCACATCCTGCGGGTCCCGTCCGGCGCGCTCCGCACCTGCCGAAATATGCTTGACTGCTGTCGCGGCGTGGTCGAGGGTGCACCAGGTCAGGATGACTCCATCGGATACCTCGCCGCAGATTTCCAGCATGCGGGGCCTCACGGCAGCGAAGTAGACCGGCATCTGGCGGCGAACCGGTTCGAACCACAGGTCAAAGCGTTCTATGTTGTACACCTCGCCGTGATAGTTGACGTCCCCGTCCCGCAGTATTCGGCGCACTATGTCCGTACACTCACGCATTCGTTCGATTGGGCGAATAAATTCGAGGCCGTGCTCCGGCTCCACCTGCACCTTGTGGCTGCTGCCGAGGCCGAGGATGAAGCGCCCATTGGAAAAATGGTCCACGGTTGCAGCGGCCATGGCAATGGTCGGTGCGGTGCGCACGAAAACGCTGGTGATGCTGGTTCCCAGCTTGATTCGGCTGGTGGCAACGGCGCAGGCAGTGAGGATGGCAAACTGATCGCCGCCGTGGCCCTCTGCAACCCACGCCGACTCATAGCCCAGTTCCTCGGCGAGTTGCACGCACTCAACTATGTCGGGCGGCGACATACCGCCGGAGAATCCGACTCCTATTCGCTCCATCTATTCACTCTCCACTTTCCTCGTTTTAAGGCGAACAGTTCAGGGGCCCAGCCTTTCCCGCAGGTTTGGGTTGGCAGGAACATAGCTTGAGGTACTATGATATTCCAAATCCGCTAGCCAATTCCATTGATGTCTCCATTCGTGGCTGGCTGCAACGCCTGCGATCGATTGCGGCGCACGAAGGGACGCTGCGCTACTGCAGAGCCCCGCAAATGCTCAAAGGACTAAGATGACCAGTTACCCCAATTATCGCTGGGTACTGATATGCCTGTACCTGATGTCCAACGTCTCGGCGCAGATGGTGATCAACACGCTGGGCATTCTGTTGCCGTCGATAGCCGAAGGTCTGGAATTGTCACCCTCCCAGCAGGGGCTTCTCGGCTCGGCCCCTTTCTGGAGCACCATTGTCCTGGCGATCCCGATTGCGTGGGCGGGTTCCCGTCTGTCGCCTAAGTGGCTTACGGCTGCCACCTTGCTGGGTTGTGCGCTGTGCCTGTTCCTGCAGAGCTGGTCACCAATATTCGCCGTCCTGCTGCTGGGACGACTGCTGTTCGGGATATTCACCATAGCCCAGCAACCAGCCCGGGCTATGCTCACGCGGCAGTGGTTTCCGGGGCGGGATGTCGTGATGGTCAACGGCCTGTCAAACGTGTTCTTTGGACTTGTAGTGGGCGGTGGACTCGCCCTTTCCCCAGTGATCTTGATCCTGCTGGGGGATGACTGGAGAGGGACCTTCGGCATATTTGGCTTCTATTACCTGGGACTTCTGATCCTTTGGATACTCGTGGGTCGCGATCGGGCGGCGGGAGAGTTTTCCGGAGGCGAGTCCCAGCCTCTCCTTCCGTTGCTTCGCAGTGCCCTGAGCCACAGGGATCTGTGGCTCTGCGGGGGCGGGTTCTGTGGCGCCACAATGGCCTTTTCGGCGTTCCTGTCCTTCTATCCGACGCTGATGCTGCAAGAGCATGATCTGTCGCTGCGAATCAGTGGGATCGCTCTTGCACTGGACGTGGTTCTGGGCGGCATCGGCGGTTTGGCTATTGGATACTATGCTGCAACCTGGCGGAAGGAAGGTCGTTTCCTGCAAGTGTTTGGGATATTGATGGTGGGGTCGTTCCTTGGGATGATTCTATCGGGTTCGATTGCAGTGATCTTCGTGATGGCCATCATCAACGGCGTTGCCTGGACCTTTTTCCCCATTCTGATCACTGTGCCGTTCAACATACGGGGCATTCAACCCAGGCAACTGGCTGTGGCCTTCTCGGCGACCATGATGCTCATCTCGACAGGCCAGGCTCTGGGGCCGCTCTTCATCGGTTTCCTCGAGGAGGCAACGGGAAACTTGATGCTCGCCATGTTGATTGCCAGCTTTACTCCGCTGACCCTGGTGATTGCTGGAACTACGCTCAGTTTCGGGCGTGAACCTGCAGCCGCCGCGGCAGCCGGCAACTGAGGCAGACAGCCCATGCTACAAGATATAAACGTGCGAACCGGGTCCAGTGCATGAGCCAAAATCCTATCCAAAAGAGCTAAACAGGGAGGCGCGAAATGACAATTAGAAGGCCGACTTCCCACGATTTGCGACGACTGGCGGAAGCCAATCACTTTGAAATAACAGACGCTGAAATGCAGGCGTTTGAGGCAATGATCCCCGGATTGTTTGGCTCGTACGACGATCTGGCACAACTGCCGGAACAGCGTCCGGCGCTGAGGTACCCCAACCGCACCCTCGGACCGCGCCCCAACCCCGAGGAGGATCCGTACAACGCGATACTGCGCCGCTGCTCCATTAGCGGAGCGACCGGCGGAAAGTTGGCGGGCAAGCGAATCGGCTTGAAGAACAACATATGCGTTGCCGGGTTCCCGATGACCTGCGCGTCTCTGATATTGGAGCACTATATTCCGGACAGCGATGCCACCATCGTCACCCGTTTGCTCGATGAGGGGGCGGAGATTAACTCCATCCTGAACTTGGACAACTTCGCGTTTTCCGGAGCGGGAGACACCAGCGCCTTTGGGCCAACTCTCAATCCTCACAGCCTGGATCACCTTGCGGGTGGGTCATCCGGCGGCTCCGGCGCGGCCCTTTACTACGATGAAGTTGACATGACCATCGGCGGAGACCAGGGCGGGTCGATACGCATTCCTGCATCCTTCTGTGGAGTGGTTGGACTGAAGCCTACTCACAGCCTGGTGCCCTATACCGGGATCGTTGGAATCGACAACACGTTTGACCACGCTGGGCCTATGACAAGAACGGTGTACGACGCGGCGTTGCTGCTTGAGGTGATTGCAGGCAAGGATCCGCTCGACCCTCGGCAGGGGGAAGTTCCAGTCCAGGAATACACGGGCGCGCTGGCGGGTGGTGCGTCTGGGCTGAGGGTTGGGGTACTCACAGAGGGGTTCGGGTTGCCTGAGTCGGATCCCGAGGTAGACGCGAAGGTGCGGCAGGCGAGCAACCGGCTAGCCGAGCTGGGGGCCTCGGTGGAGCAAGTATCCATTCCCTGGCACTCGAAGGCCAACGGGGTGGTCTGGGGGCTGATTGCCGAGGGCGCCACTGCGCTGCTGCAGACCAGCGGGACGGGACGGGCTTTCGAGGGCCAATACAACCCGGGGCTGGCCCATGCGCTGGGGAACGGGCTACGGTCGCAGGCCAACGAGCTGCCTCCGACGGTCAAGCTGGTGCTTCTGATAGGGTCCTACATGACCGAGAATTACAGCAGCGTGATGTATGCAAAGGCCCAGAATTTGCGGCGGGAGCTCAGGGCAGCCTACGACGACGAACTTTCGCAATACGACCTGCTGCTCTTGCCGTCAACCCCGATGCCGGCGCACCGCAACGACGCCGGCGGGGACCCGCACGCGGTGATACAGCACGGGTGGGATATGCTTGCAAACACCGCGCCGTTCGACATGACCGGCCACCCGGCCATCAGCGTGCCGTGCGGCAAGACGTCGGAGGGCCTGCCCGTTGGCCTGATGCTGGTGGGTCGCCGGTTCGACGATGCCACCGTGCTGCGAGGAGCCCACGCCTTTGAACAATCGGGGGACTGGGAGACGATGTAGCGAAAGCTGCTACTCCAGCACGCCGTCGCCTTCCAGCGATCGGTACTCTTCGTCGCTCAGGCCGATGATCTCGCGCAGGAAGTGCTCGTTGTGCTGGCCCAGCAGTGGAGCCGGCGTGTCCAGACTGCCCGGCGTCAGGGACAGTTCGAACTCGCTGCGCTCGGTGGCGTAGGGTCCGATCTCCGGGTGGTCCAGCCAGAGGAAGTGGTTTCGGTGCTGCAGTTGAGGGTCTTCAAAAAGGTCCCTGGGGTCGTTGATCACCCCCGCGGGAACTCCCGCCTCCTGGAGCGCCTGCATTAGCTCGTGGCGGTCGTTCTGCACCGTCCACTGAGCGATAAGCTGGTCCAGCTCGTCCTCGTTGGCCTTGCGGGCCAGCAGCGTGGCGAAATCCCCGGAGTGCATCGGCCCGCCCTCTGGCTCGGCGATTCTCAGGAGGCCCTGCCAGTGCTCGTCGTTGCTGCAGGCGATGGCCAGCCAGCGGTCGTCTCCGGTGCAGGGGTAGACGCCATGTGGCGAGGCCCCCGGGTCACGATTGCCGTGCCGTCCCTGCTCGCGCCCGTTGGCGGTGTAGTCCAGGAGCAGCGGCGCGACGAAGTGCAGTGAGGTCTCAAGCTGGGACAGGTCCAGATGAATGCCCTCGCCGGTGCGTCGGCTGCTGTCGAGGGCAGCCAGGATGGCGGCCACGGCAAACTTTGGCACGATGAAATCCGTGTATGCACCGTAGGGGTTGACCGGAGTGCGGTCCGGCCAGCCGGTCACGTTGGTCAGCCCCACCAGCGACGACAGTACCGGTCCGAAGCCGGGCTGCCGCTCCATTGGGCCGCCCCGTCCCATCATGGAGGCACTGAACATTACGAGGGCGGGATTGACCGCTCGCAAATCGTTGAACCCCAGGCCCCACCCTTCCATGGTGCCCGGTGTGAAATTCTCGGTAACGATGTGGGCCCAGCCGGTCAGTTTCAGCATCAGTTCACGGGCCCGGGGATGGCGCATGTCCACGGTGATGCCCATCTTGTTGGCGTTGTAGCTGGCAAAGTATCCGCTGCGGTTGATGCCGGCAATGCCGTCCCGAAAGGGTGCCGCAGACCGCAGGGTGCCGGGCCGCTTGGCAGACTCCACGCGGACTACGGTAGCGCCGTATTCGCCGAGGTATTTTGTGGTCATGGGGCCCACGGCGACCCAGCAGAAGTCCAGGACGTTGACTCCATCAAGGGGCTTAATTGACATCAGATGGCTCCCACCCGCCTGAGGGAATCGATATCGGCCAGCGAAAGGCCCAGTTCGTCGCCATATACTTCGAGGTTGTGCTCTCCAGTAAGAGGAGCCCGGCGGCGCAGTGGGGCCACAGACGAGCCGTCTCCGCTTTTGATGAATGCTCCGGGATAGTCGACAGCAGTCCCCAATTCCGGGTGCTCCATCGAAGTGAAATACCCGCGGGCCTCCAGTTGCGGATGTTGCCGCAGATCAGAGGGTGTGGCTACCGGGAAAAGCAGGATGCGGCGAGAGACGCTCTCACGGGTCAGTTCCTCGCGGGTGTGCCGAAGGAAGAACTCGGCCATGGGACCGACAACCGCATCCATCACTTCGGGGGTGATGCGGCCGTAGCCCATCGTCTCCCACTCAAAGGCCTGGAGGTCTTTCACGTCGAATCCATCCTCTTCCATCCACTGGAAGAGGGATCGGGTGCTGGGCGCAACTCCGCCGCCCTGCAGCATATAGTTGACATAACCATCGGCGCAGGGCCAGTTGATTCGTACCCGGTTATCGCCGGATGTTTGCCGGTAGACGCCCATTCGTTGCAGGATCGCTCCCTCGATATCCCAGATCTGGGGTGCGTGGGCCAGCGTCCGGGCCACCGCCTGCTGACACGAAACGTCAACATACTGGCCTTCTCCGGTGAGCGCCCGGTGGGTGTGGGCCAGCATTGCGCCCGCAGCGGCCGCCGCCGAGCCGTGCAGGTAGAAGTGGGGTACGCTGGGCCGCAGGGGCGCCCGGTCGGGATCTCCGGTCAGGTGCATGAATCCCCCCAGCGCCATGCCGGTGATGTCGGAGGCCGGAAAGTCTGCGTATGGACCGTCCTGGCCGAAGGGCGGGTGATGGGAAACCATCACAAGGCGTGGATTGATATCCGACAGGCGGTGATAGCTCAGGCCGATGCTTTCGAGATATCCGGGATCGAAGGATTCGATCACGAAGTCCGCTTTGGACACCAGCCTTTCCAGCAGCACACTGCCGTCAGAATTCTCGATGTTCAGCGTTATTCCACGTTTGTTTGCAGAGTATGACCACCAGTACAGGCTCTTACCGGGCGATGGGTCGTCGCCGTAGAATGGGCCGACCTGCCGGGCACGGCTGCCTCCCGGCGGTTCCACCTGGACCACGTCGGCGCCAAGGTCGCCGAGAATTTTGCCGCAGAGCAGTCCCCGCTCGTCGGTAAGGTCCAACACGCGATAGGGACTCAACAGTCTTGTCTCGAGGGCATCTGCCATTGCTCACGTACCACCGCGATGATTGCGGTTATTCTATGCTCAAGAGCGCTTTCGTCAAGGCTGAGGTCCCGTCACATCCCGCGCAATGTGGAGCGTGATAAGATTGAACCTGTAAATCCTGAACTACAGGACGACCATGACGACAAGAACCAACTGGCATAGCGCACATCCCCCAGCCTGTACCTGTGCTAGGTGCGCGGATAAACGCACGGTTCGGGGAGACCGCACCAAGATTGGGCGCAACGAGAAGTGTCCCTGCGGCAGCGGAAAGAAGTACAAGCGCTGCCACGCCGTTTAGCAGGTAGTACGCGGTGTTTCAGGGTTTCACGGCTGCGCAGATTGAGACCTCTGAGACGTTCATAAAATTGGTGCACAGGGACACCGGTCAGCCGATGCAATTGTTGCACGGATACCTGCAGACTCACGTGATGCGGCACAATATCGCGCCGGGAATGTGCGCGACTGGACCATAGCCTGTGGCCATTTTCTCGCGGAAGAGGCTTCGGGGAGGACGGCAGGCGAGATCGTGGAGTTTCTCGAGTCGCTCCAGTCCACTGGACTATTCTGGGTCTAGACGACCGCTCGCCCGGTGGACAGGTTGAGGGCGAGCGGTTCCTGAAAGCCGAATGGCTCGGGCGGTTACTTTTCTGCGGATACGAACCGCATCGACAGGGAGTTGACGCAGTGCCGGGTGTTCTTGGGCGTTATATGTTCTCCCAGGAACACATGGCCCAGGTGGCCGTCGCAGTTGGCGCACTCGATCTCGATACGGCGGCCGTCGGGGTCAGGGAGGCGCCGGACCGCACCGGGAATCTCGTCGTCGAAGGCGGGCCAGCCGCAGTGGGCGTCAAATTTGTCGACGGAGCGGTATAACTCTGCGTTGCAGCGGCGACAGATGTATGTGCCGTCCTGGTAGAAATTGTCGTACTCACCGCTGAAAGGACGCTCTGTCCCCTTCTTCTCGATGATCTGCCGCTCCTGCGGAGTAAGCTCGTTGTAAGTGGACCTTTCCATCGACTCACCGTCCTCTATCGTCTGGTTGGAATCAGATCTACGCAGCCAGCGACCCCATCGGGTCCCACGGTGGCAGCACTACAGGCTCCAGGTCGAGAGCCCGTTGCAGTTGATCGGGCAGATAGCTCTTCGGGGCGGCTATCTCAAACATATACTCGGCGAACCAGGAATCGTTCATCAGGAAGAATCCCTTTTCGCCCACCTTGTCGTCCCAGCTGTTTTCCACCCGCCACCGGCGCGGCTTGCCGTCGACCACGTCCACGCCGGTGAACAGCATTGCGTGGGTCATGGCGGTCTGGTGGTATTCCAGACGCTCCTCTTTGTTCATTGAGAAATCGGCGTTGTAGACGCTGGCATAGTCGAACAGGTCGGCGTCCCACAGGCCCTTGTCGCGGTGCATCTGTTTGCCGGTGTCACAGCCCATCCAGACTGGCTTGCCGTCCTGCAGCATCCGCATAGCGATGTCCTTCATCAGCTCGATATCGATGTTGAGGTACTTTATGCGGGTACCGTCCACCACGTTCCCCAGGTACTGAACGGTGTAGGTGCGGCCCGGCGCGTTGGCCTGCCGTGGATCGTGAACTAGGCAGACGTACTCCTCCATGGGAGTGGAGATATATTTGTCTACGAACTCCAGGGGTGTCATCCTGCCGTCGCGGTGAAATTCGCCGTCCTTATCCTTCCACTGCCAGTCGAAAGATTCGGGTGGATTGCCCAGGTGGATGCAGAGAATCTGGTAGATAGCCCGCAGGGTTTCCTGCTTGGCCTCCCGCATCGCCGCGGTGCCGGCTTCCTCAGCGTAGATGCGGCGAATGTTTAGGGATCCCTGGCGCACCTGGTAGTTGAGGCCGGAATTCATGCGCATGGAATTGCCGGAGCTTTCCGTTTCGGGCATAACCGTTTTGGGGACAACGCCGTGCTTTCTGACCAGGCTGACGAACATATCCCACTGGCCCCCGTCGCCAAGCGGCTGGTGCAGCAGCCAGGACACTACCCGGTCGTCAACGGGGCGGTCCGCAGTCTCGATGATGGCTTCCAGGACATAGTTGGCCCGCTCCATCTTGTCCCAGAACATCAGGTAGCTCTGGCTAAATTCGAAATCCTTGACGTTGAGCAGGTTCCTGGTCTCTGTCCGGAACAGATTCAACCCGGCGAACATCCAGCAGCGGCCAGACCGGGCCTGGTTGGTCACACGCCAGTCGTCCAGCACGGTGGAGAAGCTGTGGACCGCCTCTGCCACGATGTTGCGATTCAGGGCAACGTCATTGACGTCGTGCTGCGTGACCACATTCTGCATCAGTTGCTGGGAAGGGTGTGACTCGAAGGCTTCTTTTAACCCTGTCAAAGTTGCCGAATCCAGGGTGCCCGGGTTGCTCGGTGTGGTCATGTCTCTTCCGTCCTTATGTCAGTATGAACCTGCTCTTGTACCCCTATCTCTTGGGGTAAGGCCAGGCTGGGCGTAAAGCGCCGAATGTTCAGGCCGAATGTTCAGGCTGGAAGTTCAGTCGGCGACGGAGTGCACTGGAGTGAGGCTGGTCGCCACCCGGTTGACCTCGGCAATGGCGCGGTCGATAGCCTCGGGCCACGTGAAGCGGCCGACGGAGAAGCGAATGGTGCCCATGGCGTGTTCCTCCGGAACGTTCATGGCGGCGAGAACGTGGGAGACCTCTACCCGGTCACTGTGACAGGCGGCGCCGGCCGAGGCGGCTACCGAGGGCAGGTTGGCAAGGATGCGGTCGGCCTCCAGCCCTCGGAAGGCGACGCTGGAGGTGTTGGGGAGGCGCTCAACGGGATGGCCGTTCACGCGGCGGTCCCTGGATGCGGAGAGGAATCCCCGTTCGAGGCGGTCGCGCATCCGGGACATGTGAGTTGCGTACTCCGAGAGGTTCTGCTCAATGAGCTCGCAGGCCTTGCCGAGGCCGGCCATCTCGATGACGTTCTCGGTTCCGGCGCGGCGGTCCTGCTCGTGGTTGGCGCCGTGCATCAGCTTCTCCAGGCGGATGCCGGGACGAATGTAGAGGGCGCCGATGCCCTTGGGGGCGTACAGTTTGTGCCCGGCGATAGACAGCAGGTCGACGTCCAGGTCGTCCACCCGCACCGGAATCTTGCCAACGGACTGGGCACAGTCGGTGTGCATCAGGGCTCCGTAGCGGTGGGCGATCTCGGCGATCCGGGCTATGGGCTGAATCGTGCCGACCTCGTTGTTGGCATGCATGATGGAGACGAGCAGGGTCTCGGGGCTGATGGCGTTCTCGACCTGCCGGGGATCGACCATGCCGTACTCATCGACAGGGACGTAGGCTACGCGGAAGCCTTGGCCCTCGAGCCAGCGGCAGACCTCCGTCACGGCTGGGTGTTCAACCGTGGAGGTGACGATCTGGTTGCGGCGGCCCCGGTTGGCCCAGGCGACGCCCTTGATGGCGTGATTATTTGCCTCAGTTCCTCCGCTGGTGAATATCAGGTCGTCGGTGGTGCAGCCGAGGAGGGAGGCAACCTGGGAGCGGGTATGATCGACTCCCGCACGGGCGGCGCGACCGAAGAAGTGGCCGCTAGAGGGGTTGCCGTACAGGCCATGCACATAGGGAAGCATGGCCTCGGCGACCTCCGGGTCGATGGGTGTCGTGGCGTTGTAGTCAAGATAGATGTCAGCCATTTTCATCTCCGGGGAGATCGGCGATTGGTCCACTTTCGCGACATTATAGCCCAGCCTCTTAACCCTGTACGACTTTCCGAACTGTACCTCCTCGAACATCTCTTAAAGCGGGAACTGGTGACAGTGAGAAATGCCTCTGCCAGACCCAGGTCGCGGTACGTTGATCCCACGCCAAGCGCAGGCAGATGTGAGACCCTGGGTGCCTTCGCGGCTACACCGGTCGTGTTGCCGCCACGTTCACGTCCACGGCCATGAATGGCTAGAGCGTTTCAGGGCCCTGCCGGAGACACGGCCCTGATCACGGATGGCGTAACACGGGGGGAGCGGAGCTGCCCCTCGGGTCAGCGGATCTTTGCTGCGCGGGGATGGGTGGCTGTCGCCACTTCCTCTGGCGTCAGCCCTGCGAAGCGTTGCGGGCGGTAGGGGCCCAGTACCGCGTCCGCCAGCGTCCCATCGCAGATTTCCTGGGCGGCAAGCTGACTCAGGGCAGGAGCGAGGGTAACCCCGCTGTGGGTGAGGGCCACGTACAAATTGGGCGCCTCGGACGCAAACCCCATCACCGGATAGCCGTCCAGCGGCATGGGACGCCAGCCCACCGGCACCGGAACAGCCTGCGCACCTGTGAGTCCGGGCAGATAGCGGCAGGCCCGGTCCAGCAGGTCGTCGGCGTGGGCTTGGCTGTCGTCTTCGGCAAGGCTCTCTTGGTCGCCCTCCCCAATCATCAGGCGGCCGTCGGCACACTGCCGCAGGTGAATCTCCCGGCGGCCATCGCCCAAGGCCGGCGCGTATACCACTGGCACGTTGTGGAGCAGGGGCGGCATCGGGTTCGTGCGTATCACCACGCCGGGACTTTCCGCCTGGGGCACGCTGACCCCGGCCAGACCCGCCAGGTGGGTGGTCCCGGTGCCCGCTGCGATGACAACTGCATCCACATCTCCAGAGCCGGAGGTGGTTTCCAGGGTGTGGATCCGTCCATCATCGTCCTGCTCAAATCCATAAACTTCGGTGTCGACATAAAACTCACAACCCATCTCTCTCAGGCGGCGAAGGCAGGCATCGATCACCATTTGCGGCTCCACCTGGCCTTCGTTGGCACTGTACTCTGCGGCGGCCACCGGCCCAACGTTAAGCGACGGTTCGAGAGACTTCAGTTCACTTTCGCTGATCAGGCGTGTCGGGTAGCCCCAGGACTGTAGCTGGCGGACCCGGGCCACCAGCCCCTCGGCGGCCACCGGGTCGGATTCCCACGACACCTTGCCGCCCAGGCGCAGGGCTGAGCTGTCCAGATCGTCTGGATCGCTGATCTCGGCTGCGAAACGGGTCCACAGCTCCAGGGAGCGGCGGTTCAGATTGTGATACTCGAGGGGTTCCTTCGCCCCGGCATTGATCCAGGCAAAGCTGTGGCTCGACGCTCCGTGCCCAGGCTGGCCCTTGTCGACGAGGACGACGTGGACTCTGCGCAGGGCCAGTCGCCAGGAAATTGCGGCGCCCAGGATGCCCGCGCCAATGACGGCTACGCTTCGGAGTTTCTCGGGAATAACCACAGGTTTCGTCTCCTTTAACCATAGTGTCCTGGCAGAGCGAGTGTACCAGCAGGTCGCCCACCGACAGAATTATTCTGGTACTTAAGAAAGGGGCCAGGGGAGCAGTCTGCGACTTCCGCACCAGCTTACCCCCCAATCCACCGAACGGGAGCGTGTTGGAGGCCAAGTAAGGAAACAAAAAGGTGCTTCTCAGAATCTGGGATAACGGTTTTGTAACGGCAACCCGACCCGAGAGAGAGCACCCGATAGATGCTACCACGCGACCACTCCGACCGCATCCAAGTCGCCTTAGAAAATCACCGCCCGGTGGAAAATGTCGGGCTGCTCCTCCCAGCCAACTTGGCCCTGCGCCTCGGTCTTTCCCAACTGGTACAGCAGCGCCTGGACCTGGGTGATGCGCCGGCCCAGGCCAACAACGGCGGCAAGATAATGACGCTCGTCACCTCCGCGCAGGCTCGCGGCGACTGCATCGACGATGCCGATGAGCTACGTGACGGCGCCGCTGGCCTGGCCGCTCTTGTCTCCGCCGCAATGGCGTACAGCGCCGATGCTGTCAGCCTTAACCCCTACGAAGGGCGACTCCCCGGCTTGCTCGCCGTCATGAGGTACTATGCTATGGTTGCGCTGGGCAATCCGCTTTTCGTAGTCACAATTTCGTTGTTGTCGGCGACGTGCGGCGTCGCTGCCATACGACGATACTTACGCCAGGAGGACCCACCGAGAGGAGGCTGTTGATGATCCGCCGCGCCTGCTCGGCATTGGCGATTTTCGCCGCCAGTTTGGTATTGGCCTGCGTTGCGGACGCCCCCACGGCTACTACGCCGATCCGGTCAGCACCAACCCCTGTGGCCGCCAAAACGCCAACGCCAACGGTTTCATCTGCCATCGATGCCGGGGAGGAGGTGCGACGACTGTTCGATACCTGGGCCAGGGCCTTCCGGGCCCACGACGCCAAACTCCTACACTCGACGCTGAATCAAAGGCTGTTGGAACTCTGCAGGCTGGAGGATATGCAGCCATGGATCGAGGAACTGGGCACAAGAATGCCGGCCCTGGAGGTAGCCGCGGTCTTTGTGGACGTGGACGACGCCAATCGAGGGTGGGCGGAGTTGCTCATTGGTTCGGCCGGTGACGGCGACGGAGATGAGTATTACCCCCTGGTTCCGTTTTCCGGCTTTCCTTATCCTCTTGATATGGAAAACGAGCATTGGCGCGCTGGGTTACCAGTATTGCCAGGACAGCCCGAAACCTGCCCCTTTGCCCGACCGCAACACCCCTCCTCCGGAGAAGAGCCGGATTTCCCGGATTTTCCCGACATTCCCGGCCTGGACTTCACCGCCTGGGAACCCATCCCCGATCCAGACCTGGGCCGGCTTTTTGACAGTTTCAAACGCAGCGCCAGTTCCAAAGGCTCCTATGACATTCGAGGGGAGAAGGATTGGGAAACGGACCAGAAACCGGACGCCATCTTGAAACGCTACCGCGACGAACTCTCCCACCCCAGTTGGGACATTCAGGGTGAAAGCCGGGAAAACCCGGTTGCCTGGCTCATCTGGACGGTGCGCGACAGCGAAGGCAATCTCTGGTTCGGCTCACTGATAGCCGCCCCGGCCGGTCGAGGGCGGGTGCAAGTTTGGACCTCGCTGTACTCCGACGACTTGCGTTAATCGTGCATCGAGGCCAGCCAATGGATGAAGTCGTGGCCCAGATTCACCGGGTCGTGGCGCCCCCACAAGCCCCCACTATAGGAAGCCCCCCAAGTGGGTAGATAGCCCGGTATTGAGGTCAGGGCGTCCGTACTTTTTGACGCCGATGTGAAGGTCACCCGTACCTTCACAATCTTGGTGGCATCGGAAGTTTGGAGCACGCAGGCGGCGTCCGTTGCGCCTTCAATCTCAGTATACCTGCTGGACAGCCAATGGCAGGTGAAGGTGGCGTTAAGTCAGGCCGATGGCGTCCGAGATTCCAGATTAATCGGCCGTCAGGGTCTGGCCCGCTCGGGTAGTCCCGCTGATGGTCGGCGTGCCGGTGGCCGGGGAATTCGTAGTTTCTGAAGAAAGGGTCAGGCTTTCTCCAATTCCCATCTGGACTTCCGAGAGATTTTCATCGCTGATTGCAAATGTGACCTACCGCACACTCACCGTGTGGGTGGCGCCCGCGTCGTGTGTGAGAAGCAGACCGCACTCTCAGTGTTGCCACCGGTAATCGCAGCGGTTGTGGCGGAGAGTGTGCCACTGTGCCACCTTGTACAGACAGGGTGACTGTCATGCCGAACGGAGCCCCCTCGTCAACCCTGACCACAACACCCCCAACCCGCTGCTCCCGCACCTCGGTGATCGTGAACGGCGAGCCAGGGTTCTCGTCTATGCTAAGAGGGTTGAGGCTGCTCCGGCCCTTAAACTTGTCGACGGGAAGGGAGGTCAGGACACTGCTGTTCAGGTTCAGTGTTCTAAGAGCCTGTCTACGATCTCTGGGATATGTTAAGTTGAGACTATTACCAAGGCAGGGTAATCATGTCTCATTCCTATCCCAGCGACATCAGCCGGGAGCGATTCGCCCGGATTCTTCCCATGCTGGAATCGGCCCGCCGACGGACCAAGCCCCGCACCGTGGACCTGTACGATGTTTTCTGCGGCGTGCTCTACTTGCTGAAGAGCGGTTGCCAGTGGCGGATGCTCCCGGCGGACTTCCCGGACTGGCGCACCTGCTACAAGTATTTCCGGCAATGGAGTGAGCGGCCCGGCCCGCAGGAAGAGTCCATTCTGGAGCAGGTCTTAAAAAAAATCGGTTGGCGCGGCCCGACAAAGCAATGGACGGAGCGAGCAGACCAGCTTCTGCATCGTGGACTCCCAGAGCGTCAAGAACACCGACAGTGCCGGTAACAAGGGCTATGACGCGGGCAAGAAGGTGTCCGGGATCAAGCGCCACGTCGCGGTGGACAGCCAGGGGTTGCCTCATGCGATTCATGTGACCACCGCCGACGTTACCGACCGGGCCGGGGCTTTGGCGATGTTTGAACAAAGCCGGGCCGACCTGAGCCGGGTGCAGAATGTGATGGCCGACGGGGGCTACACCGGGAAGCCCTTCGCCGCGACGGTGCAGAACCTGCTGGGAGCCTCGGTGGAAGTGGTGAAACGCAATGAACTGCACACTTTCGTGGTGCTGCCGAAACGCTGGGTGGTGGAGCGGTCCTTCGCCTGGCTGGAGAAGTGTCGCCGACTATGGAAGAACTGCGAGGGAAAGCTCAATACCAGTCTGCAAATGGTGGTCCTCGCCTTCACGGTGCTAATCCTGAAGAGATTGTAAACAGGCTCTGAGGCTCGATAGTTCACCGAAGACGCCGTCGGGCAGAGTGAACAGCTCACTATCGTGCACGTACAACCGCCCGAGGCCGGAGAGGACGCAAAACACTCAGTCAGGCGGGAATTCCATGGCATTGCCGTTCAGACCCAGCCAAGTCAGGCGCGTGAGTCCGTTGAACACGTCGTCAGGCAGCGTCCGCATATCGTTGAAATTCAGATAGAACCACTCAAGATTGGTTAGGTCCTTAAACACATCGGCTAGCAGAGAGCCGAGATCGTTGTGCAGCAGGTAAAACTCAGACAGGTTTGCGATTCCATCAAACACGTCTTTGGGCAGCGTTTCCAGACTATTGTTCTCCAGATACAGCCTTTCGAGACTGGAGAGGCCTCGGGAATCTGATGCCTGTAGAGTTTCGATGCCTCACGCGTTCAGATCGAGATCCCCGGTGATATCGGACAGATGCGTGTCTTTCACGTTCGCGCAGCCGCTGACGCCACTCAGCCTGGCGAGAATGGCCGCCCGAACCTGAGAGGTTCTCCCGCAGATGCCGGTGGGAGTTTCAGTGCTGTACTGCTGGGTCTGAACGGTAGACTGCCACATTGCAGTCGAATCCAACGCAATCAAGACGACGAGGGCGGCGATTGTTCTGACAATACCGATTCGCCCTACTATGTTCATTTGGTTCCTCCTCAGTCTTTTCTAGATGTCATCTCTCAGGTGAGGAATCGATGCGCACTGCAGGCCCTTCCCTCAGCCACCCGACTCGGCGTGGTGCCAGCCGGAGCCGAACACCAGCCCGTCGTGCTCGACGAGCCAGAAGTGCTTGTCCTCCATCTCGCTGGCGACGGGGTTCACGTACTCGTGAGTCATCCAGACGCCGTCTCCTGTGGTCTTGAATGTCCCGTCGTCAAGCATCTCTACCAGGTGTGAGCCCAAGTTGTCGGCGTTGTAGTGGCCCAAGATTTCACCGGCCGGGGACGCAATGAACTCGTACCACTGGGCGTCCACGCTGTCGGGGTGGTTGTAGTAGTCCAGGGAGGCGTCCAGGCCATAGGCGTGATAGCGGGCGATGGCTTCGTCGACTACGAATTTGGTGTACTCGTCGGTGGATATGTGCCACCCCGAGGCCAAAAGCAGGCCGTCGTGCTGCACCGCCCAGACGTGCTTGTACTCCAGCGCACCGGCGTGGTCAGCCCTGATGCCGCCGCTCTCCGGGTGCCGGTACATATAGGTCACCCATCTGACATCCTGGGTAGCCTACAGCGTGTCCGGCCCGAAGTTGTAGCCGGCGGCGCTGGTGCCCAACCAATTTTTCAAGTCGACCCCAAGGCGCTGGTCGGCTGCAACGCTTTCGAACACTGGCGTCTCGCTCGCGGCAAAAGGGTCGCCCGGCCTGGGGTTCTGCTCCTGGGCATCTTGGATTTTGTGATCATCACTGCGTCCATCGTTTCGGACGACAACTTCCACTACCTTGCCTACAACCCTGCGGTGGCGCTGGTCGCGGCTTTCTCCCCGTCAGTCTCGTGTGGACCACGGTGGTTGTGGCGTTCTACCCAGCCTGGTGCCTGACCATGGGTTCAGGACTTGATCTTGCAGCCAATGATGAGATGGAATTGTCCGCCCGTCTGGCGGCTATGTTCGGCGTTGTCGGGGCGGTCCATTTGGTCGCCGTGTACGAACGAACCAGGAGGCGCAGGTCGGCGGTGCGGGAGCGGGCACTATTGGAGGGCGGGTTGAACTTTCTCAGGCCATTCATGACACGGCGGCTCAGAGCGTCTATGTGCTCGGTCTGGGCATAGACATGGCCTGGATTCTTGCGGATCAGTCCAATGAGGAACTGAACGAGACACCGGCAGAGGTGTCCATGGTTCTGCGGGACTGTGGACTGCAACGCGCCGAGGTCAATTTGATTCAGGTTGGCGAGGTTGCCCAACTCCGGAGGAGTCTCCCCATTCAGCCGGTTGCCGCTGAGGCTCAGCTTTGCGACACGGCCCTGGGGATAGACTTCGACGCCGTACCAATCATCTTTGAAGGCGGCGTCAGCTATTTATCGTTCATTGCCCAGTTGTGCCCGTCGTTGGCGTGGTAGCGGGCGATCAAGGCTTCCCTGTCTCTGTCGGCCGTAGTTTGCGACGGCGGTCTAGCTGTGGGGCTGCCGTTGCCGTGGGCATCGACACTGGGATCTCAGCCCGTGCCGGACCAGGATTGGGTTTCGGAGTTGCTGCTCTCGCCGGTTCACTGGTCGGGTCAGCTGGTTGCGTCCGGGCGGCCTTGGCTGGCTAAGGTAATGGTCCTCCTTGGGGTAGGAGCAGGCGTGGGTGCGCGACGCCTGTAGGATCTGGGTCTGTGCAAGCCATCTCGGTGAGAGTGACCAGTAGAATCGTCGAGAGCAGTGCTCGTATCATGAAAGGGTTCTACATTCCCTTGGCGGCCGGCGCCGAATACGATGACGGCCAGTACCATGAAAGATCGCTGCGGGCGGCAAAAGGAGGGGCGGTGTAGCTGGGCTACGAACCAGTTCCTGTATCCGCTGACCAAGGTCAGACCCTCGAGTCGCCATTGGCAACGGCCGCGACCGACCGGTGGAAACCACAGTTACTCAACCGTCCAAGCTGGAAGGTCGCAGTGCAGGAAGTCTAACGGCCCTGGTCGCCGAACTCCCGGGCGGTGGCGACACCATCGCCATTCTAGTCCGCCTTCAGTACCGGGTACTGGCTGGCGGTGCCGAAGTCCCAGAAGTCGTCGACGCCCGTGGACTGGTCTTCGTCCAGATTAATGTTGTCCAGGTCCAGGTTCCAGTCGACATATATGCCGGTATAGTCCACGGGGGCCTGCAACTCGTCAGTGGTGTTGCCCTCAACTTATTGATCGAAGGCGCCATTTCCCAGTCCGGCAGTCAGGCCGGAAGTGTCGGCGTCAAAATAGCTGTCGACGATACCCGCGCGGGAGACTCCGACAAGTCCACCGGCGTACCCCTCTGAGGTCACCCTGCCGGTGGCGTAGCTCGCGATGACCCCACCGCGTGAATTGGCGTTGTGATTTCCCACCAGACCGCCTGCCTCCCGCTCGGCGCTGACATTGCCGGTGGCGTAACTGGCGGCAATCAATCCCGGCTGAAAGACCGGGGTGTTCCCCCACCAGCCCGCCAGCGACGGACGTGCCGCTAGTGTGTCTTTCGGCATTAACGTCCCCGGTTGCGTAGCTGGTGAATATAGAGCCATAGTTGTTAGCAACGAGCCCGCCGGCCACCCCCAACCCATTGACATTGCCAGTGGCGTAGCTGGAGAAGATGCCTCCGAACGGGTATTTGCCATCAGCGGTGTTTTCGCCGGATCTATTCATCACCACCAGGCCTGCCGATGCATAGGTTAGTGTGCTGCCGGAATAGCCGACATCGCCAGTCGCGTAGCTGTTGATGATGCTGCCGCTGTTGCTGTAAGCCAGACCGCCGCCGCTACCGACATCACCGGTGGCATAGCTGTTGATGACGCGGTCAAGGTTTTCCCGCACCAGCCCGCCGCCATAAGAGACAAACCCCGTTGCGTATCTGTTCTCGATGAGGCCGCCGTTCCGATTGACCAAGCCGCCGTTTCCTGTGCTCAGGCCGGTGACGTCGCTGGTGACACAGCAGTCGCTGATTGTGCCGGAATTGTTATGGAATACGGAACCGGCAGTGGGTATAGTCCAGCTGCATACGCTTCAGTTGCTGCCGGAGCCGGAACGACCCAGCTATGCCGGTGCGGTCGTGGAGGTTCTGGAAGGACTGGACGGCCGACTCAGGGTGCGCCACGAGGGACGCATCATCGACGCCCAGGAGGCGCCCCCCAGCCCGGTATTCCTCCGTAACGGCCAGGGCGATTCGGCCACTCCTCTCCTTTCGCCCGCCGGGGCCTACTACTTGGACCAGCGCTGGGCAGCCACCCTCAAGGCATTGGACTCAAGGACGGCGGATGAGGGAAAACAGGTGGGTTTAACCGGCGGTGCGCCTGCCAGCTCGACACCCGCAACTATCTCCCCGCGCAAACCAACCTTCCTGCAGAAGGAGAGATGGAAGGCGATTCAGAAAGCTAGGCGCAAGGGGATGTCGCTGCGGGCGATCGAGAGGGAGTTGGGAATCCACAGGGCCACCATTAAGAAATACATGGATGCCGACGGTCCTCCGGGGCGGCGCTCCCGGCCGGCTCTCACTTCGTCATCATCTGATACAGTGGCGGCATAACAAAGTGACATTTATGCTGAACACCTACCCGGACATATATGCCGGCCTTCGACACCACAGTGGTACATGATGTCGCCGCCCTTGACACCGAGTCATAGGAGATTACGGAATACCTCCTAGAAGCCGGGCCGAAAAGCCCTGGATGGGGAGAGAGATTTCGGCAGTAAAGCCGGGGCGAACAGAATCTGGGACCACAGCAGTCCGAGCCGGACAGCGCCGAAAATGGCCGTAGCATGGGCGACCACACCGTGGGAAACAGCCTGGACATCACTGGGGACGGCACTGAGGACGGCGCGGTGGCGCGGAAGCCCACCGCCGACACTGTCCGACAGCTCGATTTTGCCCGCCACCAGGGTCAGGTTGGCCACTGTAGCCGCCAGGTACAGCTGGAATCGCGTCTTGGCGCGTCCGAAGTAGCGGGACTGGCGAATGCCCAACTGGACCAGTCGGGCCAATCTGTGCTCGACCACCACGCGTCGCGCTCGATATTCGTCATACCCGGCGCTCTGTTGCAACGCACGGGCCTGTTGCAGGAGAGCCTCCTGGGGATGGATCAGCACCCGCCGTCCCTTCCTGCCCTTGGCCGAGATGCACTGAGACCGCAGGGGACATGTCATACATTCGGACCCGTCGAACTGGAAGGCCTGCAAGTGGTGTATCCGACCCGCGGCATCCGTACGCCGTCCCGCTGGCACTATGGTGTGGGTGACCTGCCCTGCCGGACAGGTGCAACTGCCCGCCACCAGGTCGATGACAAAGTCATTCTTGGGAAAGCGCTGCCGGTCGGGCCGTCCCGGCACCCGGGCAATCAGGGTGCGGCCCGCGTCGGCGAAGGTCTGCCTGGTAGCTCCGTCTCCATAGGCGGCGTCGCCCATGGCCTCCTGCACCGGCACACCGGTGTTGGCCTCGCTCTGTTCTACCAGTTCCAGCGCCCCCAGGTTGTCCGGAGCGTTGCCCGGCAGTACCTCCACGGCGGTGATCAGCTGGGTGTCGGTGTCAACCACAATCGCCGCCTTGTGTCCGTCGAAGCGTCTCCTGCTGCTCTTGTGCCCGTGGCGCATCTCAGGGTCGTGCACCGACATCATCCGGTCCTTGCTCACCCCGTCCTTGAGGCTCACGCCGTCATCGCCGTCGCCGTCGCCACCCTTGCGCTCAATGTCCTGGAGCAGCAACTGCCCCAGCAGTTCCGCCGCCGCCACTATCTGCTGACGCTCAGCACCGTCCTCGGGCAACTCCCCCTGGGCCAGCCGCGATAATTCCAAGAGCCGGTCCGCGTCTCCCACAATCCCCGCCAGCAGTGCCGTCCGCGCCCGCTTGTCCGACCAGTCGATGGTCGCCTCTCCCTTGATGCTGGAGGCGAGGTACCGCCCGTATCCCCGGGCCTTGGCCCATTTCCCGACGCTGATTCCCTCAACCTGCGCCAGCGCCCGCAGCAGCTTGACGATACCGTCGGCCAGCAGATTGAAGGTGTCCCTCACCGCGCCCCGGCCCAGGATGTTGGTCGTGTCCAGAGCCACCTTCATGCTGCGCCTCTTCAGGTAGCCCGACTCCCGGGCGAGGCGCAGGCTGGACTCGAATACCTCCCGCACCCTGTCGTGCAGGATCAGCTGGGCCCGGAACACCTGGAGCGTGCTCTTGGCGAAGGGCCTGTCCTCCACCTCAATCCCCAGAGCCACCTTCCAGCGGATGTCGAAGTCGGCCCGGGCCTTGGCCTCGGCGTCGCTGACCTTGTCGTGGGTCTGCAACAGCAGCGCCGTGGCCAGCAGGCTGGGCGGCACGCTGTCCCGGCCGTTGTCAGCGCAGTAGAACACCGCGAAATCGGAGTCCTGGAACAGCCGGCCCCGCAGGGAAGCCAGCAGACCGTAGAAGGTGTCCTTCCCCACGTGGTCCAGGTACAACCGGTCCGCTTCCCAAAGACCCCTCTGGTCCGAACGCTCTCCCAGCATTCTCAACCCTCGCTACGCTTGTTGACCCCAATTATAAATGCTCGGCGACTCAAACCACTTTCCGGCCAGATTTCTAGTAGTACGAAATCTTTGAACTGATGAGTGGACAGCATCGGCCTGAGCACCCGGTGATACTTGGCCGATGGTGCTCTTTCGACAAGACCCATCCTCTTCAAGCTATCATTTCAAAGCAGTTGGTCTACTAGTAGACCAAAATCTTTGTAATGATGAGTTGCTTGGTGAAGGGCTTTTGCCATGACGTATTGGGGCTATGGGGACAACTGCCGCACACCCCGGCATTCCACCCGTCATAACAATGATGTTGGTCTACTAGGGATGTGCCAGACTTTGAGGTGATATAATTAAAGGTAACTCGCTTTCTCACGGGTATAATGCTATGGCAGAGGGCTGCAGTATCTCAGGAGTCCGGATTCACGATCTCCGGCACACTCACGCCACCCTGCTTTTGACCTCCCGCATCCCGATCCACGTGGTGCAAGCCCGTATGGGGCAAGAAAGCATCCAGACAACTGTGGACACCTGTGGTCATGTGCCAGAGGCTCCGGACGTTGAGGCGGGGAAGACAATGTAGGGTTGTCTGGCCGCGCAGTTTGCAAAACGAGTCTCTCGAGAACTAGGGAAGCAAATTCGTATCTTAGCCGAAGTGGCGAAATGGTAGACGCGCCGGTCTCAAAAACCGGTGGGGGAAACCCCGTGTCAGTTCGAATCTGACCTTCGGCACCATCCCCTGTTTCCATATCTGGATCGTTTAAGCAAACCGCTCATTAACATCATCGGTTGTCAAACATGCCTTGGGCGTTATGCAATGATTCTTGAAGAGACTCACCCTCTCAAGTAATTTCCCCCTGAAACAGGGCCAACTCTCGCATTTATATTACGCTGGCATTAGAAAAACTTGGAATTGTGCCTAGAAATCTGGCCGGAAAGTGGTTTGAGTCGCCGAGCATTTATAATTGGGGTCAACAAGCGTAGCGAGGGTTGAGAATGCTGGGAGAGCGTTCGGACCAGAGGGGTCTTTGGGAAGCGGACCGGTTGTACCTGGACCATGTGGGGAAGGACACCTTCTACGGTCTGCTGGCTTCCCTGCGGGGCCGGCTGTTCCAGGACTCCGATTTCGCGGTGTTCTACTGCGCTGACAACGGCCGGGACAGCGTGCCGCCCAGCCTGCTGGCCACGGCGCTGCTGTTGCAGACCCACGACAAGGTCAGCGACGCCGAGGCCAAGGCCCGGGCCGACTTCGACATCCGCTGGAAGGTGGCTCTGGGGATTGAGGTGGAGGACAGGCCCTTCGCCAAGAGCACGCTCCAGGTGTTCCGGGCCC
>CBDHDY010000047.1:0-44925 GCA_965261885.1 Dehalococcoidia bacterium
GTTAGCAAGGAGATGCTACGTTTTCATTAAAACTCATTCCCTGAATTCGTAACAGACTGACTGATTGTCAGCCCCCACAAATGACCCAGAGTCATCCCCACATAAACCCAAAGTAGTGATAATTCGACGTCTGAGACCCGTCCCATGCAAATACGCGCACGCGCAGCCCCCTAGAGAATAGAAGTGAGTGTGCGTATGAATAAGAAAACGCACACACACACCCCACGCTAAGGGGGTGGTGTTTGCGCGTTTGTTTTCCATTCACACTCCGAGGCAAAAGAAAAGCCCCTGCCAATGCAGGGGCTTTCTCAGTGGTCAAGTGAGTGGGTATCAGCCGCAGACGTAATCGGCCCACGTCTGCATCAACTCCCGCCTTCGGGCCAGCAGGTCGCTCCTCATGTACGCCTGTTCGGTGCTGCTGCCGATGCTATGGGCCAGGGAGGCCTCACAGACTGCCCAAGACGCCCCGGACTGTTCGGCGGCCCAATTCCGGAAGCTGGACCTGAACCCATGAACAGTTGACGGTATCTCCAGCCGCCGCATCAGCTGGGTCAGGGTCATATCACTCACCGCCTTGCCCGTCCGTGGTGCCGGGAATAACAGCCCGTCCGGGCCGCTGATGCCCCAAGCATCCCGCAACGTCTCCATGGCCTGTGTGGACAAGGGGATTCTGTGTTCCTTCCCCGCCTTCATCCTCCCGGCTGGGATGGTCCAAGTGGCGCACTCCCAATCAATCTCGGTCCAGTCGGCGCCCCGTACCTCACCGGATCGGACAGCCGTGAATACCAGCAGCCTGAATGCCAGCTTCGTCAGTGGATAGCAGGTGCTCAGCCCCACCTTGCGGAGTGCGGCGGGAACATCGGCATAGGGCAGGGCCCGGTGGTGTTCCTTCATATTCCGCTGACTTGGCAGCACCTTTAGCAGGTGTTTGCCCGCAGGATTGTCCTGACGGTGGCCCCTTGCGACTGCCCAGTCAAAGACGGTCTCACACCTTTGCCGGAGACGGGATGCGGTTTCGTGCTTCACCATCCAAAGCGGCTCCAGCACGTCCATCACGTGGGCCGTGGTGATCACGTCCACGGGCATGTCACCGACGACCGGAAAAACATACGTCGCCAACGTGTTCCGCCACTGAGCGGCATGTTTGTCGTTTTTCCAACTGGGGCCCCTCATTTTGATGACAGCGGCGGTTGCTTGGCTGAAGCTAGGTACAGGGGCGGGACTGCCCTGAACCTCAAGCCGCCCTTCCCTTGCATCCTCTTTCAGCCCCTGTGCGGCCTTACGGGCGTCTTTCAGCGAGACCTCGGGGTAACTACCCAAGCCCCGCATGGCCGCCCTGCCGTTCACCTGCCCTCGCCAGACCCAGCGGCGGTTGCCCTTGACGTCCACCTTCAGGGCCAGACCTGCGCCGTCCGCGTGCAGTCCCTCCGTCAGCTTGGGTATCGCCTGGGCGCTTAGCGCCCGCTCCAATACCTTTGGCATGTCCGTCCCTCCCGATTTTTTGTATACGTGCTTCTGTGTTGGCCATTGTAGGCCATCCGCGTATACAAAAAAAGGGCGCCAATGAAGGGGATGACTGGCTGTCATCTACTCCGTATACAAAAAATGTATACAAAAAAAGGGGATGACTGGCTGTCATCCCCACAGTTTGTAGCTACGATTGAGGTTTTCTGGCGGAGGGAATGGGATTCGAACCCATGAACCCGTTTTAAGCAGGTTAAGCGCTTAGCAGGCGCCCGCACTAGGCCACTATGCGATCCCTCCGTATCCGCCCATGGTAGCAAATGGGCCAAGGCCCGGCAAGGGAGTTGACCCGCGTTTGCTGTATGCATAAAGCAATCGCGCAGAGCACCGATTGGTGCTTCCACCCGGTTACCAGGCGGGAAGCTGAAAGTCGTCTCTAGCGGTTGCGGCGGTTCTGGCGGCGGCGCCGACGGGCAGCGCGCTGGGCGGCTAGCCTCTCCTTCTGGGCCTTGGACCGGAAGAACCGACGGTCTTTCAGTTCACGAAGGATTCCCGAGTGCTGCACCGACGCCCGGAAGCGGTTCACCAAGCTCTCGGCCCCTTCGCCCTCGCGTGGGGTAACGTAAGCCATACAAAACTCCCTGTTGTTCTATCGTACGTTTGAATATTGCCGGTAATTTACCACAGGCCCCACTGACCGGCAATGAAACCTGAAACGCCGAACAGGCCAAATCCGGCCTCTTTGTCTGGAGGAAACAGAAATGTTTGGAGCGGGCGATGGGATTCGAACCCACGACGTCTTGCTTGGGAAGCAAGCACTCTACCACTGAGTTACGCCCGCTCGTGGCAACGAGTATATTCTTTATTATATTTCACAGCCTTCTGATTGGCAAAGGATGTCCGGCGCCGCGAAGTGGCTACCCCTCCCCTTCCAGGTCAGCCATCCGGCTCGTATGCACGTCCGCCCAGTACTCGGCCCACTGCTCTCTCGTCGCCTTTTCCGTCGTCTCCGGAGTGTACGCCGGCGAGATCAGCGGCAGCGCCCGGTCCACCTTCAGCAGCACGTAGGAACGCGCCGGCAGCTGCACCTTGTGCACCCCCCGCGTGCCGGTGTCGAAGGCGTTCCAGATCTCGTTGAACAGCGCCTCGCCCTTCTCGACGATGCTGACCGTCCCCTTGAACCTGTACCCCTTACGCGAGTACACGTCCACCACGTTCAGCTCCAGCGCCGGGTTGTGCCGCAGGTTGGCCATGGTCGTCGGCGACGCTAGGTCGGCGAACACCAAGTGGTCGTCACCCCACACCGCCGTGGTCCCCTTCGGCGAGAGATTCGGCGTCCCATCCGGGCAGACAGTCGCAATAAACCCGAACCGCTGCTGCCGCACCACCCGCTTCATGTCGTCGTTCAGAATTCCCATGCCTACTTCCTTCCTGAATACCCTGAATGCCGGTCCACCGGCTCTTGGCTACGGTCTATTTTCGAGTGTCGCGGATCACTGCGCCCCTCAGAACCACACCGCCGCCCGCTCCGCGATCATGATCGCCGTCGCGTTCGTGTTTGCCCGCACCACGTTGGGCGCCACCGACAGGTCCACCACCCGCAGGCCCTCGACGCCGCGCACCCGGCAATGCTGGTCCACCACCGCCATGGCGTCCCCGTCCGGACCCATCCGGGCCGATCCGCAGGTGTGGAAGGTCGTCCCGATGTTTGCGTGAATCCACGCGTCCAGTGCCTCGTCCGACTCCAGGTCGGCCGGCCCAGGCGCCGCCAGACCGCTGACCAGCGGCTGGAACATCTCGTGCTCGGCCAGCCGCGCGCAGAGGCGGATGGCCTCCCGCATTCTCTGGACGTCGAACTCGTCCTCCAGGTAGCGGTAGTCGATATTCGGCCCCACGGCTGGGTCGGTCGACGCCAGCGTCAGCTCCCCCGAGCTCTCGGCCAGCTCCAGGATCACGGTGAAGTGCAGCGTCTTCCCGTTCCGGCTGCGGCTCGCCCCGGCGATGGGATCGCCTCCGCCCATCCCGGCGTACGACGTAAGCGTGATTTGCATGTCGCTGCGCAGGTGCGACCCCTCGGCGGTGTAGCGCAGCCCGGTCTGGATGCGCGGCACGTCCTCCGACAGCGCCACGCCCTCCCGCGGCTCCAGGTCCACCAGCGCCATCGGGTGGTCGCGCAGGTTCTTGCCCACCCCCGGCGAGTCCACCACCACCGGGATCTCCATCTCCCGCAGGTGCTCCGCCGGGCCCACGCCCGACAGCAGCAGCAGCTGCGGCGACGCCAGCCCGCCGGCGCACAGCGCGATCTCCTCGCCCTCGACGGTGAACACTTCGCCGCCGCTTTCCACCTCGACGCCCACCGCTCGCGCACCCTCGAACACCACCCGCCGCGCCTGCACGCCACCGCGTACCGTCAGGTTCAGCCGGTGCCGCGCCGGGTTCAGGTACGACAGCGCCGCGCTCATCCGGATGTTGCCCGGATTGTTCATGGGCACCGCGCCCGTGCCGGATGTCTCCGGGTTGTTCATGTCGGGGTCATAGGGAAACCCCTCGTCCAGCGTGGACTGGTGGAACGCCTCGTATACCGGCAGCCACTCCTGCCTTGGCACCCGGCGCACCGGGACCGGACCCTCCGTCCCGTGGAAGTCGTCCCGCACGTCCATGTCCGTCTCCTGCTTGCGGAAGAACGGCAGCACGTTGACATAACTCCACTCGGTGTTGCCCTGCTCGGCCCACGAGTCGTAGTCCTCGGGCAGCCCCCGCAGGAACACCTGCCCGTTGACCGACCCCGACCCGCCGATCACCTTGCCCCGCGCGATGTTCATGGGCTGCGACTGTAGCGCGCTGCCCCGGGCGGTGTACGACCAGTTGAACGGCGAGTCGATCTCCGAAGCCCCGTTGTTGTAGCCGTACTTGATCTCGTCGGGCAGGTACTCGAAGTCCGGGTAGTCCGGCCCGGCCTCCAGCAGCAGCACCGAGCGGTTGGGATCCTCCGACAGCCGCGCCGCCAGGGTGCACCCCGCCGACCCGCCGCCAACAATGATCACGTCGTATTTCATGCATTTCCCCCGATTAATGAGGAATCTCCGATCTCTGGATACTCCTATCGGCTCGCCCATGTTAGGAGGAGGACGCAGCATTGGCAAACCATCGATCACCCGATGCTCTGAACCAAGCGGCGCCACCCCAGCGCGCCCCACATTTTCTTGGACCCTGGCGTCTGGCCATCCCTGTGCTACCGATGTTTGGTTGAAGATGTTTGGTTGAAATAGGGCAGGCGATATATGCAGCAAAGACAGACTGAGAAATAGGGGGTAATTTCAACGGCCAGGCGGACGCCGCTCCGCCTTTTTCCGTCACAAGTTCAGGAGCAATTTTCGCTAATTGCCCAGCGCCAAGCCCGCTACCTTCCAGGTTGCGTAATGCTTTGTACGTATCCAAAAGCCATCATCCCCAAACACTTGGAGAAACAGGGCCCTGGGATTATGGCCATTGGATAGGACAGGCGATTGTAATGGTTGTGAATCTCTGGGGAGTTCTGTTGGTGATGAAGTGTCGTGCCTTGACTGAATGGGGGGGCGGTTAGGCGGTTGGCACGTCGGTCAGTTCGAAGTCGCGGCCCTTGAACAAAAGCGGTTCCTGTGTGGCGATTGCCAGGGCATAAGCGAAGCAGTCGCCGAAATTCAGTCCTGCAGGGTGGTTGCCCTTGCCGAATCTCCGCCAGGCCTGTCGCGCTGTCTGGGCCTGCTCGGTAGTGACTGGCTCCAGTTCGATTTGCGCTCTTCTCAGAAACGCATCAAGTTCGTGGGCGGCTGCGGGCCCCGAGCGGCTTTCGAGGACAATTGTGGTCTCCAGGAGTGTTGCGGCGGATATGCGGCGGGAGGAATCTGCCGCTATGGCACTTAGGAAGTGGTCTGCTTCCGGCTCTTCAAACATGATGGCGAGGATTGCCGAGGTGTCGATGATCACTTGGGCAGTCCCCGCTCATCATAGAGGAAATTACCGTGTTCTGTTGCGGACGGGCCGTCGCGGAGGGTGGCGGCGCACCGGTGGGCTATGGCCTTCAGGTCCTTTACCAGGGTCTCTGCGTCGCGGGCCTTCCTCTCGCGTTCCAGCCGCTCCCGGAGGGCCACTGTAATGGCGCCGGTCATTGTCTCGCCGGTAAGCTGTGCCAGTTCACTGGCAAGTTGGCACGTCTCCTCATTCTTGATGTTGAGACTCACGTCTGACTCCTATATGCGGGTAGATTACCGTGACGCGATTCTACCAAAGGACAACGATATAAGCTTAATTCTGGAATCAACTGAGCTCAACAGCACCCTGATAAAAGCATCTGAAGTTCGAAGTAGCATCATCCACCTCGCAAGAGGGGCGCCCCTCGGCGCCCCCGCCTTGTCTCCAGCCGAACGCTCCGCACCCCTACCCCTGCGCCCCGGCCGCCTGCCCGAGCATGCGCATCGTGCGGTCCACCGACGCCGCCGCGTCGTTCCCGGCGCTGATCGGCGATGCCAGCACCTCCGTCGCGCCCAGGTCGAACAGCCGCTGCACGCCCTCGGCGCACTTCTCCTCGTCGCCCCAGATCACCGCGCCGTCTATCATCCCGTCGCTCCAGGTGCCCTCGGTGGCCTCCAGGTAGCCCGCGTCCACCAGCATCCGCTGGTAGAAGGGCAGCCGTGGGTTCATCACCTGCGCCCGCACCGCCGCCCGGACCTCGTCGGCGTTGTCGTGCACGCACACCGGCGCGTGGGCGATCAGTGGCGGCGTCTCCCGCCCGGCTCGCTGCGCCCCGGCCTGCATCGCCGGCAGGGCCACGTCGCGCAGGTAGTTGAACGGGCAGATCCAGCTTATCGCGCCGTCCGACTCCGCGCCGCACAGCTCGAACGAACCCTTGCGGAGCGCCGAGCCCATGATCTCGATGTCCAGCGGCTCCGGGATGCCGTCGTGGGCCGTGTAATGCTCGCCGTCGAAGTCCACCCGCCCCTGCTGCATGATCGCCTTGAGGATCTGCAAGTACTCTTTCAGGTGGCCCAGCGGCGCGTTGAACTCGATGCCCATGGCCTCGATGGTCGGACGGTGGCTCGGCCCCACGCCCAGCCGGAAACGCCCCGGCGCCAGCTGCGCCACGATCTGCGCCTGCTGCACCATCACCAGCGGGTGGCGCGGGTAGGTAGGCACGATGGACGTCCCCAGCTTGATCCGTTCCGTCAGCCCGGCGGTGGCGGCGAATGCCGTGATGCTGTCCGGGCGCGCCCCGCCGGTCGTCATCCACGCTGCGTGTATCCCCAGCTCCTCCGCCCGCACAATCATCGCCTGTATCTCTCGAATCGTCGGCCCGCTGACCGCAACTCCAACCAGCTTCTCAGCCATGGCTGCCCTCCTCTGAAATGCATTTACTAGCTACTTAATTGCAGCCAAAGAAAAACACGCCCCATCGGGCGTGTCAAGCAAGTTGGTCAGACTGGGCATTACCGTCCAGTCTTGTAGGGGCGCACAGCCGTGCTTCCTTGCCCCCAGCCCCAGGCGATCCAAACCACACCCAGTACCGCGGTTGAGGGCCTACCCCTGCTCATACTCCTCCTCCTCGCCCACCTCGCCCACCTCGCCCAAGAATACCCGAGTCAGTATGTCGGAGTCTCGGATGTTGTCCGGCGTTCCCTCATAGACCACGCGACCCTTGTCCAGTACGTAACCCCGGTTGGCGATGCCCAGCACGCCCCGGATGTTGTGCTCGACGACCATGATCGTGGTGCCCAGCGAGTCGCTGATCTCCGACACTTTCTCGAAGACCTCTTTCACGATGATCGGCGCCAGCCCCAGCGTCGGCTCGTCCAGCAGCAGGACGTCGGGGTTCGCCATCAGCCCCCGGCCCAGGGCCAGCATCTGCTGCTGCCCGCCCGACATCTGGCTGCCCAGGTCGCGGCGCTTGTCGTACAGGACCGGGAACAGCTCCATCACCGAGTCCATCCGCCTCTGCTTCTCAACGCGGTCGCCCAGGTGCAGGCAGCCCATCTCCAGGTTCTCAGAAATGGTCAGGTGCGTGAAGACCCTTCTGCCCTGCGGAACGAAGGCGATGCCCTCCCGCACGATCTCGTGGGTCGCCGCCGCCAGCGGCCTCTGGCGCCACCAGACCCGTCCATCCACCACTGGCGCCAGCCCCATGATGGCCTTCAGAACCGTCGACTTCCCGGCTCCATTGGGCCCCATCACCGCCACCGTCTCCCCCGGCGCCACGCCCAGCGACACCTCGGTCAGCGCCGCCACCACGCCGTACCGCACCGAAACATCGGTCAGCTCCAGCAGGCTGTCCTCGGGGACGTAATGTTCCGGAGTGACTGCTTCTCTGGCAACCATTTCCTGTGTCCTTAGACTGTTGATTGGGGTCGCCACGTTGGCATTGAATACTGGCTTTTAATATTACGTGGAGGGATTGCCGGCAAACTGTTTCACGCCCCCAGGTACGCTTCGATCACTTCCTGCCGGTTCAGCACATCCTCCACCTCGCCTTCGATCAGCAGCTTTCCGCTGTCCAGCACGATCAGGTGGTCCGACATCTCCCGCACGATGTCCATGTTGTGCGAGACGAAAATGATGGTGTATCCGTCTTCCCGCATCTGCTTCATTATTCCCAGCACCCGATCCAGCATCCGAGGGAACAGGCCCGCGAAGGGTTCATCGAACAGGTAGGTCTGCACCTCCAGCGCCATGGCCCGCCCGATCTCCAGCAGCTTGCGCTGACCGTAGGAAAGGTTCATCGCAAGTTCGCGACGCTTGTCCCACAGGCCCACCGTCTCCAGGATGCTCTGGGCCTTCTGGCGATGCGCCGGCCGCACCCGCTCCAGCAGCGCAGGCAGCAGGCCCCGGGCCGTCAGCACCACCATGATGTTGTCCCACACCGTGATCTGCTCGAACAGCCGCACTTCCTGGAACGTGCGGGTCAGGCTGTGGTCGGGGTTCTCGTACGCCTTGACCACCCTCAGTCCCACGCCGTCGATGATCACCATGCCGCCGTCCAGGGGCAGCACGCCGCTCAGCAGGTTCACCAGTGTCGACTTCCCCGACCCATTCGGCCCGACGATGCTGGTCATCCCCTCTTTGGGAATCGACAGCGAGAGTTCGTCGACCGCCCGCACCCCGGCGAACAGCTTGGAGATGTCTACCGTCTGGATGGCCGGGGCCTGATCAGCGCTCATAGCTTGAACCTCCCAACGAGGCCCTGAGGCCGGAACAGCATCAGCAGGACCAGCATCACTCCCAGCACCACCAGCCGCGACTGGCCGACGTATTCAACGGGCAGGAAGGGAATGAACCGCATCCCCTCCTCCAGCAGCACGAAGGCCATCGCCCCCAGCAGCGATCCCCAGATGGTGGCCAGCCCGCCCAGGATCACAATGGCCACAAGCAGCATCGACTCCAGCAGTACGAATGAGTTGGGGTCCACGAAGGTCGTCCAGCTTGAGAACAGCCCGCCTGCCAGCCCGGCCATCATGGCCGATATGGTCCATACTGCCAGCTTGTAGTGCGTCGCCCGGTAGCCGAAAACCTCGATGGCCTGCTCGTCCTCCCTGATGGCCGTCAGCACCCTGCCGAATGACGACGTGACTATTAACCACGAGATCCCCAGGATGATGACCAGGAAGCCAATGACCAGCCCGAGAAACTCCAGCTCCCCGGTGAGCGTATTCGATCCGATGACTGGCCTGGCAATTTCGTGAATCCCGAAGGCGCCCCGGGTCACGCTCCTCAGGTTGAGGAACACGTTGAACGAGATGATGGTGAACCCGAACGACACCAGCACGAAAATATCGTCGCGGAACCGGTTGAACACCACGCCAACCACCAGCGCCACCGCCCCGGCCAGCACCACACCCACCGGCAGCGCGGCGAAGAACGGCCAGCCGAAGGTCGGTATGGCCTCGGTACGCAGCTGCTCATAGGGAGCGTTCGAGGTCAGGATTGCCACGGTGTAGGCCCCAATGCCGAAGAAGCCGATGTGCCCCACCGATAGCAGCCCGGTGAATCCCACAACCAGGTTCAGGCTGATTGCCAGAATCGCCCAGATACCAAACACGGTGCAGATGGTGATGGCGAATCCGACTCCCTGCCA
Organism: Dehalococcoidia bacterium; assembly: GCA_965261885.1. GTDB lineage: Bacteria > Chloroflexota > Dehalococcoidia > Lucifugimonadales > UBA3495 > VXOI01. The sequence goes on from CBDHDY010000047.1 coordinate 9,566, forward strand.
CAACATGAACCCAATGGCCCACGAGATGATCAGCAGGTTAGCCCACAGCTCGATGTTGCTGCGCACTGACAATAGCAGTCCGTGCGCCCCGCGCGCGACCCGTAATTTCTCTAAGAAACTTCTGGTATCTATCTGCATATCGCCTTGCCCGGGCACCTATTTCCTTGGAATGAGTCCTCTGGGCCAGAAAGACAGGAAAAGGATCAGGAGAATGAAGGAGATTACGTCCTTCCACTCGCCCGCCAGGTCCCAGATGCCGAACTGCTCTATCAAACCCAGCGCGAACCCGCCGACAATGGCGCCGTAGAGGCTCCCCATGCCGCCCACCACGGAGGCGATCCACCCCTTGAGCAGCAGAAGCAGGCCCATACGTGGCTGAATTGCCGTGTCGTGCCCGCTCAGTATCCCGGCCATTGCGGCATACATCGCCCCGATGAAGAACACCGCCGCGATAATCACGGTGGTGTTGATCCCCACCACCTTCGACACCTCTTCGTCGTCCCCAATGGCCCGAACGGCCTTGCCGAACGTCGTCATCCTCAGCAGGAGCAGCAGTCCGACGAACCCGGCTGCTGCGACGCCGATGGTGAACACATTGAAGCTCTTGATGTAGGCTCCGCCAACGTTCCAGGGCGAAGTGCCGAAGGCGTCCGGCAACGGTCGCGGTGCACTCTGGAACACGATGGTGGTTGCGGCAGTGATCGCCAGCAGTACCCCCAGGGAGGCCACCAGCATGATCAGCGGCGACCGGGAACGCTGCCGCATATAGACGTACAAACCCCGGTACAGCGCCAGGCCAACCACCCCCGCAAGCAGGCAGGAGACCGCCCAGCTCAGATACAGCTTCGAGCCTGGCTCTCCCGTCACCAGGAACCCGCACCACGCCCCCAGGATGGCCGCAGCTATCCCTGCAATGGCCGCAAACGGCGTGGAACTGCTGTTGGGGAATGCTTTCTGGTACCCCCGTTGCAGCACGAGGAACGCGACGAAAGCAACGGCAACCCCGACGGCAGGGGCAAAAAGTACATTCAGGTTGGCCGGGAAAGAGAGGACGAAGCCCATATAGGCGCCGGCCGCTCCTCCCACCAGCGCGATTGCCGTGAGAGGTACTGCCGGGCCGAACCGCGCTCTCAGTCGGGTGTAAACGCTGGTGTGCAGCGCCCAGGCGACTACGCCGGCGGTAAGCACTGCGAACCCCACGTTGACCGCCGCCTCGTTGACCTCGTAGCGCCCGCCCAGGGTCTCGGAGGACCGCAGGTAGAAGACGCTGTAGGCTCCAATGGCCGCCGCTGCCCCGTAATAGAGGTCGAAGAACCAGACCGTGCTGTAGACCAGGGTGAAACCCATGGCCAGCAGCGCATATACCGCACCCACCGACAGTCCGTTGAAGGCGAACTGCACCGCCTGTGTCGGTGACTCGCTAATCTTCCAGCCCACGTAGGCGACGGCTACCAAAGTGAGGACAATGGCCAGTAGCCGCACCGGCGTGAGGTTGGAGAGTGTGGTGAGGCGGCTTTCGCCGGCGGACTGACCAAGCAAAACGTTACTCGCGGAACGATGTCAGGTCACAAGGCGTTCAGATAATACCACAGCGACCGTTCGACAATCCCAAAAGCAAGGGGCCGGTCTCATCAATTCCGACCGGCCCCAGTTCGTCTCCCCCAATCGTGGCTGAATTCTATGGCGTGGGCGCCAAGCCCAGCCGCCGCTTGCCGCGGTTCTCCTTTGTCCGCTCGGCGGTGGGCAGCACCTCGACGACCGCGTTGGACAGGCCGGCCACGTCGCCGTTGTCGTCGAAGCTGTAGTTATCTCCGATGGCGCCGCTGAAAGTCAGCCCGTACAGGCAGTCCCGGAAGCCGTCTGCGTCCTGGTCGTCTCCGGTCTGCCGCAGGCACTCGGCGGCGATGTAAACGTCGTCGTAGGCCGAACCCTGGAACCACGGCAGCGGAGCCACGTTGCCGAAACGCTGCTCGAAGTTGGTCAGGAAATCCCTGCCGGTACTCGTCGCAAGGTCCTCGTCAGGCACCACGGCCTTCAGCCCGGTCGCTGCGTCTCCGGCGATGTCCAGGGAGTCAGGTTGGGTGGGGACGATCTCGGAATAGATCTGCCCCTCGTATCCCAGCTCCCGCGCTTGTTTCAAGATGGTGCCGCCCGAAGCCTCCAACTGCGCTGCCAGCAGAATGGCGTCGGGCTTCTCGTTAATCAGCTTGGTTAACTGGCTTCGGAAGTCGATGACGTCCGATGAATAGGACTCTGCCGCCACCACTGTTCCACCCAGTTCTTCGAACCGCGCCACAGTAGTTCGCCGGGCGCCCTCGGCATAGTCCGTCAACTCGTTGATCGTTGCCAGGTTGCGAACGCCGTCCACCCACATGGTATTGCCGATGTCGATGCCCAGTTGCAGGTCGTTGATCGCCGTGCGGAAGATGTAGTCGCCAGCGCCAGCGATATCTGGGTTGGTGGCCGATGCCGAGAGAAGGATCACCCCATCTGCCTCTGCCAGCGGCGCAGCCCCCAGCGTGGAGCTGCTGCACGTGGTCCCCAGAATGATTTTCACCCCGTCCACGTCCGTCAGCTTGTTGTATGCCGTAATAGCATCCGCTGCGGTACACTTGGAGTCCTCAAAAACTATCTCGAGTTCTCGGCCATTGATGCCGCCGGCGGCGTTGATCTCCTCCATTGCCAGCAGCTTTGCCTGCTGAATCGGATTCCCGTAAGACTCTGCGCCGCCCGTCAGGGCGTCCATGGCGCCAATCACGAACGACTCGTCCGAGACCGGGGCAGCGGCGCCCATGGCCATTGCCTCGCTGGGAGCCGGGCCCATCACCCGGTAGCCCTGGTTGTCGTCGTTCCGCTCGGCGGTGGGAAGCACCTCGATGACCACGTTGGACAGGCCCACAACTTCGCCGTCCCCGTCGAAGCTGTAATTGTCGCCGATGGCTCCGCTCCAAGAGATGTCATAGAGGCAGTCGCGGAAGCCGTCTGCGTCCTGGTCGTCATTGGTCTGCTTGAGACACTCGGCGGTGATGTAGACGTCGTCGTAAGCCGAGCCCACGTACCAGGCCAGCGTCAGGTAGTCGTAACGTTCCCGGAAGTTGGTCAGGACCTCCTGTCCCTTGGCATTGGCCGGGTCGATGTCGGCCAGAATGGCCTTGACGCCGGTGGCGGCGTCCCCGGCAATCTCCAAGGCGGTGGTCCCTACCGGAACGATCTCGGAGTAGATTGGGCCGTCGTAGCCAAGTTCCCGGAGCTGCTTGATGATGGTGCCGCCGGTGAACTCGGACTGCGATGCAATGTGCAGCGCGTCCGGGTTGGCACCCACCAGTTTGGTCAGTTGCGTTCTGAAGTCGGTGATGTCAGAGGCATAGCGTTCCTCTGCCGCCACTGTCCCGCCCAGCTTCTCGAACTGCGCCACCGAAGTCCGGCGGACGCCCTCGGCGTAGTCCGTGGCCTCGGTGATAGTGGAGATGGTGCGGGCGCCGTCGGCCCACATCACGTTGCCGGTGTCGATGCCCACCTGCTGGTCGCTCATCGCCGTGCGGAAGATGTAGTCCCCCGCTTTGGCGATGTCCGGGTTGGTGGCCAGTCCGGAGAACAGCACCACGCCGTCCGCCTCGGCCAGCGGGGCCGCACCCAGCATTGCGCCGCTGCACGAGGTGCCCAGGATGATTTTCACCCCGTCCACGTCCGTCAGCTTGTTATAGGCGGTGATGGCGTCCTGGGCGGCGCACTTGGAGTCCTCGACGACGAGCTTCAGCTCACGTCCGTTGATGCCGCCCGCAGCGTTGATTTCGTCTACCGCCATCTCCTTGGCCTGGACCGACACGTTGCCGTAGGTCTCGCCGGGCCCGGTGATGGACTCCATCACGCCGATGACGAAGGGGTTGTCCGGGCTTGCGGGAACCGGCGTATCCTCAGGTTCCCCTGTCGTTGCCGCCGTCGTAGGAGAGGCTGCCCCAGACGGTGTCGTGGCCTCCGGCTCCGTTGTTGCCTCTTCGTCTCCACCACAGGCCACAGCCAGCAACAGCACAGGAACGATCAACAGAAAAGTCAGTAATATCAGTTTCCACGATGTGGGTTGCACAGTTCACCCCCGGTTTTGTCAACATAATTGGCGAGGACAACAAAAAATATAATAAAGCAGTGGCCGCTATAAGTTCAATGCGAATGTGCCATTGGTACGTCGAAATTCGTTACGATTGCCAAAAAACTGAAGTGCCGCAAAACATCCCATGGGACGCGTCTCAATCCGCTATACTTTGGCCCAGCAAATCGGATACGGGAGCGCGCACCAGATGCCGGAGCAGGAACTCAGGCCGGTTGCCCCAGACGAGTTTCTCCAGTGGTTACGGGCCGAATCGCGGGCCCACAGCAACCGCTTGGATCATGACCCTGAAGATCTGCGTCCGCATTTTGACCTCTCCCGTTCCCTCGCCGTTTTTGAGGGCAGCAACATCATCGGCGGCTGCCAGTGCCACCAGCTTGAGATGTCCATCCCCGGCGGCACCTCGGCGGTCGGCGGCGTTTCCAATGTCGCCGTGCAGCCCACCCACACCCGGCAGGGCGTGATGTCCCGGATGATGCGCCGCCAGTTCGACGACATGCACGAGTGGGGCGAGCCTCTGGCCGCCCTATTCGCCTCTGAGGGAGCAATCTACGGACGCTTCGGCTATGGCGTGGGCACCCAGTTCGAAAGCTGGCGCATCGAGCGGCCGTACAACTCCTACGCCCGCAAGATCGAGACCCCCGGCCGCATCGTCTTCGTCGACCCCGACGACATCGTCCGCGATCTCCCCGAGGTCTACCGCCGCAGCAGCGTCGGCCGCCCGGGTGTCTTCCCCAAGCCTCCGCACAAGTGGGATGAGGAGTCCCGCGCCCCGGATGCCCGCGATCCCCAGCCCCGCGTCAGGGGCCGCGGCCGTGGCGGCCTGTTTTACGCCGCCTACAAGGAAAACGGCAACATCGACGGGTACGTGTCCTACCGCTCCAACCGCCCGACCATCACCATCAACGAGTTGATGGCGGTTACCAGAGAAGCCTACGCCGCCCTTTGGCGCTTCTGCTTCGACATTGACCTGATGGGCGTTACCGAGACCATCAAACGCCCCCTCGACGACCCGCTCCCCTGGATGCTGGTCGACCCCCGCCGCCTGCAGCGCACCATCCGCGACGGTGTATGGATCCGCGTCGTTGACGCCGCTGCCGCCTTGGCCCAGCGCCGTTACGCCGAACCGGGGTCGCTGACCCTGGAAGTCCGCGACAGCATCTGCTCCTGGAACAATGGTTGTTTCAAGCTGCAAGGCGACCCCGAAGGCGCCAGTTGCGCTGTGGCTGCCGGGTCCCCCGACATAACCATCGACATCGCAGCCCTCGCGTCCGTCTATCTCGGGACCGTCAGCTTTTCCAGCATGCACGCGGCGGGCCTCGCCGACGAGCACACCCCCCACGCCCTTCACCGCGCCGACCGCATGTTCGCCGTCTCCCTCCAGCCCTGGACCCCATTCAACTTCTGAGGGACCGCCAGCCTCGCCATCTGGAATGCGCCAGTGCGGCTAACCATGACGCTCCGATGCCTTGGCGAAACCCCTCAGCCAGGGAGCTTGGGCGGATTCACCATCCGGTGATTGAAGATCCTTCTCAGCTCGGCGGCCACGTACAGCCAGTTGACCAATCGGCCGCCCGGGACACGGTATTCGACCTCGTCGATTACCAGCGTGCCTTCAGGAACCTCCTCGAAAATGTGGCTGTGGACCCACTGACTGTAGGGGCCCCTCCTCTGCGTGTCCTGGAACCGGAAGGGAGGGTCCCATTGCGTGATTTCGCTGTCCCACCTGATGGGTATGCCGCGTACGCGGATGCGGTACTGAATGAGAGTCCCAGTTCTCATTTCTATCGGCGGCGGGGTCAGGATGGAAAAACGCACCCACGGAGGGGTTAGGAAGTTCAGGTTCTCCGCCCGCGAGAAGAACTCGAAAACCTGCTCCCGGGGGTGATGTAGTATTACTTGCGAATTGAAGCGAAAATCCCGCATGCAGCCATATTATCCTGTATTGGGAACCACGCCACCCGCACATTCCATCGAATTCAGGTCCCAGGGAAGAGGCAAATGGAAATCGAGGTAGAACTCAGCCCCGTGGTCTCCATTGATGAACTGCTGGGGCTTGCCCGCATCGTTGACGAAATCGGCGTAAGCCGTCTGGGCATATCCGATGTTGCCCTGCTCCGGGACTCTTATCAGCTTCAGGCTCTGTGCGCATTCGTAACAACCAATGTCTGCATCGGGAGCCTGGTCACCAATCCTTACGTCAGGCATCCCGCCATTGCCGCCGCCGCCCTCGGTACGCTGAACGAGGTTTCTCGCGGTCGCGCCTACATGGGCATTGGCGTGGGCTCCGGTCTGTCCCGCATCGGCATCGATCAGTCAGGTTCCGTCCGTCGGCTTGAGGAATTCATCCACGCCGTAAAGGAACTCTTGGGCGGCGGCCGGGTCAACCTGGACGGCCAGGCCTACCGGACAAACGGCGCGAGGTTGCAGGCAGACATAGCCGGCCCCGTCCCGATAATCATCGGCACCCGCAGCAGGCATATCTGCAGGCTGGCCGGCCGGGTGGCTGACGGCGTGGTGGTCGGTGCCCGGGAGCTGCCGGAAAGCGCCCTCATGCGCTACCAGGACTGGGTGAGAGAGGGTGCGGAGGAGGTGGGCCGAGACCCCGGCGAGGTGGACATCGCGCCCCGAATGACCGTCTGCATCTCCCACGACGGCGAGCAGGCCCGCCGAAGCGTGGTCCTCTACGCCGCCCACTACCTCGCCCTGGGAGGGCTGGAGGCATCCCGCCTGCCCGCCGCCGAGTTCGAGCGCATCAACAGCCTGGTTGCCCAGGCCACAGCCTGGTATTTCGAGGCCGACGTTTCCTATCCCAGCGAACTCGACGCCATAATCGGCCCCGAAATCATCGACCGTTTCGCCATCGCCGACACCCCATCCGAGTGCCTGCCCAAGCTGCAGACCCTGAGCGAAATGGGCTTCCGAACAGTCAGCATCGGCCTCGCCGCCGTAAGGCGCCCCGACACCACAATGTACGATGGCCTGAAGGAGTCCCTGCAGGGACTCTCCGAGATCATTCCCTAGGTCCGCGCCCTGCAGTCGCACATTTCACACGGATAGCACATTGAGCACCGCCAAGGCCGTAATCCGTTTCGGTCGAATGGCGGAGCGCAGCACCCTGCCACCTATTCCCTGCCAGTCTCCCACGCCACGATGCACGGCCGCGCCGGCTGCGACCCCTTGATCTGCCACGTCCCGTCCACCTCGACCAGCGACTCCTGCAACGCCCCGTCCAGCCGTTCCATCTCCTCGGTATCCGGCTTCACATAGAGCCGCCGTGTCAGCATCTCCCTGGCCTCTTCGAAGCTCTCGAACCCGTGCTGTGGCCGCGCATCCAGCTCCGATACCTCTGCCCGAATCCCCAGTTCCTCCAGCACAGGAAGGAACTCAGGCAGGCAGGGCAATCTGAGACGCTCCTCCCCGTGCACCTGCTGCCATAACCCGGACATCTGCGCCTGCGGCGGGACCTGGAACACCACGCACAGCACCAACCGCCGGGCGTGGCTCTCCATCTTCCGTACGAATGGCTCAATTTCCTGGATGACATAAACGACGTGGCTGCTCAGCACCAAGTCGGCGGACTCAACGGAGGCCTCCTCCCAGCCAGCCTGGGTCACCGACACGTTTTGGATGGCGTACTCGCCGGCGGTCTCCCGCAGCACGGCGCACATGCTGGGAGACGGCTCCACAGCGATCACCTCGCGACAGGCCAGGGCCAACGGCAGCGCCAGTCGCCCGCCTCCAGCCCCCACATCAATCACCGTATCCTCGGGCCGCACGCGCCCCTTCAGGTGGTCCAGCATCTCGTCGCCGGTGCGATGAGGGTCATCTTTGAACAGCGGTGCATACTGCGTCCAGTGGTCGGTCGGACGCGGCCCGCGAATCCGGTCCGTCTGCGCGTGTTCCCGGATGATCATCTGCCGCCAGTGGTCAACAGCGCTCATAAAACCCTCTTGTGTATGGAATGTTGGATCGGGTAGTTCTAGCGATACCGGTTGTCCGGCGTCCGCCACCGCATGCGCGCCCCGATGTTCTCGAACCCCGCATGCTCGTAGAATTCGATCTGCCGGTTCCCGCGCCGCGGCGTCCCCAGCTCCACCACCTCGCAACCGCTGTCAGCGGCGTGCTCAAGCCCGAAGTCGAGAACCGCCTGGCCCACGCCGGAGCCCCGCGACTCCGGTTCCACGAACATCTCCTGCAGGATGCAGTACTGCCCAGCCGTCCGGAGCGCCGTGGCGTACGACGCCGTGCAGACGGCCCGTGGCACGCCGTCCACCTCGGCCAGGATGATAAACCCGGCGCCCCCGGATACCAGCGAACTGAACACGCCTGACAATGCCTGGGCAGGCGCCGGATTGCCACCCAGCTCGAAGAGGAGACCCCGCACCAGCGTCAGCACCTCGTCCCGGTCCTCGTTCGTCGCCAGTCTTACGTTCAACACCACGCTACTCCCGAGCATTCCCGGAGATTAGGAGAATCGTACCCATTATATCCCCTGCTGAAACATCCTCCCGGACGATGCCGACCGGCCGCTGTGAGATATGCCATACTGTCGGCATGGCCGTAATCTCCGTATTGATGATCGTCCTGACCGCCCTCCTGACGGGCTGCTCCGCCGCCCAGCCAACGCAGATCCCCGCCGCGACGCCTGCGGCCACATCCGAGGCGCCCCGGCTGCAGTCCCTGCGCCTGGAAAGGGTGCTCGTGGCGTATGACCTCCAGGCGCCGACCAACACGATCTTCGGGACCAACGGCGAAGTCCTAGTAACCGAGCAGTCCGGCCGCGTCCTGCTATTCAGGCAGGAAGATCTCGATGAGGAGCACATCTTCGTCACCGAACCCCTCGACCTGCGCGATCAAGTCAGCAGCCGGGGTTCCGAGGAGGGACTGCTCGGCCTGGCCCTCGACCCTGCTGATAACTCGCACGTTTACCTTTACCATTCGGCGGCCAACCCCCGACGCTCCGTGGTTTCCAGGTTCGACTACCACTGGGGCAGGGGCGAGGTTGACGCCGACACCGAGCTGGTCATCCTGGAGGTCGAGCAGCCCTACGCCAACCACAACGGCGGACAGATCGCCTTCGGCCCCGACGGCTATCTCTACATAGGCCTCGGCGACGGCGGCTCCGCTGGCGACCCCTTGGGCAGCGGCCAGGACACCTCCACCCTCCTCGGCTCCATCCTCCGCATCGACGTATCCGAATCCACGCCGCAGCAGCCCTACGCCATCCCGCCCGACAACCCCTTCGCCAACGTCGGCGGCCGCCCCGAGATCTGGGCCTACGGGCTCCGCAACCCCTGGCGCTTCTCCTTCGACCGCGGGACCGGCGACCTCTGGACCGGCGATGTGGGCCAGAACGAGTGGGAGGAGATCGACATCATCGAACGCGGCGGCAACTACGGCTGGAACACCCTAGAGGGCAACCACTGCTTCAACCCCCGCGACAACTGCAACCGCCAGGGCACCATCCCCCCAGTCTGGGAATACTCTCTCGACGGCCAACCCTGCTCCGTAATAGGCGGCAACGTCTACCGCGGCAATGCCATCCCCTGGCTGCGAGGAGCCTACATCTACGGAGACTTCTGCTCCGGCAAAATCCACGGCCTCCGCCACCAAAACGGCCAAGTCACCGAGCAGAAGGAGCTAGCCGACACTGGCATGCGAATCATGTCCTTCGTCGAAGACAACACCGGCGAGCTGTACCTGCTCTCGCAGACCGAGGGGCTGTACCGGTTGGTGGCGGGGCGGTAGGGCGGCGACGCCTTGACGCGTTGATGTACAATTTGCCCGCCTTGGTATACTTAAATTAGATTATCCACGGCAGGGCCAACGATCTTCAGCAAGGCATAAGGCTAGCCTTCATGGGAGAAATCGTCCAGTTCAATGATTGCCAGATTCGTTCAATTTCCCATGATTCAGCGTGGTCAAACGATGAGCGAATGAAATGACGAGCGACAGTGAGCTATGGATTCATCAGGAAAGCACAATAGTTTCGGCGGAGTCTCACGACGTTTGGAGGTTCACCCCGGAATTTCTCATTGCGTCTGAGATTGTGCCTGACACTTGGATATGTAGGCAGGCAACCCAATCATCAGAAGAGGTGACGATTCAAATTGGCCCATCCCTCTGGAGGATGACCCCGGAACACTTGTGGATTACTGAATACCCAGATCAACCATTGGACGAAAGCGCAAGGGACACAAGCGACCGCTGGGCCTCAATTCTCACCAGCAGATTTCTGGAAGCTGTGCCGTATGTCCCTTCTCGAAGACTTTGGTTGTTCTGGCAGGTGTCAATCGTTAAACCTGATAGAGATCTATGGATGCTTGAAACCTTCCTAAATAGGAACTGGCCAGACGAACTGGGCACCGTATCCTTGCAGCCACAATTGACAGCCCGCCTTAACGATCTGACGATCCAGATGACCATTAGGGGCGGGACGTCCCATCGGCGAGGTGAAGCTCACCAAGGGTCCATTGCCTTTGATTGTTACGTATCTCGAGGGATAGACCAGACTCCGGGAGAAATGCTTCAGGACCTAACACACAGGTCTGAGCGGTTATTCCTAGTGGAGCGGAGTGTAAGACAACTCCTGGAAAGTGGGAGTTAAGCATGACTCAAGTTGACCAGATTAGACTAGCGCCGGTGAAGGCGAAAGGGTCGCAGCGAAATCCGCGCGAATTTCGGAACGTTTCACGGCCGCGCATTGTACGTGGCGGTGAATTTCCTCAAATAATTGCGCATACTCAATTTGTACAAGATCATGGTCAGACGCCTAGCCAGATTACAGGCGTGAATTTGCCTACAAACTCAAATGCTACTCCAGTCCACCACTACAGAGTCGTATCTGTAGGATATGAACCTGCAGCGAAGAGTATTGGTTTGGGAGGTCGGCCGAAAGATTCGTTTCCTTTTCTGTATGAGGATTCCGCAGGACCGTCCTCTGCGATCCCTTTGTGGGGAGCCCCCCACACTGGTTGGAACATTACAGATCCCAACTATTCGGCTCCAGTCCGATTGACAGGGGAGTCTGAGATTTCTGGGGAACAATCGACCGCCCTGATGACACTATACGGACTCCTACAGTCAGGTTCGGAGGAGATGCCCCACGATAGTGAGTGGATTCTGGGGCCCCAGGAGGCTTTACTGGCGACATACCCACCAGACCTCGATTTGGAGTTCCCCCATCGTGATAGGTCTCGATCAATGATGGGAGGGGGAGTAAGCTCAAACATCCTCGGTCTCGCCTCTGCTGAATTCGAGACGCCCGTATGGCCAAACCCACCTCAGTCGATAACCGAATCGCCACCTTTGGTTTCGTTTGCATTGGTGGATTCCGCCATGAACAGCAGTACCGTAACGGTCGTTTCTCTGTCTCATCCTGGTAGATACGTAGCCCCTCTGACACCGGTGTCAGAGCGCATAGGCGAACTTATTCTAGAAGAGCAAGGGGACGAGGACCTCCTCTTGGATCGGCAGCAACAGGCTTCCTGGTTGAAACAGGTAATGGCTCAACATTGGGGGATTCCCTTGCCTCAGCCTTTCATCGGGTTCGACTTGGAGGACGGTTTTTTCATCGCTTCTTGGCAGTCTGATAATGAATGCAATACGTTAACCATTGACGCTAAGGAGCGAATAGGGTGGTATGATCCTTGGCCCACCCCAGAGGACTACAACCCCATGCCTGAGGAAGTTGACCTGGAGGCGGAGGAAACGTGGGAACGCCTGCGGTCTGCCCTCATAACAATCCGCCGATAACCACAAACGGCCCCTACTATCGTCAAGTACATCCGAACAACTTTCAGAACGGACGAGCCCTCCCAGGATCCTTCATCCTAAACAACACCGGTTGTCACTACGGTTTGTCCCTTCATGACGGGGCCCGCACCACCGCTGATCTCTGCCACCAAGAATACACTCAAGACGGTAACAGGCGATCAGCGACGGTCCTCGAAATCAGCGATCAGGAACTCACTCACAGTGGCGCATTTGTTGTAGTAGATTCACCTGACGGAATTACGTATGTACACGTTGATGCATTGTACAAGCATGCCCTGAGCAATCGTCAGCGAAAAAACGCAGATAGGGAACTGCTTGTCGCTGCGAACAAACGTGGCCTCGTGTACTTCCCCGAATTGTAACTGGCTCAAGCCCTGCACAATACAATAAGGGGCGCACCTCAGCACGCCCCCTGCTCTCTTCACCAACGGCCTCCTCGGCGTCGACCCACCGCCTACCCCAAATGCTTCCCGTAAAACTCCAGCACCCGGTGCCACATGTCCTGCGCCGGCGCCGCGCGGTAGCTCGGACGGTAGTCCGCGAAGAACGCATGTCCCGCGTTGTCGTACATCACCCACTCGTACGTCTTGCCGTGCTTGTCCAGCTCCGCCCTCAGCCGCTCCGCCTGCTCCGGCGTCGGGTTCTGGTCCTCGATGCCGAACAGCGCCAGCAGCGGGCACGACAGGTCGGCGATCATGTCGATGGGGTTCAGCGGCCGCAGGTCCGTGATCTCCTGATCCGCGATGTGCCCGCCCGCCGAGTCCACCGCCGCGTTGATGTTGCTGCTGTGGCACGCCATCATCAGCGTGTACCGCCCGCCCGAGCAGAACCCGATGATTCCCACCTTGCCGTTGCTGTGTGCCTGCGATTTCAGGAACACCGCCGCCCCGTCCAGGTCGTCCATCGCCTGCGAATCGGAGCTGCCGAACAGCGTGGCCATCACGTTCTCAGGCTCCGGCGTACCTTCCCGCGTGTACAGGTCCGGCGCGATGGCCAGGAACCCCCGGCCCGCGAACCGCACCGCGATGTCCTTATGGTGGTCCATCAGCCCCATGCCCTCCATGGTCACTATCACTGCGGGGTAGTTGCCCGGCTCTGCCGGACGGCTGTACAGCGCGTCGATCATCGTCCCGTCGCGGCTCGCATACTGAATCATTCCCGTCTCAAGCTGCTGCCCTGCAAGTACCATAATTCCACCTCCGGCAATTCTATAGGTTGGCTGGTTGCCCCATTCTAACCCAGCCTGTAACCCGGCGCAGGGCTAGAACCATAGCCCAGTCTCTCGGGTATTTCCCTCTCACCCTGGGAGAGGGTGAAGGCGATCCCCTTGTCCCGAACCCCCGGTTGGGTCGGGGGTGCCGGGGGGCGAATCCCAAGCGATTCTGACCCCGGCTGAAAGAAAGATAACCCCCGAATTTATCGGGGGTTCCTTGCGTTGGACAGGAGTTCGGTTAGTCGGTGAGGGGCAGAAGGATGTTCAACATCAACTCCACATCGTCCAGGTCCGCTCCGATTTCCTCAGAATCCAAAAAAATCTTTCGCTGGTAATAATTCTTGTGCAGCGCCTCTGCCGAATACCCCAGCGTCCGAAGCCGCTCGTCCCGCGACCATTGTCGAGCATTTCGTACCGCGCTCCGAAACTGGTCATGCATTTCGTATTCCCAGCCTCTCGCAGCGGCAACTGCCTTCATCATGTGAGCCGCTGCGCCCCATCCCTTTTCCGAGGCCTGGTGCAGGTCGCCGTCAGCCAGGTATTGCCTGCTCTTGGCAAGGAAATCCCAAGCTTGACTGCGATATTCTCTGGTCCCTTCGCTGGTCATCCAGCCTCCGTGACTAATTGCACAAGTACAAGAGCCAGCATAGTCTCAACGGAGAAATACCGTCAACCATCCGTAGTTGCACGATCCGGAAGACCCCCCAATCCTGTCCATCACTGAAATCACAAGAACCCGGGTTCAGGCCCCTACCGCGAGCCCTCCACCCGCACCGTCACGATGTCCACCCCGTGGTACTTCTGGTGGCTCACCGATGACGCGTAGTGCAGCAGCAGCCGGAACGACACCTCGCGCTCGTCCGGCACCGGCGGCAGAGCGCTCAGGTACGCCAGTTGGTCCTCCACGTTCTCCCCCTCCAGCGACGTCACGAACTCCAGCTCCGCCGCGTGGTCCACCGGCCGCGCCGTCACCGACAGCCGCAGCGGTCTCTCCGCATCGCTGTGCTCATGCAGCAGCACCGCCAGCGTCTCCTCTCCTGCCGACGCCAGCCGCTCGGTTGATGGCTCGTTCCAACCGGCCCGCTGGGTGAACTGCCGCAGGAACTTGTCCACGTCGGCCAGCGATTCGTTCATCAGCGGGATGGTCAACCGCTTGTTCCTCGGCGATGTTCCCTCAAGGAACAGCATCATCAGCACCGCAACGATGGCCCCCGCCGTCATTCCGTTACCCAGCAGCACGGCCAGGAAGCCGTCCCCCAGCTTGTCCGCGAAGATCCACCCGTTCTGGAATCCCACGCCCACCCAGAACGTCACCCCCGCGATGGTCGCCTTCCGGTGGTCCATCCCGTCGGCGATGACAATCCGCATTCCCTGCACGAACAGGATTCCGAGGAATACCGTGCCGTGAGCTGCAACCACGGGACCCGGTATCGCGATCAGCAACGCCGCAACCTTGGGAAAGAAGGCCAGCACCATGATGGTGACGCCGATGACCACGCCCACTCGCCGGGCCGCAACCCCGGTGACCTCAGTGAGCGAGATGCTGCTGGAGTAGGTCGTGTTCGGTAGCGTCCCCGCGATCCCGGAGAGAAGGTTCCCCAGCCCGTCGGCGTTCAGGCATCCCTGCACCACCCGGAAGTCCGTCGCCTGTGGCCGCCGCCGCGACACCCGCTGGATAGCCACGCCGTCGCCCACCGTCTCGATGGCCCCCACGATGGTCACCGCGATGAACGCCGGCAACAGCGCCCAGAACTCGTGTCCCGGCGTAACGTCCACCCCCGGCCACGACCCGATCGGCACTCCCACCCATGGCGCGTCGATGATCGTCTGGACGTCGTAGATCCCGAAGGGCGCAGACAGGGCGCATCCCACGACCAGACCGGCTATCGGGGCCCACAGCCGCAGTGCCGGACCCCCTCGCAGCACCAGTCCCGCCACCACCGCCAGCGTCACCCCGGCGACCAGCGGCGCTGCGAACGAGGCTGTCTCTTCGGGCACGTCGTCCACCATAAAGAAAATGATCGGCATGACGGTCCCAGCGATCAGCATGATCACCGATCCCGCCACCACCGGCGTGAAGATCCGCCGCAACAGTGACAGCTTGGCCGCCAGCAGGAACTGGAACAGGGACGACACCACGATCAGGCTCGCCATCAGGGCCGGACCGCCCTGGACGATGGCCGCGATGCACACGGCGAAGAACGCGCCTGAAGTTCCCATGATCAGGACGTGCCCGGAGCCGATCCGCCCGAATCGAACGGCCTGCACCACGGTCGTAAGCCCGCTGATGAAAAGCGCCGCAAACGCCGCCCAGGCCAGGTAGCTGTCGGAGGTATCGACCGCCCGCATGACAATAAGGACGCCGATGATGATCGGCGCCACTGTGACCACCGCCGCCTGCACGCCCAGCCCAACGGTTATCGGAGGCGGAGGGCTCTCCTCCGGCTCATACCGGACGTTCTGATTGACCTCAGCCGCTGCCACCGCTTACCCCCCGCAAAGAGAAACTCCCGGACAGCAGCCCGGGAGCCAATCGACGTTGCGAGGAACCCCTCAGCCGCCACCGCCAGCCATTCTACCCCCAACTAAGGTACAGGGCTACCAATGCAGCCACACCTCAAGTCGCCACCAAGCCGACGCAATAAAGGCCTGCCGATTTGTCCTCAGGGGTAAAGGCAGTCAAAAGCCCGTCGGCTAACTTGCGCACAATGGGTTAAACCGGAGTTTAAGGCCGGAGGTGGGCAAACTCCGGACATGCATGCTCATGTCGCACTTCTGAGCGTTTACAGAAGTTCCACAATTCTCTTATATAAATTTCATAAGTCATGACCGTTGCGCGGGTAAAATCATCCGCGCCGCGGCGTGTGTGGCTGTGGATCGTCAACCAGCGATCGACTTTCGTGTGCTACCGCGGCAACTCAAGGCACTCGAATTCATAACTCCCTGCAGTTGGTGGTTATTATGCTTGTCCAAGTTTTCTCGGGCCGCTGGGCGGCCATCCTGGTATCCACTCTCGCGTTGATGCTGCTCCTCGCCGCCTGCGGGTCCGACCCCGAACCAACCGCCGCACCGGCTGACCAGCCAACAACCGCCGCTCCCGACCCCACAACGGCCCCGGAGTCGGCGGCCGCTCCCGACCCCACAACCGCTCCCGATCCCACAACGGCCCCCGACCCGACGGCCATGCCAGCCCCCGAACCCACGGCCGCGCCAACCCCCGAACCCACGGCCATGCCCGCTCCGGAGCCGACGTCCGCTCCTACGCCCGAGCCCACTGCTCCACCCCAGGCCACGATGTCGCTGGAAAACTTCGTCATCACCCAGCAGACCACCGGCGGCGATCTGATGGGCCTCCTCTCCGAGGCCGAGGCCTCCTGCGTGCGGGCCGGCATCGGCGACGGCCTCTACAACCTCATACTCGCCACCCCTGTCGTCCTGATGGCTGCCGGCGACATCTCCCAGACGGCGCCCCTCTTCAACTGCCTAGCCGAGGAAAACGTCGTGTACCTCGCCGTCGCCTTCCTCGATCTCCAGGCTGGCGGATGGACCGAAGAAAGCCGCAGGTGCATCACGGAAGTCGGCCTGGGCCACCCCGACGCGGTCTACGTCAGGCTCGGCCTCGACCTGGGCACCGGCCCCATCGACCCCGCCACAACCCTCGACCACAATATCGGCATCTACGAATGCCTGAGCAACGAGGAGAAGAAGGCATTCACCGTTGGCCTCTGGACGGCGCTGGACAGGCACAGCGGTGCCACCGGTGCCGACATCTTCGCCCTGCTTTCCGAGTCCGAGGCAGCCTGCGTCAGTGATGAGCTCTCCCCGGAGCAGTTGGCTGCCGTAGCTGTCGCCCACCCCATGGAGGCAGTCTCCATTGCCACCTCCGCGTCCCCCTGCATGGACTCGGAAACAAACATCAGCATATTCGCCAACGTCATCCAGTGGGCCATCGGCGGGGTGTCTGATGACTCTTTCAGTTGCCTCGCCGACTTCGGCCGGGACAACCCGGACTTCGTCGCGCTGCTCTCCTCCGGCCTGGACGGCATAATGGCCATGCCCGCCGATGAGTTCGTCCAGCTCAGCGATCAGGGCCAGGCCCAATACGATTGCATGACCGACGAGGAGCTAATGCGAGTCCAGCTATCCGCCACCGCCGCGCTAGCCGCCCCATAAAGAACCACCAGCCGCGACTCGGGACCCCGGACACACCGTAGGGGCGCACAGCCGTGCGCCCCTACGTCATTCCACCTCTACGTCCCGCACTGAGACGCCGTCTACGCCCAGGCCATCGCCGCCGGCGCCACCTCCGTAGCCGAGCCCGCCGACCAGTTCTACGGCGACCGCCTCGCCAGAATCACCGACCCCCACAACAACCAGTGGTCCATCTCCACCCACATAGAAGACCTGACCCCCGACCAGATCGCAGTGCGCATCGCCGCGCTGGGAAACGGGTAGCCCTCCATGTCAGCTAGGCTTATGTCTGAGATTCCAGCTAGTAGCTCCGCATGGGCACTTCACACTCTGGGGAGCTCCCTTACGAGGTACCTTTTCAAGCATTCCAGAACAATTAGCACATTTAAAAAGACCCTGCAAGTCTCTGAAAGCCTCAACTACGGGAGTAAAGTCTTGATTGGAAAAGTTTCCCCAATTGTTAAAATGTACGGATGCGTTTATGGCCCATTGCTCGGCGTGGGTCCGGCCATAGACCTGACTCCTAATGGTTTCCAGTTCCGTGAGCTTATCCACCGCTGCTTGATTCCCCCATGAAGAAGCTACCCTTTTGGCTCTTTGCAATAAATTCTTATACTCCTCCATCGCTGCAGGCAGCCAATCGTCTAACTGCCATTGCATACCCGAGTTGTATGTCAACCTCGCGCCCAGAGCATCGCAAACACTTTCAAAGTAATCTTCGCTACTTCTGCGAAGCTTAAAGGCGGCGCTAGAGATGTTCTCAAGTTCAAGATCACTTTGAATCTCGTCCCATAAGTTGACCTGTCGGTGAGTATGTGGTCCGTTCTCGACCGTCCACCCAGTGAACTCCATAACTTGGCTAGGTTTTACAACCCCTTCTTGCTTAAGTTGATTTGCCCAAGTTCTGTCGTGTGTGGTTATCACAAATTGGCGGTCTCCAAACTGTTCGTTGAGCAGACCGCACACATCTTTCCGGTGCCCCGTATCAACCGACATCACAACGTCGTCTAAAACTATTAAACTGACGTTTTCCTTGGCTAGTTCTTCGTTAAGCGCCAAGAAAAGACAGACGCCCATGCTGTCTTGGTGCCCTTCACTATGAAGAGCCTGTGGCGGATGGACTCCCCGACCGAGGAAGTCGACCTGAAAGTCAAGGGATGCTTTGCGGGGATTTAAGCTTGCAGCAAAATGTTCGCTTTCGTGGTCGTGCAAAAGACAGTAGAATTTGACGAACCGATCAGCTATCCGGGAATATAGTCCTTCGAGCACCGCGTCACGAGCATTTTCGTATTCCTTTACCAATACCCCCGCGAGCAGGAAATGTCGAGCTGCCGTTTTTCCCTCCTCAACCCTGTTTTCGAGAGAACTAGCGCTTTCCTCTAGTCGGGTAAGTTTGTCCCACGCTGTTTGTTGTGGCGAAGGTTTAGGAACGGCCATTTGGATGGTCATCTCAATGTGTTCAAGTGAAGTGCTTAAATTCCCCGGCACAAATAGCGTTTTCACGGCCTCGGTAGAGAATTCATTTTCGAGATACTCCTTGATCGGATCATTCAGCGCAGTCTGTAGAGCCTTCAACTTCTCGAGCCAAGAGGCGAACATACTAAGACTATCTTCCTGCGCATCGATCCCGGCAGCGTGTAAGCCTTCACTAAGC
Organism: Dehalococcoidia bacterium; assembly: GCA_965261885.1. Classification (GTDB taxonomy): domain Bacteria; phylum Chloroflexota; class Dehalococcoidia; order Lucifugimonadales; family UBA3495; genus VXOI01. Next base: position 28,508 of record CBDHDY010000047.1, read on the forward strand.
GATTTCACATTCGCGATGAGATCCCGTACTGGAACTAGAAGGGCTTCTGAATGCTTTGAGATCTCTTCCCTTATACTCTGGGCCGCGTGAGCGCTCAATAATCGGGCTTCCAAATGGCTCTTTAGATGTCCTTCGGGCCAGGACGCTCCGCAGACTGGGCACTCGACGGTTGAATCGTCCACAAAGAGAGCCGCATTTTCCGTTAGCTCCAGGTGCTCAAGCTCCGCGAGAAATTCGGGTTTCTGCCTAAGCCCGAATCCACCGATAGTGGGCGTCAGGTTGGCGAACTGAAGCGGCAAGAGGGTGCTCCTCTGAATCTGGGATAATGGTTTTGCAATAAAAAACCGACCCCAGAAAAGGAGCACCCAATTGATGCTACCACGCAACCACCCCGACCGTATTCGCATCGTCTTTGACGACCACCGCCTGGTCAACAATGCCGGGCTGCTCCTGCCGGCCACCCTGGCCCAACACCTGGGCCTGCGTGAACTCGTTGACCGTCACCTTGACCTCGGGGATGCGCCGGGGCGGGCGAACGCGGGAGACAAGATGCTGACGCTGGTGGCCTCGGCGCTGGCGGGCGGCGACTGCATTGACGACGCCGATGCGCTGCGTGCGGGGCGGACCTACTCGGTGCTGGGGTGCATGGTCAAAGCGCCATCCACCTTGGGCACTTTCCTGCGCAGCTTTCGCTGGGGCCACGTCCGTCAGCTGGACCGGGTGAGCCGGGAGCTGCTGGCCCGGGCCTGGGCCGCTGGGGCGGGACCCGGCGACGCGCCGTTCACCATCGACCTGGACTCCACCATCTGCGAGACTTACGGACTGGCCAAGGAGGGGGCGCGACACCACGGCTACACCGGCAAGCGAGGCTATCACCCGTTGCTGGCCGTGGCCGCCGGCACCGGGGACGTGTTGATGTCCCGGCTGCGCGAGGGCCGGGCCAACACTGTTCGGGGCGCCGCTCACTTCCTGCGGGAGACCGTGGGACGGGTGCGCTATGCCGGCGCCAGAGGTCAACTCACGGTGCGGGCCGACAGCGGCTTCTATGCCCACGCCATCGTCGCCGTCTGCCGCAAGATGGATGTCCGCTACTCCATCACCATCCGCCAACACAAAAGCCTGCGCCATCTCATCGAGGCCATACCCGAGACGGATTGGACGCCCATCCCCTTGTATCTTGACTTTGGCGATGGAGCCGAGCGCGGCAGACCGGCATTCCCTGGGTCACGACAGACCGTCCAGTAGCGAGGGTCGCCGCGCTCCCTACAAGCAGAGCCCGAACAGTTGCCTGGGCCAATCGAGCCCGTATCGTGCAAGGACGGGCCAGCGCTGACGCAGGAGGTACAGATGGAAGAGAACCCGAGATACATAGGCATTGATGTCTCGAAGGCGCAGGTGGATGTTGCCGTCCGGCCTACGGGACAGAGATGGGCCGCGTCTTACAACGAAACCGGCATCGGGGAACTGGTTTCCCAGATCGTGGATATAGGTCCCGCCATGGTGTTGCTGGAGGCAACGGGCGGTCTGGAAGTGCCGTTGGTGGCGGCTCTCGCTGCTGCGGCGCTGCCGGTGGTGGTGGTCAACCCGCGCCAGGTTCGCGACTTCGCCAGGGCCACCGGTACGCTGGCCAAGACCGACTCTCTCGATGCGGCAGTGCTGGCCCACTTCGCCGACGCCATTCGTCCCTCCGTGCGTCCTCTCAGAGACGCCGAGACGCAGGTACTCAACTCGCTGGCGGCCCGCAGGCATCAGGTGCTGACCATGCTGGTCTCGGAGAAGAACCGGCTGGGGACCGCTATCAGCGCCGTTCGCCCCCGCATCGAGGCCCACATCGCCTGGCTGGAACAGGAGTTGAACGACTTGGACGAGGGGCTGAGGCAGACTCTCCGCCGGAGCCCCGTGTGGCGAGAGAAGGATGACCTGCTGCGCACCGTTCCTGGCGTGGGGGAACAGGTTTCCCTCACTCTGCTGGCCTACCTGCCGGAGCTGGGAACGCTGGATCGCCGGCAGATTGCTGCCCTGGTGGGAGTGGCCCCCTTCAACCGGGACAGCGGCACCCTGCGGGGCAAGCGGGCCGTCTGGGGAGGGCGCGCCCGAGTACGAGCCATTTTGTATATGGGAGCGATGGTGGCCAGCCGCCACAACCCGGTCATCCGCGACTTCTACCAGAAGCTGCTGGCAGCCGGTAAGCCGAAGAAGGTGGCGCTCGTCGCGTGCATGCGCAAACTGCTGGTCATACTCAACTCCATGCTCAAACACGGCTCCACGTGGTGCGATATGACTCAGCCAGAAGTCGCTCATTCCTATTGACATTCAAGACAGTTGCTACTGGATGGACGGCGCCGCCGATGTGGCCGAGACCACCTACACTCCCTTTGAGAGTGAGGCCGGCGCCGCGCCGGTGCGGCTCATCGTACGGCGGGTGAAGCCCACGCCCGGTTCCCAACTGGCCCTGTTCGCCAGCTACAGCTATCACGGCTTCATCACCGACCGGGACGGGGAGACGCTCGAACTGGAGGCTGACCATCGCCGCCACGCCGAGATCGAGAATGCGATACGCGACCTGAAGTACGGCGTCGGGCTGAACCACCTGCCGTCCGGCCGATTCGCTGCCAACGGGGCCTGGCTGGCCGTCCAAGTGCTGGCGCATAATCTGGCCCGTTGGGCAGCGCGCATCGGTCTGGGCGAGCAACTGGTGACCACCAAGACCCTGCGGCGACGCTTCTTCTCCCTGGCCGGACGGCTTACCCGCTCGGCGCGCAGACTCACTTTGCATCTTCCCCGGGGCTGGCCTTGGGCTGAGCAGGCCACTCTCGCCCTGGCCCGACTGCGAGCCATCCCACTCCCTGCCTGACGGCGCTATCCGCAACCGACCCAACGCCCCCAAACTCGCGTCCGCCCGGTCCGCGAGTGCATCCTGCTGCGTCCGATCTCACTATCACGCGATTCCCAGCCTCCATAGACCGCTCTCCAGCGCCGGTGAGGCTACTGAAAACCCTCTGCCGTGTCACATCGGTCCCAATGGAGCCCAGGCTTTCTCCCCTGTAGGCTCCCTCATCCCAATTTGCCCAGCCTTCACGCCTCCCATCGGTGGATTCGGGCTAAGCTTAGTAATACTTTCTCGCAGGTTACTTTCCGAATCGGCCTGGCTTGGCACTAGGCTCAAATCCGTCCCTTTCTTAATGTTTTGTACGGCTTGAAGAATCAAGATGGGATTAGCAGATGACGGAATTATTTCGGGGTGTATCGGTGCCGATAAACCCTCCTTAAAACTACTTGGCATATTTGACTCGAGTGCCATTCCGCCCAACGCTTCTCTGGACGCATTTACTTGTTCTAGAAGGCCTTCTTCACTGTACTTATCCAGACCAAGAGTGACATTTACTTGAGCCTGGGTAGTCTTGATTGCTTCTCCGGTGCTTTTCTCTTTGCGACGCAATTCTGTCCCAGCGCGAACCAAGGCAGATCTCACTTCTTCCACATCCCTAATATCCAGGAGTGCTTGGATTTCATCAGCTCGTTTACCAGCCTCTGCAGCAACATACCGCAAAATATCCCTTCGGGTTAATATGACGCCGCCCCTACCCATCAAACCGCTCGTGCTGGCTAAGGGTTTTCTGGCCTCATCGGGACAATCGAGGTGATCTGGATTAGCCATGCAACGGCTAATTTCAACAGGCTCCGAAAATCCCTCGAGCTGCACGACTGCCTTGACCATGGCGGACTCTACTTTATGGTCGATGTGAGGTCCATGCCGCGCTAAGGTAATCCTCGCAGTTCCCTCGCCCAGTAGTCGGGAAATTCTCCCGGTAAATAGAAAGTCTATTGCATCAACGACGCAACTCTTGCCTGCACCATTGGGACCCCATATCACTAAATTCTGGCCGTCGGGTGCCAGACGCAAGTCTGGAAGGCCGCGAACATTTTGGATTGTCAACTCCAAAATTCTCACGTCACTCTCCTTTTCCGCCACCCAATGCATCTACAAGTTTTTCATAGTCTATAAGGTCTGGCGATCCAGCCAATTCCCTAATTCGCGCCAATGTTTCTTCGTCAAACTCCCCATTATTGGATAGTGCTTGCAGCGTACGCTCGATGATTTCTTCCACGAATTCAGAGTGTATTTCCTCGTTAGACAATGCTCTTCTCTCCGGTTTTGAGCTGGAAATCCTCATAGATTATTTCCCGTACTCTCTGAGTTGCTACTCGGTGATACAGGACGCCACCAGGCTTGCTCTCGCATTACCTACCATTCAGCACAATATTCAAAGGCCTCGCAAACGATTGAGCCGCTCCCACCAACCACCCCCACCCGCTAATCCGTAACATACGTATGCGTGATGACCTCCCACAGATGCCCGTTCTCGCACTCGAAGTAGAACCCGCGTTCCCCGTGGTTGTAGTTGATCTGCCCATCCGTCCGCGAGCGCGGCCCGCTCCCGTAGACGACCCCCTCGTCCTTCACACGCTGCAGGACCCCGTCGAACTCCTCGTCCGAGGCCAGGAAGGCGTAGTGGCTCGAGTGGGGGTTGTCCGAGTCGTCGAAGTCCAGCGTCAGTATGTCGTTGACCTTGACCGGCGCGAAGTGCCCCCAGGGCCCCTCGTACTTCAGCCCGAACAGGTGGGCGATGAACTCCGCAGACTTCACCTTGTCGTAGGCGGGCACGATTGTGTGGTCTAGCTGCAAAGGCATGGCGGTCCTCCTCCAGATAGCATCGGACACCCGGACAAGCTTGGGGCAGACTTGAGGAAGGAAGTGGGCCCGGCTGGGATCGAACCAGCCACCAGTCGGTTATGAGCCGACTGCTCTACCACTGAGCTACGGGCCCTCACACTTAGCTTATGCCCCTCATTTTCCCGGTGTCAAGGAATGGGGTCGTGGGCTGCCTGTGCTGTTCGTTGCCGCCCCGCTTGCGCGCTCTTACCGGAGTTTGACCGCCGTGCCGTAGGCCAGTATCTCCGACATTCTCTGGCTGATGGCGCTGGTGGTGTAGCGCACGTTGACCACGGCGTCGGCGTTCAGGTTAACTGCGTCGCCGATCATCAGCCGCGTCGCCTCGGCGCGGGCCTCGGCCAGCATCTCGGAATAGACGCCCACCTTTCCGCCGACAACGCTTAGCAGGCCGGCCTGAATGTCCCGGCCTATGTTTCTCGCCTGTATGATGTTCCCGGTTACCAGTCCCAGGATCTCAACGACCACGCGCCCAGGTACGCTCTCGGTGGTGCTGACGATCATCGCACTACTCCCCCAGCCCCAGCCGCTGGCGGTAATCCGGGTCCCACGCCGCAATGATCCCACGAGCCAGCGCCTCCGACTGCGGCGTGACCGGCGACGGCTCCCCCGAAGTCGGCACCTGCGTGATCACCACGTCCTCCACCAGTTGCTGGTAGGTCTCCTCGGAGCCGCCCAGCAGCTCCTTGAGCGCCGGCTCGTTGTGCTGCCCGAAGGCCGGCGACGGACCCTGGATGTGCAGCGGACTCTTGGAGAACTTGTAAGGGCGGCTCAGGAACAGCCGCTCGCCCAGCTTGCGCTCCGGGGGGTACTGCGCCCGCTCCAGGAAGTTGCGGCTCTTGAAGTGCGGGTCGTAGTGGATGTCCCGCCCCGTCAGCACCGGCCCCGACGGGATGCCCACCGCCTGCAGCGCGTGCATGGTGTCGTACCGGTCCCGCCCTGACGTCCACGCCGCGATGATCTCGTCCAGCGCGTCGTGGTTCTCCCGGCGTCCCAGCAGCGACGCGAAGCGCGGGTCCGAGGCCAGTTCCGGCTGGCCCATCACCTCGCACAGCGACCGCCACTGCGAGTCGTCGCCCACCGACAGCGTGATCCACTGGTCGTCGCCCGCCGCCGGGTAGCAGCCCTGCGGCGCCCGCCACGGGTGCCGGTTGCCGATGCGCTCGCCCTCGCGCCCGTTGGCCGTGGCGTCCAGGATGTACTCCGACAGGAACATCACCCCGGCCTGGTACATGCCCATGTCCACCCACTGCCCCAGCCCGGTCTTGGCCCGGTACCGCAGCGCCGCCCCGATGGCGAACAGAGCAGTCCAGGTCGACAGGAAGTCTACGAACGAGGCCCCGGCCTTGGCCGGCCCCTCACCCGGGTAGCCGGTCACCCAGCAGTGGCCGTGGGTAGCCTCCTGCGTCGTTGCCTGCGCCGGGTACCCCGAGTACGGCCCGCCGCCATGCCCATAGCCCGTGTTCGACACCAGGATGACGTCCGGCCGCAGCTTGCGCAGGTTGGGATAGTCCAGCCCCCAGCTGCGCATCACCCGAGGCGTGAAGTTCTCCATCACCACGTCGGAGACCATCACCAGCTCTTTGAACAGGTCCCGGCCCCGCTCGTCGGTCATGTCCAGCGTGATCGACTGCTTGCCCCGGTGGATCAGGTTGTACGTCGACGGGCGGTTCCACCAGTCCTCGCCCACCTCGTTCTCCGCGAACACCCCCGAGTACCCGCCCGTCCGCGTGACGTCCGGACGTCCCGGCCCCTCGACCTTGATGACCTCCGCGCCCATGTCCGCCAGCAGCCCGCCCGCGTACGGCAGCGCGAACACGTACGTCGAGTCCAGCACCCGTATCCCCTCAAGGGGCAGCTTGCCGCTATTGCCCTTGGAAGTCGTCATTCAGATCGAGTCCGTCTGCCGCAGCACTGACAGCTCCTTCATCGTGTATCCCAGTCCATCCACGTAGATCTCACGGTTGTGCTGCCCCAGCGTCGGCGCCGGCATCAGGTACTGGTACGGCGTCAGCGACAGGTTGAACAGCGCCGCCGGCACCTTGATCTTGCCGATAACCGGATGGTCCACCTCCCGGTAGAAGTCCCGCGACTCCAGCTGCGGACACTCCGCCAGCTCGGAAGGAGTCTGCACCAGCCCGAACAGCATCCGCGAGTTGGCCGCCTCGGTGAACAGGTCCCACTTGCCCCGCTGGCTGATGGACTCCAGCACAATGCGGTCCAGCTCCTCCCCGTTCCGGTTCCGCTCGGCGGTGTCGGTGAACCGCTCCTCGTGCAGCCTCGGGTCCCGGAAGAAGTTGGCGATGGTCTCCCACGTCGCGCCGCCGCCCGTCTGCACGATGATCCAGCCGTCCTCGCAGGCCATGGGATGCCCGAAGTTGCTCCCCGACGGCCGCCGCCGCGGCTGCGTCGCCCCGATGAACGGATACATCGTCTGCGTCGCCATCATCGTCGAGGCCACGCACTCGGTGATCGACACGTCGATGTGCTGCCCCTCGCCGGTGTTGCCCTGCATGAAGAGCGCCATCGCCGTCGCCGCTGCGCCATTCAGCCCGCCTTCGTACTGCGCCTGGAACCCCCCATGCTTTAGTGGCTCGCGGTCCTGCCGCCCGCTGATGCTCATGATCAGCCCCATGGCGTAGTTGACGATCTCCTCCCCTGCGTACTGGCTGTAGGGCCCCGTCTGCCCGAACGGCGTGATCGACGTCATGACCAGCCCCGGATTTATCGTTTCCAGCACCTCGTATCCCAGCCCGAGGTCCGCCAGGTACCCCGGCCTGTAGCTTTCCACCACCACGTCCACGTGGGGTATAAGTTCGCGGAACAGCGCCCGACCCGCCTCGGTCTTGAGGTTGATGGTGGCGGACTTCTTGTTCAGGTTCATCGCCAGGAAGAACAGGCTCTTCTCCGGATGCGGGTCGTCCCCGAAGAAGGGAGGCATCCGGCGCAGAGCGGCACCGTCGGGCGGCTCCAGCTTGAGCACCTCGGCGCCGTAGTCGGCAAGCAGCCGCGCACAGAAGGACCCGGCGATGTCCTCGCTCAGGTCCAGGACCTTTACCCCGTCCAGAGGCCCGTGCGGCATCGGCGGAGGGAATGTGGCGTCACTGGTCAATGGCTGTATCTCGGCATCAATATAATCCCGTGGGAGCGGCAAACCGCCTTGCAGATTTTAGCGAAAGCCGCAAGATGCGGCAACGGCCACTGGAAACGGCAGGCAACCAGATCACTGAGAGGACGATCACTGACAGAACGCCCTTCTCGCAACGGGGGCGGATCGCCATTCGAAACGGCCGCTGCAAATGAATCCCGCCTCGTCACTCTCCGAAGGCCTCAAGAAGCTTGGCCTCGTACTCGTGCAGCGTGTAGCGATAGTTCTGGGTACCGTGGACCTGGACTGCGAAGTAGCCGCAGACCGCTCCCATCTGCACCGCCCGCTTTGTGCCAACGCCGCGGGCCAGTCCCTTGATCAGCCCGCCCCGAAAGGCGTCGCCGGCTCCAGTAGGATCAACCGCGGCGGAAGTGGCTACCACGGGCACCCTCTCAGTAGAGCCACCGGAGTGCAGTTCTGCGCCGTGCTCCCCGAGGGTGACCACCAGATGCTCCACCATGCCGGCAAGCGATTCAGTCGACAGGCCCGTGCTGTTGGAAATCATGCCCAGCTCGTATTCGTTGCAAATGAGCATTGTCGACTGTGCTATACAACGTGCCAACTCCGCCGAATCCCAAATCGGCAGCGACTGTCCAGGGTCGAAGATGCTGTAAACGCCCAGCTCGCTGTTCCTGGTGGTGAACTCCATCATGTCCGCGAGATTTCCCGGGCCCACGATGGCAATGGCGTCGGACGGATCGATACCCTTGTAACTGAATCCCGCCTGGTGCTTCATTGCCCCGGGATTGAAGCCGGTGATCTGGTTGGAGTCAAGGTCGGTGGTGATATAAGCCCCGGCAGTGAGTTCCTCGTCAACAATGTGGATGTCGCCTGTACCGATGCCGCACGTCTCCAGCCATTCATAATACCTGTGATAGTCCCGGCCCATGCTGGCCACTATCCGGGGCTTTTCCCCGAGTAGTGACAGAGAATAGGCGATGTTGCCGGCAGTTCCTCCGACGTGCTCGGTCAGGCTTTCCACTCCGAAGCTGATGTTGATGTTGTCCAGTTGGTCGGGCAGGATGTGGTCTCTGAACCGCCCGCTGAAGTTCATTATCCTGTCATACGCCATCGAGCCCGAAACCAGAATTTCCATTTGATAACCCTCGACCTTTTCCTGTATTTTGCCGTTCAACCTAACAACCGTGCTGGCCTGCTATTGCTCCTCTGAACTCCACAGGATCGCCTGGAATGAGCCCGTTTCTAGCCGCCTCACCCGCATTCACCTCCAGCACATACCGGGCAGGTGAAGGCGACTGGACCCTTGGAATCTCCTCGCTGTTAGCGTTGGGAGGAGGCGTTGGCACGTCTGCCGCCACGTCCAGCAGCCGACATTCGGCGTCAATCCAGATGATGTCCAGGGGGAAGTGCATTTCCTTCATCCAGAAGGCGAGGGGCCGCTCGCCTTCGAACACGAACAGCATCCCGGCATCCAGCCCCATCTGTTCCCTTCCCGAAAGCCCCTGCTGCCGCTCCTCGGGCGAAATCGCGAGGTCAACGGAGTAGGTGGCGTTGCCAATGGATACAATTGCCGCTCCCGACTCATCCGCAGGAATATCGGTCGCCAAGCCGTCCTGAGACGTCGAGCATCCCAGGATGGCCAGAAATACCCAGAGCAGCACCATTAGGCCAGGCAAAGCGATCAGCCGCCGCCGGTTCCGTGAGTAGAACTTCTGCCGCAACAAGAAACGCGTGGAGCGAAACAACACAGGCGCAAAACGGTATTCCAAGAATCCCTGCAATCGACATTAGCCAGCGGACAGCCATGTTATCCTACCGGTCGCTTTCCTCTCAACCTGATGGCGTCGCTATTCAGGCATAAAACACAGGTGTGGCAGGGAAACCGCGCCTTTAGCGCATTGCGACCTCCACGCTGCGGCCTCCACGCTGCCATTGCCAGACCCCGATTGTCCCGAACAAATATGTACTTGCCAACCTTTGGTGGTGCTGTCAAACTAGATTCATGAGGATAGGAGATTTCGAGTTCGAAGAGCCGCTGCCGGAGTTGAAGGACCCTCATGTTCTGGCAGTACTCAGGCCTTGGATCGATGTGGGGAGAGTGGGAACTCTGAGCCTGCGCCGCATCGAGCGACATCTGGGAGCGACAGAGGTGGGTCGGCTGGTTCGCCCCGGCCGGTACTACGATTTCACCCGTTACAGACCAAAATCTATGTTGCGGCGTGGCAAGCGGGAGTTCACCATCCCCACGACCACCGTCAAGGTCGCGGTTCGCGAAAACGGACCTGATCTGGTGACGATTCATCTCCTGGAGCCCCACGCGTATGGCGAGGATTTCATCGATTCGGTCATAGAGGTGCTCAAGACGCTGGGGGTAAAACGCTATTCTATGGTGGGGGCAATGTACGATATGGTGCCCCACACCCGCCCCCTGCTGGTGTCCGGCGGAAGCGTCGACGAGTCCAACGAGGAAGAATACCGGATGGTGGAGGTAAAGCCCAGCGACTATGAGGGTCCGACCACCATAACTCACCAGATTTTTGAATACGCAGAGACCGCCAGCATCGAAAGTCGCATATTTGTGGTCCATCTGCCCCAATATTTCCAGGTGGAGGAAGACTTCACCGGGACGGCGCGCCTGACCAGAATCCTCAGCCGGATTTACGGTCTCCCAAGTCGTCTTGAGGACAGGGAGCGCGGCATTCAGCAGTATTCGTCGCTGCAGAACATTGTGGATGACTCCTCAGAGGTGTCAAAGCTTTTGGCCAGGCTTGAGGAGCGTTACGATCGCGACAACGGGCAGCCTTCCTCCGGCGGCGATCCAATTGCCCCGCTCTCCCCACAAATCGAGGAGTTCCTGCAGGGCTTGGACTTTGGCGGAGAAACCGGCCCTGGCGGCGAGTAAGCTATACCGAGTAAATTATACTTGGGAAGCGCTGGCGTCATTTGCCGCGCGGTGGGTTTGACAGCAGTTCGAGTCTTCGGCGAGGCTGCCTTGTTGCCGGGCTGTTCAGGTTTCGCCCCTACGCGGGTCAATGTGGAGGCTGGTAATCAGCCAAGACCCCAAGGTAGTTTCGTTGACTGCGGTTTGGGCGTGTGATACATTGACCTATGCCCATCCACGATAACAGGGCATAATACATTGGAGGTGGGACAGCATAGCCAGGCAGTATAGGGTCAACGAACGAATTACCTGCCCTCAGGTTCGGGTCATCGGTGGTGACGGTTCGCAGTTGGGGGTGATGGAGACTCGGCGCGCTTTGCAAATGGCACGAGACGCCGAGGTTGATCTGGTGGAGGTAGCGCCGAATTCCGATCCTCCTGTGTGTCGGCTGCTGGACTACGGTAAGCTGCTTTATCTTTCCGCCAAGAAGGAAAAGGAATCCAAGAGGGGACAGAAAAGCACCGAACAGAAGGAAGTTCGCTTCCGCCCGAATATCGGGACTCACGACCTTGATGCCAAGGTGCGCAAGGTGCGGGAATTCATAAATGACGGGTCCAAGGTCAAGCTGACCGTCAGGTTCCGAGGCCGCGAGGCCGCCCACCAGCAGTTGGGTCTCTTGGTCCTGCGTCGGGTGGCAGACGAAATGAAAGATGAGGTGCGCCTGGAGCGCCCGCCGGCGATGGAAGGCCGCTCGCTCTCTATGGTGTTGATCCCTTCAGTGCAAAAGGGCGAGGAGCTGGCGTTGCAACGGGCGTCGTCATCCTCCAAGAATCAGGTGAACAGATCCGGCGATGGATCACCGGAAGAAACCCAATCGGATAAAATGGAAGAACTGGCCGATGCCAAAACTTAAAACACACAAAGGCGCCAAAGCCCGCATACACGTCACCGGTTCAGGGAAATTGCTTCGTCGCAAGCGAATGAGCAGCCATCTGCGGCGCAAAAAACCCACCAAGGTGACTCGCAAGTATTCGGACAAATTGGAAGTCGCTGCCGCCGATGTTCCTCGGCTGAAGCGGCTGATACCTTACGGCTAGCCGTTCGGCGCCCAAGACGGAGACCAACCTGTGGCAAGAATAAAACGTGGTGTAACCAAGCACCGCCGGCACAAGAAAATCCTCAAGGCGGCCAAGGGATTCCAAGGCTCCTCGCACCGCAATTACAAGTGGGCCAAAGAGGCAGTGATGCACGCTTGGTCCCACGCGTACAGGAACCGCCGGGAACGCAAGGGCGAGTTCCGGAGCCTGTGGATCGTTCGGATCGGGGCAGCCTGTCGCGCGGCAGGCCTGTCATACAGCCAGTTTATCCATGGCCTGAAGCTGGCAGAAATTGAACTGGACCGCAAGATACTGGCCGATATGGCCGTCAGGGATCCGGAGGGCTTCAGCAAGCTCGTGGAAACGGCACGCGAACAGTTGGCAGCTGCGACAGTGTAGAAGCCGGAACGAATCGCTGGGAACCAACTAAAAACGCCGAGCACTCCGGGTGCTCGGCGTTTTTAGTTGCGCACCATTGGCGGTGAGGTAGTTACACCTGTGCGAATCCGTAATACGTGTCCGTCTCCAGGACCCGCTGCAACAGGGATTCCTCGATTGAGATCGGTCTCAGTGCATTGCTCCACCTGCCGGTCAACTCGTGGTGCAGGTCGGACAGCGCAATTGGTGCGTTGCCGCGAGTCAGGAGGGTGCGGAATACGATCTCTTTGATGGGTTTGTCATACCGGATGAAATCTTCCGTGTCCGCGTTGAATTCCTGAAACTCGCGGATCAGCTCCCCGGAGTCCAGTTCATTTGCCGGCCTGCCGTAGGATGGGCAATCCGGCGTTAGGCGGCTGCTGAAGAGATGGACTGCCGAGCGGTTCAACTGCTCCAGCCGGGCTAGGCTGATGTGGAAGCGCCCGGTGCCCGCCGATATTTCGTCTGATGATCCGCCTGTTCCCAGCCCGGATATGGTCATAGGTCAACCTCTTCGTTCCAGTCCAGCATGATTATGCGAACCTGCTCACCTGCTTCTTTTACAGTCAGGTTCTCCGGGCAGATGGCCAACCCGTTGGCCCGCGACATTGACGTCAGGATGTTCGAACCCTGCGGGCCGGTGGGAGAGGCGTAATATACTCCGTCGCGTCTCTCCACCTCTACTCGCGCATAGACCCTGCGTCCGTCGTAGTTGCGTATTGGCCCCGTGAGCACGCCTTCCACTGACGGGCGGGGGCGCACGGGCCGTCCCAGCATGGTGCGGATTGCAGGCCGGGCAAACATCTCGAACGCCACCATTGCACTGACCGGATTGCCCGGGAGACCCAGTAGCGGTACGTCTCCGGATTCATCCCCGCGCAGGTGCCCGAAGGCCAGCGGCTTGGCCGGACGCATTCGCACCGACCAGAAGTTCATTGCCCCTCGCTGCTCAAGTACCTCCTTCACGATGTCGTAGTCGCCCTTGGAGACGCCAGCCGAGGTTATGACCAGGTCCGACCCGGCGCAGGCGGCCAACTTGGCGTGGAGGTCATCAAGGTTGTCGCGAGCGATGCCCAGGAGCCGGGGAACGCCACCGCAGGCGACCACGGAGGCGGCCACGCTGTAGCTGTTGCTATCGTAGATCTTGCCGCCGGACAGATCGGTGCCGGCCGTTTCCAGCTCGTCTCCGGTGGCGAGGATTGAAACCACGGGGCGGCGTGTTACCCGCACCCGGTCGAGCCCCAGCGATGCCAGGACGCCCACCTCGGCGGCGCGCACCACGGTACCGGCCTCCAGCACCAGCTCGCCCGCACGGATGTCCTCTCCGGCGGGCCGCACGTTGGCCCCTGGAGGCATTTCGGAGAAGATCGCCACCTCGTCCAGAGGCCGCCCCTCGCGCTTGCGCTGCACCTCGTCGGTCTCCTCGAAGGGGACGACAGTGTCGGCGCCGTCAGGAACCGGCGCCCCGGTCATTATGCGCATTGCGGTTCCGGCCTCGACCGGCCGTGTGGGCAGCTGCCCCGCCGCCACTATACCTATCACCGGAAGACGTCGTGGTGTGTCCACCGAAGCTCCCGCTATGTCCGTGCCTCGGAGGGCGTAGCCGTCCATTCCAGAGTTGGCAAGGGGAGGCAGAGCCAGCGGCGACGTAACATCCTCGGCCAGGGTTTGCCCCAGGCTTTCCAGGAGCGGGACTTCCACCGCATCAAGGGGCGCAAAGCTGGCCATAATCCGCTCGTAGGCCTCCTCCACGCTGAGCATGTCCTCCTCGGCGTGGCTGTGGCCGTGATGATGGGCCGCTTCCTCGTGATGGCCGCGCTGGGGACGGTGTCGTGTCGTCATTTTGGGCCTCCGATTTTGGGCCTCCGTCTGTTCAGGAAATAAAAAATTCTTCGGGTTGGGCTGTCCATGTCGCAGGTCAGCGCCTGTTCCAGGGACAATGAAACATAGTCAACGCCGAATGTCCAACCCTTCGGTGATTTAACCCCTTGTCTTATTTCCTGCTATTGACTCCGAAGGGAAGCACCGACCTCCCGTTCGAGGCTCTTGAGCAGGCCGTCCAGTGAGCGGCTGACCTCCTCATTGGTGAGTGTGCGGTCGGCGGCCTGAAGGTGTACGTGAAAGGCCAGGGACTTGGTGTCGGCAGCCAGGTTCTCCCCTGAGTAGATATCGAACAACTCGGCCCTCTGGACCAGCCTGTGGCGAAGAATCAGCGCGGTTACGCGTCCGGCAGGGACATCGACGGGAACGACGAGTGCCAGGTCGCGGGTCGCGGCCGGGAAACGAGGCAGGGGATTGAATCGTCGCTCTGCATCCGGCAGGGCGTTCAGCAGCGCCCGCAGGTCCAATTCGAAGCCTGCCACGGTGCCCGCTCCCAGGTCGAACCTCTCCCTGATGTTCGGGTGAATCTCACCGACGTATCCCAGGATTGCGTCCCCGGAGCTTACGGCGGCACACCGGCCGGGCTGGTAGACAGTGTGTTCTCCCGGCGCCCAGGCAGCAACTATATTCAACCGCTCCAGAAGCCCCTCGACCAGGCCCTTGGCGTCGAAGAAGTCGATGGCGCCGCTGCCGTCCGGCCCGGACAGCCAGGAGTCCTCGGAGCGCTGGCCTGCAAGTACCGCTGCCACGGTCTCGACTTCTTCGGGCAGGTCACCACTTCTCGGCAGAAATGCCCTCCCCGCCTCGAAGAGCCGGAAGGGGCCCGTGCCGCTGGACTGGTTGGCGGCCAGAGTTGACAGCAGGCCGGGCTGCAGAGTGGGCCGGAGAATTTCATGGGTGGAGCTCATCGGGTTGGCAACTCGCATCGGGAGAGCACCCTCGCCCGCCGGACCGACCCGCTCCAGCAGCTCCGATGACACCAGCGTGTAATTGATGACCTCCTGCAACCCCCCTGCTGCAAGCAGGTCCTTGATTTCGTCGCGCAGGGCGATGGCCGGGACCGGACTGTAATACGGGATGGGCGTGGACAGCATCACCGTTGGCACCGAATCGTAACCGATGATGCGTACGACCTCCTCTACCAGGTCGTCCTCGATGTTGACATCGTTGCGCCACCAGGGAACAGCGACCACCAGGGCGTTGCCTTCGGGCGTGCAGGTGAAGCCAAGGGACTCCAGAGCGCCCTGGGCCCGGTCCAGCTTTACATCCATACCCAGAGACTGCCGCAACCTGCGGGACGTCAGAGTCACCGTGGGCGGAGCATCCGGTGGGTCCGGGTAGACGTCGATGAAACCCGGGGCTATGGTGCCGCCCGCTACCTCCTGAATCAGCGCGGTGGCGCGGCGAAGGGCCAGGGGCGCCAGTGCGGGCCGGAGACCCTTTTCGAACCTGAGGGTCGCCTCGGTGCGCAGGCCAAGGGAGGTGGCCGTCTCGCGGTTGTTGGTGGCTTCGAAGTTGGCTGATTCCAAAAGCACCGTAAGGGTGTGCGGACCAATCTCGCTGTTGGCGCCGCCTATTACGCCACCCAGGCCGATGGGGTCGTGGGAGTCTGCGATGACCAGGTTGGTGGTGACCAACTCGCGTTCCACACCATCCAGCGTGGTCAGTTTTTCGCCGGGACGGGCGCGCCGCACGATTACGGTGGAGTCCTTGACCGTGTCGAGGTCAAAGGCGTGAAGCGGCTGATTGTATTCCAGCATCACGAAGTTGGTGACATCAACCACGTTGCTGATGGGCCGCAGCCCGGCACGGGTGAGCCGGTCCTGCAGCCACTGGGGCGACGGTCCAATGCGGACACCATCGATTACGGTGGCAGTGTAGCGATGGCAGAGGTCGGGATCGGCAATTGAGATGCTGACTCTTTCTTGGACGGGCGCACCGGTTTCCTGGTAGCGGATCTCCGGTTCAGACACCGTGCCACCGGTCAGGGCCGCGACCTCGTGGGCCACCCCCAGCAACGACAGGCAGTCGAGGCGGTTGGGAGTCAGTTCCAGGTCAAGAATGGTATCGCCCAGGTAGTCCGAAAGCGGCTCGCCCAAGGGAGCGTCCTGCGGCAGGACGATGATACCGTCGTGGTTCTCCCCCAGACCCAATTCCAGTTCGGAGCAAATCATGCCCTGAGATTCGACGCCGCGGATGCGTGCTGCCGCCAGGGTCTCGTGGCGCTGGCTGTGGGCGTTGTACAGGTAGGCGCCGACGCGGGCGAAGCAGATTTTCTGCCCCTCGGCTACGTTGGGCGCT
>CBDHDY010000048.1:0-75313 GCA_965261885.1 Dehalococcoidia bacterium
GCCTGGTAACCCGCCTATGCGCTCGAGACAGCCTGAGGGCGGACTCTTGGAAGGTCGCTACGAGACTGGCCGAGGCCGACCCAGAGTTCGTGGCATCGATCAAGCGGGCAATCCGGGAGGGAAGCGACACTTCCCTGCCCGAGGCGCTGGAACTGGAGACTCGATTGGCTGTGTCGAATCTGGCCGGATAAACAAGACTTTTCAATTAATTAGGACTTAAATCCCTTTTGGAGCGGAGGGCGAAGCCGAAGCAAAGCAATGAATACAACCGAACTTCTTACCATAGCCGAAGCAATAGTCCCGGACCGAACTGCCATGGTCTTCGACGGTCGTGAGTTCACCTTCTCCCAGATCTCCCAGCGGGTCAACCGACTGGCCAATGCCCTGGCCGAGATGGGCGTGACCCCTGGAGATCGCGTGGCAACAATGCAGGTGAACAGCCATCGAAGTATCGAGCTCTATTTCGCCGCGTCCCAGCTGGATGCCGTGTATGTGCCCATTAACTTCCGGGCAAAGACGGACGAGCTGCACCAGATGCTGCGAATCGCTGAACCGGCCTGCCTGTTCATCGGAGAGCGCTACCTCGAGCTACTGGGCGAGGAGCACCTGTTTGGAATGCCCCAGGACAGGGTAATTATCATGGATGCGGGAACCAGCACCGGCCTAACCAGCTACGAACATCTCCTGCGCGCCGCATCTCCCGAGCAGCTGTTCTTTCCCGAATCAGACGACAGCGACACCACTGTAATTATGTTCACCTCTGGTACCACCAGCGCTCCCAAGGGCGTGATGCTGACCCACGACAGCTTTGCCTCCTACATTCTGGCCACGGTAATGCCGGCCGACCCCGACGTGGAGGAGACCAACTTGGTCACTGTCCCTTACTACCACATTGCGGGGCTGCAGGCGGCGCTGACTGCTGTTTATGCCGGGCGAACCCAGGTCATCATGCGACAGTTTGAGCCGGTGCAATGGATGGAATTGGTCCAGGAATACGGGGCAAACCGCGCCATGCTGGTCCCGACGATGCTGAAGCAGTTGATGGACCACCCCCAATTCAACGATTTTGATTTGTCTTCCCTAGGAGTGATCACTTACGGCGCAGCTCCCATGCCCATTGAGGTTATTCGAGACGCCATCGGTAGATTCCCTGGCGTGAGTTTCATCAACGCTTTCGGACAGACCGAGACCGCTTCCACCATCACCATGCTGCCCCCTGAAGACCATGTTCTGAAGGGCTCACCCCAGGAAATCGAGACCAAGCTGCGCCGCCTCACGTCCATCGGAAAACCGCTGGAGGACGTGGAAGTGGAGATCGTCGACGAGGATGGCAATGCCACAGATGTGGGGGAGACGGGAGAAATCGTGGCCAGGGGTCCGCGAATGATGACCGGATACTGGCATGAAGAGGCGGCTACAAGAGAGACCCTGCGCTCCGGATGGGTGTACACCGGTGACCTGGGATACAAGGACAAGGACGGCTACATCTATCTGGCTGGCCGCTCCAAGGATTTCATCAAGCGTGGAGGCGAGATGGTCTCGCCCGAAGAAGTGGAACAGGTTCTGAGGTCCCACCCGCAGATAGATGATGCAGCGGTTATCGGCGTTACGGACATGGAATGGGGTGAGGAAATCCGTGCCGTTGTTGTACGTGCGCTTTCCGGCGCCCCTGCCGGGAGTGGCGAGGGTGAACCGGCCACTGAAGCAGACATCATCGAATTCTGCCGGGAGCGGCTGTCTGGCTTCAAGCGCCCCCGGTCAGTGGTGTTCGTCGACGAACTGCCCCGCAACGTGATGGGCAAAGTCTTGAAGCGCGACCTCCGTGAGATCCACGGCTACCCAGTCGAGTCCTCTTAAATTCTTTCTCCACGGGACAGTTCAGGCAGGACCAAGGAGGCCAGACATGAAAGTGGCAGTTGTGGGAGCTGGTGGTGTAGGTGGCTATTTCGGCGGACTGCTGGCGCAAGCCGGACACGAGGTTACCTTTGTCGCCCGCGGCGAGCACCTTGACGCCATCAGGAGAAACGGCGGCGTGCGGGTGGAGAGCCAGAACGACGGAGAGTTCCACGCACCGGGACGGGGCGTATCGGACACCGGAGATGCCGGCGTGCAGGAACTGGTGCTGTTCAACGTCAAGATGCACCAAAACCCGGCGGCCATAGCGTCGCTGCCCCCGATGGTGGGGCCCGATACGATCGTGCTGACCCTCCAGAACGGCATAGACAACGGAGAGCAGATTGCCGAAGTTGTTGGACCGGAACCCGTGATGATCGGTTCGGCCTTCATGGAGGGTCGCATCTCGGAACCGGGTGTGGTCACCCAGGGCGGACCCGGCTCGGCCGGGTTCGGCGAAATGACCGTCGGCATTACGGAACGGGGTGAGCGGCTGCTCCGGGAGTTCCTCGACGCCGGCTGGCGCGTCGAACTTCACGAGAACATGGTGGGCATGCTCTGGAAGAAGTTCGCCTACATCGCCGGTTCCGCAGCCGTGTGTTCCGCTGCCAACTGCGTGTACGACGAGATGCGAAACATCCCCGCAACCCGGGCACTGATCCAGCAGGCCATCGAGGAGGCGCTGGCAGTGGGCCGGGCCAGCGGCGCTCCAATCATGGACGATTCCCTTGATTGGGCCATGAACTCCCTCGACCGCTTCCCGGCGCAGGGCCGCGCCTCCATGGCCAAGGATTTCACCGAGGGACGACCAGTGGAGCTGGAGGGACTGAACGGGGCCCTCATCCGGCTGGCCCGCAGGACCGGCACTCCCACACCCGCCAACGACTTCCTCTACGCCGTCCTCCGGCCCCTGGCTGACCGCATCGCCCAGGAGTACGGCGGACGCGGATGATGGACATACTCAGTTTCTATGGACGCGGTTAATTGACAAACAGGTCTTATACGGCTAGTAGTCCATGCAGTGTTGAATTAAGGGATAGAGGGACTTGAGCTTGATGCGCGCGTCCTGGGTGGTGAAACGCCAGTTGGCCCGAATTGCGTCGTGGTTCCGCTGCCCTTGCCAAGCCTTGGTTTCCTGCTTCAATGTCTGCTGGTCCGGTATCCGGCGGTCCAGACACTGGCGCGCCAGCACTCCCAGTTCTATCTCGGCCATGTTCAGCCAACTGCCGTGCTTGGGCGTGTAGTGGATTTCCAGCTTTTCGGCAATGCGTCTCGCCTCTGCAGGCTCGAAGGCCTCGTACAGGGACGAGAGGCGGTGGGTGTTCAGATTGTCCATCACCAAGACTATCCGGCCTTTGTCCGGGTAGTCCACATCCACCAGTTGTCGCACCACCCGGGCCCAGTCAGCCTTGGTTCGCTGGTCCGTCACCTCCACCCGCCGCCACCCCCTCCAAGGGCGCGAACAGCATAAACAGGTTGCTCACCCCGTTGCGCTCGTATTCGTAATCGTAGGCCATGGCAGTCCCCGGACGCGGCGCCAAGGGGGTGCGGGTCTCCCTCACCTGTTGCTTGCTGGTCTCGTCCAGGCACACCAGCACCTCGTTGTCCTCGAACTGACGGTGATACACCTCCAGCACGTCCTCCATGGCACAGACGAACTCGGCATTGGCCTTGGGCGGGATGCACCAGCACTCCTTCAGCCAAGGCTTGAGTTCGTTTTTTTCAGCGTTTGGCGCACCGTCTCGGGGCTGATGCTGTCCACTATCTCACATTGCACCAGCCGGTCAGCCAGCAGTTGCAGCGTCCAACCGGCACGGCCCTCCGGCGGTTCGCTACAAGCGAGGTGAGTCAGGTGGGCCTCTCCTTGGCCGTCCAGCTTCCTCGGGCGGCGGTTGACCTGCTCCCTGCGTCCCAAGGCTGCCTCCACTCCCTCCTCAACACAGCGGCGGCGCACCCGTCCCACCGTGGCGTCCCCCACCCTCAGGACCCGGGCTATTTCCTCGTCCTTCATCGCCCCGCGCTCTTGATTTTCATCGCTGAGCAGCATAATGCGGGCGTGGGTCTGTTTATATGCTGCCGTCCGTCCCCGGGACACCAGTCCCTTCAGTTCCTGTTGCTCCTCTACACTCAGACTGACCCGGTACCTCTTCGCTGGCATCCCCATCCTCCCAACATCACCTTAGCTTTTGACGTGTCCCGGCAATACCACAGCTAATTATCTATCAATCCTACGCTGTTGCACTACTAAACTAAAGCCAAGGTGGGATGTGCATATGGTCGGTGGTGGGGATTGGTATGAGGGTTACGCGGGAGCCCCTCTGCTCTTGATTGCAGGATGGTTCGGCAGCGACGCTTGACCTCCTCTTTCCGCCCGGCCAGCCCATCGGAGAAGTTCCCGACCCTCTCCTGAACCAGCTTCTTGGTTCCCAAGCACAGATTTCCGGTGGCCTCCTCTCTCGCCCAGCCCCAGATGGTCTCGTCGGCGTTGAAGTCCGGGCTGTGTCCCGGCAGGTTCACCAGCCGCAGATTCACTCCGGGCTTGCCCAGCCATTCCCGCACCGCCTCTCCCCGGTGGGCCGGCGCGTTGTCCCAGATCACGTTCAGCCGACCGCCTTGCCTCTCCCGCAACTGCTCCAGGAAGGCTGCCAACGTTTCGCTGTTGCTGTTCCCCTCCAGTTCCATCCACTCCACCTCGCCGGTCTCCAAGCACACCGCCGAATAGTAGCTGGCCTTCTCTCCGTAGCGCGGGCTGGTCGAGTCCACCAAGGCTGGCTCTGCCCTCAGCACCCACTTGCCCCGCAACTCGGCGTCCGCACGGAAGTGAGCCTCGTCGGCGAAGAATATCATCTCCCCGGACTCTTGAGCCTGGGATGCCAGGGTGGCGTACTCCGCCACGAAGGCCTCCCGTTTCTCCGCATCAGCCTTGAGCAGACGCTTCTTGGGGCGCTTTAGCACGAATCCCAGACGGTGCAGATAGTTCAGGCAAGTGCTGCGGCTCAGGCTGATACTGAAGCGCTCAGAGAGGAACTGCCGCACCACCTTCCTCCTGAGCTTGCCGAGGGGTCCAGTTGGCCATTACGATGCCCGACTTGGTGGGCAACTCCTGCACCGCGGCACTCAACGCCGCCTGCTGCGCCTCTTCGAGGGCGGGGGGAACCACCGGACTGTTCGAATATCAGGGCCGCCGGACCTCCCTCGCTAAAGGCGGTGGCCCATCTGCCGATGGTGTGAGCATCCCGGCCCAGTGCCTGGGCAGTGGCAGAGGCGGTCATGCCCCGGCACAGGAGCCACAGAGCGTGCCACCGTTCTCTTTCCCGAGGCGTCGGCGCCAGGTACATCCTGCGGCGCACACCAGCCAAATCCAACTGCCACCGCTCCAAGTCCGGCCTTATCCCCCTCATACCCATCCTCACTCAGCCCGCTCCCGTTCCTGACGCTATGACTCCCTGATTCTAGCCGACGTATATGCGGGTTTCACCTTCGCTTTGGTTTAGTAGACCAACATCATTGTTATGACGGGTGGAATGCCGGGGTGTGCGGCAGTTGTCCCCATAGCCCCAATACGTCATGGCAAAAGCCCTTCACCAAGCAACTCATCATTACAAAGATTTTGGTCTACTAGCGTTGCGACAATCTCGTCTTGCAGGAGAAAACATGGTTTCAGATGCTAGGACAGGTGACAAGAGGATCTGGGAAAACCTGCCGGAACCCCTGCAAGAACATCCTGAGAGGGAACTCATTTGGGAAGCAGAGAAAGCTATCCAAAGCATCGCGGGACTTTCGGAAGACCCGGACATCAAGAATGCGTTCGCGATGCGGTTAGGTGAGTACAAGGCCGAAATTGTCAGTGCGGCAAGTCCTGTCCAGGCAATAGAGCATAGCATCGCGTTCATGGGAAACATTGGCGTAGGCAAGACTACAGCAATGTGCCGTATAGTTGGCCTTGAGGTGTCAGACGACAATGTTCCAGTGCTTGAAACAGGAGCAGGCGGGACAACCCTATGTGAGGTTAGTCTAAAACAAGGTGCTGGCTACGGCCTCGCGATTGAGCCCAGAAGCGAAGAAGAAATCCGCAGGGAGGTGCGCGAGTTCGCGCGGTACCTTGTATCACTGCAAGAGCCTAACCAAGAAGAATACGCTGGTGGAATGGATTTTCCCGGAACATCAAGTGAGATGGCGAGAGTAATCCGAACCATGAGTGGTCTAACTAGCAGGGAGAGAGGACCTGATGGCCGATTCGTAGACCTTGCCGGAAATCTCGCTAGGGAATTCCCTGATTCAGACTCTCTTGCAACAGAAATTTTGAAAAGGATGAATATACAAGGGCGCACAGAACTCGAAATAACGTACCCTGAGGATTCAGAGAAAGACCCGTTGCTGTGGCTCAAAGACACCTTTGAGCAGGTAAATAACGGAAGGCACCCTGATTTTACTATTCCAGATCGAATGGAGATAAGAGTGTCTCAATCGATCCTCGCTCAAGAATCGTTTTCAATAACTTTGGTAGATACCAAGGGGATTGATGATACTGCTGAGCGTGAGGACTTGGAGAGGCACTTCCGGGAACCAAACACGGTTGTGGTTCTTTGCTCGTCCTTTAACAAAGCTCCTACACCATCTGCACAACAGATTTTGGAAAGAGTTAAAGAAGGAGGAATTCCTGATTTAGACGCCAAGTCTGCGGTGTTGGTGTTGCCACGCCCGAATGAGGCGATGGCTGTGAAGTTCGACGACGGTTTCCTCGTTACAGATCCGGCTGAAGGTTATGAACTCAAAAGAGACAGGGCAGCAACCCAACTAGGGAGCCGCAACCTTCCTATTGCTGGTATTGAGTTTTTCAATGTCAGCGAAGATGATCCTCGCCCCCTCACTGTCTTTTTGACAGAGCTGGTGAACGGACTCAGGGCAAGACACTCTACGCGCCTTGAGGAGGCAATAAAGGGCGCCAATGCCACGGTTGAGAATTTCGAGAAAGAGCAGGAGTCAGAGATACTTCGAGAGGCAGCTAGGCGCCTGGAAATATGGCTACAAAACAACGCGCAAGTCGGCATTCCATCAAGAAGGTTACAAGATAGCTTGCTGGAGGCAATACAAACGGTAAACGCTAGTTCATTGCGAGCTAGCGTTAACCGCCAAGGTGAATGGCGCAACCTTGATTATCCTTACCAGCTCGGCTCTGGCGCTCGAAGCGTGGCATATCGCGCTGTCAGTGCCAAGCAACAGGGTTTCAAGGCCATCGCAGATAACCTACTACAAGATACGGATTTGGAGGACGCTCACGACTTGGTGAGGCAGGCTCTCAGTATCATGGACTCCAGAGTTAACTTTATGTTGGAAGCGGTCCGGTCGGTAGGCACGAAGCTCCACGAGAGTGACATGAAACCTGATGCAAGGCTATGGAAACAGTGCGTTAGTGAATGGGGACGTGGCTCTGGGTATCGTGGACGAGTATACGGCCATAATTTGGCTTGGTTAGAAGACCCCAATCGTGACTTCTCCCAAGCGGAGATGCAGGCGGTTATCGAAAAAAATTGGCGGCAAATCTTGGAACGCGTGTCCGCTATTCTCCCAACGGATTAGCACACGGCTAGTATTACAACGACGGATCACAAAAAGGGGACCTTGAGTACCTCTTCATGTCGTCGTCAACGCGCTTGACAGCCTTTTTGACTTGCTTTCCGCGAAGCGGTCTCGGGCCAAAAACTGACCAAATTGAGGAAGCGTCGTTGTAATACTAGTATTACAACGACAGTTCTGAAGAAAGGGACTTGGACACCTTTCCATGACGACTTGCCCACGCGCTTGACAGCCTTGTTGCCTTGCCTGCCGCGAAGCGATTTCTAGCGAAAAGCTTACCAAATTGGGGAAACGTCGTTGTAATACTAGGGGCGCGAGTGAGAAATACATCGCTGTAATCCCTTGCCGCGGCCCCCACCCTATCCCACTCCTAGAGGGATAGGGAATTTTTGTGCCATCCCGGCCACGACGCCGGTGTTATACTCTCACGCAGTTTGTGAGACATATACCGCAGGAGGTTCACGGGTGAAGACCGTTGACGCCATCGCCGAAATTCTAAAGCGGGAAGGGGTGGAATACCTGCCCTGCTTCCCGACCACCCCGGTCATCGAATCGTGCGCCGAAGCTGGCATACGCCCCATCATCTGCCGGCAGGAGCGCGTGGGACTGGGGATAGCCGACGGTTACAGCCGCTCTACCAACGGCGAAAAAATGGGCGTGTTTGCTATGCAGTATGGGCCGGGAGCGGAAAATGCCTACTCGGGCGCTGCAACGGCCTATTCCGACTCCACGCCGCTGCTGCTCCTTCCTCTTGGCCACCCTCGAGAGCGGCAGGGGGTGCTTCCGCATTTCAGTTCCCTGCAGAGCTACGCCTCCATCACCAAGAGCGTTGAACAGGTAAACACTCCTGACCGCACCTCAGAGATCATGCGCCGCGCCTTTGCCGGCCTGCGCCAGGGCCGGCCAGGACCGGTGGCGGTGGAAATCCCGGCCGACATCGCCATGGAGGATGTTTCCGAGGAGTCCTTTTATTACGTCCCCAGCCGCCGGACTGCATTCCAGGGCGACCCAAGGGACGTCGAGGCAGCCGCTCGCGCCCTCTGCTCGGCCAGCAGCCCGGTGATCATGGCCGGACAGGGCGTTATGTACGCTGAAGCGACGGAGGAATTGCAGGAACTGGCGGAGCTGCTCCAGTTACCAGTGACCACGACACTGCTGGGCAAGAGCGCATTTTCGGAGACGCATCCCCTTGCCTTGGGTTCGGCCGCTCTTACCTCTTCGTCGACCGTGGTCAACTTCCTGCGCCGCTCCGACGTCATTTTTGGGATCGGGACCAGCTTCACCCGGCACAACATGGTGATGACCATGCCGCCGGGCAAGACCATGATCCACTCCACCAACGACCCCGCCGACATCAACAAGGACTACAACATCGACTACCCCATCGTTGGCGACGCCAAGCTCGTGCTGCGGCAGATGATCGATGCCTGCCGCGATATCGTCGGCGACAGCCGCAAGAACAGCAACACCGCCGCCGAGGTCGCAAAGGAGCGCGACGCCTTTCTTGCCGAGTGGAACCACAAGCTGACCGACAGCTCGCGGCCCATCAGCCCCTACCGGGTCATCTGGGACTTCATGCATATGGTCCGGCCGGAAGAGGCCGTCGTCACCCACGACTCCGGCAGCCCCCGCGATCAGATCGTTCCCTTCTACCGCTCCAACGGTCCCCGCACCTACCTGGGTTGGGGCAAGTCCCACGGGCTCGGCACCGGCCTCGGGCTGGTCATAGGCGCCAAACTGGCCCAGCCAGACAAGGTCTGCGTGAACTTCATGGGCGACGCCGCCTTTGGCATGGTGGGTCTGGATTTCGAGACCGCCGTCCGCTCCAACATCCCCATAATCACTGTGGTGCTTAACAACTCGACAATGGCCGCAGAAGTTCGGCAGATGGCCGACTCTCACCGCCTATACGGGACACGCGATCTGGGCGGGAATTACGCCGACATGGGCCGGGCCATGGGTGGCTACGCCGAGCGCATCGAGGACCCCAACGAGGTATCGGCGGCCTTTACTCGCGCCCGCCGGGTGACCGAGCAGGAAGGCCGGGCCGTGCTGCTGGAGTTCATCACGAGCGTCGAGACCGAGGCCGCCAACCGGCGACCCTTCTAGCAATTGCATTGGGCAATTGCATTGGGCAAATGACGGCAGAGCCGCCCCAACGGTTACGCGTTGAAGGAAATGCTTTAGTGGGGCGGTCATCAATCTGCAACCAGGAGAGGAGAAATGGCCCGATCGAAGTACCTTTTTGTTGCCAGCATGGACGTTGACCCCTCGAAAGAGGCGCTGTTTAACGAGGTCTACAACATCGAGCACTGTCCGGAGCTCAGCAAGGTTCCCGGCGTGGGACAGATAGCGCGCTACGAGGCGGACTCGTTCAAGGTGATGATTGGCGGGGAGGAGCGCACCATGACGCCCGACGGGCGCCCCCGCTTCCACGCGGTCTACGAGATCGAATCGCCAGATGTGCTGACCTCGGCTGAGTGGGGCGAAGCCGTGGAACTGGGCCGCTGGCCGGAGCAGGTCAGGCCGTACACCACCAACCGGCGACACACTTTGCTGCGTCTCACCTACCCCGGCGAGTAGGAATCAGCCCAGCCAAAAGCCGGATGGCGTCGGCTATCAAGTGATCGACACGGAGTAGCACCACATTGGCCGTAGACCAGAAATCGGACAGTCTCACGTATCCCGTTGACACCCAGCAGGTTCTCCAGGTTGCTCGGCGCCTCGCGACCGAGTGCCTTGCCCCCAGGGCCGCACACTACGACGCTGCCGCCACGCATCCCGTGGACAGTTGGCGGGACGTCTGGCGCGAGGGACTGCTGGCCATGGGCATCCCAGGGCGATTTGGCGGGCTTGGCCTGGACATGCTCACCTATATCCAGGCCATTGAGCTCCTGGCGGCAGGCTGCACCAATACCGGGATGACGGTGCACATGCATTCCACCGTAACGCGATTCATTGATGCCCTGGCCACTGAGGAGCAAAAGGCGTTCTATTTTCGAGAAATCGTCGAGGACGGCAAGCTCTTCGGCAGCTGGGGCAGCGAACCCGAAACCCGTGGCGGAACCGCATTGCGGCTGACCACCATCACACCCCAGGGTGGTAGGTTCGTTATCAGCGGCACCAAGCACTTCTGTACCATGTCCGGTGGTGCCCACCGCTACATGATCCACTGCAGCTCCGGGTCCGGAGACCCGCTGGAGACCCAGTGGCTGGCGCTGCTGCCCCACGGCACGCCGGGCATCGAGCAGATCGGAGATTGGGACACGTTGGGTATGCGTGCCACCGTCAGCCCGGCCATGCAGCTGAACAACTGTTTCGTCGGCCCGGACGCTCCCCTGGGAAAGCCCGGTGATGCGCCGCGCTCTGGCGTGACCCAGGGGTTCGGACTGGGATTTGCGGCCGTGTTCCTGGGGGTTGCGCAGGCGGCTCTCGATTACATCACAGAGTTCGCCAGGACACAGACCTTCGCTCCGGACCCGTCTCCCATCGCTGAAGGCCTGGTAGTGCAGCGCGCCGTCGCCGAGATGTCCATGTCCATCGAGGGTGCCCGCCGGGTGCTGCACCACGGAGCCTCGGTCTGGAAGGACGCCAACCCGGGCGAGCGGGCGTATCTCGCGGCCAAGGCGAAATACCTGGCCACAGTGGCCTCCCTGGACGTCACGTCCAAGGCGATTCAGGTCGCCGGAGGGCGGAGCGCCCATAAGCGTATGCCCCTGGAGCGCCTTTACCGCGACGTCCGGACCTCAACGCTCATGCCTCCGAATCTCGACCGTTGTCTTGAAATAGTCGGTCGGACCGAGTTGGGCTTGGACGCTTCGCTCTACCGGGACGTATAGCCCACACTCTGCTCCAGCATAAACACACGGAGAAACCTGCGACTTATGGATGCCGCTCTGGAAGGCGTCAGCGTAATTGACCTCACTCACTGCATCGCCGGGCCCTACTGCACCAAGCTGCTGGCCGGGTTTGGCGCGGACGTGCTCAAGATTGAGCCGCCCGGAGGGGAGCGAGGGCGAAGAATGGCTCCGTTCTTTCGAGATGAGCCGGGTCCCGACTCCAGCCTCCCCTTCGCTTACCTGAACACCGGCAAACGCAGCGCCACTCTCAACCTCAAGAGCGCTGAAGGCCGACAGATGCTGCTGTCGCTGCTGCGGGACTCCGACGTCCTGGTGGAGAATTTTTCTCCCCGCGTGATGCCCTCCCTCGGCCTGGACTACGAGACCCTGCGCGAGGTGGCTCCCCACCTAGTGATGGTGTCGATCTCGAACTTTGGGCAGACCGGGCCCTACCGCGATTACAGGGCGGCAGATATTGTGGAATACGCCCTCGGCGGGTTGATGTACATCTTTGGAGCCTACGACCGGGAACCTCTGAAGCACGCGTTCAACCAGGCGCAGTTCAAGGCCGGGACGGACGCGGCCTCCGCTACCCTGATGGCCCTCTACCACCAGCGTATGACCGGCGGCCGAACCTCCGGCCAGGGCCAGAACATCGACGTTTCCATACAGGAGGCCGTGGCCTCCGGCCTGCGCGATGTTGTGAATAACTATACCTACACAGGCGCCATCCGCCGCCGCCAGCCAAACCACAGCGGTGACCTGCAGCGCCTCCGGGCAACAGCCGACGGCTATTTGCTGCCGAACCCCGGTCTGGGCGGCGGGTTGAACTGGGACAGCTTCGTGGAGTTCCTGGAGCTTCCCGAGCTGGATGATGACCGGTTCCGCACACCTTCGGCCAGACTGGCCAATGCCGAAGAGTTGGGGCGCATCCTGGATGAATATTTCATTCGCCAGAACAAGTACGATATGTTCTACGGCTCCCACGAGCTGAGATTTATTTTCGGTGTAATCCAGTCGCCTGCTGAGGTACTGGAGGATCCCCAGTTCACCCACCGGGAGTTTTTCGCGAACGTGGAGCATCCGGTTATAGGAGAACTCAGGATGCCGGGCGCGCCCTTCAGGATGGAGTCAACTCCCTGGCAGGCCGGGGATCCGGCGCCGTCGATTGGCCAGCATAACAGCGAGGTGTTGGGAAATCGTATTGGACTCAGTGGCGAGCAACTGGCACAGCTACGATCAGAAGGAATAATTTAGGCAATGTCTTCTCCTTCTCAAAGAGGAACGACCGGCGGAGGCCCACTGCAGGGTGTGCGAATAATCGAGATGGGACAGCTTATCGCAATCCCGTTCGCGATGAAGATGCTGGCAGACATGGGAGCGCAGGTCATTCGTCTCGAGTCGACCCGACGGCTGGAGAGCTATCGCAGCGACTCCGTTTACCAGAACGAAGTCCACGGAGAATTCTGGAATCGGGGGGCCAGTTTCTACGAACAGAACCGTAACAAGCTTGGGATCACCCTTGATCTGGGCCGCCGGGAAGGGCTGGACATCCTGCACAGGCTGATTGCCGTCAGCGACGTATTCGCGGAAAATTTCACGCCCCGGGTGATAAGAAACTTCGGTCTGGAATACGCCGACCTCTGCCGCATCAAGCCCGACATCATCATGGTTTCCTCGACCGGATACGGATTCGACGGGCCGTGGGCCAACTTCGGCGCCACCGGACCGGCCACCGAGGGCGCATCGGGGCTGGCTTATGCCACGGGTTACCCAGAAGGGCCGCCGGTTATGGCCGAGATACCATACGTTGACTACACGGCAGGAGAGCACACTGTCTTTGCAGTGATGACCGCCCTCATGAGCCGCCTCAACACCGGTAAAGGACAGTTCATCGACGTATCCCAAGCCCAGACCGCTGCCGTAACGATCCCTGAGGTGCTACTCGACTTTGCGGCCAACGGGAGATCCCCCGAACGCATCGGCAACGCAGACCCGGTGATGGCCCCCCATGGGTGCTATCCATGTCGCGGAGAGGACCGCTGGATCGCGATCGCGGTGTCCGAGGACTTCGAATGGCAGGCATTGTGCCGGGTTCTGGGCCGGCTGGATTGGGCTGGGGATTCGAGGCTTTCTGGGGCCCTGGGCCGATGGCAAAATCGCGAAGAGTTGGACCGGCAACTTGAACTGGAGACCGCGGGGCGGGATGCTCATGAGTTGATGGCCACGCTGCAGGCCGAAGGTGTACCTGCCGGCGCTGTTTTGGACAGCAAAGACCTGCTGTTTAACCCTCACCTGATGGATCGGCGTTTCTACGAGGTCGTAAGCCACCACCCGAGTACCGAAATGCCGCAGTTGCCGTACGCCGGCCGCCCGTGGAAATTCTCCGAAACCCCTGCCGTGAAGCCCAGTGCGGCACCGGTTATGGGCGAGCACAACGAGTGCGTGTTTGGTGATTTGCTGGGGCTGTCGGAGGCAGAGATCGCCCACCTAGAGCACGAGGGAGTCATAGGCAACGTTCCTGAGGACCCTCGTCCAGTGCAGAGACCATCCTTGGACGAACAGGTGCGACAGGGCAGGATGCTGCGATACGAGACCGACT
Organism: Dehalococcoidia bacterium; assembly: GCA_965261885.1. Classification (GTDB taxonomy): domain Bacteria; phylum Chloroflexota; class Dehalococcoidia; order Lucifugimonadales; family UBA3495; genus VXOI01. The sequence goes on from CBDHDY010000048.1 coordinate 13,912, forward strand.
TTCGCAGCCAGGTGGCCGACGGTTACCGATCCCCGGAGACATGACGTTCTCTGCCATACGGACTTCCGGTATAGAGCCCGAGGACATTGATCTCCAGATTCTGAGTTCTAGGACAGACTCGCTGGGTACGCCCTGGTTTCGTTTTCAGTTGAATCCTCGAGCGCGGCAACCTCAAGCCTTCTGCGCCTTCGGGCCCTGATCAGGATGCCGATAGCCCGCCATACGATCTCAAACTCCTCGCTGTCCAGATCGCCAATCTCGTCAATGGTGAAGGTGAGGACGTTTGCCGGAATCGAGGTCGCAGATTGCAACGGTGCATTTTGGTGGTTCGAGCCGTTCTGATTAGTTACCGAGTCGAATGATCCAATGTCGTACCCGCCAAGATCGTCAGTCGCGACACTGCCGCCATCGTTTACCACCAGGTAAGTACCATCGCTGGTGTGCCTGAGCAGGTGAGCATCTCTGGCCGAGTCAAGTAGCATTCGTTCTGCCTGCTGCACCCTGGTGTGTTCCACATAGAACTCCCGCTCCAGCACGTTTCGGAGTGTCTGGCTGTCCGGAAGTCTCTGTCCGCGATAGCGCTCGGCGACCGCCTGGAAAAGAGGTATGGACAGGAATGCCTCCCGGAACCCGCGCTGCGCATCCTCATTGCTGGTTGGCTTGAAGATAGCCTTGGCCACCGGCGTGGTCGTTAGCGTATCTCCCTGCTTGCCGATCAACTGGAACTGGCGGGCAGCGAGGCTCTTCAGCCGGAAGCCGCTGCTTTTCGCTGAAAGCCCAAGGTTAATTGCCAGGGTCTCCTCGGTCAGGCTTCCGCCGCCGCTTTCTTCCACCCGGCGCGCAATATCCAATGCCGTGGTGAATCCGTAGGCCGGAAATAGATACACCGAGCGCTGCCGAGTTTTTCTGGCGGAATTGGAGCGTTCCTGGTTCCCATACGCAGCTGCTTCAACCGACGACGGAGTCTGACCGTCGCCCCGGTTGCCGCCTTCGAATGGAAATTGTCGGGAAGACATAGGAGTACCTTGCGCATGAATTGATAAACGGGATGATTACTTGGTTCGCAGATATTAGCATGTTATTTATGTCAACCTCAAGGCTCCATTTAAGCAAAAACCCGCAATTCAAGAAATAATCCGCTATTTGGGTGGCCAATTGCTTGCGCGTATGCATAGATAAGCGTACTCAAAAAATCTGATGCCCCTTGTTCTGCAAGGGGCATCAACAACTAGAGCAGCAGGGTCAAACTCTCCTAGCCGCGGGCAGACTCGTAGGCGGCGATTTTGTCGTCAAACTGCATCGTCAGGCCGATGTCGTCCAGACCGTTCAGCAGATTGTGTCGCCGGTCTTGGTCGATCTCGAAAGGAATGGAGATTTCCTCGTTCTCGTCCCATACCCTTTGCCCTTCCAGGTCCACCGTCAGGTTCAGACCGGGATTCTGAGTGGCCCTGTCCATGATGGTTCGCACGTGCTCCTCGGAAATACGAAGTGGCAGAACACCATTCTTGAAGCAGTTGTTATAGAAAATGTCGGCGAAGCTGGGGGCAATGATGCAGCGAATCCCGTAGTCGCGCAGAGCCCAGGGAGCATGTTCCCGGGATGACCCGCAGCCAAAATTGTGGCCCGCCACCAGCACTTGGGCCTCCCGGTATGCAGGCTGATTCAGAACGAAGTCCTCTTTGGGAGTGCCGTCCTCGTTGAAGCGCCAGGAAAAGAACAGGCAGTCTTCAAATCCGGACCGCTCGATCCGCTTCAGGAATACTGCCGGGATGATCTGGTCTGTATCGATGTTAACCCGGTCCAGCGGCGCCACTACGCCGGTTACTTTGACAAAGGGGTCCATCTGAATCCTCCTTGTTACCAATCTCTTGAAGGTTGAGTGAGAATCCCGGCAATACGGGAGCTCCCGAAATTGAAACCGGGTCCTCCATCATCCCCGCCTGCTGTTCAGGGCGGAGAGGCATCCTGGATTGTTGTTGTCGGGTTGGCCGGGGTCCTGGCTTTTATCCTGGGAGTGCCTCTGTCGTTCCTTACTGGCAGTACGCCTAAAGGTCCCGCACATCTACGAAGTGGCCCGCAATGGCGGCGGCGGCGGCCATGGCTGGGCTGACCAGGTGAGTGCGGCCGCCCTTGCCCTGGCGCCCTTCGAAGTTGCGGTTGGAGGTTGCGGCGCAGCGCTGCCCGGGTGACAGAATGTCGGGGTTCATTCCCAGGCACATCGAGCAACCTGCCACCCGCCAGTCCAGCCCTGCCTCGGTGAAGATACGGTCCAGGCCCTCCTCCTCGGCCTCAAGCTTGATCTTTGCTGAGCCCGGCACAACCATTGCATAGACGTCTGGATGTACCTTGCGGCCCCTTACGACATCTGCGGCCGCCCTCAGGTCCTCGAGACGCGCATTGGTGCAGGCGCCTACGAATATGCGGTCGATCTTGATGTCCTGGATTGGGGTACCAGGCTTCAGGTCCATGTACTGAAGGGCGCGCGTCGCGGCCTCCTGCGCTGCCGCGTCCTCGAGGGAGGCTGGGTCAGGAACGTGGCCACTTATGGGGGCGACCATACCTGGGTTGGTCCCCCAGGTGACGTAAGGTTCGAAGGCGGAAGCATCAAAAATCTCCGTCTTGTCGTATGTGGCGCCCTGATCGGTGGGCAACTGCTTCCAGCGTTCCACCGCGGCGTCAAATTCAGAGCCCTGCGGAGCGAACTGTCTTCCGCGCACGTATTCAAAAGTAGTTTCGTCGGGTGCGATCATGCCGGCCCTGGCTCCGGCCTCGATGCTCATGTTGCAGACGGTCATCCGCCCGTCCATTGACAGGGACCGGATGGCCTCGCCAGTGTATTCAATGACGTGGCCCGTACCGCCATTGACACCGATACGCCCGATGACGCCAAGGATGATGTCCTTGCCGGTGACGCCGGGAGGCAACTGACCGTCTACGCGTACTTCCATGGTGCGGGGCTTGAACTGGCGCAGTGTTTGGGTGGCCAGCACGTGCTCCACCTCGGAGGTTCCGATGCCCACCGCCAGGGCGCCCAGCGCTCCGTGGGTAGAAGTGTGACTGTCACCACATACCACGGTCTTGCCCGGCTGCGTGTAGCCCAGGTCCGGGCCGATAATGTGCACGATGCCCTGCATAGGGCTGAAACGATCGTACAGCGTGACTCCGAACTCCTCGCAGTTGCGGTCGAGGGCATCCAGCTGTGCCTTGGATATCTCGTCGGTAACCGGCAGCGACAGGTCCCAGGTGGGAGTGTTGTGGTCGGCGGTGGCAACGGTCAGATCGGTGCGACGCACCTGCCTGCCGGCCATGCGGAGGCCATCGAAGGCCTGTGGTGACGTGACCTCATGAACCAGGTGCAGGTCGATGTAGATGATCGACGGCTCTCCCGGCTCCTCGTGGACCACATGGGCATCCCATATCTTTTCGAACATCGTCTTCGGGGGCATCAGTTCACTCCTGAGAGGCTGGCCTGCGCCAGGCCCTTTGGCGCGTCATAGCCAAGATTTGTGGCTGCAGAAAGCTGGCCCACATTATATCATTCAAGGGGAAACCAATCGGGCTTTGGGGGCGGAAATCGCACGCTTGGACTGACAGCAGCCCCACCGAATTTCACCTGCGACGTTACCCGAAGATCGGCTTCAACTTTATTCGTGGTAAACTGGCCTCAGTTGATTTGGAGTAATTAAGTGGGCGCCCAGAACCGGGTGCCTAACTCCCATAGGCTCCTCCGTATATAAACTGGCGTCATTTCACGAGACCTTACAAAGAGGACTGCCCGATGCCATCTGCCGATGCCGTGGTACTGCCCGCCAACGTCAAGCCCAGCAAGTACCGGATGACGCTGCAGCCTGACCTGGGAACCTTCAGGTTTCAGGGAGAGCAGACTGTCAACATCGATATTGTGAAGCCCACCGCCCGCATCATGATGAACGCCGCGGAGCTGGAAATCAGTGACGTTGTCCTGCGCAGCAGGGGAGCCTCGATTCCGGTGCATTCAATTGCGCTGGAGGAAGACACTGAAACGGCGATATTGGATTTTGGAAGAACATTGTCTCCTGGGCCAGCCGAACTGGAAATGCGGTTCACTGGCATATTGAACGACCGGCTGGTCGGTTTCTACCGATCTGAGTATCAGGATAACGAGGGGCAGACGCGGCACCTGGCCACAACCCAGTTCGAGCCGACAGATGCCCGGCGTGCCTTCCCCTGCTGGGACGAGCCAGCGCAGAAGGCGGTCTTCGATGTAACCCTGGTCTTCGACGATAGCCTGCAGGCTATCTCAAACACCCCCATCTTCGAGGAGACCCACCCCTGTCTCGGCCTGCGATCAGTTCGCTTTGGCGAAACACCCGTTATGTCAACCTACCTGCTGGCCTTTGTGGTCGGCGACCTGGTTTCGGTGGAGGCCGATGCCGCCGACGGCACCAGAATCGGGGTCTGGACCACCAGGGGCAAGGAAAACCAGGCAGGATTTGCCCTGGACACGTCCGTAAGGCTCTTGGGCTACTTCAACGAGTATTTCGGGATTCCCTACCCCCTGCCCAAGCTGGACCATATCGCAATCCCCGATTTCGCCGCAGGCGCCATGGAGAACTGGGGCTGCATCACCTACCGCGAAACCGCTCTCCTGGTAGACCCGGAAAACTCATCGGCGGGAACCCGCCAGCGGGTGGCCGAGGTCGTAGCCCACGAGATGGCCCACATGTGGTTCGGCGATCTGGTTACCATGGAATGGTGGGACGACCTGTGGCTCAACGAGAGTTTCGCATCTTGGATGGGGACCAAGTCTGTAAACTGGCTCTTCCCCGAATGGGAGATGTGGACTCAGTTCGTTAACATGGACACCAATCGTGCCCTCAGCCTGGACGGTCTGAAGAACTCTCACCCCATCGAGCAGGAAGTCAAGAACCCTGCCGAGGTGAGCCAGCTCTTTGACGCCATCAGCTACAGCAAGGGGGCGTCAGTCATCCGTATGCTGGAGCAGTTCCTGGGGCCGGAGGTTTTCCAGGGCGGCCTGTACCGGTACCTCAAGGGTAACGAATACGGAAATGCCCGCACCCATGACCTCTGGGCATCCCTGGAGGAAGAGTCGGGCCTTCCGGTCACCGACATTATGAACTCCTGGGTCCTGCAAACCGGATATCCCGTGGTCAACGTGGTCGCCGAGCGCCGGGCTGATGAAGTGGAGATCTCTCTGACGCAGCAAAGGTTTGTCTACGATCGCCCGCTGGACGATGAGGAGCCCAGCCAGGAGTTGTGGCAGGTCCCTGTATCTGTCAGCGCCCCCGGGGCGGCCTCCGCGTCGACAGTGATGGAAAGCAGGGATGCCATCATCTCGCTTCCCGCGGCCCGTCCGTCAGATGACTGGTACAAGATCAACAGCAACCAGACCGGATTCTTCCGGGTCAATTACACCAGCGAGGACTGGGAGCGCCTGGCCCCTGCCATCAGCACCCAGCAGCTTCCCGCCACCGACCGGCTGGGCATCCAGAACGACGCCTACGCTCTGTCGCGCGCTGGCCTGCTGCCAATAACGCAGTTCCTGGAGCTGGCAGGGTCCTACTCCGGCGAGACCGATGCTTCGGTATGGAGCGACTTGGCCTCCAACCTGCGCGATATCGAGCAGCTGGTTGCCGGAGAGCCGGTACATCCTCCCTACCAGCGCTTCGGTCGGGAGCTGTTCGGCCCCGCTGCCCGGCGCGCCGGATGGACGCCCCGCCAGGGAGAAGGCCACCTGGACTCGCTGTTGCGTTCCACGGTCCTCGGCCAGTCCGGCAGTTACAACGACGAGGAAACGCTGGAACACGCCGGCGACCTTTTCCGCCAGTATCTCGAGAACCCGGAAGTTGTGCATCCCGACCTGCGGGGCATCGTGTTTGCCCTGGCCGCCCAGGGCGGTGACCGCAACACCTACGACCAACTCTGGGAACTGGAGGCACGAACCGGCATGCAGGAGGAGAAGATTCGACTGCTGCTGGCGATGTCCCGGTTCCAGGATGTGGGTCTGCTGAACGACGCGCTGGAAAGCTCACTGTCATCGCGGGTGCGGTCCCAGGATACGATAACGGTCGTAAGCAGCGTGGCCGCAAACCCCAAGGGCCGGTTGCCGGCGTGGGAGTTCGTCAAGAACAACTGGGGCGAGTTCGACCGGCGCTACGGCGGCGGTGGATTCGGTCTGATGCGGCTGGTCTCCATCGTCAACAGTTTCACCACAGATGAGCAGCGGCAAGACGTGGAAAACTTCTTTGCCGAAAACCCGGCCCCCGCTGCTGACCGCACCATCAGGCAGGCCCTGGAACGGATGCATCTGAACATCCGTTGGCTGGACACGAACCGGTCTGCCCTCAACGCCTGGTTCGGCCTATAGAGGGCCGGCACCACAGAAGAACAATGCAATGGCAGGCTCAACTGAAGGGAGGTAGGGAGCGTGAAGGAGAGGCTCAGATTGAGCAGGGACACTTCCCACTATTGGTTAACTGATATATGGATTCACACGAACGTATCTCTACCCTGAAATCCGCGCTGAGCGAGCGCATCCTGGTCATCGACGGCGCAATGGGCACGGCAATCCAGTCCTTCGATCTCGGCCCCGACGACTTTGGCGGAATCGAGTACGAAGGATGCAACGAGCATCTCGTCCTCACCCGTCCAGACGTTATTGAGGCCATTCATCAAGGTCACCTTGATGCGGGCGCCGACATCATCGAGACCAACACCTTCGGCTCCACCCCCGTCGTTCTCGCCGAGTACGGTCTTTCCCACGAGGCACGTCGCCTGAACCGGGTGGCTGCGGAGCTGGCTAGGAAGGTGGCCGATGGCGTCTCCACATCCGGCAAGCCCCGCTTTGTTGCAGGCTCTATGGGCCCAACCACCAAGACGATCTCCGTAACCGGTGGTATCACCTTCGAGGATCTGGCCGACAGCTACCACACTCAGGCCGCCGGGCTGATTGAGGGTGGCGTCGACGTGCTGCTGCTGGAGACGGGGCAGGACACCCTGAACATTAAAGCGGGATTGGATGGTATTGACCGTGCTTATGCCGAGCTGGGACGAGAGGTCCCGGTGGCGGTGCAGGGCACCGTAGAACCCATGGGTACTCTGCTGGCCGGGCAGGACGTCGAGTCGCTCTACGTTTCGCTGGCCCACCGCGACCTGCTATGGATCGGCATAAACTGCGCCACCGGCCCGGCTTTCATGACCGATCACATCCGCACTCTCGCGTCCATCTCCCGCTTCCCCGTCGCCTGCGTGCCCAACGCCGGAATGCCAGACGAGGACGGCAAGTACAACGAGAGTCCAGAGGCCATGGCCGAGACCCTTGGCCGCTTTGTGGACTCCGGCTGGGTGAACCTGATCGGGGGATGCTGTGGCACGGTCAACGGCCACATTCACCTTCTTGGTGAAACCGCCGCCGCCGGGACGCCGCGCCAACTCGTCGAGTCACACGAGACCCGTGTTTCCGGGATCGATGCACTGTTGGTGGACGAACAGCTGCGCCCGGCCGTTGTGGGGGAGCGCACCAACGTGCTGGGGAGCCGCCGATTCCGCCGCCTGATCAACGAGGGCAAGTTTGAGGAGGCCGCAGAGATCGGCCGCCGTCAGGCCAGAAACGGAGCACACATCCTCGATGTCTGTCTGCAGGACCCGGACCGCGATGAGGCCGCCGACGTCGCTGAGTTCCTTGACCTGGTAACCAAGAAAGTCAAGACCCCGATAATGATCGACTCCACCGATCCGGCGGTCATCGAACTTTCGCTGAAGCTGCTGCAGGGCAAGGCCATCATCAACTCGGTGAACCTGGAGGACGGGGAGGAGCGCTTCCAGGCAGTTGTCCCGCTGGCCCGACGCTACGGCGCTGCGCTGGTCGTCGGCTGCATAGACGACGACAAGGAACAGGCCCAAGCCGTGACACGGGAGCGGAAAGTGGAGGTTGCCCTGCGATCCGCCAGGCTGCTCACCGAGAAATATGGGGTGCCGGAGGAGGACCTGATCTTCGACCCGCTGGTGTTCCCGGTGGGCACCGGAGACGTCAATTACATCGGTTCGGGCGCCGAAACTGTGGAAGGCGTGCGGCTGATCAAGGAGGCACTGCCCAAATGCAAGACCATTCTGGGCATCTCCAATGTTTCCTTCGGCCTGCCCGCCGCCGGGCGCGAGGTGCTCAACTCGGTGTTCTTGTACCATTGCGTGCAGGCCGGCCTGGACATGGCCATCGTGAACTCCGAGTTGATGATGCGCTATGCCAGCATTCCCGAGGAGGAGCGCAAGCTGGCTGAAAACCTTATCTGGTACCAGGGCGACGACCCGGTGGCGGCCTTTGCGGCCCACTTCCGCGATAAGGCCCCCTCATCCACCAACGAGGAGCGCCGCAGCCTGCCGCTGGACCAGCGGTTGGCGCTGGCAATCATCGAGGGAACCAAGGAGGGGCTGGCCGAGGACCTGGACGAGGCGCTGCAGGACAGAACGCCACTGGAGATCATCAACGGCCCGCTGATGGACGGCATGACTGAGGTGGGGCGCCAGTTCAATGCGAACCAGCTGATCGTCGCCGAAGTGCTGCAATCTGCGGAGTCGATGAAATTCTCCGTCACCCGCCTGGAGCCGTTCATGGAGCGGATGGAAAGCTCCATCAAGGGGCGGGTGGTGCTGGCAACCGTGAAGGGCGACGTGCACGATATCGGCAAGAACCTGGTGGAAATCATTCTGTCCAACAACGGCTACGAGGTCATCAACCTTGGTATCAAGGTGCCGCCCCAGGACTTGATCGAAGCCTACCGACAGCACAACCCGGACATCATAGGCCTCTCAGGCCTGCTGGTGAAATCTGCGCAGATGATGGTGGAAACCGCCCGCGATTTCCGAACGGAAGGCGTTTCAGTCCCGCTGCTGGTGGGCGGAGCGGCCCTGTCCAACCGGTTCACGCGTTTGCGTATCGCCCCGGAATACGGCGGGCTGGTGGCCTATGCCTCCGACGCCATGACCGGTCTGGCATTGGCCAACACCATACAGGAGGCTGACGAGCGGGCCCACCTGGCCGCCAAATTGGAGGCCGAAACAGAGGCGATGCTCGATGACGACGCCCGACGCGCGGTGGATGACAGCGGGCAGAATGTCCCTCCGGCGCAGGTACGCCACGATTTCCCTATCCCGAACCCACCCGACCTGCGCCTGCACGTGCTTACCGACTACAACCTCGAGGACATATTCGGTTACATCAATCCTCAGATGCTATACGTCCGGCACTTGGGATATAAGGGCCGCTTTGCTGAGGACCTGGCCGCAGGGGAGCAGGCCGCCATGGACCTCCGGGACTCAGTGCGCCGCGTCGAGGACCTGGTGCTGGCCCGAAACGACATTACCGCCAGCGCAGTCTTCAAGTTTTTCCCCTGCCGCTCCGACGGCCAGTGGCTGCTGATCTATTCCCCCGACGGCTCGCGGGTTCTGGAGCGGTTCTACTTCGGTCGTCAATCGCAGCGTGACGGGCTATGCCTGTCCGACTACGCATTCCCGGTGTCAAGCGTTCCAGCCAGCGGGCTGGATGGGATGGACTACGTCGGAATGTACGTGACCAGCATCGGCCCAGGCGTGCGTGACCTGGCAGCCCGGTGGATCTCCGAGGGGAAGTTCCTCGACTCCCACATCCTTCAGGCTCTGGCCCTGGAAAGCGCTGAGGGCTTCGCCGAACTGCTGCACCAGCAACTGCGGCAAATGTGGGGCTTCGGGGACCCGGCAGGCATCACGCCCTACGACCTGTTCCGCACCCAGTTCCGGGGAATGCGCTATTCCTTCGGCTACCCCGCATGCCCTCGACTTGAAGACCAGGAGCAACTATTCCGGCTCCTGGAAGTGTCCAATCACCTTGACGTGGAACTAACCGAGGGCTACATGATGGACCCGGAGTCGACCGTGTCGGCCTTGGTGTTTCACCACCCCGACGCCAAGTACTTCAACCTCAGCGAGCGGGACATCACCCGGCTGGAGAAGGAACTGGGCTGACCGGGTCCGCTCGTTCAAATAATTTCTGAAACTAACGTATGCACAGCCGCCCTTGTATAGAGCGGCGCAGAACCGGAGGCAACGTGCAGACCATCAGCAAGATCGCCGACGCCCTCGGATTCAAGTCCGACCATGTGCTGCCCTACGGTCATTACAAGGCCAAGATTTCGTTGGATGCCATCAAGGACGACGGCTCCAGCCAGGGGAAGCTCGTTGTTGTTACCGGCATAACTCCTACGCCGGCGGGAGAAGGCAAGACCACCACCGCCATAGGGCTGACCCAGGGGATGGGCAGGCTTGGCCACAAGGTCTCGGTTAATCTGCGAGAGCCGACGCTGGGCCCCATCTTTGGCATCAAGGGCGGCGGCACCGGCGGCGGCAACGCGCGCATTGTCCCCGAGGACGAAATCAACATCCACTTCACCGGCGACGCCCACGCAGTCGCCTCGGCCCACAACCTGCTGGCCGCGCTGGTGGACAACGCGGTGTTCCGCAACGCCATCCCCGACTTCGACCCCTCGGGCATTCAATGGTCGAGGGTGACAGACGCCTCCGACCGCGGCCTGCGCCAAGTGATCGCGGGCGTTGGAGGCAGCGGCTATGGTCCGCTGCGGGAAGCGAGGTTCGATATAGTTTCGGCCTCCGAAATTATGGCCATTCTCGCCCTCGCCGACAGCCCCGACGACCTGCGGGAGCGGATCTCGCGCATAGTGGTCGGCGCCACCCGCGGCGGCGAGCCGGTGACCGTCGCGCAGCTGGGGGTGCAGGGTGCGCTCATGACGCTGTTGCACCAGACGGTGATGCCCAACCTGGTCCAGACGCTGGAGGGCCAGCCGGCCATAGTCCACGCCGGGCCCTTCGGGAACATCGCCCACGGCTGCAGCTCCATCCTCGCCGACAAGCTGGCGCTGGGCTATGCGGACTACGTGATTACCGAGGCTGGGTTCGCATCCGACCTTGGGTTTGAGAAGTTCATGCATATCAAGACCCGGCAAAGCAGGCTGCTGCCCAGAGCCGCGGTGTTGGTGGCCTCGGTACGGGCGCTCAAGTGGCACGGCAGGATGCCTCGCCGTGACCTGGACAAGCCCGACGTCGACAGGGTGATCCGTGGCGGGCCCAACCTGGCCCATCACGTAGGGATCGTTACCAGCTTCGGCCTGCCCTGCGTCGTCGCCATCAACCGGTTTGGCACCGACAGCCCCGAGGAACTGGCTGCAGTCAGGGACATCGCACTGGAGGCCGGAGCCGCGGCGGCCGTCGAGTGTGACGGCTACGCGCAAGGCGGCGCGGGCGCCGAGGAGTTGGCCCAGGCTGTGGTGGACGCGACCCGTACCGAAAGCAACATCACCTACGCATACCCTCTGGAGGCAACGGCGCAGGAGAAAGTACTGGCCCTGGCACAGAAGGTCTACGGAGCCGCAGACGTCACCTGGTCGACGCAGGCAACGAACCAGCTCAGATATTTCGAATCGCAGGGCTGGGGGAACCTGCCCATCTGTATGGCCAAGACGCACTTATCCATCTCGCACGACCCCAGCCTTCGCAACCGGCCGCAGGGATACACCTTCCCAATCAACGACCTGCGGGCATCAGTGGGCGCCGGATTCCTATACGCCCTCGCTGGGCGCATTGAGACCCTGCCGGGCCTGCCTACCCGTCCCCGCGCGCTGGACATGGACGTCAACCCGGACGGGGAAGTGGTCGGGATTCTGAACTAGTGAAATCGGAGTGACGTCATGCGTGTCGTAATGATTCACGCCCTGGCCGAATCCATACCGCCAGTGCGATTGGCTTTTATGGAGGAATTCCCCGAAGCCGAGGTTATCAACCTGCTGGACGAAGGGCTCCTGGTCGACTTTCCAGGCAGTATCACCCCCAAACTGCGACGGCGTATGAGTGGCCTGATCAGTTACTGCCAGGACCACAGTGCCGACGCCATCGGGCTGGCCTGCTCGGTGTATGCCCCGGTGGTGGACTCCGCACGGGACCTTGTGGACGTGCCGCTGGTTTCGTCGTACGGGCCGGTGATGGCGGAGGCGGTTGCGGCCGGTTCCAGAGTGGGTGTTATAGCCACCAACAACGCCACCATGTCCGATTCCGAGCACTACCTCAAGCTTGCCGCCCAGGAGGCAGGACGGGAGGTACATATCAAACAGCGCCTGGCCACTGACCTGATCCAGGTGTTGCGCCAGGACGGACATACAGCCTTCGAGAAGCGACTGGAACAGGAAACGCTTGCCCTTGCTACAGAAGTGGACGTGGTCCTGCTGAGCCAGTTCTCCTTCGCCACTGCCCTCGATCATCTGCGGAAGGTCTCGCCCGTTCCCGTCCTGTCGGCTCCCCATAGCAGCGCCCGTACGCTGAAGAAAATGTTGGAGGCGTAGAAATGGCCAAGTCCCCCGAACTGGAACAGGTAATCACGCTGGTAAAGACAAGGGAAGTCGATGAATCGCAGGGAGCTACGGAAGGCGGGCGCCGCTCCTTTGAGCAAATGGTCGACGGGTTCACCATCGACGTTGCGGCCAGGTACAGCCGCGTTAACGCCGGTGGCGTCACGGCGGAATGGGTAGCGGCCGACGGCGCATCGGACAGCAGGGTTGTGCTGTACTTCCACGGCGGCGGCTACATTATTGGATCGCCCAGGACCCACCGGCCAATGCTGGCGCACCTGTCCAGGGATTCCGGGGCCAGGGTGCTGTCGCTGGACTACCGCCTCGCACCTGAGCACCCATTCCCTGCGCCCGTGGAGGACGCTGTGGCCTCCTACCGCTGGCTGCTGAGCGAGGGCTACGACCCGTCCACGATTGCCCTTGCCGGGGACTCCGCCGGCGGCGGCCTGACAGTGGCGGCGCTGGTGCAGATTCGCTATCTGGGGCTGCCGGTACCTGCCGCGGGAGTCTGTGTATCGCCGTGGGTGGATATGGAGGGACTGGGTGAGTCCATGGAGACTAGGGCGGAGGCTGACCCCATGATCGTGAGGGAGGGATTGCTCCTCTCCGCCAAGACCTATCTCGGTGGTGCCGATCCCAGGGCACCGCTGGCCGCGCCGCTGTACGCCGACCTGCGTGGGTTGCCGCCGTTGTTGATCCAGGTGGGTGACGCGGAGGTGTTGCTGGACGACTCCACGCGCCTTGCCGGAGTCGCGCGCGAGGCCGGAGTGAAGGTGCAGATGGATGTCTGGGACGACATGATCCATGTCTGGCCCCTGTTTGCCCCCATATTGCCGGAGGGTAAGCAGGCCATTGCCCAGGCTGGCGAATTTATCAAGAGGCATACCGGAGGCTGACAATGATCTATGATTTCAGGATGTATACCCTCAAGCCCGGCGCGACGCCCGATTACCGGGCAGGAGTTAAGGAGGTCGGGCTGCCAATCAGGCAAAACCACGACGTTGCCCTGTCAGGCTGGTACTGGAGCGACATTGGCACTCTCAATCAGGTGGTGCACATCTGGGGCTACCAGGACCTGGAGCACCTGAACACGCAGAAGGCCGCGGTCTACTCCGACCCAGACTGGGGCGGAAAGTACGTGCCCCGGGCTCAGCCACTGGTCGACTCCCAGAAAACCTGGCTGATGATGTCTCCCGCCTTTGCGCCCACGTATCCCGTCAGGGGCCCCATTGCCGAGGAGGGCACCCCGGAGTACAAGCACAAGAACGATATGGTCTTCGACTTCCGGCAGTACACCCTGAACCCCGGTGGCCTGCCCACTTACATGTCGGCCGTGGAGGAGTTGGCCCTTCCCATCCGCGAGCGGCACGGCGTCAAGCTGGCAGGCTGGTTCTACAGCGACCTGGGCGACCTTAACCAGGTGGTGCACATCTGGGCCTTCGACAACGTAGGGCACATGGAAAAAGCCAAGGCGGCCGTGGCCGCCGACCCCGAGTGGGGCGGTGCCTACATACCCCGTGTCCGCGGCGTCCTCTCCGCCCAGAACACCTACCTGATGAAGACCACCGAGTTCGGCCCTACGCCATAGGTAAACTCCGAGGGCCTTCCCCTTTGGTCCATCGTTTGCGATTGAACAGTTGAAAGGGCAACCGTGACCACCGCGGGTCGTCGGTTGCCCTTTTTGTGTCTGAGCATTTCGGCCTTTGAGACCGGGCTCTACCCGTTATGCACCAAGCCGATGAAGTTGCCCTCAGGGGCAACGAACCCGGCTACGGAGAATTTCTGGTGGTTGCCTTCCATCCCAGTTGGCGGCAGAGCCTCTGTAGCCCCCAGGCTGACCGCCCTTTCTGGGTGGCCCCACAGACCGTCGACGTCCTCGTGGAATGTGACCACGGCGAGGGGCGGTTATTCCCAGGACAGCTAGATTACATCGGTGATTCTGCCCTCCACTGGCCGGGCGTGGCCGTAACTTCACTCTTCGTTGGTGTCCTCTATGTCCCAGTCGACAGAGTGCCACATAAATTGCGCTGCGCGTTTGTGTCGATGCCACCGAATTCGATATGGACAACGAGGTCGGGCATCTTGCCGTAACTTTCTCGAGCGTAGTGGCTGTGTTGCTCAGGCGTCAGTTGTGGCAGCCGCGGGCTTGAATGTCCCACACCGCTTCCACCTTGCCGTTGCGCAGACCGACGAAGCGGTCCCAGCGGCTGACCATGGCGTCCTGTTGCGCTGGAATCAGCAGCACCTGGTCCCCCACCCCCAACGACGCGGCGCCTGTCAGCTTGTATACGGCGTGGTCTCCGTCCATCGACTCCACTTCCACACCGGGGCGGCCGTCCACCTCGGGCAGGCCGAGTACCGTGCTCACCGCTCGCACGCCGGCGTCGCCGATGGCCACTCCGGGGCGCGGGGTGCTGATGATGGTGGTCAGAACCTTGGCGGCGTAGCTGAACTCGGTCATGAAGCCGTAGTGGGTCTCCATCAGAAGGTAGCTCCCACCCTGGATCTCTGTGACACCGTCGATCTCCCCGGCCACATCGTAGCTCCAGGTCTCGCCAGTGGACACGATGTCGACGGGCAGGCCGGACTCCACGATGGCGTCCTTTAGGTCGATGACGCCCTTAATGACGCGGTTGCCCTCGGTTACCCGATCCTCGCGGTCTGGCATAGCCGGGATTACCTGGTGGCTCATGATGCCCCGGAAGCTTATGCCAAGTAGCGAATCTATTTCATGGGCCAGGGAGACGCCCTGCTGGATTTCCTGGACGCCGCAACGCCCCATGCCGGTTTCAACCTCGATGACCACTCCGAGATTGACGCCCTGGGCCACCGCCTCCTGCGACAGTGCGCGGGCGTTCTCGGGCGTGTCGCAGGCGACCATCACCTCCGCCTGTCCGGCCAGAGAGCAGAGGCGGCGGATCTTCAGGTCTCCCACCACCTCGCTGGTGATGAACACGCTGGGAATGCCGCCGTGCACCATCACCTCGGCCTCGGCGACCTTGGCGGCGCAGACGCCGCCGACGGTGCCGCCCCGACGTATCTGCTGCAGCGCGATGGCTGGTGTCTTGTGGTTCTTGCTGTGGCCGCGGAGTTTGCTTGGCCTGTCGCGGTAATAGTCGGCGATGACATCCATATTGTGGTCGAGGGCGTCGAGGTCAATCACCAGGCAGGGAGTGTCCAACTCTTCCGTGGGAGTGCCGGGAAGGGGCGTTTGGCTGTTATTCATCTGGTTGCTCCATTCGGTCCCCTCTCCCCCAAGGGAAAGGGTCAGGGTGAGGACGTACGGTTGAAAAGAATATCTGCTACGCAAACTCGCCGCGGGCCGAGAGCGGCCAGTAGCCCACCAGTTTGCCGCCACGGACGGCGCGGATGTAGTCGTACTGGTTGACGGTTGCCGCGATTTCCCAGGGAGCAAGGCGCGCTTTCTCGCCCGGCGCCAGAGCGCTCTCCGCGCCGCTTTCCAGCTGCACGATACCGTGCTCGGCGCTGAACCGGGCAGCAAAGCCGCCTTCCAGGCCCTGCAACACGGGTCGCCCGTGGTCCGGGGCGGTGGCCTTGTGGCCCGCGTCAAGGATCGCCACGCCGGCGACGGGGTGGCTGATGACCGTGGCCAGGACCATGGCCGCCAACGACAGCTCCGGCAGGTGCGACTGGAGCCGCACGTCCATGAGGGGATACCGCCCGGCGCGGACCTCGGTGATGCCAGAGAGGTCTGCGACTGCCGTGTGGCAGTGGGCTCCGCCAACGCTGACTTCAGGCACCGGCAGTCCTGCGCTTTCCATCAGGTCCTTGGCTTCGATGGCAACCCGCAGTCGTTCGAGGGTTTGGCTCGCGTGGGACTCCGGGTCGTCGCCCGAAGGGCCGGGAACAGTGGCCATTATGCCCTTGAGATCCAGGCCGTTCGCGTCGCTGACGGCGCGGGCCAGGGCGACCGCCTCAGAGTCGGGAGTTACTCCGCAGCGTCCCATGCCCGCCTCAATTTCCACCAGGACGCCCAGCGTCACTCCCGCGGAGGTGGCGGCTGCGGAAAGCAGCGCGACGTTGGCCGCACTGTCCACCGCCACACTGACGCTGGCCTGGGTCGCAAGGGCGCACAGGCGCCGGATCTTTGACGTGGTAACAACCTGGTTGGCGACGAGAAGGTCATCGAATCCCGCAGCGGCAAACACCTCGGCCTCCCCGAGGGTGGTTGCTGCCACACCGCGGCTGGCTGGCGCGGACAGCTGGCGGCGCGCCACCTGCGGGCAGAGGTGGCTGGTAATTACCGGGCGCACCGTTGCCGGCACCCCTGCGAAGTAGCCGTGATAAGTCTGTATATTTCGCTCCATCAGGTCCAGGTCGACCACGAGCGCCGGGGTGTCCAACTCCTCCACGGGAGTGCCAACCGGCTGAAAAATGGGGCGTTCCATCGATTATTCTCACAAACCTTCTGTTTTTCAGCAGAATACCACAACGGCAGGAAGGAACGGCGTGGTTGCAATCGGGGTTGGCCGATGCCACAATCTCGCACATGTCAGGATTGCTGGAAGGGGTCAGGGTTCTCGACCTGACCCATTATATTGCAGGACCCTATTGCACCCGGCTGATGGCCGGCCTGGGCGCTGATGTGGTTAAGTTGGAGCGCCCGCCCGCTGGAGATGCGTTGCGGCGGCTGGGCCCCTTTGCCTCACGCCCCGAATTGTATCGCGACTATGGCAGCAGTGAGCCAGTGGAGGACGGCGCCTGGCATTTATATCTCAACGCCGGCAAGCGCAGTATTGGCCTGGACCTCAAAAGCGGGGAGGGCCGTCGTCTGGCGCTGGAACTGGCAGCCAGGGCCGACATTCTGGTGGAGAACTTCGCCCCCGGGACACTCGACAGTCTGGGGCTGGGCTACGATGAACTGGTCCGCGCAAACCCCGCGCTGGTGATTACGTCCATCAGCAACTTCGGACAGACCGGACCGTATCGAGACTGGCGCGGTACCGAGGCGAACCTCTACGCCATGGGCGGCCTGATGAACATCACCGGAGAGCCGGACCAGGAGCCTCTGAAGGAAGGTGCACCTCTTGCCCAGCTGGGCGCAGGGCAGAACGCCTTTGCCGCCACCATGGCCGCCCTGATGTACGCCGAGGAGACCGGAGAGGGGCAGCAGATCGACGTCTCCATCGCCGAATACGCCACCAATATCCTCGAAAACGCCCTGATGCAGTACAGCTACTCGGGCCAGGAGTACACCCGCGTTGGTAACCGGGGCTATGGCCGGGCCGCCTGGGGCATTTATCCCTGCCAGGACGGGCACGTCGGCATCATCGCCGGCCCCGATCACCGCTGGCCTGAAGTTGCCCGCATCATGGAGAGAGAGGAGCTGTCCGACCCTCGCTTTGCGTCCAGAAGAGGGCGCCAGGAGAACGCTGACGAAATTGACGCCCTGATGCTGCCCTGGCTGATCGACCACGACAAGGTCGATATTTTCAAGGCCGGGCAGGAGAGTGGGTTGGGTTTCAGCTTCGTGGCCTCGATGAAAGACATCCTGGAAATGGAGCAGCTGGTGGCACGCGGTTACTTCGTGAGTATGGATCATCCCGTAGCGGGCGAACGTACTTACCCTGGAGCGCCCATCTCCTGCGAGCCCGGTGCCGAAGCCTGGGTGTTTCGTCGTGCTCCGCTGTTCGGCGAGCACACCGCTTCGGCGTTGTCCGACTGGCTGGACTGCGATTCTGTCCGAATTCAGGAGCTTGCCGCCTCCGGAGCTGTTGCTGGCAACACTTCCTTATCTTGAGAGCTAGATGATGAGAGCTAGGCTGAGTTGACTGCCACTACGAAGCAGCCGCTGAGGAACTATCGGGTTCTGGACTTGTCCCGCATCTGGGCCGGGCCGTACTGCACCAAGCTGATGGCCGACCTTGGCGCCGAGATCATCAAGATGGAGTCGCTCAGCGTCTACGACTCGCATCGCGGGCCGGTCAACCCGGCACGGGGCATCGCTGCCTATCCAGACGGTGAGCCGGGCGAGGAACCATGGAACCGCAACGGCTGGTTCAACTGTCTTCACATGTCCAAATACGGCATCACGCTGGAGCTGACCACCGATGAGGGCCGCCGGGTCTTTGAGCGACTGGTCTCCATCAGCGACGTGTTGATCGAGAACTTCCGGCAGGGCAGCCTGGAACGCTTGGGCTACGATTACGCCGCGCTGCGCCAGCACCGGCCCGACCTGATCTACGTTTCAATGCCTGCCTTCGGGAACACAGGGCCGTGGAAGAGCTACCTTGGCTATGGCATTGGACAGGAGCAGCTGTCGGGTATGGCCCACCTGACAGGCTACCCGGATGACGGACCGATGAAGTCAGGCATAAACCACGGCGATCCCATCACCGGCTCCCACGCCGCCGGGGTTCTGCTGGCTGCTCTGCGCCGCCGCCGCCGCACCGGCAAGGGCATGTACATCGACGTCTCGCAGCAGGAATCGGCAGTCGCCTTTATGGGCGGCGAACTTCTGGCCTATCAGATGACCGGCCAAGAGCCGGAACGCATGGGCAACCGATCCCGGTGGTACGCGCCCTGCAACACCTATCCCTGCGCGGGTGAAGACCGCTGGATCACCATCGCCGCCACCAACGATGGTGAATGGGAGAGTCTGGTGTCCGCAATAGATTCCCAGGAACTTGCAACTGATGTCCGGTTCGCGACTGCTGAATCGCGGATGGAGCACCAGGATGAACTGGACGGAATCATCGCAGGTTGGACAATGGGGCAGGAAGCCTTCGCGCTGGCTGAGCGCCTACAGGCAGCAGCAGTTCCCGCCGGTCCGGTATTGCGCGGGCCGGACCTGCTGGAGAACAAGCACTACGCCGAGCGTGGCACGTTCATCACCGTGGACCACCCGCAGGTTGGGCCAAAACAGTACCCCGGCCTGCCATGGAAAATGGGCGGAACGCCGGGAGAGGTGCGCTGGCCATCTCCTACCCTGGGCCAGCACAACCGCGAGATATTCGGCGGACTGCTCGGCCTGAACGGCGGCGAAATTGACGCTTTGGAGTCCGGTGGCGTCATCGGGACCAAGCCCACCGGGTCCCGGATTATCTGAGGAGGAACGGAGTTGACCGAGAGGGAAGTCATTTACAAAATCAAGGAAGGCATCGCCTATATCACCCTGAACCGCCCGGAAAAGCTGAACGCGATCAATCCGGAGATGCGGCAGTTGCTGTGGGACGCCTTCCAGGACGTGAGGAACAACGACGAGGTTCGCTGCGCCATCGTGACCGGCAGCGGCCGGGCCTTCTCCACCGGCCACGATCTGGTGGCAATGGCCAACGCCCGCGCCAACGAGGGGCCCAGCACCGGCGACCTCTATGTTGAGCAGTCGAAGATCTGGAAGCCCATCATCTCGGCCATCAACGGCGTCTGCCTGGCCCAGGGCTGCGGCATCGCGCTAGGCAGCGACATCCGCATCGCCTCGACGGAGGCACGGTTCGGCTGGCCCCAGGCCAAGCGCGGCATCTCGTCGGTCAGCGGCCCGGCGCTGCTGTCGCAGGTGGTGCCCCGCAACGTGGCCTTCGAGTTCCTCTTCACCGGCGAGTTCGTGGACGCGCAGCGGGCGTTGGAGTTGATGCTGGTCAACTACGTGGTCCAGCCGGAAGATGTGATGCCGCACGCCGAGGAGATGGCCCGCAAGATCACTGCCAATGCCCCGCTGGCCCTGGCCGCCATTAAGGAGGCGTCCATCAAGGGCTCCGAGATGGGGCTGGAGGAGCGAGTGGCCTTCGCCCAGAAAAAGCGGGACGAGGTGCTGGAAACTGAAGACGCCCAGGAGGGGGTCAAGGCATTCGCCGAGAAGCGCGCGCCCGTCTGGCGGGGCCGGTAGTCGGTCCTGCAATACGCTACGCTTATCGATTCATACACCGCCAACCTATCCAATACGTGAGAGGAAGTCATATGGCTACGCTGACCACGCCCGAGACCGTATCAATGAATCCAGCAGGACTGGAGGAGGTCAAGCGGGTCTTCAACCGCCAGATCTCTGAGGGACTGCACCCCGGCGCTGGACTTGCCGTCTACCGCTACGGCAGTCTCGTGCTGGACATCCACGGAGGCGTCGCCGACAGCGGCACCGGAAGCCGGGTCGATGACAAAACGATGTTCGTGCTGTTCTCGTCGACCAAGCCGCTGGCCGGGGCCTGCATCTACATGCTGAAAGAACGTGGCCGGCTGGAGTGGGACGACCCGGTCGCCAAGTTCTGGCCCGAGTTCGGGCAGAACGGCAAGGAGACGGTTACCATCCGGCACCTGCTGAGCCACCAGGGAGGGTTCCCCGAGACGCCTGCCGATCTGCCCTGGACCGACTGGCATGACTGGAGCCTCGTCTGCGCCGCTATGGAGCGGGCGACGCCCAAGTTCGCGCCGGGTTCGACGCTGTCCTACCACCCCATCAACTATGGATGGGTGATCGCGGAGCTGGTGCGCCGTATCGACGGCCGCACCTTTGACCGGTTCATCGCCGAAGACCTGGCCCGGCCTCTGCAGATGGAGGACACATTCGTCGGCCTGCCCGCCGAGCTGGAGGGCCGCGTGTCCCGCATCCACCTGATGGAGCAGGACGCCGACACCAACGGCTATGCCAACGTTTTTGACAAGCCCGAGGTCCACAGGGTCATCTGCCCCGGCGCCAATGGCATCGCCTCGGCCGGTGATCTGGCCCGCTTCTATGCCGCTATGGAACGCAAGGGCACCCTTGACGGTGCCAGGGTACTGCGTCCCGAGACCGTCGCCGAGGGCATCACCAAGCAGGTCGAAGGGATCGACCGGTCGCTGGAGCTCTTCGCCCAGCGGGCGCTAGGGTTCGCGCTGAACGACGAGCGGATGGGCAAGCCCACCGGCGATCCGATGCACACCTTCGGGCATGGCGGGGCTGGCACGTCCATCGGCTGGGCCGACCCGGATACCGGTCTGGCCGTCGGCTTCATCACCAACGGCTTCCGGGGCGCCGACAAGAACAACGCCCGCCTCGCCGAAGTCTCCCAGGCCGTACGCGACGCCTGCACGTAGGATCTTCGCAGCGCTGAGAATCCCATGGGGCAGGTCGATGGGCCTGCCCTTTTTGTTTTGGTATTGGGACGCCCTCACCCCAACCGTCTCCCAGAGGGAGAGGGAACGAGGCTCGGATTCGCCAGCGACCAGGTGAGGCGTAGGAGAGCCTCGGCGTTGCCGGAAGTGCATGATTGGGGCATCGCCGTCGTCGCCCTGCCAGGAGTGTCAGTAAATCACGATCTCGGCCTTGTCGGAATCGCCATTGTGGCCGCTGGCGCTAACGTCGCAGGCAGTTGTGTTGACCTAGCGATACACCATGCAGGGAGGCAGTATTAGCTACACCAAATGTGCCGTCCTGTTTCGCAATAGCGAGTCGTTGCTGTTTCAGGACTTGGTTTCATGGTTCTATTCAGATCACAGTTGATTTTCAGGCAGCTATTGTCTCTGGGGACTTGCGACAAATCAGAGTTGCGGCAAATCGAATATAGATTGAAAATGTCTGCGTGCTTGAACTGCTGAAGACTCACTTCGGCTACGATGCCTTTCTGCCTTTGCAGGAGGAGATCGTCGAATCGGTGATGGCGGGGCGGGATACTTTCGCGCTGTTGCCCACGGGTGGCGGCAAGTCGCTGTGCTACCAGTTGCCGGCGCTGGCCCTGCCGGGGCTGACGGTGGTGGTCTCGCCGCTGATCGCCCTGATGAAAGACCAGGTGGACGCGCTGGAGGCCAACGGCATTCCCTCCGGGTTCATCAACAGCACCCAGACCAGCGCGGAGCTGTCGCAGGTTGTGCGGGGGATTCGGGCCGGCGAGATCAAGCTGCTGTACGTGGCTCCTGAGCGAATCATCGAACCCAGATTCGCCGACTTCCTGGCCACCCTGGACGTCAGCCTCGTCGCCATCGACGAAGCCCATTGCGTGTCGGAGTGGGGGCACGATTTTCGCCCGGCATACAGGGAGCTGGCGGGGCTTCGGCGGACCTGCCCCGACGCCCCGGTCATTGCCCTGACGGCCACGGCCACCAAGCAGGTGCGGGCGGACATCCTGTCTCAACTGGGCCTGCGGCACCCCGGTGTCTTCATCTCCAGCTTCAACCGCCCCAACCTCAGCTACACCGTGCTCCCCAAGGAGCGGAACATCTCGGGTCTGCTGGCCCTGCTGGAGAAGTACCGGGGCGAACCTGCCATTATTTACTGCGGCTCCCGCAAGGAAACCGAGGAGATGGCACAGACACTGAAGGAGCGCGGCTTCGTCGCAGAGCCGTATCACGCCGGGCTGGAGGCGGATGTGAGGCGGGCGACGCAGGAGCGCTTCATCCGCGACCGGACTCCGATAATCACGGCTACGATTGCCTTCGGGATGGGGATCAACAAGCCGGACGTTCGCCTGGTCGTTCACTATGACCTGCCCAAGAGCGTAGAGAGTTACTACCAGGAAACAGGCCGGGCGGGGCGCGACGGCATGCCGGGCGAGTGCGTTCTGTATTATTCATACGCCGGTAAATCCCGCCAGGAATTTTTCATCGGCCAGATCGAGGACCTCGAGGAGCGGGAGAGAGCCCGCCGTCGCCTGGAACAGGTTATTTCACTGTGCACGCTCAACTCCTGCCGCCGGAAGTTCGTCCTCGAATACCTCGGCGAGACGTGGCCAGAGGCCAACTGCGGCGCCTGCGACAACTGTACCGAGCCGCAGGAACAGTATGACGCCACCGAGATCGCACAGAAGGTCCTCTCGGCGGTAATACGCACGGGCGAACGATTCGGAGCGGCCCACGTCATAGATGTGCTGCGGGGAAGCAAGGGGGAGAGAGTCCGCACCCAGGGGCACGACCAGCTATCCGTCCATGGCATCGCAGCGGACACGCCGCGAGATGAGCTGCGAGACCTCGTGGAGGAATTGAAGCGCGGGGGATTGCTGGCGGTGTCCGACGGTGAATTCCCGACTTTGAGCGTCCCCCC
Source organism: Dehalococcoidia bacterium (assembly GCA_965261885.1). Lineage (GTDB taxonomy): Bacteria > Chloroflexota > Dehalococcoidia > Lucifugimonadales > UBA3495 > VXOI01. The sequence continues at coordinate 37,264 of CBDHDY010000048.1, forward strand.
GAAGGGACGCCAGTTCCTGAGAAACCGGGAACCGCTGATCCTGACCCGGCCTGTGCAGCGCAGGCAGCCCGCTCAGTCTGATGGTTCCCAGTCGAGGGACCGAGGCAAGGCGGAAAGCAGCGACTACGACGCTGGGCTGTACGAAAAGCTGTCGGCCCTGCGCAGGGAGATCGCCGAACAGCGGGGCATACCGGCCTTCATGATTTTCGGCAACCGCACGCTGCAGGACATGGCGCGGAGAGTGCCGAGAACAACGGCGGAGTTTGCCCAGGTGTCGGGCGTGGGCCGGGCAAAGCTGGAAGACCTCGGCGGGCCTTTCCTGGAGCGCATCAATGCCTACGCCCGGGAGCGGGGGTGGCCGGACGCCGTTCCGGTCGGGAGTCGTCCGGTAAAACCGGCAGCGGCGCCTCGAGTGGTCAACCAGTCGTACCGGGAGACGGGGCGGTTGATCTCCGAAGGAGCGTCATTGCGGGAAGCGGCGGAGGCCCGAGGCCTGACTGCCGGCACCGTCCTGGGGCATCTGGAGCGGCTGGTGGAGGAAGGGGTGGCCGTGGAGTGGGGGCACCTGCTGCCGTCCGCCGAGCAACGCGCAGAGATCGAGGCAGTGTTCGGGAACCTGGGGGACAACCCGCTGCGGCCAGTGTGGGAGGAGCTGGAGGGGCGATTTGCCTACGACGAGATCCGGCTGGTGCGGCTGGCGTGGCGTTTCGCTGGGCGGACTGGCGAGGCATCGGGTTCGGCTGCGGACGAGCGGGACCCGCGGTCGATGATGGGGCGGTGAGGGATGGCTGTAGTAGCCGAGACCAAATCTGCGGACTGACTGCGGACTGTATGGCTAGTAGTGCAACAGCGTAGGATTGATAGATAATTAGCTGTGGTATTGCCGGGACACGTCAAAAGCTAAGGTGATGTTGGGAGGATGGGGATGCCAGCGAAGAGGTACCGGGTCAGTCTGAGTGTAGAGGAGCAACAGGAACTGAAGGGACTGGTGTCCCGGGGACGGACGGCAGCATATAAACAGACCCACGCCCGCATTATGCTGCTCAGCGATGAAAATCAAGAGCGCGGGGCGATGAAGGACGAGGAAATAGCCCGGGTCCTGAGGGTGGGGGACGCCACGGTGGGACGGGTGCGCCGCCGCTGTGTTGAGGAGGGAGTGGAGGCAGCCTTGGGACGCAGGGAGCAGGTCAACCGCCGCCCGAGGAAGCTGGACGGCCAAGGAGAGGCCCACCTGACTCACCTCGCTTGTAGCGAACCGCCGGAGGGCCGTGCCGGTTGGACGCTGCAACTGCTGGCTGACCGGCTGGTGCAATGTGAGATAGTGGACAGCATCAGCCCCGAGACGGTGCGCCAAACGCTGAAAAAAACGAACTCAAGCCTTGGCTGAAGGAGTGCTGGTGCATCCCGCCCAAGGCCAATGCCGAGTTCGTCTGTGCCATGGAGGACGTGCTGGAGGTGTATCACCGTCAGTTCGAGGACAACGAGGTGCTGGTGTGCCTGGACGAGACCAGCAAGCAACAGGTGAGGGAGACCCGCACCCCCTTGGCGCCGCGTCCGGGGACTGCCATGGCCTACGATTACGAATACGAGCGCAACGGGGTGAGCAACCTGTTTATGCTGTTCGCGCCCTTGGAGGGGGTGGCGGCGGGTGGAGGTGACGGACCAGCGAACCAAGGCTGACTGGGCCCGGGTGGTGCGACAACTGGTGGATGTGGACTACCCGGACAAAGGCCGGATAGTCTTGGTGATGGACAATCTGAACACCCACCGCCTCTCGTCCCTGTACGAGGCCTTCGAGCCTGCAGAGGCGAGACGCATTGCCGAAAAGCTGGAAATCCACTACACGCCCAAGCACGGCAGTTGGCTGAACATGGCCGAGATAGAACTGGGAGTGCTGGCGCGCCAGTGTCTGGACCGCCGGATACCGGACCAGCAGACATTGAAGCAGGAAACCAAGGCTTGGCAAGGGCAGCGGAACCACGACGCAATTCGGGCCAACTGGCGTTTCACCACCCAGGACGCGCGCATCAAGCTCAAGTCCCTCTATCCCTTAATTCAACACTGATGGACTACTAGTACTCCGACAAATAGCGCCAATAATTTCTCTATCATCCAGGTTGAGGGCGAGGGCGGCGCGACAAAATTGCACAAGGGCCTAATCCCCGATCCACCGAAGGGATGAGCGTCTCGGCGTGGTGAAGGGGCAAGAAAGTGCTCCTTTGCATCTGGGATAATGGTTTTCGAGAAAGGAAACCGACCAGAAACAAGGAGCACCCAACAGATGCTACCACTTGAGCACCCCGACCGCATCCAAATAGCCTTCGACGACCACCGCCTGGTCAACAATGCCGGGCTGCTCCTGCCGGCCACCCTGGCCCAGCGCGTGGGCCTGCGTGAACTCGTTGACCGTCACCTCGACCTCGGGGATGCGCCGGGGCGGGCGAACGCGGGAGACAAGATGCTGACGCTGGTGGCCTCGGCGCTGGCGGGCGGCGACTGCATCGACGACGCCGATGCGCTGCGTGCGGGGCGGACCTACTCGGTGCTGGGGTGCATGGTCAAAGCGCCATCCACCTTGGGCACTTTCCTGCGCAGCTTCCGCTGGGGCCACGTCCGTCAGCTGGACCGGGTGAGCCGGGAGCTGCTGGCCCGGGCCTGGGCCGCCGGTGCGGGACCCGGCGACGGGCCGCTGACCATCGACCTGGACTCCACCATCTGCGAGACCTCCCCACTAACCAACGTCGTCACGCGGCAATTGGCGCGTCAGGGGGTGCGTAGGTCGTGTGTTCCGGAGCATCGGGGATGGGCACCAGCAAATAGCCCAGTTGCGCCGCCCGCCGCTTTGCCGCGCGCAACGCCCGCTGCTGATATCGGCGTTCGTAGTATTCGGCCCCGGCGTCCACGTACTCTTGACCGTAGCGCAGCATGGAATAGAAGATGCGAGCCAGCTTGTGGGCCGTGGCGGTGATGGCCTTAGGCGCTCCCAGATGGGCTTTCTTCCGGCGCAGGAAGGCGCCCAGGGCGCTGTCGGAGCGGTGCAGGGCGTTGGCCGCCAGACGCAATGTCGCCGCCGCACGGTTGGCGCTGGGCTTGGTCTTGGAGCTCATGACCTTGCCGCCGGTGATGCGGTTGTTCGGGCTCAGCCCCAACCAGGACGCAAAGTGCTTCGCACTCGGCCATTTCGTCATGTCGGCGCCAATCTCACTCACCACCTTGAGCGCGGTGTAGGCATCCACACCGTCGATCTGGGTCAGGTCAACCCCCGTCATACGGTACAGGTGCGTCCAAACGTCGAAGCGTGGCGCGTTTCCTTTGCTGCGTCTCCGGCCGGACTTCGCCGCTGGAGGATCACCATTGCTGCGGTCCTCAAACCGCTCCAACTGGGCTTCAATCTCCCGGTCGCACTCGGCAATCTTATCCTGATAGAACCGGTACAGCTCCAGGGCCTGGTTCAGCTCGAAGATGTGCTCCTCCCGCCAGTGCCCCTGCAGCGACTTGGCGACGGTTGCCTCGTCGGCTTTGATCCTGGGATCGCGCAATTGCGCCAGTTGTCGCGGGTCCCGTTGGCCGTCCACGATGGCCTCGATGATGTCCAGGCCGGTCTTGCCGGTGATATCGCTGATGACGTGGTGGAGCTTCACGTTCATCTGGGTCAGCGCCTTCTGCATATGCTGGATATGGTGGGATGCGTACTGCACCAGCATGACCCGCTGCCGCAGGTAGCTGCGTAAGCGTCGGATCTCCCCGTCGGGCCGGAAAGCCCCCGAGAGCAGGCCGTAGGTGTGCAGCTGCTGCAGCCACTGGCAGTCCAGCACGTCGGTCTTGCGGCCGGGCACGTTCTTGATGCGCCGGGGGTCCACCAGCATCACCTGGAAGCCCCGTTCTTCCAGCACCCCGAACAGCGGTATCCAGTACACGCCGGTGGACTCCATGACCACGGTCTCCACACCACACTCGGTCAGCCAGTCCGCCAAACGGTACAGGTCCGCCGTGAAAGCCTCGAACTCTCGCACCGGCTGCTCCGCCCGGTCGGCGGGCACCGCCACATAGTGGCTGGTAGCGCCCACGTCAATGCCCGCCGCGTTCAGGTTCAGCTGGGACAGCCCTTCCGGTTTTGCGCTGCTCTGGCGTCTGCTCATCATCGCCTCTACCATTGCCGTGTAGGCGTGTCGCCGGAGGGAGCCGCGGACTGTAGCCACTCTCCCCAACGGGATCGCCCCGATCGGGGCGTCACCAATGATGCCGTCGTAAGGCTCCCGGACCATGCTACGGGTCGGGCAATACGCACCAGAGTCTGCTCGGTCTTTGTCCGGACGACACGCCTCGCCATGAGCATACATCCTTGGGCCGACTCACCAGTTAGTCGCCTCTGCACAGGCCGGACAAGGCCATAATATTGCTACGGGTTGGCCAAGGAGGGCGCACGCCACCACGGCTATACCGGCAAGCGGGGCTATCACCCGCTGCTGGCCGTGGCCGCCGGCACCGGCGACGTGCTGATGTCCAGGCTGCGCGAGGGCCGGGCCAACACCGCCCGGGGCGCCGCCCACTTCCTGCGCGAGACGGTGGGACGGGTGCGCTACGCCGGCGCCAGGGGCCGACTCACGGTGCGGGCCGACAGCGGGTTCTATGCCCACGCCATCGTCGCCGTCTGTCGCAAGACGAAGGTCCGCTTCTCCATCACCATCCGTCAGCACAAAAGCCTGCGCCATCTCATCGAGGCGATACCCGAGGCGGACTGGACGCCCATCCCCTACTGGATGGACGGCGCCGCCGACGTGGCCGAGACCACCTATATCCCTTTCCAGAGTGAGGCCGACGCTGCGCCGGTACGGCTCATCGTCCGGCGGGTGAAGCCCACGCCCGGTTCCCAACTGGCCCTCTTCGCCAGCTACAGCTATCACGGCTTCATCACCGACCGGGACGGGGAGACCCTGGAACTGGAGGCCGACCATCGCCGCCACGCCGAGATCGAGAATGCCATCCGAGACCTGAAGTACGGTGTGGGCCTCAACCATCTTCCCTCGGGCCGCTTCGCCGCCAACGCCGCCTGGTTGGCGGTGCAGGTGCTGGCCCATAACCTGGCCCGCTGGACGGCGCGGATTGGTCTGGGCGAGCAGATCGTGACCACCAAGACCCTCCGGCGACGGTTCTTCGGTCTGGTGGGACGGCTCACCCGCTCGGCGCGCAGACTCACTTTGCATCTTCCCCGGGCTGGCCCTGGGCTGAGCAGGCCACTCTCGCCCTGGCCCGACTGCGAGCCATCCCACTCCCAGCCTGACGGCGCTATCCGCAACCGACCCAACGCCTCCAAACTCGCGTCCGCCCGGTCCGCGAGTGCATCCTGCCGCGTCCGGCCTCACTATCACGCGATTCCCAGCCTCCATAGACCGCTCTCCAGGCCCGGTGAGGCTACTGAAAACCCTCTGCCGTGTCACATCGATCCCAATGGAGCCAAGGCTTTCTCCCTTGTAGGCTCCCTCATCCCAATTTGCCCAGCCCTCACGCCTCCCATCGGTGGATTCGGGCTAATAGAAACACATGGTAAGGATGGTTGAAGGAGTTTGCGGATTGGATGAATCGGATCTCACAGCAGTGGCGCCTCCTATGCTCCGGGCGATGGCTCCGGGTCTAAAGGCTGCCTTGGGTACTTGGTTGAGAGGTGGACAGGACCGTAACAACTTGGAAGCTGACCGTGCGATTATCGACGGGATGCTACAAGCTGGACAACGCAACTTCCGTTATCGTGGCCTTGCGATGGAACTAGAATTATTTCCCGACGCACAGCAAGAGGAGGGCGAGAGGCTAGCTACCAATACAATCAATACGATGTCGAAAGCAGATTCCGTAGTGGATTGGTCGAAAGTGGATTTGGACCAATTTAACCCCGAGTTCCGGCACAGGTGGATATCTGAGGCCAGCAATGTGTCTGATGAGACTTTGCAGGACCTCTGGGCACGGCTATTGGCTGGTGAATTAGAGTCGCCCGGGAGCGTGTCGAACGACACTATGTCGATAGCCAGGGACATGACCAAGGAACGCGCCGCGGAATTTCAGGCATTATGCTCGGCCGCGCTCTGCTACTGGGACGGAGCGCCCATGATTGTCGTTGGTTGTGGGAATCCTGGCACCAATTCGTTACAGCCCTATGGATTGTCTTACGAGGTCTTAATGCGATTGGCTCACCACAGGCTCATCGTCAATGAAATGACTTCCTACCGAACATTTACTTCTACCTCTAGTCAGCCAACAGTGCTGGTCCGACACCAGGAATCAAGTTGGTTACTCCAATGGGTCCCAAAGTCACAGCGAACCGATTCAGAAGGTCGAATAAAGGGAATCTTGCTCACTCCGGCTGGTAAAGAGCTGTTCCAGGTCGTAGAAAAAATTCCAAACCCTACATACATCGAGGCGATGTTAAAGACCTTGGAACAAGAAGGGTGGACGGTGTTGCCTGTGTCCAGTGGTTCCTGAGCGGCAACTCAGCCGTTACTCCGCCAACAAGGCTTCCACAGCACGAGGTTGACTATGTTGGCCACCGCCGCGACCACGGAAACAAGTATTGTTGCCCCAGCCACAGAGGCCGGAAACCAGTTGCCTCTGAACCAGTACTAGCGAGGGGCCGTCAGTTTCTCCCAGTATTTACGCCCGTAAGCAGTTACACGATAAGTGCCACCTGAACCCAACCCCTCGAAGGCTCCTATGTCGTGTAAATAGTTGATCGCCTCTCGTTCCAATGGCTCCATATTCAGGTGTGTGCCAATCATAAAGCCCGGCTTTCCATTCACCAAATCGTTTAGCTTTGAACAAATCTCCTTTTCCAGTTCCTTCGGGAGTCTCCTGGACACTACTTACCTTCTTAAACCGGACATACCTATCCTATACCGTATCGCGGCCTTACAGCCAGGGTCTACCGACAACTGTCATCCCAACGAACCACACATAAATGGGCGGGAATCACCCCGCCCATGATCGCCCCGTACTTCCCCATCGGGGAGGAGGATATGAGCTTTCTTACAGCCCCAGCGCCATGGCCAACTCACGCCTGTGCTGCTTGGAGTCGCCGAGGAAGTGGTAGAGGGTGCGGGAGGCGGCGGTGTGCAGCGTGAGGCCGTACTCGGTCATGCTGCCGACGCCGGCGTGGACCTCGTGGGCGTAGTTGCAGGCCTCGTAGTAGCCTTCGCTGGCGACCGCCTTGCACAGGCTGATGCTGCTGGCGGCGTCGCGGCCCACGTCCAGCTTCCAGAGGGCCTCGTGGGTGGTCCAGCGGGCGGCGTCTAGGTGGTTGACGAGGGCGATGACCTGGTCCTGCACCCTCTGGAAGCGTCCGATGGGGGTGCCGAACTGGATCCGGGTGCGGCTGTAGTCGACGGAGACCTCGTAGACGGCCTGGCAGCCGCCCACCTGGTAGGCGCCGATGACGGGAATGGCCTTGGCGATGGCACGCTGCCACGCGGCCCAGCCGCCGGTGATGGAGTTGCCGAGGACGTTGGTGGAATCGGCAGAGACGTTGTCGAAGCGCACCTCGGCCAGGTTCCAGGCGAAGCCGGGCAGGCCGCGGCTGCGGACGCCGGGGGCGGCGGCGGGAACAACGACGAGGCCAACGTCCTCTGACTCCTCGGAGCGGACGGCGACCAGGTAGTGACTGGCGGTCTCGCCGTCGAACACGTAGGCCTTGGAGCCGTTGAGGCGTAGGCCGTCGCCGTCGACCTGGGCGGTGAGGCGGACGTCGCGCTCGTCCCAGCCGTAGTCGCGCTCGGTGATGGCAGGAACCAGGCGCATCTCGCCGCTGGCGATGCGGGGCAGCCAGTCGCGCTTCTGCTCTTCTGTGCCGCCCTCGAGGATGGCCAGCGCGGACAGGACGGCGGAGGTCAGGTGCGGGCCGGGTACAGGGCCGCGTCCCAGCTCCTCAAAGAGCACGCCGGCGTCGGTGAACGTGCCACCCTCGCCGCCGTACTGCTCGGGGATGAGGATGCCCAGCCAGCCGGTGGAGGCCAGGCGGCCCCAGGGCTCGAGGGGCGTGGTCTCGTCGGGGGACGCGATCTGCAGCAGGGTCTCCTTGGGGTATTCCTGGGACACGAAGCGGCTGGCGGCCGCCTTCAGCATTTCCTGTTCGGGGGTGAGGGAAAGGTCCATTTCAGTCCTCTGGGTCAATCAAGGTGCGGTGTAGCTGGGAAGGGCGCACGGCTGTGCGCCCCTACGAGTGTCAATGGCGGTCAGCCGAGGGCGCCGGCGCGCTCGCGGACCTCGCGGCCGATGCCTATGCGGCGGGCCATGATGACCTTCTGGATGTCGGTGGTGCCGCCGGGATGGATGGCGACGATGCCGGCGCGGCTGTGGGCCTCCATGTGGCCCTCGGCGGCTCCAAGCTCGGGGTCGTAAGTCAGGCCCGCGGGGCCCAGGATGTCCAACATAGCCTGGGACATGCGGAGGCCGGAGGTCTTGCGCATGTAGGATGCCTGCGGGCCCTCGTAGGTTATGTTGGCCCCGCTGTGGCGCATCCAGTAGTTGCGGAGGTTCAGGAGGCGCACGATCTCGGCCTCGACGTAGACGTCGATGAGGCGGTCGCGAACGTCGGGGTCGTTGGCCATGGGCTCGCCCCGGCGCTCGGTGGTGAGGCAGTGGTCGAAGAGCCGGTCGACCAGCCAGTTGCGGCCTATGCGGCCGCCGGTGCCGTGCTCCAGCTCCAGGTGGGTGGTGGCGACCTTCCAGCCCTGGTTCTCGCCGCCGATGAGGTTGAAGGTGGGGACGCGGACGTTGTCGAAATAGACAGTCTGCTTCACGCCGGAGCCCGCGCCGGACTCGCCGCCGGAGATCAGGAGGTCCATGGGCTGGATGGTGATGCCGGGCAGATGAGTGGGGACCATGAACCAGCCGAGGTTCTCGTGGCGCTTGGCCTCGGGGTCGGTGACGGTGATGGTCCACATGTAGTCGCAGCCGTGGTCGCTGCCGACGAATATCTTCTGGCCGTTGAGGACGTACTCGTCGCCGTCGCGGATGGCCTGGGTCTTCACGTTAGCCAGGTCGGAGCCGGCTTCCGGCTCGGAGAGGAGCTGCCAGGTGCGGACGCGGCCGGTGAAGATGGGCGGGAGGAAGGACTGCTTCTGCTCCTCGGTGCCCCAGACGAGGATGGAGTTGCCGCCGAGGCGTCCGCCGGAGTCGTAGTAGGGCGGGAGGCTCAGGCCGAAGGAGTCGATTTCCTCCTCGATTACCACCGTGCTGTCTACGTCGAGGCCGCCTCCGCCGTACTCGGCGGGTGCGGCGGGCCAGAGCCAGCCCTTGTCGCCGAGCTTGCGGCCGAGCTCGCGGCGCAGCTGGTACTGTTCCCAGGTCAGGTCGGCCGAGTCGGCGGGGTGCTCCATGCCGCTTGGGACGTGCTCCTTGAGCCAGGCGCTGACCTCGCGGCGGAACTCTTCCTGTTCGGGGGTGTAAGTCGGTTCAAAGTCCATGGTCCCTCCGGGTCTAGTCGGTGTAGAAGTGGGGCGTCAGGTCTTCGTCGGGAACGTATTGGCATGCTTGCTTGTAGATGCTGAACAATGTCTTTGGAACCAGTTCTCGGTGTCTTGGTACGGAAACTGTCTGCCTGCGTCCGGTCGGCGAAAGCCTTCTGAGTTTCATATGACTGCCCTCTTGATTGTGGATTTCGAACCCGAATCCCCTAAGTATCGATACCACTTCCAGTCCGGACAGACGTCTCAGTCTAGGCATAGGCCGGTTCGAGTTCGTAGACCATTACTATCGAGGGATTGTTTGTTGCAAGACCAAAATCGGCAGGATCTTCGTCCTCCAAATGGAGATGCACAATTTCGCGCAAGTTGTGGACCAGTTCGTCCAAGGTAGGAGCCTGAGTGACGGCGGCAATCTCCACGAATGAGGCAACGTAATAGCCCTCGCTTCGGCTAATGCCTACTGTCAATGTCGATTTCAGTTGCGTATCTGACATGAGCTGCATTCCTCTTCTCAAGCTATTGGGAACGGAGGGCGCGGCCTGGGAGGGCGCCGGTGTGGGTTCCATTATCCACGACGAGGGTGCCGTTTACCAAGACGTGGGAGATGCCGTCGGGGTACTGCTTTGGCTCCTCGAAGGTGGAGTTGGCCCTGACGGTGTCGGGGTTGAAGACGACGATGTCCGCTTTCATGCCGTCACGGAGGATGCCCCGGTCCTGCAGGCCGAGGCGCTGGGCGGGAGCCGAGGTCATCTTGCGCACCGCGTCTTCCAGCCGGAACAGGCCTTCGTCGCGGGACAGCTGGCCCAGAACATAGGGGAAGGTGCCGTAAGTGCGCGGGTTGGGCATATCGCCGGTCATGATGCCGTCGGAACCGACCATCTGCGCGGGATGGCGGACGATAGTGCGGATGTTGTCTGCGTTGCCGGTGCGGGCCACGAAGGCGACCTCCAGGTTCTCCTCGATGAGAAAGTCGCAGATGGCGTCGACCATGCGCTTGCCCTGGTGGCGAGCCAGGTCGCCGAGAGAGCGACCCTCCCACTCCTTGTTGTTGGGCACATTGCTGAATATGTAATGGTCGAGGGTCAGGCCCCACATGGGCTCAACGGCATCGCCGATTTCGTCGCGAATGGCCGGCTGCCGTATGCGGTTCATGAGCGCGGTGGGGCCGCTGGCGTGCACCCAGTAGGGCAGCAGCGAATGCAGGACGGTGGAGGCAGCGGCGTAGGGGTACTGGTCGAAGGTGACGTCGACGCCCGTGTTGCGGCCCTCGTCTACCAGACCGACCATCTGCTCGCCCATGCCGTCGACAGGGTTGTGGTAGTGGGAGATGTGGACGGGGACACCAGCGCGGCGGCCGATCTCGATGGCCTCACGGAAGGGATCGAGCAGCCGGTCACCCAGGGAGTATCGGGCGTGGGTCATGTACATGCCGCCAAGATCGGCGATGGCCTCGCTGACGGCGACCAGTTCGTTGGTGTCGCTGTAGGCGCCGGGCGGATAGGTGAGGCCAGTGGCAAAGCCGAAGGCGCCGTCCTGCATGGCCTCGCGGGCCAACTGGCGCATGTGGGCCAGTTCCGGCTTGGTGGGAAGGCGGTCATCCCAGCCCATGGCCTCGACGCGAATGGCGGCGTGGGGAGCCATGAAGGCCACGTTGCAGGCCACCCGATCGTCGAACAGGTCCAAATACTCTCGCACGGAACCCCAGCGAACGCCCTCGGGGGGCATGCCGTTGACGGCAGCGAGGTAGTAGAGCAACTGCTCCAGTTTTTCGGGTGAGGAGGGGGCGTAGGAGAGCCCGTCCATGCCCATCAGCTCGGTGGTCACGCCCTGCCGGAGCTTGATCTCGTGCTGTGGGTTGGAGAGCAAAACGAGGTCGGAGTGGGAGTGCATGTCTATGAAGCCTGGGCAAATCACACTGCCGCCGACATCGATGATCCTCCCGGCCTCCACGTCGGCTTCGCCGGAGCGAACAATGGTGACCGAGTCGCCGGTTACACCGACACCGCCGCGGTACCAGGTCTGGCCTGTCCCGTCGATGATCCGCCCATTGCGCAGGAATATATCGAACATAGTCAGCCTCCGCTGAGCGTGGCCCCAGAGTGTGGTCAATAGACTACCACAGGGATGGTTTGGAGTGGGTGCCTGGAGATTGACCGGAGGACGCCGGGAACGCCCAACGTGCCGTGCGGCAACTCGCGCGATGGCTATGTCTGCAGCCGTGCTGCAGTGCGTTCTACGGAAGAGGAACGAGTGCGAAAAACGGCGAATTGCCCGGCCACGCACAACCTGACAGTAGAATTGTGCCATGTCATTTGGCAACATGGAGCATAAACGATACAGGCAATCGCCCTTTCGAGTTTGGAAACCGTGTAACCCGTCATCTCCGCCAATGCGGAAATCCATTCCCGCCTGCCGCCGGAAGATTGACAATGCGTTCGCCTGTGCGTTTGCCTGAATGACCGATATTACGACACTGAAATTTGAAATGGCTGGTAAGATATCGTGGTTCGATCGTTGGCCTGTGGGTGTGATAACCACAAGTGATGCCACCAGTATTTTTACCTATTTTTACCTAGTTGTACCTAGCTAGACTCCTACTCCTGATTGGGCCCGACATGGTCAAGCTGCAGGAAAAAGGGAGGAGACCCGATTATGTTGAACCGCTTCCGCGACTTCGTGAAGCGATTGGAACTGCCACAAGAAACAGGGGAGGACCTTGTCTATCGCATCGTAGACGACAACTTCAACACGGTGGAAGTAACGGCTGCTCAGTACAGCCTGTGGCGAATTCAGAATGACGTGACACAGAGGGCGATTGTGGGCCAGGACACGGTCGAAGACGTTACGATCAGAACCACTTTTTCCATTATGCCGGAACACCGGAGCTACAGGCCCTTTGGCACATCGGCCTACGCGCTGCCTATGTACGACCCGCTTCTGGAATATTCACAGCGATACGATACATGGAGGGAGGCTGAGAGCGGACACAGGGATACTCTGGAACGGATCAGGCGAAAGGCGGCCGAGACACAGGCCGACAAGGAAATTGCCCAGTACTTTACTGGAACTGCCGCAGAAGTCAGAGAGGCCATTTCCGAGCATCTGCTGAACTTGTTTTCGGTTGCCCCTGGCCCTGACAATTCAGCCTTGGTCCGGACGCCTATGCTCCGGGCCGATGGCACTTCTGTCGAAGTGGCGGTCACTGCAGACGATGGCGAGTTCTCGTTGACTGAAATCGGAGATGTCGAGCAATACGCCGGAACAGTGATGCCCGCTTCCTTCCTCGAATCTCTCCAGGTCGTGTTGGAAGACGGGACGCTTAGCTGCAAAGTTGGCGATTCCCGCCAGATTAGCCGCGCCGTGGTGGCGCTGGCTCAGGCCATTGCCGCTCGATCACATATTTCCCGCACAACCGCCTGATGTCGTCGGCTCCAACACTAAGGCCCTTGCACCGGCAGCGCCCGTAACCGTTAGTAGTAGACTCTTGACTCGGCGATAGCTGGCATTATCAGCCGATTGTTCCAGTGGCATCTCTGTATTGAAGGGGTTCCTGTGAACCCCGTTGTTTCTGGCGAACGGACTATACAAACTCCTCCAGTGTCCGACAGTCTTTTGCGCAGCGCTCTGTAGCCATTGATTGCGCCCGCAATTCTCACCGCTCCTCAGGACCAATGTAATCGCTCTGCAAGGCACGCCTTGCGCGAAATGGCAGTACGGGGTGCACTCTCGCCCCTGATGCCCCTGAAAGGAAGAACCCCAAATGCAATCGCCCCCCGGCTGCGTCCTGAACGATATTCATTCTCAACTTAACCAGACCCGCGTCTCGCGCATTGAATCTCCGGGCACGTTGGCTGAACTGCAGAGAGCGGTGATTACGGTCGCTGATTCCGGCGACAGTCTGAGCGTGATGGGCGGACGACACGCCATGGGCGGGCAGCAGTTTCTAACCGGCGGAGTTTCGCTGGATACTCGGCGGCTGGACCGGATTATCGCTCTGGACTCGGATAAGGGTTTGGTACAGGTCCAGGCAGGCATCTGCTGGGACGCGCTCGTGAATGGTCTGAGGAAAATACACCAGGAATCTTCGAGAAACTGGAGCATCGTGCAGAAACAGACGGGAGCCGACCGCCTGACCATCGGCGGTGCGCTTGCGGCCAACGGACACGGCCGGGGACTGGAGTATGCGCCCATCGTGCAGGATGTGGAATCGCTGGAATTGGTGGACCCTCAGGGCGTAGTGCGCAACTGTAGCCGTACGGAAAACAGTGAGCTTTTCAGCCTCGCCATTGGAGGATACGGGCTTTTCGGTGTGATCTACTCAGTAACCCTGCGGCTGATGCTGGCCCACTACCTGAGGCGCACGGTCGAAGTTACAACTGTCGATGCTGGAGGCCCGTTTCGCCGAACGGATCGCCGAGGGGTTCACCTATGGCGATTTCCAGTATATGACCGATGAGTCCTCGCCTGACTTCCTTCGCCGCGGCGTCCTTTCCTGTTATCGCCCCGTTCCGGCCGAAGAAGTTGGCTCGATTGACACTCCGCGCCACCTCCTGTCCAGAAACGACTGGCAGCGGCTCCTGTATTTGTCCCACTCGGACAAGGCGCGGGCATTCGAAGAATACGCCGAATTCTACCGGAAGACCGACGGTCAGGCGTATGACAGCGATACCTTCCAGCTGAGCATGTACATCGACGGCTATCACAGGGACCTGGACCGGCTTCTGTACCACGGCACGAGGAGCAGTGAGACAATCACGGAGGTCTATGTGCCGCTGCCCAGACTGGCCGAATTCATGCACCTCGCGGCGGAAGAGTTTGTGCGTCGCAAATCCGAGGTCATCTATGGGACCATTCGCCTGATTGAGCGGGATGACGAGACGTTTCTGAACTGGGCGACGCAAGCATATGCCTGTATTGTATTCAACCTGCACTTCGAGCATTCGGGACCCGGAATTGCCAAAGTCGCCGACGACCTGCGCTGGCTGATCGACTCAGCCACAGATCTAGGCGGGAGGTATTTTCTGACCTATAACAGGTTCGCCACTCCGCTGCAGCTGAAACGTTGTTATCCTCAGTTTGGCCAGTTCCTTGAGCTTAAAGACCGTTTAGACCCGGACGGGGTGTTTTCCAGCAACTGGCTGAGGGCATACGAGGTCTTTAATGACCTGACAGATGTTCCTTGCCAGCCTCCGGCACTGTATATATCATTGGAGCGCCCAGACCTCAACCGGGAGTTGCCTGTATGCCCACCGTCTCCATAGATCACATCGCCATGCCCACCGCCAATGCCGAGCGCCTGATCGCCTTCTACAAGCGGCTGGGACTCACCATCAACGATGAAGCTGAGTGGCGTGCCGGAAATGCCAACATCTTCTCCATCCAGATCGGTGATTCGAAGATCAACGTGCATCCGGAAGGTTACGTTGCCGGGCTGCGGGGGCCCACTGCCGCCCCTGGTTGCGGCGACATCTGCTTTGTCTGGGATGGAACGGTGGAGGAGTGTCAGGAATGGCTGGCAGAAGCCGGAGTCGATGTCATTCAGGGCCCCGTTCCACGAAAGGGCGGAAGGGGGTTCGGGCAGGTCCCCTCGCTCAGTCTTTATGCCCGGGACCCGGACGATAATTTGCTGGAGTGGATGACCTACCTCTTGTAGTTCGATTCCGCTCCCCTATGGTTATGGTTAATGGGTCGAAATCAATTACAACGTTGTTGATCTGAAGGCAGGTGGCCGTATGCCCTTGATGACCGGAAAGGAAGCCCTGGTTAGGATGTTGATGGCCGAGGGTGTGGAGTATATCTTCGGAAACCCGGGCACCAGCGAGACCCCGATGATGGATGCTCTGCAGGACTTTCCTGAGGTGAACTACATACAGGCCCTTCAGGAGGGCACGGCGGTCGGTATGGCCGACGGCTACGCTCGTGCCACGGGCCGCCCAGCCTTCGCCAACATCCACATTGCGGGTGGGCTCGCCAACGGAATCAGCGCGCTGTACAACGCCTTCCGGGGCGGAACTCCCGTAGTGCTCACCGCAGGTAACTCGGACACCCGGATGCTGCTCAGCGAGCCGACTCTGTCCGGAGACCTGGTGCAGATGACGCGGCAGTACACCAAATGGAGTAACGAGATCCATCACGCTGCGGATATCCCGGTGGCAGTCCGCCGGGCTTTCAACGAGGCCAAGACTCCGCCCACGGGCCCAACGTTCCTGTCATTTCCATGGGACACCATGGACGTGCAGGCTGACGTGGACATTGTCGGTTCCAGCCACGGATATCACCGGATTCGACCGGATAGAGACGCTCTGGAGCAGGCATCCAGGCTGCTGGCGCAAGCGGAGAACCCGGTTATCATCATCGGCGACCGCATCGCCCAGTCCGGGGGCGTGGACCAGATGGTGCAGGTGGCAGAACGGCTGGGTGCGAGGGTGTTTGCGGCTTCCTTCTCTGAGGTCAACTTCCCGACAAGTCACCCCCTGTGGGGCGGGATGCTGAACACCAGCAGCCCGTCCACCCGCCGGCTGCTCTCAGGCGCCGACGTTGCGTTGGCTGTCGGGGCAAATGTATTCTCGTCATTCCTCTATGTCGATGTGCCTCTGCTCGATCCTACGACAAAGCTGGTGCATCTGGACAGTTCAACAGCGGAGGTGGAGAAGAACTATCCCACCGAGATCGGGGTCTTTTCCGACCCTGCGACAGGCCTGGCTGAACTCGCCGATGCCCTCGACCAGGACATGTCCGGACCGGCCAAAGAGGTTGCAGCCACACGCATGGCCGAGCTGGGTGAACGGCGCCGCAGGGCGCGGGAGGAATACCAGGTGCGGTTGCGGCAACGCTGGGACAACAACCCCATCGCTGTCGAGCGGATGATGCACGAGCTCGCCGCCGCAGTCCCTGCAGGCACAATTGTGGCCGACGAGGCCGTCACTTCGCGTCCGGCAATGATGCAGGAGTTCAGCTTCGACGAGCCAGGTACTTTTTTCGGCATCCAGGGCGGAGCGCTTGGGTGGGCCATGCCCGGTTCATTGGGCCTGAAGCTGGCGCGACCCGACCGGCCAGTGCTGGCCGTGGTGGGTGATGGCGCATCCATGTATACCGTGCAGGCGTTGTGGACGGCCGCCACCTACAATATCCCGGTGGTCTACGCTATCTGCAACAACCGCGCCTATAGGATTCTAAAGGTGAACATGGATATCTATCTAAAGCGGATGCTGAACGAAGGGGACCGGGTGAGCGAGTACAAGGGTATGGACTTCGCAAACCCTCTAGACCTCTCAGCAATGGCCCAGGCAATGGGTGTTGACAGCGCGAAGATAACTGACCCAGCGCAGATCGGCCCAGTGGCCCGCAGAATGTTCGAGAGCGGCAAGCCCGGCCTGCTCGACATCACCATCGACGGTTCGCTGTAACATCCGGAGGCCCGTCCCCCGCCGCTGTGGGAACAGGCTCCAGATGGCAGTCTGTGCAGACACGGCTGTCCCGGGCTTTGTTCCCCAATATGGGTATCATGCCAATTGGTACTAATCATGCCAATTGGTACTATTTGAATGGGTATCTAGCGCGTGCCATGTTTTTGTCAAATTGGAGAATTAAGTATCCCTAAAAGGATTGACTTTCATAATTTTGATACAAAATTTTTATATTATGTTGTTTGACAAATACAATTTATTTGCCATATCCTAGAGCAATGCAACGATGGCCGAAGTGTGCGCCAGAGGAGCGACAATGGTAACACTATCATACGACGCAGGAATGATACGGTTGAACGCCAACAGAAACGTTCAACGTGTCGTTTCGCCTTCAATGGTCATAGGGCTGGGTTCCACTAGCTGCCAGATCGTAAGAAAGCTGGAAGCCACATCAGAGAACTGGAGTTTCGAAGACCGCAAAAATCTAGCCTTCCTGTATATGGATACCCGGGAGGCAACGCGTGGTGAGATTTCCCGGGCTGCCAGGTTCATTCCCTTGGTGGTGCCTCACTTTTCCAACCTGCGGGACATGCGTCCGTGGATTACGGAGTGTGTGCCTGAACTGAAGTACCTGAGCCTGTCCCGGGAGGGTGCTCTGGGTACGCTGGCCAATGCCGGCGTGGCAGGCAGGTTCAACTACAGCGACATACGGGGGCACCTGGACTCCACTATAGAGCAGATTTGCCCTTACTATGAGGGTATCACCTACCTGCGCATACACCTCGTGGCCTTCCTTGGAGGCGGCACTGTGGGCGCTCTTCCGGTGCTGCTGGCAGCCCTGTCCGAAGTTCGAGGCACCGCCTATAACTTCAGCGTGGTGCTGCACTTGCTGTTGCCACAGCGGGGTATGTCCCGGGACCCGGAGACCACCTATCCTCTCCAGTTGCGCAACGCCTACGCAATCCTGCAATTTCTGCGCTCCATCACCGGGGTGCAGGTCGGCCGTAGCGAGCACACGGGGAGTGATTCATTCACCATTACCGTTTACCCGGACAAGCGAATTGAAGCAATCGGTCCGCACTTCGACGTATGCCTCTTACATCGCTCTCCCAAGGACTCTTTACCCGTGCAAAGGAACCATGTCGCGCGAGTTCTTGAGGATCTGGTGGCCGATGCTTGGGGAACTGGCCAGGACTGGTGGGCACGCTTCCATGAAACAATGAGGGAGGCGAACAACCAGGAGGACGCACGCTTTGGTTCAATCAGTTCCCGCGAGATAGGATTACTTGACGGGTTCTTTGCCCAGACTGCTAAGCAGTATCTCCAAAATCAGTGGCGCAGTAGGCTGTAGAGGGGGGAAAGATGGCGCGATTCAGGATACGCCGAAACAGGCCGTCCTACAGTGAGATGAGCAAAGTCCTTCCGTCTCCGGTGGACCCTCTCTCATTCATTCACTCTGGTCGCCCCGCAGGTTCAGGGGCTGCAAGAGAGGCTTACAATCAGATTCTTGGTACCTTTCATGAGGCTCTTGCAGATGTAGAAAGGGCTCTCTCGTCCATATTGGAACGTCTTCGCCCGGATGGAAACATAAGTGACCGGATGGCCGTAGAGGCCAACAGCGACGTGAGGACCGAACTGGCCAGGGCCAGCACACTGGCCGACGTCAAACGGAACGAACTTATCTCCGGAATTTCTTTCCGATTGCAGGCCATGTTCCTGCAGAACCTGATCCTGGCCCCGGAGCAGGAACCGCCGGTACGCCGGTGGGCCACCTTGGCGGACCGGGTGGTGCAGCGGGACATGCCAGTGGTTTCCGAGCCGACTCATGCCGAACTCGACGTTAATCCCAAGGAGCGCCGCAGGCGCATAACGAACTGGCAGCTTGAAACAGACGAGTGGCTGGAGACCGTGTGTCTCAACCGCACTGGCGAAGTGATCGCTCTTCTGTTGGAAGAGATCGGCAACTACTCCGCATCATGGACAGATACTGTTAACCAGTTGCGCCGCGAGTCAGTTGGCGGAGGCCGTCTGTTCCGCGAAGTGACCGACCCGGAGTACTGGACCTTTGATAACGAGGACCCCACGGTCAAAAACTTGGTGTCGGGAGTTCAGGCGCAGGAAATCGCTGCCCGGATTCTCAATCGTTTCCAGCTCAGCAACATGGAATTGATGGAAATCTGCCAGTCTGTGCACCAGTCCCTCGGAGGCAAGCCGGTCTATGGTTCCGACAGGGTGGACATATTGGAATTGGAGAACCTGCTGGCGGAGGCGACGGCGGTTAAAATCAAGGATACTGTGGCCATAGAGGACGGGTTCCTCTCCCTGATTTCTACGAACTCCCGTTCTGGAGAGGAATTGGGCGAATTGCTGGTGGAAATGCGGATGGGGGCAGCTGCCATGGAGGAGAAAATGTGGAGAGTCGGTGAATACCGGCTGGGCCACGTGGACTCCGCTGCCGGGGTTGGCATCACCTCATCATCGTTGCACGACTCGGTGCTCAGGGGCCTGGGCGGTGGCCGCAGATTTGCCGCGGTTGAGGGTCATCCCAGCAACAACCATAGATTTGAGGTCCAAATGTCAACCGTCGGAGCATCCCTCTGCGACCTCGCAATCTTCCGCGACATGGTCAACGCCTGGTACTCCTGGCATTTCGAGGAGCGTCGGGGCGAGAATGGCAACCGCAGTGCCCGCATGGAAGCCATAAGGAAAGAATCCTGGAAGCTCTACCCTGACATCGGCCAGAACTCCGGTGTACGACCGGCGGTTATTGAGTTGATTGACGATGACCTCAGGCAGGTCTGGAACACATCAGGCGATGTCGCCCTGCGCCTCGCGTATGGCCACCTGGACGAGTCTGAGGGAGAGCAAATCCATGCTCCTGAGAATGGCCGGGCCAGACTGGCAAACTAACCCTTAATATCAAAAGCCACCTGCGCGTCGCGCCGCCTGTTTCACACGAGAGGCGGCGTGGCCCTTTTTTGTGGCCCGACGGGGAATTGCCGTCATGTTCTCAAAGGAAAACGCCAGAATGGCAATTTGAAACTTCGTTTGCTACAACTGCATTTGTAGCGAGGAGGCCCAATGCAACGACCTCAATTCAGACTGGAAGGCAAAGTCGCCATAGTTACCGGGGCCGGTTCGAGTGGCCCTGGCGTGGGCACCGGGAAGGCCACCGCCATCCTTTTCGCCAGGGAAGGTGCCAGGGTAGTGCTGGTTGACCGCTTGCTGCAACAAGCGGAGGAGACGCTGTCAGCCATCCGCGAGGAGGGCGGCGAGGCTTCGGTCTTCGAGGCAGACGTTACCAAAACCGAAGAATGCAAAGCCATGGCCGAGGCTGCCGTCGAACGCTATGGCGGGCTGCACGTTCTGTTCAACAACGTCGGCATCCTGGGTCGGGGAACCGTGGTGGACGTCGATGAGGATCACTGGGACCAGGTCCTGAACGTCAACCTGAAATCCATGGTGTTGACGAGCAAGCATGCCATTCCCAAGATGATCGAGGGGGGCGGGGGATCAATTATCAATGTCTCGTCGATTGCCGGCATCAGGGCAGGCAGCGGCGGCGCGGCGGTACCTTACGCCGCTTCCAAGTCCGGCATCATAGGCCTTACTACCACCATGGCGGTAACCCACGGACGCGACAATGTCCGTGTCAACTGCATCGCGCCCGGGCATATATACACGCCAATGGTGGCTGGCGCCATGGCCGACGAGTTTCGTGAACTACGCCGTCGAGCCGGACCGCTGGGGACCGAGGGAGACGCCTGGGACATAGCCTGGGCCGCCGTATTCCTGGCCAGCGACGAGTCCCGCTGGGTCTCCGGCATCGTCATGCCCGTCGACGCTGGCCTGCTGGCAACCACCCCGCTTGCTATGCTGGACCACTTGCGGTAGAGGTCTGCGGCAGTCAAAAAAAGTGAGGGCATCTCCCAGCCACGAGACGCCCTCTGTCGCTTCTTCTCCTGACCTTTACGGCCGGTCGTGAATAAACCGGAAGGGATTGGCCTGGCTACTCCGCGTCGGGGTGGGTGGTAATGAAGCGGGCGGCCCTGGCCGGGTCGACGTGGGGCGCGCGGACTTCGACGTCCGACTGCTCCTCCTGCAGGCGGATGGTTACCGAGCTGTCCATCCCGCCCCAGCCGCGGTTCATCGCCTCGATGGCGATCTGCTCTGCGAGATTGGCCACAGGCATCGGCACGTTGAACTCGCGGCCCAGGTCTGTGGCAAGGCCGATGTCCTTTCGGGCCAGTTCCAGCGCGAAGCTGGCCGGTTCGTACTCCCCACGGAACAGGGTGCGAACGACCCCCTCATGCAGGACGTTCATGCGGCCCAGCGATCCGCGGCGGATGCACTCCCACAGGGGCTCGGGGTCGACGCCGGCCTTCACGCCCAGGGTCAGCCCCTCGGCGATGGCCTGCCGCACGCCGTGTCCGATCATGTTGTGCACCAGCTTGGCCACGGACCCTGCGCCGATCTCACCCGCATAGAAGACCTTGTCGCCGAAAGCGTCCAGCAGCGGCTTGACCCGGTCGAAGATCTCCCGCTCGCCGCCCACCATCACGGCTAGGTTGCGGGACTGGGCGCCGCTCTTGCCGCCGCTGACCGGCGCGTCAAGGACGTGGACGCCCTTGGCCCGGAACTTGACCTCCAGCTCACGGATCAGCGTGGGACGGCTGGTGGACAGGTCGATGTAAACCGAGCCGGGCTTAATGCCCTCCAGGACGCCCTCCCTGCCGGTGGCCACCAGTTCCACCTCGCGGGGTCCGGGCAGCGACGTCAGAGTCACGTCGCAGCGCTCCGCAACGTCAGCGGGCGAGCTGCCCAACCGCGCGCCAGCTTCCAGGAATGGCAGCGTGGCTTCCTCGCGCAGGTCGTATACCACCATCTGGTAGCCGGCCTTCTGTATGTTGCCGGCCATTCCGCCGCCCATATTGCCGAGTCCGATAAATCCTACAGTCTCCATGTTTCACCTCTAAAGCCGCGATACCCGCAGGGCAAAGCGGCCTGAATCTGCGCCACGATTATATTACAGGCGTTGCTGATGGGGCGGTCTACAGGCGCTCACTGCGGGACTCAGAGCGATTGGGTACGCTCCACTGAGGCGAGGATTACCTTCGCAATGCCATTGTCTCGAGCGCAGTAAGATCAGGAACGACCAGCGACGGCACGGCGTCGGTGGGGCGTGTCCCCCCGCCGCGGTCAGGGCGGCTGACCCACACACTGTCGATGCCCAGGCGATTGGCCGGGCCGATATCGTGGTACAGGCTTTCCCCGACGTGCAGCCAATACTCTTTTTCGACGGCCATGCGCTCCTGTGCAAGGTTAAATCCTGCTAGGTCGGGCTTGTAGACTCGGACCTGTTGCGAGGTGACCACTGAGTCAAAGTTGATGCCCAGAGCCTCTTCGGACTTCCTGAACAGGTCGTCGTCCACGTTGGAGATGATGGCGAGCTTGTAGCGGGACTGCAGTCGATTCAGCGCGTCGGGTGCTTCGGGAAAGATCGGCCACTGAGGCAGCGAGTCGGGCAGGGCTTCGGCCTCTGCCGCGTTCAGGCGGATGCTGGCCTCCCAGGCCATGATCTGCATCACGTCCCGCAGCACCCGGCGATAGTCCAGGAATTCGCCCGAAGACTGGACCCTGGGTTCTGCCGAGGCGAACAGGGCAAGGATCTCCTCCCTGCTCTTTCGTACCCGGTAGCGGGCGAAGATCTGCGCGACTGCGTCGGAAATGCCCTTCTCCCAGTCGATGAGGGTGCCGTAGCAGTCGAAGCTGAGCCATTGGTAGCGGTTGAAGTCCAGCAAGGAAATTCTCCGGTATTGTGATGTGATTCAGGCTGCGCTGCCGCTGCCCGTTACATGTTACCTGCGGGACCTGCTTTGAGCGGAGGGACGTTTTCGGCTACACTTGCCGCGCAAATTGCCAACGATGAATTCGCCGAAAGGCCCTACGAGGTGTGACGTGCTGTTTCCAACTCCCGAAAACGACCGCCTGCTGCACAACCTGGACACGGGGCAGCCGTCGCTGTGCGCCTACGTGTTCAGCCACCCCAACATGGTGGAGGTGGCCGGCATCGCGGGCATAGACGCCTTCATGGCAGACATGATGTTCACCGCCCACGACTGGGACAACATCGCTCACCTGATCCGGGCGGCGCGCGGCACGGGCATCTCGCCGCTGATCCGCGTTCAGGCGTTCCCATGGGCCACCGGCACCGACCGCCGCACTGTTTCCGACGCAGCCCGCGCCCTGTCTCTGGGGGCAACGGCCGTTACCGTGTCGGTCAGCTCCAAGGAGGAAGTCCAGGAGCTGATGGGCCTGCGAGACGACTGGCACCGTCTCATCCACCTGCGTCGCTTCAACACTGCCGAGGAATTCCCCGAGTTCAATGCCAAGACCCGTGAGGGCACGCTCGTGGTCCCCACGGTAGAGAGCGAGGGAGGCCTGCGGGACCTGGACGAAATACTGGCCATTGACGGTATCCGCCTGGTGTGGCTGGCGGCCGGGGACATCACCAAGATACTGGGCGTTCCTTTCAAGTACGACGACCCCAAGGTGATGCGGCTGCTGGAGAACGCAGTGAAGACCGGCGAGAAGCACGGCGCTGCCATCATGTACAACATGGGCCTGGACTCCCCGGACTTCGACACGATGGCCGACTCGGCACGCCGGTACTTCGACTTGGGAGTGCGGGTGGTCGGCCTGGGGGCCATGGAGTGGCACATGCAGATGGCCCTGCAGCACATTCGACGCAGGGCCATAGGGTGAGCATTTTGGCCTGACGTAGGGACGGGTTTAAACCCGCCCCTACAACCTGGCTGCCTTGTATAGATAGTCCTAGTCAGGCATACAGCCAGTCGGGGACGTCTCTGCCCTGCGCTCCTGCGCCGCGGGCCAGCGAGTCCTTGAGGATGCCGATGCGGGAGCGGAAAGGGTGTACCTGGTTGCGTTCGTGGGTCAGGCCCAGGCCGACCAGGAACATCAGGCTCTTGCCCGCCGCGTGGGGCGAGAAGAATGCGGTTACGGCGTCGTCGTAGAAGGTCATTCCCGTCGCCCCTAGGCCCATGGCATGGGTGGAAAGGTACATTCGCCCGCCGATGATGCCGGCCTCCAGTTGCGCCAACCGGTAGCCCCGGTTGCCGAAGCGTGACAGGATGGCCTCGAGGTCGGCCATGAAGTAGGCGACGGCGCTGGAGTCCGCCCCGAGGGCCTGCTCGAAGCAGAGATGTCCGGCCTCCTCGCGGTACTCGCCCTCCGCCAGCAACTGCAACTGCCCCTCTTGGGCCGAGTAGAAATACGTTCCGGGGCTGATTCCCTCGGCGGCGTTGATGATCAGGTAGGTGTCGATGAGCCCGCCGCCGTAGTCTGAGCGCACCGGTGCGGTGGACGCGGCCAGCAGCGCTTCCAGACGCCCGGCCGGCATGGCTTCGCGGGCGAAGCGCCGGGTAGAGCCACGGTGAGCGATGGTGGAACCCAGGGCCTGTGAGTCCGGCCATGCGAAACTGTCCCTGCCGCCTTCGTCTCGAAGGCCTGAATTTCGCCACTCCGCCACTCCCGCCGCGCCGGTCAGCACGGAGCCTGTGTGCAGGGCGGTGGTCTCGGGATACTCGGTGCGCCGCTCCACGCCCAGCACTCCCGAGTCCACGGGGCCCGGGGAGCCGACGGCCTTCGGCGCGGCGTCCCCTGCGCCGACGGGGACGAGGCAGAACGACGCCTCGCTGGAAGATTCCAGTCCCAGCAGCGCGTCGACCTTGGCATCGACGAATCCGGCGATGACCTCGGCGGGCTGGCCGAGGGCGTTGGCTGTGGCGGTCATGTTGGCCAGGATTGTGCCGTTGTCCCAGTAGCAGTAACGGTAGCCCCGTTCGCGGTATTTCCAGGCGCTGCGCCAGAATACGCTCGTGCAGACGATGGTCGCGGGCGCGTCGGCGACAGCAGCGTTGTCCGCCGTCGCGTCAGACAGATTGCCTCGGTGATCTCCGGAGCGGAGCAGGGAGAGCGAGCTCGTTTCGGGCGAGTGGTGGTATACGCCGGCGGCCAGTCCCGGCAGGCCCCCGCAAACTACGTAGAGCTCGATGGGGTAAAGCGCTCCGGCAGAGGCAGCGGCCCGGTAGTGCACCTCTCCGGCTGTGCGCAGGGTGCTACGGCGGATCAGCCCGGCGGAGTAGTGCAGCACCTGGGCCAGAGCCGACAGGTCCAGAGGGCCCTGCGACGGCGAAATCACCCCGGCAACTGCGGGCAGCGTGGGGGCCTCTGGCGACGGCATCTCCGCCGGCAGAGCGACGGTCGGCAGGCCGGGGTATGACTTGTAGAGAGGCGGCTTGGTGGCCAGGCTGATGTAGCTGAGCTTGGTGGTGTCGTGGAAACTGCGGGCCGCGCTGGTGTCGCTGTTGGGCATTATGTCCGTCCCTGCGCCGGGTTTGTGCTAGATGGTGCCCTTGTATTGGGGGGCGCGCTTCTCGACGAAGGCGCGGGCGGCCTCGTCGTGGTCGGGGTGCCGCGCGCTGCGGGCCTCCAGCGACAGGCCGAGGTCGAGGGCCTGGTTCAGGTCGTTCCAGATCTTCTTGTTGATGGCGTGCTTGGTGCCTCGGATGGCCAGGGCCGGGCCGTCGGCCAGCCGCTGCGCCAGCTCCATCACCGTGTCCATCAGGTCGTCGTGGGGCACCACTCGATTGACTAGGCCAATGCGCTCGGCCTCGGCTGCCTCGATGATGTCGCCGGTCATCAGCAGTTCCTTGGCCTTGGCCACTCCAACCAGCAGCGGCCAGATGACCGCGCCGCCGCCGCCCGCCACCAGCCCGGCCCGGACGTGGGTGTCGCCGATGCGGGCGCGGTCGGAGGCATATATTACGTCGCAGAAGAGGGCCAGCGTCGCTCCGAGGCCTGCCGCCACGCCGTTGAGGGCGCAGATGACCGGCTGCTCCACCCACAGGATGTTCTGGATGATGCGGCGTCCGCTGGGCGATATGGCGCCGATGGGCCGGTCCTGGAGGGCGATGGCGCCGCCCCGCTCGTCCATTGCCCGTACGTCGCCGCCGGAGCAGAAACCACGTCCCGAGCCGGTCAGCACTACCGCGCTGACGTCGGCGTCGCGGCCGACCTGGTAGAAGGCGTCCTCGATCTCGTGGTGCATCACCTCGTTGACCGCATTGAGACTCTCCGGCCGATTCAGGGTGATGGTCAGGACCTTGCCGGTCTGCTCGACAAGCAGGGTCTCATACTGGTAGTTGGACATTTCTTACACCTGAATTTCCTCATGCGGAGGTTCTCACCCCCACCATAACCCTCCCTTTGAGGGGGGAGGGGATTTTACCCCTGGCCCATGGCGAGGATTTCGTCGAATTCCTCTTTGGTCACGGGCTGGATGGAGAGTCGCTGCCCCTTGCGGATCAGCAGCATGTCTTTCAGCTTGGGGTTGGCCTTGACGGCCTGCAGCGTAACCGGGTTGGGCAACCGCTCGTCGGCCTGGATTTCGACGACCGTCCAGACGGTCTCGCCGGGGCTGCTCTTGGGGTCGTAGTGCTTGTCGTTGGGGTCCCAGGCCGTGGCGTCCGGGTAGGCCTCCCGCACGATGCGGGCGGTGCCGACGACGGCGGTCGGCTTGGCGCTGCTGTGATAGAAGAGCACCCGGTCCCCCACCTTCATGTCATCGCGCATGAAGTTTCGGGCCTGGTAGTTTCGGACGCCATCCCACTCCGCGGTGCTTTTCTCCTCATTGATCAGGTCAGCAAAGGAGTAGGCGGACGGCTCGGACTTGAACAGCCAGTATTTCGGCTCGGGCATTTTCGGTCCTCCGATTGTGAGGGGGCTACGCCCTCACCCTGACCCTCTCCCGGAGGAAGAGGGAATTGGCGTGTTGAGTGTTTGTGATCAGCGCAGGCGGATGCCGGCGGCCTCGGTGTCGAAGCAGCCCTCGATCAGGTCCTCCCGCTCCTGGCGCAACACGTCCTTGCGGACGCGCAGGCTGGGCGTGCGGGGCAACTCGTCGCGGACCTCCCAGTAGCGGGGCACCTTGAAGTATGCCAGATGCTCGGCGCACCAGTAGACCACTTGCTCAGGGTCGACGGTCGCGCCCTCGCGAGGCGTCACGTAGGCCTTGACTTCGTCCTCGCCCAGGTCGGACGGGACTGCGACGACGGCGCAGTCCAGGACGTTGGGGTTGGCCTTGATGACATTCTCCACCTCCTGCGAGGAGATGTTCTCCCCGCGGCGGCGGATGATGTCCTTCTTGCGGTCGACGAAGTACAGGAAACCGTCGTCATCGAGCCAGCCGAGGTCGCCGGTGTAGAGCCAGCCATCGCGCAGGGTCTCGCGGTTCTGCTCGTCGTTGCGCCAATAGCCGGGCATCACCGCCGGGTTCTTGATGGTGATTTCGCCGACGGTGTTGGGGCCGACGTGCACGCCCGTCTCGGCGTCGGCGATGCGGATGGTGTTCTCGAAGCGCGGGTCGGGATGCTGGCGCCCCCGGCCTGATGAGCCGGAGCGACGGTCCTCGCGGATGGCCTCGATGGAGCCGTAGCAGGTCTCGGTCATGCCGAAGCCGACGATGATGTCGGTGGCGAAGCGGTCTTGGAACTCGGACAGGAACTCCGGCGAGAAAGACGGCGAGCCGTAGAACAGCCGCACCGTGTTGTCGGCATCGTCGGGCAGTGCCTCGTTCTTGGCCAGCACCGGCATCATCATGCCGATGAAGTTGACCACCGTGGCACTGGCCTCGCGCACCTGGCCCCAGAACCGGGAGGCGCTGAAGCGGTCGACGATTACCAGCGTGGCGCCGGTGGCCAGTGCGCCCATGGTCGAGTAGTACTGGATGTTGGCGTGGTAGAAGGGCAGGCAGGTGAAGAACCGGTCGTCGGGCGTGGCCTGGGTCCAGTGCCTGAAGCCCTGCCCGGCGGCGGCGTACATCCGGTGCGTTACCATCACGCCCTTGGGGTTGCCCGTCGTGCCCGAGGTGTAGACCAGCATGGACACGTCGTTAGGCGACACCTCGGGCCGGTCGGCCAGCGGCGCGGCACGGTCGAAGGCCTCCCGGAAGGACGTCCAGCCGTCGCCCACCGACTCTTCGCCCCGCAGAATGCGGTGGCGGATGCTGGGGGCCAGGTCGGCGGCGGCCCCGGCGACGTCGGCCAGCGACGGGTCGGTGACCAGCGCCACGGCCTCGGCGTTGTTCAGGATGTAGGCGGTCTCGTCGCGGCGGTAGGCCGTGTTGATGGGCACGCTGATGGCGCCCAGCTCCGAGAGGCCGAACCAGCAGTACAGGTACTCGATGGCGTTGGGCATGAACAGGCCGACCCGGTCGCCGTGCTGCACCCCCATCTCGCGGAACATCGCCGCCGTCCGCAGCACGCCGTCGCGAACATCGGCGTAGGAGTAGGACGCGCCGCCGATCTCGACGAAGGTCTTGTCTGGGTCGCCGTCGGTGATGCGGTCAAGGACCTGCCCGATGGTGGTGTCCCAAGGCATGGATGTTGCGGTGTTCGGGGTGGCCTGCAGTGCGCTCATTCTCAGCCCGCCGGTCAAGATGTCTCGACGGTCAAGCTACCACGCGCGTGGGGGGTGGTCAATAATGGAAGCATACAGCCGGGGCGTGCCGAAGACGAGTAATGGAAATCGGTGAGGCTCAAAAATGAATCTTCAGGCTAAGTCTAGCTTTGAGAGGCTGCCATACAGGTTCCGCAATTTGCTACGCGGCGAGAAAATCAAGAATTCGACCCGTGGGCGGCCGCATAGAAGACTCTTTTTGGGGGAGGCTCATGAGATCCTTGTCTGACATAGCTACCAAGAATTGCTCTGATTCCCACGCGATCAAGTCATTTAAGTCCTTCACGATGCAAGTGGACAGGCGCATTGAACGCAATCTGTATTCTTTGGGAGCAAGAACGCAAGAGAGACTGGGGGACAGGGGGTAATAGAAAACGACCTCTTTGGCTCCCGTGTCATCTCCGGTTCCCATCAAATTAACGATCGGTTAGTCCCCCGTAATGAGCCCAAGAGTGTTCGGATTCTCTACGAACACAATGTCAAACTCTTGTCTATCTACAAACAGACTGGCTCCGACGTTTTCGGCACCTATATAGCTAACAATGTATGAGAGTCGATCATAATCGTACCCTGGAAACTCCTCGGCAGTAACTCTCGCAATGGCTTTACGAATTCCTTCGGTACGAAAGTATTGATGGGAAATAAACCGGAAAAACAACATTGCATTGTTATAATCTTCTAGGAAACCGGCTTGCTTTTGGCGTAATTCTGCGAAGAATGGGAGAGCGCTCTCCTCTATCCCGGTCTGCAAATCCTCTCCAGTTTGTATGACTAATGCCTTCATTTGCTCTAGGTCATCGGCCGAAGCAGTGCCTACGCCTCGAAGGAATTCATATGCGCTAGATATACGCGCCAAGTTCTGAACGAGATTCCAATGGGCGGCCCTCAACTCAGCGCTGTGAGTTCCTCGGACAATGTACTGTTGTAGGAACAGGAGATCGGTCTCCGTAATTCTAGGCAACCTATAAGTATCGCGAATTACCATGACGTTTCGGGGATCTGCCGGCGGAAGTATCTTCCCTTTCCGGGAATAGTGTACGAACCCCCTATGATTTCCCCACGGCTCAAGATATTTACGCCATACGGTGTGCGGCTTGCGGGTGGGCATTCTGTGTTCCTCCATTTCGCCAATGGCTATTGCCAATAAGTTCTCTACCCAACCTGTTGGACTAGCCTACCGGATCCTTAACAATACGTGGAGCGCTGTCAGACGATCCCCTGCTTTGCCGAGATTTATTCTAGCATGAAACTATATTGCATCTTGTAGATTCCTCAGCATATTTACCTGTCTCCCCACAACATCTGGTACATAGTGCGGGATTCCGGTTATACTATCCCCCTACTGTCAGGCTGACTTCTGCAGTGTAGAATGTGTGAGGAGCCTGCATTCTGAGGCCGAATTCCTCCCGCTCACTCTTCCCGCCAAAGGAGGCCCGCCACGACTACATCAAAGCTGCCGCTAGGCCGAAGGGTTGCTGCCAGCGATGACCTTGAGGTGTCCGCCTACCTGGAGATCGCCCAGGGCATCGAGGCCGAGTCTCCCGGCTCCAGCCGACAGGTCAACGAGGGCATCGCGGTTATTGACTTCGGCTCCCAGTACAGCCACCTCATCGCCCGACGCGTCCGGGAGATGAAAGTCTACTCGGAGATAACAAATCCCTCCGACTCCTGGGAAAAGGTGGAACGGATCAACCCCAGGGGCATCATCCTGTCCGGTGGCCCGGCCAGCGTGTATGAAGATGGCGCCCCGATGATCCCCGACTGGGTGTTCGAGCGAAAGCTGCCGGTGCTGGGCATCTGCTACGGCATGCAGGCTCTGGTGCACCAGCTGGGCGGCACCGTAGCCCGCGGCACCAAGCAGGAGTTCGGCCACGCCTCCCTGCACCAGGACAGCCCCTCGGCGGGGTGGGGACTGCCCGGAGGGCGGCCGCCGCTGTTCCACGACCTGCCGCCGTCGTTCCAAGTGTGGATGAGCCACGGGGACCGGGTGGAATCGCTGCCTGCGGGCTTCTCCAACCTGGCGTTCACCGAGAACTCGCCGGTGGCGGCCATCGGCAACGGCCAGAATATGTTCGGCCTGCAGTTCCACCCCGAGGTGAACCACACTCCCCTGGGCCTGGACATCCTTGAGAATTTCCTGTTTCGTATCTGCGGTTGCGAGGGATCATGGACGCCAGGCAACGTAGCCGCCGACGCCATTGCCCGCATCCGCGAGCAGGTTGGCGACGGTAGCGTCATCTGCGCACTCTCCGGCGGCGTGGACTCCGCCGTAACCGCCGCCCTGCTGCACCAGGCCATCGGCGACCAGCTGACCTGCATCTTCGTGAACAACGGCCTGCTCCGTTTGGAAGAGGCAGACCGGGTACAGGCCACCTTCAAGCGCGGCATGGGCCTCAACCTGGCGTACGTCGATGCTTCCGAGCGCTTCGTAACCAGGCTGGCGGGGGTCATCGACCCGGAGGTTAAGCGAAAGACCATCGGCGAAGAATTCATCAGAGTATTCGAAGAGGCCGCCTCCGGCCTCGGAGAGGTGGAGTTTCTGGCCCAGGGCACCCTTTACCCCGATGTCATCGAAAGCGAGGCGCCGAGCAATTCACCGGCCGGGGCCCCTCTTTCGGCGCGCATCAAGACACACCACAACGTGGGGGGGTTGCCAGAAAACATGAAGCTGCAGCTGGTGGAGCCACTGCGAAACCTGTTCAAGGATGAGGTTCGGGACGTTGGCCTGGAACTGGGGTTGCCGCCAGACATGGTGTACCGCCAGCCCTTTCCCGGCCCCGGCCTGGCCATTCGGATCATTGGCGAAGTTACACAGGAAAAGCTGGATATGCTCCGCGCCTGCGACTGGATCGTCATCGACGAGATCAAGGGCGCCGACCTGTACAACAGGGTCTGGCAGAGCTTCGCGGTGCTCAGCGACAGCCGCACCGTGGGCGTGCAGGGCGACTTCCGCACCTACGGCTATGTCTGCGCCGTACGCTGCGTGACCAGCGAGGACGCCATGACCGCCGACTGGGCGCGCCTGCCCTATGAGGTCCTCTCCCGCATTTCCAACCGCATCGTCAACGAGGTTCCCGGCGTAAACCGCGTGGTCTACGACATCACCAGCAAGCCTCCCGGGACCATCGAATGGGAGTAAGCTCGGCGTCTCAAACTTCGCGCACTGGTTTTGCTTGCTTGTAGGTGATATTGATGCTGAATAAGCAGAAACTAGGGGAAACTCTGGGATTCGACATTGACGACGGAACGGGCCTGAGGGTCGCCCGCGCCCGGTTCGAGTCGGAATCCAAGTTTCTTGGTCCATGTTCGACGGCTACGACTGCATCCGCATCCTCACCTACTCGGCGGGAGTCAGCGCGATAGTCCGGCTTCTGGAAAAGCACGGGTTCAGGGATTTCGAGTGCGTCTTCGGCTGCGAAAGCACCCTCCGCACCCTCAAGGACATCATGGCCTTCCAGCAAGTTGCCATCGGCGACGCCAGGGCCGCAATTCGAAATCTGCCAGATGAACGCCACGCCTTCATTCTCGGGCGCGTCAGAGAAGGGCAGGCCCGTTTTCGGGTTCTGCGCAAGCAGATAGCCCACGCCAAGCTGTATCTTCTGGAAAATACGGAGTCCGGCAGGACACGGGTCCTGATAGGGTCGGCGAATCTGTCTGACACCGCCTTTGGCGGTCGACAGTCGGAGACCCTCGTGTGCTTTGATGAAGACTACTCCGCCTGGGGCCACTACCTCGGCATGTACGAGTCCATTCGGGACCAGGCCTCCGATGAGATACCGCTGCCCTCGGAGCGAGTGGTGCATGCTGAGATTAGCCTCCACGAAGTGCCTGTACTCGCCCCAGACGACCACTCGACCCTGGTGATCGACTCTGGGGAGGCGGACCCGCAGGAAGGCAATATATTCCACATTAACGTCCCTGCGCAGATAGAGCGGATCGAAAAAATGAAGGCGGCGATTCCCTCGGCGGTGGCCAACCTCATCCCGCCACCCCGCAACGGGAAGCAGCAGGTTACCCGGGAACTTAGACAACAGATCATCAAGGAGTACAGCCGCATCCGCGTTGTCCAATCTGATGAGGAGGCCGACCACCGTGAGCTGTCCATCGACCGGGACGCGAAAACGGTGACCCTCTTCGGCGAACCCTTTTCCTTGGAGCCCGACCTGGAGGCAGCCCAAAGAGATGCCAGGCTGCTGGTGGAGTTCTTCCGCAACTACGAAGGCACCTTCGAGGGTGGAATGGGGGTGGAGAGGCTTCAGCGGGACTACTTCATCCTCTGGTCCTGGCTCTATTTCTCGCCGTTCATGTGCGACACGAGGGCCTTGGCGGGACACGACGGGGACATATTTCGGTTTCCGTCATTCGCTATCGTGTACGGCAAGCCGTCGTGTGGTAAGTCCAGCCTGATCGATACGCTTATGACTTCAATGTTCGGCAAAGCCTACAACGTGGACAAGAGAGAGTTCACGAAGCGGAGGCTTCGGGACATTCAGCACTCTTACAAGCGGTTCCCCGCGGTGTTCGATGACATTGGCCGGACAGCCATACGTAACCACGGTGAGGACGTGATCAAGTACGAGTTGCCCCCGTTGGTATCCCAATACCCCTGCTTCGTGCTTTCGATGAACCAGGACCTCAAGGCCTTCACCGACCAGATCGTCAAGCGCAGCCTCATGGTTTACACCACGACCGCCCTTCCCTCCTACAAGGAGAGCTTGCGACACGACCTGCACCTGAAGATACAGGAAGTGCGCCGGGGCCTGTCGACCAATTTCTACCGTGAGTACCTGAACAGGATTTTCGCGCGGCTTGACGAAACGCCCCAACCCGCGGACTGGCTGGAGTTCTCTTCCAGCGTTCTTTCAGACCTAATCGCAGACCTTCTAGACGAAACTCCGCCGAATTGGTGTGCGGCCATCAAGTGGAACGACTACGCGGACAGGCGCCACGAGAGAGTTAAGGCCCAGATCGACCACCTGTTGAGGCCAGCCACGAAAATGAAAAGGGAGGGCAGGCAGCCCACAGGCTGGATACTGGAGGGTGACAAGGTAATCGTCGTAGAACAGACGGACACATTTGGTCGGCGTGAGTTCGACTGGGAGAACGTTCCCTCTACGCTGATAGATGACAACGCCAGTGTCGGAGGTCGGACCGTGTTGAACCGCCCCGAATTGGAGGAGTTCTTGGGAAGGAGCCTCAACGGGCGCAGAAGCGGTTTATTCGACAAATGGACCCCGCCGTGGAAATAACCTGGATCACCTGTAAGCAGACTGAACCCGTGCGCGCTCCTGCACAGCCGTGAACGTTCTCATCGTTGGCAGTGGCGCCCGGGAGCATGCCTTGGCGTGGCGCATTTCCCGCAGCCCGACGCTGACGCGCATGTGGGTGGCTCCGGGCAACTACGGCACCGCATCCATCGCTACCAACCTGCCGGTCGGCTTACGGGTCGACGACCTCGTGCAGGCTGCCCGCAGTGTTGCCGCCGACCTGGTGGTCGTAGGCCCAGAGGCGCCCCTGGCGGACGGACTTGTCGACGCCCTGGCTGGTCACGGCATCCCGGCCTTC
Source organism: Dehalococcoidia bacterium (assembly GCA_965261885.1). Taxonomy (GTDB): domain Bacteria; phylum Chloroflexota; class Dehalococcoidia; order Lucifugimonadales; family UBA3495; genus VXOI01. The sequence continues at coordinate 71,222 of CBDHDY010000048.1, forward strand.
GGCCCGACAGCCGCCGCAGCCCGGCTGGAATCCAGCAAGAGCTTTGCCCGCGAAATCGTCCGGGAGGCCAACGCCCCCGGCCCCGAGTTCGCCGTGTTCACTGACGAGTCCGAGGCCTTGGATTACCTGCGCCGCAATCCCGGCCCCCGCGTGGTGAAGGCCGACGGACTGGCTGCGGGCAAGGGCGTAGTGGTCTGCGACGATGAGGCGCAGGCAGCCGATGCGATCCGCGCCAGCATGTCGGCGCGCGCCTTCGGCGACGCCGGGGCCACCGTGCTGCTGGAAGAGAGGCTGGAGGGCCGCGAGGTCAGCGTCTTCGGCCTCACCGACGGCGTGCGCATCTCGCCCCTCGTCGCGGCTTGCGACTACAAGCGTCTGGAGGGCCGCGATCGCGGACCCAATACCGGCGGCATGGGCAGCTATTCGCCACCCGAGTTCTGGACGCCGGAACTCAGCGATGATGTCGAACGCACCATAATGCGTCCCGTCATCCGGACCATGGCCGGTCGCGGCGCGCCCTACCGTGGCGTGCTGTACGCCGGTCTGATGCTGACCGCCGACGGGCCGAGGATCCTGGAGTTCAACTGCCGTTTCGGCGATCCCGAGACGCAGGTGCTGATGCCGCGCCTGTGCTCCGATCCGCTGGAGGCCATGCTGGCCTGCGCCGAGGGACGTCTCGACCCGTCTTCCGTCGCCTGGAGCGACCGACACTGCGTCGGCGTGGTCATGGCATCTGCCGGGTACCCCGCGGAGTACGCCACCGACCTCGATATTTCCGGACTGGGTGTGCCGGACACCGATGATTCCATGGTATTCACCGCCGGCGTCGCCGAAGGACAGGGCGGACGTCCGGTAACAGCGGGGGGCCGGGTCTTGACTGTTGTCGGAGAGGCAGGCAGCCTCGCCGAAGCGCGGGAGCGTGCCTATTCCCGCCTCTCAGGCTTTTCTTTCCAGGGAGCCCACTGGCGCACCGACATTGCGGCAATAGGCGCCGGAGTAAAGGCATGAGCCCACGGTCTCGGCCAGCAGGACACAATAGCGTCAGCATCGGCGAACTCGGGGAACTCTACCGCCAGGCAATTGCCTTCGGAGTTGATGCCTCTTACCGCAAACGCCGGTGGGGGCGGGCCGAAGAGTTCGCGGCCTGGCTGGAGCAGGATGCCTTGGCTACTCTTCCGCCTGAGCGGTCCCTTCACCTCTACCGGGCGTCCGGAGGGCGGCAGGCTGATTCCTTCGCCAGCACTCCCATTGACGAGTTGAGGGACAGCCTGGATTTCCTTTTGTATGATACTATCAAGCTCGAAGGACGGTTTGACGAATGCGTTTCACCTGACGGTGGATACAAGCTTCCCGGTGCCGGAAAAGAGTTCGTATCCTGGCTGCTGTGTCTGCGTAATCCAAGCCTTCTGGGCGTCTGGAACAACAATGCAGAGCGCATGCTGAAACGCCTCGGCTCCTTTCCGGAATCGATGAACCGGGGTCCCCTGGGCATTCGTTACCTGGACCTGATGGAAGCCCTGGCACGGATACAGGCGCAACTGGGCCTGCGTGACTATATTGAATTGGACATTCTCACCTACCTCTCGGCGAGACCTGTCGGCCGACAAAGGACACCGGTGGAAGCGGAGAATTCGGAGTTGGATAATGCCCTGGCGTGAATCGCTGCTGCAATTGAAGGATGAACTGACCGCTGGTCGCGCCGCGCGGCTCGAACGGCTGGAGATACTTGACCGGCAGGTCGCCGCAGAAAGGGAGGAACTGCTGTCCCGGCAGGAATCCCTGCAGATCACCCCCATTGGTCACTGAATTGAACGAAGTGCTGCTGGGCGGGCAGGGACTGGTTGAGACCACTGTCGAGTGGGATACGGACGAGGAAGAGGATCGGATCGAGGGCGAAGATGACATGGCCGACGTCATCAGCACGGCGCTCACCTGGGAAGAGGGGGAGGAATTGGAAATCCTGGTGGAACTGGTGATGCTCGACGATGGCCTCGCGCTGCTGGTCAACGGCGTGCAGATCCGGCAGGACCAAGATGCCCTGCAACGGGCGCTGGTCAACGCTTTTCGGGAACAGCTGGAGATTTAACCTTCGCCCACATTGGATTCCGCACTCGGGTATCCCCGTATCGGTTTCCAAGTGTTATCATATCCGGCGGTGTTTCCGCTGAATTGAGGGTTCGTGCGGACTTCCCACAGCGGCAGCGCAAGTCATTAAGTGAAATAATGAGGGATAATCTGCCATGACCAAGGATTTGTTCCGGAGGCTGACGTGCCGCTCGTAGGAGTAGTAATGGGAAGTGCGTCGGACGAGCCCGTGGTGAACGAAGCCGTCAAGACGCTGGAACAGTTGGGAATCGACTTCGAAGTTCGTGTTATGTCCGCTCACCGCACCCCGGAACGGGTGGCGGAATATGCCCAGCAGGCGCGAGACCGGGGCATACAGGTGCTCATAGCTGCCGCAGGTGGATCCGCTGCTCTGGGTGGAGCACTTGCGGCCTGGTCCACCTTGCCGGTCATAGGCATTCCGCTGGCCTCCAGCGAACTCAAGGGCATCGACGCCCTGTTGTCCACTGCGCAGATGCCGCCCGGCATCCCGGTGGCTGCAATGGCTGTGGGTGTCTGGGGCGCCCGCAACGCCGCCTTCTTCGCCGCACAGATCCTGGGTCTCCAGCACCCTGAAATCAGGCAGGCATATGACGACTACCGGCGCGAACTCCGCGAGCGGTAAACTTCGCCCTGCGTTCCTAACGGATTTCGACGACACGGCCGCGGCACAGAACGTGGCCGAGTTGTTGCTCAATCGCTTCGGAGATCCGGCATGGACCGAAGTTCGCCAGCAGTTTCGTAACGGCGAGATGAACCTGAAGGAGTATCAGGAGATAACGTTCAGGAATATCAGAGCCGACCGCTCGGCAATGCAGTACTATGTCCGGGAACGGGCCAACTTGCGGCCATTTTTCCGAGAACTCCATTACTTTTGTCGGAGCCACAGCATCCCTCTGGCGGTGGTGAGCCAGGGACTGGACTTTTACATCTCGGCTCTGCTCGAACGCGACGGGTTCGGAGACGTGCCCATCTACGCGGTCGACACCAGCTTTGACCGGGGAAAAATTTCTTACCATTACAATCATACGTATCCGGGCAGGGAAACCAATGGGAACTCCAAGGCGCTGATAGTGGAACGGTTCCAGCAGCAGGGCTATTTTGTGATTTTCGCTGGCGACGGGGCCTCAGATCAGGAGGCTTCACAGAAGGCCGATATGGTCTTCGCACATCGCACCCTGGCCCGCTTCTGCGACGAACAGGACATCGATTATCAACCGTTCGAAGATTTCAGAGCGGTCCTGCTGGCTATTCGCGAACTACAACTGAACGGCTCGGCTCCGCGCTGAAGCCGCCACATCACCTGACGGGGCCTATGCTGTGATAGACCGATATTCCCGTCCCGCCATGAAGCGGGTGTGGTCCGATGACAACAAGTACGAAAAGTGGCTGGCGGTCGAGTTGGCCGTCTGCGAGGCATGGTGTGAAGAGGGTGTGATCCCGGCGGAGGATATTTCCCTGCTGCGGTCGGCCAAGTACGACCCGCAACGCATGGACGAGATCTTCCAGACCACCCGACACGACGTTACAGCGTTCATCTCGTCCATTACCGCCACACTGGGCCCCGAGGGGCGTTGGCTGCACCTGGGCCTGACCTCCAGCGATATGCTGGACACCGGGCTGGACCTGCAGCTGGTCGAGGCAGGCGGCCTCCTGCTGGAGGAGGTTGATCGGGCCATCGCGGCACTGGCGGCGCAAGCCTTGCTCCACAAAGACACCCTGATGATGGGACGCACTCACGGGGTGCACGCCGAACCCATGACCATGGGCCTCAAGCTTGCCCTGTGGTGGGACGAGATGAACCGGCAGCGGGAACGCCTCGAAGCCGCCGTTGAGACCGTGCGTGTCGGCAAAGTCTCGGGAGCCGTCGGCACCCACGCCACCGTGCCTCCCTCGGTTGAAGAGCGAGTCTGTTCCCGGCTGGGCCTGAAGGTGCGGGCATTTCCAACCAGGTCATCCAGCGCGACCGCTACGCCCACTTCGTTACTA
>CBDHDY010000049.1:0-8960 GCA_965261885.1 Dehalococcoidia bacterium
GGGCGTGAGACTGCCAGTAGGTCTCGTGGGCTGGGGTAGGGCCAGAGGCGGATCTGGACTTGGATCATGGCATGGAGGATCTCCATCTTCGCTTGGTGGTCTGGGATTGTGCTTGTGGGCCATCTCTGCGGGTGCAGTTTCTGTAGACCTGCGGGGGCACTCCGGCGTTCTTGGCCTCGAGTAAAAGTAGAAGCCGGGCAGTTCCCTGAGGACGATGAGGGTTTCGACGAGTAGCCTGAACTCCTCGTCGGTGCTGTGGTGGCCGGCGGGTTCCGGTCCTGTCGGGGAGGCCGGAGGGGTTCATCACCGCTCGTCGGGTTCCTCGGGCTTGGTGATGTCGACGGAGTAGGCGTCCTCGGTGGGACTGTGGTATGCGATGTGCCGGAAGGCGTAGGACAGCTTGTACCTGCTCTTCCATGCCTCGAACTTGCGCATCGCGTCCGGGAGATCGGCCGCTTCCACGACCCAGCATCTCGTCGGTGGAGGTCCAGGTGCCGGTCTCCAGGTCCTTTTCGGAGGGGATGCAGGTGTAGAGTCCTGCGGCTTGCTGGGTCATACCGGGTGCCTCCGTGTTGGTGTCGTGGCTGAATGTTGGTGTCGTGCTGAAATGTTAGATTCGCAGGCGCCTCATGGTCCTGAGGATCGTGCCCCGGATGCCTTGGGACCGGCCGACCCTCCGGTCGTCTGCCTGCTTTTTGAGCCTCTCCCAGCGTTCTGGGTCCTGGGCCCGGAGTCGTGCCTGTTCGGCGGCTATGAACTTTATGAGGTCGGTTCATTTCGAGTTTGGGGTCGGTGCTGGCCTCCGGCCGATCATTGCCCGGTAGGCGTCGTTGATCTCTTGGAACCTGACTGTGGCGTCGGGGTCGCTCGAGACGTCGGGATGGTAGGTCTTTGCCAGTTGCCGAAAGGCGGTGCGGACCTCCTCCTGGGAGGCGTCGGGCTCGACGTTCAGGATTACGTGAGGAGCCTGTTGTTGCTTGCTCATGCCCTCGGCTGCCTGGGTTGCTTTCTGCTTGTTCCGGTGCCGTTGGCATGGTAACACCGGAGGCTCAGGCCTTGCTTTGTCCCGAAACGCCGTAGCAGTGCCTGACGCCGCTGCGCCGTCCTGCGCTCTTCCAGCGAAGTCCTTTGCGGGGACGGGGACGCGGTGATGGCTGTCGGCGATGGTGCTGCGTCTCCGGTTGTCCGTGCGGAGGACGACGTAGTGGCCGTTGGTGCGGCCGCCGATGCAGATCAGGTAGCGTCCTGGTGCGAGCGATGGGATCAGTGCCGCCAGCGTGGTCCGCTGGTCCGGCAACGCTGTGGAGGTCGTCTGCAGGCCGGCCCGTTGCAGTGCGATCTGAGGTGGCTGCGGTGCAGTCCCATGACGTTGGGCTTGCCCGTGATTTCGCGTATGGCCCGGCTGGCTTGGTCCGTGGATCTGCCCGTGAGGGCGGCGTAGGCGGCCGGGCCGCAGAAGGGGTTGCGGCCCTTGACCTCGTGAATCGGTGGGACGGGAGCTGTCATGTGGCTTCCGATTAAGGAGGGGATTGGTTTTCCTCCGGGGGCAGGTACGCCCGGCGAAAGGCGTTCTCGAGGGGCTCGCCGAGCTTCTGATGCAGCAGGAGGTTGAAGGCGACTTCCGGGAGGTAGTTGCCGTCAAACCGGTCCCTGCTGGGTTCGCCGATGTTTCTCTCGAGGTCGCAGTTTCTGGTAGATCCAGGTGATGGCTTCCTCGGTGCGCTGGCGGTGGTTGGAGATCTCGCGGGTTGCGAAAACGAAATCGGCGCCGAAGGTGACCAGTTCGGCGTCCTCGGGCATGACCGGTGCCAGCATCCGGTTGTCCTCTTCGGGGACGACCCCGCGGCTGCCCTGGGTGCCTGGGGTCCAGTGGATGAGCGTGGTGCCGTCGGGCCTGAGCCAGTGCTGCTTGTGGTATTTGAGGTCGATCATGCCGTCGAATCCGGCGCCCTCGAATCCGTCGGTGATGGTCTTGACCTCGCTCACAAGCGGGCCGTCGGTCCATTTGACCCGGATGGACGCGCCGGCGGCGTACCGGTCTGAGGCGGACGCTGAATGGGGTTCCGGGGAATTCGTGCTTGAGGCGTTTTCGGATGAGCTTGGCCGTTTCGGCAACGTCCAGGTGTCTGGTGGCTTCCATGCTGTCCTTCTCGTTCTGGTGAAAATGAAACGGCCGCCCTTTGGCGGCCGTTGGGTCTTTTATTGTCCGGTGGTTGGCCGGGGACTGTCAGGAGCGCTGGTTCATCCAGGGCCTGCACCCTGGCTATTCTGGCGCTGTGCAGGTGTGGGAAGGGTGTCACCCTGCGGGCAACGATTTCGTCCGGCGGAGTCGTCGGCGATGATGTGAGTGACTTGGATGGTGGTTGCGGGGGAGTGAATACCGAGCAGGACCATGGTGGCCAGGTGTGCGGCCCGGTTGGTCTGCCGGCCGAAGAAGATGACGTTTCGGGTGTCCTTCAGGTCGTCGTCGGGGATGAGGTGGTCGGCCACGGCGACGAGGAGGCCTCCGGCGCTGGCCCAGGCCCTGAGGGGCCGGCCGTACTTGGTGTGGTGGCGGGGCAACTCCAACGGGACTCGGTCGATGGACCTGCAGGCGTCCAGTGCTGCCTGGTGTTCCTTGGCGCTGCCGGAGAGTATCAGGGTGGGCTCGTCGAGTCTGCAGCATTTGGCCAGTTCTTCGAGGATCGGGGCCTTGGGCTGGGCGACTGCGTCGAGCATGGCGCGGGCCAGGGCTGATGCCTCCGGACCCCGGGCCTCGGGCCGTATGGCTGCGAGTTCCTGTTGAATCAGGTCGTGTTCGCGCCTCTCAGCGTCGGCTAGCTTGATGCGCACTATGGAGCTGGTGATCCGCTGGTTCGGCGATTTCCTTCGGTGTGTCAAGCCTGACCTCCTTCAGCTGCGCGCGGTGTGGTTTCCGTTCGCCACGGTGGTTATGGAAGCACACTCGTTATGTTTACTTTGGATACAGGGCATCCCGGTTGGACCGGGCGTTACGTTCGAGTTTGAGGTGTGCAATGGTGGTTGACCGACGTGGTCCCGAGGACGATGAGAAACCCGCGGGCGGTGAGGATTCCGGTGTGGGGACACTGGTGGGGATACCGGTGGGGACGCCGGTGGGGCCGGAGAGGGTGACGGCGGCGGCGAGTAGCTGACGCCAGCGTCCGAGGATTTTAAGCGGCGGCCGGGGTCTTCCTTCAGGAGGGCCCCGGTCTTTTTCATGGTTGGCAAATACGGGTCGTCCTGCTGGAGCAGCATCGGTATCTGGGCTGTTCGGGAGACCATTGCCTTCTCGAGGCCTCCGTGGCGCAGGTTTCCAGGGACCCCGGGGGTGCTCTTTCAGTTGACGGTCCATGGCCACGGCGTCCGGCGTAAAGGTTGGGATAGAGGTCTTGGATCTCCTTCCAGTCTGCCAGGGAGTGGAAGGGGCAAAACCAGCAAGCTGACCTTTTCACTGGATTTCCTGGGTAGTTGGCGTCCAGCCAGTTGATGCAGTCGGTCCTGGTCCAGCCCATGTCGACCAGGGGATAGCTGTTGGTGAGCCAGGCGTCGCGGGCCGGCTTGGCCCGGCGGGTCTCGTTGGCCGAGATGCCGATGTACTGGGTGGCGGAGAGCGCTGGCGGCGCTGATCTGGCAAGTTCCCGGATGGCCCGTTTGATGGGGCCCAGCTTGTAGGTTGTCGTGCATTGCCTCCGGCCCATCCCCGTGGTGCTGAAAACGGGCACATCCACGTAGCCGCCCTCGTGGTGTCCGCGTTCCGGGACGGGCATGCCGATGGCTGCCTTCCAGGTATTTCGTGCCAGGTCTCCCCAGCTCACGCGGATGATCTCGTAGGAGATCAGCTCTTGGAGCCAGTCGAGGGTGCGGTACACGTGCGGGGCTTCCGCTTTTGTGTCAGCAAAAATGGCCCACTTGGGCTTGGGTAGGCCGGGGACGAGGCCCAGTTCGAAGAGCAGGGCAAGGGCGGTGGACTGTTTTCCTGCTCCCAGGGAGAGGATGTCCACGTGTGTCTTGGGCTTCATTAGGTTCTCCTCGGGGAGCCTGGGTGGTGGGGGTAGGAGGCGGCGTCCTGCCCCAGAGGCGGCGGTTGGCAGCCGGAACTGCGGATGCGGGGAGTGGAAACGGGATTGGGAACCGGGTGTTCACCCTGGCTGTGGCGATGAGTGAGGAGATGTCAGCGGGGTGTCGTTGGGCGCGAAATGACGGGCCACTGGTGGGGTGACCGTCTCAGTCCGGCGATCGAACTTCACAGGAGCTGGGTGGGCGGCACCTTCCGCAGGTGTCGTCGATGCAGGATGCGCTGTAGAACGAGTGCCCGTTGTTCAGGCAATCGGTGCCGTCCTTGGCGCATTGTTCGTGTCCTGCGCTGCTGGCCACGGGGGCGTCTCCCTTGGTTTCCAGGTAGCAATCGGGGCACAGCAGTGGTTTTATGCATGTCCTGGTGGCGGCGTAGCCGTGCCAGAGAGCTGTCGTGTGTTGCATCTTTCCGGTGCGCTCGATGTGGGAGGACCCTGTGGGGGAAACTGGCACTCAGAGAATCCGAGGCTCTTCAGGAAGTCGTTTCCGAGTTCGGCCATGTGGGCCTGGAGTATCTCCTGGTGCGGCTCGGTGATAAAAATCCCTTGCTGGATGAAGCTGTTCGCGGTCATGTCGCTTTTCCTTTGGTGAGCGTCTTGTCTGGTGCCACGGCGGCTACTGCTGGCGGGTCTCGAAGTTGTTCTCAGAGATCTGGATCAACGTAAGGGTTCGGTAGTATTTATCGTGGCCGTGCCCGGGCCCCTTGTTGCCAACGTAGCCGTGCAGCCTGTCCAGGTCGTGGCTGACCTGCCAGTTCTCGTACTTACGGTGACCGCGGACCCTGTACCCGAGGATGGGCTCGGAGGGTTTGGCCAGTTCCAGGCGGCACTCGGTGCCGTCGATCTTGATGTTCAAAGGTGGGTTCCTCCTATCTTCCCGCGTCGATCGTGGCTTTGACCAGGGCCGATGCCAGGTGCACCGGGACGGCGTTGCCTATCTGCTTGGTTATCTGCCCTTTATTGCCGTGGAACTCGTACTCGGTCTTATCGTCGTCGAATCCCATGGCCCGGGCCAGCTCGTGGTTCTCCAGCATCCGGAACCGGATGTCCAGGAGGTGTGGTTCGCCGTCGATGTAGATCAGGCGCCTCGGGTCGATGCCCTGGTCTCTGAGGTGTTCGGCCGTGGCCTCGTCCATGGTGGCTATTATCAGGTTGCAGGCCCCGCGGCTCGTGATCGTTGGCGTCGGCTGGTCGACGGAGTGGCAGCGCGGCTCCTGGCCGTCGGCTTCGCCGAAGTTGGGGACCATGAACGCCGTGGGCAGCTGGAACGCTGCGTGTTCCACTCGGACGGGTACTGCGGGGCTGGTGTGTTGCTCCTCGCCGGGGTCGCCCTCATTGAGCTGGACGATGATGGAGCTGACCAGACCGTGGCGGTCCTTTCCAGTGACCGTGGGCAGGGGCGCCTCGATGTCGGCGGCGTCGCTGTTGCCATAGTATTCGATAAGGGTGGCGTCGATCAGCGCGTGCTTCCTGCAGCGGGTGATGGTCGAGAGGGGCGTCTCGATGTCCTGGGCGCTGCTCTGGCCGTAGTACTGGATGATGGTGGGACTGGTGAGCGAGACGGCGCCGGCCTGGGCGATGGTGGGTGCTGGCTGGTCCGTGGAGCGGGCGGTTGCGCCGCTCTGCTGTCCCAGCATGAAAGGTTCGACCGTGCTGTCGATCAGGAAGGTGCCGCCTCCGTGTGCGGAGGTGGGGGACGGTGCTGGTTCGTCCAGCCTGCGGGGAAGGTTGTTGTTGCGGTTCGCCTGCATGAACTGTTCCACGGCCAGGTCGACCTTGTAGCCGGCGGCCTCGGCCGGTGGCGGTGCACATTGGATCGTCGACGGAATGGGCAGCGGTCGGAGCCGTTCTCCCCGTTCCGGTTGAGGAGGAACGTGGTCTGCGGCTGGCCCTCGGGGGCATCGTGGGTGGGGAGGTCCTCCGGCAGGTTCAGCAGCTGGATGTAGAGCGGGGCGAGTATCCCGCCGTACTTGGTCAGGCCGCGGGCGATGCGCCGGCGGGTTTTTCTCGGAGAGTGGCTTCTTCAAGTACTTTGGGTGCTCGATGATTGAGCGGCCCTCGAGGGACCAGTCGATGATCTCCTTGGCGCCGCGCCAGGGGAGCCTGCCGTGGGAACATGCCCGGGGTCCTTCTTGGCGTGGCTGGGCTCGGGCCAGATGATGGGCTTGCCATCCTTCCTTGCCAGCAGGAAAAACCTGGTGCGGGATGTGGCGTCACCATAGTCGGCGGCGTTCAGGTTGCGGAACTCGACTTGGTATCCGAGCCCGACGATGGCGTTGTACCAGGTCTGGAAATACTCGCCTCGGCGGGTCTTGTCGGGGGTCTTGTCGGGGTTCAGGGGACCCCAAAATCTGAACTCCGGGACGTTTTCGATTATTGTTTTCACGTCCAGCTTGGCGAGCCAATTCAGAATCGACCATGCGGCCATTCGGCCCTGGTCGTGGATCGGCTTGCCGCCCCGGGCCCTGGAGAAGTGCTTGCATTCTGGGGATGCCATGAGGATGTCTAGGTAGCCGTCTTCGACGACCTCCTCGGGGTCGACGATGTTCACGTCCTCTATCAGGTGGCGGGCCTCGGGGTGGTTCGCCTGATGGGTGGCGATGGCCGTCGGGTTATGGGTGATTGCCACCAGGTCCATGACGTCGCCGTCCTCCTCGATGGCCAGTTTCGCTCCGTGGCTGGTGCCTCCGGCGCCGCAGAAGAGGTCGGCTATGACGTGCGTGACCTGGGGTGTCGCGGTTGCTGCGAGTGTCATGTGGGTACCTCTCTATCGGTACTTGGATCACCTTGCTGCGGTGGCGGGCGCAGCCGCTGGCGCGGCGGGCGAGGCCCGGCAGGGTCTTGACGGTGCCGCGGCGGAGCTGGAACTCGGTGTGCTCAAGGTGGCGGGCGAGCTGGGCCAGGTCCTCGGCCGTGCCCTCGCCGCTGCGCAGGCGGTCCCTGATGCTGTGGATCGCGCTCCTCTGGTTGGGGGAGACCGGGTGATACTCGTCGAGGAACGAGAGGATGGCGTTCAGGGACCGCCGCTGCTCGTGTTCGGTGTCGTCGGCTTTGCTGATGCTTTCCATTGGTGTGGCTGCTCCTTGGTTGGAGGAATGTCGGTTTTACCGGCGGCGTCGCCGCCTGGGTCTCTTGGCCTTTCTCTTGGCCGGTGGTCTGGGCGGCGACGGCGCGGCCGCTGGTGCAGCGGGCCGGCGACGCCGTATCTCCTGTTTGGTGTTCCACACGATGAACAGTGCCAGGTAGCTGATCAGGGTGGAAATGATCAGGGAGGTTGCGACCAGGACTGCGACGGCGGCCCGGCCGACGGGCTGGGGCTGTCCGGCTGCGAGTGTGAGCGTGAGTGCGAAGAGCGCGGCCCCGCCGATCACCGATGCTGCGGCCAGGGCCCTGGCGTGGGCCCTGATGGGTCCGGTGAGCTGCTCGGCGGCGTTGGTCAGCAGGGATGGCCTCGGGTTGTCGGTTGTCACCTCGGTCTTTCCGTCAGTCCTGGGGTTGCTGGAGGATGGCTTCCATGCCGGCTTGGAATTCTACGGCGGTGGTGGCGGCGTCAAAGAGCGCCTGCATGCGTTGGGTCTCGCTGTCCTCGAATAGCTTGGAGCAGAGGTGGTTCAGGGCCGAGGGGAGGTTGCTGCTGCACGGGACGCCGTCCCGGACGCCATCTGGGCTGGCCTGCCAGGGTTCGGTGGTGTAGGCGTATGGGGCGTATTTGGTGCCCTGCAGGTTGATGCCGAGGTATCCCCGGTGTTCTCCGAGCATGACCTCGTAGCATCTTGGGCCTGTGGGCCGGATGGTATAGGTCTGTTCGATGTAGATGTAGTCGCGGGTCTCATCCTGGTGTTGCTCGGGCATTCTCACTTCCTCGGATGGGGCTGGGTTGCCTCGGCTATGCTGATTCTTCTTGTGACCTGCGCTCAAGGCATTTCTGGCCGACGGCGGTGAGGCCTACTCCGGAGAGGACGGAGTCGTCAGCTGGATGCGTGGTGTTGCAAATTGCGCAGTGGAGCTCGTCGATCTCGTCCAGGCAGTCGGGGCACTTGATGGGCACTTCTTGCTTGAAGCTGCCGGTGGCGCCTCGGGCGTGGACGTACTGGCGTTCGTGGCCACAGCTGTGGCTGGGACGGTGATGGTGTTTGCGCGGCATTGTATTCGGGGAGGTCATTGGGCGGTTTCTCCTGAGGCGGTCGCCGCCGGTATGAGGGGCGGCTGAAAGCGGGTGGTCGTTCTGTGGTTCGTCGGTCGGGTGTGGTGCTGGTGCGGCGGTATGTCCGTATTCGGATGTGTTTGCGCTTACGTATTCGCGGGCAAGCTGGACTCGGTTGCTCCAGGAGTTGGGCCGTTTTGCTGCCGGTGATACGGTTGAGATGGACCCAGATGCCGCACCAGTACCCGAACATGGTGAACTTGTACCGGGCGAGGGAGTCCCAGGCCTTGCGCTCGGCGTCCTCGATCTCCTGGTTCAGCCTGTTGGTTGGCGTCAACGGGATAGGGGCGCCGCAGCGGCCAGCATGGGCCAGCCGCACTCCCAGTCGTCGAGAACGGGCCCGGGGCCGTGGCCGACGTTGTGCGGCCAGCGGCTGGGATCCAGCTCGACCCCGAGGTATTCCCACTCGGCTGGGAACTCTCCCCTGACCGGTTCCTGGCCCGGGGTCCTTCCGTGCGGTTGGGGTCGATGACCTTACCGTTCAGGGAGATCCAGGCGTGATTGACGGCGTAGGGTGCTCCGGTGGTGAAATATCCCTCGTTGTAGCTGAGGGTCATTTTCTCATTGGGTTGGAGGGATGCGAGGAGGTGCTGGGCATTCCGGAAGCACTGCATCGGGAGGTAGATCTGCCAGTCGACGGCTGAGAGGTAGGTGGTCTCGGCGGTGTCAGTGCTGGGGGTGAA
>CBDHDY010000050.1:0-12563 GCA_965261885.1 Dehalococcoidia bacterium
GTGGCCTACTTCCACATTGCTCCAGACTAACTGACTGCTGACCACCAACAATCAGCCGGTATCGCGCCCCCGCTGACGCAGGACGACCTCGTTGCCACCATCGAGTAACCGACACCATTAACGGTTTAGGGGAACGGAAATGACAGGTTTTTTTCGCAGGACCTTTTCGCACTCTCTGCTCGCGCTGGCTGCGTTATCTGTGGCGCTGCCCCTGGCGTTCGTAAGCTGCGGAGGGGGCGGGCAAGCGCCTCCCCCGGAGGCGACTTCGCCAACAACATCAGCAGACGGAACCGGGCAGGAACTCACGGATGAGCAGGATCGTTCCCTTACCGTGTATTCGGGTCGTTCGGAATCGCTGGTGCACCCGCTCCTGGAGGCTTTCGGTGAACGAACCGGGGTCTCGATAAAGGTCAAGTACGCGGCCAGCGCGGCCAGCGCGGCCACCATTCTCGAGGAAGGGGACAACAACGCCTGCTGACGCGGTGTTCCTGCAGGACCCCGGCTCCCTGGGCAGCCTGGCGGCGGCGGGAATGCTGGGGGAATTGCCGCAGGCCACCCTCGACAAGGTTGACGCTAGGTTACGGGATCCCAACGGACTGTGGGTTGGAACGTCCGGGCGAGCCAGAACCATCATCTACAACACGGAGAACATCAATCCGGACACAGACCTCCCGGCCTCCATCTTGGGTTTCACAGATGAGGAGTGGAAGGGCCGTGTGGGGTGGGCTCCCCGGAACGGTTCCTTCCAGTCATTCGTAACTGCCCTCCGCCTGCAGTTGGGCGAGGACGGCGCGCGGGAGTGGCTGGAAGACATGAAGGTGAACGAAGCCCAGGAATATCCAAACAACGTCTCCATCGTGCAGGCGGCCGCCAACGGCGAGGTGGACGTCGGATTCGTCAACCACTACTACCTGGAGCAGTTCCTGGAGGAACATGGGCCGGAGTTTACCGCCCGCAATCACTTCATCGGAAATGGCGATCCCGGAGCACTGTTATTGGTGGCCGGTGTCGGGATACTGAAAGCATCCGAGAACAGGGAAACGGCCGAGGAATTCATAGAATTCCTCCTGTCGGAACAGGCGCAGGAATACTTCACCTCAGAGGTCAAGGAATATCCGGTGGTGGAGGGAGTAGAACCGGCGGGCGATCTGCCGCCGTTGGAGTCACTGGATCCGCCGGAAGTCGACTTGGGCAATCTGAGCGACCTTGAAGGCACTATCGACCTGCTCCGGGATGTTGGCATTCTGCCGTAACGCTGGCGACGTTCGACGTGACACTCACGAATTGGTCCAAGAGAAAAGAGCTGCCGCAGGCCGGAGTGGCTCTTTTCGTTGTGCGAAAGCGGCCTGAACCTCTTCGGTCAACATCTGGGCCACCCGGGGAGCGTCCATAACTCGAGACGAACCCCTATACCTGATCACCACCCAGGGCCTCCTGTCCTGCGGCGATCTCGACCATCTTTAGCACCATGAAACCAAGTCCTGCGAGTACCTTCTTCGAATCATCCCGACGGCCTGTGGCGACACTCGGGTTCCTTGTCCGGCAGTCCACTGCTCAGCCCTAACAACCCTGGGCTCTTCATCTTGCTGACTCTCGGCCTTGGGCTGGGTTGGCCTGCTGGGTGCAGAGGTTCGGCTCTTTCTGATGGCCGTTGCCACTATTGGACTCGCCTTCACTCTGGCGGGACAGCCTCACCAGCCGACGGGTGAGAGGCTGAGTTTGCGGCTTTTGCGTGAGCCAGGATGGGTTCCAAGAGCCCTGGACCACATCTCGAAGACGGCTATATCTCTCGTCAAGAAGAGGCCCACCAACCTGGACGGATTCGAGGACTTGCACCTTTATTTTTTCTCTTTTACTGAGACCATACTTCCGCCAATCCCCAGGCAGTGAACCCAGCCGGGAAACGAGCGTTCAGTCAGTCCAGTAGCTGAGGGAGTTGCGCAGATGCCCCCGTCGACCCAGTGGTTGTTCTGGTCTGTGGTGATTCGCTGCCTTTATGGTCCGATAAACAGCAGGCCCCGGAGGACTCGAACCTCCTCCTGCACGCGAGTCGGGCAAGTGCTCTTACCTGACGAACAAAACTGGGTCGAGCCGCCGTATGCAACCATTGCCATAGCTCCTGAGGCATCACCTGGCATGGTGCGGTTCAGACAATGCGGTGGTTGTGTCGAGGGCGTTTGAGGGGACTATGCTGGGTGGAAACAGACTAAAACAGGTACCTTGGGGCGCCTGAGCAGGGAGGGAGTCATGAAATGCGACGTCAAGTCCAGCAAATTGCGCGCAGTGCCCCGGTGCAAACCGGACTCCCGTGGGCTTTCCCGGATTTTTATGCCTCCCACCATCCCTGCACAGCAGGCCTGCAAATTCGCTTTCACACTTTTTCGTCACACGCCATCCACAGGCTCTATTTCAAGCCTGTGGATGGCGGCAGACGTTCTCGCTGAACGTCAACAAACTGACGATCGTAAATCAGCCCCTGAGTACTCTCAATTCAGGCGGGAGCACCGTCACGCGCTGGCGAAAATCTCGTTGGCAACGTCCATCGCACCCCGGGCGAACGGAATGCCGGCGTAGAGCGTCATGTGGCCGAACACCTCAATGATCTGGTCCTGCGTAAACCCGATGTTCAGCGCGCCCCGGATGTGGCTCCGCAGGGGTCCCTCGCGGCCCAATGCTGCCAGGCACGCCATGGTGCAGATGCAGCGGCTGGGAAGGTCGAGGCCCGGCCGCGTCCAGGTCGCTCCCCAGTAGTATTCTCCGGTGGTACGCCCCAATTCCCCCTCAGCCTGCGTCGGCGGAGCCGGTCGTGCCGCCGATGTGGTTCCCATGTAATTCCGCCTGAACTCGTCCCCCCGCTGGAAGAGGCTGTCGGGATCCTCGCTGGAATCGTGGATGCGGGCCGGAGTGAAATCTATCCCGCGCTCCTCGAAAACCGCCTTGCACAGCGTCAGCGCCTGGATGCCCGCCGGGGCTCCACTGTACCAGGTGTCGTGAATGATCAATTCCACGAGCTGTTCCGGCGTCAGTCCTACGTTCAACGCGTTGGCCAGATGCCGCTTCAGCTGCACTTCGCGGTTCATGACTACGAGGCAGGACAGCGTGACCATTTCGCGTTGCACTGGGGTTAAAGCCGGCCGCTTCCAGATGGTGCCGAAGAGCGCCTCGCCCAGGATCCTTTCCAGGTCCGGCGCGATTTCCCATGCAGGCGTAGGGCCCCCGGGGGTGATTTGGCCGCCGCCAAACATCCTCCGCGTTTCCTGTCCTCGTTCGTAGCGATCGTCCAGTTCACTCATAGCGCGCCTCCATAGCGTGTGTTCCCGGATTAAAAGCGCCGTCAGTGTAAGGCGGCATCCCACAGGGCGCAACGGCTCGCTTCCGGGGCCCTGTATCTTGAGGTTGGCACGGATGGTATCCCGTGCGGAGGGCTTTAGGGTGCGGCAGACTGGCAGGGCCTTGGTCCGGGCAGGATGATTGAAAGCACGGTCTCCGCACTTTTGACCAAAGACCCCGCAAGGTCGCTTGCGTTGAAAAGCCCGCATTTCTCCGGAATGGGCCAATTCTTAACCCCGGGGGAAATACGAAGCAGGAAGCCATTTACGCGGTAATCGACGTGGCCAAGGACCGGCTGGATATGGCCCAACAGTCTTCGGGTTCGGTATGGAGTGTCGCCTACGGCGGCTTCGCTGCGTTTATACAATGCAGGGGATCCGGTAGTTGCAGCAGGTGGTGTCTACGGGCGCGCTGATGGCACCGGACTCCGGCAGGATCCTGTCGCGTCAGTCTGCCCGTTCATATCTCGCGTGCGCGATGATATGGTCGGCACTATCGATGGCCGCAGAGAGCTTGTTGAGGACGACGGTTGTTCTGCTTGTTTCCTCGTTCACGGCGGCTTCTTGCCTGTTTGACTCGGTCTGCAACTCCGCGGCCGCCGAAGTTACGTCCCTGGAGCGTTCGCTTATGGTCTTCATATCCTCTCGGCTCCCCCGGGCATTCTCGATAGCGTTGGTCGT
This sequence comes from Dehalococcoidia bacterium, assembly GCA_965261885.1. Taxonomy (GTDB): domain Bacteria; phylum Chloroflexota; class Dehalococcoidia; order Lucifugimonadales; family UBA3495; genus VXOI01. Next base: position 4,011 of record CBDHDY010000050.1, read on the forward strand.
TTCCTGCAGGGCTTCGGACACCTTGGCGCAATTGGCAACAAGTGTAGATCGCATTGTAGATATGCTGGCCAGGCGAGAATCGTTGGCCGACTTGGCATCCACAGCGGATGATGCCAGTTCGTCGATAACTGGTGAGATCTCTGGCAGGATGGACTCCAGCCTGTTCCGGTGGTTCTGCATTTCTGCTTCTCTCTGGTCAATTGCTTCAGTGGCCTGCGATATGGAATCGAGTCGTTCCCGTTCCCTCTGCCTGGTTTTGAAGAAATCTACGTTCAGGAACTGGACTGTTGTAAGTGCATTGAAGCCGGTCACGGCAAACGAGGCCGCTGCCGTGCCCGACAGGCTGCCGATGGCCGCGCGAGTTGAAGCCGTGGCCAGTGATCCGACAGTCACCCAGGCAGCGGCACGTTTCTCCATGGCGGCCGCTATACCTCCCGCATCACCTGAATTTGCATTCGGCTCTCCCGCGACGCCGGCGCTGCTGCGAGGTGATTCCTGCAGCGGATACCATCCAGCTTGTAAGTTGCCCTCTCCATCGGCGTAAAGCGCCCCCGTCTCTATGACCAGTTCGCGCCCACGCTGGGCCTCTCTCCAGAGTTCTTCCAGCCTCCGTGCGGAGTCGTCCACAAACTCCTTGTAGGACTTGTAACTCTCCTCGTGGCGGCCGCATCTTTCAATGTAGCTTTCCCTGGCTTCCTTTGACCTGGTGGTTTCCAGCCCTCCCATAGTCAGTGCCGAGCCGATGTTCCTGAACATGCTCATCAAATCGCTCCGAGATGATCTCACTCGTGAAATTTCCGTCCTTGTCCCGGTAGCAATACAACAGTCTGTACTGTCGAAGGATATCCTGAAATGGTTCAAATGGTTGCGCAGAACAAACAAACGTTGGTCAAACATCCGGCTGCCCTGAGACATTATGCTCACCGATGCTGCGGGCGCTTGGGGTAGCTGTGGTGGTTTCAACACTGCCTGACCCTCGATGGTGGCACGAAGACTCTCTTGGGAGCCCTCGCAGTTGCGCGCAGGTCGAACCGGGCCGGGCAGTAAGGCTGCCCTTTAGATTACAATGGTATTTCGTAGGCGTACTGGGCATAGTGATGCAAAAATACCACATAAACAAGGCTTTGGTTAACATAATATGCGCCCCTTGCCTGATTGGCAATTTGCACTGTCAGGGATGCAAGGAGGTCAGCGCGATAGTGAAGATCAATTTCTGTCCATAGGTGTAGTGGTCCGACTCCAAGGGAGCGAAATTACTATGGAGGCAGATGCGAAGCAAATGCTTTGACATTGGATTGGGCATGGAATGCACAGGAACGGGCTGGAAGTGACTGAAGTCAACGAAACCTCGATGACCTCTGCGTGCGAAGAAGAATGCAAAGATACCAACTGACAGGGTAGAACCACTACTGACCCGATCCGACGGACGGTGACTCCACAGGTTTGGCCTTGTCAGAATCCCACAGTCACGCTTCGTAGCAGGCCACCTGGTGGCCGGGTGCCTTTTCTTCACTGGGAGGATGCGGATTGTCGCGACATTGATCGGTCGCGACAGGGCAGCGGTCGTAGAACCGGCAGCGTGGAGGTGGGTTCAGGGGAAGCGCCAAGTCCCCGTGGATATCCGGAGGTGCCCTCCGATGCCCCGGAGTGGGTACAGGCACTGCGGACAGGAGGGCCTTCGTGTAGGGATGGAGCGGGTTGCGCAGCAATTCCTCGGTTTCCCCCACCTCCACGATTTTGCCGAGATACATCACGGCTATCCGGTCGCACATATACCGCGCCACCGCCAGGTCATGGGTAATGTAGAGGTAGGAGATTTCCAGGTCCTGCGCCAGCTGTTGCATCAGCAACATGATTCCAGCCCGACTGGAGACGTCCAGCATGGACGTCGGTTCGTCCGCCACGACGAACTGCGGCGCGATTACCAGCGCCCGGGCGATGGCGACTCGCTGCCGCTGCCCTCCCGAGAGCTCGTGGGGGTGGCGGAACAGGAAATCGGCCGCGGGGGCAAGACCGGCTGAGGTGAGGATGTCTCTCACTCGTTGGACCCGGTCCATGATGATGCCCAATCCTTGGACCGACAGGGGCTCGGAAACGATGTCGTATATCGTCCGGCGGGGATTCATGGATTCGTAGGGGTCCTGAAAGATCATCTGTGATCGGCGGCGGAATTCCCGGAGGTCTTTGCCTCGGAGCAGGGTTGGATCAACCACCTTGTTGCCCCCGCCCGCGGTGGAATCGTCGGAGAGGCGAAACGAAATCTGACCCTCGTCCGGCTCCAGCAGTTTCACCAGGAGTTTGCCTATGGTTGTCTTGCCACAACCAGACTCGCCCACAACTCCCAGGTTCTCGCCTCGCTGCAGCTGAAACGAGACATCGTCTACCGCGTGAATGAAGTTTGCCGGTTTTCTGAACAGGCCCCTGGACACGGCGAATCTCTTGGTCAGACTCCGGACCTCGACCAGCGGAGGCGCCCCCTGTTGCCGCTCAATCAATGGCTGCGGCGCGGTGAAAAGCTGGCTCACGGGATTGTCCTCTCGGGAGCCACAGACAGGTCCAGCGGGTGCCAGCAATCGGCCCAGTGGCTTCCGAGGTTGACCCGGGGCGGAGCCTCAGTCCTGCAGACCTCGGTCACTGCTGGACACCGGGGGTGGAAGGGGCACCCAGGAGGGGGATGGACGAGGTCCGGTGGCTCTCCCCCCAGGACCGACAGTGGCAGCTTTTCTCCGCTCACGCTCGGGAACGATGAAACAAGGGCCGCCGTGTACTGGTGAAGGGGCGAACTGATTACTTCTGCGGTACTCCCTGATTCCACCAGCCTCCCCGCATACATCACGGCCACCATGTCGGTCACCTCTGTGATTACGGCGATGTCGTGGCTGATGTAGATGATGGCCAGTTCTGTTTCTCTCTGGATGGCCTTCAGTTCCCTGAGAATTCTGTCCTGCACGATGACGTCCAGTGCCGTGGTAGGTTCATCGGCAATGATCACCTCGGGGTCGCAGGAGAGGGCCATGGCTATGACCGCGCGCTGGCGCATGCCGCCGCTGAACTCGTGAGGATACCGGTCCATAAACTGGGGATCGAGGCCAACCTTGCGAAAAAGGTCCGCCACTCTTTCCCTGCCAACGGACACCGATGGCGCCACGCCATGTGCTTCGAGTGCTTCCACGATCTGCTGGCCCACCCGGTACACTGGATCCAGAACGTTCATGGCGGCCTGGAATACCATGGCGATCCTTTTCCCCCGGTAGCTGCGGAGCGTCTCCTGGGGCATGAGCAGCAGGTCCTGGCCATCCAGGATGACCTGTCCTCCCACCACGAGGGCGTTATCAGGCAGCAGGCCCATAAGTCCGTTGGCCACCGAGGACTTACCGCATCCCGATTCGCCAACCAACCCCAGCGACTGGCCGCGAACGAGATTAAAGCTGACCTCTCGGACAGCTTTTACTTCCCCCTGCCGAATCTGGTACGTCAGGGACAGGTCTCTTACTTCGAGAACCGCCTCAGGGGACATACGCTCCGCTAGTCCATAGCTTGTTAATCATTTGTTCCGCCGTCGCAGCCTGGGATTTACCACCTCGTCCAGGGCGCGGCCGGCCAGGTAGAAGGCACTGCACAGGAAGGTAATTGAGGCCCCGGCCGGAACGATGAGCCACCAGTACTTTGTCCCGCCCAGCAGGTAGCCTCCTGTGTTGGCGGTATGGATCATGATTCCCCAGCTCATCCGAAGGTCCAGCAGCCCCAGGAACGACAGCACCGCCTCCGCGAATATGGCGCTGGTCACCGTGAACATCATATACAACAGGGAAAGGGGAAGCAGGTGGGGGACGATATGGGCGAAGATTATGTGTATATGGCCACCGCCCGCTACCCGTGCTGCCTCTATGAAGGGCTTGACCCTGACGGTGAGGGCTTGTGACTTCAGGATAATGGCAGTGCCGCCAAAGCCTCCCAGCACCCCGATTATCAGCGCAATGTAAAACAGGTTCAGGTTGAACAGGGCGCTCAGAACAATCAGCAGCGAGATGGCTGGCAGGGCAATAATCAGGTCTGCCAGCCTCATGAAGAACGCGTCCAGCAGGCCGCCGAAATAGGCGGCGAAGGCCCCCACAACGGTCGCAATCCCCACGGTGACCAGGGCGGCAGTTTTGCCGAGCACAAATTCGGACTTGGTGCTGTACAGCAGTTGGCTGAGCACGTCCCGGCCCAGGGGGTCCGTGCCCAGCGGGTGGCTCCAGCTCGGCGCCGCCGGTTGCTCCACCTGGTCGAAGGCATACCCGGTCACCGGGTCGTAAGTCGCAGGGTCCCACACCGTAGCCATCAGGATGGGATGGGACGCCGCCATCAGTTGGAAGATGACAATGACCAGCAGGGAGAGAGCGCCCAGCCGGCTTTCCATGAAGATGTTCCAGCCTTGTTTGAGCGAACGGACTGTAAGCGCCACCCTGCTCAGCATGAAGTGGAGCCTCTCCCAGCGGGAGTCGTCCCCCGGGTCTGCAGTGGGTGCTGACGTTGATGGCTTGCGGGAATTCACTGGTAGCGGATCCTGGGGTCGAGATAGACGTAGAGCACATCCACGATGGCGTGCGCGAAAAGTGATAGCAATCCTATGAACAACATGGCTCCCATCACCAGGGGGAGATCCTCGCTGCGTACGGCCTGAAGCAGTGTCATGCCAGTGCCAGGCCAGGAAAAGATACCCTCGATTATCACGCTGCCGTCGATGGCGAATATCAGGCTGTAGACCAGGCTGGTCACCACCGGCAACAGGGCGTTGCGGGCGGCGTGACGATCCCGAACCTGCTTTTCCGGCAGACCCTTTGCCCGGGCGGCGATCACATAGTCCTCGCGGATGGTTTCCAGCATGCTGTTACGAGTAAGGAGCATGGTCCCGGCAAAGGAAACCAGCGTCAGGGTGGCCACGGGGAGGACCATGTGCTTGATGATGTCCAGAGCCAGGCCCCCCCTATCCCCGAAAACGCCCAGGCCAACGCGATGACCAGCACTCCCATTAACAGTGTCGGTAAAACGAATACCGAGGGCACCCGGCGCCCAAATGTCTTCAGCAGCAGAACCGCGAGGAGAGCAAACGCCGCAAACCCTGCGACACTGAGCAGCATATTGCCAAAGACGTAGTTGGCGCTGACATCCGCCCCGCTCCACACCAGGGGATCCAGGAATTTGCCAACAGGAAACCAACCCAGCTTGAACGCGAAAACCCAGATCATCATAAGAGCGAATGCCGGTGTGAAGGCAGTGAACAGCGTTGCCCCGGAAATGGTGGCGGCATATTCAAACAGCCCGCCCCGCCGCCAGGCGATGGCCTTGCCGAGGAAGAAACCAAAGTAGAACGAGATCGTTGTGGCAGTGAGAAACAGCATCAAAGTGCGGGGGAGCCTCTCAGCCACCACGTCCAGGACAGGGCGGGGAAAGTACCCGAAAGAGACGCCGAAGTTTCCAGTGAAAGTATTCTTGAGGTGAATCAGGTACTGTTGCCAGAGGGGTTTGTCCAAGCCGAACGAGGCCCGTATCTGGTCCTTGACGTCGGGAGGCAGGTCAGGGTTCAGGACATAAAAAGAGGCGTAGTCGCCGGGCTGCGCCTCAACGAGGAAAAAGGTCAGCGTGATAATCAGGAACAGTGTCAGGGCCATTTGTCCCGCACGACGAAGGAGGTAGCCTGTCATGTGCGCCTTCTCGGGACAGCAGGCGACTCTGACTGGCAAAGGCAAAGGCGGTCAGGCAAATCCACCCGCGTCATGGAACAATCCGTCCGGAGTTACCGCTGTGAGAGCATCTGTTTGGCCAATGCCAGCGCTACAGCCGACACGCTCACTTGAACTTGACCAGGGTGGGCATACCGGCGGAACTCTGGAGACCTCCCCAGGATTCAGTGAAAGGAAATTCGATCAGTTCGCTCCGGTAGGTCTCGACGATGGGGGTGTCGAACAGCACCACGTAGGGCAGCTCTTCCGCGAGGAACCGCTGCATCTCAAACACCTGTTTCCGGGCCGCTTCCAGGTCGGTTTCTGCCAGCAACTGGTCGGCCAAGCGGTCAAACTCCGGATTGTTGTAGCCTCCTGGATTGTAGCCTTCGAGATCGGAATATCGGCTGTGGAAGAAGGACTCCAGGTAGTCCGGGAATGGGTCGAGGCCCCAGCCGAGGATCCACATGTCAAAGTCCTGCCGGTCGAACACCCGCTCCACGATCACGTTGAACCCGGTGAGATTGGCTCGCAGTGGTATGCCAACTTCATTCAGCCACCTCTCAATCCAGATTGCGAAGGTGGAACGCAAGGGGTCGTATCCCGGGCTGGGCGACAACACTTCCAAGGCTGGAACCGCCTGACCGTCCGGCATTTTCAGGCCCTCACCGTGTTGCTCGACGAATTGTCCATCCTCGCTGAGGCGGGGCTCGGTTTCCCATGTAAACCCTGCCCCCTTGAGCAGGTCAACGGCATTCGCGATCCTGTCTGCCCTGGTGAGACCCCTGCCGATGTGCGGGACATCAGGGTTGTACCAGGCGGCGTTGCCCTCCGGTACCATGGTGTAAACCGGTATGGCCACGCCCTGCAATACTGTGTCCACGAGGAACTCCTTGTCTATCAGCGTGGCCACAGCCTGCCGGAAAGCCCTGCTGTCCATGGGAGCCTTGCGGAAGTTGAATCCCAGGTAACGGACACTGTCGGAGGAATTTTCGATGGTGGAGAGACCGCCCTCGCCCCGGAGCTGGTCCTGAAGACCCCTGGAGAGACCCAGGGGGTTCAGCATGAAGTCGATGTCGCCTTTTTTCAGCGCCAGTACAGCGGCGTCCTGGCTGCCATAGATCGAATAGATCGTACTCTCTGCGTACGGGCCCTCAACGTACTCCAGCACGGGCTCGCCGCTGGGGTCGCCAAATGCGGTGAACTCGTAGATTCCGGGCTTGGATGCCGCGTATGCACCGTTCGAGTAATGGGCAATCTCGGTACCGGAGAAATAGTACTCGGGATTGATGGTTTTTTCGGCGAAGGCGCCCCGCTCCCATTGATCGAAAATGTATCCGCCGGCGCTGGGTTCTCCATCCGGAATGTGGGCATACAGGGCCTTCTGCTGTTCCGTGATGCCCCCTGCCTGTTTGGCTTCCTGGACTACGGGCTCCCAGTATGCCTTGGAGAAAATGGGCATGAAGGCCAGCCCGAACTGCCATCGGGCCAATCCGGGCTTCTGCTTGAAAAAGATTTTGAGGGAGCTGGGCCCGTCGGCCTCTGCTCGAGTGAAATATTCTGGATCCACGATTGTCGGCCAGTTTCCTGTGAGCTGGAGTTCGATGGCAGTGTGGGCAGTAAAGGCGAAATCCTCTGCTGTTACCTCGCTGCCGTCGCTCCACTTCACGCCGCTCTTCAGTTCCAGCCCGGTTGCCCATAGGGTTTGGCCGTCCACCATTACCTCCGTCAGTGGCTCGGGAAAGTCTGCCGCCAGCGAGGGCACCCAGTCGAACCGCTGGGCGGAATAGCCGTAGAGGGCGGGCTTGCTGCCTGCCAGGACATATCCGTTCCAGACCGTTCCGTCGGGGCCCAGGTAGGCCCAGTGGTTGGTGGTGGTCAGGTCTTCGGCAATGCCAATCTTGTAGACCCGGGGGTCGGCGGAATCTGCCTCTGCCTCTGTTTTTGTCTCCTGAGACTGGCCCGTCTCGGGGGGGACGGTTTCCGTTGGTCCCGGCGAAGGGGTAACCACCACCTCCCCGGTACACCCCAGCAGTGCAGCGAGCAACAGTAGCAGACCCACCGTCAGGTACAACTTAAAGTTTGGCACTACACAGCTCCGACACGATGCGAAAGTACCTAACAAAATAGCAGGGCAGTCGGGCGCTTCACAAGCACTTGCGGCGTCCTCTGTCTGCCAATCGTTCCGCGTCAAGCGCACATTTAGCCAAGAGCAGCACAAGGACGAGGCTTTGAATGACGGGAAAGCGGCTCGAGCAACAGGAGAGCCGTCAGGGCACGATGCCGGGGGTATCTGGCACAGTTGCCTTATGCTGGCTGGGGAAATACCAGTTCTGCGATGGATGCGCTGACCAGGCTGGGTCGGGGAGCACTCGGATCACCGACATCAGGCGTTACGTTGTACATGTTGGGTCGGGTCAATTCCGGCCCATGCCAAACTTGAGGTTTCAGCACATATTGCTTGGAGGAAATAGGTCGACTGCCGAGAGTCCTGTTGGTGATTTGGCGGTGGGGGCGCACCGAGCCGCCTTTGGTGCAGACTGCCGCCCGCGCCCTGTCCATCCCTTGCGTGCCCTCCGCAGCTGTGGGCGTATACCATCGCAATCCGATCCTTCCGCCAGATATCTCCTGGGGAAATAATCGTCCACTCGGCCATCAATGCGACTGTTACCTGGTTCCCGGGTAGTATTGTCCCAGAGGCTTGCACCACCTTCCCTGGCACCCTTTTTCAGGTTGGTGAAAAATTGGATTCTTTGTGCGCCTTAAGGGGAATGGGCTTCGATCAAGATTCCTCCGAGACTGATGGCATGCCTTCCGTCGGGTCGTCATTGAGCAGACCGTTTTTCAC
>CBDHDY010000051.1:0-40248 GCA_965261885.1 Dehalococcoidia bacterium
ATCAGCCGATGTGCGCTTCAAGCCTGCGCAATGGTGACATTGGCACCCGACGGTACTTGACGAAGCTTTTCAGGGTCGCCGGTGATCTTGCCTACGACTTCGACTCCACTCGCGGCGCGTACCTCGTCGCCACGGCTGGCGGGAGTTGGGCCGAAGAATATGCAGAAGGCGTTGCCGGGGGGCCAGAAGGCGAGGTCGCCGATCTCAACGACTTCGTTGACGTTCGCTCCTGCCGCTTCGACTGGGATCCTGAAATAAATCTCGTCACCCCACGTATTGCCTGGGCAGGAAATCGGCAGGGCGCACCAGATTGCGTCGCCGGTGGCGCTACAGTTGAGTTCGGCGTCGAGGGTTAGGGTGCCGGCCGTGATGACTATGTTGCGCAACATTTGAGTGTTCCCATGCTACTGGCCGCGCCAGTCGACGAAGCGGTCGGGAGAGAAGTTGGCGATGGGCAGGCTGGTTTCGTCTTCGGTGATCAAGTCCGCGACGGACTTACCTATGCCGGGGGCCAGCAGAATGCCCTTCTTGCCCGCGCCGGTGGCCAGCCAGGCATTGCGATAGCCGGACACCCGGCCGAGAATTGGGAGCCAATCAGGTGTCACAGGACGCAGGCAGGCAGTATGCATCACAAGGGTTGCGTCGGTTATGGCCGGGAGGATGCGTCTGACTCCCGTCAGAATCCGCTCGCGAGTCTCGGCCAGTGGCTCGCGGTCGAAGCCGCGCCAGTCCTCGGTGGTGCCGCACCATGCCAGGCCATCCGCCTTGGAGTAAACGCTGGCGCCCCCGCCGGAAAGATCGTGCTCCAAGGGATCGCCAGCCAGCTGCATTCGAAGAATCTCGCCTTTGAGGGGGTCCACAGGGATGTAGGTATTCAGCCATGTCTCGGCCTGCCGAGACCAGGGACCCATGGCCAGCACCACCTCGCCGCACTCCAGCTCAGCGTCCTCGAGCAGGACGTGGCTGACACGGTCGCCAGTGACTTTCAGTCCCTGCACAGTGCCGGGGCGCAGCTTCGCGCCCATGTGCTGCGCGGCAGCGGATAACGCTTGGGTGAAAGCTTGGCTGTCCAGTTGGTAGTTACCCTGTTTGACGAGGCAACCGGCGAATTCGCTGATGATCCGCGGATCAAGCTCGCGCACTTGTGACTCGTCAGCAAGGGAGGCGGAGAAGCCTGGTGTACGGGCGAACCTGTCGGCAAGTTCAACCAGTTCGGGAACCGCAGCATTGTCGAACGTCAGCATGATTTCCGACGTCTGCCGGAGCTGGTAGTCGATTTCAGTGAGTGCGGTCAGACTGGGGTAAAGGCCCTTGTGCAGTTGAAAAGACTCCCAGGCAAAGTCGGCCAGGGGTCCTGGTATGCCGGTGCCGGTTAAGGGGTTCAGGCCGCCCGCCGCGTACCCCGACGCCTGGGAGCCAACACCCTCGCGCTCGATGATGGTGGTGGTGTATCCGGCTTTCCCCAGGTAATAGGCCACGGCGCAACCGGCCGCGCCACCTCCGATAATCGCTACGTCTGTAGATTCGGACATTGCCTTCCCGTCCGTTGCTGAATTCAGTCCAGAATTGCCGCAAAGTAGCACGGCAAAATAGCGCAGGTTACAATGGGGACCGGATCTCTTGACCAGGAGTATATCCGTGCCCGTTTACGAATACTATTGTTCCAAATGCGACCACGAATTCGAACTGATACGCCCCGTTTCCAAGTCCAGTGATTCTGCTCCCTGCAGCAAATGCGACGAGCCGGCGCAACGGCAGCTATCGAATTTCGCTTTCCGGTCCAACACCTTTACCGCACCCAAGTTCAAAGCGTCGCTGGAAAAACCCATGCGGTCGCGGCCTGAAACTCCGGCGGACTAGCGTCCCTCTGCTGCCGCCTCGGCGCGGGCCTCGTTGCAGATGATACAGGTACACGCGGCCCGCAGTGCCCAGTAGGTGTAAATGCCGGTGTAATGGGTGTCGTCCCACAGGAACTGCACCCCGTAGTTGCCCACCGGCATTTGGTCAATAGCCTTTACGCCTGCAGGCACTGACTCCGGGTCAAGTACGGGCCGGCCCGTCATCTCCTCTACGCAGCTGGCGCAGGGGCAGCGCAGGCGCAGGAATCGATGGGGATACGGGCTACGATGGCCGTCATCCCAAAGAATGACGATTGCGTTGTCTTCCAGGCTGATATCGCTGGGGAAAACCCGGTCTTGAGTCAATTCATCTCCACGGTGAACAGGGAGTCCGGAAGTCTGGAAAAAGCCTGTTCCACCTTGCCCGGAATTCCCCGTCGCTCGGTCAGGATTGAGGCTGCGCCTGCACGTCAGCCAGACGCGCTGGGCGAGGCAGTTCGTCAGGGTCGATGGGAATTTCGATTATGCTTGGTTTACCAGCATTCAGGGCATCCAGCATTGCGTTCCCGACGTCCTCGGGCCGCTCAACATAGTATCCGACCCCGCCGAACAGCTCTGCGTACTTGTCGTATCGGGGATTCAGAGTGTCGGCGCCGACGTAACGCTCGTTGAAGGCATAGCGCTGGTAGGCCTTCTCAGAGCCCCAGCTGCCATTGTTCATTATCACTGTGACCACCGGCAGGTTGTACTCGACGGCCGTGGCGAACTCCTGGGCATTGAACAGGAAACCGCCGTCGCCGTTGAAGTTGACCACCGGCCGGCCGGGCGCAGCAAACTGGGCTCCGAGGGCTGCAGGAAAGCTGAAGCCCAGCCCGCCCAGGTCCAGCGAGGTTATCAGGCTGCGGGGCAGGTGGAAATCCAGCCGGTCCTGCCCGAAGTTCGGCGCAAGGCCCGCGTCCAATGCGACTATGGCGTCCCGGGGCATTACCTTGCGGAGCTCGGCGTAAACCCGCTGCGGCTTCATCGGAAGGCTGTCCAGGCGTTCCTCGCTCCGCAGGCGGTCAGCCCTGCGGGTCTTCCAGCCCTTCACCTCTTCGGCCCACTGGGGGTTGATCCGCGGTTCCCGCTGCCTCAGTTCCTCCAGCAGTCCCTGAGAAACGGCGCCAGCATCGCCTTCGATCCCAACGGTTATCGGGTAATTGCGTCCAATCTCCTCGGGGTCAATCTCCACTTGAATAATTCGTGCGTCGGCAGGAATGAAGCGATGGTCATAAAACGTCGTGGACTGGCTCAGGCGAGTGCCTATTGCCAGGATCACGTCGGCTTCGCGGATGGCCTCGATGCCTTCGGTGGAACCCAGGCGGCCCAGGTGCCCCAGGAAGTTGGGGTGGCCGGAGGGAACAGCATCGGCCCGGCCGTATGAGGTGACAATGGCGGCACCGGTCAACTCGGCCAGACGGCACACCTCATCGCCAGCGTTGCTCCACTGCACCCCGCCGCCGGCCAGGATGACGGGACGCTGTGCGGATAACAGAACATCAGCGGCCCGTTGAATCAGCCCAAGGTCACCCCTCGAACGGGTCTGGCCTGCTCGATAGGCGTCGGGTGGCAGCAGTTCGAGGTCCACTTCGGCGCCGGGCAGGAGGTCCCGGGGGATGTCCAGCAGCACCGGCCCCATCTTGCCGGAGGTGGCGACCCGGAAGGCGTGGCGCAAAGCATCAGGCAGGCGGTCGATGCGATTGATGGGAAAGGCCGCCTTGGTAATGGGCTTGAAGAGGGCGACCTGGTCGAATTCCTGGGTGGAGTTGCGGTATTGGTCGCGGCGGGAGGACGAAGGAGCGATTACCACCACAGGTGAGTGAGCAACATAAGCCGAGCCTATGCCGTAGGTGAGGTTCAGCACTCCAGGGCCGTTGGTGGCAAGGCACACGCTTGGGGCACCGGATATACGGCTGAATCCATCGGCCATAAGCGCTGCGCCCTGTTCGTGGCGCACACCTACGAATTGCATATCGTCGCGGTCGTATATTGGGTCGAGTATGTCCAGGAATGACGAGCCCACGATGCCGAAAATGTGGGACACACCTTCCTGCTTCAGCAGCTCGATCACCGCCTCGCCTGCCTTAAATCGCTGGGTCAACGCTACAGCCTCCGGTGTTTTTTATCGTCCCGAAGTTTAACACAAGGTGATTGTCCGCTATTGCCACTTTGCACTAACCGTCCTTAATCCATACAATCGGAAGTGATATGAAACTGCAGCTTTCAGCCCGGAGGAAACACTGATGGAATACGAGCACCTGCTGGTGGAAATCGAAGACCGCGTAATGATCATCACGATGAACCGTCCTGAAGTCCTTAACGCCATGAACCACAAGCTCGATGGGGAACTGCACCACGCCGTGATGTCGGCCAATGAGGACGAAGGCGTCGGCTGCATCGTCATCGCCGGTGCGGGCGAGCGGGCCTTTTCTGCGGGAGGAGATATCCACGAGCAGCGGGTGCACGCCCAGGAACTGACCGACGAGCAGCGGGAGGCGAACTCCCTCCAGTACCAGAACTGGATGTACGACATCTCCGCGTCTCCGAAGCCGGTTATCGGCATGATGAATGGGCTGGCCTACGGAGGGGGCGCGGTGCTGGCGTCCTGCCTCGACATGAGAATCGGCAGCGAGAACGCCAGATTTCGCTTCCTGGCGGTCGCCTACGGCCGCATCAACAGCACCTGGACGTTGACCAACCAGGTGGGATGGCCCATCGCCAAGGAGTTTCTGTTTACCGGCCGTGTTGTGGGGGCCGAGGAGGCCTACCGGGTCGGTCTGCTCAACCACCTGGTTCCCTCTTCGGAACTGCGGGAAAAGACCATGGAGATCGCAAAGACCATCGCCGGACACCGACTGGAGTCGGTAACGGGAATCAAGCAGATCCTGCTTCAGGACAAGGCGGCCGACCTGCGGGGCATGTGGGAGAACGAGATCGACTTCACTGCCAAGGTCAAGGGCTACGGTGTGGAGCAGGCGTTCCCGGAGTTCATCGCGAGGCGTGGGCGGGCGTTGTAGGGGACTAGAGGCCTTGGCGGCCGCGATTGGGTCCGCACCCCAATTGAGGACGATCGCAATCCCAAAGGGGAAACTCAGACGCCCGTGATTGCGTCGTTCCGGCACAGCGGCCTAAAAGGATCTGTACGACGGTCGAACAACAAGACGCGTTGCTCCCGAACACCTTCGGCGGCTGAGGCGTATTCTCGCCGCTTTGGACAAGAGCGATAAACCCCAAGATATGGACATTCCTGGATTTCGACTGCACTCTCTGGCGGGGACGCTGCGGGGCTATTATGCCGTGTCAGTATCCGGTAACTGGAGAGTAATCTTTCGCTTCGAGGATGACCAGGCTGTGGAAGTTGATTTCTTGGACTACCACTAACTTGAGGAGAGCCGTCAATGCCAATGCATGATCCACCACATCCAGGGGAGATTGTCAGAGAGGATTGCATTCAGTTCCTTGGCCTTTCGATTGAGGAGGCGGCCCAAGGATTGGGGATGACGCCGGAGGAAGTTTCTGATCTCGTCAACTGCAGGATCGGTGTCTCGACCGAAATGGGGATCCGGCTTTCCAAGGCCTTTGGTTCCACCCCGGAGACCTGGCTTGGAGTGCAGATGGCGTACGACCTTTGGCAGGCTCGCGAATACGCGGAAAAACTTGAGGTGCGACGCCTGGCACCTCCCGCAGCATGAGGAAGCAGATAAGCCAGATCGATAATCAGTCTCGCGCGGCTGCCTAGCCGCTTAGCGTGCCCTTGGTGCTGGGCACGGCGTGGGGTGATCGGGGGTCTGGCTCCAAAGCGTCGCGGAGGGCGCGGGCTAGGGCTTTGCAGAGGGCCTCGGCCTTGTGGTGGGGGTCGATGCCGGTGAGTATTTTCGCGTGGAGGTTTATCTTGCCCTCCAGTGCGATGGACTCGAAGAAGTGCCGGACCAGCGAGCCAGGCAGGGTCTCCACCATTGAGTCGTCGATGGTGGTCTCGATCACCGCGTAGCCGCGTCCCGAGCAGTCCAGCGCCACCATAGCCAGCGTCTCATCCAGGGGCACTATGGCGTGGCCCATGCGACGGATGCCGCGGGCATCGCCAATGGCCTCGTTCAGGGCGCGCCCCAGCGTGATGCCCACGTCTTCGACCAGGTGATGCCATCCGGTGTGCAAGTCGCCCTCGGCCTTGAGGGTGATATCTATCAGTCCATGGCGGGAGATCTGGCTGACCATGTGGTCGAGGAAGCCGTTGCCAGTGTCCACATCGTAGATGCCTGTGCCGTCGAGGTTCAGCACAAGATGAATGTCAGTCTCACCGGTGGTCCGGTGCAACGTGGCGACACGGCCCTCGGGGAGCACGGGCAGGTCTGTGGAGTCCGTCATTCTAGGCCCCCGTGAGCTCGGACAGTGCCGCTGCTACGGCATCGTTTTCCTCGGGGAAGCCGACCGAGGTGCGAACACAGTCAACCAGCCTGGGGTTGTTCCAGTGCCGGAGGAAAATGCCGCGGTTGCAGAGTCCTTCAAACACCCTCGGTCCGCTACCCTCGGGAAGCTGGCAGAGGATGAAATTGGCCCGGGATGGATAGGGTGTAACAGTGGGGATGTCCTCCAGCAGGCCGATCATCCGCTCCCGCTCATCGACGATTGCGTTGACACGTTCGAGCAGGGCGGGCATATCCCTCAGGGACGCTATCAGAGCCACCTCGGCGGCCAGGTTTACGTTGTACGGCGGCTTGACCGACATCATCATTCCAGCCAGGTCGGGGTGCATCGCCCCGAGGCCGATGCGCAATCCCGCCAGTCCGGCCCACTTGCTGAACGTCCGTAGAACCACCAGGTTCGGGTATTCGTGGAGCAGAGGCAGCAATGTCTGGCCGCTGAACTCATAGTATGCTTCGTCGACAATCACCAGGATCCCCGTGTCCAGCAGCGCTCGGACCTCTGCCTCGCTGGGCATGTTGCCGGTGGGATTGTTTGGAGAACAGACGACGATGGCCTTGGTGCGGGGAGTGATGGCCAGCTTGATCCCCTCCAAGTCAATTCCGAAACTCTCGTCGCGAGGTACCGGGATGGCCTGTCCGCCGCAGATCTCTGCTCCCAGAGAGTACATGCCAAATGTGGGAGTGAGGTTGATGATGTTGTCTCCTAGGCCGATGAACATCCGGAACAGCATATCGATCAGCTCATCGCTGCCGTTTCCGGCGATTATGCGTTCCGGACCAACGCCCACATAGCCCGAGAGGGCCTCACGAAGCTGTCGCTGTTCAGGATCCGGGTAGTGGTTGAAGTTGGGGAACTTGGCCAATGCCTCCGCCACGGCGGGGGACGGACCGTAGGGATTCTCGTTGCCGTTGAGGCGAATGATCTTGTTCTGCGGTATGCCGGCCCGCTCAGCCATAACCTCTACCGGCTCAACACCCTGATAGAGGCCCAGCCCCCGGATGTGTGGGAGCATTGACTGTTGCAGCTGTTCTGTAAATTCGCCCATTTCTTTCGACCTGAATCTTAGGGTTTCGGTTTACGAGGTCACCCGGCTGCCGGTTTGAGCGAGTCCAGCCTCACCTGAACCGCGCCCGCGTGACCTGCAAGACCCTCCGCGTTGGCTATCTCAACAGCGGCGGGACCGAGGTGCTGAAAGTCAGCCGGGCTGAGGCCCACCACCGGCATGGTGCGCAGGAAGTGATGCACGCTCAGGGCTGATCCGAACCGGGCCGTCCCTCCCGTAGGCATGACGTGGCTGGGCCCGGCGATGTAGTCCCCCATGACCTCCGGCGAGTATTCGCCCAGGAACAAGCCGCCAGCGTGGTGTATTCGATCGACCCAACTCCACGGTTCCCGCATCAACAGGCACAGGTGTTCCGGCGCTATCTGGTTGACCAAGTCCACACCCTCGTCCAGCGAATCCACCAAGACCACCCGGCCCTGTCTCTCCAGAGCCTGACGGGCAACGTCGCCCCTGGGCGCCGCAGCGAGTTGAACTTCCAACTCGGCCTCCACCCGGGCGATCAGGTCCTCACTGTCGGTGACCAGGATTGCCGTGGCGAGGGGATCGTGCTCGGCCTGGGCTATGAGGTCGGCGGCGCAGAAATCGGCCTTGGCTCCGTCATCGGCCAGGATGATGGTCTCGGTGGGGCCAAAGACACCATCGATGTCCACCGAGCCCTGCACCAGCTTCTTGGCATATGCGACAAAAATGTTGCCAGGGCCACAGATCTTGTCGACCCTGGGAATGGTCTCAGTCCCGTAGGCAAGGGCGCCGATGGCAGGGACTCCACCAATCTGGTACATGGAATCTACGCCGGCGATTTTTGCTGCGGCGACCACGGCGGGATTGAGGGGCTGCGAGCCTGTGCGTGGCGTGGTGAGGATGATCTCGCGCACACCTGCGACACGGGCAGGAATGACCGTCATCAGCACGGTAGACGGGTATGCGGCGCTGCCACCGGGTGCGTAGACTCCAACACGGGCCAGGGGACGCACCAATTCTCCCAGACCCTGGGCCGGGTCCATCCACTCTTTGGGCAGCGTGGACTGGTGGAATGACCGGACCCGGTCAGCGGCCAACTCCAGCGACTGCCAGAGCTCCCGGCTCACCTGCCCACTGGCAGCATCCAACTCGGCGTCCGAGATTCGAAAGTCCTCCAGGTCGGCTCCGTCCAGCAGTTTGGCGTAGTGACGGACGGCGGCGTCGCCATCCCTCCTTACGTCCGCCAGCATGCGTACAACCGACTCTGCCGGCGTAACGCTCTCGCCAAAGGCCTGGCGCGTTCGATCAAGGACCGACTCGGGGAGGGAGGAAAGGTCCAGCGGATCAATGCGGGCCAGGACGTTTTCAGCGTTCTTTGCTCCGCGAATTACGTTCAAGGTGGGGGAATTCACTCAGTGACTCCAGCAATTCGGGTTGGTCCGGGTCGTTTCAGGGTTGGTCCGGGTCGTTTCAGGGTCGTTTCAGGGGGACTACTGCGGCAGGAACTCGCGCACGTGGGCAATGGTGGCGGCCACGGCCTGACGCCGGTAGTTCTCCACCTTTGCCTCAGGTATCCGGTCGTAGACTTCCTCCAAACTGTAGGGCATTCGCTCGAGGAAGCGGTCAACGGACTGTTGCACCTCGTCATTGGCGCGATACATGCGGTTGAGGGCGAACTTCAGGCGGGACCATTCAAACTCTCTACCAACGAACCCGGAGACCCGTTCCTTCCATTGCGAGAGCAGTCCGTCCTCGAAAAATACTACGGAGACACCCTCGTCTCCGCATGCAACAGCAGCCCCTGCGTCCATTGGTCCTCGCACGTCCGGCAAGGACAGGCGGTCCATGTCCAACTGAACGGCGCGGTCCCAGATATCGGCCTGGACCTGGTCGGCGGTCAGGCGTGTCTCCTCGCTGGTGATATCGAAGTTGGGGCGGTAAACCGTCGTAATCCAGACCTCGTCAGATGCCAGGTGGCAGATATACCCCAAGAGAAATGACCGGGTGGCAGACGACTGGCCGCTCTCATTCAGCAATTCCGGATAGTTGCGGAACATTGTCCTGGCTCCGGTTCCCACTTCCCGCACCGAAAGAGGTGCGAAGTGCGTCTGTTCTCTCGGCCACTTGGTCATGGCGCGGATGTCCGGAGATGTAGAGCCAAGATAGAAGCTGCCGATGTGATCGTAGATGTAGCCCAAGTCCAACTGCTCTGCGACCTGGTCGGCGAGATAGATGTGCATTGGCAGGTTGGGCATTCCTGACGTCCTCGACCCATTCCCGAGTAAGGGTGATCCGGTGTGTAGTCCACTTCACCAACCACAGCAGGTTTGCGTGAGAGGACACAGGGATGCAGTATTCTAGCCCGTCGGATTGTGCTTGTCGAACTGTGCTGCGCCGCTATCCAAACAGTTCCCCGTAGGCGTGGGAGTGGCTGTCGAACAGGTACGACAGCTGAGATGCCGCAACGTCGACGGCACCGCAGTCCCTGAGGTGGTCCACGGCTACCAGCAACTTGTCTTTCTTGACCAGCAGGCTGACCGAGAACCAGTCTTCCTCCTTTACATTGTAGACTCGGGCCACCGTGGGGCCGCGAAGCCCAGCGAGCGCCGGCCGCGCGAGTACCATGGCGCTGACCGCCTCCGCCGAGGCACCCTGCACGTTGGCTGAAAGCCGGTAGTAGGGTTCGGCCCGCATGTGGGCTTCCATCATCTCGGTGAGCCCGCGCGCCAGTTCCCGGGTTGACACGGTTTCAGACCCGTATTCAGACTCGGATTCAGACCCAGTCTCGCCCAGCAGTTCCGTGTTGGCCAGGAGGCAGGCCTGGGAGCTGAGTATGGTGCCGTCCTCCAGCGTCTTCAGGCGGTTTTCCTTGAGAGTGGTGCCAGTGGCGGAGAGATCGGCGATCAGGTCGGCATATCCGGCGATGGGTGCGGCTTCCAGTGTCCCTGAT
The DNA here is from genome assembly GCA_965261885.1 of Dehalococcoidia bacterium. GTDB lineage: Bacteria > Chloroflexota > Dehalococcoidia > Lucifugimonadales > UBA3495 > VXOI01. Next base: position 10,277 of record CBDHDY010000051.1, read on the forward strand.
GCAGGAGCCAGGGTGAAATAGTTGATCCCGCGGTCGTAGAGGAATGCGCTGAGAAGACGAGGGTACTTGGTGGCTATGCGCAACTGCTTGCCCTGTTGCCGGAATTCCAAAGCGAGATCGGCCAGATCGGCGAGAGAAGTTACGTCAAGCCACGAATCGGGCACGGCCAGCACCAGATCGCACCGGCCATAGCCAAGGTTGTCCACCAGTATGGCCGCCCGCCGCTCATCCTCACGATACTCCAGCAGGCGGTCAAGTCCGGTTATACCCAACTCGGCGCTGCCCTCTTCCACCTTCGCCGCGATGTCTGCCGTGCGCTGGAACAGCACCTCTATCCCCGGTATGGCCGGGACGGTGGCGGTGTAACGGCGGGCGTTGGGGCGGCGCACGGGAAGCCCGCAGCCCCTCATGAAGTCAAGGGTGGGTTGATGAAGATCGCCGTCGCTGGGCAACAGGAGGCGCAGCGAGGGCTTGCCGTTGGCGATCTGTTTGTCACTCATTTTGCGTCCTGCACCTTTGTTTGCGACGGAGGCATCCACCAAACAATCTACTGACCGGTACGACCGTCAGGGTGTGCATTAGATCAGGTGAGGTCAAAGCTTTCTTCAGGAACGTAATTGCTGCGGACCCGGGTCAGACTTCGTGGGTCCTCACCACGCCTTCCCTGTCCACAAACAGGACCAACTCCAGTCCTCGTCCGGCGGCGAATGCAAGCGCTTCCGGGAACGTTCTTCCGCTGACTTCGAATTCCACGCTTTGGCCCTGGTCCCGGCGTTCCTGTGCAACTCTGAGAGCAGCTTCATGCGCGTCGTCCGCAGCGGGAACGACGAGAACGCCCCCTGAGCCATCACCATCCGCCCCTTCTACTGGGGGAGCAAGGCTGGCCAGCGCGTCCAGGTTGAAGGCAAAGCCCAACGCTGGCAATGTCGCATGTCCGCCCAAATCCCGGGCCAGTCCGTCGTATCGTCCGCCGCCGCCCAGCGGGGTTTGCCACCCGGGATGCGAGACCTCGAATACAATGCCATTGTAGTAGGCCAGTCCGCGGACAAGACCAAAGTCCAGCACCATTGTTCCCGTTTCTACGAGTTCCCCGGGCAGCAAATTGACTACTTGCTCCAGTCGACCGACCGCAGTAGTGTCAGCGCCCGCCCTTCGCAGGGTGTCGGAGGCAGCAGCAAGAGCTGAGCTCGCCTCACCCTGGACCTGGGCCAACTCGGAGGCCATCTCAAGGGCGAGGCGCAGACCCTCCTCTGCGTCCGGTCGCCGGATTTTCCGGAGGAGCCGATCAATCACCTCCTCTGGTTTTCGCTGCCCCAGTTGGTCAATGGGGTTTGAACGCAGCACCCCCAGCAACACGATGCGTGCCTCGTCGTCGTCCAGTCCCTGTACTGCCTGGCTCAGATAGTCATCTTCGGAGGGCCTCCCTACCAGGTGCAGGCGCCGGCTCTCTTCCATAAGACGCGCGATGGCAGGCTGGCCTTCGGTGAGCCGAGGCACATTCTGGACCACGAAGGCCCTGGCGCGCTCGGACAGTCCGACCGGGTCAAGCAGACTGTTGAGCACGTCGAGATCCGCCAGCCGCAGCGTCCACCCTCTGATACCCGACTCGGCAAGAGCCGATGCAGCCAGCGTCATCAACTCCACGTCAGCCAGTATGCTGGAACTGCCCAGGAGTTCGGCGCCTATCTGCGTAAACTGGCTTCGGGCGGATATGTCTTCCTGAGGTCCGGACCCATCAAAACGGAATACCGGTCCGCTGTAGCACCAGCGAGCCGGAAGTTCGATATCCGGCGAATGTTCGAGGTAATGGCGTATGGCAGGGGCGGTGAACTCAGGGCGGAGGCTGACGGCCCTGCCGGCGGGGTCGTTGAAACTGAACAACTGTGAGGCCAGTTCGCCACCGGACTTTCGCAGGAACAGTTCGGTCGGTTCAAGCAGAGGGGTATCGAGGGGGCGGTAGCCGTAACCGTGAAGGAGGGCGGTCAAGCGCCGCTTGAGAAAGTCGCGACTGGTGAGGGTTTCTCCGGAAAAATCAGTCATGCCGCGCAATCGCGCAACGGGTCCCGCTGATTCTTCGGCTTTTCGGTACATAGCCTGACGCGAAACTATTTTACACCAAGCAACGGGTTGCGGGAATTGGGGCGTGGCCCCATTACGGTCGATTTCCAACTGAAACAGGTGTCTGTCGCATCGGGCTGCCCTCGCTAGGGATGGGCGTTCAGGCCCCCGTCGACATAGACTGGCTGGCCGGTGGAGTAGTCGCAGGACTCAGAACACAGGTACACGAGCAGTGGGCCGATATCCTCGGGGCGACCCTTGCGGCGGAGGGGAGTGTAACGGACCAGCAGCTCCTCAAGTTGCTCTTCGATGGTCTGGCCAGTGCTGTCTATCCAGCCCGTCCCCAAGGCGTTGACACGGATATTGTACCGGCCCCACTCGACTGCAAGGGAGCGGGTGAGGGAGAGCAGTGCGGCCTGGCTGGCAGCGAACGCAGAACCGTTGATCATTCCCCGTTCGGCCAGCTCGGAAATGACATTTACCATTCTGCCGTATTCACGCCCGGCCATTCGAGGGAGGACCTGCTGTGCAAGCAAAAACGGCATCTTGACATTCCGGGTCTGCACTTCTTCCCAGGTGAGAGTCGTTATGTCCCCCAGAGGGGCGGCGAACATGCTTCGGGCGTCGTTGACCAGAATGTCGACACGGTCGTGGTGGCGATCAAATTCCTCGAGCACCCGTACGGCGCTGACGTCGGAGGCAGGATTCATGACAGCGCCGTGGCTTCCCTCCGGCAAAGCACTCATAACTGAGTCAAGCAGCCTCTGGGTGCGGGCGATCGCAAACACCGAAGCTCCAGACTCGGCGATGGCCCCGGCCAGGAACGGCGCCTCGTCGCCGCCCGAAGTCGCGAAAATGGCCACCTGTCCCGACAGTCCATATTCCGGCAGAACCGGCATAAGTCTCTCCTGAAGTAATAGTGCGGCTCCCCGCAGGGGTCAGGGAATGGTTGGCCGTCAGCTACGGATACAGCTGGTTACGTCCAGCTCTTTACGGCTCCAGAGGAATCACCGGGGCGTGGCCGGTTGGGGTGATTCCGCCGGCCAGGCCGCCACCGTCGGCGATGATCATCTCGCCGCTCATGTAGTCTGAGGCGCTGGAGGACAGAAACACGGCCAAGGGGCCGAAATCCTCCGGCTTGCCCAGCTTGCCGATGGGCAGGTAGTCTCCCGACCGGGGCAGGCTGGAGGTGGTGGCTCCCATGTCGCCCGTTGGAACAAACCCGGGAACGATGCTGTTGGCCGTTATACCGTAGCGGGCCAGGTTGAAGGACAGCACCCTCGTAAGCTGGATCATACCGCCCTTACTTGTGCAGTATATGTAGATGTCGCGACCGCCCCGCATGCCAAACCCCGAGGCCACGTTGATGATTTTGCCATGGCCCTGGTCAACCATCGGCTTGGAGACCGCTCGCGAGCAGTAAAACGCGCCGGTCAGGTTAACATCCATGATCCGTTGCCATTCCTCGTCGGTGATTTCCCAGATTGGCTTGCGGACATTGTCCTGAACGGCCCCGGCATTATTGATCAGAACGTCAATCTTGCCGAACCGCTCCGTGGCGACCTGCATCAGGCTCTCGACCTGAGCCGAATCGGTAACGTCGGTGGGCACAGAAATCGCCTCGCTCCCGAGAGCCTCGACCTCGGCCACAGCGGCCTCGATGGGCCCTGCGCGCCTTCCTGCGATGGCCAGGGTGGCTCCAGCACGGGCGAGGGCGCGGACCATGGCCAAGCCAAGCCCGGTGCCGCCTCCGGTGATTACTACGTTTTTGCCATCTAGCGCAAGTGATTCCAGCATGGTTGCCCCGGAAACAAGAGTTGAGGTTCAGCCAGTAGCGCCATTCAGGGTAACGTCACCGGCGGTCAGCGTCATAATGTCGCCCGTGTCGAGGCGGAGAAGCAGGTTCCCGGTTTCGTCCACTCCCACCGCTTCTCCCTGGTAGCTTTCATCACGGAAAGCGGCGGTCACCCGGCGTCCAATAGTGTCAAGGAGACCACTCCATTCAGCAACCGGACTGGCCGCGTTGCCCTGCGTGGATGCAGTCAGACCCCGGTACAGGTCATCGAGTTCCATCAGCAACTGCCGCAGCAGCGACTCCCTGGACACATCCCTGCCCGCCGCCTCGTTGATGCTGGTGGCGATGCCCGCGATTTCGGCGTCTTCCGTCGGGTTCAGGCCTACGTTGATACCGAGGCCCAGAACAGCATAACACACCGATTGCCCTTCGATGGCGCTCTCTGCCAGGATGCCGGCAGCCTTGCCTCCGTCCAGCATCAGGTCATTGGGCCACTTGATCCGCGGGTTGAGCCCTGCCACCTTGCGCACGGCCCGGGCCGCAGCCAGCGCTCCGATGATACTGATGTACGGGAGATGGGATACCGGTGGCCGAAATAGCACAGAGACCAGCAGGTTTCCGGGTCGCGAAACCCAGCTCCGGCCCTGGCGGCCCCGTCCTGCCGACTGGATCTCAGCTATAACAACTGTGCCCTCCTCGGCGTCCTCGCGAGCCAATCGGGCGGCCTCGTCCATCGTGGAGCCCAGTTCTGGATAATAGAGGATGCGGCGACCCACGACGTGAGTGTACAGGCCCTCGCGAATCGCCTTGGAGACCAGGTCAGGCATGTCGAACGCTCTACCAGCCGTGCTCGAGTTTGTCTCTGAGGACCGTCACCAACTCCGACACAGGCACTCGAGCCTGGTACATGGTATCGCGGTCCCGGACGGTGACCTGATGGTCGTCGAGGGTGTCGAAATCAACAGTGACGCAGTACGGCGTGCCGATCTCATCCTGCCTGCGGTAGCGTCTGCCGATACTCTGGGCGTCGTCATACTGGGCGTCGAAATGCGGGCGCAACAGGTCGTGGATACGGCGTGCGGTCGGGGTGAGGCGTTCGTTGCGGCTCAGGGGCAGGACAGCCACCGTAACCGGGGCCAGCCGCCGGTGCAACCGGGAGACGACCCTTACCGCGTTACCATCAGGTTCCTCGTCGTACGAGTCCAGCCAGAAGGCCAGCGTTGCACGGTCGACGCCGCCAGACGGTTCGATTACGTAGGGGTAGTATCGCGTCTTGAGATCATCGTCGAAGTAACTGAGGTCTTCGCCGCTGAACTCCGCGTGCTGCTTAAGGTCAAAGTCGGTGCGGTCGGCGATGCCTTCCAGCTCGGCCCAGCCCCAAGGGAAGCGGTATTCAATATCGTAGCAATCCTTGGCGTAGTGGGCTAACTCGTCGGACCCGTGCCGTCGCAGCCTGAGGTTTTCGGCCCGGATTCCCAGGTCCACATACCACTGGAAACGGTCCTTCACCCAGCGGTCCAGCCATTCCAGGTCGGTCTCCGGACGAACGAAGAACTCCACCTCCATCTGCTCGAACTCCCGGGTGCGGAAGGTGAAGTTACCAGGAGTGATTTCATTGCGAAAGGACTTGCCGATCTGTCCGATGCCGAAGGGCAGCTTCTTACGCGAGGAATCCACCACATTCTTGAAATTGACAAAGATGCCCTGAGCCGTCTCGGGCCGCAGCCAGACTTCGTGAGCCGTATCTTCCACCGGGCCCATGAAGGTGCGGAACATCAGGTTGAACCGCCGTGGCTCTGTTAGCTCCCCACCGCACTCGGGGCAGCGCAATTCCCGCGCTGCCTCGCCTGCACTGGGAGAAGCGGGATCCAGACCGGCGTTCTCCATCAGGTGGTCCTGACGAAAACGCTGGTTGCATTCTCGGCACTCCACCAGCGGGTCGCTGAAGTTCTCCACGTGGCCACTAGCTTCCCACGTGCGGGGGTGCATGAGTATGGCTGCATCCAAGCCCACCATGTCATCGCGCCCGGAAATGACGGAGCGCCACCAAGCCTCCTTGACGTTTCGCTTCAGTTCCACTCCCAACGGCCCGTAGTCCCATGTTGAGCCAAGGCCCCCGTAAATCTCGCTGCTCTGAAACACGAAGCCGCGGCGCTTGGACAGGGACAGAATCTTATCCATATCTGCATAGGGCAAAGAGCGGGCCAAGGGAATCCTCCTGAATCAAGAGTCCGGAATGAAGTGTCCGGGCATGGTCAGCCGACGATAGCCAGCCCAGACAATATTATAGGAGAAATTCGGTATGATGCTAATCAGTGCTTTGTCTGCCTGTTGTTCGGCCTGTTTTAAGGCTTGGTTTTAAGGCCTGTTCTTAAAACTTGGATGCGATTGCCTCTCTGAAGGCTATGGCGCCCGACGCGCCGGGACCTTCCTCCCAGTGGTCCAGCAGGTGCCTCCATTCATCAATATCCGCTCATCAATATCCGCCTGGGAAACCGTCTGGAGAGCAAGGTCGAAATGAAGCCGAGCCGCCTCCACGGGGGTGATAAGAGCCAATCCGAAACGAACCCGGGAAAGAAGGCCACATCCGCGGACGAACTGCGCGGACGAACTGAAGGAACCGAACGTAGCGGTAGTCGATATGTCGGCGATGCGCGCCTCAAGTAAGGCCACCTTCAACTGCGCTCTGTAGCCGGATGGCCGCCGTTGCCCCGCAAAACAGGAGAGCGCTTCTTGACATCCAGTCGCCAGCTTTGATAGATTGAGTATCCCACCGAAATATGTGCGGAGATCTACCCATGCCTACAGTAAACCAATTGGTAAGAAAGGGCCGTAAGCCGGTACGCAAGCGTACCAAGGCGCCGGCCATGCACTGGGTGCAGAATTCACTCAGGAACAGGGTCAAATGGGGTCCTGGTTGCCCTCAGCGTCGAGGGGTGTGCATTCAGGTGCGCACTATGACCCCCAAGAAACCGAATTCCGCCCTCCGCAAAATCGCGCGGGTCCGCCTCACCAACGGTGTCGAGGTTACGGCCTACATCGGAGGGGAGGGACACAACCTCCAGGAACATTCCGTTGTGCTGATTCGCGGAGGCAGAGTGAAAGACCTGCCGGGCGTACGTTATCACGTCGTGCGCAGCGCTCTGGACTGCGAAGGTGTAAACGACCGCAGGCAGGGCCGCAGCAAATACGGAGCCAGTCGCCCCCGCCGCTAGTCGCGGGGGTTTTCAACAATAGCAACATAAGGGTTGCTCCACCAAGCAATCTGTTAGATGCAATCAAACCCTGAGGGTGTAAGCACCTATGTCCAGAAGGAGACGGGCAGAGCGTCGAGTTATCGCACCGGACCCGCGTTACGACGACGTCGAGTTAGCCCGGTTTATCAACAGGCTGATGCTGAAGGGCAAGAAATCGATTGCCCAGCGGCTTACCTATAATGCTTTTTCAATTATTCAGAGCGAATCGAGCCGTGAGCCGCTGGAGGTATTTCAGCAGGCCCTGCGCAATACAACCCCTGCGGTGGAAGTGAAGCCCAAACGTGTGGGCGGCGCAACCATCCAGGTGCCGACCGAGCTTCGCACCGAGCGAAGTGAGGCCTTGGCCATGCGCTGGCTGATCAGGGGGGCCCGCGCACGCAAGGGTATGCCAATGCGCCGGGGCTTGGCCCTGGAGCTGATGGATGCCTCACGCGGTGAAGGGTCGGCGGTCCGCCGAAGGGAGGAGTTGCACCGAATGGCGGAGGCCAATCGTGCCTTTGTTCACTACCGCCGGTAGTTCCGGCATTGGAGTAGCACAGAGACAGGTTCCCGCTTCCTCAACCAGTGCCCAAAGCCATGCAGAACGGATTCCCCATCGAAAAGATCAGGAACATCGGCTTCATTGCCCATATCGACGCCGGAAAGACCACCGTTACAGAGCAGGTTCTATATGCCACCGGCCGCATTCACCGGGCCGGAGGCGTGGACGATGGCACCACCGCTATGGACTGGATGCCCCAGGAACGTGAACGGGGTATAACCATCACTGCCGCCGCAACAACCGCAGAGTGGCAGGATTACCGCATCAACATCATCGACACCCCCGGCCACGTCGACTTCACCGCCGAGGTCGAGCGCTCACTTCGAGTGCTGGACGGCGGTGTAGTCGTTCTGGACGCGGTTGCCGGTGTACAGTCACAGTCAGAGACTGTCTGGCGGCAGGCAGACACCTATTCAGTTCCGCGGATCTGCTTCGTCAACAAGATGGACCGGGCTGGCGCCAGCTACGAGCGAACCCTGGATTCCGTCCGGCGGCGGCTTAACGCCAACCCTGTTCCCATTCAATTGCCCATGGGAGAGGAATCTGAGTTCTGCGGCACGATCGATCTGATCGGAGGGCGCGCCACGGTCTACCCGGTAGGACGTGGTACACGGTCCAGCGCTGAGGATTACGAAGATCTGCCCATTCCTGCCGAGTTTGAGGACGAGTATAACCGTTACCGTCAGGAAATGATTGAGAAGATTGTGGAGACGGACGAGCAGCTGCTCATCCGCTACCTTGAGGGAGAGGACCTTTCTCCCGAAGATCTGCGCGAAGGCCTCAGACGCGCCACGGTTTCCCGAGAACTGGTTCCGGTGCTGTGTGGCAGCGCTATCTCCGGCAAGGGAATTCACCCCCTCCTCAACGCGGTTCTTTACTACCTCCCCTCTCCGGCGGACGTGCCCCCGGTAGAGGGAGTGAATCCACGGACCGATGAAATCGAACTGCGCTACCCCGATGACGATGGGCCTATGTCGGCGCTGGCCTTCAAGGTGGCGACTGACCCATACGTAGGGCGCCTCGTATTCCTGAGGATTTATTCCGGCAAAGTGAAGTCGGGGGCCACGGTGCAAAACGTGTCCCGGAAGGGCAGAGAAAGGCTCGGTCGCCTTCTGTTGATGCATGCCAACCACCGTGAGGAGTTGGAGGACGTTTCGGCAGGCAACATCTGCGCCGCCGTAGGCCTGAAAAACACGTTCACCGGCGACACCATCTGTGCAGATGTGGATCAGGTGATCCTCGAACCACCCAAGTTCCCCAGCCCTGTCGTGTCCGTCGCCATTGAGCCTATGACACGCGCTGACCAGGACCGTCTTGGCGACGCGCTGCGTAAGCTGGCCGACGAGGACCCCACCTTCGTGGTGCGGTTTAACGAAGAGACCGGTCAGACGGTCATGTCCGGCATGGGTGAGTTACACCTTGAAGTGCTGGTAGACCGGATGAAACGCGAGTTCAACGTCGAAGCTCAGGTTGGGCGGCCGCGGGTAGCCTACCGTGAGTCGGTGACGCGGTTCTACCGCTCCGAGTGCCGGTTTGTGCGCCAGACGGGTGGCCACGGGCAGTACGGTCACGTGGTACTGGAACTGGAGCCACTGGAGAGGGGCGAAGGAATTAAGTTTGTTAATGGTATCGCGGGAGGGGTTATTCCCCGCGAATACGTCCCTGCAGTAGAACGAGGAGTCAAGGAGGCACTGGACAACGGGCCCCTGGGCGGTTATCCTCTGGTGGACTTAAAAGTAACGCTGGTTGACGGCAGTTACCATACTGTAGACTCTTCAGAAATGGCCTTCCGGAGCGCCGGTATGATAGCGGTGCGGGAGGGGGTGCCCAAGGCAGGACCCGTTCTGCTTGAACCTATCGCCGATCTTGAAGTCACTACGCCGGGCGATTTCCTCAGTGATATCATCGGTGACCTGGGCACCCGGCGAGCGCAAATCCGGACGATCGAAGGACAGGACGGGCTACAGACGGTGCGGGCGCTGGTGCCGCTGGGAGAAACCTTCGCCTACACAACCGCAGTACGGTCGTTGAGCCAGGGGCGGGCCTCCTACACCATGGAGTTCCGCTATTACGAGCCGGTTCCCGAAGGGTTGCTCCGGACCCTGCTTTAGCCGGTTACTGCTGAAGCAGACTGAATGGTCTCGGGTAGTTTTTCGGGTTTAATTTTTTCACCCTTTTGGGGTACTTAACTTAGGCAGGCTGAAGAAGGCGTATGCAGGCAAGGCAAAAGGTCAGGATCATCCTGAAGGCGTTCGATCACAAAATGCTGGATCTGTCCACAGGCCAGATAGTGGAGACCGCCGAGCGAACCGGCGCCAGGGTAGCTGGGCCGGTGCCTTTGCCCACCCACATACGCCGCTTCTGTGTCATCAGGGGACCACATGTCGACAAGGACTCGCGAGAGCATTTCGAAATAAGGACACACAAGCGCCTGATAGACATCCTAGAACCCACATCAAAGACCATCGACTCGCTGACCAGGCTGAACCTGCCAGCGGGCGTGGACATTTCAATCAAACTCTGAACCTAATGCAAACTGTACACTTGAGACACCGGACCGATTCCGGCAGTTTCGGGGCAGGATTTGGGGCCAGTTCAATATGCTTCGGGGATTTCTTGGCAAAAAAATAGGAATGACGCAGGTATTCCGTGAAAACGGAGCAGTTGTACCGGTCACTTTGATCGAAGCAGGCCCCTGCGTTATAACCCAGATCAAGACAATAGAGAACGACGGATACAAGGCCGTGCAGTTGGGTTTCGATACCCAAAAGCGACCCAACAAGGCTATGCAGGGCCATTTCAGGACTAGCCAAGCCAGCCGGTACCTTAAAGAGGTTAAAGCGGACGATCCGTCGGAATTCTCGGTTGGCCAGACAATTGGCGTAGATATCTTCGCAGAGGGCGAGAAGGTTGATGTAATTGGCCGCTCCAAGGGCCGAGGCTTCGCTGGCACAATGAAGCGCCACGGATTTGGAGGCGGCCCGCGAACCCACGGTCAGTCGGACCGCGCGCGGGCACCAGGATCCATCGGAGGCGGCACCACACCCGGCAAGGTGTTCAAGGGGCTCAAAATGGCCGGACACATGGGAGACCGCCGCATCACCGTCAAGGGCCTGGAGGTCATCGGCGTCGACACAGATCGCAACATTCTTATGGTCAAAGGTGGCATACCAGGCGCACCCAACAGCTTGGTACAAATCAGAAAGGTGGCGTAAGTCGGTCACGCAGCAACGCTATGGAAGTCGCAGTAAGAAATCAGACGGGTGAAACCGTTCACACCATTGAACTCAGCGATGCCGTTTTCAATGTGCCAATGAACCAGACGCTGGTCCATCAGGCGATGGTCATCTACCAAGGAAACCGGCGCCAGGGAACCCACGACACCAAAACCCGAGCCGAGGTATCTGGCGGCGGGCGGAAGCCCTGGATCCAGAAACACACCGGCCGGGCACGGCAGGGCAGCACCCGGTCGCCTCAATGGCGTCATGGTGGTGTGGTGTTCGGACCGCATCCCAGGAGTTATCGCAAGGCGCTTCCCAAGCGGATGCGCAGGGCAGCTCTGCGTTGCGTCCTTTCCGACAAAGCCCGCAGCGATCGCTTGCTGTGCCTGAATTCGATGGATACCATCGATGGCAAGACCAAGTCCATGGCGGGTCTGCTTGAGCGGCTGAACGTGTCCAGCTCGGCGCTGATAGTTACCGTCGGGACAGAACGCAACGTGGTCCAGGCCGCCAGCAACCTTAAGGGGATCTATACTCTGCCGGTCAATCAACTGAATGCCGAGACCCTTCTGTCGCGGGATTTGCTGATTCTCACCGAAGATGCAGTGCGCTGGGCCGAGGAAAGCCTCTCTGTGGAGCCGCACGGCCGCCGTGGTCGAAAATTTGCGGTCACCGCTGATGAGAAGGCCGCATCAACCCAGGCGGTTGATGAAGTTACCGATGAAGGCGGAGTTACCGAACCTTCGGTATTGGAGGAATCGGTATCCATTGAGGCGGAACCTGACCATGATACCCATTCGGAAGATAGCGAGGACGGTGAGTAGATGGATATTCACCGGGTTTTGATCAAGCCAACGATCACGGAGAAGAGTACCATCCTGCAGGAATCGGGAAAGTACACCTTTCAGATCGCCCCGAAGGCCAACAAGGTTGAGGTCAAAGAGGCGGTCGAAAAGAATTTCAGCGTGACCGTACTTGATGTGAACATTTCCAAACTGCGGGGCAAGCGAAAGCGCTATGGCCCACGCTCAGTAAAACAGCCCGACATCAAGAAAGCGGTAGTAACCTTGAAACAGGGCGACCGCATAAATCTGATCGAGGGACTCTAGGGGCAAAGGCATGCCGCTCAAAAATTTCAGACCCATCACGCCGGGAACCCGGAATGCGGTGCGGGCCTCCTTCGAGGAGATCACCACCAGCAAGCCGGAGAAAACCCTTTTATCAAGAAAACAGAATCACGCCGGCCGTAACAACCGGGGCAAGATCACCACGCGGGCGCGGGGTGGCGGCGCGCGCCGAATGTACCGGGAGGTCGACTTCAAGCGCAAGAAGGACGGCGTACCTGGTAAGGTGCGGTCCATTGAATACGACCCCAACCGCACGACACGCATTGCCCTTATCTTTTACGCAGATGGTGAGAAGAGCTACATCTTGGCCCCTCACGGACTGTCGGTAGGGGATACAGTACAATCGGGTCCCGCGGCTGAAATCAGCCTGGGCAACACGCTTCCCCTCACCAACATACCCACCGGTACGGTTGTGCACAACCTGGAGTTGACACCCGGCCGGGGCGGACAGTTGGTGCGCGGTGCCGGCACGGGAGCGCAGGTGCTGTCCCGCGAGGGCGAGTACGTGCTCATTCGTCTGCCGTCGGGCCAAATGCGACGCGTGCTGTTACGTTGTCGGGCGAGCATCGGGCAGCTCTCAAACCCGGACCACAAGAATGAAAGCCTGGGGAAAGCAGGGGCTTCCCGACATATGGGCCGCCGTCCCAAAGTACGCGGCGTGGCCAAGAATCCCGTCGACCACCCTCACGGCGGCGGCGAGGGCCGTTCACCCATTGGCATGCCCGGTCCCAAGTCACCGACTGGCAAGCCAACCTTGGGTCACAAGACCAGGAACCCCAAGAAGGCGTCGAGCAAGTTTATCGTGCGCCGCGGCAGGAGGCGCTAGAATGTCCCGTTCCATCAAGAAGGGACCGTACGTTCATCCCAAGCTGGTAAAGAAAGTGGAACAGATCCAGCGCTCCGGAGCGAACACAGTCATCCGCACCTGGTCCCGGGCCTCGATGATCATGCCTGAGATGGTTGGCCTCACAATTGGTGTCCACGACGGGCGTCGGCACGTGCCTGTGTTTGTCACCGAGAACATGGTAGGACACCGCCTTGGCGAGTTTTCGCCTACTCGCACCTACCGGGGCCACGTGGCCCGCTCCGAACGCACGAGCCGCGCGAGGTAACATTGTGCCACCAGTCAGAGCAGTAGCGAAGCAGTTGGGAGCCTCTCGAAAAAGGCTGAAGCCCATTCTGGATCTGGTGCGCGGCCAAAAGGTCGATGACGCACTGGTCACATTGCGATTTCTACAGTCGCCGTGGGCGAAACCGGTGGCGAAAGTAGTGCAGTCGGCGGCGGCAAACGCAGAAAACAATATGCTGATGGACCGGGACAATCTGAGAATTATCCAGATTACTGCCGACAATGCCACCTCTCTGAAGCGATTCCGCCCCAGGGCCCGGGGGCGCATAGGCCGAATAACCAAACGATCCAGCCACGTGACTGTCGTGGTGGACGAAGACGAGTAACAGGAGACAGAGGAATGGGCCACAAAACCCATCCATACGGCTTTCGACTGGGCATAATCAAGGACTGGAAGGCGCACTGGTATGCCTCAACCGGGACTGCCTATCGCGGTCTGGTCAAAGAGGATCTTGACCTGCGAGAGTGCATCCGCGCCGAGTACCGGTCTTTTTCCGACGCTGGCATCGCCAACGTGGTGATCGACCGGGGTGCCCAAGACAGCGTAATTGACATCCACTCCGCGCGCCCCGGCATTCTCATTGGGCGCGACGGGGAAAGAGTCAAGAATCTTAGGGCCAAACTGGAGGCGATCACCCGCAGCCGGGTGCAGCTCAACATCAGGGAGATCGAGCAGCCCGAGATTAACGCTTACCTGGTTGCCCGCAACGTGGCGGATCAGATGGAGCGGCGGGTTGCCTATCGACGCGCTATGCGACAAGCCGGGCAACGCGCCATGCAGGCCGGTGCCCAGGGAATCAAGATTATCGTCAAAGGGCGCATTTCAGGTTCAGAAATCGCCCGCACCGAAAAAATGATGCTGGGGCAAGTGCCTCTGCACACCTTGCGGGCCAATATCGACTATTCCCTCGCCGAGGCCCATACAATTATGGGGCGCGTCGGCGTCAAGGTCTGGGTGTACACTGGCGAAGTGATGCCGGTCCGTGCCGAAGAGGCGGCGGAACTGGAGAACATTGAGGTCACGGTGCAGGCCGGAGATCCGGACATCGACATCGAAGCGCTGCTCGACGCAAATTAGGGGCGAAGCTCCAGTCGTGAGAGACCAGTTAAACAGTCCCAGTCGAAACAGTTAATATTAAGTAGTTGATTGAACCCGTAACAGGAGAAATCTGTGCTACAACCGAAGCGAACCAAATACAGGAAGCAATTTCGTGGGCGCATGCGCGGGGCAGCCGTCGCCGGAAGCAGTGTTAACGCTGGTGAAGTCGGTCTCAAAGCCATGGAGCCTGCCTGGATTACGGCCCGTCAGATCGAGTCTGCCCGCGTCGCTATCACCCGCCACCTCAAACGCGGCGGACAGGTTTGGGTGAGGTTGTTTCCCGACAAGTCCGTGAGCAAAAAGCCAGCCGAAACCCGCATGGGCGGCGGCAAGGCCGGGGTGGATTACTGGGTAGCAGTGGTTAGGCCCGGTCGCGTCATGTTCGAGGTGGCAGGAGTTCCCCAAAACGAGGCCGTGGAGGCGCTGCGCCTAGCCTCACAGAAGCTGCCAATCGCCACCAAGGTTGTATTCCGCGACCGTTTGGGGACAGCGGTCAGCAACGCGGCAGCGTAAGTTGAATTATGCGTATTCACGAAGTTAGAGAGTTGAGCGACGAGCAGCTCCTGGAAGAATTGAACAAGGCTGGCCGTGAGTTGATGAACCTCCGTTTCAGAGCCGCGACCAACCAGCTTCCGGACTCCAATGAGCCAAAGTCGGTCAGGAAAACCATAGCCCGCCTGCGTACAGCAATCCGCGAGCGGCAGTTGACGGAGGGCCGTTAGTGGTCACCAGTGTAAGGCGAAAAGTCCGCACCGGTTCGGTGGTGCGGGTCAAGCAGGACAAGACAGCCGTGGTTGAAATGGTGTGGAAGCAGCGTCATCGCCTGTACCGCAAGCAGGTGCGTCGTGTGGCGCGATTCCACGTGCACGACCCGGAGAATCAGTGTAAGTTGGGCGATGTGATTCGGATTGAAGAGACCCGTCCCATCTCCAAAACCAAACACTGGCGCCTGCTCGAAATCCTGGAGCGGCGCGAGGTCGCTGAGGTCCGTCCCATCGAGCTTGAGGGGGACGCGGTCACCGCGATAGACGAGCCTGAAGTAGAGGAAGATACGCCGGATATGGACGAGGACATTGACCAAGATATCCTGGACCTTCTGGTTTCCGCAAGCGAAGACTTCGGGGATGACGAGGACGCCTAGAATCACCGGAGTCCGGGCGAATACACGCGCGTACACCATCCGAGGATAGAGGGATGATTCAGACCTATACCAGGCTGACAGTGGCGGACAACAGCGGCGCCAGGGTTATCCGCCTTATAAACATACCGGGAAGCAGCCGCCGGAGATATGCAAGTGTCGGCGATGTCGTGGTTTGCAATGTCAGGGAGGCGGCTCCCAATTCGCCGGTGCGCAAGGGCGACGTGGTCAGGGCGGTGGTGATCCGGCAGGCACAGGCTCACCGTCGGCCAGATGGGACTTATATCAAGTTCGATGACAACGCCGCCGTGCTTATCTCGGAGAACCTGAACCCCAGGGGCACACGGATTTTCGGTCCGGTGGCCCGTGAGTTGCGGGACCGGGGATTCATGCGGATTGTCTCTCTGGCTCCTGAGGTGGTGTGATGCGCATCCGAAACGGGGACAACGTCCTGGTCATCGCAGGGCGGGACAAGGGAAAAACGGGGCGCGTCGAACGCAACCTGCCGCAGAGGAATCGGGTAGTCGTGGAAGGCGTAAACGTGGTGACCAAGCATATGCGTGGGCAGCCCGGAGTCCGGCAGTCCGGACGCATACAGTTTGAGGCACCGATTCACGTGTCAAACGTCGTCCTAATATGCAACAAGTGCAACCAGCCCACCAAGTCTCGAATCACATTTTTGGAAACCGGAGCGCGAGTACGCTCCTGCACCAAATGTCAGGAAGTAATCGACGATGCTCGATGACGAAACCCAGCAACAGGAAACCCCGGCGGAACCCCGGCAGGAACGGGGCGGTGGCCGCTCCGGGCGACGGCCACGTGAGTCTGATTCGGCGAGTGCCGTGGCTGAGGCTGAGGCCGCTGGGCCTCCTGTGCCTCGACTCAGGCAGCAATATCGAGACGAAATCATTCCGCAAATGATGCGGGAGTTCAGCTATTCCAACCCCATGGAAGTGCCGCGCCTCCAGAAAATTGTGCTGAACATCGGGTTGGGTGAGGCGCTGACCAACGGAAGGGCACTTGAGGCCGCAACGCAGGACTTAACCACCATCAGTGGGCAGAAGCCAATAGTCACCCGTGCCCGCAAGTCGATTGCCGGTTTCAAGATACGCCAGGGCAACGCCATCGGAGCCGCAGTGACCCTTCGTGGGGACCGGATGTTTCACTTCCTGGACCGGCTTGTCAACACCGCGCTGCCCCGCATACGGGACTTTCGTGGCATGGCGCGACGCGGTATGGACGGGCGAGGCAACTTCTCCCTTGGTATCCGAGAACAGATAATTTTCCCTGAGATCGACTACAATTCGATCGACAGAATTCGTGGACTCCAGGTGACCATTGCCACCTCTGCCCGTAACGACGCCGAGGCAATGCGGTTACTGGAACTCTACGGCTTCCCATTTATTCGCGAGGCTTAACGGAGGAGCGGCGTGGCGAAGTCGTCCCAGATACAGAAATGGCTAAAAAAGCCCAAATACCCAGTTCGGGCCTATAATCGTTGCGGCCGTTGCGGGCGACCCCGGGCATATATCCGCCATGCCGGTCTGTGCCGCATATGTTTCCGGCAGCTGGCACTCATTGGTGAGCTGCCCGGAGTGCGCAAGGCAAGCCTTTAAACGATTGATTTGAGAAATTCGCTTTTTCGAGAGTTGAGACGGAAATGCCGGTAACCGACCCGATTGCAGATATGCTCACGCGAATCCGAAACGCCATTCAGGCGCGGCACGATTCAGTGATGATGCCCCATTCCAAAGCGAAGCTGGCTATCGCCAGGATCCTGAAGGATGAGGGGTTTATCCGGGACTTTGACACTCCCAGGGGGCAGGCTCATCCCACCCTGCGCATCCACCTTACGTACCGGGAGGGACGTCAGTCGGCCATTGCCGGTCTGAAGCGCATAAGCAAGCCGGGCCTCCGGGTCTATGTCGGAAAAGGGGAAATCCCCAGAGTCTATGGCGGCTTGGGACTGGCGATTATTTCCACCTCACAGGGAGTCATGTCCGGGCGCAGGGCTTGGCGTGACGGAATCGGCGGGGAGTTGCTGGCTTATGTCTGGTGATGGAAATGGGATTGCCCAAACTCAAAGGCGCACACTTTCTCGCATTGGCCGAAAGTCTATTCCTCTGCCCAGCGGAGTGAGCATCGACGTTGGATACGGCGAGGTTACGGTGGCCGGTCCGAGGGGCGCGTTGACCCAGACGTATCATCCCGATGTGGTGGTCAAGGTTGAAGACGGCGAAATCATCGTGGAACGGCTCAGTGAACGCAAGTTCCACCGCTCCCTGCACGGGTTGACTCGCAGTCTGATCGCCAATGCAGTGGCAGGGGTAACCGATGGATACACCCGGACCCTGGAGCTGATGGGCGTAGGGTACCGCGTCCAGGCGGCAGGCGATGGCGTGGTGTTGAACGTCGGGTACAGCCACCCGGTGGAGATCCATCCCCCCGAAGGCGTCACCATGGAAGTGGAGGGCAACAACCGCATCCACGTCCGGGGAATTGACAAACAGAAGGTGGGCCAACTCGCCGCCCGGGTGCGCAAGGTGCGCCCCCCTAACGCCTATAAGGAAAAGGGGATCCGTTACCAGGGTGAGGTACTGCGGTTCAAACCAGGCAAGTCGGCAGCGCGCAAAGCCTAGCCGGACCTGCAAGTCCAGGTTGAAATTTATGGCGTCCCTCATAGGGGCCGTCTGGAAAATCGAGGCAACTA
This sequence comes from Dehalococcoidia bacterium, assembly GCA_965261885.1. Classification (GTDB taxonomy): domain Bacteria; phylum Chloroflexota; class Dehalococcoidia; order Lucifugimonadales; family UBA3495; genus VXOI01. The sequence continues at coordinate 28,352 of CBDHDY010000051.1, forward strand.
TGCCAAAGGATAAAAATGCCAGGCACCTGCGCAAGGTGCGGCAGGCACGGGTTAGAAAGAAGGTTTCAGGGACACCGGACCGCCCGCGGCTGTCCGTGTTTCGTAGCCTCAAGCACATTTACGCTCAGGTGATTGACGATTCCACAGGTCGCACCCTCGTCACCGCTTCCAGTCAGGAAGCATTGGACGGCGCTGCCGGGCCGAAGAGCGAAGTCTCGGCCACGGTCGGCAAGGTACTGGCCGAGCGGGCGTTGGCAGTCGGCGTGTCACAGGTGGTTTTCGACAGGGGCGGCTGCAAATATCACGGCAGGGTTAAGGCGCTGGCCGATGGTTCTCGAGAGGGCGGTCTGCAGTTCTAGGCTCCCTCATTCAGATCTTGGCACGTGACAAGGGAGGTCCCAACCTCAGATGGTACAAGCTCCTCCAGCAAGACGCGGCGGACAGGGTCGGGCCGGTGGGCCGGGCCGTGGCGGACCGCAAGGACAGAACAGGCAATTTCGCGACGGTCCCGGTGGGCGGGGTCCTCGCGATGGGCGGCCAACCCGCGAAAGATCCCCAAGAGAAGATGATACCGGTGGATTCCAGGAACGGGTGGTCTACACCCGCCGCATTGCAAAGGTGGTGAAGGGTGGCCGTCGGCTGCGTTTCAATGCCCTTGTGGTGGTTGGCGACGGTCAGGGTACCGTCGGTGCAGGTCTGGGAAAGGCTCTGGTAATCCCCGACGCAGTGCGTAAGGGGAACGCCGTGGCCCGGCGAGGGATGGTGACAATTCCGTTAAGGGGCAGCACCATACCTCAGCAAATTACCGTGAAGGAAGGGGCAACAATCGTCATGATCAAGCCGGCCCGTGAGGGAACTGGCGTCATCGCTGCCGGAGCAATGCGCGCCATTCTGGAGCTGGGCGGAGTGAAGGACGTAGTTGGCAAGTCCATGGGGTCCCGGAACCCCATCAACATCGTATACGCCACGCTAGAGGCGCTTCGCCAGCTGAAAGACCCGGCAACGGAGCTGGCCAAACGCGGCATTCGCCCAACTCCCGCGGCCGTGGCGCAGGTACCCGCAAACACAAGCGAAAATTCGGAATAAAGCTGGCGGACGGACGGATTTCCTGATCGCCAGCCGGCTTACGGGAACGATCTATGGCGGAATTAAAGATTACTTGGACACGGAGCTGTATTGGGCGGCCCAGGAAGCAGCGGGAAATTGTCCGTTCTCTGGGCCTCCATCATCTGCAGGATACCGTGATCCATCAGGATTCCCCGACCATTCGTGGCATGATCATGAAAGTGGGGCATCTGTTGCGAGTTGAGGAGGTTAGAGACGCGGCATGATGCAGCATCAAGTGGCGCCTCCAAAAGGAGCACGCCGTAACCGAAAACGCATAGGCCGGGGCGATGCCGCTGGCCAGGGCAGCACTGCAGGCCGCGGGATGAAGGGCCAGAAGTCCCGGTCCGGACGCGGTCCCCGTGTCGGATTCGAGGGCGGCCAGTTGCCAATCATCAAGGGCCTGCCAATGAGGCGCGGATTTACCAACATATTCAAGACGTATTACGCCTTGGTGAATCTGGAGACTCTGGACCGGTTTGATGCCGGTGACGAGGTTACTCCGGCGCTCTTGGCCGAGCGTGGATACATCCGCAACCTCAACCGTCCAGTGAAAATTGTTGGCGGCGGAGAGTTGACCAAGTCTCTGCGAGTGGTTGTTGACAAGTTTACCCGGACGGCCCGAGAGGCGATCGAAGCCGCCAATGGAACTGCGGAGGAAATTTCCGCCCGATGATGACCGCTGAGTCCCAGGGGGGCCGTTTCCCGAGGTTGCTGCAGGCAGCCATAGATGCTTTCAGCCTGCCGGACTTGCGGGCGAAGATATTGTTCACCCTGGCCATCCTTGCCCTCTATCGCTTCGTCGCCCACATTCCCCTTCCTGGTATAGACCAGGTGCAGCTCGACAATCTGTTCCGCAACAACGAGCTTCTGGGCTTCCTGGACCTCTTCAGTGGCGGCGCTCTAAGCCGGATGAGCATTGTGGCGCTGGGAGTTTTCCCGTATATAACGGCGTCCATTGTTATCCAGTTGCTCACCCCGGTTTTCCCGCAACTGCAGGAAATCTCCCGGGAGGGAGAGGCCGGGCGAGCCAAGATGAACCGCATAATCCACTGGCTGACGGTGCCCATCGCGCTGGCGCAGGGTTACGGTCAGTTGGTGTTGCTGCAACAGAGCAACGTGTTGACCAACGTGGGATTCACTGGCGACGCTCTCCTGCCGACGATGGCCGCTCTTCTGTCTATCACAGCCGGGACATTGTTCCTGGTCTGGCTAGGCGAAATGATAACGGAGCGCGGCATTGGAAACGGGATCTCCCTGATTATCTTTGCCGGCATTGTGGCAGGGTTTCCCAGTCTTCTTACCCAGGGGTTCCTCGACCGGGGCAATGTGTTGGGCGTGGGCTTCTTCGCCATAATAGGCGTCGTGATTATTGCTCTCATTGTTTTGTTCAATGAGGCCCACCGTCGAATTCCGGTGCAGTACGGGCGCAGCATCTTCAGGGGCGGGAGAATGTACCGCCAGAGTGGGGCGACCTATCTGCCATTGCGTATCAACTCGGCCGGGATGATACCGCTGATTTTTGCTTTCTCGATAGTGATTTTGCCCGGAACCATCGCCACATACTTGTCGACCAATACCACTTGGGTCGGAGACGTGGCCAATTTCTTTGCCGTTCTGCTGATACCCACCTCGCCGCTTTATTGGGTGATGGTGTTCGTGCTTGTGGTGCTGTTCACCTTCTTCTACACCCTGGTCATATTCAATCAGCAAAACCTCGCGGAAAACCTGCAGAGAAATGGCGGTTTTGTGCTGGGCATTAGACCAGGCAGGCCCACGCAGGACTATCTGAACCGAGTGATCGTGCGAATAACCATGGGCGGGGCATTATTCCTCGGATTCGTGGCCATCGTGCCCTACCTGGCGTCACTGGTCACTGGCGTGCAGGCTATTTCGCTGAGCAGCACCAGCCTGCTGATCATGGTAGGTGTCGGCCTGGATACAATGCGCCAGCTCGAGGCGCAGCTGACGATGCGAAACTATGAAGGATTCCTAAGGTGACCGTGGCTACAGGATTGAGACTTGTGCTGTTTGGTCCCCCGGGCGCCGGAAAGGGCACCCAGGCCCAGTTGCTCACGGACCGGTATGAGTTGGCGCACATCAGCTCCGGCGACTTGTTCCGCAACAACCTGCGACAAGGTACGCCCTTGGGGCTGAGGGCAAAAGAATATATGGACCGAGGAGAGTTGGTCCCGGACGAAGTGGTCATCGACATCATGCTGGACAAGATTATGTCTGTTCATTCCGATGACGGCTTCATACTGGATGGGTTCCCTCGCAACACCCGGCAGGCGGAGGAGTTGGAAGCGGCTCTCACGGCCCGGGCACGCAACATCGACAGAGTGCTGCACATTGATGTTGCCGAGGCCGAGTTGGCGCAACGCCTGGGAGGCCGCTATGTCTGCAAAGACTGCCAGGCGCCTTTCACACATCAGGGAGATGGATCTGCCCCGGCTTGCGACCGATGCAACGGTGAGCTGTACCAGCGCGACGACGACCGCCCCGAGGCGGTTCAGAGGCGGATTGACGTTTACCGGGATGAAACGATGCCTGTCCTTGCTTTCTATAGAGAAAGAAGTCTCCTGTTTGACATCCCAGGTCACGACTCGGTCGACAGCGTGTTCAAGTGCATTGTGGATGCGCTTTAGAACAGGGCAAAAAGACGGCGACTTTCCATTGGTCGCTCTTGAGAGTACAATACTACGGTGAATCGTAATCGCAAAAAGGAAACTGCTTCTACTTCGCCATCCAACTATTCGGGTGGAATAACCGTCAAGTCGCCCCGTGAACTGGATTCCATGCGGAAAGCGGGGGAGATCGTCGGCAGGACTCTTGACTTGCTCAAGGCCTCCGTTGAGCCGGGAATGACCACGCGGGATCTTGATCGCATTGCTTTCCAGGAAATCACCCGCCACGGCGCTACTCCAACATTCATGGGCTACCGGGGGTTCCCGGCGACGATTTGCGCGTCGGTGAACGAGGAGATTGTCCACGGTATACCGGGTAAGCGTAAGCTCCAGGATGGCGATATCGTAAAAGTGGATGTCGGGGCCACCATTGAGGGATTCATTGGTGATGCCGCCGTGACCATATCCGTAGGCGAGGTTCCGGAAGAGCTGTTGGCGCTGATGGAGGCTACCCGCCTGGGACTTGCAGAGGGAATCAAGGCTGCGGTTCCCGGAGGGCGAGTTGGGGACATCGGTGCTGCGGTACAGGCGTATGGAGAATCGCGAGGCTACGGGGTGGTGCGGGAGTTTGTTGGTCATGGAGTCGGTCGCTTCCTGCACGAGGACCCGCAGGTCCCGAACTATGGTGTAGCCGGCAGGGGGGCTTTGCTCCGGACAGGTATGTGCATTGCCATCGAGCCTATGTTCAACATGGGAGACTGGAAGACGAAAATATTGGACGACCAGTGGACAGTGGTCACTGCTGACGGTAAGCTCTCGTCACACTTTGAGCATTCGATTGCGATTACGGACCAGGGTCCGGAAATTCTGACTATCCACGGCCAGGGCTGAGTGTCGTCGCCAAATGAACAGTCGGCATTTTATGCATCAAGTAATTCTGTAAGAAAGGGGTTTTATGGCGAAGAAGCAAGCGATTGAAGTTGAAGCCAGCGTCAAGGAAGCGCTGCCAAACGGGATGTTCCGGGTGGAGTTGCCAAATGATCATGAGGTGCTTGCCCATGTGTCTGGCAAGATCCGCATGAACTTCATTCGTGTGCTGCCGGGCGACCGGGTACTTGTGGAGCTTTCGCCTTACGACCTGACGCGGGGACGCATAACTTACAGGTTCAAGTAGAGGCCACAATTCCCTGGCTGCCGAGCGCTGAGGCAACAAGTTACATTGTGCTCTGCTAGGTCGGGTTTTGGCCTGACCAAATTCGTTGTTTACCAGCACGGTCGTAGAGGATCAGATGAAAGTATCGGCATCAGTCAAGCCGCGGTGCGATAAGTGTCGCGTCATCAAGCGAAAGGGCGTTATTAGAATTATCTGTGTGAACGCCCGTCATGCCCAGAGACAGGGATAGGATTTCCTTGATTGCCTGGCGGCACGCAGCAACGCAACACACTCAGGAGGCATCGTGGTACGCATAGCCGGAGTAGACGTTCCCGATCGCAAGAGGGCCCATGTAGCCCTGCGAAGTATCTACGGTATCGGACCCAAACTGGCCGAAGAAATCATGGTCAAGGCTGACCTTGATCCGGTTCTGCCGCCCCGCATGAACGAACTCAGCGAGGCTCAGGTGAATCGCATCCGCGAACTCGTGGACCGTGAGTATATTTCCGAGGGTGATCTTCGCAGAGAGGTCAACCAGAACATCCGGCGGTTGATGGACATCGGCTCCTACCGGGGCCTGCGCCATCGCCGCAACCTGCCCGTTAGCGGGCAGCGAACTCGGACCAATGCCCGAACGCGCAAGGGCCCCCGCCGCACAGTTGCCGGGCGCGGCCGACGCACGGGCGGAAAGAAGTAGGCGGTGTAAACAATGCCGAGACCCAGGACCAGACGCCGGGAGCGGCGCACAGTGCCGCAGGGCCGGGCCTATATCTACTCGACGTTCAACAACACGCTGGTCAGCATTACCGACCCGCAAGGCAATGTGATAGCCTCAGCCAGTGCTGGAGTGGTTGGCTTCAAGGGTTCCCGAAAGGGGACCGCCTTCGCCGCCCAGCGCGCGGCAGAACAGGCTGGCCGCAGAGCCGGCGAGTCAGGAATGCGGCTGATCGACGTTTTCATCAAAGGACCAGGGGCTGGACGGGAGGCCGCCATCCGCTCCCTTCAGGGTGCGGGTCTGGTGGTGACCAGCATCCGTGACGTGACTCCAATCCCGCATAACGGGTGCCGTCCACCCAAGCGAAGGAGAGTGTAGTCCTAACATCTATGGGCAGATACACAGGACCGGCCTGCCGACTGTGCAGGCGTTCAGGCGAAAAGCTATTTCTCAAGGGTGACCGATGTTTCACCCCGCGCTGCTCCTTCGAGAAGCGCCGCAACCCGCCGGGCAATGTTTCGCGTCGTCGGCGCCGCCCTTCTGACTACGGCGTTCACCTGCTGGAAAAGCAGAAGGCAAAATACATTTATGGCGTGATGGAATCCCAGTTCCGCAAGTACATGGACGATGCCTTCAGCACCCCGGGCGTTACTGGCACGAATCTGCTTCGCAGCCTTGAACGTCGCTTGGACAACGTCATCTTTCTGCTGGGATTCGCGGACTCGCGCAAGCAAGCCCGTCAGTTCGTCCTCCACGGGCATTTCCGTGTAAATGACCGAAAGACGGACGTACCGTCTTACTCCGTAAGGGCAGGAGACGTCATCAGTTGGCGGGAGGCGGACAAGGCAACCGACTTCTACGCCGATCGGACTGCGGGTCTGCCGAAGCGGCCCGTGCCGGCGTGGCTGGGCTTGGACGTAAGCGAAATGACAGGACGGGTAGTGGCTCTTCCATCTGACGAGGAATTGCGGACCACCCTGGACTCCAGGTTAATCGTAGAGTTTTACTCGAGGTAATTCAGTGTCAATGTTGGACACTTTCGTTGTGCCTGCCGCCACCCCGATAGAGGGGCCGGCAGTTCCCACTCCCGAAATTTCCGTGCAAATATCAGATGACACCTACGGCAGAGTTGCCGTGGGGCCGCTGGAACGCGGCTTCGCCCAGACCATCGGCAATCCGCTCAGGCGGATACTGCTCAGTTCCACTCCTGGTACCGCTGTCACTTGGGTCAAAATAGGCGACGTGGTTCATGAGTACATGGCCATCCCTGGCGTCAAAGAGGAGGTAATGGAAATCCTCCTCAACATCAAGAGCATCCGCATCCGGTCAACGACCGAACGTGATGGAAAGATGCGCCTGGAGGTCAAGGGAGGCGGGCCGGTCTGCGCCGGGGACATTATGACGTCCTCTGATTTCGAGATCGTCAACCCTGAGCAGCACATCGCCACCCTGGATGACGAGGAAGTTGAGCTTTCAATCGAATTCAACGTAAGACAGGGTACGGGCTATCAGACGGCCCAGCCCGGCGAGGACGGTCTCAACCTTCCCGCCGGAGCCTTGCCGGTCGATGCTATTTTTACCCCGGTGCGAAAGGTCAACTTCAGTGTCGAACGCACACGGGTCGGACAGGTCACCGACTACGAGCGCCTGCTCCTGGAGGTCTGGACGGACGGGACAACTCGGCCCATCGAGGCGGTGCAGCAGGCTGCAGAAAAGCTGGTACAAAACTTTTTCCTGTTCAGCAAGCTAAGCCGCGCATCGGAACACGGCATTGACCGGGCTCCGCTGGTGGTCTCGCCCGAGATTTATCAGACCGCCATTGAAAAACTGGAGCTGTCTCCCCGCACCCTCAATTGCCTGAAGCGCGCCCAGATCAACCGGGTGGGAGAGGTACTCGAACTGTCGAACGACGACCTCTTGAAGATTAGAAACTTCGGAGAAAAGTCCTTGGTCGAACTGCAGGAAAAGCTGGCAGAACACGGCATCACCAGCCCCACGCAGGATGCTGGAGACGAAAGGGGAAAGGTTGGCGTCGCAGTCCTCACTACCGGCGACCTGTCGGAGCTATCGGACCTGATGGGGACCGGAGATGACGGGGATGTTGACGTCCTGCCTTTGGGTATGACATACGAAGACGACAGCCTTCTCGCCGCCACTGAGGATACGGAAGACGTCGAGCAGGACCACGAGGAGTACGAATAACTATGGCTTCCCATCGCGTCTCGGGACGCAGGCTGAGCCGCTACAAGGACCAGCGAAAGGCGCTAATGCGTGGGTTGGTAACCGAGTTGATCAACCATGAGCGCATCACTACCACCTTGGCCAAGGCAAAGGAAACGCGCATCGTCGCAGAAAAACTCATCACCCACGGCAAGAAGGGCAATCTGCACCACCGGCGCTTGGCATTGGCGCAGGTTCCCAACAAGAAAGTGGTGGAGAAGGTCTTTGATGATATTGCCGGCCGGTACGCGGACAGGGCCGGTGGTTACACACGCATCGTCAAGCTCGGTCCTCGCGCCGGCGACGCTGCTCCCATGGCGGTAATTGAGCTCGTATAGAGAAGAGGGCCGGATAGCGGAATCTCCAGACCCATCTTCTCAGTGCGACGGGTCGGTCGGGCATCCAGAGCGGTCTCTCCGGCGCATCGCTCTTTGGGTGGAGTACCAAGGCACAAATTACCACGGCTTTCAATTGCAGCTTAACCAACCTACGATCCAGGGGGAACTGGAAAGAGCACTGGCCCGGTTCACCGGAGACCTGACCCGGGTGCGCGGGGCAAGCCGAACGGACTCGGGAGCCCATGCCCAGGGGCAGGTTGTAGATTTCCTGACCGGTCCAAGACGGCCCACCGACCGGTTCCCGGCGGCCCTTAATTATTACCTCCCCGAGGACATCAGGGTTCTGAAAGCCCGAGACGTCGCCGAGGAGTTCCACTCAAGGCGGTGGGCCACGAGCAGAGTGTACCGGTACCGGTTGCTGGTGCGACCCGAACCCACCGCCCTGTTGAGACAGACACACCTGTGGATAAGGGAGCCTTTGGACACTAACCGCATGGCCGATGCTGCTGCAGCACTGGTCGGGTCCCACGATTTCAGAGTCATTGCATCTGGCCACCCTAAGGACCGCAGCGCGGTCAGGACGGTTAACCGGTGGGGCGTTGTCGGGGACGGAAACACGGTGGCCCTGGAATGCGAGGCAAACGGATTTCTCAAACAACAGATCAGGAAGGCCAACGCCATCCTGGTAGAGATAGGGAAAGGCAAGCAACCGATAGAACTTATGGAACAGACACTGGTTGGGGCTCATGGCATACCGGAGATTCCGTTGTTACCTGCTCATGGGCTAACTTTGATAGAAGTAAAATACCCGGAGGGTGTTTTTCATACCCCTCAGAGGGAGACCGAACAGTACTCATGAAAAGAACCAGCACTTATTTCCCCAAACCGGGTGAAGTTGACTCCGACTGGAAGGTGGTTGATGCCACCGGCCAGACCCTGGGAAGGCTGGCACGGGACATCGCCGTGTCACTGCAGGGCAAAGATAAGCCAGCCTACACTCCACACACCATGACTGGTGATTTCGTCGTGGTGGTCAACGCCTCAAAGGTTCGAACCACCGGGCGGAAGACTACGCAGAAGTACTACTACCGGCACTCAGGTTACGTCGGCAACCTCAAGTCGATACGGCTGCGTGAGATGCTTGAAAACCGCCCGGAGCGGGTAATTGAGCTGGCAGTGAAGGGAATGCTGCCACGCAACCATATGGGGCGCCAGATGCTGAGGCGCCTCAAGGTATACGCAGGCCCACAACACCCACACGATGCACAGGTGGCGCAGGCCAGCTAATTCCACTGGCCGCGAACATCGGCCTGTGAAAGACGGAGGCATAATCCCTTGGTGCAATTGGACACAGCCCAGCAATACTATTACGGAACGGGAAAACGCAAGACGGCCATCGCCCGAGTGCGTCTTTACGTAGACAATGGCGGCCCTTTCATCGTGAACAGCAAGCCTATGGATGAATATTTCGGATGGTCGACCTGGCAGCGCATCGCGAACGACGCTTTCCAGGTGACCAGCATGATGAACCGCTTCCGCGTTGTGGCCAAGGTAGCTGGAGGGGGGGTGAACGCCCAGGCCGAGGCGGTGCGGCACGGTATAACGCGCGCGCTGATTGTCTTCGACCCGGCCCTGAAACCGGCGCTTCGCCGGGCAGGTTTCGTAACCCGCGACGCCCGCATCAAGGAGAGCAAAAAGTACGGCCTGAAGCGGGCACGGCGAGCACCGCAGTACACCAAGCGGTAGAGCCCAGGGAACGCGGGCCAGATTCAAGATTCAGCCCATACTGAAACAGAAAACGCCCCGAGATTTATCGGGGCGTTTCGTCTTCATTCTACATCCGGCTAATCAGGCTATGACTTGGTACGAGGGTGCCTGGCCAGAAAATCGTCGGCGATCTCGTTGAACGTCAGGAACTGTACGCCGTCGTGGGAAGTGATGTACTCGGTGAGCCGCTCCAGCATGAGGATAACCTGCGGCCGGCCACTGACGTCAGGGTGGATTGTGATGGGGAAGATCGCTTCGTCATATTCCCTGTAAACGTAGTCGAACTGGTCCCTCCACATCGACTCGATGTCCCTGGGATTGACGAATCCATGGCTATTGGGCGACTTCTTGATGAACATCATTGGCGGCAGGTCATCGAGGTACCAGTTGGCCGGGATCTCAACGAGGTCGGTCTCCTCACCCCGCTGCAGGGCGTGCATCCAGACATTGGCAGGCTGCGAGTAGTCGATCTTGGTCCAGCGGTCGCCCACGCGGACGTAATAGCACTCGAAATCGCGATGCATCAGGCTGTGGTCGTATTTGATGCCGTGCTTGAGCAGCAACTCGTTGGTTACGTGGCTGAACTCCCACCAAGGCGCCACATAGCCAGTGGGTGGCTTGCCGGCCAGGTTGCCGAGCAGGTCGATACAGCGGAGCAGCACAGCCTCCTCCTGCTCGGGCGACATGGCGATGGGGTTTTCATGGGAGTAACCGTGAATCCCGATCTCATGGCCCGCGTCGACCACCATCCGGCATTCTAGGGGGAAGGTTTCGGCGGAATGCCCTGGGATAAACCATGTGCTCTTTATCCCCAGGCGGTCGAACAGCCGGACCAGCCTGGGAGTGCCGACTTCGCCCGCGAACAGTCCCCGCGAGATGTCATCGGGTGAGTCCTCGCCACCGTATGATCCCAGCCAGCCACCGACGGCGTCCAGATCCACTCCGAAAGCGCAGAGGATTCGTTTCTCCGCCATCATTTCCTCCTTTATACCCATAGCGCTCTTGGCCACTTTGCACGGTACGCAGCACGCCCTCAGCCTACCCTCTCCCGGAGAAGAGATGCCAGTCAGACCCCCAGGTGCTCCACTGCGGCGTCTAGCAGGCCTGTAACACGATCCGGAGTGCTGGCCTCGGCGTAAATGCGCAACAGCGGCTCCGTGCCCGAAAAACGAACGCCAAGCCAGCCGTCTTCGAAGTGCAGCCGTCGGCCATCGATGCTGTCAGAAGCCAACACCGGATAGGCGCCAAGGCGCTCGAGGCCAGGGTCATTCACCCGCTGGTTGATGCGAGCGCGGTCCGCAGCATCAAAGACGATGTCCCGCCGGTGGTAGAAGTGCGGGCCGACTCGCTCGAACAGGTGGTGCAGCAGCTGGGAAACGGTTCTGCCCGTCTTGGCCATGTATTCAAGCACGAAAAGACCGCTCAGGATCCCGTCCCGCTCCGGCACGTGCCCCCGGAAAGCGAACCCGCCGCTTTCCTCGCCCGCCATCAGGGCATTCAGCTCGTCCATACGGGGGCCCATATGCTTGAAGCCGACTCTGACCTCGTGAACGTCCACGCCGTAGATGCTGCCCATTTTGTTCAGGGCCTGCGACGCTGTAACTCCCTTGATCAATGAACCACGCCAGCCCTTCGTCTCCAACAGGTAAAGGGCCAGCAGGGAAAAGGTGTCCAGTGTGGTTACAAACCGCCCCGTTTCGTCGATGATGCCCACCCGGTCGGCATCACCGTCCAGAGCTATGCCCACCGAGGCTCCGGCGGCAGGTACACGTTCCAGCAGTTCCACCAGGTTCTGAGCGATTGGTTCGGGTTGTGCCATGCCGGGAAAGGCCGGATTCCTGTTGCCGTGCAGTTCCTCGACAGTGGTATTTCCGCCATTCAGGAGCCGGGCAAAATACCCGGCTCCTGCGCCATACATTGCATCGACCATCACGTTAAAACCGGCGGACCTGATGGCATCAAGATCGACCAGC
>CBDHDY010000052.1:0-30000 GCA_965261885.1 Dehalococcoidia bacterium
CAGTCCAACCGGCAACGTGGACATCGCACCAACGATTCTGCACCTGCTGGGGGTTCCCGGGGCAGAGACAATGCAAGGTCGCGTCCTTAGCGAAACGTTGCGCGACGGCCAAGCAACCGTTGAATCCCTGACCGAAACCCACCAGGCTCAACGCAATTTCCCCGACGCCCGATACCGCCAGACAATCATTTTGTCAAAGGTGGGCAAGACAGTGTACGTAGACCAGGGTTCAGCCGGAATGAGACGATTGCGAAACTAAGTGCTCAGCGCAAAATCAGTCTGATTCACCCCGCCGGGGAACGAAAAAGCCCCAAATTAGGCCTCCCACAAATTTCGAATTCCGTAATCTAATTTGACTGCCTGCAGAAGACTTGGTAACCATCCTCACTGTTGGTACCAGCCTCCAGACCTCAGCCCGCGAAACCCGATTTACGAAATGCTGACATCATCCGCTGGACATTGGGCGCAAAAAAATGGTTACGATGAAAACCTACCAGAAGACACAGCACCGGCAAGGTTAGACCGAACAAGGCAAAGACCGAAAAGGCATTAGGAACCAGCGTAAGCCCGGCTATGCAATAGATCGTAGCGCGACACGCCCGATAAACTGCTTCCGGCAACTCCTGGCTCAGGACCTCTCCGGCAAGACCATCCCCGGCCAACCCCCTCGGTACCCACCTCGGTAAGACCCCATTCATCCACGGAAGCAGATGACCCAGTTACCATTCCCTGAGCCTGATTACCAACTTCCAGAACAACCTAAAACCCAACTGCAAAACCTGTCCGAACCGGATATTGATGACACTTTACAGTGTCAAAGCAAAGACCGGATTGGTACACTCGTTCTGTTAATAGAGAAGCCGCCGGAGTTCGCACCTCCAACGGCTTCCGACACCACAAGGGAATCAGGGTCCCTCGTGGCAAGACAGAATAGTAATACAACAAATCCCGACTCTACAATTCCCAAGAACGGTTATGGGTTCTATGAACTCGTTCTCAACCTGTTCTTGAGGCACTCTGACAAGCTAATCCAAGAGTTGGATAAAAGCCACAAAACAAGCGGACGCCATGGCTATCCGGTACGGGACCAGCTTTGTGTCTTCCTACTCCAGTGCCTCCTGAATGAGCGTTACAACAGCCACCTGCTGAATCGCCTCATTGCCAGCCCGAAAATCATGGCGACATGCCAAATCAACGAAGTCCCCAGCGAATACGCCTATTGTCGCTTCAAGAAAAAGCTCGTTGCATATTCCGAAATGCTGGAAGACATCTACACCCTCACACTGAGGGACCTCAATCGAGAAATCAGGCGTCTGAAAAAGGCCGGAATCATCCCTAAGAGAGCGCCGCGCCTGGGCCAATACCTGGCTATCGACGCCACGGACATACCAGCATGGGCCAGGTACCGCTCGCCACACTGCAACGCTCCGGACAAGGAGAACTGTACCGAGAAGCACAAAAGACATTGCAACAATTCAGACCGGACAAAGTGCAGCACGCACAGTGGCAAGCCCATCGCTGACCCCAGTGCCATGTGGGGTTACCGCACACCCAAGGGAAGGTCGGGAACCAGTACCGCGAATGATGGCGAGGACCGCAAGGAACTGTTCTTCGGCTACAAAGCTCACGTGATTGCCGACGCCATCTACGGAATACCCCTCCACATCGCCCTCCGCCCGGCCAACGAGAATGAGACTAGCCATTTCGCCCAAGATCTGGATGATACGCTGGAGCGTCACCCTTGGCTCAAGCCCAAGTTCGTGCTGGCTGACAAGGGCTACGACTCCCTGCCAAACTTCCAGCACACGGTCAAGCAGGGCATAATCCCCATCATCGCGGTGCGCCGGCCCCAGAAGGACAAGGAAACGGGACATCGCCGGTTCGACAACACCTACGACGAGGATGGCCGACCGGTATGCGTGGGCGGGCAGTCCATGGAATACCTGGGCACGGACCAAAAGGGAAACCACCACTTCCGTTGCCCCAGCGAGGGTTGCTGGCTGAAGGACAAGGTTGACTGGTCTCGCTACTGCAACTCCGGGCACTCGGAGAAGCCCGATGGCCGGGTGCTGCGGATTATCGGTATAGTTCCGCGGTTCACCAAGTTGTGGAGGAAGATCTACAACAGGCGGGGCGCCATTGAGCGGTGGTTCAGCAGCGCCAAGCGCTCCCGTCTGTTTGACAAGCACCAGCTTCTGAAAATGGGCAAGATCAGTCTGCACGCCAATCTGTCCACTCTGGCGTGGTTGCTGACAGCGCTCGCACGCCTCAAGGCCGACGACTACCGGCGTATGAGGCACATGTACATCCGTCTGCCGCGGAGGTCCGCGCCCGCGAGAGAAATCAGGGAGATGCAGGGGTGCGAGGATTGCTGCCTCTGCCCGAAGCACGACGGGACCGCAGAATAGAAGAGGATGCGGCGGAAGATCACGACATCAAATCTGCTTTTGAGTAATACTCATCCAAGAGTCTCTCCATAGGGACCCTTGTATTTGGTCAAAGCCGTATTGTCGCGTAGTATATAGTCTGACCCTGGATGCTACCCTTAGATCAGGTACCTCAGCTATTTCTTCCGCATTACCTCACCACCACGTCCTCATCTCCCGCGCTATCAACCCATATTGCCTTACCGGTCATCAGTCCAACGGTGGTGGCCTACTATCGTAAACAATAAAGTTATTGTCTGCACAATGTAGACGGCCTTCATTCCTCACCACTAGACTGTGCCCATCTTATCCAGTTGAGGAGCGATATTAAGAAAACAGTACACATCCGGTTACTTATGGCAATGGCGGTCATAATAGCCATGTTCGCGGCCACAGGGTTTTCTTTGACATTGGACACCAGTACAAATGAGGGCGCCGAGCTGGAAGACCTACAGACCATCGCCGATGAGGTGGGCATTACCCTACAGGAGGCCGTGACCAGGTACGGTTGGAACGACGATTTCGCTCGGACGGTTTCTGAGATCAGTGTATCCAGCCCCGGGGAGGTGGCGACGGCGAAGATAACGGGTGATGATTCGGCGTCAGTATCCTTCTCGGGCGAGATCCCAGACTCTGCCCAGACTCTCGTGGACACCTTCGAGACCGACTTCCCTGCTGTAACGGTGACCACAGAGACAAACATGGGCTACACCGAGCAGGAGATTCAGGCCGCTACTATGGCCGCACACTACTCAGTGTACAGGACGAAGGGCGTGCTGGGCGCGGGTTCTTCCTTCGACCACGATACCATGCAAATCGACATTATCGCCCAAACAGGAGGCGCACCCACCGACCCTACATCGGACAGCCTGAGAGTCGCCGCTGAGGATGCCGTCAGGGACGCGACTAGCCAGGGCCTTATCGACATGGTGTCCGTGTCTGTATCCGTCGTAGGGCATCAAGTAACTTTCATCGATAGCGACTCCAAGCACATGGGCGGAGAAATCTTGAAGCACCACTATGACGACATACAATGCACCTCCGGCTTCGGTGTCATAGACTCATCGGGTACACGGGGAGTGGCGACCGCCGGGCATTGTGAGGACGAAGACGGCGACGAAGACTTGTACGATGACGGCGAAGAACTCGACCACGAGGACGAGCACATCGGAGACTACGGCGATTTCCAATGACACACGGGACCTGACACTATGGGAAACGACTTCTACGCGGGATCCTCCACAGAAGTGGAAGTCACTCAGCGACCCATTGAGCGGGTGGAGACTCCCGTGGAGAATCAGTGGCTCTGCCGAAACGGGGCAAGGAGTCACAAGGACTGCCAGCAGGTCCACAAGGTGTCGGTATGTGCGGATGATGTCTGTAATCTCGCGCAGTTCGACAGGGACAGGAGCGTCGGGGGCGACAGCGGCGGTCCCGTCTACTTGGGCCGGGGAGCCTTCGGTTTCCACCAGGGGTCCAGGTTTGATTTTCCCAGAAGACGGGATGTGTGGCCGCGGGCCGACTACATCGACGAGGCGTTGCCTGGGCTTTCCATAGCCACGGACTGAACTCTACTGCCAGCACACAGGTCGTTTTAGCTATCCCGTGATACAGAGAGGCCCCGGAAAACACGCCGGGGTCTCTCTCTGTCTCCAAAATGACCAGTATCCCTGACACCGCTGCTGAAGCCGCTGCCCGTTCAAATTCCGCATACATCTCGCCTAGTTGCCAAGAAACCGCTAGGAATGCCACAACCTTCAGACTCTGATTCCGTTAGCGAATTCGCCAGACCCACCGTAAATGGTGCTCATTGCTAGAAGATACGCCTGACTGCGCAATACGGAATCATACATCTGAAATCCGCCATCAGCTACGCCTGTAGGCGGGAATTTTAATTTCGCAATCGACTCATGCCATCATGGGGTTGACTGTCAGGCAACTCCCTTGGTAGTATAACGGATGAATTGATCCCCGTTCGCGGAGAGAGGCTCAGGCCCCGATCCCCGGGCGGGTGTTTTTTGTCATGCGTACGCTCGTCCTCTTCGATGGTCGAAATCTCTTCCGCTCTGCGAAGGATGCGTGGGGTCCGTCGTACCCTTACGACCATCCCAGCTACGACGTCGAACTGTTGGCTCAACGTCTTGTGTCCCTGACCCCTGGCCGCACCCTGGAGGGGATCCGGTTCTACACCGGGGTATACCGCAAGGACCAAGATTGGGAGAGACACTGGTTCTGGACCAACAAGCTGGACCATCTGGAAACCCAAGGGATATACGTCTACCGCGGCAGGGTGCGCGGAGGGTTGAACGAGGCCAAGCAGGAGAAGGGCGTCGATGTCAGCCTAGCTATCGACTTGATCCAAGCCACCCATAAGCAACGGTACGACGCGGCCATCATTCTGAGCAAAGACTCCGACTTCGGCCCTGCGGTACTCCTGTCCAAACAGATCGCACAGGAGCAAGGCAGACAGCTGAGCTTCGAATCGGCTTTTCCTGTAGCTCCGACCACGCCAAGAAAGGACAGAAGGGGAGTGCCCGGAACCCAGTGGGTTCATATCGACCAGGCCACCTACGACGCCTGCCGCGACTGGAACGAGTACCGCCCACCCAAAAAGTAAGAGAGCCTGAACGGGCCTTGTGCGAACCGCAAAATCGACGTCATCGACGTCTAAGGGGCGACTTCTAGAACTTCCAGTCCGGCTTAGGAAATCCTTTGCTCTGCGCTCCTTCGAGTATGGCCCTGGCAACCACCGGGAGCATCGCGACGTTGAGTTCGCCGTAACGTATCTTCGCTTCCAGCCAAGGTACATCGTCCTCGTTTGACCTCCAGGTGGCGCAGATGTCGGCACTTTCAAAGTTTTCATCATAGAATTTGGCCGACAAGAATACGTCCGCACCAGCGTGGTCTGGCCCTGATCGCCCTTGCACCCCGACTTCGTCAAATCCCGCCTGTTGCAGGGCAGATAATACGTACTCGTGTATCCGCTCAACGCCATCTGCCATATGATCCTCCTGCGCATTCATGTGCGCCCTACACTTCAGCAAACACCCCTCTATTTTATCATTGGTCTCACTGTCTACTCGATTTTCATATTGGCTATATCAGGCGTTGTGCGAGCCGCCAAATCGCTCGGTTGTTTCCCGAATCGCGGATAACGCAAGCGGCGGAGGGGCGTTGGCGTTCCCTGGGAAACATGGGCTCGCGTGCAAAAAAGAGGGTGCTTGGAAGTGGCCCGGGACTCGTCGTGCCATGTCCGTTAAGTACAATTATCGGTCATGGCAAGGGCAACGCCGGAGGGGTTGTTTGAGGGCGTGTCACTCCACCGGGTCTTCGCCGAATTCGAGCCGGATTGACTCCCCGGTGTATTCCTCCCGCCAAGCCTTGGATGCTTCGCCGTCATCCGCTTAATCGACGGGGACAGTGACCAAGTCGTGCAGATTCTCATAGACGCAGGCGCCAGGAAGTAGTTGCGGGGCGTTACCGGGAATAGTGATCTACTTTACCCCGGTTTGTAAAGGAAGGATCGAGCTATGAGCGAGCCAGGCTCCGGCCAAATAGTCTCCAGCCATCTCCTGAAATTGATGTTGGGCGTGGTGTCCTTAATCGCTTTTGCGATGGTAGCTTGCAACGGCTCTGGTGACGGGTCGGTGTCGCCTCCTACAGCGCCGCAGCTTGACGCCACGCCCGTGCCTGCCTCTGGAGGAATCTTGACCTTCAAGGACGATTTTTGGGACATACATATAGAACTCAAAGCGCTGGAAGTGGTAAGAGGTTATGTGGGGGATGAAAGTTTGGATTCCTGGCTGGACAGTGGGGATGAGTGGGTCAAGGTTGTCATTGAAATTGAGAATCTTCACGAGGACGAATTCTCTTTCAGGCGGTCTCTTGTCTTTACTCTGGTGGATGCGAACTATTCGGAATTGAGTGATGCACCCCGAATGCCGGACACAGGGAATCTCATAGAGGGCAAGGATATAGCGCCAGGAGCTACCGTGCAGGGCGACATCGTTTTGCAGGCTCCGATCAGCGAGATGTTTCTGGCCCTTAGCGTGAAGCCTTTCCCCTTCAAAGCACAATACTTGCTGCTGACAGCCGGTTCAAGTGCCATTGTCTTGCCAGCACCAACACCAACGCCTAGGTCCACACCTACTCCGGCTCCGCCAAGTCTTCCGCCGTACGTCAAAGTCGTTGGCAGGTCAAGTAGCAGCCTCACACTCAGTGTAGAGATCAATGACGCTACGTATTTTGAGATACAGCGCCGCGCCGCTACCACGCCCGGGGAGTGGACCGACCTGGGCCGGCACGAATCTGGAACCCTCAATGACCACGGCTTGGACCCGGACGCTACCTACTATTATTCAGCGAAGGGCTGCAACTCAGTCGGTTGTACCCGATATTCCGGCGAGATGGGCGGAGTAACGGAATCCGCAGGCCAGGTTGATGTTCCCTCCATTCCTACTGGCGTTCTGGGGAGGAAAGAAGACCAATTCTTAGCTTTTGACGGTGCGAGTGTAACCTGGAGTGCGGTGCCGGGGGCAACCTACTACGAGATATATCAAGGAACTGACTTTGATGCGGAGATAAGCGCTCCACAGACCCGCTATTATGATGCTTCTCCAGATAGTAACTTCTTGCCCATCGAAGGCGGCTTTCAGACAACCTGGTACAAAGCCAGGGCATGCAACAAGGCCGGCTGCTCAGAATTCTCAGAAACGGTTACAGTACAATGACGTCCCCAACTGTTGCTTGCAGCTGCACACTCCGTGTAGGGATCTAGGACGCTACGTACTTGATATACGTCGCCGCGCCGTTACCGCGCCCGTGGAGTGGACCGACCTCGGTCGGCACGGTCACGTACCGTGAAGTATCCGTGTTCGCAGTCAAGCCTTTTGTGGGATTTTGAGGACCTGCGGTCATCCGGCCTGTGGTGCCCAAGGCGTCCCTCTGCGAGCAACCGCGTTGAGCTGGAGCAGGATCTTGCGCATTACCGCTACCACTGCAACGTTCCCCGGCTTCCCACGTTGACGTAGGTGTGATCGGCGTCAACTATTATTGCCGGTGGGCGTCGATCAGTTTTGCCGGTTCAGCTCCTCCTGTTGAACTGCGTTGTTGGGCCACGCCGGTGCGGTAGCTGGGCACGTCGAATTCCAGGATGACCGAGTGGTGGACGACCCGGTCGATGGCCGCGGCGGTGGCCATGGGATTGGCGAAGATGCGCTCCCACTCGGAGAAGACCAGGTTGGAGGTGATGCCCAATGACCGGCGCTCGTAGCGTTCGGCGATGAGGGTGAAGAGCACCTCGGATTCCTCGGCGCCCTGGGGCATGTAGCCCAGGTCATCCAGGAGCAGGAAGTCGAAGGCGTCCAGCTTGCGGAGTTGCCGCGGCAGGGCCAAGGGAGGCCGGCTCTCCGTGCCGCCCGAACACCTGTTGAAGGCGAGCTTGCTGGTCGCGCTCTACTCCGTGCGCTCGGAGCGCCAGTTCTGCGAACGGCTGAGCTACGACATGCTCTTCCGGTGGTTCCTCGACCTGAACATCCTGGGCGGTTCCTTCGACCAGTCGACGTTCGCCAAGAACCGGACCCGGCTGCTGGCGCATGAGGTGACGGGCCGATTCTTCGGGGCTGTGGTGAGCGAAGCGAGGCGGCAGCGCCTGCTGTCGGAGGAGCACTTCAGGGTGGACGGGACCCTGCTGGAGGCGTGGGCCTCCCTCAAGAGCGTCCGGCCGAGGGGCGAGGAGAGGGACCCGCCTACGGGGCGCAGGCGGGCGGAACCCATGGAAGGACTTCCGGGGGGAGCGGCGTTCCAACGCGACCCATGTATCGACGACGGACCCGGAGGCGCTGTTGGCGCGCAAAGGGCAGGGACAGGCGGCGAAGCTGTCCTTCGTCGGCCACGTGCTCATGGAGAACCGGAATGGGCTGGCGGTGGACGTGGTGCTGTCGCAGGCTACCGGGACGGCTGAAACGGCAGCGGCGCTGACGATGCTGGAGCGGGTCCGCACCGCACGGAGGATCACGATCGGGGCCGACAAGGGGTATGACACAGGGGAGTTCGTGACGACCTGCCGCTCGTTCCGGATCACGCCTCACGTGGCCATTAAGCAACGGCACTCAGCCCTGGACTGGCGGACGCACCGTCACGCGGGGTACGCGACGAGTCAGCGGGTGCGGAAGCGGGTTGAGGAAGTCGTGCAGATTCTCGTAAACGCAGGGGCATGTGAACGCGGTAGACTCCGGCGACGATTCGCTGCTGCTCAAAGCCATTTGGCAGGACCATTCCGAAAGCGAGGTCCTACCCCGTCTCGTTAGTTGTTTCCCGAGGCACGTCTTGGAGGAGCTGGGTCAGCTCGGCGTCGAC
The DNA here is from genome assembly GCA_965261885.1 of Dehalococcoidia bacterium. GTDB lineage: Bacteria > Chloroflexota > Dehalococcoidia > Lucifugimonadales > UBA3495 > VXOI01. The sequence continues at coordinate 8,784 of CBDHDY010000052.1, forward strand.
CTCGGCCTGGCGCTCAGTCAGCTCGGCTCTCACCTCTTGGGGGCTCCTGGTCCTGCCGGCGGCGTCCAGTTCTTCCCGCTGCCGCATCGCCCGGACGTGCTTCAGGGCGGGGCGAATGGACCTGGCTTGGTCGGCCAGCTGCTCCAAGGCCGCGTACTTCGGACCGAAGGGCACGCCGCGGTCCACAATCTCCTCGGGCATCGGCTTGCGGAAGGCGCCGTCCACGCACTGCAGGACCTGGCCGGCCTTCCAGTACTGGCGCCCGTCGGACAGAGCGTAGTTGGCCTTCCGCCTGGTTGTGTAGACCGTGTCGTCGCGCTACATGGAGCGGATGGTCCTCTCCGAGTCGCGTTGGTAGTACCAGATATGATAGTGGGTGTCCATGCGGACAATTGTCCGCAGCCGGTCCTGAGTGTCCATGCTTCCGTGCGGCTCTTGGGGCGTTAGTGGCCAGTGGCTGGTCAGGGATGGTCGGAGAACCGGATAGGCGACCAGCCCGGTGCTATCATGGTGGACATCCTGCACGAGAGGGTCAGCGTCACCGTGCCTCTGCTGAACTACACGACCAAGATCCCGGCCGAGCAGACCTCAGCCGAGATCATGTCCATCCTCGTCAAGAAGGGCGCCACCGAGATCCTCACCCACTATGGCCCCGGAGGCATGGCCACCGGTCTGAAATGGCGCATGGAGACGACGAGCGGGACCCTGGGCTTCTCTCTCCCCATCAACACTGATGCGGTCTTCCAGATACTGACCCGGGACCGGGTGATGAAGACCAACCCCGCGGCGCGGATGCAACAGGCGAACCGTACCGCCTGGCGGATCATCAAGGAATGGATACTGGCCCAGATGGCGCTGATCGAGACGGAGATGGTCACCGTGGAGGAGGTCTTCCTGCCCTACATGCTCACCGGCAAGCAGACTCTGTACCAGGCCCTCTCCAATGGAGACTTGAAGATGCTCCCCGGTGCCGACCTGGATATGCTCTCCAGTGCCGACACCGGCGACTGACCTACCCCGTGCCAGTGGGTGTTCTGCCCGAGGTCGAGGGACCGGGCATCCTGAAGGCCGAGCGGTGATGCCGGACGCGGCACTTGCCGGAGCAGAAGTTGCGCTCTCTGAGCCGCCACACCCAGAAGGTGCGGCCGCAGGTCCAGCAGGCGACGATCTTCCTCATAATCGTTACACCGTGTAACGCTAAGCTTGGACTACCGGAACAGGCGCTGTTGACCGGATGTGTCGCCGGCCGTGGGTCCTGGCCACCGCGGAAGTGTCCCTGGTCCTGGAGGAAGTCTCTTGTGTCGGCCGCGGAAGTGGGGGTTGAGGGCACTGGCCATGATGCCCGCGGCGCACGAGCTGCAGTAAGCGCCGGCGTCGGCGCTGCGGTCGCAGTTCCTGCAGGTGGGGTTGGCCATGGCGAGGGCCCTCGAGGAAGAGTAAGAGTTCCACGATAGCCCCTGCCGTACCGGCGTCGAAAGGACCAACTGTCATCTGGACGATTGCTACGTGAATTCCTTCGACTACAATGGCACCAGCAGCGTCCACATCAGGCTGAAGGGTGAGTACGAGTGGCGGATCATTCCTTACGTCGGCGGAGTCTTCGACCACCAGACCACCGCAAAGGCTGAGGGCACGGTAACTCACGACAGGGCCGTCTGCACTGTCACCGATCTGCCTATCGGTTCCTCACTCGAATGCGAACTGGATTCCGGGGAGCCCGACTAATGGAATTACTCATCTGGCTGATCATCTTCGGAGTGTTCCTCCTGCTGGGTCTCTACTTCGCGATCCACGCACTCTACCTCAGAACCAAGGGCCGGAGCGCGAGCTCCGGCCTCTCTCATGTGCGGCGTGTTTATCTCGCCGTAGTTGCAGGGATACTAACCTTCATGGTCTTGTCTATGGTTTCCTCCCCACTCATGGGCAGCCAGATCGTGAGGACTGTCCTCCAGTTGATAGTCTTTGTAGCATCGATCTTGGTGGGTGTGCAGACATTCCGAATACTCGGACGCCGCAAGTCGCGTTCATGAAATTCTCACAAAATTAATCGCCTCTCAGGCTGTTGCGAGGCCGAGGAACACCGCGAGCGCGCCATCGCCGTGACCACCGACGCTGGCAGCCCGGAGTCGGTGGCCGAGCTGTTCGCCCGCGCCCGGCCTCCCGCGAACCCCAAATACCGATTCCGCCACCGAAAACGCTACCACCGCCGCAATCAGCGCAGACCCGCGCTATTAGCACCGGACTGCGCAACACGGCATTCAGCAGGCGGAATCAGCCAAGGGCGGACGCCGCAGGGCTGATTTTTAATTTCGCAATCGTCTCGGAATGGAGTCCGGTTGACGCTAAGTTGACTGGGCAACGATAATGGCAGACGGTAATCGCCAGAGCAGAAACAACCGCCTTTTGCAACGGATCCTGGATGGCACATCCAACACAAACATACGCTCTGAGGAACTTAGCGTTTGCTCTCGCAATCAGGATTCCATGAGAGAATCCGAGGCAGCCACCACATATTTTTCGGGATGACATTGCTGAAATTATCAACTTCCAACCCGACGGCAATCAGGCCAAACGCCAGCAAGTGCAACAGATTGGGGATGTCATTTTGAAGTACAGGGGTTGGGAGTTACTCGATGTATAAGTACGAAATAATTATGTGGTGGAGCGAAATTGACAACACCTACCTGGTTGAAGTTCCCGAAATGCCAGGTTGCATGGCCGACTGAGACACTCCGGAGGCCGCATTGGCAATGACACAGGAAGTAAGTAATAAGACTATGGATAGAGACAGCCGAGTCTCTGGGACGTCTCGTACCGGAGCCCAGGGGCCGGCGGCTAATGTTCGCCTGATACAGAACTAAACCATAAAGGAGCATCGCAATGGCAACGGTTACACGCAAGCGTCAGTTGGGGCGGCAGATCGCCATCGTCGGGGCCGGGCTATCGCAGTTCGGAGCCTTCCCCGAGAAGGACAGTCGCGATCTGTTCGTCGAGGCATTCCAGGACATGATGGAATCGATGGACAAGCCCTTCGAGATTGATGACATCGAATGCGCCTACATCGGCAACTATTCGTCGGACCTGTTTGAGACCCAGGGCCACACCGCGCCCATAGTTGCTGACTGGCTTGGTATGACTCCCATCCCCATCACCCGCATCGAAAATGCCTGCGCCAGCAGCGGCAGCGCACTGCGCGAGGGCGTGATGGCCATCGCCAGCGGCATGTATGACATTGTGCTGGTCGGCGGCATGGAAAAGATGACCAACCTGCCAACCGAGGGTGTAACCGACGTCTTGGCGTCCGCCGCCGACGGGCTCTACGAGGTGCCGGCCGGCCTCACCTTCCCGGGCATATTCGGGGCCATCGCCAAGGCTCACATGGACCGCTATGAGACCAACCTGGACCACCTGCTCAAAGTCGGCATCAAGAACCACAACAATGGGGCACTCAACCCCAAGGCCCAGTTCAACGTCACCATCCAGGAAATGATGGAGCGCCGCAAGGCCCGGGCGGAACAGCGCGGCCAGACCGTTCCCGACTGGCAGACGGAACTCGACTTCCTCCACGATGAGCAGGCCAACCCCTGGATCGCCTGGCCACTGCGCCTTTACGACTGCGCCCCCATCACCGACGGAGCCTCGTGCGTTCTGCTGGTGTCGTCGGAAATCGCCCACAACTTCACCGACCGGCCCGTTGCACTGGCTGGAATAGGGCAGGCATCGGGCAAGCCGCTGCACGACGCCGAAGAGCTGACCTCGCTTTCGGCGGCCAAGGAGGCATCTCGCCAAGCTTACGAGATGGCAGGCATAACCGCTGACGATATTGACCTGGCCGAGGTACACGACTGCTTCACAATCGCTGAAATCGTGGCCAGCGAGGACCTAGGCTTTTTCGCTCCCGGCGAGGGACCCCGCGCCGTCGACGAGGGGCGCACCGCGCTGGACGGCGACCGGCCCATCAACACCTCAGGCGGGCTGAAGTCCAAGGGACACCCGGTGGGCGCCTCGGGCGTAGGCCAGGTGGTGGAAATCTATCACCAGTTGCGGGGCGAGGCCGGAGAGCGGCAGGCCAAAAAGTCAAAGCTGGAAGTCGGCCTTACTCACAATGTCGGCGGCACTGGCGGCACCTGCGTCGTCAACGTGCTGCGGATGGAGTAACAACACCATGGCCAGCGAATTCAACGCCAGCAATTTCTACAAGCGCCTTATCGAAAACGGCCAGTTGTCCGGTATTCGTTGCAATGCGTGCGGCCAGTTGTCCGCGGAGGCCCGCCCGATGTGCGCTAACTGCCGAAGTTTCGACGTAGCCTGGCATCCCTTCAGCGGCAAAGCCATTCTCAGCACCTTCACCTGTATTTCGGTGGTTCCGGACTACTGGGGACAGAAGGGGTATGGACGCAACAACCCGTATTGCACCGGCATCGTAGCACTGGAGGAGGGACCCCGCATCAGCGCCCGCATCACTGGCGTAGACGGTTCAAAACCGCAGTCAATTCGCACAGGAATGGATTTGGCGCTGGACCTTGAAGATCTTGACCCGGACCGTCCGTCTTTGGCTTTCAAACCAGCCTAGGCGTACCACTCAGGGAGCGTTTGCCCGGCGGGCGTAGCCACATCTGAAAGGAGGGTGCGGGAATATATGTTGATTTTGGGAATCGTACTGGTGGTCATCGCCGCTGTCCTGGTGATCGCCGCGGCGGTATTCTGGTTGACGCGCTTCATGAGGCAGAAGGAGGTCGCGGACCTCCGCCGTTATTTGCAGGGAGCAGATTGCCAGTGGGAGCGGATGGGTGATGCAGCCCCCGAAGTCATCGACGAAAGCGTCTATTTCGTCAATCAAGCCCCCGCATTGCAGGGAATCGAAATGCGGGTATACGAATATGCGGAACCCTCAGATGGTACTGAGGGGGACGATGAAGGCGTATGCCTGTCAATCATAGACACGTCGAACCTCAACGGCATGATCCTCAACGGCTTTTCCCTGCACCTAGAGGCCATGCAGTTCGGCGACACGCTCTGGAACGACCATTTCCTGGGGGACACCGGCATTATGGATAGGATGATCACCGAAAAGCGGGTGGCCTGGGACCAGATGCAGCAGGAGATTATCGTGGGGCACTACGCCATGTTCATGTAGCTCGCGGCATTCCTCAAAGTTAACACCAAATGCCGTAAACACCAGACGCCCGGCCGCAGTGGCCGGGCGTCTGATTTACATCGTTGGACCCCAATTGTTCCTAGTCGAAGCCGCGGGTGCCGACCCAGCCCACCTGGGAGACGTCGATCATCTCGCCGTTCGGGCCCTCGTACTTGGTCTCCACGTTCTGGTGGCGGGGACCCGAGTTGCCGGCGTGCAGCGCCTGGTTGACGGAAGCCATCTCGTTGGAGCCATTGGCGGCCAGGCGCGCCTCGATCTCCTCAAGACTCTCCACCTCGAATCCGATGTGGTGGATGCCTTCCCACTCCTTGCCGCGCTCGCCTGCCACGGCATCACTCTGGAAGTCAAGGATGGCCATGTTGACGTTGCCGTCGCTGAGCATAAAGCCCCTGGCGTTGTCACTATTGAGCTCAGCAACCTGGCGAAGACCGAAAACCTCGGAGTAGAATTTGGCAGTCTTTTCGGCGTCGTTGGTGGCGATGGCGATGTGCTTGATCTGGGGCATCTCGCTACCTCTCAAGAATAAAATCGAGCTATCAGCCTATTGCATAAAGATACCACGTTTGTCCAAGCGCCGCCATACGGAATAGTCAGGGTACTTCCGCGGCCACGCCCTTTTTAGCGGGAGACAATCGCCTTTGGCATCGCGCTCCGAGGCCGTGTTAGAATGGGCGGAAATCAGAAACCTGCACACCCGCAGCTATCGGGGAGGAGAAGCGATGACCGTCCCATACAGGATGAAGTTTGGCGTATTCATGGCCCCGTTCCACCGGGTGGGAGAGAACCCCACTCTGGCATTGGAGCGCGACCTTGAGCTGATTCAATGGCTGGACACCCTCGGGTTCGACGAAGCGTACATCGGCGAGCACCACAGCGCCGGATGGGAGACCATCGCGTCTCCGGAAGTCTTCATGGCCACCGCCGCCGAACGCACTCGAAAGATCAAGCTTGGCTCCGGTGTGGTCAGCCTTCCTTACCACCATCCCTACATGGTAGCCAACCGCTTCGTGCAACTGGACCACCTGACCCGTGGACGGGTCATCCTCGGTGTCGGGCCCGGCGCGCTCGCATCGGATGCGCTGATGCTGGGCATCAAGCCCGAGAAACAGCGGGCGATGATGGAGGAATCACTGGGTGTCATCATGCGTCTTATGACGGAGACAGACCCGATCACCCACAAGAGTGACTGGTTCGAGCTGAACGAAGCCGTCATCCAACTGCGCCCCTACCAGTATCCCCATGTACCGGTGGCTGTAGCCTCGGTGGAGTCGCCAGCTGGAGTCACCACCGCCGGCAAGCACGGCGCATCCGTCCTGTCCCTCAGCGTGCCACGCGATACCATCCGCCGCACATCTCTGATGGAGTTGTGGGAGATCGCAGAGGAAACTGCTGCCGAGCACGGTAAAACGATGCACCGCGAGGATTGGGGCATCGTGATGGGCATGCACTTGGCTGACAGCAAGAAGCAAGCCTTCGAGGATATTCGCGAGGGCAGCGCCCGCGTAGTGACCGAGTACTTCGGCCGCACCCTGGGCAACCCGGTTCCCGACGTTCCCAGGGACCAGATCGTGGACTTCATGGTGGATCACAACCAGTGGATCGTGGGCACCCCCGATGACGCCATCGCCGGTATCGAGCGGCTTCAGGAGATCAGCGGAGGGTTCGGAAAGTTCATGATTCGCGTGGAAGACTGGGCTCCCCGCGACAAGCTCCACCGCAGCTACGAGCTGCTGGCCCGTTATGTAATGCCCAGGTTCCAGGGTTCACTTATAGGCATCCAGACGTCGAACCAATGGGCGGCGGAGCGCGTCGAAGTGCTGCAGGCGAACCGCTACGCTGGTCTCAAGGCGGCAACCGACACCTTCGACGCCAGTCGCTCCCGCAACTAGCCGCCTCCAGTACTGCAATAGTTGGACAGAAAGACACCGCTCCTTCCGGGAGCGGTGTCTTTCTGTTGGTATGCGACATTCCAGCCAATCACCTGCCTATCGAACATTCTGAGATCATTGCTGGCTAAACATCTGGGATTTAAGCCTTGGATAATTAGCAATTTGGACCGAATCAATACGGTAATACATCCCGATTTGACTATTACGTTTATCGATACAAACATTCATTATTGCAGCATCATCTCCGCTGTTGTTTTTCGAATATTGCCTATACAGTTGCTCAAGACAGTGAGTTTCAACAGCTTCCAGGTAATCGATCTTGAGAACACAAGAACCGGAAAATGCATTGAAATCTGCCAGACTCCAACTCTCAGCACTGTATTTTCGTTAACATTATGTATTACACTGCGGGAAGCGGTAGATGTTTCGTTATTCCTCCCGAGAGACGAGAGACAAGAGCGATGCGCAAGACAAAAATAATAGTAACCATCGGCCCTTCATCCAACGATGAGGACACCCTTAGCAGGCTCATCGCCGACGGTATGGACTGCGCCCGTCTGAACTTCTCCCACGGTACGCACGAACAGCATGCGACAGTAATCCAACGCATCCGAAAACTGGCCAGAGAACAGAATCGAACGGTGGGGATCCTGCAGGACCTGGGCGGAATCAAACTTCGCCTGGGCCAGCTGTCAGAGGCTCGTCAACTCAACATTGGAGACGAGGTAGTTCTCACGGCCGACACCGACTCCTCGGCTCCAGACGTCCTCCCATTCCCCCAGCCTGGCGTCATCCGCAACCTCCAGGTTGGCAACTTCGTATTCATAGCCGACGGCACGGTGCAGCTTGAGGTAACAGAATCAACTCCAGACCGCGCCTTCTGCCGGGTATTGAGTTCAGGGGTGGTGTCATCTTTTAAGGGCGTCAATCTGCCCGGGGTACCCATTGACCAGCCAGTCTTTACTGAAAAGGACAAGCACGACCTGATCTTTGGAGTGGACCAGCAGGTCGATTGGGTGGCTGTCTCTTTCGTACGTACGGCTGAAGACATTCATTACGCCCGCAGATATCTGAACGCTGCGGGCAGCAAGGCCATGGTCATGGCCAAACTGGAGCGCGGCGAGGGTATCGACAACCTCGACAGCATTCTGCCCGAGGTGGATGCAGTGATGGTGGCCCGGGGCGACCTGGGGGTTGAGATCCCCATGGAACGGGTCCCCCGTATGCAGCGGCTCATTGTCGACAAGGCCAACGCGGCGGGGAAGGGGGTGGTGATTGCCACCCAGATGCTGCGAAGCATGGTCATCTCCCCAACGCCCACCAGGGCTGAAATCTCAGATGTCAGCAATGCAGTGCTGGAAGGAACCGACTCAATACTTCTTTCCGATGAAACGGCTATGGGGCAATACCCGGTGGAAGCTCTTCGCGTTGCGGTCTCAACCATCAACGAAGCCGAATCTGAGGACCAATATCCCTACTTCAAAAACATGGACACCCGCGACCGCACCCAGGCCATTACATCAGCAGCCGCAGGACTCGTACGCACCCTCGACTCCAAGCCCATCGTATTGACTAGCACCGGCCGGGCTGCCCTGGAGCTCGCCCGTTTCCGTCCCAACCATGACATCCTCGCCTTCTCTCACGACCCTGCCGTGCTGCGCAAGCTGTGCCTGGGATGGGGAATACAGCCCACGGGCGTCATCCCCATCCAGCCCGACGTGGCCGAGCTGGTCTATCAGGTCCTGCAATCTGCGCTGGACCTGGGGGCGGTCAACGAAAACGACGTGGTGACCATTGTGCATGGCTTCCTGACCGGGGTGTCTGGCACCACCAACGCTGTGCAGGTTCTCAGCATGCAGGAATACCTGGAAAGCGTCGGCAGACCCAGAGCCGAACAGGTTGTCGGGATGCGGACGTAGGGATTTGAAAACCAGGGAACAACCAGAAGCATAAAAGCAGCAGGGGCGCATTTGAGGCGCCCCTGCTGTTCTTCATCCAAGCTTTCCTGTCCGATGTATTTCGCTAAAAGGCAGCGGGGAGAGACTGCGGAAGGTTAGTTTCGCCCATCAGGTAAAGATCCATAGCGCGGGCGGTCTCCCGGCCCTCGGCAATTGCCCATACCACCAGTGATTGTCCGCGAGCGGTGTCACCGGCAGCGAACACTCCCGGAACGCTGGACATTCGGTCAAGACCCAGGCTGACATTGCCCCGCCCGTCCAGTTCCACCCCCAACTGGTCGATCAGTCCGTTATGTTGCGGGTGCAAAAAGCCCATGGCCAGCAGCACCAACTCCGTCTCCACCTCGAATTCGCTGCCCGGCACCTCTGCCATCGAAGGGCGGCCTCCGTTGGGTGGCTGATCCCATTCGATCCGTACGGCGTGCAACCGCTCCACTTTGCCGTCTCTGCCCGAGAATGACTTGGTGAGAATGCTGTAGTCCCGTACCCCGCCTTCCTCGTGGGCTGCCGACGTCCTGAGGGTCATGGGCCATTGCGGCCAAGGATTGCCGCTGCTTCGTTCTATCGGAGGCTCGGAAAGCAACTCGTACTGATTGATGAGTTCGGCACCCTGGCGGTGTGCAGTACCGAGGCAGTCAGCGCCAGTATCGCCACCGCCAAGTATTACCACTCGCTTCCCTTCCGCCGAAATATGCTGTTCTCCGTGCAACTCTTCCCCGGCATTGAGCCGGTTCTGTTGGGTCAGGTAATCCATCGCGAAGTGAACGCCGTCCAATTCGCGGCCTGGCACTTCCAGATCCCGGGGCACGGTCGACCCGCAGGCGAGGCAAATGGCGTCAAAGTCGTACCTCAACTGCTCAGCAGTGAGGTCCACCCCAACGTCGACACCGGTCTCGAAAGTGATGCCCTCCTGCGTCATCACGTCGAGCCTGCGACGCAAAACCTCTTTGTCCAGTTTGAAATCCGGAATGCCCAGTGCCAGCAGGCCTCCGATGTAGTCTGCCCGCTCAAAGACAGTTACCCAGTGGCCGGCCCGATTGAGTTGCTGCGCTGCGGCCAAACCGGCAGGGCCCGACCCGACCACCGCGACCTTCTTGCCAGTGCGAATGGCCGGTGGCTCAGGGCGAATCCAGCCCTGTTCGTATCCCCGGTCCGCGATCTCTTTTTCAACATATTCAATAGTCACCGGATCGGAGTTAATGCTGAGCACGCAGCTTGCCTCGCAGGGAGCAGGACAGATGCGGCCAGTGAATTCTGGGAAGTTGTTGGTGGACAACAGAGTATGAAGCGCGTTTTCCCAGTCGCCCATGTAGACGTAATGGTTGAATTCCGGGATCACGTTTCCCAGTGGGCACCCTGTATGGCAAAAAGGTACGGCGCAATCCATGCACCGACCGCCTTGTTGCCTTGCGGTGGCCTCGGACCATCGGGTGTAGAGCTCCCGGTAATCGCGAACACGTTCTCTGACAGGTCGGCGCTCGGGGGGCTGTCGGCCTGTTTCAATGAATCCGTTGGGTTTACCCATGGGCTACTGCTTCCAGCTCTCGGTCCTCCAAGCCGCGCCTCCGGCGCTCTTCCAGAACCCGGCGGTAGTCTCGAGGCATAATTTTCTTGAACTTGGGAAGAGCCGATTCCCAATCGGCCAGTATCTTCGCTGCAGGGGCGCTGCCTGTGTGATTGAAATGCTGCTCAATGAGTTCTTTCAAAGTGATTTTGTCGTCCCGGTTGGTGACCGCTTCCAGGTCAGCCATTCCATCATTGAATCGAATGTGAAAGTCTCCATCCGAATCGTATACAAAGGCAATACCACCACTCATCCCTGCACCGAAGTTGCGTCCGGTGGAGCCAAGCACCACCACCACGCCTCCGGTCATGTACTCGCAGCCGTGATCCCCCACGGCCTCAACCACGGCCCGAACGCCGCTGTTGCGCACGCAGAAACGCTCTCCCGCAATTCCATTTATATAAGCGTGTCCACCGGTGGCGCCGTACATGGCCACATTTCCGATGATAATGTTCTCTTCGGGAACAAAGGTGGATTCAGAATGAGGTTTGACGACGATCAGGCCGCCGGACATACCCTTGCCCATGTAATCGTTGGTGTCTCCCTCCAGGTGCAAGCTGACTCCGGGAGCAAGGAATGCTCCAAAACTCTGGCCTGCCGAGCCGATAAAATTGATCCGAATAGTGTCGGAGGGCAACCCGTCCTCGCCGTAGGCCTTGGCGATACGGCCGCTGAGCATGGCACCAACTGTGCGGTTGGAATTGCGGATAGGGAGATCGACTTCCATAGGAACTTTACGCAGTAGAGCAGGTTCGCATATGGAAATCAGTTCATTGTCCAGCGCTCGATCGAGCCCGTGGTCCTGACTCTCGGAACAATAGAGCGTCTCGTCGGGTGTGATGGCGTCCTGGAAATGCAACAGGCGGGACAGGTCGATGCCTTGCGCCTTCCAGTGGTCGATCGCCTCTCGCGAGTCCAGCGCATCCGCTCGTCCGATCATCTCGGCGACAGTGCGGAAGCCCAGCTCCGCCATGATCTCCCGCATCTCCTCCGCGATGAACATGAAATAATTGACAAGATGTTCCGGCCTGCCATCGAATCGCGAACGCAACTCCGGGTCTTGGGTAGCAATCCCTACGGAGCAGGTATTCAAGTGGCATTTCCGCAGCATTATGCAGCCGCTGACCACCAATGCCGCGGTGGCAAAGCCAAATTCCTCAGCCCCCAGAAGAGCAGCTACAACTGCGTCCCGTCCGGTCTTCAACTGGCCGTCGGTCTGCACCACAATGCGGCTCCGCAGGCCATTGGCCACCAACACCTGCTGCGTTTCGGCGATTCCCAGTTCCCACGGCAGTCCCGCGTACTTTATGGATGACTCCGGAGACGCACCAGTGCCGCCATCGTGGCCGCTGATCAGGACCACGTCGCCGTGCCCTTTGGCCACGCCAGCCGCAACGGTACCCACTCCGACCTCGGCAACCAGCTTGACGTGAATCCGGGCATCCGGATTGATGTTCTTGAGGTCGTGGATTAGCTGCGCCAAGTCTTCAATCGAGTAGATGTCGTGATGAGGCGGCGGGGAGATCAGTTCCACTCCCGGAGTGGTGCGGCGAACCCACCCGATGTATTCGTCAACCTTGTGGCCCGGCAACTGCCCGCCCTCTCCCGGCTTCGAACCCTGTGCCATTTTGATCTGAAGGTCCGTGGAGTTGATCAGGTAGTTGGCAGTCACGCCGAACCGGCCGGACGCGACCTGTTTGATGGCGCTGCTGCGGTTGTCGCCGTTTGCGTCCAGGTTGTACCGCCGAAAGTCTTCACCACCCTCACCGGTGTTGCTGCGGGCGCCGATTCGGTTCATTGCTATGGCCATGGTCTCGTGGGCTTCCCGGCTGATTGAGCCCAGCGACGCAGCGCCAGTCGCAAAGCGCTTGACGATTTCTGAGGCAGACTCGACCTCGTCCAACGGGACCGGTGGGCGGTCACCTTTGAAGTCCAGCAGACCACGCAGGGTGGCAATTCGGCGACTCTGGTCATTGACCAAGCGGGCGAACTTGCTATACACATTCCTGTCGTTGGAGCGAGCTGCATGCTGGAGAATGCCAATGGTGTCGGGGTTCCACTGGTGGTGTTCTCCGCCGCGCCTCCACTGGTATGTGCCGCCCAGGGGCAGGGGATTGTTTGCCGGGACTTCGACGGTCCCATAGGCCGCCGTGTGGCGCTGCACCGTCTCTCGCTCTATCGCCTCAAGCCCGATGCCGCCGACCCGGGACGCCGTCCATGTGAAGTATTCGTTCACCACGTCCGGATCGAGGCCCACGGCCTCAAAAATCTGGGCGCCGCGATAACTCTGGACGGTGGAGATGCCCATCTTGGACATCACCTTCAGTACGCCCTTTTCATTTGCCTTAATGAAATTCTTGCGGGCACATTCCGGCCCATGTCCGTTCAGCAGGCCCAACTCGCTCAGGCCCTGCACGGTGTCCAGCGCCAGGTAGGGATTAACAGCCCCGGCACCGTAACCAATCAGCAGGGCAAAGTGATGCACCTCGCGGGCCTCCCCGGTCTCAACGGCCAAACCAACTCGGGTGCGGCTTCCCTCGCGGATCAAGTGGTGATGGACCGCGCTCGTGGCCAGCAGGCTGGGCATCGGAGCGTGTCCCTGATCAACACCCCGGTCCGAAAGCACTATGATCGAAAAACCATCATCTATGGCTTTCGTGGCCTTTGCGCGGAGGTCATTCAGTGCGGATTTGATACCTGCCTCGGGGTCAAAGAGCGTCGACAGGACAGTGGTGCGCAGTCCGGGCATGTCAAGGCACTTTATCCGTGCCATGTCCCCGTTGTCGATGATCGGAGAGCGAAGCTTCAACTGCCGGCAGTGGCTTGGTGTCTCTTCGAAAAGATTTTGCTCGCTGCCGATGAACGCTGCCAGCGAGGTGACCAGTTCCTCCCGTATTGCGTCGAGGGGAGGGTTGGTGACCTGCGCGAACAGCTGCTTGAAATAGTTGAAGAGCAGCTGGTTCTGGTCGGAAAGCACAGCAAGGGGAGCATCGTTGCCCATGGAGCCTACCGCTTCATACCCTGTTTCAGCCATTGGCGTCGTGAGCATTCGCAGCTCTTCAACGCTGTAGCCAAAAGTACGCTGCTGCTTCACTATCTCAGCGCCCTCTATGACCGGCTCGGGCCGGCCAAGGGGCAGAGCCTCCAAGGCCACCTTGTTTTCCAACAGCCACTGCCCATAGGGCCGACGGTTAGCAAGACCGTGTTTGAGTTCCTCATCACCGATGATGCGGCCCTGTTCTAGGCTCACCAGGAACATCCGCCCGGGTTGCAGGCGGCCCTTGAGCTTCACCTCGCCGGGAGGAACGTCCAGCACCCCAGTCTCCGAGGCCATCACCAGCTTGTCACCTGTGGTGACCAAGTAGCGAAAAGGCCGCAATCCATTGCGATCCAGCAGGGCGCAGATATTCCTTCCATCGGAAGAGACGATCATAGCCGGTCCGTCCCATGGTTCCATCAGCGCCGAGTGGTACTCGTAGAATTCCTTTTTCTCCTGTGGCATGGTCTCATGCTGGTCCCAGGCTTCGGGAATCATCATGAGCATGGCGTGGTCCAGTTCACGCCCGGACATCAGGAGCAATTCAAGGGCATTGTCAAAACTGGCAGTGTCGCTGTCGCCGGAATTCATGACCGGAGGAATCTTGGCCATGTCGTCGCCAAAAAGGGGCGACTCGAACATCGACTCACGGGCGCGCATCCAGTTGAGGTTTCCGCGTAGGGTGTTTATCTCTCCATTATGGGCGAGATAGCGATAAGGGTGGGCCAACCGCCAGTGACCCAGCGTGTTGGTGCTGAAGCGCGAGTGTACCAGCGCAAATGCGCTGACCATTTCCTCTTGCTGAAGGTCAAGGTAGAAACCGGAGACCTGGTGAGCCATGAGCAGGCCCTTGTACACCAGGGTGTTGCAGGAGAGACTGCAGACGTAAAAGTAGTCGGCCTCTTCCTCTGAGAGGCCGCTGTCTTTCATGGAGTGCTCTGTGACTTTGCGCACAACGTAGAGCTTTCGCTCCAGTGGAGCCGCGGCCAGCCCACTCCGCCCGGGGCCGACAAACACCTGGCAGATCCGGGGGCACCGACTGCGGGAATCCCGTCCCAGCTTGCTGTAATCCAGCGGGACGTCCCGCCAGGCCAGAACCTCAAGCCCTTCCTCTTCTATTACTCGGGAAACCAGACCACGGGCTTTCTCGAAAGCCTCGGATTCCGGCGGAAGGAATACCATCCCGACGCCGTACTCACCGTCTGCGGGAAGTTGGAATCCCAGTCGCTCGCTTTCCCGGCGGAAGAATTGGTGCGGCATTTGAATCAGGAGCCCCGCACCGTCTCCTGTTTCGGGGTCGCTTCCGGAGGCCCCGCGGTGGCCCAGGTTAATCAGAACCTGAAGGCCCTCCTCAATGATCTGGTGCGACTTGCGCCCTTTGATGTCCGCAACCACCCCCACACCACAAGCGTCGTGCTCCTGCTCCGGGGAGTAAAGGCCCTTTTGGGCCAATTCTTTAAGCGGGTCCATAAGTATTCGATCCCTACCAGGAGTGCTCTGGCGATGGGGCGTTGCGCCAGTATATTCAGCCGCAGAAAATGCGGGCAGACCAAGTAACTACCGCTTCTCCATCCGGGGGGCGGCTCGATTTGTGTAATATATCACAATTATCTTTCGTTACAAGACCTTACGTCTCTGGGCCACAAGCTTGCTACATAATGAGGTCCCGTGACGGGGCTCACGCGTGATCTTGTTGCCATCCTCAGTCCTGTAACGTGGGAGATAAACCGTGGGAGATCGAGTAGAACGGGATCGGACGCCTCAGGCAAAGCCACCTCTTGCCACGACCCACAACTCGAAAAACCCAAAGCTCCGTGTAACGAAAGCTCCCCATCATGTAGCGTGATGGGGAGCGCGTAATCCAAGTCTAAAAGGTCTGTCCGGGCAGCCGGCTGCTCAACCCTGAGGCTGGGCCTCACCGAGCGCCATAAAGGAGGTAAGAAAATTCAAAATCGCAACGACCGCAGAATCGTCGACTCTGATTTCATAGGACACCGACCGGCCTTCCTGACTGATTTCACTGTCTGCTATCAGCTGCTGTATGTCAGCAGATCCAGTCATTGAACCCAACATCGCCATCGTGCCCTCGTTGTACTCCTTTGCCGCAGCCGCATCAGCTTCCTGATCGTAGTATTCCAAGATCTGCACCCCCATGGAACGGCCCTCCAACCGCAGTGTCATTACCGTGAGCTGGGGCGCCAAAGCCCCAAGCCCAAAAGCTGACAGGGGATTTCCGTTGTCCTCGCCACCCTCCATAGCCGCATCCGGAAGGCCCTCCGGCATGACCATTATCAGTCCGAAGTCCCTTTCCCCGAGGCCCTCGAGGGCACGCACTCCCTCTCCCGACAATTGCGCGGCTGCCCCGGAGGCGACATCAATCATTGCCCTGACACCATCCGCAGTGCCGAAAAGGAGGGTGTCCTCATCAGCAAAGGCGAAGGAGAAACCATCCGGATTTTCGCCGGAGTCAGCGTAAATGGTGTAGCCCCGATAGGTTGCCGTCTCATAGTCCTGGCCCGGATCCTCCGCCGTTGACTCTTCGAGCCTGGCCACAAAATCGTCCTCGTCAAGATCTCCGCGCAGCGCCACCCCAAGGTTTGACAAATCGGCGTCAGAGTCCTCTGAACCGTTCAGGACGACCTCAAACACCTCTGCCAAGTCCAGGTACATTTCTGCAAATTCAATGGATCGCAGTGAGATACCTGTCTCACTTTCGAACTCATCGAAAAAGCCCAACACGCCCTCCTCTCCGTTGAACAGCAGGTCCAGGAGCGGTTCCATCACGGGAGACTGAAGAATGTCCGACGGCCGGGCATCGACGACTATAGTGGCTCCCTCTGGGATGAATGTATCTCTCGGTGGGAGGGGCTCCGGCGTCGGTGAGGGTGTCGTCGTTGGCACCGGGACAGCAGTGGGCGTTGGCATCGGCATTGGCGTCGGTGTTGGAACAGGCGTTGCTGTTGGCTCAGGTGAAGGGGAAGGCGTCGGGTCCGATCCGCATGCGAGCAGCAACAGAACAGCCAGGGCGGCTGCTCCGATAAATATATAGTTCGCCAAGAATCGAATCCGGCTCATCGGATCTCCATTAACAAAGTAACTCAAGCTTCCTGCAATATATTAATGATATACGAGGGAAGCTGAACTGTCAGATTCGCTGACTCGCAGGCAGGAATTGCAGAGGTCTCTCTTCCCAGCGAGGGCGACCTGTCGCGATTGACCAGTCTGGAGTGCAGGCCTATACTCGCGGATACTCGCAGAGTCTTACTACCCAAGTCCTTGGCAAACCGCCGCCCGAGGCACGGAGGAACCGCAGCTGGAACCCTTGGAAGTCGCCCAATTCATTGTTGATGTGGCCGCAGACAAACTGGCCGAGGACATTGTTCTGCTTGACCTGCGCGGCCTTGCACCCTTCACTGACTATTTCGTTATCATGTCGGCTGAATCGTCCCGTCAGATAGCGGCCCTGGAAGAGGACATCACGCAATCGCTGAAAGAAGCCGCAGTTTCGCGGCACCGGAGAGAGGGAACGCCAGCCTCCGGATGGGTGTTGCTGGATTTCAGCAACGTCATAATTCACATCTTTTCGCCTGAGGAACGGGAATTCTATGACCTGGAGAGCCTGTGGCAGCGTGCCCAGCAGGTGGTGCGGGTGCTGTAATTCCAGACTCATATCTATCGTCCCGCACGCGTTCCGTGAAACCCTCTTCTGATCCAGAAGAGGGTTTTTCACTCATGCCCGGCTTCAATTATTCAACGATCCAGCCGTCGTTGCTGCGAGCATAGGACAGAATCTCTCCGGGCTGGAAGAAAAGGGCAAGTTCCCGTTGGGCCGACTCAGGGCTGTCAGAGCCGTGTATAAGGTTGCGGCCAATGTCCACGCCAAGATCTCCTCGCACCGTGCCCGGAGGCGCGCTGGCCGGGTTGGTGGGCCCCATGGTGTTGCGGACTATTTCCACGGCATTGTTCGCCTCCCACGCCATCGCCACCACAGGCCCCGACGTTATGAAGCTCACCAGACCCGGAAAGAACGGACGGTCAACATGTTCCCCGTAATGCCGGTGCGCCAGATCATCGTCCACCTGCAAAAGCTTCATTCCCACCAGCTTCAGGCCCCTTCTTTCCAGGCGCCCTATCACTTCGCCAATCAGTCCCCGCTGCACGCCATCCGGCTTTACCAGTACCAAAGTCTGTTCCATCGTATCTATGTCCTTTTCACTCCCTCCGGCTGCATAATTTAGTTGCCGTCGGGACGAGGTTCATCCTTTATTAGACTCCAAACCAGAGCAACAACCCACCCCACGAATGTCCACCCCAACAGCAGATTCAACGCGAAGATGGCATTTTTGTTTCGCTTGTTCTTGTTGACCGCGATGAAGGACGGAACGAAGTACAACGCCAGCGCAACCACTGCCAACGCCACTCTTATCATAGGACAACCCTCATCGCGCTCATTCGCGCCCGTACAATACCGTTTTCGTTGAAGAGCAGGGCCCTGCTCTTCCCGCTAGTCTTTTGTTCTTCAGTCTTCGATGGTCTTGGTCAACTGAATCTCCACCCCTCGCCGCTCCATGTCCCAAAGGAAAGGCGCAGGGTCCAGTGCCTCGGGCGGATGGAGACCCGGAGCGGGCATCTCACGAGTCAGCAGCATCCGGGCCCCCACGGACAGGGTGGCCGCTACATTGTCTGCGTCTCTCTCCTCAGGAAAGAAGTATGTCATTGTGAAACGGGTTTTTCTTCCCCGGAGCATACCCGCCACCTGAGCCTGCCTGACCAGTGGTTTCGGTGGCTCGTCTGTCCACAGCGTTGTCCCCGAGCCATAGCCACCTGCCCACCCGCCGCGAGGTTGGGAAAAGAGTACAGCTGCAAACTCCGCAGGACTGAGGGCGCCCAAGGACGTCTGGACCGGCTGTTCATCAGCCAATCCGCAATAAACCAGATTCCGGATGATATCCAGAATGCCGTTGTCCCCAAAACCCCGATGGCTGGAAACGTGCGTTAGCGAGCCAAAGCTCCCGGGCAGGGTGACAGGACCGAGGCCAGTAGTGCTGCAAAAGACTTCGCCCATTGGCGCAGGAAAAGGAACCCCCGAGCAATCAGACATCGGCGCCAACTGCCGCCACTCGTTGTCCCGCCATACCAGGGCGACCGAACCGAAGTCCGCCAGCCTTTCCCTCCAATGACGCTGGCTCCGGTTACGCAGGTCGTCTAACAGGTAAAATCTCGCCTCGTCAATTCGCTCCAGTCTCTGTCCCAGATAGCAGGTGAGTGCGTTGGTCAGTCCGGGCGACGCACCCAGGCCCGGAACCGCTCCAACTGCCCGAAATCCTGCCAGTGCCGCCAGGTATTCTGAGTCAAATATCGCCTGGAGAGCTTCCGAGTCGCTGCCGGCATCTGTATAGGAGACGCCGGCCTCAAGGACGCTACGCATAAGGGCAATTGTCTCTGATAACGGAAGACGTATGGTGTTGGCCACGAGGTTGGCGTCCCCCAGAACCCGCGACAGCGATCCCTCATCGTGCCAGTCCAGTTGGATGCCAACTGCCTTAGTCCCACAGATCTCAGCGGCGGCAGCTGCTCGCCCCAGGTCCTGATCGGCTGCGATGACGTTCCTGAAGGCTCGGTCCTGTCCCAGACGACGCGCCACGGCCACGCCCACGGAGCCACACCCCAGCAACAGAGCTGTGCCTTCATTCATGTTGCCCCGGAGGCATATAGGCTGGCTCCCATCTCAAGGCACATCGAGCATTCCAGCGCATGGCCGATTCATCCCTGTTGCGTCGAACTCTGTGACCTGCTTGAGGACGCCTGGCGTCTCCGGTCACGTCGCTTGGGCGTCCCGATGCTGGGCATTCGCAGGTAATTGGGCTGGAGGAGATCCAGGTCGTCAGTACAGCCCTTTTCCAGCCTTTCCCAAGCCACTGCCGCCAGGGATTCGGCCCTGGCAGACGCGGGAACGTGGCAGAGGAGGGCCCTCCCTCCCAATCGCTCCTTGATCGCCTCTGCCCACGGCATCAGTCCCTCGCCGCAAAAGAGCGTTTGCGCCGCTCCGAGAGTTTCAATTTCGTCCAACAGGTCCTCAGGGCCGGAGATTCTGTCTTCCCGCAGACGGTTGACGTCAGGAGAATGGGAGACGAAGGCCGACGCTGCCTCCCCACGACCTGCCTCCAGCAGCGCACAAATTGCGACGCCGGAGGCCCGAAACGGGTGTGCCTCCAGCTCCAGACTGCTGACGCCGATGATCGGAATTCTTGATGCCATCGCCATTCCTTTGGCGGCGCTCAGGCCGGTTCGCAATGCGCTGAAACCGCCGGGTCCAAGGGCAACAGCAACCGCATCCAACGAGCGTGGGATGATCTGGCGGCTCTGCAGGACCTGGGCCACCGCCGGCATCAGCTCCGAGGAGTGGTTGACGCCTGATCGCCAGGAGCGGCTGGCAACTACAGCAGTCCCATCGAACAGCGCAATGGAAGCATTCCTGGTGGATGTGTCTATGGCGAGCAGCATCGGTAAATTAGCCTGGTCCGGCAGAAAATGAGGTCGAAGAGGATGCCAAATGCGACAGTAACTGATCATACCTTATTGATTGGCAATCAAGGACAATCTCGCGCACGGTGTCGATGTCTCTATAGCTGAATTCCAGCCAGAGCGCGTCCTCCGGCAGAAGATCTTCGGCGCGCTCCGCCCATTCGATGACGCAGACGCCGCTGTCGAAGAGCTGCTCGTCCAGTCCCAGGTCCCATGCTTCCTCCGGGCTGCCAATGCGATAGAGGTCTATATGGTGCAGGGTGAGTCGCCCGGTGTGCCGGGTCATCAGCACGAAGGTGGGGCTTCGAACGTATCCCTCCACACCCAAGCCGCGAGCCAGGCCCTGTGTGAAGCAGGTCTTACCGGCGCCCAGGGGCCCGCTGAGCAAGTACACATCTCCAGCCCGCGCTCGCTCTCCAACGGCAAAGCCAAGGCGCTGGGTCTCCTCAGGACTGCTGGAATGCAAAACTAGTGAGTGGAGGGATTCCTGCTGCATTGCGTCTTCCGGCCCCGTCTCCAGCAACTAGACAGCCCTAGCTGCCTGAAAATGGTCCCATCCCCTTCCGGTCAGCGGCACCTCGTCTCCCGAATCGCTCACAAGAACCACCTGCCCAGAGTGAGATGGGTCCTCGACGGATTCGATGGAACCGATAACGGCACTCCCTTCCCCAAGGCTAGGAATGATGGGTTCGATAACCGGTGCAGGCCCAGTGAACAGAAGCACGTAGTCTTCGCCTCCTCCCAGCGCAAGTTCAAGGCAGTGGTCTGGAAACACCTGGCGCAGCATCGGGTGAACCGGCACATCCTGGGACTGAATTCTCGCGGCCACACCGGATGCAGCGCAAAGCTTGCTCAAATCGTCGGCCAGACCGTCACTCACATCCATCGCCGTCACGACCCCTCCCGCCGACAGCATTTGACCCTGGCGCACTGCAGGTAAGGGCCGGCGATGTGCTAATCGAAGAAAGTCGGCCGACGCACCGGCGGCGTTGGGAAACTCAAGCATCAACTTCAAGCCGCCGCCCGAACTGCCGACATAGCCGCTGACCGCCACCAGGTCGCCGGGGCGGGCGCTGGAGCGCAACA
>CBDHDY010000052.1:35000-127490 GCA_965261885.1 Dehalococcoidia bacterium
CGTATTCGCCGACAGCCCGCGATACGGCACCCTCCCATTGCTCGGGGTCGGTCACGTCCAGGTGAATGTAGGTGGCCTTACCGCCCAGCTCGCGAATTTCCGCCTCCAGCTTCAAACCTTCCTCGTCCAGGATGTCGCCGAAAACGACCGCCGCACCTTCGCGGGCGAACATCCGCGCCTCCGCCGCACCTTGCCCTCTGGCTCCGCCGCTGATGATTGCTACCTTGCCTTCCAGTCGCATGTTGGTCCTCCCCGTCAGTCGTAAGTCTTACTGGTACGTTTTCGTTTTGGTCCAAGTGTTTTTGGTTCCACCTCACCGCCCACTCAGCCAACGGCCTAGTTAGTCCAAGAATTGCACAGGATTTCCAGTTCCAGTGCAGCTGGTTTGCTGTAATTTATTCCTCGTTAACAGGAAGACGACCTAGCTCTTGCTATTCGAGGTCTCAACCCCTGAACTTGCCGGCATTATACTCTCGGGGACAAGGTCGAACTCACAAGTTGACACACTTTCCCCCGGTGAACATCCACCGAGGCAGGCACCGCGACTGGGGCGCCGCCGCCATCACCCCATAGGCACTCCCGCTGAATGGAAATGCAGGCCGCGTGCCGCCGACGGTCAATGTAGTCCTTGCGGGCAAGGGTGGCTGGGCCACCTGCAACAGAACACTGCCGCCCGCAAGCTGCATACTGCGGAAAGCACCCGTTTGGGGTATCCTGTTTCTCGTTGATTTGCCAAAATTAAGATGTTGAATACCCTGAGTATCTGAAAGAGAGGCCATTGATCGATTATGAGACTTGAAGGAAAAGTGGCAATGGTTACCGGCGGGGCCAACGGCATGGGCGCCGAGGAGTGCAGGTTGTTCGCCCGCGAAGGCGCCAGGGTGGCCATCGCCGACATGCGAGAGGAGGATGGACGGCGCGTCGAGGCAGAAATCGCGGAGGCCGGCGGCGAGGCCATGTTCGTCAATCTGAACGTAGCCGACGAGGATTCCTGGATCGCAGCCGTGGGGCAGGTGGTTGGCCGCTACGGCAAGCTGGACGTTCTGGTCAATAACGCTGGCATCAGCGGCAGCGGCGAGAGGGACTTTCGCAGCACCGACGCCTGGGACCGTCTCATCGAAATCAATGCCAAAGGTGTTTTCCTTGGCACCAAACACGCCGTTACCGAAATGCAGAAGATCGGCGGCGGCTCCATTGTCAACATATCGTCCATCTCAGGCATAGTTGGCCAGGAATCGGTCCACCCCGGCTACAACGCCTCCAAGGGCGCGGTGCGGCTCCTGACCAAGGCCACCGCGGTACAGCACGCCAAGGACGGGATTCGCATCAACTCTGTGCATCCTGGAATGATGCCTCCCATGCTGACATCCTTCCAGCGCGGCGACGACCGGCGGGAGAGGCTGATCAACGAAGTACCCCTGGGGCGCGAGGGCGAGACCATCGAGGTCGCCAACGCCGTCCTGTTCCTGGCGTCCGACGAGGCCTCCTACATCACTGGAGCCGAGCTGGTGGTGGACGGTGGCTTTACGGCACGGTAGTCATTAACATTTTTTCAGGTAGTTCAGGTTCCTGATTGGAAGGAGGACGAAGCGATGGGATTCCGGGTGCTTTACCACTTGAACACGGCCAACATCAAGGGTATACCCGAGGAGGCCAGATGGGCCGAGGGTATCGGATATGACGGCCTCTGCACCGAGGAGGCCGGGCATGATCCCATGTTGCCCCTGATGCTGGCGGCCACCACCACCTCGCAGGTTTCGCTGGAACCCCGGGTCGCCATCGCCTTCCCTCGTTCGCCCATGGTTTTTGCCTACGCCGCCATGGACATGCAGAATTACTCCGGCGGCCGTTTCCGGCTGGGGCTGGGAACGCAGGTGAAAGGCCACATCGAACGGCGATTCTCAACCCAGTGGTCCTCTCCAGGTCCGCGAATCAGGGAATACGTGCAGTCGCTCCACGCCATCTGGGATGCCTGGCAGGACGGAACCAGGCTGTCGTACCACGGCGAGCATTACAATTTCTCGCTGATGACCCCCTTTTTCAGCCCTGGTCCCTCCGAACATCCGAAGCCACCCGTATTCATCAGCGCGGTCAATGCCTACAACTGCCGCGTGGCTGGTGAGGTGTGCGACGGCATTTCACTTCACCCCCTCAACTCCCCGGAATTCGTGGAACAGCGGGTGCTGCCCCACGTGGCCGACGGGGCAGGGCGGGCGAAACGCGACCCTGACGCAGTCAAGCTCAGCGGTTCCCCGTTCATCATCACAGGGCCCAACAGGAGTGTGATCGAGGAACGCAAATACCCGGTGCGTCGGCAAATAGCCTTCTACGCCTCCACCCGCTCATACAGCACGGTGCTGGAAACTCACGGGATCCAGGACGTGGGCGTTCGTCTCCACGAGATGTCCCTCAAGGGCCAGTGGGAGGAGATGGCAGACCTCATCACTGACGATATCCTGGATAAGTTCGCCGTGGCCGAGGAATACGATCAGGTTGCAGCAGCGCTAAGGGAACGTTATGACGGAATGCTGCACGAAATAGTCTTCGGAATGGACGTGACCAGCTCAGACGACGAGCAGCAACTGCGCAAGATCGTCTCCGATTTGCAGCAGTAGCCACGACTATTAATGCCGGGTCGCCCAGGCTCCCGATTCGACGGCGGTCAGGAAGTCCAGCACTGTGCGATTGAACAGGGCGGGCTCCTCCAGGTTGATGGTGTGACCGCTCTGCGGGAAGAACACCAGCCCACTGCTGGCTATGCAGCGTTTTATGAACAGCATGGGCTCGATGCACGGGTCATCCTCATCGCCTGCCATCAGCAGTGTGGGCACCTCCAGTTGCCGCATCTGCTCCTCCAACTGGAATACGGTCGGCCGCTTGAGCTGGATCCCCTGCGTGATCAATGCCGATCCAAGGGCGGAATGAGCCGCCAGCCCGGCATAGAATTTCTCCCACCCCACCGGGTCTTTCCGCTTGAACTGCACCCGGGTCGGGCTGTTGGCGTATTCGTTTGCGAACCCTGCGATGCCCTCAGACTTGAGCCGTTCGGCGTTATGTCGCCACGCCTCCATGTGCATCTCGCGGTCGGTTGACCCGGTGCCGGTGGCAGCAACGATGAGTGCGCGGCACATGTCCGGGTGGGCGATGGCGAAGCTGAGCACCGTGGCTGCGCCCATCGACAGCCCGGCGATGTAAGCCTGTTCGATCCCCAGGTGCTCCAGTAGCTGTCGCATGTCGGCAACCAACCGCTCCTGCGAGTAGGCGTCGGGGTCCTCCGGCACACCTGACGGGGGATAGCCGCGGTGGCAGTAGGTGATCACTCGGTAACGGCGGGCAAAAAAATTGACCTGGGGCTCCCAGCTCGTGATATCCCCTGCAAATTCGTGAGCGAACAAAAGCGGATAGCCGCTGCCCACGTCCTGATAGTGGATATTTATGTTATCGTCGGTAGCAAAGGTTGGCATAGTCGCTCCATTGAACGAAAATAGGCCCGTCGGACTTGGGGTTACCCCCGCCCCGAGCAGGCGATCAGGCACCGGCCAAGTCTACCAGCCCACGCCGTCCGGCGTCTTTTCTGCCCTGGAGACCCCAACCGCTCTAACCCAATACATTTGGAGGAAGTAGCATGCTGAACAAAGTGCACCACGTTACCTTTGTAGTCGAAAGCATCGACGACATGGCGAACTACATCGAGCGGAACTTTTCGCTCGCACCCTTGTCCAAGGACGAGTTCGAGGACCGAGGGTTCAAGTCCATCCTGTACCGCATCGGCGAGACTTACGTCGACTTCTTCGAGCCCCTTCGCGATGACACGCCCATGGCCCGGCAGCTACAGGCCACCGGCCCTGGGGTGATGCATGTTGCCTTCGGCGTCGAAGGTATCGACCAGGTCTTTTCGGACCTCGTTGCCAAGGGGAACCAGATGCGGGGAGACGCGCCAGCTGCCAGCCCGTTCGGATATCGCAACCTCAACATCGACACCGACAGCTCTCACGGCATCCTGTTCCAGCTGGCGGAGGGCGAGGCAACCCACTAAACCCGAATTTCTGGGGGAGGTGATTTGGATCATGGAATACAGCATTCTGGGCCGCACCGGCCTGCGGGTGTCGCGGGCCGGATTCGGAGGCGGGGGCATCGGACAGGTCTGGGGCGCGACCACTGAGTCGGAGGCCATCAGGTCAGTCCACCGCGCTCTGGATCTCGGTATCACGTTCTTTGACGTCGCCCCCTCCTACGGCGATGGCAAGGCCGAGGAAGCGCTTGGCAAGGCGCTGGTCGGTCGGCGCGAGCAGGTGGTCGTCGCCACCAAGGTCAGGCTGAGGGCTGACGATATGCATGACGTGGCGGGAGCCGTCTCCCGCTCCGTGGAACGCAGCCTGAACCTCTTGCGGCGGGACCAAGTGGACGTACTGCACGTACACAACCGGTTCACCGAACGGCGAGGCGAGGCCCTGGACTCGATCACTGGCGACGATGTGCTGGGGCCTGTGCTGGATGCCTACAAGGAGATGCGGCAGGCGAACAAGACGAGGTTCATCGGCCTTTCCGCAATGGACCACCACGTTCCCACCATGCACCGGCTGCTCAACAGCGGCGAGTACGACACGGTCCTGGCCTACTACAACCTGCTGAACACAACGGCCCAGGTACCCAAACCGTCGGGAGCCGATGTCTTCGACAACGGGCAGATCATCCCGCTGGCAAAGACCAAGGGGATGGGCATAATCGGCATCCGCTCCCACGCCGCCGGGGCCCTGACCCCGGCGCTGGACCGCCCACCCAACCCCGGCGATGCGCTGATGGAAGCCGACCTCCGAAAGGCCGCCAAGCTGGACTTCCTGCTGGACGGACCAATCAAAACTCTATCGCAGGCAGCGATGGTCTTCAGCCTGATGACCAGCGACATCCATTCCACGGTCCCCGGGGTCAAAAACGAAGCGGAGGCAGAAGAAACCGCCGCTTGCGTCGACCTGCCCCCAATCCAGGAAGAGCACCTGCAGCGACTCCGGGAGATGTACGAGCAGGACTTCCGGTAGCCAACCCGGAACAGCGCAGAGATGCGGAAATGGGGCGGGATGATCCCGCCCCATTGCTTCGTGTACCGCGTTGTCTTCCGTGATTCCCGTGAGGGCTGTCTTACACCAGAGGCCACACCTCGCGGGCGAAGCGCTCCATTCGGCCCAACATCACGTCGAGGTCCTCGGTCTGGCGGAGGAAATCCAGCACCAGCGAACTTACGCCCAAACCTTCGTACTCCCGGATGTCTCCGGCGACCTGCTCCGCATTACCCACAAAGGGGAGTCGATCGCTGCCAGCGGGCGTGTACGTCAGTTCAAACTGATGCGTCCGGTAGATGGTCTCGATTTCCGATGGGTCGCGTCCGAATCGGTGGGCGTAGGTGGCCAGCCTCTCCAGTCCGGCGGCCAGTTGTTGCGGCGTCCCCATGGGGAACGTGGGATTGGAGCCCAGCGGATACCAGCCGTCGGCCAGTTCGGCGGTCCGGCGGAGGGCGGGGCGACTCTCGCCGCCGACCCAGATGGGCGGATGCGGCTTCTGGACCGGCTTGGGCAGGAAGCTGATGTTGTCGAAATTGACGTACTTGCCCTCGAAGTGTGGGTCGTCGCTGGTCCAGAGCTCCTTGAAGGCCCGGATGTACTCGTCGGTAACCGCTCCGCGCTCCTCGAAGGGAGGAAGGTCCAGGGCCTCGAACTCCTCGCGCATCCAGCCCACACCCACGCCCACCACCAGCCGGCCGCCCGATAGAACATCCAGCGTGGCAAGGGCCTTGGCCGCCACCAGGGGGTTGCGGTGCGGCACGATGATGACGCTAGTCACCAACCGGATGGCCGCCGTCTGACCTGCCAGAAACGCCAGCAGCGTCAACTGCTCCATCGACTCCCCTGACGGGCTGCCGGGGAATTCGCCGCCCTCGGTGTAGGGGTAGGGTGAGGCGATGTTGCGTGGCACCAGGATGTGGTCGCCAGTGAACAGCGCATCGTAGCCCAGTTCCTCGCCTGTTCGCGCAATCCGTCCCAGCGTCTCCGGAGTCGCCAGGGGCCCACGGCCCGGCAGAGTAAATCCGTACTTCATATCGTCACTCCTGTGCCCAGTGGGGGGTATCGGGTTGTGGATTCCGGCCTCACCGTCGTTCGTCCCTCAGAACAACGGAAGTGTTGAGAGTATCGAGGGGTGAACAGCGCCTAGAACGCCCGGCGCAGCACTTCCATCACCTGCTCTTTTTCAGTTATGGGAACTGCATTGTTGCGGCAGCCCCCGTCGGTCAGCACCAATTCGGCGATCTCCGGCAGGTCCTCCTCGGGTATTTCCAGCTCGCGCAGACGGTGCGGCATGCCCAGGCTGAGGATGAAGTCGTCGACGGTGCGGGCCGCCAGCTCCGCCGCCGCGTCGTCGCTCATCCCGGCGATGTCGTGACCTGCGGCCTTGGCCAGCAACGCCTGTTTGGCCGCCGAGGCAGGACGGTTGTATTCCATCACGTAGGGCTGGGACACGCAGGATGTGTAGCCGTGGCCCACCTGGTATTTGACGCCCACGATGTGGCCTATGGCGTGGCTGAGACCAACGGCGAAGTTGGGCGCCCCCATCATCGACATCCAGGCCGCCACCAGGCATTGCTGCCTCGCTTCACTGTCGCCATCGGACTGACGGGAACGCGGCAAAGCATTGAACAGCATCTCAGCTGCCGACAGTACCGGGGCGTCGATGGCCGGCTGGTTACCGCGGCAATACAGGCGCTCGATGCAATGGTCCAGCGCCTTCACTCCCGTTGAGAGCCACAGCCAATCAGGAGTACCGGCAGTCATGTCCGAATCCAGGACGATCAGGTCGGCATACAGCCGGGGATGGCCCACTCGGATCTTGTGACCGGCTCCATCGTCCAGGATATTGCCGCCACCCATGTTGAACTCACCCGCCGACAGTGTCGTCGGAATTGAGACCTGGAGCGGCAGCGGTTTGCCGTCCAGGTCGGGGCGGATCATCATTTCCTGCCGGTGTCCCTGCTCCCTGAGCTCCTCAACCGTGGTGATTCCCTCGGCCATCAGCACGGCGATCATCCGTGCCGCGTCCGAGATTGTGCTGCCGCCCACACCGACCAGCGTGTCCGCCTCGAGGGACACCGCGAGATTGGCGGCTTCGACCGCCGTTGCCAGCGGCGCCCGCTGGGTCAGGCCGGAGTAGACACCAACGGCGATGTCCCCGAGAGCCTCATGCGTCCGGCGCACGGCGTCGGTCTGCTCCGCCACGGTGCGGCCCGACAACACCAGCGCCCGCTTCCCGCCGAGGGCTGCGACCTCGCTCCCCAGCGAGGCCGTCTTGCCCTGGCCGAAAATTACACGGGTGGGGACCGTGGGGTTGAACTCGCCGTTCAGGCTGTCGTATGCGGTCATTGCCATTGCCCTCGATTCAGGATGGAGATCGGGCCCGCTATCCCTTGTTCCCGACGCGGGTTCGGTTTGGAGTGCTCCATTTGCAGAGCGTTTTTAGTCAGAGAGGGGAATGATGATCGCGAACCGTGGCTCGGAGCCCACAACGCGGGTCGAGTGTCCGGTTCCCGTGAGGTCCTCGGCCAGCAGTACAGTGCCGGGTCCGTAGTGCTTGACGGTACCGTCCGGCGTGCCCACCTCGATATCTCCCGTCAGCGTGATGCTGTACTGGCGCCGCGGAGCGGTGTGGAAGTCGAGGAAATAGCCCGGCTCGTAGACCCGAAAGCTGATTCCAGGGGTATTCATCACGGCCGTAGACAAACCGTGCGCCCCTTCGGAATCCACGAAACTCTGCATCTCAAATTCACGTTCCTCGACCACCGACTGGCCATCGGCTCCGGTGTATACGTGGACAAAAGTTGCCATGATTCCTCCCGTGCAAATGCAATGTCCTTGTCGTGAGTTATGGTACAGGAATTCGATAGGCCGTCAAGAAAGCGAAATCCAATGTCCGGTCACAAGGGCAGGCTCACGTAGACCAGCCCCTGACCGGCCAGGGCCGAGAGCACCACCACCAGCCAGGGCGGCCACTTCCTAACGGCCAGAAGCGCCAGCGCCGCCAATGCGAGTCCGAAATCCTCAGGGCCGTGAATGGCGCTGGTCCATACCGGGTCGTACAGCGCAGCCAGCAATAGTCCCACCACCGCCGCGTTGATTCCGCGCAGTGCGCCGCCAAAGCTGGACCATGTGCGCAATCGGTCCCAGAAGGGAACGGCGCCTATCACCAGGAAAAACGACGGCAGGAACATCGCTGCCAGGGCGAAAAGCCCACCTGCCCATCCTTTCAGTCCCCCCTCAACATCTATGGTCGTTCCCAGGTAGGCCGAGAAGGTGAATAACGGGCCGGGCACTGCCTGAGCGGCCCCATAGCCGGCGATAAACTCCTCCTGGGTGACCCAACCGGGTGGGACCACCAGTTCCTGCAATAGCGGCAAGACAACGTGACCTCCTCCGAACACCAGCGACCCAGCACGGTAGAAGCTGTCAAAGACCTGCAACAGTGCGCTGGCATCGCCTTCCAGGGTGCGCTGATAGATGGGCAGTCCGATAAGGAGGGAGAGGAACAGTCCCAAGCAAATCACAGCGACTGTGCGATTGACCCTGAACTGCGGCTCAGCAGCTGCAGCAACCTGGTCTGCTCGGAGGAACACCCACCCCACACCCCCTGCCAGGGCGATGACCAGCAGCTGTGTCCACCCGGTGGCCCACGCCAGTACGCCGATGGTCGCGGCAATGGCAATGGCGGCACGGGGGCGGTCGGGGCAAAGGCTACCTGCCATCCCCCACACTGCCAGCGCCACCACCGCAACAGCCGCAGTCTTCAGGCCCCTTAGCCATCCTGCGCTGTCGAGGTCACCATAGAACGCCACGCCCTACGCGGACACGATCAGCGCGGCCGCCGACGGGGCAGTGAATCCTAGCCACGCTGCCATCCCCCCAGCCAGCCCAGCGCGCCGAATCCCCAGCGCTATCCCCACCTGGCTGCTTGCCGGCCCGGGCAGGAACTGGCAAAGTGCCACCAGGTCGGCATACGCTGGCTCGTCCAGCCACTTCCGCCGCGCCACAATTTCCTGCCGGAAGTAACCCAGATGGGCCACAGGACCACCGAATGAGGTCAGTCCAAGCCGGAGGAAAACTATGAACACTTCCGGAACGGGCCCCAGGACGGCCATTAGGCCCATGGAGGTGCGCTTCTCCGGCCGGGAATCATCCTCCACGAAGGGCTCGCTCCACCTTGCGGCGAAGGCAGCGAATCCACTGGCGCAGCAGGGTGTCCGAGTGAACGGCGACCATGGAGCGCGTCATCATTCCGTACACCCACCAGCGCCCAACTTTCGAGGGTCGGGAAGGGTCCAACCATGCCTGGTTCAAGGCCAGCTTTTCCAGCGTGGCCAATCCCAGCAGGATGGGCCAGAGGGCAGCAAGCCGCAGCCTCACGCAGGAACGAGGCGTGGCCAGCAGATATGCCTCAGCCGCCTCGAAGTGGCTCAATGCGGTCCAGATCCACGGGGTCAGGACGGCCCTGGCTCTCCCCGCGTTTGTAGCTTCCAAAAGATCGGCAGGCTCCAGACCGGCAGTGGCAAGCTCACCTGACGGCAGGTAGCAGCGCCCATTTCCCAGGTCTCTGGGCACATCCCGCAGCACGTTGGTCAGTTGCAGAGCCTTGCCGAACCGAATACCAAGGGCGGACATCTCATCGGAGTTCCACCGGGCCAGCCGGGGTTCGTGGGCCATCGCCACGCAGGTCCAGAATTCGCCGGCGCATCCGGCAACCAAGTAGGTGTAGCAGTCCAGTTGCTCCTTTGTTATCAGCGCTTCAAGTTCTCCGGAATTCTCGGGTGGAAAAGTGGCGAGGTCCAGCTCCATGCCCCGAGTCAAGATCAAGACCACACGCCTGACCCGTTCCCGGTCCGAATCTGACAGTCCCTCCAGCAGCGCAAAAAGACGGTCAGCACCACCCAGAAGGACCCTCTCCCCGGCTGATACGCCCTCCAGCGAAACATCGAGTCCTTCGACAATCCCGGCTATGGCATCTGGCGACGCAGGACCCTCCACCTGAGCGCGGAAAGCCAGCAGACGATCCAGCCTCTGGGGCGGCGGCAACGCCCGGGTGTCGGCAATGGTATCAGCAGCCCGGGCCAGGAGGTAAGCAACTGCCACAGGCCCACGCATGCCCCTGGGCAGCACCCGGATGCTCAAGTAGAAGGAACGGGATACGCCCTTCAAGACATCGGTCAACAGGCGCTGTTTGTCCATTGGGTTAACGTAGGGAGGCGAGACCATCAAAGTAGTCTCTGCTATCCCGACGTAGCCTGACCCTAACCCTTTACCAAGTACGGTGAAGGCACCTGCTCTCGAAGGGCGCCGGCGACCGACTCCGCAACCATCTCCTCCACCGGCAGTCCCTGTTCGAGGCGTTCCACCGTCTCCAGCCGGCCCCGGGTTTCTGGGTGGCGCGGCACAAAGAGTGAGCAGCAGTCCTGGTCCGGCTGAATGGAGATTGGAAACGTGTCGATTTTCCGGGCCATCACCACGATCTCCTCCTTGTTCAGGCCAATGAGGGGCCGCAACACCGGCATGGTGGCTATGTTGTCGACCACCGCGATGTTTTCGAGGGTCTGAGAGCTCACCTGGCCGCAGCTTTCACCAGTCACTATGGCCCTCGCCCTTGCCTGTTTCGCCAGGCGTTCGGTGATACGAATCATGAATCGCCGGTACAGCAACACGCGGTACGACGGTGGAGTTTCCACGATAATTCGTTTCTGGATCTCGGCCAGCGGCGCAAGGATCAGCTCAGACTGGCGCTGGAATTTGGCGAGGTGCTGCGCCAGCTCACTGGCCTTCTCTATGGACGAGCGGTCGACCAGTGGATAACTGTGGAAGTGGACATAGGTGGCCGGACAACCCCGCTTCATCATGTGCCACGCCGCCACAGGCGAATCTATGCCTCCCGACAGCATCACCGCCACCCGGCTGCTGGTCCCCACCGGCAGGCCACCGTGGGCCGGAGTTTCGTCAAAGTACAACAGTATTCCACGGGTCTGAATATCCAGGTAGATTGTCAGGTCCGGTTTGGAGAGATCCACCCGTGCCCCGCTGATTTCCTGTACGAAACGGCCAAGCTCTATGTTCACCTCCGGAGAGGTCATGGGGAAGCGCTTGTCGGCCCGGTTGGTCTCAATGCGGAATGAGCCGAAGCTGAAGCCCTCCAGCATTGCCGGCAGGGCCTCCTTGATCAGTTTGAGATCCTGCGGGAATTCGTAGGCCAGAAAGAACTTCGCCACCCCGAAACAATCGCGGACCCTTTCCTTCACCACAGGCCAAGCGCTTTCGTCCTCCAGGGACAGCCCAATCATCAACTGAGCCTGCCACACACGGGAAACGCCTGCACCCTCGGTGGCCAATCGAAGGTTTTCCGTGAGCCGGCGCATGAACCAGGGTCGATTCTTGCCCTTCAGGGCCAGCTCATGAGTTTTAACTATTACTTGAACTTTCACGTAGCCATTCTACACAACAGGATGGCAGGGCGCAGGGAGGCAGTAGATCCCGGTCGAAAAAGAAGCGGTGAAAAACCCTCTCCTATGAAAGAGAGGGTCGATTCAAGGAAATTTCGCAGGAAAAGGTCCGGCGCTTACGCAAAGATCGATTCCTTGATGGCCTGGACATCGTGGCGCAGCTCGCTGTCCTCGTTCATCTCACCGTTTATCTTGCCAGCGCCGTGGATGACGGTGGAGTGATCCCGGCCGCCCAGCAGGCGTCCCACCTGCGTGGGAGGCAGCCCGATCTCGTGGATCAGCAGGTACATTGCCACCTGCCTGGGCACCGACACGGAGCGCTTGCGGCTACGGGCCAGGAGGTCATCCACTTTGACCCCGAAGTAGTTCGCCACCTCTCCAAGGATGCGCTGCGGGTCTATGGAGGCGCGAGTCTGTTCTGGAGTTACGTCGTTGAGGATTCGCTCAGTTGTGTCCAGAGTCAGGTCAACGTTCATCAACTGTGCGTAGGCCACCATGCGGTTGAGGCTCCCCTCCAGTTCCCGCACATTGCGCTGCACACGCTTGGCGATGAGCTCGATGACTGCATCTTCCAGGCCGACGTGCATCTCGTCTGCCTTGCTGGCCAATATCGCCATCCGGGTTTCAAGGTCGGGAGGCTGGATGTCAGCGATCAGTCCCCATTCGAAACGGGACCGCAGCCTTTCCTCCATCAGGGGCAGTTCGCGGGGCGCCCGGTCCGACGACACGACAACCTGGTGCCCCGAGTTGTGAATGTCGTTAAAAGTATGGAAAAAGCCTTCGTGGGTCTGCTCCTTGCCGCTCAGGAACTGCACGTCATCCACCAACAACATCTGTACCGAGCGATAGCGCTTCCGGAAGTCCTCGGTGGTCCTGCTGCGTATGGAAGCGATGAACTCGTTGGTGAACTGCTCCGACGTTACGTACAGCACCGACATCCCCCGCATGGCGCAGGTGCGGCCGATGGCCTGGAGCAGGTGGGTCTTCCCAAGGCCGGCTCCTGAATACAGGAACAGCGGGTTGTAAGCGACTCCCGGCGTCTCCGCAACGGCGTGGGAAGCGCTGAACGCCAGGCGGTTGGATGGGCCAACGACGAACGACTCGAAGGTATACCTAGGATTGAGCGACCTGAATTCGAATAGGGGCTGGTTTGCCTCCGGCGCAACTCCCTGGGGCAACTGGGCCCGTTCCACCGCGTAAGATACACCACCGGAGCGTACCTGCAACTGCAACTGCAGGGGATAGCCAGCCACCTTCTCCAGCGTTCGCTGCAGGGCATGGAACATTCGCTTTTCCAGCCATTCAACGGCGAAGGACGTTGGCACCTCTACGACAAATGTCTGTCCGTTTTCTGCGACCCCCTCAGTTGGCTTCAGCCATGTTTCGAAGGTCGGCCTGGGCAACTGCATCTGGAGATCACCCAAGACTGCCCTCCAGACTTCTTTTGCTGATGCGCTTCTCCTTTCTGGGTTCACTTCAATACCCCACCACTTCAAAATTGGGCCATGAGGCCCCAAAAAAAATCAAAGAGAATCCTCGGAAAAAAATACCGCTGTGAAAAAAAATGGGATCCCGGCCGGTGGCGTAGAGCCTTCAGATGAGCGACCGGCAAGTCCGCGCCCCTGTTCCAGCATCGTGCCAGAACTACGGGCCTCCCGCGGAACAGCCCAATCGCCTACGAACCTCTTTACATATTATTCACCGAAAGCCGCCACACAAAAGCAATGATGGCAACGTAGCAATATCCTTCACAGGCTGTCAACGGGGATATCCCCAATATTCGCCCTTCTTCAACGCCTTTTTTCGGCGAAGTTTTAGACTTCCTACAGCATTGTATTTGAAGGTGACTCAAGGCTGAAAGTGACATCGTATCGCTGGGTGAGGCAGCTTCCCCGGAAGCCGGAATGTCATTGATGTGGCTGTTTCCGGTGTAAGCGGCAGCTGCCTCCTGCAATTGCGGCTCTGGATTGCGTTGGCTATAATTGCAGGCACCAAGTCAGGGCCGGGCAGGCCCTGCTCGCATTAGTCCCGAGGATTTCCGCCTTTCACCTTTCCTGCCGGAGAACACTGAGTGGTCTTCCGGACAGGACACGGGAGACGCAATGCCACCTCGCAAGCCTCGCGCCAGAGTCAATTCCACAAACAACGGAGGCGCAGCGGTCGCGGAGGCCACCGGAAACCTGCCCGGAGGTCTGACCGCGGACGATCTGGCGGATTTCTACCGCCGCATGATCCTCTGCCGCACCATAGACGAACGCATCTGGGCACTGAACCGCCAAGGCAAAGTGCCCATCGCCGCCTCCAGCCAGGGCCATGAAGCTGCCCAGTTGGGCAGCCTGCTGGCCGCTGAAAAGGACGGCAACTGCTTCCTGTTCCCTTACTACCGCGATCTGGCCCTGAAGTTTGCGGCCGGACTGACCGCCGAGCAGGTCATGTGCTCTTTTATGGGCAAGTCCGGGGACCCCTACAGCAACGGCCGTCAGTTCCCCCTTCAGGGCGCCGACCTCCCTCACAAAATCATCCAGATCTCCAACGTGGTGGCCGCCGGCCTCACCCAGTCGGTGGGCTATGCCATGGCCTGCAAAATGCGCGGGGACGGAACCGTGGCAATGGTCTATTTCGGAGATGGAGCGTCCAGCCAGGGCGAGACCCACGAGGCCATGAACTTCGCTGGCGTACACAGGCTGCCGGTGATATTTATCTGCGAAAACAACCGGTACGCCATCTCCGTGCCCCAGCGCAAGCAGATGAGTGTAGAAGAGGTCGCCAGCCGTGCCGCCGGGTACGGGTTCCCTGGCTTCACCATCGACGGGATGGACTTCGTCGCCTGCTACGAGGCTACCCGGGAGGCCATCACCCACGCCCGCAGCCGGGGCCCAGTACTGCTCGAAATGAAGGTGGAGCGGTTTATGTCGCACACCACCGACGATGACGACCGGCGCTATCGCCCTGTTGACGAGGTGGAGCAAGCAAGGTTACGGGACCCTCTGGTCACTTTGGGCAGTCTGCTGCTGGAGCACGGCGTGATGACCCAGGCGGAAATGGAGGAGGCCGCGGCCAGTGCCCTGGAGGTCGTTGATTCCGCTACCGATGCTGCCGATAACGCAAGTGCGCCCGACGTTTCCACCTTGCACCATATGGTCTACTCCGGGTAACGCGCCTTCCGCTCGCGGCAAGGATTCAGGATCCCTTTCCCGCCGTGGCGACAACCAGAATGAGGAGCCCTGACCTGTGGCCGTAAAGAGTGTAATTGAAGCCGTCAGAGAAGCCCTGCGCGAGGAAATGCAGCGCGACCCCACTGTGTTCGTAATGGGCGAGGACGTGGGCGCCCGCGGAGGCGTGTTCCTCGCCACCCAGGGGCTGCTGGAGGAGTTTGGTGAGGAGCGCATCATAGATACGCCTCTGGCCGAAGCGTCCATCATGGGCATCGCTCTCGGAGCCGCGTTCCGGGGTCAACGGGCTATACCGGAGATCCAGTTCTCCGACTTCGTCTGGCCTTCGATAAATCAGCTGATCGGCGAGGCTGCTCGGACCTGCTATGGCACCAACGGCGCGGTGCCGGTGCCGATGACGGTCCGGATTCCCTACGGAGGCGGCATACGCGGCGGCCTCTTCCATTCGCAGAACGTTGAGACTCACTTCTTCCATACGCCTGGCCTGAAAGTGGTCACCCCATGCACGCCCTACGACGCCAAGGGCCTGCTCAAGAGCGCCATCCGAGACAACAACCCGGTGGTGTTCCTGGAGCATAAGAAGACCTACCGTCTGGTTCGTGGAGAGGTTCCTGATGGTGAGTACACCCTTCCCATCGGCAAGGCCGACATCAAACGAGCGGGCAGCAACGTGACGGTGGTCAGCTATGGCCTGACCCTGCACTACTGCCTGGAGGCGGCGCAGGAGGTTGCCGCTGAGGGCATAGACGCGGAGGTCGTGGACCTGCGCACCCTTTCGCCGCTGGACAAGGAAACGATTCTCACCTCAGTGCAAAAGACGGGCAAGCTGCTGATCGCCCACGAGGACAACGTCACCGGAGGTATCGGAGCAGAAATCGCCGCCCTGGTGGCCGATGAAGCGTTCGAATACCTGGATGGGCCAATTGTGCGCGTCTGCGGTCCAGACGTGCCGACCATGCCCTTCGCTCAGACATTGGAAGACGCCTACATTCCCGACACGGCTAAAATTGGCGCCGCACTGCGTAGGCTGTCGGCCTACTGATTCGAAGCAATTACCATCTTGCGCCCGCGACGGAACACTATTTACAGGCATGTGGTGAACAGTTGGCGATTACGGTAGAACTCCCCCATGTTGGCGAGTCGGTGGTCGAAGGGACCATAGGCAAATGGCTGAAGCAGCCGGGCGATTCCATCCGTCGCTACGAACCGCTGGTTGAAGTGGTGACCGACAAGGTCACTATGGAGGTCCCGTCTCCAGTCGAAGGAGAGTTGCTGCGAGTATTTGCCGCCGAGGGTGAGACGCTGCCCATGGGCGCTCCCATCGCAGAGGTTGGAGAACCCGGAGAGACCCCGTCTGCAGACATTCCAACGGCAACTGTAGCTGTTGAGCCACCGCCCGCCCAGACGGCCCCTTCACCCCCCGGTACCACCGGTTACCTGCTCCGCAATGTCACCCCCGTAGGCCCGACGGGCGGGGCAGCAGTGGAGGCCATGGAGCCCACGGCGTTTGTGGCGGCCCAGGCGGCCCCACCACCTTCCCCGGCGGCCACGCCGTCAGCCCCCGCAGCGTCCGTCCCGGCACAGGTTTCCGCACCGTCAGCTCAGGCAGACGGCAACAAGCCGCGGCTATCGCCTGCGGTGCGCAGGCTGGCCCGGGAACATTCCGTTGACCTGACGAGCATCGGGGGGACCGGGCTCGGCGGCCGAATCACCCGCGACGACGTTCTGCGCTACCTGGCCGAGCCGCAGCCGGCACCCGCTCCAGTTTCTGCACCCGGCCCGGTTACCGTAGCTGCCGCACCTGCAGCCGAAGCTGGGCCCGATGATGAACGCGTTCCCCTGACCCCGGTGCGGCGAATGATCGCCGAGGCGATGGTCCGCAGCGTTACCCAGATTCCTCACGCCTGGAGCGTAAGGGAAGTCGACGTCACCGGTCTCGTGGCCCTGCGGCAGGGTGTGCGGGCAGACTTTGAGCGGCAGGAGGGCGTTGCCCTCACCTACATGCCCTTTGTCATTCAGGCCGTCGTGGAGGCGCTGCGAAAAGTGCCGACGATGAATGCCACTTGGGGCAGCGATTCAATCATCTTGAAACGACGCATCAACCTTGGCCTGGCCGTGGCTGCCTCGAACGGTCTGATAGTTCCTGTTATCCAAAGCGCCGACAGGCTGAACATCGCCGGACTGGCCCACGCCGTCCACGACATCACCGAGCGCACCCGCGCCAACCGCCTTACGATCGAGGACGTTCAGGGCGGAACGTTTACGCTGAACAACACCGGCGCCCTCGGAGGTTCGCTGATTTCCGGCCCGATTATCAATTACCCGGAGGCCGGAATCATGACCACCGAGACCATCGAAAAGCGCGCCGTGGTCAGGAACGACGCCATCGCCATCCGCTCAATGATGAACATCTGCCTTTCCTTCGATCACCGAATCAACGACGGGGCGGAGGCCAGCGCGTTCCTCGAAGCGGTCAAGACCCGTCTGGAGTCATTCAGCCCAGACTCGCCCGTCCCCTAGCGTCACCGGGCCGCTGCAAGTGCCGAGGCATGAGACTTGCGCGTTCGCCTGGCTGGGAACAGTCGAGTATCTCCGCGCCCGCGCCCTGCAGGATACCCTCGTCGGACAGGTTCACGACGGCGATTCACCCAATGCGTTCCTGCTGCTTGAGCACCCCCATGTCTTTACCAGAGGTCGCTTGAGCCGCGAAGAGCATCTGCTGACGTCCGAGGCTGAACTCGCCGATGCCGGCGTGCCCGTCCACGAGACCGACCGGGGCGGCCAGATCACCTACCACGGGCCCGGCCAGCTTATCGGATACCCGGTCATAAACTTGCGTAACTGGGGCGGCGGCCCACTTCAATACGTCCGCACGCTCGAGCAGGTGATCGTAGAGACGTTGGCGGACTTCGATGTCAAGGCCCATACCGAGCAGGGCCTCACGGGCGTATGGACTGACGGAGGAAAGATCGCCGCCATCGGCGTGAAGATCAGCCGGGGAATTGCCTTCCACGGGTTCTCCATCAACATCAACACCGACCTTTCCTATTACCGCCACATCGTTCCCTGCGGGATCACCGACCGCCCAGTCACTTCGATGGCGGTGGAAATGGGGGAACCGGCGGATCCAGAGGCGGTTCGTTACAGCCTGGTCTACCGTTTTGGAAAAGCCATGGACCTTCGAATGACGGACGGGACCTGCGAGCTGGGCTCCTCCGCTGCCCAAAGCGGCCAGGGGTAGCTCCCCATTACTTTGACACCCCTGTTGGGCCGTTGCTACACTCGCGCG
This sequence comes from Dehalococcoidia bacterium, assembly GCA_965261885.1. GTDB lineage: Bacteria > Chloroflexota > Dehalococcoidia > Lucifugimonadales > UBA3495 > VXOI01. Next base: position 52,981 of record CBDHDY010000052.1, read on the forward strand.
AAGATTTGCAGCTCTGGAGGGTATCTCATGGCGGTTTCGCGGAAGATTCGGCAATTTATGGCGGAAGGGGGATGGATTCGCCGGGTCTTCGAGGAGGGGTTGGCCCTGAAGGCCCAGATCGGCCCCGAGAATGTCTTCGACCTCTCGCTGGGCAATCCAGTGATCGAGCCGCCAGCCGAGTTCAAAGACGAACTGCGACGGCTGGCCTCGGAGCCGATGGCCGGGATGCACCGCTACATGCCCAACCCAGGCTACATGGAGACGCGGCAGGCAGTGGCCGGTTCGCTGGCCGTAGAAACCGGGCTTCCCTTCGAGGGCGGCGACATTGTAATGACCTGCGGCGCTGCGGCGGCGGCCAATGTGGTCCTGAAGACCATCCTGAACCCCGGCGACGAGGTCATTATTCTAGCGCCGTACTTCTTCGAGTACCTTTACTACATCGACAACCATGACGGAGTGGTGGTGGTGGTCAACACCACCGACCAGTTCCGGCTGGATCTGCCCGCCATTGAGCAAGCTGTCACCCCTCGCACCCGTGCCATTGTCGTCAACTCGCCCAACAATCCCTCCGGAGTGGTCTACTCCTCCGGGGAAATTGCCGGGCTGGCGGACCTGCTGAACCGGAAGCAATCGGAGCACGGATCGGAGATATTCCTGATCAGCGATGAGCCGTACAAGCGCATCATATTCGACGGCAAGGAATTCCCCCAGATCATCCCCAGTTATGACAACTCGGTCATTGTGACCTCTCACGCCAAGGACCTCGCCCTGCCCGGCGAGCGGATCGGGTTCATCGCCATCAACCCCAACCACGAAGGCAAGGAAGAACTGGCAGGCGGCTTCAGCTTCTGCAACCGCACCCTTGGCTTCGTCAACGCTCCGGCCCTTATGCAGCACGTGGTGCGCAACCTGCAGGGTGTCAGCGTCGACCCCGCCTACTACCAGCGCAAGCGCGATTTCATGCATACGGCACTGATGGAAATGGGGTACGACACTGTCAAGCCCGAGGGCGCTTTCTACCTCTACCCCAAGTCGCCCATTGAGGATGACGTCGCCTTCACCCGTGAACTGCTCCAGTCAAACGTGCTTGTCGTGCCGGGCCGCGGGTTTGGTACCCCCGGCTACTTCCGGATCTCCTACTGCGTTGAGGACTGGGTGCTGGAGGGCGCGGTGGACGGGTTTGCCAAGGCTGTAGCAGGGTAGCTGGCTGCCCTGCAAGTCCCCTCTCCTCCTCTGGGAGATGGCTGGAGCGAGGGCCCCAATCAGGCGTTCTGTGCCGCCAGAACCCGCACCGGAGTCTTTGGCCGGGGTATTACCAAATAAAAGATGGCGGCCAGCGTGTAGATTACCACCAGCGGAATTAGCGCGATAAAATAGCTTCCGGTATGGTCGAAGATAAGTCCCATCCAAACCGGTGTGCTCATGGACATCAACTGGTCCGGCAGGTGCTGCCAACCGCGCAGAGTGGCGTAACTGCGGCGCCCGAAGAAATCCCCCATGATGGCCCAGGCAAGGGGATTGGCTGTCTCCGACGCTGCCAACAACACCACAAACAGGCAGACCTGCCATATCGCCCCGCTCTGGTTGAGCAACACCACCACCGACAGGCCACCGCCGATCATCGCCACAGCGCTCAGTCGTTGCTTCGACCAGTTGTCTCCCAACCAACCGACGATGGGGTTCATCACCAACGAACTCAGCGACAGCAGCCCCACCAGCAGTGCCGTGATGCGAACGCTGTCGTCTTCGGGTCGGCCAGACCCCATCAGGAACCAAATTATTATGGGCGCAAGCAGAAACTGCATCCCGGAGTGTACGGTGTTGCGCATACCCACGGCCAGCACCAGCATCCAGTAAGTCGGCGTCGTCATCGCCTCCCGCGCTGTGAAGTCAGGCTCACCGGGAGAGGCGCGGAAGACCGGAGCGACGCGGGACGCGGGACGCGATATCTGGGCCATGGGCGGCGGTTCCGTGGCCGGCTTGTCGCCGTCGGGCAGCAGTCCTCTTTCTTCAGGAGACCGGTAAACGAAGAACGTCAGCGGGAGCACGACTGCCAGAATCACCGCGCCGGAGATGAACGCCGCATTGCGCCAACCCATCTCATAGACCAGCAGCCCCATTACCGGCGCGATGAGGATGCCCCCCAGTGGGCTGCCCATGCCTGCCACGGCCATTGCCAGTGCCCGGTGCCGCCTGAACCACTGGTTGATCGCCGGCATCAGGGCGTTGTTGTAGCCAGCGCGAAAGCCCAGAGAAAGCAGCCCCACAAATACCAACAGGAAGTATATGTAGCTGCTGGTCAGGGCCAGCAGAATGAACCCGAGGCCCGACGTAATTCCCCCCAGCGCCATGATGAACCGGGGACCGAACCTGTCGTTAAGCCAGCCCATAAGCGGCCCCTGCAAGCCGCCCTCCATCCTTCCCAACATCTCGGCCAGGGACACGACAGCGACGCCCACGCCCAACTCTTTGGTAAGGGGATTGACGTAGAAGGTAAATCCCCGGTTGAATGTGCCGTGCTTGAGGGCGTCGGCGGTGGCGGAAATTGACACGATCCACCAGCCGTAGAAGACCCTCTGGGGCAACCGGATCAGTTTTTTGGTCTGGGCGGTTATCAAGGGGCGGGTATCCTCGTAATTCTCGCTTCCAGGCTCGGTTGGCGATCAGGCCAGTAGCTCGAAATCATTGTAATGATGGGTTGATTGGTACGGGGCCGCTGCCCGGACAAACCTGGCTCATGGAACCGATTGCCAAGCAATCCGGCGTTTCACCCGTCATTTCAAAGATGTTGGTCTACTCATCCACCAGGGGCCAAACGCATTCCGGCCCGGCTGCCTTTCGCCGGGCCGGAATGGGAGACATTAGATTTGTACGCTACTCGTCCAGATTGATCACGATGTTGTCTGGACCCCGCGATAGCACTGCTTCCGCGGGTTCTTCGTAGGGATTGCCCTCGATATGGTCAAAGTGGGCCGGGACGAAAATGAAGTCGCCGGGCCCGGCTTCGATGTATTCCTTGTAGCCCTCGCCGTAGTAGACACGGATGTGGCCCTTGAGCACGTAGGCGGCGGTTTCAGCTTCGCCATGGTTGTGGGGCGGTCCCATTGTGTTGGGGGTACATTCTACGTGACCCAGCCAGATTTTCTCCGCACCGGCGGTATTGCCGTCTATTCCGGGTTTGCGAATCATTCCAGGAGTCTGCGCCGTAGACTCAGGGGAGCCGACGTCGTGAATGACCTTCAACTCTCTGCCTCTTATAGAGGTGCTCATACTTCCTCCCAACTGAAATTACAGCGTCAACCTGCTGCCCCGCCGAGTCGCCCCAGCGTGGACGCTATGATACTGCCCGCATACAACACCGGCAACCCGCACCGGGTAAGGATTACCTCCGCCCGCCCCGATGAGAACGGCGGCAACTGCCGATTTCGCCAGCAATCTCGATGGCTTTTGACCAAAGGACCGGGGCGTGCATCTGCCCTTGTTTCAGGCAGATTGCTGATCTTGGTGCAGAGCATCACTTTTGACACTTGGGAGCGCCCGCAAATGGTTCGATTGCACCTGACTGGCGGCTTTGGGAACAATACTGTGACAAGTACCCAACGGAATGGGTAACTATTGTGTGTATTTAATGGGTAACTATTGTGTGTATTGTTGGTACCGTGCTACCATTCGGTGCTTGCTCCGGGTCTCTTTACCATTCTAGCTTGGAAATGCGGGTAAGTGCGTGCAACTGGCTCGGGCACAACTAGGGGCAGACTGCAGTCGCGATACAATATATTGTATTTGCGGGCGTATTCCGGGAGTCTTATGCAATCTTTACAGCCTCCTGAAGACAGAACGGTTTCATTCGCGCCCAATGGAAAGGAACACAGCACCAGTGAGGAAACCGTAGAAGACGGAAGAAAGCTGAGAATGGACCTTGCCGCTATGCGGGATCGGTTCACCAAACTGAGTGAGGCCACCCTGCGCATAAACGCCGGTCTTGACTTGGACGGTGTTCTGCAGGAGGTCATCGACAGCGCCCGTGCCCTTACCGGAGCCAAATATGGAATCCTTGTCACCTATGACGGATCCGGGAACGTGACCAATGTGGCCTCCTCCGGCTTTACCCAATTCGAGGCCCAGCAAGTCAGGGAGCAACCTTCGTTCCTGGGCTTGCCCGGTTACATGAACGAAGTCCTTGAACCGCTCAGGACCTCAGACATTTCCAGTCATCCGGAATTCGTCGGCTTCCCGGAATATCACCCGCCTATGAAGACTTTCCTGGGGATGCAAATCAGGAATCACGGAGAACACCTCGGAAACATTTTCCTCACTGGAAAGCTGGACGAACAGGAATTCACCCCCGAGGACGAAGAAACACTGGTAATGTTCGCTTCGCAGGCCACGCACGCTATTTCCAGCGCCCGCCGGTATCACGAGGTCAACCTGGCAAAGGCCGACATGGAGGCGCTGATTGACATCTCTCCTATTGGTGTTGGTGTCTACAACGCGAAATCAAGCGCGATGGTCTCATACAACCTGGAGATGCGCCGCATAGTCGGCAACTTTGATTTGACCATCGAAGACGCCGAACCTGAAATGGGTATGCTCACCTATCGGCGAGCAGATGGCCGCGTGATTCCGCTTCAGGATACCCCGGTCGCTCGCGTCATGCTAACCGGGGAGACGGTAAGGGCAGACGATATCACTTTGGAATTTCCGGACGGCCGTTCAGTTTCCACCCTGTTCAACGCCGCTCCCATTTTTGCCGACTCCGGAGAGATCGCGACAGTTGTGGTTGCCGTGCAGGACATGGCCCGGCTGGAAGATGCCGAAAAGGTACGCGCCGAGTTCCTGGGCATGGTCAGCCAGGAACTGCGCGCGCCCCTGGCAACGATAAAGGGCTCGGCGGCTGCACTTGGTGAGATCCTGAGGGCGCTGAACCCCACCGAATCGCTGCAGTTGCTAAGGATCATCGACCAGCAGGCCGACCTGATGCGTGCCCAGATCAACAGTCTGATCGAATTGACCCAGATCCAGGCCGGGGCCATGTCGATCGCCCCCGAAGTTGCAGACGTTTCTGACTTGGTGGAGATGGCATCCCTGGAATTCCAGCGCAGTCATTCCGGATCGTCCGTAGACGCCCGCATTCCCTCCGGACTACCGCCGGTGACTGCTGACCGAGACCGGATAAGCCAGGTGATGAAAAATCTGTTTTCCGAGATCGTAAAGTTTTCCGCTACGACCCATGTGGTTCAGGTTTCGGCTTCATTGCTCGATATTTACGTTGCCATCTCTGTGTCATTCGACAGCAAGGCCGCTCCCGGAGACGCTTTTGTCGGGCGCTCGATTTTCCCTGCGGAAAGCGGAGAGAGAGACTTAAATCAATACAATTCAGAAAAAGACCTGACCCTTGCCTTCTGCAGGGGTATTGTGGAAGCGCATGGCGGCAGAATCCGGGCACAGTGCGGCGAACGGGGATTCGGAACGGTCTATACGTTCACCCTTCCGATCGCCGACGAGGCTGCCATGCCCACCACCGAATCTTCATCAGAGACCCCATCCCTCGGCATCCAACCTGGAACGGACCCCCGCGACAGAGCCAAGGTCCTTGTCGCGATCCCCGATGCCCGCACTATGGGGACTGTTCGCCGGATACTCCTAGATGCCGACTTCTCCACCGTTGCAACCACCAACCTGGACGAAATGGAACGCCTTGTTACCGAGCAGAGACCCAACATAGTGGTGCTGGACCTTTCTGATTCGGAACAGACCGGATTTGAGCTGACGCATCACCTGTCCAACGAACTGGGCATTTCCGTCATAGTATTGTCCGAGAAAGGTGACGATCAAAACGTTGCCCAAGCATTTGAGATGGGCGCGGACGACTACCTGGCAAAGCCCTTCTCTGCTACGGAATTAGTGGTCAGAATGCGTTCGTCCCTGAAGAAAAAAGCCTCCCAGCGCGGCAACGCGTCCGTTTCCGGATATGCGTATGGAGACGTTGCCATCAACTACGGTGCCCGCACCCTGACCGTCTCGGAAGCGACGGTTCCGTTGACTGCCACGGAATACAAGCTCCTCTACGAGCTTTCCAAGAACGCCGGGCGCATACTGACCCAGGATGAGCTGCTCCACCGGGTGTGGGGTCCCGAATACACCGGTGAGCCCCAGTTACTGCGCTCGTACGTGAAGTCCCTCCGCCACAAACTGGCTGACAACGCCAGGAGCCCGTCTTATATATTCACAGAACACGGTATCGGCTACCGCATGGCCAAACATCTTGCAGAGTAGATCTGACTGGCAATTGCCGCTCGGATTGATTATGATTGGGTTCCCTGACTAGCGCTGTGTAAGACCCTCCCCAACCGTCGCGTCTTCCGCTCGTCGGCACCCGCGATTCGGCCCCATCCAGATCCTCCGAAGGCCAAAGTCATCAGTTCATCACGTCTTATTCCCCGGCCCCGCACCCTGGACGCGTGGTTTCATTACCGGGACTACCGGTTCCTCTGGCTAGCCAATTTCTGCGCAAACACCGCGATGTGGGTGCAGCTACTCACCACCGGATGGCTGGTCAAGGACCTGTCGGAGGGGACGCAGATTGGCGGTCTTCTGATCGCCTCAGTTGGGGCCATAAACACCCTGCCGTGGCTGCTGATGAATCCCCTGAGCGGCGTTCTCGGCGACCGCCTAGACCGCCGCAAGCTGGTGATGGTGGTGCAGGCATTGGGAGCGGCCCTCGCCTTTGCATTCGCTTTTCTGGCCGACAGCGAATTCATCCGTTTCTGGCATCCCTTCGCCTACGTCCTTGTCTCAGGCGCCTTTCTCGCCATCTCCCAGCCTTTGCAACAGGTTATGGTGGCCAACTGCGTTCCCCGCGAGATGGTTGGAAACGCCTTTGCCCTGAACGTGATGACGATCACGGGAACCCGGATTTTTGGCCCCTTTATCGGTGGATTGCTCATCCTCTGGCTTGGCTACTTCTGGAACTTTGCCCTCGAGGGGGCCCTGTACCTGGGAGTGGTCCTGCTTCTAATCTTCGTTCGGCTTCGTTTCACGGATTCCGCGCCGTCGAGGGGTGGGCAGAGGTTCTCGCCACTGGCGGACTACCGGGATGCCATCCTTCACCTGTGGAGGCGTCAGCGGGAAGTACTGCAAATGATGGTGCTGTCGATGATTCCCAACACCATCCTGCATCCGGTGTGGTTTCTTCTGCCCCTCTTTACGGCGCAGGTACTGCACGCTGACGCCGATATGGGCGGCTACCTGCTGGCAGTAACCGGCATCGGCGGCTTTTGCTCCACCCTCATCATAGCGTCCTTCGGCCTGCCATCCCGTCGCGGTTACCTGTTGCTGGCGACTGCCGCTCTGAGTTCCGCTACCACCATGGCCTTCGCCTTTTCCTCCTGGCTGCCCGCCGCCTTCATATTCCTGGCTATCATGTCGCTCTGGCAGTCCCACTACCGAACCGCGCAGGGAATAGTGGTGCTGACCATCGTCCCCGACGAGTTCCGTGCCCGTACCCTGAGCGTGCTGGCCTACGAACGGGCCTTCCTGACGGGAAGCAGTATCCTCGTGGGAATCCTGGCAGACGCCACCTCGGCATCCATGGCCATCCTGACCCTCGGAGCCCTGGGACTGGCGCTGACCGTTGCCTGCACCGCCGTACTGGGAAGGGTCCGCACACTACCGTGAGCCGGAACTCCGTCCTGCGCCTGACATCGGAAAAACGGAAATCATCCAAATGGCCTGGAGCAACCGGCATAGGCGGTCACCATTTCGCCCTGATGTCGGCGGCTGTTGGAGGCGTACCAGGTTCCAACCCTCAACCAGCAGGTCGCCCTGGAATTCGTGAGGCGCCGAGAGTTGCATCCAGTAGATCTCACTCCTTTTGACATCGAGCAGGTTGCTGTATCGAGCGATCTCCGGGTCAGGATCAAAGAAGAACCATTCCTGTGTGGACCTTTCGAGATACCACACCCTCAACAGCGCCCCGGCATTGATCAGCTCCTTGAGTACGTGCTTTGGGGGGCCGCTGAGCGGCGGCGGCGCGACCTGTACAACCTGGGTGATCACGACCCCCGAGACTTCTACCCGCAGTTGATGATCGTCTGGCTCCACCCCCTGGAGCAGGATCTCCATCTCGAATGTGCCGTTCCTGCTGGTGGAAATGTTCGGGACGGGGGTGAAGTCTCGGTTCGCGAATTGCACCGGTCTTACCAGAGCGAACGCCGGCAGATTCTCACCCCGGATCGTCATTCGATCGCCCGGCGAAATCAGGTCGGGAGAGATGGTGACAGTCGCTGCCGGGGGAGAGTGGTCGGCTACAGCCTCAAACTCTATGGGGTCCTGGCTGTTCCCCAGCTCAACCTTCATGACTGCCGTGACCCGGTACGTTCTCCCGATATCCGCGTCCACCGGCACCGGGAACGATACCTCGAAGTTGCCCCTGGCGTCCGACTGCCCTGCTCCGGCGGTTTCATCTCCGTAGCTCACCAGGAATATCCCGTTGGCTGCGAAGCCGCTGCCCGTCACCGTGATGCGCTCGCCCCGCCGGCCCTGCGGCGGGTCCACGGTGATCGATGGCTCCGGCACCGTCAGCGTCCCTGTCCCTAGCGTATTGTCCCAGCCCGTAACCTGCACCTCATTCTCACCGGTGCGGACGTCGAGGGGCACAGTCACCGTGAAGGCAACCGTACCATCGTGAGAGACCTCGAACTGCGACGGCTCCTCCGCCACTTTCTCACCGTTAATGGTAATGGAGATGATGTCATCGCCCGTACTCTGGGTGAATCCCGAACCGCTGATAGTAACCCGCTGGCCGCGAACAGCTTCGGATTGAGAGAGGGTAAGAGGCCACGCCGCTATCTCGACAGTTGCCTTGGTGATGGCTATCGGGTCATCGGTGATAATTGCCTGTTTGAGCTCCTCCTTGATTCCCCCCCAAGTCTCTTTGTCAGGGTCAAGTTCATGACAGGATTTCTTGTTTTCTACTGGATCTCCTTTCGCGTTCTCATAATCTAGTTGATAGTGATCGTACACCGCAACCGTCTGCTCCCCAGGAGGGATGTCAGACGGTACATCCACTGTAAAGGTGACTTTCCCTTGTGAGTCCCGGCGGACCGCGTTGGGGTGGTCAATGCAGTTATTGTATTCAACTGCGTTTACGATAAAGACCTCTTTGCCGGCAATCTGAACGGCGACAACTTCGTTGCGATCTTCCTCCCAGTCGGAAATGATGATCTTGAGACTGGAACCAAGGCCAACCGGGTTTGGCTCAAAGGACATGGCGCTCCTTATATCAAATCCCACAGAGACATCGTCGCCCTCGCTGTCCCTTGCCCTGATTTCATACTTGGCCTCTCCTGGACTGCCGCGGGCGGTCAGCTTGGTCCTGAATGCGCCTCTCACAGTCTTGACCGAAGCCAGTGTTTCACCTGCGTCGATAGTGTCATCGCCATCGGCATCGGCATCGGCATCGTGATAGACCGTAACCGTCCCCGGCGCGTACCCCTTGCCTTCTAGCGTAAACTCGCTGCCTCGAGGGGCTCCTTTGGGACTGACCGTGGTCGTCCGTCTCACCACCGCTTCTATGATGTCATCTTCATCCCCGTCCACAGATGACGACACCCTGATGGTCTTAATACCGGCTGAGAATGGGGTCCTGATTCGGGCCAGCTTGCTGAATTCAATTCTGTAGTCGCTCAGGAACGATATCTGGCTTTCATCCTTGTTTGCAGGAACGGAGAAAATCACCCGTTCTCCTTCGACCTGTACCTCAGACGGGTTGAAAGATTTTTTCGTACCATCCCCATAAAACACTTTGATCCTGGATGTAGCCAAGGTGCTGGGGAGATCGAAGCCTGAGTCGGCGGAGGGCCCTGAAAAGTCGACGCTGATGTCGTCGGCGGTGCTTATGTGCGCTTCGGCATGAGTGTGCAGTTCAACGCGCACCGAAGTGTTGGGCACCGTGGAGTCTATCGGGTTCTTGACGATGACAAAGTTCTTTCCCTCTGCCTCTACCTCTCCATTTGCGGAGCCCCCATCAACGAAGCTTATAAAAACCTCATAAGGCTCTTCGTCTTCGAAGTCGTCGAATCCCTGGGGAGTCTCAGGCGTTTCGATGTTGGCGCCTTCCTTGATGGTGATGGTGATGTTCTCTCCCTCGTTGACATCATAAGTGCGGCCGGTCAGGGTAAGTTTCTTTCCATTGACAGAGACTTTAAAGCCATTCACTGGAACGGGATTAGCGCCGCTAACGTTGTCATCAACTGTTATCAGGTCTGCTGTGTCTTCAATCCTCGCGGTTAAGGTTTCAGTGCTAGGCAGGTCGAACGACCTGTGGAATGTGATAACAATGCTGTCATTGGCCTCGTCGTAGTATTTGTCATCGCTGGGCACATCCGCCTTCAAGGTCATTTCTCTGTAGCGCCCGCCTTCAACCTCGATGCTGTGCACGTGAGTAGGTTTCTGGTGGGTAGGAGTGGAGCATGGCACTGGTGTGCTTTGGAAGTCCTTGTGTCCGTCCGGCCCAGGGGGGCACGGATGCGCACCCACGCCTGACGGCGCGAACACCCCCGCCGCCAGCAGCAGCGCGAAACCCGGGAGCCGCAGAGACTGCGCAGGGACATGCTGCCCGGTCTCGCGTCCCATCTTCGCCAACCACTTGCGTACTTGCGGGGCCAATGTCATTACAGTAATACGCTCGTCGCTTTTCGCAAATTGAGTGCATGTATACCAAGCTAATGTTATCCATTCGCAATTTTGCGCACAATTCCAAACCGGACAGTGTTTTAGCGGTTTCCAGACGGACGGCCAATCAGGCGAACAGATTCATCCAATTCCTGTGCCTCGTACCTGGACGGCGGAGTAGGGATAGCATCCAACCTCGCACCGCCGGGAAAAGTTATCCACGAATGCATGGAGTTATCCAAGAGTGACCCGCCGGTTATCCACAGGCCTTTCACGCTGAGGTGGAAAGACCGCAGGCCGAATTGCGCGTCAGTCCCCGGCGTGGTTTACTTGCTGCCAAACACATCGCCGCAACCCATGCTGGCGGAGGACTGCAGTGAGCCTTACCAACCGAATAGCAGAGTACATTTCCACCACAGGGCTGGAGGATTTCCCGCCCGACGCCATACAGGCGGCCAAGGCCGCCATCATTGACTGCCTGGGCTGCGCGCTGGCCGGCTCGCGGGAGCCGCTGGCCGACGTGCTGTGCGACTACGTAACCGATATGGGAGGGAAACCTGCTGCCACGATCATAGGCCGGGGTTTCAAGACCAGTACGCTGGAGGCCGCACTGATCAACGGTGCCATTTCTCACGCTCTGGATTACGATGACGTCACCTTCATAACCAAGACGCACCCCAGCGCCGCATTGATCCCCGGGGCACTGCCGCTGGCAGAGGAAGTCGGGGCCAACGGTGGCGACTTGCTGCTGTCGTACCTTCTGGGGTTCGAGGTAGCCTGCGCTGTGGGCGACGCCATCAGCCCGGCATATTTCGACGACCTGGGCTGGCACCCGACGGGACCACTGGGAACGCTGGGCGCGGCCGCAGCCGCGGCTCGGCTTCTGCGCCTGGACCCGGAGCAGACGGCCATGGCGATCTCGCTGGCTGCCTCCCAGGCCTCAGGACTGCGCCAGAACTTCGGCACCATGACCAAGCCCTACCACGCCGGCGCCGCCTGCCGTGCCGGAGTCAACGCCGCAAAGCTGGTGCAGGCCGGGTTCACCGCATCGGCCGACGCGCTGGAAGGCCGCTTCGGATTCATGCGGGCCTTCTCCGGCGGCGACGGCTACGACCCGGAACGGGCCGCCGCGTCACTGGGCACCCGTTGCTTCATGGTGGAGTCGGGTATCGAAATCAAGAAATATCCCTGCTGCGGCAGCGCCCACCTGGCCCTCGATGCCACCTCACAGATGTTGCGGCGCGAGGCATTCTCGGCGGGTGACGTTGACCGCATAGACGTGCTGGTGGACTTCGACCCGCCCCGTTCCCTGATCCACTCTCGCCCCACCGGAGGACTGGAGGGCAAATTCAGCATGCAGTACTGCCTGGCCGCCGAGATTATCGACGGGCAGATCGGTTTGGCCAGCTTCACCGACGAGCAGGTGATGCGCGCCGATGCGCAGGACCTGATCCCGCGCATCGAAATGCGGCGCCACCCAGGGTATGAGGGTCAGACCAGCTGGACCGAAGCACACAACCGCGTCGAGGTGCACCTGAAGGACGGGCGGGTGATCACCGAACGTGCCGACCGAGCCACCACCGGCGCCCTGCGCGGCGTGACCCACGACGACGTGCGGGTGAAGTTCCGGGACTGCGCCTCCGTGGCCCTGAACGGCGAGGCCGCCGGACAGGCGCTGGCCATGCTGGACGGTCTGGAGGACGTGGGGCCCGTAGGCCCGCTGGCGGAGTTGCTGGGGGGCTAAGCGGAAACATCAAATTGATTACGGGAAGGGCTGGTTCGAAATTTCGAGCCGGCCCTTAAACTTCGCGGGGTATTGGTGCTTACTGCGCCGTCGACCCGCCGTCAATAACCAACTCGGATCCGGTCATAAACGATGACTCGTCGGACGCGAGGAACAAGGCACCGTTGGCAATGTCCTCCGGTGTTCCAATGCGCTTCAGCACGGTGCGGCCTATGGCCTCCTCCCTGGTCCCCGCGTCCGGCCATACCTGGTCCCCCATGGGCGTGTCTATAGGGCCAGGGTGGATCGAGTTGGCCCGGATATTTTCGGCCCCGTACTGCACTGCCGTAGACTTGGTGAACAGGCGAACCGCACCCTTGGACGCGCTGTATGCGCTGCTGGTACGGCTGCCCACCAGGCCAGCGACGGAGGATATGTTTATGATGGAGCCGCCGCCTGCATTCCGCATTTCGGGGATGGCCTGCCTGGTACCGAGGAATACACCCTTGGCATTGACGTCCAGGACGCTGTCCCACTGCTCGCCGGTCGTTTCCAGGATATGGCCTCCGCGCCAGATGGCGGCATTGTTCACCAGAACGTCCAGCTTGCCGTAGGCCGCCACCGCTTCCGCGACCGCCTGCTGCCAGTCGTCCTCGCTGGAGACGTCGAGGTGGACGTAGGTGGCGTCGCCACCCAGTTCGTTGATCTCGGCGGCAACGGCCATTCCATCCGGGTCCAGCACGTCGGCAATCACCACCTTGGCGCCCTCGCGGGCAAACAACCGGGCCTCCGCAGCCCCTTGGCCCCTGGCCCCTCCCGTGATAAGCGCAACCTTTCCTTCCAGTCGCATCATTTCCCTCGCATGTAATCGGGTAATCGAGCTATCAGTTTCAATCCTCAGGATCGCATCGGCAGTGTAGTCGCGCGACGCTTCGCCGGTCAAACAAGCCCAACCTCGGTCTCTACTACCGATAGCGCAGCGCATCTTTAGGCCATGTCGATGGCCTTAAAGTTTGAGGCCCTCCAAAGCATTCCCTTGCGATTTCTCGCGAATTGTATTAGAGAATGTACCAACAGATCGAACTCCTGCCTCGGCCAGCGTCCACCACCGGCGGCAGCAGCGCGGAAGCTTCAATTCGTTGACAACGGGCAGTCGGCACGAATAATATAGCCCTAATTCTGCATTGCTTCTGGGCTAAAGGCCCGACCGTGGCGTGCAGGCAAGATAGGATCTTAAACCAACCTTGTATAAGGGAGGAGAACCATGGGCGACCAGGACATCGCATTGATGGCTCACCTGATGCGCCGCGCCGGGTTTGGCGCCACCAGGGAGGAGTTGGAAACCAGGGTGGCCAAGGGCTACGAGGCCACTGTTGAGGAACTGCTCAACTCTGATGAACAACCCGGGTTGGACCGCAACGAGATGATGCGGTATCACCCCTGGACCTGGCGGCCCGGCACTCTGCCCGGCATGGGCGCCGCGGAGTGGCTCCACGACATGATCAACACCAAGCGTCCCCTGGAAGAAAAGATGGCCCTGTTCTGGCACGGCATCTTCGCCACGGGCGTGTCCAAAGTCGACCACTACGACGACGTGATGGACATGATCTTCAAGTTCCGCGAGAGGGGCTTGGGTGACCTGCGTGAGCTGCTGGTGGAAATGGCCAAGGACCCGGCCATGATTTACTGGCTGGACAACTGCGAGAACCACGCCGACGCGGTCAACGAAAACTGGGGCCGAGAGTTGCTGGAGCTCTTCAGCATGGGCGTGGGGAACTACACCGAGGTTGACGTCCGCGAGTGCTCCCGCGCCTTCACTGGCTGGACCATTGAGCCCAAGCTGCCGCGCGGGCCCATCGGCCGCCACGACTGGTTCTTCGAGTACCGCTCCGAAGACCACGACGACGACGAGAAGACCTTCCTGGGCAACACCGGCAACTTCAACGGCGAGGACATCGTTCGCCTCATCAGTGAGCATCCCGCCAGCACCCGGTTCATCGCCCGGCACCTGTACAACTTCTTCGTGGCCGACGAGGCGCAGGTGCCTGCATGGTCAGTGACGCCTCCCAATGACCCCGAGGCAGTTGAGTTGCTGGCCAACACCCTGCGGGAGAACAACTTCGAAATGCGGGCCGCCCTGCGGGTGCTGTTCAACTCTGACTTCTTCAAGAACGCCCGGTTCGCCCGGCTGAAGAATCCGACAGAGGTCGTGGTCGGCACGCTGCGCATGGTCGGCGGCGCCGAGTTCCCGGCTCCCGGCCTCGGCGACCTCTCCCGGCAGCCCAGCTATATGGGCCAGGACCTGCTGAACCCGCCCAGCGTGGAAGGCTGGCACACCGGCGCCGAGTGGATCAACAGCGGGTCCCTGATGCGCCGCGTCAATTTCACCGCCGAGTTGGTGGGCGATGTATCCCGCCCCGGCATCCGCTACATGGTGGACCGCCTGCAGGCGCAGGGCATCAGCAGCGCCGCCGAGGCCGTGGACGGCTGCCTGGATCTGATGGGTCCGCTGGAAGTCACCAATGAGAGCCGCGACGAGCTCATCGGCTTCGTAGCCGAGGGCGGCGACTTTTCCTGGAACAACGATCATGACGTGGCCGAGTCCACCCGCCGCGTGTCCGAGTTGCTCCAGCTCATCGTCTCGCTGCGCGAGTACCAGTACGCTTAATCGAGTTGGAATTGGGAGTGCGGACTTCTCTGTCCGCACTCCCAATTCCTGGGTTAATCAATAAGCAAGCCGGAACGACCGGCAGGAGGACAGCCTGATATGACCAGCACCAAGAAAGACCCGGTCTTGGTAGTGTTCCAGCTAACCGGGGCCAACGACTACCTGAACACCATCATCCCCTACAACGACCCGCTTTACCGGGACAACCGGCCGACGGTGGGCGTCCCCGAAGAGCGAATAATCAAAGTCGACGACAAGATGGGCTTCCACCCGGAAATGGCCCCTCTGACACACGTTTACGACCGCGGCGATATGGCCATCATCCACGGCATCGGCTATGCCAACTCCCCGCGCTCGCACTTCCGCTCCATGGACATCTGGCACACATGCGAGCCGGACAAGCTGGGAACCGAGGGCTGGCTGGGCCGCGCCACCCGCGACATCGACCCCAACAAGGAAAACGTTCTGACCACGGTCAGCTTCGGCCCTTCGCTGTTCCGTGCGCTGGCCCTGCCAGGAGTCCCGGTAGCAGTGGTCGATGACCTGGACAACTATGGCCTGCTACCCAACATCGCCGGCGAGCAGCGCAACAAGGTGTTGGACCGCTTCGCCCGCATGTATTCGCCGGCCATCGGTACAGGCGCGGTCATGGACTACATGGGCCAGACCGGACTGGACACCCTGGAAGGCGCCGATATCCTGAAGGAAGCCCCCAGGATATACTCGTCGAACGTCGAGTACCCGGACACGCCCATCGCCAAGAAGCTGAAGGGCATCGCCCAGGTACACATGGCCAACTTCGGCACCCGGGTCTTCTACGTTGACCATGGCAGCTTCGACAGCCACTCCAACCAGATCGGAATGCATGACCGGCTGTGGTTTGACGTATCCCACGCGATGGACGCCTTCCTGGACGACCTCAAGGAGCACAATGTCGACGACAACGTCGTGGTGTTGATGTTCACCGAGTTCGGCCGCCGCACCCACGACAATGGCTCCGGCACCGACCACGGCGCCGGCGGCGCGGCATTCATGTTCGGCTCCGGCATCCAGGGCGGGCAGTACAGCGAATTCCCCTCCCTGGAAGAGAAGGACTTGGAACAGGGCGACGTGGTCCCCAACAACGACTACCGCGGCCTGTACAGCACCGTCCTCGAAGACTGGATGGGACTGGACGCCAAGCCTCTGGTCGGCGGGCTCTTCGAGAAGCTGCCCGTCTTCGCCTAGTCCGGATCGAACCGGCAGGAATTCTAAACCAGGGGCGGGTACTTCAACCCGCCCCTGCGTCAACCAACGACGACTCCGATCAGGGAGGACTTCCAGAATGCTTACCGAAACAGTCGCCGGCCGCACCTTTGACTACAGCCACAATGTGGGCCGTGGCGCGCAGACCGGCATGGGCTTCAATACCCCGGTGGCCATGACCATCGGGCCCAACGGTATGGTGTACGTCGCCAATCGCGGAAGTGAGACCATCAGCAACGTCGGCTGGAACCGAACCGGCGTCGGCCAGCGCATTTCCAAGGTCAACCTTGGCAGTACCTGGGGCGAGGAAGAGTACATCGGCGAGTTCAGCCGCTACGGCAACAACGACGGGCAGCTCATTTGGCCCGCCGGCATCGTAGCCGGTGACGACGGCAGCCTGTATGTGGCTGATGAGTGGCTCAACCGCGTCTCGGTATTCGACGCCGACGGCAACTACCAGCGCCACTTCTCCATCGTCCAGTCCGGAGACCCCGAGGTTAACGGCAGTTGCGGTATCGCGATATCCGCCGACCAGGAACTGTTCATAACCGACGGACGCAGCCACCGGGTGAGGAAATTCACCACGAGCGGAACGTACCTGGGCTCCTTCGGCACTCAGGGCTCCGGCGAGGGCGAGTTGAACTCTCCATGGGGTGTCGCCATCGACAAGGATGGCTACGTCTACGTGGCCGACTCCGGCAATCACCGTGTGCAGAAGCTAACCCAGGACGGCGGGTTCGTCGCCCAGTTTGGAAAGCCCGGTAACAGGAAGGGCGACCTCAGCTATCCGTCGGACGTTGCAGTGGACCCCGAGGGCGACGTCTACGTTTGCGACTGGAGCGAAAACCGCTGGAACCGGGGCCGTGTACACATCTTCGACGCCAGCGGCAAGTTCCTGACCAGCCTCGTTGGCGACGCCCAGCAGCTCTCTCACTGGGCACAGATGACAGTGGACGCCAACGCCGACTACGCCAAGCGCCGCCGCGAGGTCCGCACCACCGAGCCGGAATGGACCTTCGCCCAGCCCACTGCTGTGGAATTCGACACGGAGAACAACCGGCTGATTGTGGCGGACACCCAGCGCAGCCGCATCCAGATCTACAGCAAGCTGAACCGCTACCTGGTCCCGCAGCTCAACCTCTGATCGCAGCGTTGCGGATTGGCAGACACGCAAAGGCCCGCCGGATTCCCGGCGGGCCTTTCTTTTTGAGAGAGGTGGGAGTTCAACCATCAGGAGCTTAGCTCTACAGCAATGGTTTTGAGTGTTCCTCAAGCCAAGGGAGGAGATTTGCGAACCGGAACGAATTTGACTCGTAAAGCCCAATGAATAATGAGTAGGCCGCTTCGCTATCGCAGTCTATGTAGAAGTCGTTCATTTGCAAAAAATCATCTGTTGCGAAGAATGCCACTCTTTTGTTGCCATGGATGAACGGGTAATTGTTGGACAAGCTCTCCGTCAGAGCGGCCGCATCTTCCATCAGGCTACTGTAATAGCCCATCTGGGGGCGCAGGGATAGCCGAATCCAATTCCCCAAGGTCACGAATTCCATGTGCCCCACCAAAGGTGTCTATCAACGCCTCGTGCATTTCCAGGACTTCGTCCAAGGATGGAAATTGGTGCATCATTGGGCGAGCAATTCACCCAACTTGTAGTTTTTCTCAACACTGGCCCAAAAATGAGCCATGACCTCGGGGCGGACCTTCCTTTGGGAACGTCCTTCGATGTATGCTCGGAAAGCATCCTCAAGGACTGCCTGGAACTGCCGCCCGTCGTCGCTTGCGATTTTTCGCATTCCAGCCAGCAGATCAGGATCTACCTGGCTGGAGAATTTCTCACGCTTTTCGGTTGTCATAGCTGCCCTCTCAGGTACACTGTAGGCTGAGTTAACACACTGACAGTCTATACCACCAAAGGTATAGGCTATCAATGTTTATCCAGAAGTTTCAAGACGGATGGCAGCATATGGACCCTGACCGCGAGCAGCACTTCCTCCGCATGGCCGTGGAGCAGCCCGACATCCTGTGCGCCGACGCGCCGGACGAGATTCTGGAGGCTAGCGCCGTTGAGGTGGAGCCCACCGACTTCCTTGAAGAATATTTCGCCGCCGGGCACTCCGCATGGCTTGCTCACAAGCACGGGCGGCGAATCAACAAACCCCAGATGCTGATAAACCAGGCTATCCTCGTCCTATACCGTCGCGCCTGTCTGCTGAATACCTCCCGGCTCCTGGGTCAGATCAGCCCCGATGCCGACAAGCCTTTCTTCTCCGACGAGGACCTCTACTGATTGTGGGCGGACGAGGTGGAGGGTGTGCGGGTTGACTCCGTGCCTTCCGCTGCCACCGGCGTCCGGTTTCCCCAAAGTAGTACAATCTAGCGACACCAGTATCCTTGGAGGAACAATGCAAGGTAAAACGGCCATCGCCAACATCCTGAAACAGGAGGGCGTCGAACTCGCTTTCTGCTTTCCCAACAACCCGCTGATCGACGCCATTGCCGCCGCCGGCATCCGCCCGGTCATAGCCCGCATGGAGCGGGGTGCCGTAAACATGGCCGACGCCTACAGCCGCATCAACAACGGGAACAAGACCGGCGTCTGCCTGGTACAGGCGGGCCCCGGCATCGAGAACGCATTCCCGGGCGTGGCCCAGGCCTTCGCCGACAACACCCCCATACTGATGCTACCCGGCCACGAAGGCTCCAGCCGCACTACCATGACGTCCGACTTCTCGGCAACGCGAAACTACGACGGCGTGACCAAGTGGGCCGGGATGATCAACTCGCCCGAGCGTATTCCTCAGATGCTGCGACGCGCTTACACCCAGCTCCGCGCCGGCGCTCCAGGCCCGGTGGTGCTGGAAACCCCGTCAGACGTGATGAACGGAGAAATAGACGAGTCTCTGTTCTTCTACACCCCCATTACCAAGCGCCGCACCGCCGCTGACCCGGTCGACGCGGCCAGGGTGGCCCGCCGCCTGGTGGGCGCCGCCCGTCCCGTCATCTACGCTGGGCAGGGCGTGCTTTACGCCGAGGCCACGCTGGAACTGGTGGAGCTTGCTGAACTGCTCAACGCTCCGGTTATGACCACCACCCTGGGCAAGAGCGGCTTCCCCGAGAATCACCCACTGTCGCTGGGCACCGGCGCCAACTCCGGCACAAAGGCCGTGGGCGAGTTCCTGCGCAGGTCCGACCTGGTATTCGGCATAGGCACCAGCTTCAACAAGACCCTGGCCTCAGCGCCCGTTCCATTGGGCAAGGCCATCATCCAGTCAACCGTGGACGATCGCGACCTGAACGGCGAATACGGCCTGGAGGACATGCTCCTGGGCGACTCCAAGCTGGTCTTGCGCCAACTGATCGACGAGGTCAAGAATGTCCTGGGCGACAATGGACGGCGTCCCTCGACAGGCTCAGGGCAGACGGAAACGGCTGCCGAAATCGCCGCAATCAAGAGAGAATGGCTGGCCGAGTGGATGCCGCGCCTCACGTCCAACGACATTCCCATCAGCCCATACCGCGTTGTGTGGGAATTGAACAACGGACTGGACAAATCCAACAGCATAGTAACCCACGACTCAGGAAACCCCCGCGACCAGATTGTGCCCTTTTATGAGGCAACTACACCGCGGGGGTACCTCGGCTGGGGAAACTCCACTCAGCTCGGTGCCGGTCTGGGCTTCGCCATTGGTGCCAAGCTGGCAGCCCCTGAAAAGACCGTGGTCAACTTGATGGGGGACACTGCCGTGGGCATGTGCGGCACCGACTTCGAGACCGCCAGCCGCAACAAGGTCGGCACCATCACCGTGATCATCAACAACGGAGCAATGGGCGGCTACGAGAAGAACATCCCCATCGCGGTCGAGAAATACGGCTCCAAGTTCCTGACTGGCGATTACACCAAAATGGCCGAAAGCCTGGGCTGCCACGCCGAATACATCACCCAGCCCGGCGACATTGCGCCCGCGCTGACCCGCGCGCAGGAAATCGCATCGGGCGGCCAGCCGGTTGTACTGGAAATCATTACCCGCGAAGAGCCCGTGTTCTCTCGGTACTACTGAGTAGGAGTTTCAATGCCTACTCAACTAGGCAAAGCCAGCAAGGGCAGTCAAAAATGGGTGCAGGTTTTGGTGAATGACTGCGAGAGTCTGCTTAAGGAAGAATTGTCTACCTTGCTTCCCGACTCGCCCTCTGATATTGACTGGCGTTCGCCACTCGCAGAAAACGACTACAAAGAACACAGAGACCGGGAGTTTCTGGAAAAACTAGGCAGCTCCTGGTTTCTCGAAAAGCCTCTGCCATCATGGCCTGACCTCTATAAATTCTGGCCGCGAAATGGGCCAAGTTGGGACGTGCATGGCGTTACCGACAGACGCCAAATTCTTCTGGTCGAAGCGAAATCGCACATCAAGGAAATGCGGAGTTCGGGAAGCGGCGCGACTAGCCAAAAATCGATAGAAAAGATAGCCCCCAGTTTGGGGGAGACACAACGATTTCTTGGAGTTGACCAGTCCGTCGATTGGGCTAAATCTCCTTACTTCCAATACGCTAATCGTCTGGCGCATCTGTACTGGTTTCGAGAGCACAACGGCTTGCCCGCTTTCCTGATAATGCTCCATTTCTTGAATGACCGAGAACGGGAGGGCCCGTCAAATGCAACCGAATGGGAGCCAGCGATTACTGCTGAACAGCAGTCCCTTGGGATTCCTCTGGGGCACAAACTATCCGACTTTATAGTTCACATGTTCATAGACGTTTATCGCATTATGGAACGAGAATGACCCGCACCATTACCGATCCAGCCGCCGCCAACCGGGGCAGCCGCAAATGGCTGCAAGTTTTGGTGAACTGCCGGCCGGAACTGCTGAACGACGCCATCGCACAGCGTCTCCCAGAGCTGCCTGAAGACGTGGAATGGCGCTCACCGCTGGTCGAGGACCACTACGCCGAATATCGGGACCAGTCGTTCTTGGACCGGCTATCCGGATCCATGTACTACCGCATTCCTATGCAGCCGCAGCATGAGCTCACTGAATTCTGGCCCCGGTTTGGCCCGCAGTGGGACGGTCTCGCCGTAACCGACAGAGGCCAGATTCTGCTGGTTGAGTCCAAGGCTCACATCCCCGAAATGGTGACCGCACCAACCCAGGCCCGGGGAGAACAAGCGCTTCTGAAAATCCAGGAGAGCCTCGGGAGAGTCAAGACCCTAGTAAACTCCAAGGCGCCGGTGGACTGGGCAACCAGCTTCTACCAATACGCCAACCGTCTCGCCCATCTCTACTGGATGCGTGAAGTCAACGGCCACGATGCCTACCTAGTCAACCTGTTCTTCATCAACGACCGGGAGATGAACGGACCGGCGACTGAAGCCGAGTGGCACGCCGCCAAACGCCTGCAGGAGGTTTTCCTGGGGGTCCGCCAGGGCTCGCAGACCGGATACGCTGTAGACCCCTGGGTCGGGGCGTATTCCCTCGACGTATTCGTCGACGTTAACGAAATATCTGTACTTTACCCACCGCCACTCTAGCTCACAGAGGAGCCGCCGCAATGCCAGAGAAGTTCAGCTACGAGGGTTTGTTCGCCGCCGGTGTGCCTGAAGTCCCCCCGGGCAAGACCCGCCACGCCAAGTACGATTTCGCCGTCGCGTACCCCGACCCGGACACGCTGCCGCTCGACGGTCTGGCCGACGCCGCACGCAGTGTGCTGGCAAGGGAGGGTCGCGACCTGGCCTACTACACAGACCCCGCCGGCTACCCCGAACTGCGACGGCTCGTGGCGGAACGGCTGGCCCGTAGCCGCAGCATGCAGGTCGATCCGGACGGTCTGGTACTGACCAGCGGCTCCGGCGAGGCTATTTCGATGGTAATACAGGCTCTAACCGACCCTGGCGACACGGTGCTGACCGAAGAATTCCTGTACCTCGGAACACTGCGCTCGCTGCGCCGCTATAAGGCCAACGTGGTGGGCATCAAGTGCGACGAGGACGGCATAATCCCCGAAGACCTGGAGGCCACCATCGAACGGCTCAGGGCCGAGGGTCGGAAGGTCAAGTACCTCTACACCATCCCGACGTTCCAGAACCCGCTGGGCTGGACAATGACGCTGGAGCGGCGCAGGAAGGTGCTGGAGGTAACCCGACGGCACGGTGTCCCGGTCTTCGAAGACGACTGCTATATAGACCTTCGCTTTGAGGGCGAGGACGTCGCTTCTTTCCACTCACTGGACGATACCGGGCAGGTGATCTACGTGGGCTCTTTCTCCAAAACCATCGCTCCTGGTATGCGAATGGGCTACCTGGTGGCCCCGCCCGAAGTAATCAGCCGGGCATGGGCCTTCAAGATGGGGGGTGCAGTCAACCACTTCGCCGCCCTGACCATCGCCGAGTACCTCAACCACGGTGACCTTGAAGAACAAGTGCGCGAGCAGAACGAGTCGCTGCGGGCCAAGCGAGACGCCATGCTGGCCTCGCTGGGCGAAAACTTCGGCGACGCCGCCACCTGGACCAGGCCGGAGGGCGGGCTGTATATCTGGCTGACGCTGCCCGAAGGCGCCGACCTGGAGGCCATACAGGAGCAGTCCTTCCAGGAAGGGGTCGGCTATTACTCCGGCGTTGCTTTCTCGCCCGAGGGCCGCGGCCAGAACTCCGCCCGCCTCTGCTTCGGATACCCGACTTCGGAGGAGAACTACGAGGGAGTGGCCGAGATGGCCCGCATCCTGGAGCGGCACGGGGTGATCAAGTAGCCATCTGGAGATACGCCATGTCCGCAGATCCGAAGAAATACAAATATCTCTGGAAGGACCGCATTGTCAGCCACCCGGACATCCTGGGTGGCAAACCCATCATCAAGGGCACCCGCCTGTCGGTGGAGTTTGTGATGGAAACGATGCGCAGACCGGGTGGCACAACCGATTACATGCTCAAGAATTACCCTTTTGTTTCCAGGGGAGACCTCAAGGCTTGTCACGAATACGCGAAAACCGGCGCCGAACTCTCCCTAGGCGGCTGGGCGAGACTTCAAAAACGGATGGACGAAGAGGAACGTCTAACGGAGCAGCACTGGAGAGACGCGGGATATCCACTGTGGGAAGAGAATGCGCCTGCTTGCTGACGTGAATATCGAGAGCGACGCTGTTGCCCTGCTTAGGTCTGATGGACATGATGTCGATTGGGCGCAGGAAAGCGCCCATGAAACTCACGACATTGACCTGTTAAGGCAAGCCACACAGGATCAATGTACTCTGCTGACACACGACGAGGACTTTGGAGAGTTGGTTCGTCGACACCGGGAACCGGCCCCCTACGGAGTAATCAGGTTCCGCATCCATAAGACAGTCCCGACCGAAGTAACAGCGAAATTCATTGCAGGCGCTGTCGTATCTTGGGACCCTTGGCCGCCTGGACTCTGGACCATTCAAATCCGCCACAGCGACTGACTGGTTACTCCGCGGAGTTAAATCAGTCCGGCTCCTCCGGGTTCTCCAAGTCCAGCATGGCCAGCAGGCGACCGTACCCGATGAACATGCCCGTGATCATCCCGAGCTCGAATATCTCGGGATCAGTGAATTCACGGCGTAGCTCGGCGAAGAACTCATCGTCCACATTCTGGTGGTCGATGGCCATGCGTTCCGCGAAGCGGACGGCCAGCTTTTCGCGGTAGGGCAGATCAGTGTCCTCGAAGTGGGCCAGCGAATCCACCATCTCCTCGGTCATTCCCTGCTGCACCGCCGGCACAGCGCGACCCAGCTTTCAAGTGGCGCATTCGTTCAATTCGGCAATTTTGAGGCGCACCAGCTCTTTGAGCCGGGCGTCCAGCAGGCCCTCCAGCTTCAGAGGCCCATAGAATGCCCAGAAAGCTTCGTAAGCCTGAGGCAGATTGCCGGCAGCCTGGAAGATCCGTGGGTTCAGCTTGTGGGCCGCGGCTGCCTTGGCAATTTTCTGCATTCCGGGTGTTAACTGCTCGGTTGGCACCAGCTTGATGCGGGCCATTGCATACTCCGGCAAGATGGAATAGTCCCGGGTTGCATCGCGTAGTGGCGGGCTTGAAACCCGCCACTACGCTGTCGACAACACCACGCGGGGTCTTCTTTGGCTCCTACACCACCGGCCGATCTGCCACGGCGGCGTCGACCTTGCGGCGCAGGAACTGACCGTCGCCCAGGGAGCCGGAGAAGTTGCCGTCCTCTACCACCACCTTGCCGCGCAATATGGTAGTAACGGGCCAGCCTTCGATTTCGCGGCCTTCCCAGATGCTGTAGTCAGTTATGTGGAAGTCGTCCTTGGTCAGCGCGCGCTTGATGCCGGGGTCTATCAGGCAGATGTCGGCATCGCTGCCCGGGGCCAGCACACCCTTGCGGGGGTACAGCCCCATGATTTTGGCGGCATTGGCCGAAGTAACATCCACGAACCGCTGCAGTGTCATGCCCTGCTTGGACACGCCCTCGCTGTAAGTGATGCCCATGCGAGCTTCGGCGCCGTTGTGGCCGCCGGTGACATCGGAGATGGTGCGGCCCGAAATCTTGGTTTCCCACGATGTGCAGTATTCGTCAGTGGCCATGGTCTGCAGGCCGCCGTTGATGATGCCGTCCCACAACATCTTCCGGTCAGCCTCCGACTTCAGCGAGGGATAAGTGTGGTACTTCATACCGTTGTCTTCTTTGTAGTTTTCCTCGTTGAAGCAGCAGTAGTTGTGCAGCGTCTCGCCGTAGACTGGGCGTCCATTGGCGCGAGACTCCATGATGTTCTGCACCCCCTGCTGCGCGCTGACGTGGACGAAGTAGACGGGCGCGCCGGTCCACTCGGCCACCCGCAGCACCCGGCGGAATGAAACGTCCTCCGATTCGGCGCTGTGCACCAGCGACATATTGTGCCACTCGGTGCGCTCCTCTCGGGTGAGCTTCTGGTACATGTGCTGTACCATGTCGTCGTCCTCGGCGTGGACCAGAAGCATTGCACTGAGCCGCTGGATTTCCTCCATCAGGTCGTGGAGGTGGCCGGTGCCGACCATGCGGGGCTCGCCGGTGGTGGCGGGCGGGCGGATGTTGGTGGTGAAAATCTTGAAGCTGGCGAAGCCGTCCTCCACCGCTTCGTGCAGGGAACCGATGATCTCCTGGGGGATCTGACCCAGCAGCATCAGGTGGTGGGAGTAGTCGGCATAGGAATTGCCCTGCCAGACCCCGGTGCGCTCGGCGATGGCTTGCGGAATATCTATGCCGGGGTACTGGATAGCGAAGTCCATCAGGGTCGTGGTCCCGCCGTAGAGGGCGGCACGACTGACCTCCTCCGGGGGAGCGGTCTTGAGGTCGCCGTGGCCCATTATTGGCGCGGAGATGTGCGCGTGAGGTTCGATGCCGCCGGGGACAACGATTTTACCGGAGGCGTTAATGATCCGGCCCGCCTCGTCGCCCAATGCTCCCGGCGCGGCCACCGCCGCGATTCGCTCGCCCTGTACCGCAACATCCCACTCACCGACACCCATGGGTGTGACGACCTGCCCGCCGCGGATAATCAAGTCCAGCATAAGAAAGCCCCCTGTCCTGGTCTGGCTCTGCCGCCGATTTTCATCGGCAGTTTAGCACAAGGGTTGGACAAGGGGCGCTAACCGTCACGGCTCCATCAACCTGCTGGCGGTCATCTGTATGTGGGATCAACTGATTGCGGGAAGGATGCTCTAGTCACCCGCCGCAGGTTGCGTCTGCGCTGGTTGTGCCGCGGGGATCACAGGTTGGGCGGACGGCGTCTGCGCCTCGGGGGGGAGCTCATTTTCCCAGTCGGGGAGCTGGTGACTCTTCGTCGTAGGCAGAACAACAATAGAAATCACCCCCACCACGCTCAGCACCAGCGACAACCCCATGGTGGCGTCGAAGCTTCCGGTCCAGTCCCGCAGCCATCCGCCGATCAGTGAACCGGCAGCCATGCCTATGCCTGCGCCCATCATCTGCCAGCCGTATGTGGTTCCCACGGGCGCGCTGCCGTAGTACTGCCGGTTGATGATTGGGAACGCGCTCATTTCGCCGCCGAACCCGATGCCGAAGAGCACGGCAAACAGGTAAAACTGCCACGGTTCAACGGCGAAGAAGAGCAGCAAGATCGGGAGCGTCTGCAGTGAGAAGCAGACTGCCATGACTCCCTTGCTGCCCAACTGGTCAGCCAGTACGGGCACCGCGAAACGTGTAACGGTGCTGGTGACCGACATTGTGACGAATGCGCCTGCCGCCAACCCTGGCCCCACGCCCTCCGCCTCTGCAATGGCAACAAGGTAAACCAGCACGATGGCGTGTCCGGCACAGCCCCAGAAGTGGATGCCGATAAGGTTCCAGAAGGCGAAGGTGCGCTGAGCCTGCTTGAAGAACACGCGGGTGCGTATCCTGGCAATTTCGCCCCTCTGCACCTCCCTGACAGGCTCGCTTTCCGAGGCCCCCAGCGGCCTGAGCCCGAGTTGGGCCGGCTCGTTGTAAAAGAGCCGGACGAGGGCAAGAATAGCCACTCCACCAATGATGCCAGGCACCCAGAACGCGGCCCGCAGTCCGTCCAGCTCACCGCCGAACAGCGAGTGAGTAAAGCCCGGCAGCCAGTCCAGAAAGTCGGGGCGGGTGTCGAACAGCGCGATTACCAGCAACATGATCGGCACCGCGACCAGGGGCCCAACCCCCTGGGCCGACTGCAACACGCCCATGCCGGTGCCCAGGTGTCGTTTGAACCATAGAGTGACGGAGGTGGTCAGCGGTACCTGGAAGATACCCATGGAGGCGCTGAGGATGATTCCAAAAAACAGGTAAAACTGCCAGAGGCTGGTCATAAAGCCGGTCAGGACCATACCCGCAATGAACAGCAGGGCACCGATTGTCATGGTCACGCGGGCACCGTAACGGTCCCCCAGCCATCCTGCCGACGGCCCTAGCATGCCGGAGACAACCCACTGCAAGGCGAACCCGAATCCGACGGCCCCATAGCTCCAGCCGAAGGAATCGACCAGCCGCGGTATCAGCACACTGGACGAAGATCGGAAGGAGGAACTGAAAAGCCGCATTACTGCAGCTATGGTTACGATAGCCCAAGCGTAATGGACGCGATGGCCGGCCAATATCAGGTTGCTGAGACGGAAGGAAAATTTTGGAGTTGATGTCATTCAGATAGGCAGCCTGCTAAATTGCCGTTTTATGCCGGGTCCAGGACAAACTGAGGGGGACGCGGCACGACCAAGCGGGAATTATAGACCAAACGGGCAAACCGCGTTCTACAGCCCAACCCGCCTCTCTGGCCGACAGGATATCTTAATTCTCCACTCACCTTTAGGTAGAGAGCCGTGGTTAGGGTGAAATCCCAGTAGAAACCCCGGTAGAAATCCCGGGATGACACAATGTTTCCTCGCCAACGGTGACGCCCCTACCCTAACCCTCCCTCGGAGGGGGAGGGAACAATTAAAAGACACTGTTCGGGCCAGAGCGACAGTTGACAAAATGTCCATCAAGGTTATACTAATATGTTACTGATTTATGCGTCGAATAATGTCTTCAATTAAGCAACCTCGTCTTTGGCCTCAACCCGCGTTTGCCCTCGACTTTGACCACTCCGCGTCTTAGACCCTTCGCTGTCTTTCGCTGCTACTCTCGGTAAGGAGAATTGGAATGGCTTTGCCCGCTGTTCGAAACGGTCATGATCTTCAATCCCCGGATGTCCGGTCCTATGCCCGAATCCCCCAGGTTCTGGAAGTCCCCAACCTGATCCAAAGCCAGATCCAGTCGTATAAGTGGTTTAACGAACAAGGACTGGAAGACGTATTCCGCGAAGTTTCCCCCATATTGGACTACACCAGCAAGAAGTATGAGCTTCACTTCCAGGAGCACGAATTCCGCCCTGCCAAGTATTCACCGCAGGAATGCAAAGAGAGGGAGATTACTTTCTCCCAGCCCCTGTACGTCAAGACTCGCCTCGTTATGAAAGAAACGGGCGAGATCAAGGAACAGGAAATATTCATGGGGGACTTCCCCATGATGACTGTAAACGGCACATTCATCATCAATGGGGCCGAACGGGTGGTCGTCAGCCAGCTGGTACGCTCCCCTGGCATTTACTTCGTCACCGAGCGCAGCCCCAGTAGCAACCGCAACCTGTGCATGGCCAAGCTCATTCCATCCCGGGGCGCCTGGCTGGAGTTCGAGACCAGCAACAAGGATGTTCTGTCGGTCAAAGTCGACCGCAAGCGCAAGGTCTCGGCCAGCACTTTCCTTCGAGCACTCGGCGTGGCTTACGACGACCAGATAACCGCCCTCTTCGATGAAGTGGATGCGGACGAAACACACCGCTACATGCAGGCAACCCTGCGTAGCGACCCGGCCGCCGACCCGGCTGGCGTTTCCTTCCGCGAAGAGGATCTCCGCTCACTGTGGGAGTGGCTGCACAAGGGTGAGGAGTTCGACAAGGAGGCCGCCCAGCGCATTGCCGGAGCGCAGATCGAATTCTATCGCCGCCTCCGTCCCGGCGAGCCGCCCAGCCTCGAGAACTCCCGGAACTTGATCAACAACCTGTTCTTCGAGGAACGAAGGTACGACCTCGGCCGCGTCGGCCGCTACAAGTTCAACCGTCGACTGAACATCCCGGAAAGCGAAGAAGATCCCAAGACCCTGACTCGTAGAGACATTATTGCTGTAGTACGCACCATGATCCTGATCAACCAGGGCGAAGGCCAGGTGGACGACATTGACCATCTGGGCAACCGCCGGGTGCGTGCCGTGGGTGAGCTGGTCCAGAACCAGGTGCGCGTCGGCCTGCTTCGCATGGAGCGCATGGTCAAGGAAAAGATGACGCTGGTGGACCCGGAAACTGCGGCTCCCCAGGGCTTGGTCAACATCAGGCCCGTGGTGGCAGCGGTCCGCGAATTCTTCGGCGGATCCCAGCTTTCCCAGTTCATGGACCAGACCAACCCGCTGGCAGAACTTACACACAAGCGGCGCCTGTCGGCCTTGGGTCCCGGCGGCCTGTCGAGGGAACGCGCTGGTTTCGACGTGCGGGACGTGCACTTCTCCCATTACGGCCGGATCTGTCCTATCGAGACGCCGGAAGGACCAAATATTGGTCTGCTCAGTTCACTGGCATCCTATGCCAGGGTCAACGAATTCGGCTTCATCGAGTCGCCATATAGGGTCGTTTGCCACGAGCTTCCCAAGGAATCTCCCGACCTGCGCGGCAGGACGGTCACTGAGGCAGTGGTCAGTCCTGAGAACGGGCACGTGATCGTGAACGAAGGTGTGTCCATCGGCGCCAACCGCATAGCCGCGATCAGGCGGCTTCCGGAAGGCACGATGATAAAGGTACGTGCCTTTGTTCTGGAGGCCTCAACCTCCAACCTGGAAGAGTCCATCGTCTGGTTATCTGCCGACAAGGAACAGGAGTTCAGGATCGCACAGGCCAACGCCAAACTGGACAACTTTAACCAGTTTGAAGAGGACAGAATCGAGATCAGGGTGGGCGACCAGTACACCCAGGGGTCTCCCAGTGAAGCGCACCTGATGGACGTTTCGCCCATGCAGATCATGAGCGTGTCCGCAGCACTGATCCCTTTCCTGGAACACGACGACGCCAACCGCGCACTGATGGGTTCCAATATGCAGCGCCAGGCCGTGCCGCTGCTCCGGCCCCAGTCACCCACGGTGGGAACGGGCATCGAGGAGCGGGTGGCTCGCGACAGTGGTCAGTTGGTCACTTCGCGAGTGAACGGCGTCGTAACTTCAGTCAACGGCCGCCAGATTGTAATAACGGAAGTTGACGGGGTCGAACACGTTCATCCGGTGATCAAGTTTTCCCGCACCAACCAGGGCACCTGCTTCGACCAGCGCCCCATTGCCACCCGCGGAGACGTGGTGCAGGTGGGCAGTGTGCTGGCCGACAGCTCGTCCACAGAGAACGGCGAACTGGCATTGGGACAGAATGTGCTGGTGGCGTTCATGTCGTGGGAGGGATACAACTACGAGGACGCCATAATTGTCAGCGAGCGTCTGTACCGGGACGACTTCTTCACTTCAATCCATATTGAGCGCCATGAGATGGAGGCCCGCGAGACCAAGCTGGGCCCCGAGGAAATAACTCGCGACATCCCCAACGTGGGCGAGGCCAGCCTGCGGGACCTGGACGAACGCGGCATTATTCGCGTAGGCGCGGATGTGGCGCCGGGAGACATCCTGGTGGGCAAGGTTACGCCCAAGGGCGAGACCGAGCTCACCGCTGAGGAAAAGCTCCTTCGGGCAATATTCGGCGAAAAGTCCCGCGACGTTAAGGACACATCGCTGCGCGTACCCCACGGGGAACGCGGCAAGGTGATCGACGTCAAGGTGCTGAGCCGGGAAAACAAGGAC
This sequence comes from Dehalococcoidia bacterium, assembly GCA_965261885.1. Classification (GTDB taxonomy): domain Bacteria; phylum Chloroflexota; class Dehalococcoidia; order Lucifugimonadales; family UBA3495; genus VXOI01. The sequence continues at coordinate 83,637 of CBDHDY010000052.1, forward strand.
GATCTGAACCCTGGCGTCAAGGAAGCCGTCCGTGTCTGGATCGCTCAGACCCGCAAGATCTCGGTCGGTGACAAGATGGCGGGCCGGCATGGCAATAAGGGCGTCGTTGCCCGCATCCTTCCGGAAGAAGATATGCCATACATGGAGGACGGCACGCCCGTAGACATCATCCTGAATCCCATCGGTGTGCCCTCCCGAATGAACCTTGGCCAGGTACTTGAGACGCACCTGGGCATGGCCGCCGACCAATTGGGGTTCCAGGCCAAGACCCCGGTGTTTGACGGCGCAACCGATGAGGCTATCGAGGATTCCTTCGCCAGAATCTGGTTCCGCCAGCAGGCCGCCGCTGCAAATAACGGCAACGGCCACCACAACGGCAACGGTTCCAATGGTTCCAATGGTTCCAAGACCAACGGTTCCAAGGCCAACGAAGCGAAACAGGTGTACAAGTGGCTGGAGGAACGGGGCTGCGACCCATACGCGATTTTTGACGAATCCAAGACGGGCGTGGCTAGGGAAGCCTGTCTCCGCCTCTGGCTGGAGAACGAGGCTGGCCGGGACACCTCAGGTATGGATATCCACCAGATGCATCAGGAGGCCCTGAAGGTCCACCGGGAGCGGCTGATCGCGCCGCCTACCTTCGGCAAGTTCCAGCTCTACGACGGACGAACCGGCGAAGAATTCGACCAGTTGGTCACCGTGGGCAGCATCTACATTCTGAAACTCATACACTTGGTGGAAGACAAGATTCACGCCCGTTCTACGGGACCATACTCGATGATTACGCAGCAGCCCCTGGGCGGAAAGGCCCAGTTCGGCGGGCAGCGCTTCGGCGAGATGGAGGTGTGGGCCCTGGAGGCCTACAGCGCCGCGTACAACCTTCAGGAGGTGCTCACGGTTAAGTCCGACGACGTCGCCGGTCGCGTCAAGACCTACGAGGCCATCGTCAAGGGCGAGCCAATCGGTCAGCCCGGCGTGCCTGAATCCTTCAATGTTCTGATGAAGGAACTGCAGAGCCTGGGACTGCGGGTGCAACTGCTCAGTGAGGACAACCGCCCTGTAGACACCCCGGAAACGGCGCCGGAGATCGGACGGAACTTTGGGAGGGCCATCGGCAACGACACTGAGCTATTCCCTCTGGAGACGATTTAATAATGGTCAGAATGGCAGACAGGGCAGAGACCACCGCCACCGACTTCAACGCCATACGCATATCCATAGCCTCGCCGGAGCAGATCCTCAGCTGGTCTCACGGCGAGGTCACCAAGCCGGAGACCATTAACTACCGGACTCTCCGGCCGGAGAAGGACGGCCTGTTCTGTGAGCGGCTGTTTGGCCCCACCAAGGACTGGGAGTGTTTCTGCGGCAAGTACAAGCGCATCCGGTACAGGGGCGTGGTCTGCGACCGGTGCGGCGTGGAAGTCACCCGCGCCAAGGTGCGCCGGGAGCGCATGGGCCACATCCGCCTGGCCGCCCCGGTTGCCCACATCTGGTTCAGCAAGACCAACCCCAGCCGGCTGGGGCTGCTGCTCGACCTTTCTCCCCGCAATCTGGAGCGGGTGCTCTACTTCGCCCAGCATATCGTGATCTCTGTGGACGAGGACGCCCGGCGTGAGACCATCGAAGCGGAACAGCTCAAGCACGAGCTGGAAATCGAACGGCGCCGCAGCAACGCCGCAGACGAGTTGGAGGAGTTGAACCGCCTCGTTCTGAGCTACACCGGTGGCCGTGAACCTGAGACGAAGAACCCCGCCACCGAGTTCGCCCCTGAGGGCGGTGAGCCGGTGCCGGAGCTGCTGGAACTCCAGCGGCAGATTGATGCCATCAACAACCAGCTGTCCACCGAGGAAACGGACCTGGCCGCCCAGCTGAAGGTAACTCTGGACGAGCTCAACGACTTGCAGAAGATGAAGTTGCTCGCCGAGTCCCGCTACCGGGAGCTCAAGGACAGGTACCCCAACGTATTTGAGGCTGCAATGGGCGCCGAGGCCATCTTGGCCATCCTGCGCGCCGTGAACCTGGAGGTCCTGCGCGACCAGCTGATCAATGACATGCAGTCCACCTCAGGCCAGCGCCGGCAGAAGGCGATCAAGCGGCTGCGGGTGGTGGAGGCCTTCCGCCACAGCGGAAGCCGCTCCGACGGCAGTTCAGGGGACGGGACCCGCGTCGAGGACATGATCCTCACCGTGATGCCCGTGCTGCCTCCGGAACTGCGCCCAATGGTCCAGCTCGACGGGGGGCGATTCGCCACCAGCGACCTGAACGACCTTTATCGTCGCGTCATCAACCGGAACAACAGGCTCAAGAGGCTGATGACCCTGGGTGCGCCGGAAATCATCATCCGCAACGAGAAGCGCATGCTTCAGGAAGCGGTTGACGCCCTGATCGACAACGGCCGCCGTGGCCGCCCCATACAGGGCAGCCACAACCACAAGCTCAAGAGCCTGTCCGACCTGCTGCGGGGAAAGCAGGGGCGCTTCCGCCAGAACCTACTGGGCAAGCGAGTGGACTACAGTGGCCGATCGGTCATTGTTGTCGGTCCTGAGCTCAAGATGAATGAGTGCGGTCTTCCCAGGCGAATGGCTCTGGAACTGTTCAAGCCCTTCGTGATGCACCGCCTGGTTATGCTGGGAATCGCACCCAATATCAAGAACGCCAAGCGGATGGTCGAACGCGCCCGGGGCGAGGTCTGGGACATCCTCGAGGACGTAATCAAGAACCGTCCCGTCCTGCTCAACCGTGCTCCCACCCTGCACCGCCTTGGTATTCAGGCGTTCATGCCGGTGCTCATCGACGGGCACGCCATTCAGATTCACCCGCTGGTCTGTTCCGCTTTCAATGCAGACTTCGACGGCGACCAGATGGCAGTGCACGTGCCCCTGTCCCGGATGGCAGTTCTGGAGGCCCAGGAGGCCATGCTCAGCACTCACAACATGCTGTCGCCCGCCTCCGGCGACCCCCTCGTGGCACCCACCTTGGACATGGTGATGGGCTGCTACTACCTGACCGACATCGACACGCCGGTTAAGCGTCCGGACGTCAAGGGTGCGGGCCGCAAGTTCTATGACATCTCCGAGGCCCGCGACGCCTACGAAGCGGGCGAAATTGATCTTCGTGCTCCCATCTATGTCAGAAGCATACGGGGCGGCGACAATCTGGGCGGATATTACTCGACTACTCTTGGCCGCCTGGAGTTCAATTCCATCCTGCCTGACAAGTTCGTTTCTGATGCGAGCCTGCCGGAGTCCGTTCGCATCCAGAACAAGCTGGTAGACCGCGGCGCACTCAACGCACTGACTTCGAACCTCTACCGGCTTCTCAGCAACGACGAGACCGCAGAGGTGCTGGACCGAGTCAAGGATCTGGGCTTCCGGTACGCTACGACCTCGGGCATCACCATTGCCATCAATGACATCCAGGTGTCGTCGGAAAAGGCCCAGGTAATGGCTGATACAGAGGAAAGAGTTGACCAGTACAAGACTGAGTACGAGGTCGGACTTATTTCCGAGGAGGAGCGCCACGCCAAGATCGTGGATGCCTGGAACCAGGCCTCCTTCGAGACCGCCGACCTGGTTGGCAGCGACCTGAACAACTACGGCGGCATTGGAATCATGGCCCTTTCCGGAACCAAGGGCAACATATCGCAAATTAACCAGATGGCCGGTATGCGCGGACTGGTGCGCCGCGCTGGCAGTACGGAGGTCATTGAACTGCCGGTAAAGTCCAACTTCCGCGAGGGCTTGACCGCACTGGAATACTTCCTGAGCACGCACGGAGCACGCAAGGGCCTCACCGACACGGCGTTGAACACGGCCAGCAGCGGTTACCTTACCCGCCGGCTTATCGACGTCGCCCAGGAGGTCATCATACAGGGAGAGGACTGCGGTACGCTGGACGGGTGGGCTCCGCAGCGCCCGGCGCCCCACAGCAACATCACCCTCCAGTACCGGGTAACCGGCCGGCTCGCCGCTGTCACGCTGGCTCACCCGGAAACCGGCGAAATCTTGATCAACCGCAACGAAACCATCACGCTGTCTAAGGCCAACCAGTTGGTGGCTGCGGGCCTGACTGAGATACCCGTGCGCTCTCCGCTCACCTGCGAGAACGCCCGGGGCGTCTGCCGGATGTGCTACGGCGACCTGGCAGCCACAGACAAACCGGTACTGGAAGGTCAGGCAGTCGGCATCATCGCAGCCCAGAGTATCGGTGAGCCTGGCACTCAGCTCACCATGCGCGTTTTCCACACGGGCGGCGTCCGGCGCCGCAACAGTGAGCTGGATGAGGCCGTGCTTACCCGCGCAAGGGAATTGCAGGCGGTGCCCGTGGAAATGCGCGAGCAGCTTGCCCTGTTCCGCCAGGACATGCCCTCCGTCGGCAAGGTCTGGGAGGAAAAGGAAGAACTCAGTCTCAACGTGTCCAGCGACCGTCAGACTATCGCTACCAGAATGACCGAGGCGCTGGGATACCTGGAACAGACCAACGAGGCCCGCAACCAGCGCGGCCAGATCAACTGGATCCGTGAAGACCTCAGCCGTCTCGGCGAGGTGAATTCGCTGGCGCAATGCCGTGACCTGGTCGCACAGATCCGGCGGGACGTGGACGTCCTCAACGCCAGTATTGACTCTCAGATGGGGGCGTCAGGACAGAGGCGCGACCAGCGGCGGGACACCATGAACCGCCTGCGCGACATGGCCGGCGAACTGCCCGGCCAGATAGACCTGATTCTGCAAAATGTGCGTCAGACCCCTGACACGGAGCTTGAGGAGGCCACCTCACGGGTACGTGATTACGCAACGTCGGTTGTTCCGGAACTTCAGAAGGTTGTTGACGAAATTACCCGGATGATCGAGGAAATTCCCGGCGCCGACGCCCGCCTCCAAGGCAGGTTGCTGCTGGTCATCGAGCGCATCCTTGTCGAGTTGCGCCGAGCCAGCGAGGCCGAGGCACTGGTGGCAGCGGTCAGCAGGGTTGTCCGGGCCGAAAGCACCGATGAGGACCGCTTCCGGGTGTCATACGAGATCAACCGGATTCTCGGCAGCTCCAACCGCCACAGCTATGATCTCCAGCGTGAGGCGGATGTGATCCGCCAGGACGTGGAAGCCCAGAACCTGGACATCACCGGCGGTCTGCCACAGGTGGAGGAGATCTTCGAAGCCCGCGTTCCCAAGAACGCCGCCATTCTCTCCGACATTGACGGTGAGGTGGAGCTGGAAGCCGACGAGGAGAACAACGTCCTCCGCGTGGTATTCCGAGAGGAGGTTCGCGAGGAATATCCTCTGCCGGAGGGCGCCCGAATCCTCGTGGACGACGGCGACGTGGTGGAGGTCGGACACATTCTGGCCGAAGTGCCTGTAATCGAACAATACGCCCTGCCCGAGGGTTCTGAAGTATTGGTGGACAATGGTGAGGAGGTAACCGAGGGAATGGTCCTCGCCACTCTGCCAGAGACTGAGGAGTCCGGCGAAGCGGCCCTGGTGCCCACTGCTACCGCAGCCGGCCGTATCGAATTGTCGGAAAACGGACTGGCAGTAATCTCAACTGGCGGAAAGGTCGAGGCCACCGTGGGCGGTCGCGTCGAGTTGTCCGACGATTACGTCACGATTATCTGGGAGGACGTGGAAGTCAGGGAGCACGTCATCCCGGCTTCGTCTTACCTGATGGTACGGGACGCAGACAAGATCAACGCTGGAGACCCGCTGACCTCCGGGCCTCTGAACCCCCACGATATCCTGCGCATCCGCGGCAAGGAAGCCCTCCAATCCTATATTGTCGACCAGGTCCAGGCCGTATACCAGTCGCAGGGTGTGACCATCCACGACAAGCACATCGAGATCATCCTGCGCCAGATGCTGCGCCGGGTGCAGGTTACCGAGCCCGGTGACACCGAGCTCATTCCCGGGGAAGTGGCAGACAAGTTCACCTTCCAGGAGCAGGTCGCCAAGGTGCTGGCAGAGGGCGGAGAGCCGGCAACCGCCGAACAAGTCCTGCTGGGCGTGACTCGCGCCTCGCTTCGGACCGACAGCTTCCTCTCAGCAGCCTCGTTCCAGGAGACCACCCGGGTGCTGACCGAAGCGGCTGTAAAGGGCCAGCAGGACTATCTACTGGGTCTGAAAGAAAACGTCATTATTGGCCGGCTGATCCCTGCCCAGGTCGAGATACCCGGCATGGAGGAACTCCTCCGGCCTCAGCCCGTCCTGGACATGGGCGCCATGACCCCCGGTGCCTGGCTGCGCGGCCCGGCGATTGTCGAGGCTGACGAAGTCGAAGAAATAAGCGTCCTGGGGAAGGACGACGGGCTCGATCGGCTCGCCGAGTCGGTGCGCGCCTTCGCCACAGAGGTCGAAGATGACGATGATCCCGAAGACTTCTTAGACGATGATGATGACGACGAAACCCCCGAAGCTGAGCCTGCCATTGGCCTCGCGGAGGGAACAGCTGAGGAGCCCCAGGCGTAGGTCAACGTCAAGGGGGATATAATCAGGCGGAGCGGTGCTGAATCGGCCGTTCCATCGCTCCGCCGCACTCCGGTTAACAGCGAGACACCGAGGTGAGGGGCAAAGGCGTGACAAATTCACTTCGAACCAACGAACCGGACCTGTCTGTGAACCTGGCTCCCCGCCACCCACGGGGTCTTTGGCTACCGAATCCGGTGATAATTGCCTCTGGCACCCTCGGCTACGATGGGTACGGTCGGGGGATCGTTGGTAATTACCCCCTGAACGAACTGGGCGCGGTGGTCCCCAAAACAGTCACCCGCTGGCCCAGAGAGGGCAACCCCGAACCCCGCTGGTTTCCGGACTCGTTCCGGCAAGCGTGGGAGGACGGGGACCAATTGTTTCTCAACGCGATCGGCCTGATTAACCCGGGCATCGAGACCGCTGTAAGGGAATGGACCCCCATCTGGGCCGAGTGGAACGCCACGGTGTTTTTCAGCTTCGCCGCCCACAGCGTCGGCGAGTTCGGCGAAATGGCTGAGATGACGGGAAACGCGGTCGGCCTGAGCGCTCTGGAACTGAACCTGAGTTGTCCCAACATAGAAAATGGGGCAATGTTCAGCTACAGCCCGGCACTGACCCACGACGCCGTCGCTGCGGTCAAGGCGAACACAGACTTGCCGGTGCTGGCCAAACTCTCCCCCAATGTGCCCGATATCACAGAAATCGCAAGGGCGGCGGTACGCGGGGGGGCAGACGCCCTGACAATCTCCAATACCTTGCCCGCCATGAGGATCGACCTGGCTAGCCGTCGGCCTGTACTGGGCAACATCACCGGAGGGCTGTCGGGCATGGGCCTCAGACCCGTGTCCCTGGCCCTGGTTTACCAGGCTGCGCAGGCAGTTGACGTGCCCATCATTGGAGTCGGTGGTATCTTTGATGCCGAGCATGCCATTGAGTACATTATGGCAGGCGCTACCGCCGTTCAGATTGGCAGCGCCAACCTGGTCAGCCTGAAGGCTCCGTGGCAGGTCTTGAACGGAATGCATGATTTCGCGGCAGGCCAGGGCATATCCAGCCTGGCCGAGCTGAGGGGAGCGGCTCATTCCTCTGGCATACACAGTACTGCCATACACAATGCCTGATTTTCTCTTTGCCCGGCGAAGATGGTAAATTAAGAGCGTGGCATCGCCCATACTTTCCGGGCGGGCATAAACCCCGATCCGGAAATTCCTTTTTCAGGATGTCGGCCCATGGTCTCTGTTCTGCAGAAAATACTAGGTGACCCCAACGAAAAGGCTCTGAAGAAACTGGACTCCATCAGGGATCGGGTGAACACGCTCGAGCCCGATTTTGAGCAACTCACCGAAGCCCAGTTGCAGGTCAAGACCGGGGAATTCCGCCAGCGGTTGTCGGGCCGAGAGGACCTGGACGACCTGTTGCCCGAGGCCTTCGCGGCAGTGCGTGAGTCAGCCAGGCGGAATCTGGGCCAGCGCCATTACGACGTCCAGATTGTTGGCGGAGCAGCCCTGCACCAAGGCAAGATTGCCGAGATGAAAACCGGCGAGGGCAAGACTCTGGTCGCCACCCTTGCCGTCTACGCCAATGCACTGACCGGGCGCGGTGTCCACGTGGTCACGGTCAACGACTACCTGGCCCGCCGCGACCCCGTATGGATGGGACCGGTCTATCACGCACTGGGCCTGACCGTTGGCTGCCTGCAGCACGACGCGGCCTTTATCTACGATCCCGAAGCCACCAGCAGCAAGACACCGAACCTTCGCGCCGCCGCCCGTGAGGATGCCTATCTTGCGGACATCACCTACGGCACCAACAACGAGTTCGGCTTCGACTACTTGCGCGACAACATGGCCCTATCCGCCGGCAGGCGAGTCCAGAGGGAGTTGCATTACGCCATAGTCGACGAGGTCGACAACATTCTGATCGATGAGGCCCGCACACCCCTGATCATCAGCGGACCAGCGGAAGAGCCGGTGCAGCTATACCAGAGCTTCGCGCGGCTGGTGCCCCGCCTGGACCCGGCGGAGGACTACACCATTGACGACCGCACTCGCGCCATCTCGCTGACCCAGGAAGGCATCGCCAAGATGGAGCAGTGGACCAACACCTCCAATCTCTACGACCCAGAGAGCTTCCATTTGGTCCACTACATGGAAAATGCCCTGAATGCCTACGTGATGAAGCAGCGGGACAAGGAATATGTCGTCAAGGACGGGGAGGTGGTGATCGTCGACGAGTTCACCGGCAGGTTGCAGCCCGGCCGGCGCTGGTCGGATGGCCTGCACCAGGCTGTGGAGGCCAAGGAAGGCCTGAAGATCCAGCGCGAGAGCATCACGTACGCCACGATCACACTGCAGAACTACTTCAGAATGTACGGAAAACTGGCAGGAATGACCGGAACCGCCGCCACGGAATCCGACGAATTCTTCCGCATTTACGGCTTGGAGGTTGTGGAGGTTCCAACCAACAAGCCGATGCAACGCCAGGACCTCTCCGATCTGGTCTTTCAGAACGACGAGGGCAAATGGAAATCTGTTACTGACAAGATTGTCGAGCTGCACGAGTCGGGTCAACCTCTGTTGATCGGCACAACCTCCATCGAAGATTCGGAATTTCTCAGCGAACGCCTGCTCCGGCGAGGAGTACGCCACCAGGTCCTGAACGCCAAAAACCACGAGGGTGAAGCAACAGTCATCTCCCAGGCTGGCCGACTGGGGGCCGTGACCGTATCCACCAACATGGCAGGCCGCGGCACGGACATTGTTCTGGGCGGTGCTGATACCTCCCGGGACGAATGGCAGGAGGAACACGACCGGGTGGTGGAGATGGGCGGTCTGTACGTCATCGGCACCGAGCATCACGACGCCCGCCGCATTGATAACCAGCTCCGGGGCCGCGCCGGCAGGCAGGGCGACCCCGGCAATTCCCAGTTCTACGTTTCGCTGGAAGACGAGCTGATGCAGCGCTTCGGCGGCGACCGCATCAAGACGGTCATGGGCTGGACCGGTCTGGAAGAAGGCACACCCATCGAGAACAAGCTGGTCACCAAGTCGATCACCGGGGCCCAGGTCAAGGTCGAGGGGTACCATTTCGACATGCGCAAGCACCTGCTTGAATATGACGATGTGCTGAACAAGCAGCGCGAAGTGATCTATGTAGATCGCCACCGGGCCCTTGGCGACGGCGACCTGCAGGCAGAAACACTGGAGATGCTGCGCCAGGAATACGCCCGCCTCGTAGCCCAGTATCTTCCCGGCCGCCACTCCGACGACTGGAATGCCGAGGGCCTGATAGACGAGTTGGGCCAGATGGGCCCCCTGCCCGGGGAACTGGACGAAGAGGACAAAGTCTTCCAGCATAGCCTGGAACAGGTCAGCTCAATCCTCTCAGACCACGCCGGGCGGATCTATGCTCAGCGCGAGGAGGAAATCGGGTCCGACCATATGCGGCTCACCGAATGCTTCCTTCTTCTCAGGGCAATTGACTCGCATTGGATCCAGCATCTGACTGCCATGGAAAACCTGCGAACGGGCATCGGGCTGCACGCTTACGGGCAACGGGATCCGTTGGTGATGTACCGCAGCGAAGGTCAGCGGATGTTCCACGACCTCCAGGACCGAATCCGCCGGGACGTAGCTCGCTTGCTTTTCCACGTTGCGGTGGGCACGGATCAGGCCGCCAGCCAGTTGAGCGGCAACGGCACCGCCCGCCGCAACAGGCCGGGCGGGAGCCCTATGCAGGCCGTCAGCGGGTCGAACCGCAACGCCCAGCCGGCCGGAGGGGCCAAAGTGGGCCGCAACGCCTCCTGCCCGTGCGGCAGCGGCCGCAAGTACAAGCGCTGCTGCGGCAAGGCGGCATAGGCTCGTCCCCGATGGTGCGAGGCAATTCTCGCTCAGCGTCACTGTTCAGGCGCTGAGCGGCCTGGGTCTCCCGGTCCTCTATTGGGTTCCTGCAAGTACCACAGCGGATCCACGCCCTCGCGTCCTTTGCGCTTTGCCTACGGTTTGAAATTGCAGTTTACCCACTTCCAGCATTAGCCTGGGGAGACCATCCGCGGGGTTACGGGCAGGACCTGCCCATCACTCGGGGCTCACTCATCAATCGGAGAGGGACTTCCCCCCGAACAAGCCCCGGAGGAAGCCCAGGATTCCACCTTGTTTCGGCGCCTCAGAGTGACCATGGTTGTCATGCTCCATCGGCACCACGCCTTCCCCTGAGAGCACGTGCTCCGGATCCCGGTCGAAAGTCACCTTGCACCCGCGGCCGCAGAAGTAATAGTGCGTTCCCTGGTACTCGCTCTGGCCGCCGGACGGGTTGGCCGTATCGACCTCCATCAGACATACCGGGTCAATTGCTGTGGCCATAGTCCTTCCCCTGTCAGGTTGCCGGGGTCTGTATCCTGGCCCCACGCAACCTGAGTGAATTGGTAATTACCGTAACCGAACTGAAAGCCATTGCCACGGCGGCAAGCACCGGGTTCAGGAATCCCTTGGTCCCGAAGAAGAACTCCAGCGACCCGGGCACACCCCCTAGGGCCAGGAACACCGGGTACAGCGCCCCCGCCGCCACCGGCACCAGCAGCACGTTGTAAAAAAAGGCCCAGAACAGGTTCTGCTTGATTGTCCGAATCGTTTGTCGGCTGAGGGCAATTGCGGTGGCAACGCTTCCCACGTCTCCGCGCATCAGCGTGATGTCGGCCGATTCCGCTGCGATGTCCGCGCCTCCGCCAATGGCCATCCCCACGTTTGCCTGGGCCAGGGCCGGGGAGTCATTGATCCCGTCGCCCACCATGGCCACAACGCGACCCTCGCTCTGAAGGTTGCGAACGATAGCAGCTTTGTCCTGGGGCAGCACCTCGGCCTCAACCCGGTCAATGCCCAATTGCCTGGCAATTGTGTAGGCCGTGGATGCATTATCACCGGTTAGCATCACCACGGTAAGTCCCATATCCCGCAGGCGCGCCACGCCTTCCACGGCCTCCGGCTTCAACGCGTCAGCCAAGGCGATGACTCCCCTTGCCTCGCCGCCCGACGCAAGGAACATTGTCGTCATTCCCTGTTGAGCCATTGAGTCGGCCCTGGAAGACAGTCCGTCAAGGCCAATGCCGCTGCCTTCCATGAGCAGGCGGTTACCCAGGAGTACCGTTTCCCCGTCGACCTGAGCCTCGATTCCCTGCCCGGGGACGTTTCTCAATCCCGACATGGGCTGCAGGGCCAACCCACGGTGTTGTGCCTCTTCCACTATTGCCTCGGCCAGAGGGTGCTCGGAACCCCGCTCGGCGGAGGCGGCCAGGGCCAGCAGCTCGTGTTCCTCGATACCCACCGCAGTCAGCCCGGTTACAGTAGGCCTCCCGGTGGTGAGCGTACCGGTCTTGTCCAGCACCACCGTGTCAACGCGATGGGCTGTCTCCAGGGCATCCGCCTGCTTCACGAGCACACCATTTTCGGCTCCCCTGCCGATGCCCACGATAAGGGCAGTAGGAGTGGCCAGCCCCAGCGCACACGGGCAGGCGATGATCAGCACTGCCACGAAAACCAGGATGGCGAAGGTCACCGCGGGTGAGGGGCCTATCAGCAGCCACAGGACGAACGCCGCAAAAGCCACCGCGACGACAGCAGGCACAAAGTAGGCCGATACCTGGTCGGCCAGTTTCTGGATCGGGGCCCGCGACGCCTGCGCGTCCTGTACCAGCCGTATTATCTGGGCCAGCGCGGTATCGTCGCCCACCCGGGTGGCCCGGCAGAATAGCGCACCCTGCTGGTTCAGTGTGGCGCCATACACCCGGTTGCCAGGCGATTTTTCAACCGGCATGCTCTCGCCGGTCAGCATCGACTCGTTAACGGCTGAAAATCCCTGCGTAATCTCTCCATCCACGGGAATGAACTCGCCCGGACGCACCAGCAGCAGGTCACCGACTGCGACCTGCTCGACAGGGATTTCCTGCTCGCCGTCTTCCCGGACGACCCTGGCAGTGGTGGGGCGTAGCTCAATGAGCCGCCGCATGGCCTCGGAGGTCTGCCCGCGGGCCCTGGCCTCCAGGAACCGGCCCAGGAGCACCAGGGCGATGATGACTGCCGACGTTTCGAAGAACACCTTGCCTTCGATACCTGCGCTCAACAACACAGACGGTGAGAAAGCCTCCAGCAGCACCACTGCAACACTGTAGCCATAGGCCGTGAGGGTGCCCAGCGCAATCAGCGTGTGCATGTTGGCGGAGCCGTGCCGCAGGGCCATCAGGCCCGAGTGGTAAAACGACGCTCCAGCCCAGAAAAGCACGGGGGTGGCCAGGGCCCAGAGCAGGAAGGGATAGTAGGCAAGCCCCATCCAGCCCGCCACCCAGGGAAAGCCATTGAATGCGCCCAGGAACAGCAGAACTGCACCGGCTGCGGCAACCACCAGGCGGTTTCGGAGGGCCTGTATCTCGATGACCTTGGACAGTCGCTCCAGTTCACGCTGACGGTCTCCGGAAGACTCGACTGTGTAGCCTGCCTCCTCCACCGCGCGCCGCAGTTCACCTAGCCCGGCAAGCTCGGGAGAATACCGCACCGTGGCCTTTTCGACGCCAAGGTTGACGCTGGCGCTGGCCACGCCCGGAACGCCGCTCAGTGCGCGCTCCACATGGTAAACGCAGGCAGCGCAGGTCATACCCCCGATGTTCAGGGAAGCAGAGGCCGTTTCAGTTTCTTTTACTTCCGTTACCATTGACCGGTCAGACCGTCGCCTCTGTCAATAAGGCTTGCGGGCTCAGACACCCTCCACGAAGTACAAGTCACCGGTAGAGGCCTTCATTCGCATTTCCTTAAGCGGGGCATACACGTCCGAGTTGTACCACTCTCTGGCCCTTTCGACACTCTCAAACTGCAGGACAACAATGCGGACAGGCTCGTAGTCGCCTTCAATCCTTTCTGGGGTTCCGCCACGCACTACGTATGTTCCGCCAAACTGGGCCACGGTCTCAGGTACCCTCTTGCCGTACTCGGCGAATTCCTCTGGATTGGTGATGGTGATGTTGCCAATCATGTAACCCGCCATGCGGCCCACTCTCCGTAAAAATCTATTTTTCCAGACGCATAAACCAGCGTAGCACTGACAGGCCTAGCAATCAAACACGGTGAGGAAAGGTGTTTTCCTGCGTGTTCGATCACAGGTACAAAAACGGGAGCGGTGGAATTCCGCTCCCGCAGTTCCCCGGCAGTCTAGCGGTTACACGTAGCGAGGCTCCACGTCCCTCGGCAGTCCGAAAGCGTGCTTCCCGATCAGCTCCAGCGCATCGAAGCCGCCGATGGGGTGTATGGGGCCTGCCCGCACGTCGCGGTAATAGCGTTCCAGGGGCAGACTGCGCGCCAAGGCAGCCCCACCCACCATGTCCATCGCCTTGCTGACCACATCCATCGCCGATCTCATGCAGAAATACTGCATGCCCACGGCCTCTACGATGGTGCTGTCGTCGCGGTTGTTTATGTCGATCAGCTTCTCGGCGACGCTCTTCTGCCACGTCCAACCCGCGTGGAGAGCGATGTCCATTTCGGCGGCCAGGAACTGGTGCCCCGGATAGTAGCTCTCCGGGTGCTTGAAGGGCAGACGGGTGCGGTCGCGCGTCTGGTTGATGGCGAAATCACGGGCTGCCTTCGCAATTCCCAGGTAAACGGCGCCGAAGCTGCCTCCGTGCCAGGACCATAGGCCGCGTGCGTATTTGTCCCACTCCCACAGGTTGTGCTTAAAGACGTGGTCTTCCTCAACGAACACGTTCTCCAGCCGCCAGCTGTGACTCTGGCTGCCTCGCATACCCATGGTGTCCCAGTCGTTCAGGCAGACCAGGCCCTCGGTGTCCGACGGCAGTACGAATATCAGCCCAATCTCTCCGTCGTCAGGATCGTCGTAAACTGCAGTGCAGCCGAACAGGTCCCCGATAGGGCTGTTGGTGCCGAAGCCCTTGCGCCCGTTGATGCTAAAGCCACCGTCAACCTTCTCGGCCTTGACGGTGGTGTAGCCCATGCCGGTGATGCCTTTGTAACTGTCAACGTTCGGGTCCGTAATTGCCCCAAAGACTATGAGTTTTTCATCCGCGACCTTGGTGAGCAGTTCCTTGGGACCCTCCTCACCGAGCGCTATCAGGTCGGTCATTACGAATGGAAGGCCGAAATGCATGTTGATGGCCAGGGCAGTGGCGCCGCATCCCTGGGCCAGGCGGTTCTGGGCTATACAGATGTCCAGCAGATCAGCCCCGCCGCCGTTGCAGTCCGCGGGGATGGGCATGGAGCTGTAGCCTGATTCCTTCATATCCGCGTAGTTCTCGAAGGGGAAAACGCCTTCACGGTCATATCCCGCGGCCCGCTCGGCAAAAGTATCGGCGTGGCTGGCAGCGAGGTCATACCATTTGCGTTGCGACGGGGTGAGTTCCTGTGTCATTACGCCCCTCCCGTAAGCCCATTCTGGGAGCTTTTCGTAGCCGTGTACTTGAGGCGGTATTCTAGCGCAACGCCATGAGCGCGTCCAATGCCATTCTCGAAATTGGAGAGACCGTATGGCAAACGTAGCAGACACAAAACCTGCAAGGAAAAGGAGATGCAGGATGGTCGGAAACTGGTGAGAAAGTGGCCGCTGACCTCAGGAAGCCAGCCAGCAGTGCATTTTGCCGGTCAATGTAACCACTCGCGAGCCAGGCGTGCGTTCTATGCAACCGGAAGCGACCAGAGCACTCACAATGGCCCGTCCCAATCCGCCGCCGAGGTGTGGCCGGCGTTCAGTCCAGTCGATGCATGAGAAGGCAACAGGCCTGCAGCCAATCCGGGGAGGAACAGAAACACCGAGTTCCTCAAGCGCGGCGGTCCCCTCCGACGTGGGGATGTAGTGTATGCGAGTAGCGCCGAGGACAAGCGGCAGTTCCTGCAGCCAGGCACGCTTGAGCATTTCGTCCAGCAACTCTACGCCCGCGACACCAGCCAAGTGCCCATAACAGGTGCGGGCACGGCGCAGAGGGGAGTCTCGCCGCACCTCCCGCAGGGCCTGGGAGCTGGCAGGTCGGACAGGTAGCAGCATCGCCGATGTCAAAGCGTTATCCACCCCCGATGGCTGGCAGGAAGTGGACTTCGCTGCTCTCCTGCACCCGCTCCAGCAGGCCCAGGAGGCTGGTCTCACCGTCCACAACCACGGCGAGTCCAGGCAGTATCTCGTCCTCCTCCATGTCCATCAGCAGCTCGCGGGTTCCGGGGTACTCGCGCTCCAGGTTGTTGATTACCTGTCGCACTGTAGCGCCCGGGACCACCACCTGCTGGCGGCCGCCCGTAAGGTTCTGAATTCGCGGCGGGACCCAAACTTCCGGCATTGCGCCACCCCTCCATCCATGCTGGACAGCCTTGACCCAAGGGAAGAGAAAATTGGAAAACAAATTGGGGGCAGGTTCTGCACCTGCCCCCGAATCGTAACCGTTTTGTCAGATTGACGCCAGAGGCCGGTTAGCCCTGACCGTTCTGGCTCCACATTCCCTCCAGCACCTTGTCCGGCGACATGGGCAGCGAGTTCAGCCGCACCCCGATGGCGTCGTAGATGGCGTTGGAGACGGCAGCCAGCGGCGGCACGAGGGGCACTTCGCCCACTCCGCGCAGTCCGTAGGGGTGGGCCGGATTGGCGATCTCGACGATGACCGTGTCGATCATCGGCAGGTCGAGGCTGATGGGCATTCGATAGTCCAGGAAGCTGCTGTTGAGCATGCCGCCCTGGTCGTCGAACCGGTACTCCTCGTTGAGCGCCCAGCCGATTCCCTGGACCACACCACCCTGGATCTGGCCCTCCACGTAGCTGGGATGGATCGCTTTCCCAGCATCCTGAACGGCGGTGTAGCGCAGCACGTCCACCTTGCCGGTCTCGGTGTCCACTTCCACGTCAACCAGGTGAACGGCGATGGAGGGGCCTGCGCCGGGAGGGTTGACGCCAGCGCGGCCCACAATGGGGCCTCCGGTGCCGACTGCGCGGGCGGAGAGCTGCTTGAAGGTCAACTTGAGCTCGGGGTCGGACGTGTGTTGCAGCACTCCGTCCACGTATTCCACGTCGTCAACGGGGATGTCCCAGATACGGGCAGCCCGCTCGCGCATCTGCCGTTTCACGTCCTGGCCCGCCTCGTAAGCAGCCCAGCCGGACTTGAAGGTTGCGCTGCTGCCACCGGTGTTGGAGGTGAAGCCGATGCTGTCGGTGTCCCCGACCTGCGGCTTGATGTCCTCCACCGGGATGCCCAGAACCTCGGCGATGTGCTGCGAGACTGCGGCGCGGCTGCCGCCGATGTCCGGCGAACCCTCGGTCAGGCTGACGGAACCGTCGGAATTCACCACAGCAAGGGCGCTGGCCGGGCCGGTGTTGTTGCCCCAGAATCCGCTGGCCACGCCGCGGCCCCGCTTGATATGGCCGTTCTGGCCGTCAGTCTTGGCCTCGACAGGCGTGTTGTAGTGGGGATGGTCCTTGAGAGCCTGCAGAGTCTCGATGTAGCCGACCTTGGGGGTCATCGGGCCTGTGACCCGGCGGACGCCTTCCTTGGAGCTGTTCAGCAGCCGCAATTCCAGCGGGTCCATCCCCAGCTTCTCGGCCAGCTCGTCAAGTGCGGTCTCCATGCAGAACGCCGATGCGGGAGCACCGGGGGCGCGATAGGCAGCGGATTTGGGCCGGTTGATGACCACGTCGTACGCCACCAGGTGCGCGTTGGGAACATCGTATTGGCCCATCATGCACTGGGCGCCAGGGGATACGGGCGAACCGGGGAAGGCGCCTGCCTCGTAAATCAAGGTGGACTCGGCGGCGACCAGCTTGCCCTCCTTGGTCGCGCCCAGCTTCACGCTTATCTTGGTTCCAGAGGTCGGGCCAGTGGCCTCGAAGACCTCCTTGCGGGACATTTGCACCTTCACCGGGTGGCCGCTCTTCCGGGACAGCAGGGCTGCTACGGGTTCGGCGTACAGCACGGTTTTGGCACCGAAGCCGCCGCCGATTTCCAGCGGAATTGCCTTGACGTCGGCAACCGGGATGCCCATGAAGCGGGCAGTGTGGTCCCGGACGGTGAATTGGCCCTGGCTGCTGGACCAGATGGTCAGCTTGCCATCGGCTCCCCACTGGGCGGTACCGGCGTGAGGTTCGATGTAGCCCTGGTGCACTGGGACCGTCTCGGTCTCCTTTTCGACAATGACCTCGGCTTCCTTGAAGCCCTGTTCCACGTCGCCGAGCCGGAACTCGAAGTGGTTGGCGATGTTGCTGCCCTTGGCGTCATCGTCGTCGCTGAGCAGCCCGCCGGGACGCAGCGCCGGATTGGACAGGCTGGCCAGCTTCTCGTGTACCGTCGGCGCGTCGGGCTTCATGGCTTCCTCGGCGCTGAGCACCGGGGTTAGGACCTCGTAGTCCACCTTGATCAGATCCAGGGCCTTCTCGGCCACGTGCGGGCTGGCAGCGGCCACGGCCGCGATGGCGTGGCCCTTGTACAGCGCCTTGCCCCGGGCCAGCACGTTCATGCTGAGGAAGCCCAGGTTCTGTATGGCGCCCTCGGCCAAGTCAGCCAGCCGTCCCGAGGTCTCAGGCCAATCTGCGGAGGTGACAACGGCGTGGACTCCAAGGTATGCCTCGGCCTCGCTGGTATCGATCGACTTGATGATTGCATGGGAGTAAGGACTTCGCAGTATCTTGCCGAAGAGCAACCCAGGCAGGTTCTGGTCGGCGCCGTATCGCGCCCGCCCGGTGACTTTTTCGGCGCCGTCGGGCCGTATGGGCCTCGTGCCGACGACCTTAAATTCTTCGTTAGACAGAACCATATTCGGCTTATATTCCAGCATTTGCGTCTCCTGACAGTGACTGGTATAGAGCACCCGAAACTACGCTGGTTATAGTATCACAAGACGAAGAATCTGAAACGCGGTCAGGTCAGCAGCCATACTGACGGGGGCTGGGCGGGCGCGCCTTCACCTGACTACCCAGCGTATTAACCCTGGAAACCTGCGCTCCAGCACTAGCCGCAATTCTGAGCTTACGATATACTGCCTGCGGAAATCGACGGTTTCACGGCCACGCCAACCCGGTCTGTAGTCGACGGGGTGAGCGGTCAACATTCATGTGGAGAGAACGACTAGGATGCGTACACCGGGCAGGCGCATCGGCCGGATAATAGTGGCACTCGCCGCGGTCGGGGTTATACTCCTATCCACCGTGGCCAGCCACGGATGCAGGGTCCAGGGAAGCAGTCCGGCAGAGGGCGGGGCGGCCGTTTCTTCCGAGTAGAGCCAGGCTGCATTCCACTTCCCTGAACGGCCATTTCAGCGGGGCACGGCCACCTCAACTCCTCTTTCGCACAGGCCAGGTCATGGCTGCCGAAAATAACCTCTCACCTCACGGCGGCGAGCTCAAGATATCCGTCGCACCCTCCGGCGAGGCCCCACATCTCATTGCGGGCCTGCCGCAGTTGGCTGTCAACGAACAGATAGCACGAGAGGTCATCAACCTGGCCTACGGCGTCTTTTCGCCTTTGGACGGGTTCATGGGCAGGGCCGACCTGGACTCCGTGGTACGTTCAATGCGGCTATCCAACGGTCTGGTCTGGAGCATTCCAATAATCCTCGACGTCTCCCCCGGGGAGTGGGCCGCCACCGGAGTTGCGATCGGAGGCCAGGTTCTTCTGACCCACCAGGAGCAGCCGTTGGCCACCCTGGATGTGGCCGAGATTTACAGCTACGACAAGGTCCAATTGGCTCAGAACGTCTACGGAACCACCGACCCGGAGCACCCGGGTGTCGCCCGTACCAACGCCCTGCAGGACGCGCTGGTCGGCGGCAGGGTTACCCTGGTCAACCCGCCCCGCGTCAACCCGCCCTTCGACCGGTTCTGGAAGACTCCGGAACAGGTGCGGGCACGATTGGTCGAGTTGGGCTGGACTTCGGCAGTGGCCCACCAGACCCGCAACGTGCCCCATGCCGGCCACGAAATGATGATGAAGGGTGCCTACCTCGCCTCGGGGGCCGATGGAATCCTGGTGAGTGCCGTGATTGGTGAGAAAAAGCCCGGGGACTACATCGATGAGGCCATCGTGCTCACCCACGCCCTCCTGCGGGAGGAGGGATTTTTCCTCCCCGAGATTCACGAGACCTCCACGCTCATGTGGGACATGCGCTACGCCGGTCCCCGTGAAGCGGTATTCCACGCCATCGTACGCAAGAATCTGGGTTGCACCCATCACATGTTCGGGCGCGACCACGCGGGCGTTGGCAGCCACTATGGCCGCTATGCCGCCCACGAAATTTTTGACACGCTTCCAGACCTTGGTATAAAGTCCGTGCTCACGCTGGAATGGTGGTACTGTCCCGTTTGCGAGAGCGTGGCCTATGAAGGCATCTGCGGCCACCGGGAACAGAAGCAGGACCTCGCAGGCACATCGATACGCAACATCATCAGCGGAGGAACCGGTCCGGCCGCCACCACCCTAAGGCCGCAGGTCCTGGAAGTTGTGCGGCACTGCGCAGAGAAATACGGAAAGGGTTCGCCCTTCGTCACTCCGGAATATCTGGAACGGAGGACGCCAGTGATTACGATGCCGGAGATGGACCGCTGTACATGTACGGGGCACATGCCCGCATAGTTGCTTGTTTTCAACAACCCCCTTCTGCAAGACGCGAGGGGGTTTTGCTTTGCTGTCCATTCAGGCGGCCTGGCAAATTGTGAATTTTGGAAATCGGGGGTAACCCATGCCTACGTTTGTGAATCCCGACACATGCAACGCCTGCGCCGATGAGCACCAGGGACCCCTGTGTGTCTACATCTGCCCCAACGACCTGATGGTGTTGGATCTGGACGCCAACAAGGGCTTCAACCAGGAGCCGGATATGTGCTCGGAGTGCTATGCCTGCGTGAAGCTGTGTCCTCAGGAGGCCATCCACGTCCGCGGATATGCCGACTTCGTGCCCCTGGGCGCGATTGTGCAGCCGCACCGTACCGAGGACGGCCTGCAATGGGAGGTGGTGTTCCGCGACGGCCGTCGCTTCGAGTTCACCTACCCGTCGCGAACCCGCCCCGCCGGCTCGGTGGTACCTTACGATGGGTTCACCGAGGACCGCGTCGCCGACCTCGGCAGCCAAAACCTTGCGGGCGATTCCAACTGGCTGGGTGTCGACCAGTTGCCCGTTCCGGCCGCCAAGTAAATAACAAGTTCCCCGCCGCCATTGATGAAGATCAGGGCGGAACTCCCGCGCCGCGCCCCAGCGGCAGCATCCTGGACCATCGCATCCTGGACCGTAGAGGTGAAAGCCGTGGCTTTTGAGACCACCGAAACCGTAGATTGCGACATACTGATAATCGGCGGCGGAATGTCCGGCTGTGGAGCCGCCTTTGAAGCCAAATTCTGGGCCGGAGAGGGCAAGCGCGTGGTGTTGGCCGAAAAGGCCGCCATTGAGCGCAGCGGCGCTACCGGCGAGGGCCTATCCGCCATCAATTGCTACATGGGCCAACGCTACGGCTGGAACACACCGGAGGACTTCGTAAACTATGTCGTAAATGACATGATGGGTCTGGCCCGCGAGGACCTGGTCTACGACGTGGGCCGCCACGTGGACAACTCGGTACACCTGCTCGAGGAATGGGGCCTGCCCATCTGGAAGCAGGAGAACGGCCAGTACGAGCGCATAGGCCGCTGGCAGATCCCCATACACGGCGAGTCCATCAAGCCCATCGCCGCTGAGCCGGCACGCGCTGCCCTGGGCCCGGAAAACATCTACGAGCGGGTTGCCATCACCCACCTGCTGAAGGACGACGACGACCCGGACAAGATCGGCGGCGCCGCCGGTTTCTCCGTGCGCGACAACAAGTTCTACATCTTCCGGTCGCCGGTGGTCATCATCACCACCGGGGGCGCGTCCAACGTCTTTCGGCCCCGCTCGGTCGGTGAGGGTCTGGGTCGAACGTGGTACTCCGTATTCGCCACCGGTTCAGCCTACGGTCTGATGATCCCCGCCGGTGTCGAGATGACGCAGATGGAGCATCGCTTCGTCCCAACACGCTTCAAGGACGGCTATGGGCCAGTCGGCATGTGGTTCCAGTATTTTCACGCCAAGGTGCTCAACTCTCTCGGGGAGGACTACACGGTCACCCGGGCCGACGAGCTGCACAAGTACGAACCCTACGGCTCAGCCATCCCCACGCCGACTCCTCTGCGGAACCACCAGATGTATCTCGACATCCGCGATGGGCTCGGACCGATGTACATGCGGACCGATCAGGCCATGCAGGCGCTCTCGGGGGGCGACCCTGAGAAGATGGAGCAGGTGCGCAACGAGGCGTGGGAAGACTTCCTCGATATGACCATCTCCCAGGCCCTGACCTGGGCGGCCCAGAACATCGCACCCGAGGATACGCCCTCGGAAGTCGTGCTGGCAGAGCCCTACATCATGGGCTCCCACTCCGGTGAGGCCGGGGCCTGGGTCAGCGGACCCGAGGATGTCGCCTCCGACGACTACTTCTGGGGCTACAACCGGATGACCACCATCCGCGGCCTGTTCGCCGCCGGCGACGGCGTGGGCGCGGCCCCGCACAAGTTCTCCTCCGGTTCCTTCACCGAGGGCCGCATCGCTGCCAAGGCAGCCGTCAACTACCTGAACGACAATCCTGGACGCCCAACGGTGTCTGCGGGGCAGGTCGACGGAATGCGGCAGACGATCCTGGCACCGATATCCACTTTCGATCGGCACAGGGGCGCGACGACAGCCGAGGAAATCAACCCCAACTATCTGACCCCGAAGCAGGCACTGGTCCGGCTGCAAAAGATTATGGACGAATACGGGGCCGGCGCCGGCGCCTGGTACACCACCAACGGGCCCACCCTGCAGCGAGGTATTCAGCTCATTGAGATGCTGCGAGAGGACCTTGCCCACCTGGCAGCGCGAAGCCCGCACGAGCTGATGCGCTGCTGGGAGGTCATTCATCGCTCATGGGTTGGAGAGGCCCACCTGCGCCACCTGTTGCACCGCGAGGAGACGCGCTGGCCGGGCTACTACTACCGTTCGGACTTCCCAGACATGGACGATACGAACTGGCGGGTGTTCGTCAACTCCAGGTTCGATCGCGATGCAAACTCTTGGGAGCTGATGACCCGGCCCTACCGCAACCTGATAACCCAGTAGCGAAAACACGCTACGGTATACAAGCAAAGGGGCGCCCGCATTTGGGCGCCCCTTTCGCTTGAGCGGCTGCAATCCTTACCCAGTGCCGTCTTCGTCGGGCCGTGCTGGTTGCTGCTCTGTGAATACCTGGCCCCTTGCCTGCGCGATCAGGCGACGCTCATCCAGCACCTATGGCTCGTCATCCGGCCAGTACCGCCACACCCCTTGCCGGCGAGGCAAAATGGGCCTTCGGAGTATCATCCGCCCTGCGGCAATCGCCAGTGCTCCGGCCAGGAAGCCCCCTACATGGGCGAAAAACGCCACGCTGACTGTGCTGGACAGACCCAGCGAAGTCAGTCCCTGGAGCAATTGCCAGAGGAACCATGCCCCCAGCAACCACACCGCAGGCACCTCGATCACTGTGACCAGGATCATCAGAATCAGAGCCCGAATCCGGTTGAACGGGAATGTCAGCAGATACGCTCCCAGCACTCCCGAAACCGCACCGCTGGCCCCGATCAGGGGGACTTGCGACGCTGGATCTATGGCCAGTTGAGAAAGTGCGGCTACCACTCCCGTCGCGAGATACAGGACCAAGAAACGAATAGGCCCCAAGTGGTGTTCCATGCTGCTTCCAAACACCCACAGAAAGAGCATGTTGCCTGCCAGGTGCAGGAAGCCACCGTGAATGAACATCGAGGAAAACAGAGTGCCCCAGGTCGGCACGGGGGATGCTATGTCGGCGCCATTCAAGAGGAGTTGGTAATCCCGGCCCTCGCTCAATTCGGAGGGGATGAAACCCCATTTGAAGAAGAAAACGTTAATAGAAAAACTCCCGCCCCCTGCCAGTACACCCAACCCTCCAGTCTGGAGTTCGTAGAGAAAAACCAGACAGTTCAGGCCGATCAGGCTGACAGCGACGGGAGCGAGGCTGCGGTGGCGGGCCCCGGCGTCGGCAAAGGGAAACACGTCTCAGTTTTCCTGCTGCGGAGCCCGCCCCGTTGAGGCCATCGGCTAAGCTCGAATCACGTAACAGTTGCGGCGGGAGAGCCAGCGACGATGTCACTGCTGGCGTGCACGATGATATTCGTTGCCTCCTGAGGCGTCATGAGACCCATGTTCAGCATCATGTGGTAGTGAGTGGGGTCGTTGGGAGCGTAGTTGAAGAATCGCTTGAAATAGTTCTCGTGCGCCTGCTCCAGTTCAGCGCCGTAGCTCTCCGCCTCTTCCCTGGTGTAATTCTCACGCTGCATCAGGGTCTGAACACGCACTTCCATCGGAGCAATGAGTCCCACATGGAAAGTGCCGGGACGGTCGGCCAGGATCGCATTGGCGCCGCGGCCAATGATCACAGCATTGCCGGATTCGTAGATGTCGTTTACGACCTTCCCGGTAGCCTCCAGGAAGGTCTTGTCATCGATGGATTTGTTGGCGGAATTGCCTTCGCCCATCATTTCCAAAAACGTCTCTGGGGGCAGATTTTCGATCCCTCTGCCAAAGTAGGGCTCTCCGCTGACGCCCGACATGGCCGATCGTTCCAGCATGGTCTGCAGGAAGCGGCCCAATCGGTCGCGGAACCGGTCCACTCGCTGCTCCTTGGCTATGAGCGCACCGACGGGAGATCCAACAAGCCGGGCGGCCTGCGTGAAGACCAGGCGGTCGTAAAAGTTGATCTCGAGGCTGCTTGCTACCATCTGTCCGACGCTCACTGCGCCAGCGCCCAGGGGGCCGTTAATCGTTATTACTGCCATCACTGCTACCTCTCAATCCAGATGATGGACGCGTTTCGTCCATCCCAAGTCCAAACCGCCCGCGGATTACTAGATGCTCTCCATCAGGCGGGAACGGCGGCGGCCATATTCCTCTGCAAGAAGACCCAGGGCATAGGAGTCAAACCATTGGTCGCCTCGCCGGTGGGCTTTTCTGAAATGGCCCTCCATAACGAATCCGATGTGTTCCACCATGGTAAGTGCCGACCTGTTGTACTCAGGAACATCGACCCAGATACGATGCAGGCCCATTTCGTCGAAGGCGTAGTCCAGAAGGCTGACCATAGCCATGGTACCGTAGTGATGGTGCCAGAGGTCCTTGCGACCAACAAGAATGAATGCCTGGGCCTCCAGCAGTGGCCACTCGATAACCAACTGAGCTTCGCCTATGTGCTCACCGTCATTGGAATAGACGGCAAATACCTTGCGATTGTCGTTATTGAACACCCTCTCCCACTCTCTGCCATCCAGATCCAGTGCTTTGACGGGATCATATCCGGCGTGGAGGGGACGTCCAGCTTCGTCCAAACCGTACCAGGATGTGTTTACCTCTTCGTCTCCGAGCCAGACTATCATTCGCTCCACGTCCTCGCGCGTGGGCGACGCCAGAGAAATTTGCGGAAACATCATTCACCTCCACTGTGGGTAAGATTTCCAGGGGGCCAAGACCCCCCTAGCCTGATCTTCAATATAAAGTTTGCATACATTATATCAAGTTCCATGCCCAATCAAGGACTGCCAACCGCAAGTTTCAACGCGGGAGCCAATAATCCTGGCGCCACCAGGCCGCGATCAAACGACTTTTGCGAATTGCGCGAGTAGTATACTCACGTCGTCACCGGCATTCCCAATCGCTACCAAACAGCAACGAGAGTGAAAAGAAATGCGTGAAAATACGCTCAAGGCCACCCTGCAGCAGGGTAAGGCTGTTTTTGGAGTAATGATTACCTTCCCCTCAGCCCCAGTGGTCGAGATGCTGGGATGCCTCGGGTTTGACTGGGTGCTGATCGACAACGAGCACGGCTCGATCACAGTGGATAATTCTGAAGACCTGGTAAGGGCAGCGGAGCTATCGGGGATTGCGCCCATTGTACGCCCGGTGGCCAACAAGCCCGAGATCATCGCGCCGTTTCTGGACCGGGGTGCCTGGGGAGTCCAGGTGCCGCACGTTAACAACAAGGAAGAAGCCAGGGCGGCGGTTGACGCGGTGAAGTATTATCCCGAGGGTCACCGGGGCATTTTCAGCCGAGGCCGGCCGGCGGGTTACGGCTTCAGCGGCAGTACCGGCGAATACGTGGCTGAAGCCAACCGCAACACCCTGGTCTGCCTGATGCTGGAGGAGGTAGAGGCCATCGAAAACCTGGAAACAATGGTGCAGGTGGACGGCGTGGACGTCTACTTCATAGGTTCGGGCGACCTTTCCCAGTCCGTGGGGGTTCCGGGACAGCAGACCCATCCCGAGGTGCAGGCACTGATGGAACGGGGCGTTGATGTCATCGTCAAAGCTGGCAAGGTCGCTGGAGTCAGTTGCCCCGATAACCTTGTTCCGAAGTTCCTGGACCTGGGAGTCCAGTATTTCCACGGCAACGTCAACAGCCTGTTGCAGACCTCCAGCGTCGCTTACCTGGAAAATATGCGGGAGGCGGCGGTGAAAGCCGGCCTCTAGCAGAGTATATAAAAAGAAAGTGGTGCCGTTCGATTACGACACCACTTTCTCGTTTCCCTAAAGTCCGCGCTGTTATGCCGGGACCGGTACCCCGCGGACCTCGTTAATGGCCTTCACCTGGTCCATGAGCAGACGGAAGTTCTCGAAGGTCAGCGACTGAGGACCATCGCACTTGGCCAGATCCGGATTGGGATGTACCTCGATCAGCAGACCATGTGCCCCTGCGGCAATGGCGGCGAGGGCCACCGGAGTGACCAGATACCACTTGCCCGTGCTGTGGCTGGGATCGGCCACAATGGGCAGGTGGGAGAGCCGCTGGATGACGGGTATGGCCGCCACGTCAAGGGTGAACCGAGTGAACTGTTCGAAGCCTCGTATTCCCCGTTCACACAGCATAACCTGCTCATTTCCGTGAGACATCACGTACTCGGCGGCCAGAAGCCATTCCTCATAGGAAGCCGCGAGGCCCCGCTTTACCATGACCGGCATTCGGGTCTGCCCCACTTCGTCCAGCAGGTTGTAATTCTGCATGTTGCGGGCGCCAACCTGGAGAATATCTGCGTACTGTGCCACCGTGTCCACGTCTGCCGGGGCCATAACCTCGGTGATGACGGGAAGCCCGGTCTCCTTGCTGGCCAAGTTGAGCAGCTTGAGGCCGTCCAGTCCCATCCCCCGGAAGCTGTAAGGGGATGTCCTCGGCTTGAAAGCGCCCCCGCGAAGCACTGTGGCCCCGGATTCCTTTACCGACCTTGCCGTGGATACCATCTGCTCCTCGTCTTCGACAGAGCAGGGACCAGCCATGATCACCGGGGCGTCACCCCCGATCAAGGCGTCCCCCACCCGGATAGTCGTTGGACTGGGATGGAATTCGCGGCTGGCCAATTTATAGGGTTTGGACACCACGAGCACTTGCATTACTCCCGGAAGGAGTTCCATTTCGTCCTTGAAGTCCGGGGGAATTGAGCCAATTATGCCAACCACGGCGCGGTCTACGCCGTGAGAGATCGCAGCAGTCAAACCACGAGCCTCGATGCGTCTCTGCACCTCATCCACATTTCCCTGGGTACTGCCGGCAGCCATTACTACAATCATTTTCGCCTCACCATTCAGTTTCTTTCTATAAAGCCGTGGGCGATGGAATTAACACTTAAATTGCGGCGCCATTAAATACAGGCCGGGACAACGGCAAACAGCGGAGCAGTCTGCCGAATGGTCCCGGCTACTATCCTCAATGGACCCGCAGTCCAATCCGAAACCCAAGCTACGACCTGAGGGTATCGGTGCCTCGCAAATAAACGTTTACCAACTCCTGAGCTTCTTTTTCCGTGTTCACAAGTATAAGTATCCTGATGCAGCGGTTCAAGCTACCAGGCACGTCGGTTTCAACCGCTCCGAGCAGGGCCGTGCTGTTCCAGCCCAGCCGACGGGCGGCTGCAGCAGGGAACGCCGCGTTCAGGTCGGGCGTCATGGTAAAAATTAACGATGCGATATCCCTTTCAACCAGCCCGTTCCTATCGATCAGGGTCTCGAGAAGCTCGGTGGTTGCCCCGTGAATGGCCTCTCCAGTGTTGGCGTCGGCCACGGTCGCCCCACGAATGCCCCGGCACACTGTCATCGTCGCACTCCATCAGCAACCTGCCCGTCTGGTGTCCTCCCGGCGAGGGAGGCCACGAACGAACTGGCTCGCTCGACCACCTCTTCCCGACGCGACTCCAGCGTGACACGCACCAGTGCGCTCCCTACCACCGCAGCCTCGGCGGTGGCGCCGACCTGGGCCACATGCTCCGGGGTTGAAATGCCAAATCCAATGGCAAGGGGGAGATCAGTGTGGGCGCGCACCCTCTGCACCAGCTCAATGCCGCGGTTCGAGACCTCACTCCTCGCGCCGGTCACTCCGGTCACGCTGACGCAATAAACAAACCCGCTGGCGTTCCTGCAGGACTCTGCGATACTCTGGTCGGTGCTGGTGGGCGCCAGCAGTGGTATCAGGGAGATGCTGCGGGCCACGCACTCTGCAGCCAGGGGGCCACTCTCGGTACCAGGCAAGTCCACTGTAATCAGGCCGTCCACGCCAACTCGCTGGCACTCTCCGGCATAGCGCGTCACGCCGAAGGAATACATGGGGTTGTAATATCCCATCAAGATCAGCGGTGTTTCCGGGATGCGATCCCGAAGCGTCTCTACGGCATCCAGGCAATCTCTGGTGGTCACACCGTTCTGAAGCGCGAGAAAACTGGACTGCTGAATGGTGGGGCCCTCAGCCAGGGGATCGCTGAAGGGGACTCCCAGCTCCACCGCGTCGGCTCCTGCCTCTACGAGAGCAGGTACTAACTCCAGGGTGGCATCCATGTCCGGGAAACCTGCCGTAAGAAATACAACAAGCCCGGGGCGCTTCCGCTCCCGGACCCTGGCAAACATTCGCTCGATTCGTTCCTTGCCCATCGACTGGAATTGCCTGACCTGAGAATTTCACCGGGTTTGGGTCTATATGGCCGGGTTCAGCCTACAAACAGAAAGAATGTAACCTACCTTTCTTGCAGTGTCCAGTACCTTTCCGTAACGAGACGCCCGGAATTCGATTCAGCTGCAACTCCAGGGTAGAGGGAACCCTACAGCCCAGCCCTCACGGCCAGCAGCGCGATGGCATTCTGGGCAGCATGGGCAGCGATGCAGGGCCAGAGGGAGCCTGTCTTGACATTAAGCCATCCCAAGGCGAGACCAGTAAAAAAGATGGGGACGATCGTACCGGCATCAAAGTGCAATGCGCTGAACACAAGGGACGTGGAGACAATGGCGGGACCTGCTCCAATGCGGCTCAGCAAACCCCGCAGGACGAAACCGCGAAAAAGAACCTCTTCGCTGATCGGGGTCACCAGGACCAGCGCCTGAAAAGTCAGCAGAATCCCAAGACCGGGAAAGATCGCATCAGTCCTGATCTCCGGCGGCCGCAGCGCGTCCAGCCCCAGGCTCTCGACCGTCAGCGCGTATAAGAAAGTCGCTACTATGCTGAATCCCAGTGCGGCCACCGCCAGCAGTGCGGACAAGGGCAGAGACATCCTCGGGCGGACCAGACCCAGCGCCCGCAATGGTTGGGGGGACAACCGGAGCCCCGTGAACCACACGACCAGCGCAACCCCGGCAGCCAGCAGGTGAACGGCGACCCAGGTTTCAAGAGCGCGCTCGTATTGAGGGTACAGTGGCCCGATGGCCCGGGCGATGAACGCGGTGGCAAAAAGCACCACTATGAACAGGAAAAGTGCGCCGGTGACGTTTCCCACCGACCACCGAACAAAGTCCGCGTTCAGTCCCCCGCGATCGAGATGCCCAAGCATGGCCATCGGCTGGGGCGCCCCACCGCAGGACGGACAAACAGCATGACCAGCCCTCACAGGCAAGCCGCAATTGGAGCAGTAGAGGTCTTGGTCAGTCATAAGAGCGTCGGACAACCGTCACAACATACGGGCAAACCTGCGGACTCGCAAGACACGGGCAATTCCTCCCCCAATTCCTCCCCAAGATAACTGCATGGTAACTTTGGCCGTCCGGCATTCTGGGCGGGCTGCTCCAGGCGGTCACAGGGAAAATTGGGAGGATTTCTGTTGCACTCTCAAAGTCTGTCATTTCCTCCTGATCCAGCTTTGTGGACGGGCGAGCCCGGAGTTTGTATTCAGAGGGCTTGGAATTGGTGCTTGGAGTGGACTCCAGGACGCAATCCGGGGTGGATCAGGGAGCGACGAAAACTGCAATGGGCTGCCTCGTTGCGGCAAGGGGCAACTGTTCAGCTACAGGGACTCTTCTCTCATCCTGATCCCCTCCCAAACTCCGGTGCCCGACTCAATTCGGTTGCGTCCCGCAAGTTTGCAACGCACAAAGTGGTGGCCCATAATGGCCCGCAACCCTCGTGCCGGGTGGCATCGAGAAACGTCAGGCTACTGCATTGCTTGGAGGGCCCCGTATGAGCGAAGAGGCTTCACTTTCCCGGCAGTCGTTCGATGAGGCCTCTGCCAGGATGGGCATCAACGGCTCTGAGGCCCACATGGACGAGCTGTACCGTCAGGTCCAGGGCGTCCTAGCCGGAACGCAATCCCTGCTCGCTATCGACGTAACCGGCGTCGAGCCGGACTCGGCTTTTGACCCATCGGGCGGGCAGCGCACCTGATACGATCCCGGCCACTTCAGCACTCAAGGGGAGGAAGTCCTGTTGGACGAACTGGAAATCTGCTACATGAGCGCAGGCCGACTGGGACCAATGATCCGGTCGGGCGACGTTTCGCCCGTTGAAATTATCGAGGCCCACCTGTCGCGAATCCGGTCCACGGAGCCTATCCTTAACTCTTTCATCACGGTTCTAGCCGACGAGGCTCGGGCAGCGGCACGACAGGCCGAGCGGGACATCCGCGCCGGGCGCTACAGGGGACCGCTGCACGGAATTCCCGTTGGGTTGAAGGACCTCTTCAACACCGGCGGCGTCCGTACCACGTCGGGGTCGCGCATCTACGACAACTACATTCCTGCCCAGGACTGCACCGTGGCCGCCCGATTTCGCGAGGCGGGGGCCATCCTTCTGGGCAAGCTGAACATGCACCAGTTCGCCTACGGTCCAACGGGGGAGAACCCCGACTACGGCCACATGCACAATCCGTGGGACCCGGAGCGGGTCAGTGGCGGCTCCAGTGGCGGCTCGGGTTCGGCCACGGCCGCCGGACAGTGCACCATCACCACCGGCAGCGACACTGGCGGCTCCATCCGCATCCCGGCGGCCCTGTGCGGCATCGTGGGCCTGAAGCCGACCTATGGACGGGTCAGCCGCCACGGTCTCACACCTCTGGCCTGGTCCATGGACCACCCCGGGCCCATGGTAAGGACGGTGGAGGACGCTGCCATCT
This sequence comes from Dehalococcoidia bacterium, assembly GCA_965261885.1. Classification (GTDB taxonomy): domain Bacteria; phylum Chloroflexota; class Dehalococcoidia; order Lucifugimonadales; family UBA3495; genus VXOI01. The sequence goes on from CBDHDY010000052.1 coordinate 114,522, forward strand.
CAATGAACATCATTGCGGGCTACGACCCTCATGATGTTGCGTCCGCCAATGTTCCCGTTCCCGACTTCACCGCCGCACTGACCGGCGACATCCGGGGCCTTCGCATCGGGGTGCCACGCCAATATCTCGAAGCGCCATTGGACCCGGAGATCCGCCAGAGCGTTAATGACGCCCTAGGGCAGATGGAAACGCTGGGCGCAGAGGTGGTGGAGGTGGAGTTTCCTGAGTTCAACGACGCCGCCGCAATTTCGACCACCATGCTGATGGCGGAAGCGTCAGCCTGCTTCCGGGACCTGCTGGCCAGCGACGGAAGCCGCCTCTACGAGCCGGTCCGGCTGCGGCTGGAGGCAGGTCTGTTTATTAGCGCGGCTGACTACCTTCGTGCCCAGCAGGGCCGGGCCATTTTCGACCGCGCTGCCAGGCTCCTGCTTGACGACGTCCATCTCCTGGCTGGGCCCACCGAACCGGTGACAGCGCCTCCGTTGCTGCAGCAGCAGGTACTGGCAGGCGAACAGGAAATCGGAACTGTGGCCGCGCTCACCCAGTACACCCGGCCATACAATATCACCGGCTTCCCTGCTATCTCCGTGCCCTGTGGCTTCACAGCGGAGGGAATGCCCATTGGCCTGCAACTGGCCGGCCGTCCTTTCGACGAGGAGACCGTACTCCGAGCCGCCCACGCCTTCGAGCAGTCAACGGATTGGCACACCAGGCGCCCGCCGGTGTGACCTGATCATCTCCCCGCTTCCTCGCCAGAGCCACGCAGCCGGTCCTCCCCATAGGCACCGGTGCCCGTCGCATCTCAACATCGTGTAGAATAGATGCACACTTAGTACTGTCCGTTCCGCTTCTCCGGAGCGAGGTCGCTGGAATTGCCTGATATAACCACCGTAACGTTCGACCTCTGGCAGACGCTCCTTATCGACAACCGCGAGCTGGGGCTTACCCGCTCCAATGCGAGGCTTGATGGTGTGCGAGGCATCTTGTCCTGCAATGGCGAGGATTTCGAACCGGAGCACATCAGCGAGGCCTACTGGGAGTGCTACCGCCAGTGCGCAACCATTCGGGAAGCGTTGCGGGACGTGAGCTTCCCCGAGCAAATTGGTATTTTCCTCGAAAGCATCAGCCCCGGCCTGGGCCAGCGCCTGAACGCAATGGCGATATCGCAGATTACCAGCGTCTACGCGGACTCCTTCCTCGAGTATCCCCCACCGGCCCACACCGACGCGCTGGAGGTACTCAAGAGCGTGCGGGCGATGGGTCTTCGTATGGGGATGATTTCCAACACGGGCATGACCCCCGGAGCAACATTCCGCACCTATCTGGCCGACACGGGAATGCTTGGCTATTTCGACATTCTCACTTTCTCGGACGAAGTAAAAATGGCGAAGCCGGCGAAGGAAATATTCCTGCTGACCCTGCGCAAGATGAAAGCGGCGCCAGAGCAGACGGTACACGTAGGGGACAGCGTGCGGAACGATGTGGCCGGTGCCAAGCTTTCGGGGCTGAAAACAGTCTGGATCACAGGATTCAGTGAACGAGAGGACCCCGACGATCCGGCCACCGAACCCGATGAAACCGTAACCGGGCTGGCGGAGGTAGTACCAGCCATCAAGCGGCTCAGCGGCCTAGGGTAATCGCAGACCCATCAAAACTTTCTAATTTATATTTCTCCCTGCCCTCAAGGGCACGGGAACTGATTCGCCAAAGCGGAAGTGACATCCATGCGGATGGAGAACCACAAGCTGGGCGACGGATCGGAAGAAGGACTCACGGATCTCAAAGAGCTCTGTGCCCGTATCCTCTCGCAACGCCGCCTGATACTGGTGAGCAACCGGGGTCCTGTCGAGCACCAAATGACCGACGGGCGCCCGGAGCCCCGAAGGGGGAGCGGGAGCGTGGTAACCTCTTTTGCTCCGCTGGCCCAGGACTTCGACTTTACCTGGGTTTCCAGCGCAATGAGCGAAGGCGACCGCTCGGTTTCTGCCAGCAGCGCGCCGTTGCCGTCTCCTCTCCCTGGCCAGAAGATCAGTCTGCGCTACGTGACCACTCCCAGACGCGCCTACCACAAGTACTACAACGTCATCTGCAACCCCCTGCTCTGGTTCCTGCAGCACTATATGTGGAACCCACCTCATAACCCAACAGTGGATGCCAATGTCCATGATGCATGGAACACTGGTTATGTCTCCGTCAACGAGGCCTTTGCAAAGGTCGTGGTGGCCGAGGCACGCTCCCGGAACGTCCCGCCCGTAGTTATCGGGCACGATTATCACCTGTACCTGCTGCCCGAATTCGTCCGGCGCGACCTGCCGAAAGCCATCATTCAGCACTACATCCACGTCCCGTGGCCCACGCCGCTGTACTGGAACCTGATACCCCGGCACATCGTCCGCCGCATCTGCGAATCCCTGTGCGCAGCCGACATTGTCGGGTTTCAGACCTCCCTTGACCGTCGGTGCTTCCTGGACACGGTGGAGGAGTTCGTTCCGGAGGCCTATGTTGACCGCCAGACGGACACCGTGGAACTGGACGGCCAGATCTGCAACGCCAGGGTCTATCCGGGCTCCATCAACGTCGCCGAGGTGCAACACATCGCCAGCGCGCCGCGGACCCTGGAGTACGAAGCCAGGCTCAAGCGCGACGCCGGTGAAGCCACCATCGTGCGCATTGACCGCGCCGAGCCCAACAAGAACATCGTCCGCGGCTTCCGGGCCTACGATCAACTGTTGAGCGGCCATCCGGAACTGAAGGGCCGGGTGAAGTTCCTGGCTTTTCTCGTGCCGTCGCGCACCCACCTGCGGCAGTATCAGCGATACATGGACGAGGTCCAGCAGGCAATCCAGCAGGTCAACAACAACCACGGCAACGGTGGCTGGCAACCCATAGTTCCCTACATGGAAAACAACTACGCCCAGGCTGTCGCCGGCATGAAGCTCTATGACTCATTGCTGGTCAACACCCTGGTGGAGGGCATGAACCTGGTGGCAAAGGAGGGCCCTGTGGTCAACAAGCGCGATGGCGTACTGGTATTGTCCCAGAGCAGCGGCGCCTACAACCAACTATCCGGAGGAGCACTTGGCGTCGCCCCGACAGACATAGTGGGAACCTCCGAGGCTCTATACCAGTCGATTACCATGTCCGCCGTGGAACGAAAGCAGCGCGCCTTACAGCTGTACCGTCACATTTGCCGAAATGACAACGAGGACTGGCTGTGCCGGCAAATGAAAGACATCGCGGACCTGCTGTAACAAAGTATTCTTGGGAGAGGCGCGATGTCCAATAGTCCAGGGACCCTTGCCTGAACATGAAGACCCACCGCAGAATAGATCGTATATCCAATTTCCACGGGGTCGAAGGGATAGAGTAATTCTATGGAACAGCTATTCAACCCAGGCCCCTTTGAGGCCGGTTTCCCTGACATCCAGCTTTGCATTTTCCCGCACTTGCAGGAGTTCATGGTGTTCGACTCCCGCCCCGGGGAGCCGCAGGTCCGTGTCATGGACACCAGCGACATCCTCGACGATGAGTTTTTCAGCGCAGTGGAGGCCGAATTCTCCCACGCCCTGCGCCATACAGGGGAATTCCCTTTCGCCCACCTGATGAACCTTACAATGCACTTCGAAGAGACTGTTCGCGAGGTGGCGATGTCGTTCATCCTGGATCGCCTCGGGGTGAGGCTGCACGCAGAGCCGGGCACGGAAATCAATCCCGACGATCTTCCGGGTGTTGTGGTCTATGTAATTTCCGGGACCGCTGCCGCCGCTCACTCGGAGATTGTCCTTGGGGCCCTGCAAACGCTGCTCGAAGACAGTGAAGAGGCCGCCTCCCTGGGAGAGTGGGAAGCCCGGCTGACCAATATGGTCAGTCGTGAGTCTGAGATCACCCAGAAACTCAGCCGGCAGGAGCTGGCTGAAGCCATTCGCGGCGACTCCCCCGACTACTTCACCCTTTGGGACAACCTCAACTGATGACCACTCCAGAAGCGAGAAGAACCACCCGTATCGGGCTTATCTCAGACACCCACTCCGCCGGAAGCGGTCGCGACCTTCCGGGTACGGTTCTGGAGGCCCTGGCCGGGGTCGACCTGATACTTCATTGCGGCGACCTGGAATGCCTCGGCGTACTGGACTATCTCGAGAGCGTCGCGCCCGTGCTGGCGGTACGTGGCTACGAAGACCCCCGCGAGTCAGGCGACAGGCTGGCCGACGCTACCAGAGTGGTCCATGCGGGCGGACTTGCCATTGGTATGATCCACGACATCCAGTGGCCGGGGCCGAAGATCTCCACCACCGGCGATGGAACAGGGCTGGTACTGCCCGAAGGCCTGGCGGCGGATCTGTTGAGGGCCAAGTTCGGGCAGCCGGTGGACGTGGTGCTGTTCGGCGACACCCACGAGGAAGTGATCTGCTGGTGGGATGGAGTGATGATGGTCAACCCCGGCAGCCCGACTTACCCAGGCAGGCGCCATCGCCGGGGCGCGCTGGGCACCGTGGCGTTGCTGGACGTCGACGGCGAGGAAGCCGTCGCCCGGATCATCGACCTGGAAACCGGTCAGGTAACGAACGGCTAGGAGTGCCCGTCCTCAGGACCGTAGGCCTCCGCCGGGAGCGCGATGGGACCGGGGTACTTCTCCAGCAGCGACATGAAGAAATCGTGGCGCGGCGGGTTCGTGGCGTCGTTGTCGGACTTCCGCATGTAGATGCGCATCGCCGGGTTGCCGTCGCCGTCCCGCATCCAGAGCTGGTATGAAGGCAGGCCCCGGTCGTTAGTGGCGTGCTTGAACTCGGCCTCACGGATCTTGGACATGTCCAGGTGCATGTGCGTGCCGTCGGGGACCACCAGCGTGACGACCCGCCCGTCGGGGGTGAAGCGCAGGTCGTCAAAATCCATATTGACCTCGGCCGAGGCAGCGGTGCTCTCCAGCATTACCACCACCTCGTTGAAAGCACCGCCGTTCCGTCCGTCGCGGCATTCCTCGAGGATTGCGCGCAGGGTCACGCCAGCAGTCGCGCTCATGTGCTTTCGATCCTCTCTACCGCGAAAATGATGCTTTAGGCCAGGTTGATCAGCGGCGACACTTCCAGGAACACCGGAGCAAATACCAGCGATACGACGGCCATCAGCTTGAGCAGGATGTTGAGGGAAGGGCCCGAGGTGTCCTTGAACGGGTCGCCAACCACATCGCCCTCGACCGCCGCCTTGTGGGCATCAGAACCCTTACCGCCGTAGTTGCCCAGCTCCACGTACTTCTTGGCGTTGTCCCAGGTGCCACCTGCGGAGGCCATCATGATGGCCAGCATGAATCCGGAGGCCACAGAGCCAATGAGCAAGCCGCCCAGTGCAGCAGGGCCGAGGATGAAGCCGGCGGCGATGGGAGCGATTACCGCCATCAGGCCGGGGACAATCATCTCCCGCAGCGCGGCGCGGGTGCTGATGTCGACGCAGCGGGCGGAGTCTGGTGTGCCGGTGCCTTCCATCAGCCCGGGAATCTCGCGGAACTGCCGCCGAACCTCGTCAACGATGCCCTGCGCCGCCCGGCCAACGGCCTGCATGGTCAGGGCCGAGAAGATGAACGGCAGCATGGCGCCGATCACCAGCCCCACCAGTATCTGCGGCTGGAGCAGGTTGATACCGACAGTCCCGGCATCAGCCATAGCCTGCAGATCCAACTTTCCATCGGCCCCGATGATGATCAATTTGGCACTTACCGAATAAGCGGCCAGCAGGGCCAGGGCGGTCAAGGCCGCCGAGCCGATAGCAAAGCCCTTGCCGGTGGCGGCGGTGGTGTTGCCCAGGGCGTCCAGCGCGTCCGTGCGCTCACGGACTTCGGGATCAAGATCTGCCTGCTCGGCGATACCGCCGGCGTTGTCGGCCACTGGGCCGTAGGCGTCGGTGGCCAGCGTGATGCCCAGGGTGGACAGCAGGCCGACGCCGGCCAAGGCCACACCATAGAACCCGGCGAACCAGTAGGCAAGCAGGATGGCGATGGACACGCATATCACGGGAATGAGAGTGCTCAGCATGCCACTGGCGATGCCCTGGATGATCACCGTGGCCGCGCCGGTCTCGGAAGCAGCAGAAACCCTCTGAGTCGGCTTGTAGCTGTATGAAGTGTAGTATTCGGTCCCCAAGCCGATAATTGTCCCAGCCGCCAGACCCGCGACCACGCAGCCGAACCACCACCAGTTGTCGGTGAGGGTGATGGTCAAGACCGCGGCGAAAATTATCAGCAGGCCGCCCGCTGCAAAAATGCCGTAGCGCAGCGACCACAACAGCTTCTCGAAGTTGGCCTGCTCTCCGCTGCGGACCACGAAGGTACCCAGTATGGCTGCGACTATGCCAGCACCGGCCAAGAGCAGCGGAAACACCGACTGCGAGTCGGTATAGTCGAATTCAGTTGAGCCGCCGGTGGCGAATACTACGGCCGCAGCGGACAGTGCTATGGTGGAAATGATGGAGCTGGCATAGGACTCGAACAGGTCGGCGCCCATGCCGGCCACATCGCCCACGTTGTCACCGACGTTGTCGGCGATCACGCCGGGGTTGCGGGGGTCGTCCTCGGGGATACCAGCCTCCACCTTGCCCACCAGGTCGGAACCGACATCAGCAGCCTTGGTGAAGATGCCGCCACCCACGCGGGCGAACAGTGCGATGGAGCTGGCGCCGAAACCGAATCCGGCAACGACGCTGATGTTCTGGAATATCAGGTAGAGAATGGAAACGCCCAGCAGGCCGATGCCCACCACCGTAACGCCCATCACCGTGCCACTGGAGAAGGCAACCCGCAGTGCCGGATTCAGCCCATTCATGGCAGCGGCGGCGGTCCGGACGTTGGCCCGCACAGCCACGCTCATTCCTATGAACCCGGCGGTGCCGGAGCAGATGCTGCCCACCAGGTATGAAATGGCCGTTGCCGGGACGGGCAGGTCGTGTTCAAAGATAGTGTAGTCCAGAACCCCCAGCACCACGGCCACGACCACGACGAAGGGGAGCAGTGACATGTACTCGCGGCGCAGGAATGCTCCAGCGCCTTCACGGATGGAGTCCCCGATACTGCGCATGAGTTCGTTGCCGGCTTCGGCGCGAAGAACGCGCATAGCCGTGAATCCGGCAAAAATCAGGGCAAGCACACCTGCGGCCAAGGCGACAATTAACGATTCCATGAGTTCTCTCGGAGAGTGATTTGGGGGACTACGAAACGGAATTAAAGCGTGAGAAATCTATCACAATCAATAATAGGCGTCAATCGAAATTCGTCGCGCTAGACGGGCCGAAGTACACACAGCAGGGAACCACAAGTACCCCGGTGCGGCCTCGATCTTTCGCTTGATCGATGTCTCCGGGGTTGATTGCCTCCGGGGTAACCGGCCCGGGTTGCTGCATCGGTTCTTGAGATACAATGCGTGCCGGTACGATTCACCGCAATCGGAGCGACGGTAAGCATGCGCAGCAAGGACGAGGTACGCGAGGCGGTGTGGTCGGCAATGGAAGAGGCCCGCGCCGCCCATACCCGCAAACTCCACGACAAGATTCCTCACTTTCGAGGCTGCGAGGCCGCCGCCGACCGCGTAGGCGAGCTGCAGGCCTGGCAGGATGCGCGGGTCATCAAGGGCAACCCCGACAAGGCCCAGCGACCCCTGCGGCAGAAGGCCCTGGAGGAAGGGAAGATACTGTACATGGCAGTGCCGCGCCTCAGGCACGAGCAGTGCTTCATCGAACTCGACCCCGCAGCCATTGGTGCGTCGCCTGCCGAGGCCTCCACCATCGCGGGCGCCTTCCGCTGCGGGCGTCCGGTCTACGTGGAGGAGATGCGCCGCGTGGACCTCGTCATCTCCGGCTCCGTCGCGGTCAACAGCCTGGGAACGCGTGTCGGCAAGGGCGGCGGCTTCGCCGACCTCGAGTACGGCCTGGCCATCGCCGCCGGCATCGTCTTGCCAGATACCCCGGTGGTCACCACCGTGCACGCCATACAAGTGCTGGACGAAGACCTACCGTACACCCACCACGATGTATTCCTCGACTACGTGGTAACCCCCGATGAGATCATCCGGTGCAGCGGCGAAGTGCCCCGCCCTACCGGCATTTACTGGGACGACCTGCCCCCGGCCAAGATCCGGCAGATTCCACTGCTGAAGAAGCTGCAGGAACAGGCGGGCTGACGAACGAATTCAGTGGGAGGGTATCTGAGATGTGGAAAGCGGCCAACACGCTGTTGGTGAGCGGTATAGCCTCCCTTTTGCTCGGAGTCATAATTGCCGCGCTCGTGGGGTATGTGATTACCAGGGAGAATTTCGGCGAGTCTGCCGTACTGGGAATAACCTGGAGCATTGGGCTTTACACCGCGAGCCTTGTGTTGGGGGGAGGATTCCTGATGACAGTCACAGGACTGGCGCTCATGTGGACAACAAGGTGGGACGATTCAGATTTGGAAGAGGAATGGATCAAATCAGAAGAATTCGAAGACGCGGGACGCCCCGATACGGATTAATTCGGAAATTCTTTCTCGCCGAGGGGTTGAGCGAGACCGTCTCTTTATTGTTCCTCAATCAACCGGAAATTGAATCAGCCGGTGGCCTGACCTTTCCGGCCACCAGCCCCACGCCCACCACGATCAACCAGACCAGGAAGGCGATGCCGCTGATGCGGTGAACCGCTGTGGCGGCGTCGACCCAGATGAACAGCATCGCGAATCCCAGAATGCCGCCAGCCACTGCCAGGGCTCGAAGCAATCCTCCCATTCGCCACTGCACCGGCGCCATCGTCGCCAGCGCCAGCCCCGCCAGCGTAAAGCCCAGGGATCCCAAGACCCAGCGCAGGGTGAAGAGGGCATCCTCAACCCCGCCCACCGACGAGCCTCCCGCAGCCAGCACGGCTTCCTTGACCTCGCTCGACGACGCCCATCCGGCGGTCAGTACGGCGGTTGCCTGCGGCTCAGGGGCCAATACCGCCAGCGCGACGGCGGATGCGCCGGACACCGCCGACGCGATTCCCGAGGCTGCCAGCAACACGGTTGCCAATGCCATCGCAACGGGATGATACCCGCCCATCACCCGCCAGAGCGGGACGCTGGCCGCAAGCAGCGTCAGCCCGCCCAACAACCGGGCGGCCCCGCCGGTTCCGTAGGCGACGCTGGCAGACCCGATAGCAACCAGCTTTTCCGATACCTCAAGCCGGGCTATTTCTGCGGCGTCCAAGTTGAGCGATTGAGCGATGGTGTCGGTCAGAGGGGTATCGTCCGCTCCTGCGGCCAACCGGGCTGGCACGGATATGGCGGTAGCCAGCGCCGTGAGCAACAGGAAGATTCCGGCGGTACGGTAGTCTGGTATCAGAGTGGACACGGACACTTGGGACAGGACAGACCGGGCATCAAATCAGCAGGTTGTAGCCGATCGGCAGGGCGTTTCTGCCGGTGAGGGCGTCCGCGAGGGCAGGGCCGCGGCCCTCGGCAACGGCTACTCCCGTCAGTACCTGCAGGGCCACCTGCATTCCGCCATCGGGGGGCTTGGCCTCCACCCCCAAGGCCTTGGCAAGATCGCTACCGTGGATTACCAACTCCATAGTGCGCAGTTGGAGGTAGTCGATGAACCTCATTCCCCCCTGGGGTGTGGCGAGGATGAAGTCATCATCGAGATCGTTGACCCTCTCCTTTGCCATGTTCAGGAATCCGCGCACCATCATCGTCGGGCTGTCCATGATCTCCAGACCGGCTGACCGGCCCAGCTCTGCCACGCGGTCGGGATTCGCGTTCTGTCTCACGTTCAGAATCCACTGTGTCGTGGATTCAACGTCCACCTGCGGCGCGGGCTTCTCGGAGTAGCCGACAACAGTGCTGATGGAACGGTAGGTATGGCCAGCCAAGTCGCGCAGCGTCCACTGGCCCAGCGCGTGGTCTTCCCAAGCGTCAATGTCCACGCCGTCAACCAGCTGGGCGAAGAATTCGGCCGATTCCAGGTATGCTTCCCTGATCTTGTCGCCGAAGGGAGTTCGGGTACTCACGCGATCCTCCATGCCAGTGGCGATTGGGGTCAATGACGATAGGGGCCGCCCTCACCCGGCCTCGCTCAGCAGGGGAGGCAAAGTTGGACAGGAGAGGGGATTATGGGTCGCCCACCAAGTTCTCGACTTCCAGGGACTTCATCAGGCCGCTGATCTGGCTCCAGGTATCGTCCTCGACAAAGATGCCCTCCCGGCGGCGGCGCTGCTCGGTGCGGTACTCGATTTCTCCGGGATACAGCACTTCATTGAACCCAACAGCCGGCGGCGAGTCCTTGACGAACTCCACAAACTCGCCCATGTCTTTCTTGAACTCGTCCAGCGGGCGGAAATGCTCCAGGTTGAAGGCGGCGATGAAGCAGCCGTCGTTGTGCCGGCCTTCCGGATCTATGCCGAAGCCCAGGCCGGTCAACAGGCCCGAGAAAACCTCGACCATGAACGACAAAGCGTATCCCTTGTGGCCCTGGTCAACGCCCACCGGCAGGATGGCCCCGCCGGAAAAGTAATCGTTGGGATCAGTAGTCGGGTTGCCATCGCGGTCCACGATCCAACCTACAGGGATGGACTCGCGACGATTGCGGGCCAGGGAAATCTTGCCCAGCGCCACGGTGCTGGAGGCCATGTCCATCAGTACCGGCCCATCAAGGTCGCTGGGCATGCCGATGCAGATGGGGTTTGTTCCCAGCTTGCGGGCCCGTCCGCCAAAGGGAGCGACATGCTTGGGGGCAGCGCCGGAGTCGGCGGTAATCAGGCCAATCATGCCCTCGGCGGCAGCCATCGTGGGGTAATCCCCCAGCCGGCCGATGTGACTCTGGCTGTGGACCGTGATCGCCGCGACGCCGTGGGTACGGGCCTTGTCTATGGCCATGCGCATGGCCCGTTCAGTCACCACGAATCCAAACCCCCAGTTGCCGTTTATCACGGCGGTGCAGGGGGCCTCCCGCTCCACAACGAAGGGGGCGCCGGGAACGATGTGTCCGACGTCGATGCGTTCGGCGTAGGTTGGAATCTGAATGACCCCGTGGGAATCGTGGCCGCACAGGTTGGCCTTGACCAAGTGAGTCGCCACCACCTCGGCCTCCGCGTCTGGTGTGCCCTTGGCGCGATAGATGTGGTAGGCCGCCTTTTCCAAATATTCAGGAGAAAATACAGGCATTTCCAAACCTCAGGGAGATCGTGTGGGACATCGTGCTCAGAGCGCTAACCCCTTGCAGGGAAATCGCCATAAGTCTAGCCCCGCCCCACGGCATTGTCCAGAAACATCATCGCTCAGGATGCCCCTGCAATTATGTTGGACAACGAGTCCCGTTTCTCCGCCACTCCCTCAGTCCTGCCTTCGCGCAAACTCAGAAACTCCGGGCGATGGGAATACCGCATCGGATTGGCGTCCCTGGGTTCCCACCTGCACCGTGCTGCGGACCCGCTCTTTTCGTGAGTTGGACACGGCAAACACTGGAAAATCTGCTCGCGGCAATCGTCTGCGCGATTCATAACTCTCCCCTGTAAGTAGCCGTGCCTTGACCTGATAGTTGGCGGTTTCTATAATTCTGTACCAAAGATAACAGCGGGTAGGGATCTTTCCCGTCAGCCCGGCCCAGGAATGTAGCCCTATTGGTTCAGCCCACCCCTCAGAACATTGAAGATCTGGCCGGCGCGGCCCTTGCCGAGCTATCGGCCCTCCACAGCATGGAAGCCCTCGAGCAGTGGCGTATCTCCTATCTGGGACGCCGCGGCAGCCTGACCACTGTGCTTCGCGGGCTCTCCTCGCTGGACATTGACGAACGCCGCAGGATTGGCGGGCTGGCCAACCAAGCCAAGGAGTCCTTGGAAAACGGCTTGGAGGCACGCACTCGAGAGATAAACGACGCCGCCCTGATTCGCGCCGCGCAAGAAGACCGCCTTGATGTCACCCTCCCGGGGAGGCGTCCCTCAGGGGGCAGGCTGCATCCAACCACCCAGATCGTGCGTGAAATCTGCGCCGCCTTCGTGGGCATGGGCTTCAGCATCGTTGAGGGCCCCGAGGTGGAGTGGGACCACTACAACTTTGAGATGCTGAATATCCCAAAAGGCCACCCATCGCGGGACATGTGGAACACTCTCTGGGTGGACTACACCAACGAGGCCGGCGAGCAACCCATGTTGCTGCGCACCCACACATCGCCCATGCAGGCGCGAGTAATGGAGGCCCAGCGGCCGCCGGTGCGCGTCATAGTGCCCGGAAAGTGCTACCGTTACGAGGCCACTGACGCCACTCACGAGTGGCATTTCTATCAGGTTGAAGGGTTGGCGGTTGACGAGGGCATAACCTTCGCCAACCTGAAGGGCACGCTCTACGAGTTTGCCCGTCGGCTGTTCGGCGAGGAGCGACAGATCCGGTTCCGCTGCGACTACTTTCCCTTCGTTGAACCGGGTGTTGACATGTCCATTGACTGCTTCGCCTGCAACGGCGAGGGAGAGGGTTGCCGCATCTGCCGGGACAGCGGATGGATCGAAATCATGGGCGCAGGCATGGTGCATCCCAGGGTACTGGCCGGCGCGGGCTACGACCCCGACAGGTACACCGGCTTCGCCTTCGGTCTCGGGCCGGAGCGCATTGCCATGTTGAAATATGGCATTGATGACATCAGGCACTTCTACGCCAACGACCTTCGCTTTCTCCGGCAGTTCTAGGGCGTAGCCATTTCCACCTCAGAGACAGGGTCTGAATGAAAGTTCCCCTCAGCTGGCTCCGGCAATATGTGGACATCAACATACCTTCGTCCGAACTGGCCCATCGGCTCACTATGGCTGGCGTGGAGGTGGGCGAGGTCCAGGAGACCGGCGGGTGGAGCCAGGTATTCGTCGGAAGCGTAACCAGCGTACGCCCTCACCCCAACGCCGACCGGCTCAGGCTCTGCACCGTCACTACCGGCCCGGGGTCAGGTGGAAAAGACGAGGAGATGGAGGTGGTGTGCGGAGCGCCCAACGTAGCCG